>CAWHIS010000009.1:0-201071 GCA_963829375.1 uncultured beta proteobacterium | reverse complement strand
GTTCTCCTCGCGACCGGACGACGCGCTGCGCGTCGATGCTCCGGCGCTTGCCACGATGGATACGGCTGCGCTGGCGAGTCTGTTCCAGGCCGGGACCGCCAATCCGTTACTCGGGCTCGAGGGCCGCGCGTCGCTGTTGCGTCGCTTGGGCAGCGCGCTGGTTACGCAGCGCGATACGTTCGGCGATACCGCGCGCCCGGGCGCACTGTTCGACACGCTCTCCGCACAGGAATCGCGCCACGCGGTTTCCGCGTCGACGCTCCTGCGAGCGTTGCTCGACGGGCTGGGGCCGATCTGGCTCACCGGCTGTACCCTCGATGGTGTATCTCTTGGTGACGTGTGGCGCCATCCGCACGCGGGCGGCAGCGGCGCCACCGCGGGCTGGGTTCCATTCCACAAGCTTTCGCAGTGGCTCGCCTATTCGCTGATCGAACCCTTCGAGTGGGCGGGCATCATCGTGACGGACCGTGACCAACTCACGGCGCTGCCCGAATACCGCAACGGCGGGTTGCTGCTCGACGCGGGCGTGTTGCAGCTCGTGAAGGCGGCGGATGGCGCGCGACCATGGGGCGTCGGCGACGAGCTCGTCGTGGAGTGGCGGGCGCTGACCGTGGCCTTGATCGACGAGCTGGCGCCGCGCGTCCACATCTACCTCGGCCTTCCCGAGCTCCCGCTGGCGTGCATACTCGAAGGCGGCACGTGGGCGGCCGGACGCAAGCTTGCCGAGGAGCTGCGCGACGGTAGACCGCCGCTTGCGATCGACAGCGACGGTACGGTTTTTTGAATTCAAGCCTGGACAAGAGGAAGCAGCATGACGCATAACGTTCACGTCATCGACCATCCCCTCGTGCAACACAAGCTCACGCTCTTGCGCAGGAAGGAGACGAGCACCACGAGCTTCCGCCGGCTGTTGAACGAGATCGGGTCGCTCATGGCGTACGAGGTCACCCGCGACGTGGCGATGCACGAGGTCCTGATCGAGACGCCGCTGGAGACGATGCGCTCCAGACTCATCGACGGCAAGAAGCTCGTGTTCGTGCCGATCCTGCGAGCGGGAACGGGTCTTCTCGACGGTTTCCTTTCAGTCGTTCCCGGCGCGCGCGTCGGGCATGTCGGTTTGTATCGCGATCCCAAGACGCTGGTCGCAGTCGAGTATTACTTCAAGATGCCCGGTGGCATGACGGAACGCGACGCGATCGTGCTCGATCCGATGCTCGCGACGGGAAATTCTGCGGTCGCCGCTGTGGAGCGTCTGAAGGAGGCGCGGCCGCGCACGATCCGCCTCGTGTGCCTCGTATCGTGCCCGGAGGGTATTGCGACGTTTCAGGCCGCGCATCCGGATGTACCGGTGTACACGGCGGCGATCGACCGGCAGTTGAATGACCACGGCTACATCCTGCCCGGGCTGGGCGATGCCGGCGACCGCATCTTCGGCACCAAGTGACGGTCGCCGATGGCCGACCTCCTTGTTCGGAACGCAACGCTTCCCGATGGTCGGACGGGTTGCGATGTGCTCGTCATCGACGGTCGCATCGTCGACGTCGCGCCGCACATTTCCCTCGCCGCGACGGAGGTGATCGAGGCTGACGGCTACCTGCTGTCGCCGCCGTTCGTCGACGCCCATTTCCACCTGGACTCGACGCTTTCCTATGGGCTGCCGCGCGTAAATCAAAGCGGCACGCTGCTCGAGGGCATTGCGCTGTGGGGTGAGCTGAAGCCGCTGCTGACACAAGAAGCGCTGGTCGAACGTGCCTTTGCGTATTGCGACTGGGCGGTGGCAAAGGGACTGCTCGCGATTCGCTCGCATGTCGACGTCTGCGACCCGCGGCTGCTCGCCGTTGAGGCGCTGCTGCACGTACGCGAGAAAGTGAAGCCCTACCTCGACCTGCAGCTGGTGGCGTTTCCGCAGGACGGCGTAATGCGTGACGCGGGCGCCCTCGACAACCTGAAGCGCGCGCTGGCAATGGGGGTCGACGTGATCGGCGGCATTCCGCATTTCGAGCGCACGATGGCCGACGGCGCGGAATCGATTCGCATCCTGTGCGAGCTGGCGGCAGACCTGGGACGTCCGGTGGACATGCACTGCGACGAGACCGACGACCCGCTGTCGCGCCACATCGAGACGCTCGCACTGCACACGCAGCGGTTGGGGATGCAAGGTCGCGTCGCCGGCTCGCACCTCACGTCGATGCACTCGATGGACAACTACTACGCGTCGAAGCTGATTCCGCTGATCCGCGACGCCGGCGTGCACGCGATCGCCAATCCGCTGATCAACATCACGCTGCAGGGCCGCCACGACACTTACCCCAAGCGCCGCGGCATGACCCGCGTGCCCGAGCTCATGGCCGCCGGCGTCAACGTCGCGTTCGGTCACGATTGCGTGATGGACCCGTGGTACGCGCTGGGCAGCGGCGACATGCTCGAGGTTGCCGCGATGGGGCTGCACGTCGCGCAAATGACGGGCATCGACGCGATGCGCGCATGCTTTGCCGCAGTCACCGCGAATCCGGCGCGTGTTCTCGGTCTCGACGGCTATGGCATCGCGCCCGGCTGCCGCGCCGACTTCGTGCTGCTGCAGGCGCACGATCCGGTCGAAGCCATACGCTTGCGCGCCACGCGCCTCAAGGTACTACGCGCTGGACGTGTGATTGCGGAGACTGCGCCCGCCACCGCCGCGCTCCATCTCGATGGGCGTCCGCCGACTGTGGACTGGACGACACGGAAGGCCGGCGCGAAGACTTGATCGGCTCTCTCTCGCGGCGGGCTCGTGGTCGGTTGGTTGAATCTCTATCGCTCGCTTAGCTGCGCTTCGCGGCCGTCGATCGATACTTCTCCAGGTGCCTGGTCGGCGGTGCAAGCGCATCGCGCCTGAACGGATCGCCGAGTTCCCGCGTCACCATCATTTCCAGCACCGTGGTCTTGCCCTGCTTCTGCGCATCGCAAGCCGCGCGCAATGCCGCGCCGACGTCGCCGGTTTTCTCGACCGTGTGGCCTTCGGCGCCCATGGCCCGCGCTACTGCGGCCCACGACGGCTGGCTTGTCGAGATTGACGCCGACGAAACGGTTATCGTAGAAATCGACGTGGTTCTTCTTCTCCGCACCCCACTGCCCGTTGTTGAAGACGACAGCCGTAACCGGAATGTTCTCGCGCACGCACGTCTGCAGCTCGCCGAAACTCATTCCCCACGCGCCATCGCCCACGTAGGCGATCGCCGGGCGGTCAGGTGCCGCGACCTTGGCACCGATGATCGTTGGAAACGCGTACCCGCAGTTGCCGAAGCTCATCGCGGCGAACATCGAGCGCGGCCGGTCGAAGCGCAAGTAGCTGTTGGACACCGAGCAGATGTTGCCGATGTCCGTGGACACCATCGCCCCCGCCGGCATCGCGCGTTCCAGCTCGCGCAACATCTGCCGTGGATGCATGTGCGACGACGTGCGCGAGACCTCGAGCGACCACGCGTCCTTCTCGTGCAGCCACCCGTCGAGCTCCGCTTCCCACGCCGCTTTCTCGTTACGCACGTCCGTCAGGCGCTGCGTCTGGTTGGCGTGACACGCGAGCGTCTTGCCCTTCAGGCGGGCGATCAGGGCACGGGCCGCCGCGCGGGCATCGCCACAGATCCCGACGGAAATCGGTTTGACGAGACCCAGCATCTTCGCGTCGGCGTCGACCTGGATGACTTTCGCCTGCGGCGGCCAGTAGTCGATGCCATGCTGCGGCAGCGTGCCGAAGGGCCCGAGGCGCGTGCCCAGCGCCAGCACGACGTCGGCCTTGGCGATGAGCTTCATCGCAGCCTTCGATCCCTGGTACCCGAGCGGGCCCACCCATAGCGGATGCTTCGAAGGGAACGCATCGTTGTGCAGATAACTGCACGCCACCGGCGCCTGCAGCAACTCCGCAAGTTCAACTGCGTCGGCCTGGCCGTTGGCCATCACGATGCCGCCGCCGGCAAGCACGACCGGAAACTTCGCGCTTGCCAACAGCAGGGCGGCCTCGTCCAGGCTCTTCTCGCCGCCGGCGCCGCGTTCGATCTCGATCGGGCGGGGAATCTCGCACTCGATGTCGCCGTAGAAGTAGTCGCGCGGAATGTTGAGCTGGGTCGGGCCCATCTCGAGCAGCGCGCGGTCGAACGCGCGGCCGGTCAACTCCGCCATCCTCGTCCGGTTGTTCACGTGCGCCTGGAATTTCGTGATCTTCGAGAAGATCGGCAGTTGTTCGGTCTCCTGGAACCCGCCCAGACCCAGCGTTCCGGAACCTGTTTCCGGCGTGATGCACACGACCGGCGAATGCGCCCAGTACGCAGCCGCCACCGAGGTCACGAAATTGGTGATGCCAGGGCCGTTCTGCGCGATGCAGACGCCCTGCCGGCCCGACACGCGCGAATAGCCGTCGGCCATGTGGCCACCGCCCTGCTCGTGCGCAACGGAAATGAACCGGATGCCGGCCAGGGGAAAAAGATCGAGCGCGTCCATGTACGCCGAGCCGACGATACCGAACACGTCCTTGACGCCGTGCGCGACGAGCGTTTCGACGAACGCCTCGGAGGGCGTCATCCTGTGCTTCCCGGTAACGGCGAGGTTGGGAGTATCGGTCATCGTATTCATGAGAATCTCTCGAGGTTGGGGCGGCTGTCCGTGCTTTTGCCGATCTTGGGCCCGATTTTGGCTCCTGGCTCAGACGCGACCCGAAGCCCGCGGCGCAGCCGGGCTGCAAAGAGGTAATATTTGACCACACTTGTCCATCAACCTGCTGGAGGCATGCATGACGAAGAAGCTTTGGACCGGAATCGGACTCGCGCTGGCGCTCACCACCCTGGTGTCCGCGCCCGCGGCGGCGCAAACGAAGGAAGTGACCATCGGCTACCAGGACATGGTCGTCCCGTACCGGGTCGCGCAGGAGGCCAAGGATCTCGAAAAGGCGACCGGCTACAAGATCAACTGGAAGCAGTTCGGCGGTGGGGGCGAGGTGATCAAGGCCATGGCTTCCGGGGCGGTGCAGATCGGGGAGGTCGGCTCGGCCGGCGTGGCGGCCGCGGTTTCCCGGGGCGAGCCGTACGAGCTGTTCTGGATTCTGGACGACATCGGGGACGCCGAAGCCCTGGTTGCGAAGAACGGGTCCGGCATCAACACGGTGGCTGACCTCAAGGGCAAGAAGATCGCCGTGCCGTTCAACTCGACGACGCATTTCCACACGATGGTGGCGCTCGAGCAGGCGAAGGTGAACCCGGCCGACGTGCAGATCCTCAACATGCGACCGCCCGAAGTCCGCGCGGCCTGGGCCCGCGGCGACATCCAGGCGACGTTCATCTGGGACCCGGTTCTGGCTGAAGTGAAGAAGGACGGCAAGGTGATCACGTCGTCGGGTCAGATCTCCGCGTCGACCGGCAAGGCGACATTCGACGGGTACATCGCCAACAAGGACTGGGCGAAGGCGAACAAGGACTTCATGGTCAAGTTCACGAGGCTGCTCGCAGATTCCGACGCGAAGTACCGCAACAACACCGCCAAGTGGACGGCCGATTCGCCTGAGGTCAAAGCGGTTGCGAAGTGGTCCGGCGCCAAGCCGGAGGATGTGCCGGCCGGAATGGCGCTCTATCGGTTCCCGACGGCGCAGGACCAGGCGACCAAGTGGCTCGGCGGTGGCAAGAACAGCACGGCGGCCAAGGCGCTCGCTGCGACCGCCGACTTCCAGATGTCGCAGAAGCAGATCGAGAAGACGCTGCCCGACTATTCAGTCGCGGTCAATCCGACCTACGCGGCAGAAGCCGCGAAGTGACAGGACGCATCGCGATCCAAGCGACGCGATGACGCGAAGGCGTCCCGCGATCAGGATCTCGGAAACGGATGCGTCATCCCGGCGAAGGCCGGGATCCAAGTTACGATATCTGCGATGACGTTGCGGAAAATTGGGCCCCGGCCTGCGCCGGGCGACGACTCAGGCATCATCCCCGCGCAGGCGGGGATGCAATCGTCCCTGCAGCTATCGAACAACGACGCTGAGTCGCCCGCCTTCGCGTGAGCAAACTCGAAATACGCAATCTGAGCGTGAATTACGCGGGCTCGGGCAGCGGCTCGACACTCGCACTTTCCAATGTCCACCTCGCGCTGGATCCCGGCGACTTCGTCGTGGCTCTTGGCGCCTCGGGTTGCGGGAAAACGACATTGCTGTCGTGCATCGCCGGGTTCATGGAACCCTCTGCCGGCGACATCATTCTCGATGGCAAGCGCGTCGTCGGCCCGGGTGCGGACCGTGGCGTCGTCTTCCAGAAACACGCGCTGATGCCATGGCTCAACGTCGCCGACAACGTCGAATTCGGCCTGCGCATGCGCGGCATGCCGAAGGATGAGCGGCGCGCGATCGCGCTCGATACGCTGCGACTCGTGGGGCTCGAGAAATTCGCGCAGTCGCCGGTGTACCAGATTTCCGGCGGCATGCAGCAACGCGTCGGACTGGCGCGTGCACTGGCGAGCGATCCCGAAGTAATGCTGATGGACGAGCCGCTGGGCGCGCTCGATGCGCTGACGCGCGAGCAGATCCAGGAGCTCATTCTCGAACTGTGGTGGCGGACGAAGAAGATGTTCTTCTTCATCACGCACAGCGTCGAGGAAGCCCTCTTCCTCGCCACCGAACTCATCGTGATGACGCCGTCTCCAGGGCGGATCGCGCACCGCTACCGACTCGATTTCGGGAAGCGTTTCATCGAATGCAAGGACGCCCGGCTGGTGAAAGCCGACCCGGCGTTCATCGCGCTGCGCGAGGACATTCTGCGGGTGATCCTTGCGTCTCCTCAACGCGCGCGGGAGGCTGCGTGAAAGCCGAAATCGCGAATTCCGCGGCGGGCTCCGAACACCCCCGGCCGGAATCCGGCGTGACACCTGCGCCAACGGTGCGCACGGTCAAGGGCTACAGCGTGCCCGGCGAAGGATCGAGCACGGCCATCAGCGTCGTCACCGTGATTGCGCTTTTCGTCCTCTGGTGGGTGGCAACCCATTTCGGCTGGATCAAGGATCTTTTCCTACCGACGCCGGAAAAGGTGCTGACCAGTTTCGGGCAGGCGTGGAGCGGCGACATCCAGGGTGGCAAGCCGCTTTCCGAGCACCTGTACTGGAGCCTGTTTCGCGTCTTCGCCGCATTTGCGCTGGCCTGCGTGACTGCGGTCCCCGCTGGCATTGCGATGGGCGTATCGAGGATCGCTCGCGGCATCTTCGATCCGCCGATCGAGTTCTATCGGCCTTTGCCGCCGCTCGCGTATCTGCCGCTGATCGTCATCTGGTTCGGCATCGACGAAACGGCGAAAGTCGTCCTGATCTTTCTCGCGTGCTTTGCGCCGCTGGCCATGGCCGCGCGCGCCGGTGTCCGCAGCGTGTCGATCGAGCAGATCAATGCCGCCTATTCGATGGGCGCCTCCAAATGGCAGGTCATCTGGCATGTCATCATTCCTGCGGCAATGCCCGAAATACTGACCGGCATGCGAATCGCCATCGGATTCGGCTGGACGACATTGGTGGCCGCCGAAATGATTGCCGCGACCGCGGGTCTGGGGCAGATGGTATTGAACGCGTCGAACTTCCTGCGGACCGACGTCGTGATCATGGGCATCGTGGTCATCGGCGTCTTCGCCTACGCGTTCGACCTGTTGATGCGCTACATCGAAAAGCTGATCGTGCCGTGGAAAGGGAAAGTCTGAGCGTGCGCGGAGGATGCATACTCTCGTTCTGCGGAGAACGAGGCAACAGGAGGGCTCATGCCAGAGCAACGTCGGGCTAGGTGGGCGTCCAGGGTGGCCATGGCGTTCGCAGGCATCGTGTGCGCCACCGCATTGTTCGCTCAGGATTGGCCGAACAGGCCGATCCGCATGATCGTCCCGTACCCACCCGCTGGCGGGACCGACATCGTCGCGCGCGTTCTCAACGAGAAGCTGGGTCCCGCCCTTGGGGCGACCATCGTCGTCGACAACAGGGGTGGCGCCGCGGGCAACCTGGGTACCGATCTTGCGGCGAAAGCGCCGCCCGACGGCTATACGATCCTGTTCACCCTGTCGTCGCACACGATCAACCCGAAGCTGTACTCCAAGCTGCCGTTCGACGTCGAGCGCGATTTCGCAGCGGTCAGCCTGGCCGCGATGATCCCGCAGATTCTCGTGGCGAACCCGTCGCTGCCGGTCAACAACGTGCAGGAACTCATCGCGTACGCCAAGGCAAATCCAGGCAAACTCAATTTCGCATCCGTCGGCATCGGTTCGCCCGGGCACATCGCCGGCGAGCTGTTCAAGCTGCGCACCGGGGTCAACATGGTCCACGTTCCGTACAAGGGCGGCGGCCCTGCGGTTACCGACACCCTCGGCGGCCAGGTGCAGCTGCTGTTCGTCTCGCTGCCCGCAGCGTGGCAATACGTGAAGGCCGGCAAGCTCAAGGCTTTGGGCGTGACCAGTGACAAGCGCAGCGTCGCGGCGCCGGAAGTCCCGACGATTTCGGAGCAGGGTGTGCCCGACTGTGTCGTCAACTCCTGGTACGGCGCATTTGTGCCGGCGAAGACGCCACCGGCCGTAGTGGCAAAATTGAATGCGGCGATGGTATCGGTGCTGCAGACGCCGGAACTCAAGGAAAAGCTGCTGGCCCAGGGCGCCGAAGCTGCATGGGATTCACCCGCCGAGTTCGAGGCACTGGTGCGCGAGGAACTGAAAAAGTGGGAGTACGTGATCCGTGAGGCGAAGATAACGCCCGAAGGATGATGCCGCGATGAACGCAAAGGCAGCGCCGGCGACGACCGCCCCCGAGGTGCGCGACGAAGTCGCCGCGCTGGTGGCGCGCGCCCGCGCGGCGCAACGCATCGTCGATGGCTGGGATCAGGCGCGCGTCGACGAACTCGCGACCGCCGCAGCGTGGGCCATCGTCGAGCCAGCGCGCAACCGGGCGCTGGCCGAATGCGCCGTGCGCGATACGGGTCTCGGCAACGTCGACGACAAGATCGCCAAGAACCGGCGCAAGACGATGGGCCTGCTGCGCGATCTTGCCGGCGCGAAGACGGTCGGTGTGATCGCAGAGGATCGCGCCCGCGGGCTGATCGAGATTGCGCGGCCGGTCGGCGTCGTCGCCGCCATCACGCCGTCGACCAACCCTGGCGCTACCCCTGCCAACAACATCGTCAACGCGCTCAAGTGCCGCAACGCGATCGCGCTCGCGCCGTCGCCCAAGGGGGCATCGACGCTGACGCTGTTGTTGAAGTTCGTGCACGCGGAGCTCGATCGCATCGACGCGCCACGCGATCTCGTCCTCGCGTTGCCGCCCGGGTCGACGCGCGAGCACACGCAAGAATTGATGCGTCAGGCCGACCTGGTGGTCGCCACCGGCTCGCAGAACAACGTGCGGGCGGCGTACCAGAGCGGCACACCGGCGCTCGGTGTCGGTGTCGGCAACGTGGCTGTGATCGTCGATGAAAGTGCCGACATTTCCGATGCGGCACGGAAGATCGCGCAGTCGAAGGTTTTCGACAACGCGACGAGCTGCTCGTCCGAGAACAGCGTCATTGCGATCGGTGCGATCGCAGACGACCTCGTCGCCGCCCTGGAGCGGGAAGGCGGGCTGCTGCTCGATGCCGAGGAGACACAGCGGCTGCAGGAGGCGATGTTCACGCCGCATGGTTTAGCTGCGGAGGTCGTGGCGCAACCCGTCGAAGCGATCGCGGCGTACGCAGGGTTGGTGCGCCCGGACGTGGCGCGCGCGCGCTTCCTGATCGTGACCGAGACGGGCGTCGGAAGCGCGCATCCGTTCTCCGCAGAAAAGCTCTCGCCAGTGCTGGCGTTGTACCGCGCGGTCGACTTCGACGCAGCCAGCGCGCTGGCCGATCGGCTGCTGCGTTATCAGGGGGCAGGGCACTCGGTGGGGCTGCACACCAGGCGAGCCGACCGCGCGACGCGGCTTGGGTTGACTCTTCCGGTGAGCCGCGTGATCGTCAACCAGGCGCATTGCTTCGCGACCGGCGGCAGCTACGACAATGCGCTGCCGTTTTCGCTGTCGATGGGATGCGGGACGTGGGGAGGCAACAGCTTTTCCGACAACCTCAACTATCGGCACTTCCTCAACATCACGCGCGTGGTGCATCCGTTGGCGACAACCGACGTCCGCGAACCGTCGGAGGAAGAGTTGTTCGGCGACTACCGCGCGAAGCGCGGCGCATGATGTCTCCACGCCGCTTTGCGACCTTCCGGCACGCGATCGACGCCAACGCGGGCAGGACGCCCGATGCGCCGTTCGTGCTGGCCCCGGAGCCGGATGCGGTCCTCACATGGCAGGGACTCGCCACCTGCTGCGACGCGTTCGCTGCCGCGATGGAGCAGATGGGCGTCCAGCACGGAGACGTCGTTGGCTTCATGCTGCCCAATGGGCTGTCGGCATTGACTGCGTTCCTGGGCGCCATGGCAGGCGGCTATCTCGTCGCTCCATTCAATCTGCTCGCGCAGGACGCGCAACTCGATTACGTGCTCGGCCATGCACGGCCGCGGGTGGTGTTCGCCGCCGCCGATTACGCGCGCCGCCTCGAAGCAGCATGCGCGCGAACGGGCGCGGCGTCCCGCATTGTCGAGGTCGGTGTCGATGGGCTCGGCCTCGACGTCGCCACGCCGCGACACCGTGCCCGAGTGTTCGCTGATCACCACGCGATGCTGATGTACACGTCAGGTACGACGGGCGTACCTAAAGGTGTGCTGCTTACGCACGCGAACATGCTGTACGCTGGTGCGACTGTCGTCGAGCATCAGCAACTCGACTCCGCCGATCGCGTGCTGTCTTCGCTGCCGCTCTATCACGTCAACGGTCAGTGCATTGCCACGACGAGCACGTTGGTTGCCGGCGGCAGCATGGTCCTGCCGCACCGGTTCAGCACTTCGCACTGGTGGCCCCTGGTCGAACGCTACCATCCGACGTGGCTCAACCTGGTGCCGACCATCATTGCCTATCTGTTGAACGGCCCCGACCTCACCCCCGGACAACGTGACGCCGTCGCGCGCGTTCGCTACGCGCGCTCCGCGTCGGCGCCGTTGCCGCCCGATCAGCAACGTGCGTTCGAATCCCGCTTCGCCATTCCGATCGTCGAAGCGATGGGCTTGACCGAATGTGCATCGATAGCCTTCTGCAATCCGATGGAGGTCTCGGCGCGCAAGCTGGGCAGTCCCGGCCGGCCGCTTGGCGTCTCCGCGCGCGTAGTGGGTCGCGATGGACGGGTGCTCGGGGCAGGTGAGCCGGGGCAGATCGAACTCAAGGGACCCAACGTGATGCGCGAATATTTCGAGGCGCCACAACTCACCGCGCAGACGCTTTCCAGCGATGGCTGGCTGGCCACCGGCGACCTCGGGTACTGCGATGCCGAAGGTTTTTATTTCATCACGGGTCGCACCAAGGAACTCATCATCAAGGGTGGCGAGAACATCGCGCCGCGCGAGATCGACGAGGCGCTGCTGCGTCATCCGGCGGTGCTCGAAGCGGTCGCCGTCGGCGTACCCGACCGCGCCTATGGACAGGAGATCGCGGCGTTCGTCGTTGTGAAGCCGGATGCTGCGCTATCGGCAGCAGACCTCTCCGCACATTGCCTGCGCGAACTGGGACGGTACAAAACGCCACGCTACTTGCGCTTCGTGGCCGATCTTCCGAAAGGGCCTTCCGGCAAAGTACAGCGCATGAAGCTCGCGGACGGCTTCGTCGCGTGAGCGCGCCAAATGGAGCAGCCGGAAACAGCACGCGAATTGACTCTCGAGGAGGCGCTGTCGATCGCCATTCTCCTGCAGAAGAACGAGCGGTTCGCTGAGGCGGAGGAAGTGTATCGCCGGATTTTCGACGTCGCACCCAGCCATCCCGAAGCATTGCATTACGCCGGTGTGCTCGCCCATCAGCAGGGTCGCGGTGACGAGGCTGTCGCGCTCATCGAGAAGAGCCTCGGACTTGTTCCCGACCGGGCGGATTGCTACAACAACCTGGGCATCATCGTCCAGGCGCAAGGCAAGCTGGACGAAGCCATCGTCGCTTTCCAGCAGGCGATCGCACTGAATCCAGATCATGCCAACGCGTACAGCAACCTCGGTGTGCTGCTGCGGGCGACAGGCAAGCCGGTCGAAGCCGAAGGCGCCTATCGAACCGCCATTCGCATCGAACCAAGTCACATCGATGCGTATACCAACCTGGGTATTCTCCTGACGGGGTTGAAGCGTACCGAAGAGGCGGTCGCGTGCTTCTGCAAAGTGATCACGCTGCGTCCGAAGCACCGCGAAGTCCGCAGACTCATGGCGTTGGCGCATTGCACCATCGGCGAGATCGATCAGGCGGTGAAGATCTTCGAGGAATGGCTCGCTGAGGAGCCCGACGACCCGATTGCGCGCCACATGCTGGCGGCGTGCACCGGTCGGGAGGTTCCGGCGCGTGCGTCGGACCGGTTTGTTGCAGAAACCTTCGACAGCTTCGCCGCCAGCTTCGAATCGAAGCTGGCAAGGCTGTCGTACCGTGCCCCGGCGCTCGTCGTGGTGATGCTGGAGGATTCGGGCCTTGCGCCGTCAAAAAGCCTGGACGTGCTCGACGCTGGTTGCGGGACGGGGCTGTGCGGTGCGCTCGTCGCCCCGTATGCACGCAGGTTGACAGGCGTCGATCTCTCCGCGGGCATGCTCGCTCAAGCGAAAGAGAAGAACGTCTACGACGCGCTGACTACCGGGGAGCTCACCGAGCGTCTGCAGAACAGCGCAGAGGCGTTCGATCTCATCGTCTCGGCCGATACGCTGGTCTATTTCGGCGGCTTGGAGGACGTCGTCGCTGCCGCTGCGGGGGCCCTTCGACCGGGCGGCCTATTGATCTTCACGCTTGAGCACGCGATCGGCGACGAAGCGACCTGCAACTATCGTCTCGAGCTGCACGGGCGGTATAGCCATTCCGAGGGATATGTCGAACGGGTGCTTGCGAGCGCGGGACTGGCGGCGAAGATCGCGCATGCCGAGTTGCGGATGGAATCGGGGACGCCTGTTGCGGGGCTGGTGATTCGTGCGAAGAAAGGCCTGGGTCCGGTCGTGAGCAGCGATGCGTAGCTGCGGGAATATTCACTTGCGCGACAGTTCTGGAGGCGTAAAGTAACGATTACCCGCACGGATATGCATCGTCGCTCCGTTGTGGCTTGGTACGTCGGTCGAGCGAGACAGAGAACAGGAGCTTCGTCATGGCATCGGACATCTTCGCAAAACTCGGCGACATCAAGGGTGAATCGATCGACGACAAGCACAAGGACGAAGTCGAGGTGCTCTCGTTCTCGTGGGGCTTGGCGAACACGGGGACGATAGGTTCGGGCACCGGTTCCGGGGCAGGCAAGGCCACCTTCCACGACCTATCCTTTGTTCACCACATCGACAAGGCGTCGCCGGTTCTCATGCAAGCGTGCGCCACCGGTGTGCACCTGAAGGAAGCCACGATCACCCATCGGAAGGCAGGCAAGGGCCAGCAAGACTTCCTGATCGTCAAGATGAACGACGTCATCATCACGAGCGTGACGCACGGCGGCAGCACCTTCGACAACGGCTACTCGGAGAACGTCAGTTTGGCGTTTGCCAAGGTCGACCTGCAATACAAGCCACAAAACGCCGACGGGTCAATGGGTGCGGGCGTCCATTTCAAGTACGACATCAAGGACAGCAAGATCGGCTAACCGGAGCACTCGCCGAATGCGTGCCGGCACTAGATGGCGCGGCCGGTCACACGCGCACGAATTCCTTGCCCTTGTTAGAGTCGACCACGTACTTGTAGAGCGCCTCGTTGACCTTCGGCCAGCTCTTCAGCGCCTTCATGTTACCGAGCCAGCGTGAGATGCTCGGATACGCGCCGAACCTGCTGTCGATGACCTCGCAACCAAGCAACATCATTCCGCCAAGATAGTCGGCCAGCGTGATGTCGTCGCCGCCGGACGCGGTCGTACGTGGATGGCGATAAAATGATCGATGATCCAAATTAGGCTTTAGACCGACTGAGTGGACCCGACTGAGCCCAAAACAAGCAGGCAAGTGACCGCTTCGTCACACTGTCTATGCGTAGCCCCGATGATGGACTGGACCGACCGCCACTGTCGGTACTTCCTGCGCCTGGTCAGTCCGCGCGCACGGCTGTACACCGAGATGGTGACGACCGGCGCACTTCAATTCGGCAACGTGCCTCGTCACCTCGACTTCGATCCCGCTGAGCATCCGGTTGCGCTTCAGCTCGGGGGCAGCGATCCGTATGCGCTTGCGCACAGCGCACGCCTGGGCGAAGCATGGGGCTACGACGAGATCAACCTCAACGTGGGCTGTCCATCCGAGCGCGTACAGACAGGCAGTTTCGGCGCGTGCCTCATGGCCGATCCCGGGCTGGTGGCGGATTGTGTCAAGGCCATGCGCGATGCAGTCATGCTGCCGGTCACCGTCAAACATCGTATCGGCATCGATGGCATCGAAGACTACGCGTTCGTGCGCGACTTCGTCGGAACGGTGGCGCAAGCCGGCGCCATCGCGTTTTTCGTGCACGCACGCAATGCGATCCTGAAGGGATTGTCACCGAAAGAAAACCGGGAAGTCCCACCGCTGAAGTACGAATATGTCCATCGACTCAAGGTGGACTTCCCGACGCTGACGATCGTGATCAACGGCGGCATCACAAAGCACGAACAAATCGCGAACGAACTCATGCATGTCGATGGCGTGATGCTCGGTCGCGCCGCGTACCATGATCCCTGGCTACTCGCGCAGGCGGAGGCGTACTGTTTCAGTGAGCCGATTCATTCGCACACCCGCGCCGATGTGCTCGAAGCGTTGGTGCCGTACGCCGAAGCGCAATTGAGCCGCGGGGTCAGCCTGCGCGCCGTCGCCCGCCACGTGCTCGGGCTGTATCACGGCCAGCCGGGTGGCCGCCGGTTTCGGCAATTGTTGTCCGACGCGCGGCGTCTGCGCGACGGCGGCCCCGGCTTGCTGTTGGAGGCGCTCACCGCGGTCGAGACGGGGTTGGTCGCTGCCTAAGGCCCGGCGGTCGGGCGCTCGTCGTCGATGTATTGTCGAATAATTCCGTCGAAGTCCTGATCCCCACCCATGCCCAATGCCGGGCCCAGCACGGGCGCGAAATTCGCCGGCCAGGTCGCCACGATGCGGTCGATCACTGGATCAATGTGCCATTGCACGCGTGCAGCCGCCGCATCGCCCGCAACGCGTTTCAGGGCATCGACCATTTCCCCGACACCGACGCGCAGCCCGGGTACGTTGACCGAACGGGTATGCGCGAATCCCGCTTTGGAGAACTCCGCCGCAGGAACTTCGTGACCGGTGACGAGGTTGGCGACGACCGCGCGCGGAGAAATCACCCACATCGCTGCAGTCGGGGTGACCGGGCATACCGCTGCGACGCCGGACAGTGGCTCGCGGATGACCCCGCTCGCGAAAGACGAGGCGGCACGATTCGGCTTGCCTGGCCGCACGGTCACTGTCGGCAAGCGCAACGAGCGGCCATCGATGAAGCCTTTGCGCGTCATGTCGTAGACCATCAATTCACACATCGCCTTCTGCGCGCCATAGGAGGTTTGCGGCGTGATGGGCGAGTCGTCGCGCACGGGATCCGGCAACGCGCCGCCGAACACCGCGAGTGAACTGGTGAACACGACTTTCGGCGCGCGAGCCAGTTTTCGGCAGCGTTCGAGCAGCGTCCGCGTTGCGTCCAGGTTCACGCGCATGCCGACGTCGAATTCGGCTTCGGCCTGTCCGCTGACGACTGCGGCGAGATGGAAGATCGAATCGGTATCTTCCGTGACGACGCGCTCGACGACCGCGGGGTCGGAAAGATCGCCGACGACCGCGGTCACACGCGGGTCGGTCACAGACGCGGGGACCATGTCGACCAGCACGATTCGGGTGATGTCGCGCGCCTCGCCGCGCGCGTCGCTGAGGCGTCCACGGTCGAGTATGGCGCGCGCGAGCCGGCTTCCTAGAAAGCCGGCACCGCCGGTAATGACGACACGCATCGATTCCCCCTTTTGGTTGGTCTCCGTTGCGCAGCACGGATGACTCGCATCGAGACCTCGCGCATTATAAGATGACATCCTCGTCGATCGAGGAGCCTGTCATGCCCCGCCCGGTTCATTTCGAAATTCACGCCACCGACCCGCAGCGCGCGATCCGGTTCTACACGCAGCTGTTCGGCTGGACGTTCACCAAGTGGGAATCGCCCATGGACTATTGGTTGATCAAGACAGGCGAGAAGGGTACGGTGGGTATCGACGGCGGCCTGCTGCCGCGTCGCGGAGATGCGCCAACGCCGATGCAGCCGTGCAACGCATGGGTCTGCACGGTCGACGTCGCGGACGTCGATTCAACGGCCAAGCGCGTCGGAGAACTCGGTGGAACCATCGTAGTTCCCAAGATGGCGATACCGACGGTCGGTTGGCTCACGTATGGCCACGATACTGAGGGCAATGTCTTCGGCATGATGCAGATGGACGCTGCCGCCAAGTGAGTACTGCAGTCGCCGAGTCATCTGCGATCGCCCGGGTGTGCTCGGGCATCGCGGAGCGGGGAGTCGCGGTTGAGCCGAATTTTCTGTCGGCAACGTCTGTCGCTGCGCTTCGCGGCGACGCGCGGCAACGCGATGCCGCAGGCGAATTCCATGCCGCGGGTGTCGGGCGCGCCGCGCATCGCGTCGCGCGTACCGAAATCCGCGGCGATCGGATTGCCTGGCTGGACGAATCCGACGCAGCGCCGGCAGCGCAAACTGCGCTGCAGGCTTTGTCGGACTTGCGTCGAGCGCTCAACGTCGCGCTGTTCCTTGGCCTGTTCACATTCGAAGGTCACTACGCGATCTACCCGCGCGGGGCGATCTATCGTCGCCACCGCGATCGTTTCCGGGACGATGACGAACGTGTGCTGTCATGCGTGCTGTACTTGAACGACGGTTGGGCGGCGAGCGACGGCGGCGCCCTGCGCATCCATATCGATGATTACGAGCGACTCGACGTGTTGCCGTTGGGCGGCACGCTGGTCTGTTTTCTCTCCGAGCGCTTTCTGCATGAAGTCCTGCCGGCAAGGCGCGAGCGGTTTGCTTTGACGGGCTGGTTCCGGCGGCGGCCGATGCCGCAATGAAGCCGTCGCCCGCGAAGCTCGTCATAGCAACCCGACAATCCGCGCTTGCCATGTGGCAAGCCGAACATGTCCGCGATCGCCTGCGCGCACTCTATCCTTCGTGCGTGGTCGAATTGCTCGGCCTGACGACCGAAGGCGACCGTATCCTCGACATCCCGCTGTCCGACATCGGAGGCAAGGGCTTGTTCATCAAGGAGCTCGAGCACGCGATGCTGGAAGGGCGTGCGGATCTGGCTGTGCACTCGCTCAAGGACGTGCCGATGATCGTGCCGGAAGGCTTCGCGCTCGCGGCGATCATGGCGCGCGAGGATCCGCGCGACGCCTTTGTCTCGAACAAACACGCGTCGCTCGCGAGCCTGCCGCCGGGAAGCGTCGTCGGTACCTCGAGCCTGCGCCGCGAGGCGCAACTGCGCGAGCGTTTTCCGCATCTTCGCGTCGAGCCGCTGCGCGGCAACGTCAACACGCGCCTTCGCAAGCTCGACGACGGTCAGTACGCAGCGATCATCCTGGCTGCCGCGGGTCTCAAGCGGCTTGGCTTTGCGAATCGCATTGCGGAGCTGCTCGATCCCGCGGACAGCCTGCCGGCCGTGGGGCAGGGTGCGCTCGCGATCGAGTGCCGAGCCAGTCGCGCAGAAGTTGTCGCGGCGCTCGGCGCGCTTGCGGATGTGGGCACAACGCTCGTCGCCACTGCGGAGCGGGCGTTTGGCACGCGACTCGGCGGCGACTGTCACACCCCGCTTGCCGCTTACGCAACGACGCGCGGCGAACAGCTCTGGCTTCGCGGCCTCATCGCCAGCCGCGATGGCAAGCGAGTCTTGCGCGGTGAGCGCGCCGCACCTGTCGCGACGATCGAAACGGCCGTCGCGCTGGGCGACGAACTGGGCGTCGACTTCCTCGCACGCGGCGCTGCGCAGATTCTGTCCGCATGAGCGTGACGGTCTCGTATGAGCGCAAAAGTACTCCGATGACGTCGCCGGGACGCCTGGATGGACTGGGCATTCTGATCACCCGTCCGGCACGCCAGGCCGCGGGCCTTGCACGTCAGATCGCGGCGATCGGGGGCAAGCCGATCATCTTTCCCGCGATCGTCATTCTGCCGCCGGAGGACCGCCAGGCGCTCGACAGGGCTCAACGCGAACTCTCGCGTTACGACTTTGCCGTTTTTGTCAGCGCCAACGCGGTCGAGTACGGCATCGGCGATCCTGCGGCGTGGCCATCGCGGTTGCTGGCGCTCGCACCCGGGCCAGGCACCGCATCCGCGCTCGTCGCCGCAGGCATCGACAACGTACGATTGCCGACGACAACCATGGACAGCGAAGGTCTGCTCGCGCTGCCGGAGCTTGCGGCGGTCGCCGGCAAGCGCGTCGTGATATTTCGCGGCGGAGGCGGTCGAGAACTGTTGGGCGATATGCTGGCCAAGCGCGGAGCGAGCGTCGACATCGTCGACTGTTATCGCCGCGCGCGACCGGAAGCCGGCGCTGGGGGCCTGGAGGAAGCGCTGCGGGCTGGGCGCGTCGACGCCGTGACGTTGACCAGCAGCGAGGGACTCGACAACCTGTGGGAGTTGCTCGGCGCTGATGCACGTGCACGACTGGCCGCGACGCCGACGTTCGTTCCGCATCCTCGCATCGCCGCACGCGCAGGGGAGCACGGTATCGCGCGCGTCATCGTCACGCCGCCTGCGGACGCCGGCCTGCTGGCCACGTTGCTAGAATATTTCGCCACGACCCATTGACAGGGAATTCGCCATGCAACCAGACATCATCGTTACAGCACCGCTACCGGCGTTTCTGTACGACCCCCTCAAGGCCAAGTACCAGTGCCACGACTACCTCAAGGCGACGGACAAGCCCGGATTGCTCGCGGCGCAGGGCAAAAAAATCCGTGGCCTGGTGCAAGGCGGCGGAACGCTGGCACCGACGCAACTGCTCGACGCGCTTCCTGCGCTCGAGATCATTTCCGTGTTCGGCGTTGGCTACGATGGTGTTCCGGTCGCCTACTGCAAGCAGCGCGGCATCAAGGTGACCAATACCCCGGATGTACTTACGGACGATGTGGCCGATGTCGCCTTGGGACTGATCCTGATGACTGGGCGCGGTTTCGTGCGCCTGAATCGCTTCGTGCACGCGGGCGAATGGGAAAAGCGCGGCCCTGACCTGACGACGAAACTGGGCGGCAGGAAAGTCGGCATCCTCGGTCTGGGTCGCATCGGCAAGGCCATCGCCCGGCGCGTCGCGGCGATGGAAATGAAAGTCGCATACACGGGTCGCAAACCGCAGGATGTGCCCTATGAATACGTGGCCGATCTCAAGTCCCTTGCCGCGGCCGTGGACTTCCTCGTCGTCGCATGTCCCGGGGGCGACGCGACGCGCAATATCGTCGACGCCGGCGTGCTCGTCGCGCTCGGTCAGAAGGGCACGCTGATCAACATCGCGCGCGGCTCGATCATCGACGAACCGGCGCTGGTCGCGGCGCTTGCCGCCGGGACCATCAAGGGCGCAGGCCTCGACGTGTTCGCCGACGAGCCGCACATTCCCGCGCCAATGCTGGCGATGGACAACGTCGTCTTGCTTCCGCACGTGGGCAGCGCGACGCGCGAGACGCGGCAGGCGATGGGCGACCTGTGTCGTGCAAACCTGGATGCGTGGTTTCCGGACCGGAAAACGCTGACGCTGATCCCCGAACTCGCGTAGGGTCCGAATTCATGGCGCCCGTTCATCACATCGCGCCGATGGATTCGAGCGTACAAAGCACCGCTACTCGGGGATTATCTCCGGCGTCGGTTTAGAAGCGGGCGCGAACAACACGGCCCCAAGTGCGGCGACCACGAGACCCAGCGCGACGAACTCGCTCCATCCCGGCCGCTCGCCCAGAAAGAGCATTCCGGACAGCACGCCGACGACCGGCACGGGCAGCGACGACAACGAGCTCACCGCGACTGGAAGGGTGCGCGCCATCTTGAACCATGCCCAGTGCGCGAGCGTACCGGCAAGGAAAATGTTGTAAAGCACCGCGAACCAGGCGATCCCCGACATCGTCGCCAGCGCATGCAGCGGCTGCGGGTCGAAGAGCGGGACGCACAGAGCAATCGGAACCCACCCCAGAATCATCATCCACCCAGTCAATGTCGCCTGCGGAATGATTGGCTTCCAGCGGCGCAGCAGCACGGTGCCAAGTGCCCATGTGAAGGCGGCACCAAGGATGAACAGCGCGCCCATCGGCGCGCGCTGCAGGCTGCGAAGATCGTCGCCGAGCAGCACGGCCATGCCACACATGCCGAGCACCAGCCCGATGATCTTCCGCCTCGACAACGGTTCGTGCAGCAAACCCAGGCCGATCAACACCGCCCACAGCGGCATCGTAAAGGCGAGTATCGCCGAGCGGCCGGCCGGCATCTGCTGCACGCCGAACAGGATCAGTCCGTTCCACCCGGCGATGTTGAGCAGCGCCAGCGCCGCCACTTTGCCCCAGAGCAGGCGAGGAACTCGAATCGAATGACCGGACAGTTTCGCGACGACCAGCAATCCGATTCCCGCGAACGCCAGCGACGACGCTCGAAAGGTGAGCGGCGCAAGCTCGCCGACGCCGAGTTTCAGCACCGGCCAGTTGCAGCCCCAGACCAGGGAAACAACGACGATCTGCAGCGCACTCGACGCGGGTACCCCGTGATGCGCCGACGCGAGGTCTGCGCCCTCGATGTTGCCGGTCGAACTCGTGGAGTGGGCTGGCGTCATGCCCCGCGAACCAAGGGACTCGCGCCGTATTTTGATTCGTGCAGCGCGCGTGCCTGCGTCACCCATTGATCGCGCACGATGCGACCGGGAAACTCCGGCAGCTTGGCGTCGAATTCGGCGATGTCGCGTTCGGTCCAGCGTGCGATCTGACGAAACGTTCCGATACCGAGGTTGTGGAGCATGCGCTCGAGCACCGGTCCGATGCCGACGATGAGCTTGAGGTCGTCGGGCTCGTTGGTTCCGAGGAGGATGGGTGGCGGCGCGTTATTCTCGATGTCGATGACCAGCTGCCGGAACCGAGCGGTTTCGTCGCGTGCGGCGGCGACCTCAGCGCTGAGTTCGGCGACGGCGGCGCGTGCTTGGACGAGATCACCGGCCGCCGCGTCTTCACTGTCAACCTTCGCGCGCAACAAGAAAGTTTCGCCGGCGAGGCTGCGGATGATGCGCGCTTTTTCGCCATCGACGTGCGCTTGCGCCGCGTCACTGACTTGCGCCGGCGCAGGAGCCACGTTGACGGCGGCGACCGGTATCGTGGCAGGCGGCCCGGGCGGAAGCGGTGTTCGGCGGTGAACGCCGACAAAATACCCGCCGAGCGCTGCGAGCGCGATGGTGACGATGATGGCCAGGATGAGCACGGGACGACGTCGGCGAGATTGCTCTGCGCCCGGCGAACGCGGCGCAACGAAGCATTCTAGTCGAGCGCGGTCGCCGCGGCCAGTTGCGGGCATCGAGCCTGCTACAATCGTCGCCCCCGTTATCTACTCGTGATGCACATGTCTGAACCGGTGGACGACGTTTCCAATTCCGCCTCGCCGCCTGCGGCTGAACCGGTCGCGCGACCCGATGCAAGGCGGCGGCCGCACTGGTTTGTCCTGGTGTGCCTGCTGGTGCTGGCGGCCGCAGTGGCCGCGGCCTGGATCGATGCGCGCAATAGTCAGCGCGCGCTGCGGCTCGACGTCGCCAAGAGGCTCGCCGAGATCGAAGCCAGCGAACAGGCTTCGCGGGCAGCATTGAAGGATGCGCAGGAAAACCTGCGCGAAGCGCAGGCCAAGATCACGTTGCTGGAAAACCGCCTGGCCGAGTCGCAGACGCAACAGGCAGCGCTCGAAGCGCTGTACCGCGAGCTTGCGCCGTCGCGCGATGAATGGGCGCTGACCGAGATCGAACAGGTTCTGGTATTGGCGAGCCAGCAGCTGCAGTTTGCCGGGAACATCTCGTCGGCACTCGCCGCGCTTCAACTCGCCGATTCCAAGCTCCAGCGGCTGGACCGGCCACAGTTCCTGCCATTGCGCCGCGCGCTGGCCAGTGACATGGATCGCCTGAAGGCTGTGCCTTTCGTCGACGTCTCCGGAGTATCGCTACGGCTGGACCAGGCCATCGCGGCGGTCGATACGCTGCCGCTGGCGCTGGAGGAGCGCCTCCCGGCGCCCGCGCCTCCTGTACAAGCGGGCGACGCGCCGGCGTGGCGCCGTTTCCTGCGTGATATCTGGCAGGACGTGCGGCAACTGGTGCGGATCGAAAATCTCGACCGCCCCGAGGCCCCGCTGCTCGCGCCGCCGCAGCAATATTTCCTGCGGGAAAATCTCAAGCTGCGGTTGCTGGCGGCGCGCTTCGCCCTCCTGTTTCGCGATCAGGCGGCATTTCGTGGCGATCTCGACGCTGCCGATGCGTGGTTGCGCAAGTACTTCGATGTACGGGCGCAGCCGGTGCAGACGGTGCAGCTGCTCGTGAAACAGGCGCGCGCGACCGACATGGCGATCGAGGTTCCGGATCTTGCGCGCAGCCTCGAAGCGGTGCGCGTCCTGAAGCTCGCGCGCGAAAAACCGCAGCGCTGATCAGGCCCTAGCGACAATCCGTGCGCGTCCTGTTCTGGTTCCTGATGCTCGCCGCCGCGGCGGTTGTCGTGGCACTCGCGGTCAAACTCAATGCCGGTTACGCGCTCCTCGTTGCGCCGCCGTATCGCGTCGAGCTCTCGCTCAATCTCCTGCTGCTCATCGTCGTCGTCGGTTTCGTCGCACTTTATTCGTCGATACGGCTGGTCGTACGCACGCTGCGTCTGCCGGAGCAGGTACGCGCGTGGCGCCGCCAGCAGAAAATCGACCGCGCGCGCACGAAGCAGGATTCGGCAGTCGTCGCATTGCTCGAAGGACGCTACGGCAAAGCGCGTCAGCATGCCCAGGAAGCGCTGGCGATTCCTGGCTCGTCGCCGCTTAACGCGCTCATCGCGGCTCGCGCGGCCATCGATGTCCGCGATCTGGACGAGGCCGAAAAGCTTCTGGCGACGCCCGATGCGCGAACGCAGAGCCTCGCCGTGCCGCGGTTGATGCTCGCTGCGGAAATCGCGCTCGAGCATGGGCAGCCGCAGGAAGCGCTGGGGTTGCTGCAGGAGCTGCGCAAGGAAGCGGGCATGCACACGGCGGCATTGCGACTCGAGTTGCGCACGCTGCAGGCGGCTCGCCGATGGGCGGAGATCCCCGCTTTGCTCGAGCAGCTGGTCAGGCGCAAGGTATTCGATCCTGCGCAGGCCGATCTCGTGCGCGTCAGCGCGCACAGCGAGCAGCTGAAATTGCTCGCTCACGACGCCAGCGGCCTGCGCGACTACTGGGCGCGGCTGCCGGATTCGAGCAAGATACAGCCGAAGGTGGCGCGCGCGGCGGCGCAAAGCTTCCTGCAACTCGGAGGCGACCGCGAGGCCGCGGAAATCCTCGCCGCGAGCCTCGACCGCGACTGGGACTCCGATCTGGTCGAACTCTACGGCGAGTGCCATTTGGCCGACGCGACACGTCAACTCGAACAGGCCGAGCGCTGGCTGACGACACACAATCACGATGCGGTGCTGTTGCGTGTGCTGGGTTTGCTTTGCCAACGGGCGCAGCTTTGGGGCAAGGCGCAAACCTACCTCGAGGCGAGCCTCGCGCTGGACGACGGATGGCGCGCGCATCTTGCGCTCGGCGAGATGCTTGGGCGTCAGGGGCGGGACGCCGAGGCCAACGCCCATTTCGTAGCCGCGTTGAAGCTGGCGACCGACGAATTGAAGCGGCGCTAAGCGTTACGCTGGCACCGCGCGCGAATGAATTCGCGCCTGCAACGGAGCGAGGTTTTGTAGGTCCGAATTCATTCGGACCGCGGCCACAGGGTCACGCCGGCGGTTCGGTGGGCGCGGCGTAAGTGAAGGAATCCGCGAAAAAGTCTTCCGGCTGCAACTTACGCTGCTGCGTGAACTCGGTGCGCGCCGCATCGATCATTGCCGGGCCCCCGCACGCGTAAACCTGGTAGCCGGAGAGATCGGGGAAGTCGGCCATCACCGCCTTGTGCACGAAGCCCGTGCGACCTGGCCAATGGTCCTCAGGCAACGGGTCGGACAGCACCGGTATGAACGTGAAATCGCGATGCTTCTTCTGCCATTCGCCCGGGAGGTCCGGAAGGTAGAGGTCGGCGAGCGAGCGCACACCCCAGTACAGCACCATCGATCGCGTAACGTTGTGACGGAGGGCATGTTCGATCACGGCCTTGATTGGCGCGAAGCCCGTGCCGCCGGCGACAAATATGACCGGCTTGTCCGACTCCTCGCGCAGAAAAAATGTGCCGAGCGGCCCTTCGAAGCGCAGAATCTCGCGGCCCTTGAATTGCGTGAACAGCTGATCGGAGAAGAAACCGCCCGGCACGTGCCGCACGTGGAGTTCGAGCAGCGCGTCGTCTTCCGGCGCCGTGGCGATGGAAAAGCTGCGCCGGCGTCCATCCTTCAGCAGGAGTTCCAGGTACTGACCGGCAAGATACTGAAGGCGCTCGTTGGCGGGAAGCTTGAGCGACACGATGGCGACGTCCTTCGCCACCTTGACGATCTTTTCGATGCGACAGGGGAGTTTCCGGATTTGTATATCGCCGGCGCGGCGGACTTCACGCACTTCCACCGTCAGGTCCGTGCGGGGCCTGGCGACGCACAACAGCGCCCATCCCTGTTTCTTCTCCAGGTCCGTCAGCGTGCCAGGTTGATGCGCACCGTAGTCGATCTCGCCGGCGATGACGCGACTCTTGCACGTGCCGCATGCACCGTTCCGGCACCCATAAGGGATCATGAGATCGGCGCGCATCGCGGCCGCCAGCACGGTCTCGCCGTTGTCGCAGGCGAAGGAGTGGTCGCTGGGTTTTATGGTAATCTGGAGCGGCATCGGTGCAGTGTCGGCGAGGGAAAAGGTCGTGTTAACCGCGCAATTCCGCCCTCACCCCTTCCCGCGCGTCCCGAGGGCGAGAGGGAAATTGGTGATTGCCGCGCAATTCCAAGTAGTGTCGTGATCAGGGTACTTTTGATCGGTTGCGGAGATGTCGCCCTGCGCGCCGCCGACCTCCTGCGCGGCAGGGTGCGCCTCTACGGTCTGACTCGTCGTCCGGAGGACATTCCCAAGCTGCGCAATCACGGCGTCATTCCGATCGTCGGTGACCTCGACTCGTTGCACAGTCTGGAACGGTTGCGCGCTGCGCCCTTCGCGGTCCTGCATTTCGCGCCGCCTCCCGCGGCCGGACGCGACGATCCTCGAACCATGCGCCTGATCGCAGCGCTGGCAAAGGCGCGGATTATACCGCAGCGCTTCGTCTACATTAGCACCAGCGGTGTCTACGGCGATTGCGCCGGAGCGCGCGTGACCGAGGCGCGGCCGCGCAAAGCGCAGTCGCCGCGCGCGCATCGGCGGATCGCGGCCGAGGATCGGTTGCGCCGCTGGGCCACGCGCTACGGCGTGAGGTTGTCGATTCTTCGGGCGCCAGGCATCTACGCGGAGACACGGCTGCCTCTCGACCGACTCAAGCAGGGTACGCCGGTGCTGCGCGCGGAAGACGACGTGTTCACCAACCATATCCATGCCGACGATCTCGCCCGGGCCGCGATAGCCGCGGCCTTTCGCGGCAAGCCCAACCGCGCGTACAACATCACCGACGATGCCGAGCTCAAGATGGGCGGCTGGTTCGACTCGGTCGCCGACGCCTTTCACTTGCCGCGGCCGCCGCGCGTCTCATGGGACGAGGCGGAAGCTCGCGTTGCGCCGATGATGCTGTCGTTCATGAGCGAGTCCCGCCGGCTGAGCAACACGCGCATGAAGCGCGAATTGCGGCTGCGTCTGAAATACCCGACGCCAGCCACGTTGCTGGCCGAAGTTGCGCCGCGAGCGCTGAAGAAGCAGTTGGCGCTGCCATTGTGAGCGATCCAACGACGCGGACAGCGCCAGCGCACACGAGCACGATCGTTGCGCGCCTGGACGCCTATGAGCGGCTGATTCGCCTCGACAAGCCGATCGGCACGCTGCTGCTGCTGTGGCCGACGCTGACTGCGCTGTGGCTGGCGTCGTCCGGTGCTCCGTCGTGGATCGTCGTGGGCATCGTCACGCTTGGAACGCTGCTCATGCGTTCGGCGGGCTGTGCGCTCAATGATTTTGCCGACCGCGAGTTCGACCCGCATGTCGAGCGCACCAAGAACCGGCCGCTCGCGAAGCGCGAGATCGCTCCGTGGGAAGCTCTCGTCGTCGCCGCGGTGCTGGCATTGTGCGCGTTTCTCCTTATTCTGCGGCTCAACAGGATGGTGATTCTGCTCTCGGTCCCGGCGTTGGCGATCAGCATCGCCTATCCGTTCTTCAAGCGTTTTTTCGTGCTGCCGCAGGCCTTTCTCGGCGTCGCGTTTTCGTTCGGCATTCCAATGGCTTTCGCATCCGTCGACGGGACGGTCCCACCGGGCGGTTGGCTGCTTTTTGCAGCGAATCTGTTCTGGGTGATGGCGTACGACACCGAATACGCGATGGTCGATCGCAATGACGACATCAAGCTCGGAATGAAGACATCCGCGATATTTTTCGGCAGATACGATGTGTTGATCGTCATGCTGTGCTACGCCGTCCATCTCGGTGGCCTGACGTTCATCGGCCAACGCAAATTCCTGGGGCCGTGGTTTTACGCAGGCGTAGCCGCGGCGTGCGTGGTGGCGCTCTGGCACTACTGGTTGATTCGCGACCGCGACCAGGAGCGCTGTTTCCGCGCTTTTCGAGGCAATCACTGGTATGGCCTCGCCATCTTCGCCGGGGTCGTCATCGACTACGGCACGCGCCTCGGGCGTTGGCCGTTCTGGCCGGAATGAAGGCGCGGCTCATCCGTGTCCCGATTGCTGCGCTCACTGCTGTGCTTTGCACGGCAATTGTCGTCGCCCTGCCGGCGGCCGCGGCCGCGACCGGCGAACCCGTGACCTTTCCCAGCCTCGACATCGATCCGCAATCCGGAATGCAGCTCATGCTGACCGGAATGTTCTTCACGCCGGACCCGTCGGCGGGCGGATTCCCTGCGGTCGTTGTGCTGCATGGCTGCGACGGCATGTACAGCACGCTCGCAAGTCGGCGCGGAAAACTCAGCGCGCGCCACCAGGCCATGGCCGACCTGCTCGTCGCGGAAGGCTACGCCGTGTTGTTTCCGGACAGCTTCAATCCGCGCGGCCGGCGCGAAGTGTGCACGCAGCCCGTGCGCGAACAGACCATTACGCAAGCCAACCGCCGGCTCGACGTGCTCGCGGCGCTCGATTATCTGCATACGCGGACCGACATCGCGACGCATCGGGTCGCGCTGCTCGGCTGGTCGCACGGCGGGAGCGCGGTGCTCGCGGCGATGAACGCCCGCCAGCCGATGGTCGCTTGGTATCTGTCCCAGCTCGACGATCCGGCTGCTTTTTATCTGACGGCGATCGCCTTCTACCCTGGATGCTATGGGTCGCTGACTAGTCGCGACGGCTACGCGCCCGCCGCGCCGGTGAGCGTGTTCATCGGTGAAGCCGATGACTGGACGTCGCCCAAGCCATGCGTCGCGCTGGGCAAGGCAATGGAAGCGAAGCGCTTGCCGCTGCAGGTGCGGACCTATCCCGATGCCTACCACGGCTTCGATACGCCGAACCTGAAACCGCGGCACCTGGATGTTCCCAACGGCGTACATCCGGGCCAGGGTGTCACGATCGGGTCCAACGCCGCGGCGCGCGAAGACGCTTATGCGAGAATGAAGGCGCAGCTGCGCGCGGCGCTGATGCCGTGATCCAAACGCGATCGAGGGAATGACGATGGAGATGCGTCTGCAGGGGAAAATCGTGGTGGTCAGCGGCGGCAGCAAGGGCATCGGCTATGCCTGCGCCGAAGCGTTCGCCGCGGAAGGCGCGCGCGTTGTCATCGTTTCGCGCAGCCAGGCGAACCTCGACGCAGCGCTTGCGCGTTTTCCCAGCGGTGCGCGCCCGCCGAAGGCGATGGCAGCCGACATGACGCGCGCCGACGATGCCGAGCGAATGGTGGATTCGATCGAACGGGAAGCCGGCGCGATCGACGTGCTCGTCAATTCGGCTGGTGCCGCACGCCGTTACGCGCCCGCCGATCTCAACGCCCAGGCATGGCACGACGCAATGGATGCCAAATTCTTCAGCACGATCCATCCGACCGATGCCGTGCTCAAGCGCATGCTGGCGCGAAAGCGTGGTGTCATCGTCAACATCGTCGGTATGGGCGGCAAGATTGCGAACCCGGTTCATCTCCCGGGTGGTGCGGCCAACGCGGCGCTGATGCTCGCGACAACGGGCCTGGCGGCTGCGTACGCCTCGAGCGGCATCCGTGTCAACGGGATCAACCCGGGGGGAACCCTGACCGGACGGGTGCAGGAAGGACTCAAGGCGGAGGCGAAGCTGACTGGGCTCGCGGAGGCGGAGTTGCTGGCTCGAAACCAGGCCAGGATCCCGCTGGGGCGCTTTGCCAAGCCGGAAGAAATCGCCAGCGTCGCAGTGTTCCTTGCGTCCGACCAGGCGAGCTACGTCACCGGCGCAATCGTGTCGATGGACGGTGGAGCGAGCGCCGTAATCTAGCCTTATCGCCTTAGCTCGACCTGGCCGCTGCGTATCTGCGCATTGCCACGATTCCCGCGATCGCCAGCAGCAGCGAAGTCGCTGCCAGTCCGAGATCGCTGAGTGCGGGAATCGGCGCCGAATCGCCTGGGGCTCCGGCGACCAGGCTCAGGATCGTGCCGCTCGTGCAGTTGTATTGCATCGACGTCGAATACGTCAGGGTGCCTGCCAGTGCGTGTCCCGTATACGTGTTGATGGTGATGCGAATCGGTGTGTTCGGTGCGAGGCCTCCGCCAAACGCCTGGATGTTGAACGTGGGGTAGACGCCGGAAAATGGGCCGATGTTGCTGCCGGTCTCGTCGGTAAACGTCTCGAGCGTGGGGAACCCAGGGGCGGAAAGCCGTACCTCGGCGGACGCCTGAGAATCGACATTGATGAACGTATTGATGTTGAATGCCTGACCACCGCAGGTTCCCGCCAGATTGGTCTGGGCGGCCAGGATCTCGATCGATGGCAGTACGGCCGACTGGGGCGCCGCACCGGCGCTGGGCTG
Organism: uncultured beta proteobacterium; assembly: GCA_963829375.1. Lineage (GTDB taxonomy): Bacteria > Pseudomonadota > Gammaproteobacteria > Burkholderiales > Casimicrobiaceae > PALSA-1003. Next base: position 171,824 of record CAWHIS010000009.1, on the reverse strand, counting down.
CGGATTGCCGGCGGTTCCGATCGGCGCATCCGCCCGCGCAGTCGCCACCCAGAGCAGGGTGAGCATGCCGAGCAACGTTCCAGACATGACGGCGGCAAATCTCAAGCAACGGTCTCCAGGCAGCGCGGGCCTCCACCGAGGCCCGTTGAAAGTCAGGATAGCGGTTTGCGACAGCCGGGGTCCAGGCGGAACCCGACGCAAAAGCAGCTTTATGGGTACTTGTGGCGCCGACGCCACGCGCACTGTCGCTTTGCCCCGACAGTCCGCGCCGAAAATGATGGTTTTGGGCCGAAAACAACTCCTGATTCGGGTGCGCTTGATGAGACCGATGAGAGGCCCGAATCGTTCGCCAAGGACCCGGAAATGTCACACGAGCCGCTTGCACGGTGCATTGGACATGTAAGATGCCTCGACCGGTGCCTCCGCAATCTCACATGAAATACGCCGACCTTCGCGATTTCCTTGCGCAACTTGAACTGCGGGGCGAGGCAAAGCGTATCGCCGCTGAGGTCGATCCACGCTTCGAAGTCACCGAAATATGCGACCGTGTCCTCAGGGCCGGCGGGCCCGCGCTGCTGTTCGAGCGGCCCAAGGGGCATTCGATACCGATACTCGCGAATCTGTTCGGCACCCAACAGCGCGTCGCATTCGGCATGGGTGAAGATTCGGTCGTTGCGCTGCGCGAGGTTGGCAAGCTGCTCGCTTTTCTCAAGGAGCCGGAACCGCCCAAAGGGCTGAAGGACGCATGGCAGAACACGCGCCCGGTGTTCATGCAGGTGATGCACATGGCGCCAAAGGAGCGGTCGTCCGCGCCCTGCCAGGAGGTCGTCTGGGAAAATACGGACGTCGACCTTGGTCGGTTACCTGTCCAGACATGCTGGCCCGACGATGTTGCGCCGCTGATCACCTGGGGCTTGACGGTGACGCGCGGCCCCAACAAGACAAGGCAGAATCTCGGCATCTACCGCCAGCAGGTGATCGGGCGCAACAAGGTGATCATGCGCTGGCTCGCTCATCGCGGCGGCGCGCTCGATTTCCGCGACCATGCGCTCGCCCATCCGGGCACGCCGTTTCCGATCGCGGTCGCGCTCGGCGCGGACCCGGCGACGATCCTGGGTGCGGTAACGCCGGTGCCGGACTCCCTGTCGGAGTATCAGTTCGCCGGGCTGTTACGCGGCGCACGCACCGAGATCGTGAAATGCATGACGCACGAGCTGGCGGTTCCCGCCTCGGCGGAGATTGTGCTGGAGGGCCACATCGAGCCGGATGCCGCCGATCCCAGCGGCTATGAAACTGCCCTCGAAGGTCCGTTCGGTGACCACACCGGCTACTACAACGAAGTCGAGCGGTTTCCCGTGTTCACGATCGCGCGCATTACCATGCGTCGCGATCCGATCTATCACTCGACGTACACGGGCAAGCCGCCCGACGAACCGGCGGTGCTGGGGATGGCGCTCAACGAGGTCTTCGTGCCGCTGCTGCAAAAGCAGTTCCCGGAGATCGCGGACTTCTATCTGCCGCCGGAAGGGTGCTCGTACCGGCTCGCCGTGGTCAGCATGAAAAAACAGTACGCCGGACACGCCAAGCGGGTCATGTTCGGGATCTGGAGCTTTTTGCGCCAGTTCATGTACACCAAGTTCATCATCGTGACCGATGCCGACGTCGATATCCGCGACTGGAAGCAAGTGATCTGGGCATTGACGACGCGCGTCGACCCGGCGCGCGACACGCTGATTGTCGAGAACACTCCGATCGACTATCTCGACTTTGCTTCGCCGGTCGCGGGCCTGGGTGCGAAAATGGGCATCGATGCCACCAACAAGTGGCCGGGCGAGACCGCGCGCCTGTGGGGTCGGCCGATTGCGATGGATGAGAACGTCAGGCGGCGCGTCGACGCAATGTGGAAGGACCTGGGTCTCTAGCGATCGCGTCGTCGCGAGGCCGAGGGAGCTGCGTCAATGGTCGACGCGGCGCCACTTGCGCGCGATGCCGAACACGGCGAACGCGATGGAACCCAGCCGCACCCAGTACGCGAGCCGCCGCAATCCAAACAGCGGCGCGATCGCCTCGACCAGCGCCACTGCCGCCGCAGGTTTGGCAATTGCTCCGCCGATAAGGCCGGCGGGTCGCACCGCGTCACGCAAATCATGCGCATAGAGGGCAACCTGCATGCGCTCGAGCCGCAAGCGCGACAGCAGCAGAGCCTTGCGCGCGGCGAGCTCGTCGAGGTGCGCGCTCATCGGGCTCCCACGCTTGCGGCTGCCGCCGCTGCGCTGCCCCCAAAGGGGGCGCAATTCGCACCGAGGGGCGGCCCAGCGGTGCTCATCGGAGTACCTTCGCGCTGTGCGCTCCGGTATTCGCGCTCGGGGCGGCCCGTCGCGCTCATCGGAGTACCTTCGCGCTGCGCGCTCCGGTATTCGCGCTCGGGGCGGCCCTTCACGCTCATGATTCCCGCCGCAACGCGGAAACGTCGTGGCCGAGCTCGGCCAGCGTTGCGGCAAACGGCGTAGGCTTCTCGCGTCGCCGTCGCTGCAGGCGCATGAAGGTCAGGACGGCGAGCGCGACATAGAACAACGTCACCCCGGCGATCGCCCACAGGCGGTACGCCTCCCAGAAATACGCGATCACGAAGATCGACGCGAACAGCAACGCGAAAAGCGCGAGCAGTACTCCGCTCAGCACCAGCACCAGAAGTTCGGTCGCCCACTCGCGTTCTTCGTCGAACTCGACCGTGACCAGCTCGAGGCGCGTCCGCAGCAATGCAAGCGCCGTCCCTCCCAGCCGAAAAATGGAGTCCGAGAGGCCGCCGGAGCGCGGCGGTTCGTCAGAGTCCGCCACGAACGGTCAGCGGCGTCCGATCAACAGCCCAACCAGAACGCCGAGTGCGGCGGCGACGCCAAGCGCCTGCCACGGGTTATCGCGGACGTATTCGTCTGTCGCGCGTGCGGTTGCCTTGGCCCGATCCATCGCGTCGTCCTGCATATCCTGCAGCTTGAGCTTGGCGGCGCGCAGCTTCGCCTCGACCTGCGCACGCAGGTCGCTGGCCTTCTCACCTGATTCCTTGGTCGCCTGCTTGAGCAATGAGTCGGCTTCGGTGAGCACCTCGGTAAAATCCTTGACCAGCGCGTCGCGGCTGCGCTCGAATCTTGCAGCAGACATGTGTACCTCCATTGAGTAACGAACGATGGGCCGATCCAGGCCCATCGGCTCGCGTATTATAGCCCTGCGCCCGCGGGGCGCTGTCCATTTTGGAAGGACCGCATCATGGCAAACCCCAAGCTTCCCGCCCTCGATCCCGGCACGGTTCCCGAGGTTCGCCGCTCCGGCTACCCAGAACCGTTCAGGACGCGCATGGGCGATCGCGTCAAGCGACGGCTGGGCGACGCGTGCGGGTTGACAGTGTTTGGCGTGAATCTGGTGACGCTCGGGCCGGGCGGCCAATCTGCGCTGCGCCACGGGCATACTCTCGAGGAAGAGTTCGTCTACATCCTTGCGGGCGAAGTCTCGCTGGTGACCGACGCGGGCGAGCAAATCCTCCGCGCAGGAATGTGCGCGGGCTACCCCGCGGGTTCACGCGACGCGCATCATATGATCAATCGCAGCACGGCGGCCGCGACGTATCTCGAAATCGGCAACCGCGTCGATGGCGATGAACCGTTCTATCCTGACGACGACCTCGCATGGTCCGCTGAAGGCACGGGCGCGTACATGCACAAGGATGGACGACCCTACGATTGAGTGCGGACGACCTCGCCCCCATATTCGCTGCGTAGCATCGCCGCTCATCAGACGAGGAAGGATAACCATGGCCGCCGATAGTCCTGCTCCAGGCACTCCGTCGTCATCGCTCATATCGACGACGCTGCTCGTATATGCGCTGTTCGGCGTGGCCGCTGTCGTCGGCCTTGTATCTTCGGGCTTCCCCCTGATCGCTCCGCTGACAGGCATCGTCGGCATCATCGGCATCATCCTCGCCTACGTGAAACGTGGCGAAGCAACGGGGACCTGGCTCGAGTCGCACTACCGTTGGCTCATCCGCACGTTCTGGTTCTCGTTGCTGTGGGGTGCGCTCGGTGCCGTGATCTTCGTGCTTCTGCTGATCATCGTCATCGGCGTATTCATCGGCTACCTGATCTGGGTCGCGACCACGATCTGGGTGCTGTATCGCCTGGTGCGCGGTTACATGCTGTTCAACGAGAGCAAGGCGGTTCCCGGCATGTAGGAACCTCGCTATCGCCCGCCGCCGGCGATCACGTAAACCCACTCGACCAGTACATCCAGCGGCATCTGCGCGCGCCCGGCATTCGGATGATTCACGAAGCAGACGACGACGAACTTGCGTCCGTTCGGCGCGAATACGTAACCGGCGATCGCACGCACGCCTTCCAGTGAGCCGGTCTTGAGAAATGCCTGCTCGGCGACGGAATCCTTTTCGAAGCGCTTGCGAACGGTTCCGTCGGTCGCGGCGACGGCGAGCGAGCTGACATAGTCGGCGTGCACATTGCTCGCGTACGCTGCAAGCAGCAGTCTGCCCAGGCTTCTTGCGGCAATGCGCTCATCCCGTGAAAGCCCCGAGCCGTTATCGAGCACCAACTCGGGAAAGTTCAACTTGCGTCCGTCGAGCCAGCGTCGGACGACGTTGGCGGCGTGAGTCGTGGTTGCGGGTGGTGGATAGGCGGTCGTCGCAAGCGTCAGGAACAACTGTCTCGCCATCACGTTGTTCGACAGCTTGTTGATGTCGCGAACCACGTCGTACAGCGGAGGTGACTCGAGCGTCACGACCGGCATCGCGCCCGGCCGCAGTTGGCCGTCGCGCACGCGGCCGGTGAAACTGCCGCCCGCGGAGTTCCACAGCTGCGCGAAGGTGTCGCGCACGAAATGGGCATGATCCAGGAGCGCGACATACCAGTCGCGCTCACCGCACGCCGCCGGGTAGCGCCCGCCGAAAGTGGCCACGGCGGCATCGGGCCGATTGGAGAAAGTCGCTTGCAGGGATGCCTTCCAATCGCCGCAATCGCCGCCGGCAGCGCTTGGCGCGCCATGGATCGTCAGGTTCGCCAGTGCCGGTTCCGCATGAACGCCGATGGCATCGCCGGCGGCGTTTGGAGTGAACACGAAGCGGACGCTCTTGAAGCTCACCAGCAGCGCATCGGGACCGACGTTGTACGGTTTGAGAGGCTCGCCGTCGAACGCCGCGGGATCGTGCGTGGCTGGCGCGAAGTAGGTCCGATCGAGGACGAGATCGCCACGGATCGTCGTCAGCCCTGTCGCGCGCAACCTTGATACGAGGTCCTGAAATTGCTCGAGCGTCACCTTGGGATCGCCGTAACCCTTCAGCACGAGATTGCCGTCGAGTACGCCGTCGACGATTTTTCCGTCCGCGTAGGCCTCGGTGCGCCAGCGATAATCCGGGCCCAACAATTCGAGCCCGGCGAACGTCGTCACCAGCTTCATCGTCGAGGCCGGGTTCATCGGCGTCGACGGGTTCTGCGTAAATAACGGCCGCGCCGCGCCGAGTTCCTGCACGAATGCGGTCACGGCAGTCATTGGAATGCCCTGATCGAGGAACGCGCGCGTGACAGGCCGCGGCAAACCTGCGACCGCCAGGTCTGCGGCCAGGTACAAGCCGAGCGCAAAGGCGCGCCGCATGCGAGCGAGTGGGATCGTCAGCATCGAACGATTATAGCGGCCGGTGATCATAGCCTGCGTCATGTGGCGACCGCCCGACGTCTTGACAACGTGCGGCGTGCACCACTAAAAAGGGGAGCGCGACAAACGGAACATGGACGATGATCGCTGGCACCTACGAGCGTTACGGCAAAACGGCGATCACCTTGCACTGGTTGACGGCGTTGCTGATCGTTTGCGGATTCACGCTCGGACTGTCGATGGTCGATCTGCCGCTCTCGCGGCAGAAGCTGCAGTGGTATGCCTGGCACAAGTGGATAGGAATTACCGTTTTCCTGCTGACCTGCGCGCGCCTTGCCTGGCGACTGCGGCATCCGGCGCCGGCGCCGCCGGCCATGCCGGCGTGGCAGACGAGGGCCGCGTCCTTGTCGCACGGTGCGCTCTACGCGCTGCTGCTCATCATTCCGATTTCGGGCTGGGTTTACAGCTCGTCGACCGGGATCCAGGTCGTCTACCTGGGCCTGATCCCGCTGCCGGACCTGGTGCCCAAGGACAAGCAGACGGCCGCCATCCTGCTTGTCGTGCACCAAACATTGAACTTCACCCTGTTTGGACTGGTCTGTCTGCACACGGTGGCGGCCCTCAAGCACCATTTCGTCGATCACGACACGGTCCTGGCCCGGATGCTGCCGCTCATAGGGAAGAAAGGCTGATCATGGCGCTGCTGCGTTCATTTATTCCATCGCTGGGCATGATGCTGCTGGCCGCGACCCAGGCCGCGGCGCAGGGTGTCCTCATCGACAAGAGTGAAATCCGGTTCGTGTCCAAGCAGATGGGCGTCAACGTCGAGGGCCGCTTCCGCAAGTGGAAGGCCAACATCGTGTTTCTGCCCAAGGAGCTGGCCAAGTCCAAGGCCGACTTCGACGTCGAGCTTGCCAGCATCGACCTCGCCAGCGACGAATCCGAGACCGAGATCAAGCGGCCGAAGTGGTTCGATACCGCCAAGTTCCCGGTCGCGAAGTTCGTTTCGACGAGCTTCAAGGACCTGGGCGGCGACAAGTACGAGGTTGCCGGTGCGCTCACGATCAAGGGCATCAGCCACGACGCGGTGGTGCCGATCGTCCTCAAGAAGGACGCTGCCGGCAACAGCGTCGCCGAAGGCAGCTTCGGGATCAAGCGCCTCGACTACAAAGTCGGCGAGGCGGAATGGGCCGATACGGAGACCGTCGCGAACGAAGTGACCGTACGTGTCCGCATGGTACTGCCGCCGGTAAAATAGCACCGCCCTGGGAATAGTTGCAGCTGGGAAGGATGTTTACTGCGGCGCTCATATGCAGAGCGCCTGGGGTATACCGTTCAATTCGCCAAAGGAAACAGCATGACCCGACCGTTCATTTCCGCTGCGCTGGCCCTGACGCTCATTGCTCCGCTGTCGACGTTGGCCGCCGACGAGACCTACGTGATCGAACCCGTGCATTCGCAGCCGATTTTCGAGGTGCAGCACATGGGCGGTTTTTCAATGCAGCGCGGCTCATTTACCAAGATCGCCGGCAAGGTGGTCCTCGATCGTTCCGCGCACAAGGGGTCTGCGGATGTGACCATCGATACGAGTTCGATCCGCACGATCAGCGACAAGCTCGATACGCACGTCAAGGGCGAGGATTTCTTCAACGTCGCCAAGTATCCGACCATGACCTTCAAATCGTCGAATCTGACGTTCGATGGCGACAAGGTGGTCGGAATCGATGGCGAGCTGACGATGATCGGCATCGCCAAGCCCATATCGTTCAAGGTCGCGAATTTCGTGTGCGGCGAGCACCCCTTCAACAAAAAGCCAATGTGCGGGGCTGAAGCCACTGCGACCATCAAGCGCTCGGACTGGGGCATGAAGTACGGCATTCCCAAGGCGGTCGGGGATGATGTGAAGATCACGCTGCCTATTGAAGCGTATCGCGAGTAGGACGGTCGACCCGCTGCAATGCGGCAGCAACGCTAGGGCGAACTCACTTGGGTGTTGTTCGTCGGACGCATGGTCCGGATGAATTCGGACCTGCTGCACGGGGTTCCGTAGGCGCGAATTCATTCGCGCGCGATATTTGTTTCTCTACTGGAGTACCAGCGGCGCTGCGGAGCGCATGCGTTCGATTGCGGCCCAGTCCCAGTCGATGCCGAGACCCGCTTCAGAAGACGCGTACGCGCGACCGTCGCGAATGGCAAGTTGCGCGGTCGTGATCGTGTCGAGCTGCGGAATGTACTCGACCCAGCGACTGTTCGGCACGGCGCAGCACAAGCCGACGTGCAGTTCCATCAGGAAATGCGGGCATACCGCCACGTTGAAGCCTTCCGCCATGTGCGCGACCTTGAGCCAGGGCGTGATCCCGCCGATGCGCGCGACGTCGACTTGGACAATCGAGCACGCCCCCGCCCGCAGGTAATCCTTGAACTGCGAAATGCCGTAGAGCGATTCGCCCACGGCGATCGGCACCGAGGTACGGCGCGCGAGCTCGACGTGCCCCGCAAGGTCGTCGCCCGGCAATGGCTCTTCGAACCAGGCGACGTCGAGCGCTTCGAGGTGGCGCGCGCGGCGTATCGCTTCCGACAGCGAGAAACCCTGATTGGCGTCGGTCATGATGTCCCAGCCGGGACCGACGGCCTCCCGCACCGCGGCCAGTCGTGCCACATCCTCAGCGACGTGCGCGCGGCCGACCTTGATCTTCGTGCCGCCGAAGCCTTTGGCCTTGGCCGCCAACGCTTCGTCGACCAGTGCGCGCGGCTCGATGTGCAGCCAGCCGCCCTCGGTCGTGTACAACGGGCACGACTCCTTGGCGCCGCCGGCAGCGACGTGCAACGGCAGTTTCGCACGCCGGCAGCGCAGGTCCCACAACGCGCAGTCGATCGCCGCGAGAGCAAGCGCGGTAATTGCGCCGACTGTGGTCGCGTGCGTGTGGAACAGCAGGTCACGCCAGACCGCTTCGATGCGCTCGGCGTCGCGTCCGATCAGCTGCGGGGCGAGATGATCGCGCAGCAGCGCTACGACCGACGAGCCTCCCGTGCCGATCGTGTAGCTGTAGCCCGTGCCGACCGCGCCGTCGCGATCGAACACGCGCACGATCGGCGTTTCCTGCGACACGAAACTCTGGATTGCGTCGGTACGTTTGACTTTGGGCTTGAGATCGACCAGAACGATCTCGACGCGGTCGATGGCGGCCACGGAATTCCCTAGTCGCCGGCGTCAGGCAGAGAGCCGAGCGCGAAGGCGATTCGTCGCCGCGACGAGCGCGCGCGCGATCCCCGGCTCGCGGGCCGAATGTCCGGCATCGGGCACGATGACGTATTCCGCTTCCGGCCATGCGCGGTGCAGATCGTCGGCCGACAGGATCGGGCAAACGGCATCATAGCGTCCCTGCACGATCGTGCACGGAACGTGCCTGATGCGCTGGAGGTTCTCCAGCAGCGAATTCTCCGGCAGGAAGATGTGATTGACGAAAAAATGCGCTTCGATGCGCGCGATCGCGAGCGCCACTCCATCATCGTCGAAATGCGCGACCAGCTCCGGGTCCGGAAGCAGCGTCGAGCACGAGCCTTCGTAACGGCTCCATGCATGCGCTGCAGGCAGGTGCACCGCAGGGTTCGGGTCGACGAGTCGCCGGTGGTAGTTGCCAAGCAGGTCCGCACGTTCAGCCTCTGGCAGGAACCCGGCGAACGCGTGCCAGGCTTCGGGAAAGATGAAACGCAAGTCGTACAGGAACCACCGTATCTCCTCTGGCCGGCAAAGAAAGATGCCGCGCAGCACCAGTCCGAGCACGTGCCTGGGGTGCGCTTCGGCATAGGCGATCGCCAGCGTCGACCCCCACGATCCGCCGAAGACCACCCATTGCTCGACCGCGAGATGTGTGCGCAGGCGCTCGAGATCGGCGATCAGATGCGGTGTCGTGTTTGCGTTGATCTCGCCCAGCGGCGTGGAACGGCCCGCACCCCGTTGGTCGTAGACGATGATGCGATAGAAGCGGGGGTCGTAGTAGCGGCGGTGATCCGGGGAGCTGCCGCCCCCCGGGCCGCCGTGCAGGAACACTATCGGAACCCCGCGCGGATTGCCGCATTCTTCCCAGTACATCGTGTGCAGTGTGTCGAGCGCGAGGCGGCCGGTGCGCAGGGGTTCCTGCGCCGGATACAGAAAATCGTCGCGCGACAACGCCCGCGTGGCATGGCTGCGACCGAGCGGAATCGATGCTCTCATCGAGGTTCGCGCAATGTGGCTCGTGCCAGGGCGCGTGCCGCCTTCAGTGCGCGCTGGCGCCCATGCGCGCGGCGATCGCCAGTGCATTCTGCATCGCTTGCGTGTTGGCGATGCCGCGCCCGGCGATTTCGTACGCGGTGCCGTGCGCAGGCGTGGTGATCGCCACCGGCAGGCCGCCCTGCACCGTGACGCCGCGCTCGAAGCCCATCAGCTTCATCGCGATCTGGCCCTGGTCGTGGTACATGGTCACGATGCCGTGAAACGCACCGTCTTTCGCGCGGACGAATATGGTGTCCGCCGAATACGGACCCTCTGCCGCAAAGCCCCGCCGCGCGGCCAGGCTGATTCCCGGTGCGATGATGTCGATCTCCTCGCGGCCGAAATTGCCGCCGTCGCCGTTATGCGGATTGAAACCGCAGACTCCGATGCGCGGCGACGCGTTGCCGGCGCGGCGGAGCGCGCTGTGCAGCATGCCGATCGCCTCGGCCACGCCTTCGACCGTGAGCATGCCCGCGACATCCTTGAGCGGGACGTGCGACGTGACGCGCGAAGTCCACAGATTCTCGAGCACGTTGAACTCGCCGCACGCACCGCGGTGCTGGAGGACTTCCGCGAACCACCGCAGTTCGTCTTCCTGCGCCATACCTGCCGCGCGCAATGCAGCCTTGTTCAGCGGCGCAAAGCAGATCGCGTCTACCTGCCCGCCGCGCGCGAGATCAAGGGCATGCCGCAACGACTCCAGCATGAACGCGCCGTTCGCCGCGGTGGCCTGCGCAGGCGGGAACGCCGGCGCGTCCCAGCCGTCCCATTCGAGGCGTGCGACCGGCACGCGTGCGTCCGCCGCCTGCGCCCACGGGAGCACGGGCAGGTCGAGCGCGACGCCGGCCGCACGCGCGGCCGTGTCCATGCTCGCGCGCTGCGCGATCAGGCGGATCCGGGCGTCGTCGGGCAGCAGCGCCGGGTTTGCCAGTACTTTTGCCACCAGTTCCGGACCGATACCGGCGGGATCGCCGGCGACAAGTGCGATCGTTGCGCTGGTAGGCGCGAATTCATTCGCGCGCGGTGGCGAGTCAGCCAATGGTCCGAATGAATTCGGACCGACGGCATCACGGTATCTCATTCCAGTTTGACTCCGGCGTCGCGGATCAGTTTGCCGTAGCGCTCGTAGTCGATGCGATTGAGATTCGCGAATTCGGCGGACGTCATCGCGCCCGGTTCGCCGGCGAGCCCGATGATGCGCTTTTGCACGTCCGCCGATCGGAGGGCCGCCGTGATCTCCGCGTACAGCTTGGCCACCACGTCCTTGGGCGTTCCCGCCGGGGCGAACACACCGTACCACGTGGTCATTTCCAGTCCCGGAAAGCCGGCCTCGGCAAGTGTGGGGACGTCGGGCAACTCGGCTGAACGCTGCGGCGACGTCACCGCCAGCGCGCGTAATTTTCCGCCCTTGATCTGGCCGATTGCCGATGACGTCGTGTCGAACATGATCTGCGCCTGGCCGCCGAGCAGGTCGGCGTGCGCCTGAGCGCTGCCTTTGTAAGGGATATGCGTCATCTGCACGCCCGCGAGCTTCTTGAACGCCTCGCCCGCGAGATGCTGGGTGCTGCCCGCACCTGACGATGCGTAATTGAAGCTGTCTGGCTTCGCCTTCATCTGCGCGACGAGTTCGCGCACATCCTTGGCCGTGACGGCGGGCCCCACGACGAGCACATTGGGGACGACCATGACGAGCGCGACGGGGGTCAGGTCCTTCAGCGTGTCGAAGTTGAGCTTCATCAGGTGCGGCGCGATAGCCTGGCCCGTTGTCGTTGCGACCAGCAGCGTATAGCCGTCCGGCGTCGATTTGGCGGTGAAGTCGGCGGCAATGGTGTTCGACGCGCCGGGACGGTTGTCGACGACGAAGGTCTGCTTCATCGATCCGCCCAGCTTGTCGCCGAGCATGCGCGCGACGATGTCGGTGCCGCCGCCCGCGGGCGCGCCGACTTCAAGCCTTACCGGCTTGTTCGGGTAGTCCTCGGCGCCTGCGACGGGCGCCAACATTGCCGCGATCGCAAGCACTGCGATCGCGGCGTGCGGTGCCATGCCAGCGCGATGGAATCCCGCAAACGCCGTTCGCCTCACCTTGCTAGCGCCCTTTCTTGAACGCGACGACCTTCTGCTTCTGCTCGCCGAGGCCCTGTATGCCAAGCGTGACGACATCGCCAGCCTTCAGGTATTGCGGTTCGGGCTTCATGCCCATGCCGACACCCGGCGGCGTGCCGGTGGTAACGATGTCGCCCGGGGCCAGCGTCATGTACTTCGATACGTCCGCGACCAGCTCCGCCACGCCGAAAATCATCGTCTTGGTATTGCCGGTTTGCTTGCGCACGCCATTGACATCGAGCCACATGTCGAGATTCTGGACATCTTTTATCTCGTCCGTCGTCACCAGCCACGGCCCGATCGGCCCGAACGTGTCGCACCCCTTGCCTTTGCTCCACTGCGAGCCGCCCAGCTTCAACTGGTAATGGCGCTCGGATACGTCGTTGATCAGACAGTAGCCGGCGACGTACTTGAGCGCGTCCTTGACCGGGACGTGCCGCGCGGTCCGGCCGATGACGAAACCAAGTTCGACTTCCCAGTCGGTATGCGTCGAATCGGGCGGCAGCATGATGTTGTCGTTGGGCCCGACGATGCACGTCTCGGATTTGTAGAAGACGACGGGGTACTCGGGAATCGGGTTGCCGGACTCCTTGGCATGGTCGACGTAATTCAGGCCGATCGCGACGAACTTCGACGGCGTCGCCACGCAGGGGCCGAGTCGCGGCTTGCCTTTGACCAGCGGCAGCTTCCCGATGTCGAGCTTGCGCAGCTTGGCGAGCTCGCCTGGAGCAAGCGCGACCGTATTGATGTCCTTGACCTTGCGCGAGAGGTCGCGCAGTTTGCCGTCGGCATCGATCAAACCAGGTTTTTCCTTGCCGGCGGCGCCGTAGCGTACGAGTTTCATGCGTGTCTCCTTGCGATTGAATGAAGTGCGAAGCCGGGAAGAAAACGAGGATACGAAGCGCCGGGGAGCGTCCGAAGGGAGTGTACACGAACGTGCACGAGCATCGGAAGCAAGCGGCAACGCAATCAGCAGCTGTTACATGACGGTTCCCGGCGATTTCAGATGGTCATGCCGCCATCGACGGAATAGACATTGCCGGTCGCGAACGCGGATTCGTCGGATGCAAGGAACACAACCACCGGGGCGATCTCCTCCGGCTTTGCGAGACGCCCCATCGGCTGCCTGGCGATGAATGCCTTTCTGGCTTCGACCGGGTCCGCGTACGCCTTGATGCGTTCCTCGAGCGACGGCGTGTCCACGGTGCCGGGGGCGATCGCATTGCAACGGATGCCCCTGGTCACGAAGTCGGCGGCAATGGCCTTGGTCAATCCGATGACGGCGGCTTTGCTTGCCCCATACGCGAATCGGTTCGGGATGCCCTTGATCGATCCCGCGACCGAGGCCATGTTGATGATGCTGGCACCGCCGTTCTGCAACATGCCCGGCAGGGCGCACTTGATCGTCACGTACATGGCGCGGACGTTGAGGTTGAAGCTGAATTCCCAGTCCTTGGCGTCGCATTCGAGGATGGTGCCGTTGTGCACGAAGCCGGCGCAATTGAACAGGACGGACAGCGGCGGGGATTCGTCTATCGTCCTCTTGATTGCGGCGTCGTCCAGCACGTCGAGGACTCGCGTGGCGACTCCGGCGGTGCCGGCGAGGCTCTCGAGCAGCTTGGAATTGACGTCGGTGGCGATCACTGTGGCGCCTTCGCGCGCCATGGCCAGCGCTGTTGCACGGCCGATGCCTTGCCCAGCCGCGGTGATCAGCGCGGTCTTGCCCTCGAGACGTTCGCCCAAGCCCGTTCCCCATGCCTTCGAGCCGGATAGTGTACCAAAGACTTGTCGCGAAATTGGTAAAACCACTTGACCAATTCGCGGGATTTTGATTAGCTTGCGTCTCCCCAGAAGGTCCGCTGGCGATGACGTCCCCGCGGATAGCACGCCAACGGTAGCCATGCCAATCCAGAGCATCGAACCACGCCGCCTGTACCGTCAGATCGCCGACCAGATTCGCACGCTGGTGCGCTCCGGCGAGTTTCCGGCAGGATCACGCTTGCCGCCGGAACGCGACCTTGCGCGGCAGCTCGGCGTATCGCGGCCGTCCGTGCGCGAAGCGCTCATCGCGCTGGAGGTGGAGGGGCTCGTCGACGTGCGGATTGGCTCCGGCATCTACGTGCTCAACGGTGGCCGGACGATCGGACACGCTGACGAAGTCCAAGCCGCGTCCGGGCCGTTCGAACTGCTGCGGGCACGCTGGGTGATCGAAGGTGAATGCGCGGCGCTGGCGGCGAAAGCCGCGAAAAAAGCGCACATCGCCTCAATCGAGGAGGCGCTCGAGACCATGCAGGAAGAGCACCGGACGGGAAAGCAGCCGCTGGCGGGCGACCGGTTGTTTCACCTGCGCATCGCCGAGGCCACCGCCAACGGCGCATTGGTACAGGTGGTCAGGCTGTTGTGGGAGGAACGCACCGGTCCGCTTTACAAGCAGCTCGAGCACCACTATGACTCTCCCGAACTGTGGGAGGCTGCGCTCGCCGAACATCGCGCGGTGCTCAAGGCCGTCGCCGCCCATGACCAGGCAGGGGCTCGGGCCGCGATGCAGCGTCACTTGAACCAGGCGCACAAGCGTTTCAGCACGGGCTGGGACGCGATTCAATAGGAGAGACGCAACATGATGACATGCCGCATTCACGCCAAGGAAGATCTGCGCATCGAAACCGCCGACGAGCCCGCAGTCGCGCCGGGTCAGGTGCTGATTCGTCTCGGCGCCGGCGGCATCTGCGGGTCCGACCTGCATTATTACTACGAGGGTCGCAACGGCAGCTTCGTCGTGCGCGAGCCGCTCATTCCGGGCCACGAGGCCTCGGGTGTGGTAGCGCGGATCGGCGCAGGCGTCACGCGCGTCAAGGTCGGGGACAAGATCGCGGTGAGTCCGTCGCATGCGTGTGGACACTGCGACTACTGCCGCGAGGGCCGCGAGCATCTGTGCCGCAACATGCGCTTTCTCGGCAGCGCCAGCCTGTATCCGCATGTGCAGGGCATGTTCAGCGAATACTTCGTCATGGCCGAGCGCCAGTGCTATCCGGTGCACCGGCGACGTGAGCCTGGGCGAAATAGCGTTCGCCGAACCGCTGGCGGTCGGGCTGCACGGCGTCAATCGTGCCGGCGAGCTGCTTGGCAAGAGCGTGCTGGTCACGGGAGGCGGAACGATCGGCTGCCTCACCGTCATCGCGGCAGGGCTTGCCGGCGCCACGTCCGTCACGGTGTCCGATGTGCTGGACCGGCCGCTCGCAACAGCGCGCGCGGTCGGCGCGGCGCGGACCGTCCGCGGCGACAAGGAGGCCGACGCGCTGGCGTCGCCGCAGTTCGACGTGGCGTTCGAAGCATCGGGCAGCTTTGCTGCACTCAAGACGTGTGTTGCGGCTACCAAACGCGGCGGCACGATCGTGCAGATCGGCACCTTGCCGCACGAACCCCTTCCGTTCGTCGTCAACGAAATCATGAGCAAGGAACTCGACCTCAAGGGCGCGTTCCGCTGGGGCATCGAATTCGACTGGGCGGTCGAATACATCGCTACGGGACGCGTCGACGTGAAACCGTTGTTGTCCGGCCAGTTTCCCCTCGAGGATGCGGTCAAGGCGTTCGCGCTGGCAAAAGACAAGACCCGAAGCACCAAGGTACAACTGATCGCAGCATGAACGAAGGTCTATACAACGGGAGGAGCACCATGCGTTGGATTGGGAACCTGCTCTTGATCGTCGGGGCGATGGGCATCGCGTCGGGTACCGCGATGGCGCAGCAGACGAAGCTCAAGTGGGCGCACGTGTACGAAACGTCCGAGCCGTACCACAAGTGGTCGGTGTGGGCTGCGGCGGAGATCGAGAAGCGCACCAACGGCAAGTTCCACATCGACGTCTTTCCGGCGTCGTCGCTAGGCAAGGAATCGGATATCAACCAGGGCCTCGCACTCGGCACGGTCGACATCATCATTTCCGGCCTGTCGTTCGCCGCGCGCACGACGCCACGCATCGGCGTCGGATACTACCCGTACACGTTCCGCGATGGCGACCACCTGATCAAGTACTCGAAGAGCCCGGTGTTCAAGGAACTGGTCGACGAGTACCGGAACAAATCCGGCATCCAGATCACGGCAATGACGTACTACGGCATCCGGCAAACTTCGTCGAACAAGCCGTTCACCGATTGTGCCGGGATGAAAGGCCTGAAGATGCGCGTTCCCGACGTGCCGGCGTACCTCGCCCTGCCGAAGTCCTGCGGTGCCAACCCGACGCCGATCGCGTTTGCCGAGGTGTACCTCGCGCTGCAGAACGGCACGGTCGACGCCCAGGAGAACCCGCTGACGACGATCGAGGCGAAGAAGTTCTACGAAGTGCAGAAGAACATCATCCTCACCGGGCATATCGTCGACTCGCTGGCGACGCAGATCGCGCCGCACGTCTGGAACAAGCTGACCGACCCGGAAAAACAGATCTTCACCCAGGTCACCCAGGAAGCCGCGGCGAATGCGACGGCGGAGATTCAGAAGCGCGAAGCCGAGCTGGCCGACGAGTTCCGGAAAAAAGGCGTGACTGTGACGGTGGTTGACAAGAAATCGTTCCAGGACGCGATTCTGAAGAACGTGACCTTCGAGTCGATGGGCTATTCCAAGGCCGATTGGGACAAGATCCAGGCGATAAAGTGACGCAGCCGTCCAAGAGCGGCCCGCCGCAGGACGGATCGCGATTGGAAACGGATGCGTCATCCCGGCGAAGGCCGGGATCCAAGTTTCGACGGTCGGCTGACCGGACAACGAAAATTGGGCCCCGGCCTGCGCCGGGGCGACGAACTAGCGTCATCCCCGCGGCGGATCCAGTGGCTTACGATGGATGAAAATGGGTTCCCGCTTCCGCGGGAACGATGGATCGGGGTCATACCCGAACGTGGGGTCCAGCGTCAACGAGAAGTGGGTTCCCGCTTGCGCGGGAACGACAGATTTGAACGACGGCGGCGGCTTCGTCACCACTGACCGCTTAGGGACCGAATTCCAGGAGCATTAGCGGATGGAGAAAAAAGCACCCGTCGCGCCACCGCCCGAAGCCGAGGAGCACGTCCTCGACGCGACCGGCCACATGCACATGACCGACGCGCCGATCGACCTGTCTTGCTATTCGTTCGAAGCGTGGATTGCGTTCGCGTTCTTCTGGATCCTGGCGCTGAACATTTTCTACCAGTTCTTCACGCGTTACGTGCTCAACGATTCCGCGGCGTGGACCGAGGAGATCGCGCGCTACCTCCTGATCTGCGTGGTATTCGTGGGGATGGCAGCGTCGGTGCGGACCAATCGCCACATCCACGTCGACTTTTTCTACCGCCTGCTGCCGGCGAAGTTCTGCCGCGGCATGTCGACACTGGTCGACCTGGTCCGCATCGTCTTTTTCGGATACGCCGTCGTGCTCACTTTGCAGATGATGCAGAAAATGGGCAACTATAAGATGACCATTGTCGAGCTGCCGATGAACACGGTGTACGGCGTGTGCGCGTTCGGGTTCGCATGCGCCGCCGTGCGTTCCGTGCAGGTCGCGATGGTGCACTGGCGGCAGGGATACAGCGTTCTGGAGCGGCCGGAAACGCTGATCGAGGAATCGGTATGACGCCCGTGCTGCTTGGCTCGTTCCTTGCGGCCATGGCGACCGGCGTGCCGGTGGCGATTGCGATGGCGGGGTCAGTGCTGGTGTTCATCCTGGTCGCCGGCGATCTTCCGCCGTTCGTCGTCATCCATCGCATGGTCAGCGGCATCGACAGCTTCCCGCTGCTCGCGGTGCCGTTTTTCATCATGGCCGGCAATCTCATGAATCATGCCGGCATCACCAATCGCATCTACAACTTTGCGCTGTCTCTTGTCGGGTGGCTCAAGGGCGGACTCGGCCACGTGAATGTGATCGGGTCGGTGATCTTCGCCGGCATGTCGGGCACCGCGATCGCCGATGCGGCGGGGTTGGGGACGATCGAAATCAAGGCGATGAAGGACCAGGGCTACGATCTCGGTTTCTCCGTAGGAGTCACCGCGGCGTCCGCTACGCTGGGCCCGATCATTCCGCCGTCCCTGCCGTTCGTGATCTACGGGATGATGGCCAACGTCTCCGTCGGCCAACTGTTCGTCGCCGGCATCCTGCCCGGTGGCGTCATGGCGATCCTTATGATGGTCACGGTCGCGTTCTACGCGCACAAAAACCACTGGGGCGGCGACATCGTTTTCTCGTGGGGTCGTTTCGGGAAGGCGTTGGGTGAATTGCTCATCGTCATCGGTTTTCCGCTCGCGATCTGGGGTCTCATCGTGTCTGGCCTGTCATTCAACATCGCCGTCGGTCTCGGACTGCTGGGCTTGTTCCTCGCGGACTACAAGTGGCGCTTCGACGCGGTCATGCCGATCATGACGCCGGTGTTGCTCATCGGCGGCATGACCACGGGCGTGTTCACGCCAACCGAAGGCGCGATTGCGGCCTGCGCGTGGGCGCTGATCCTCGGGCTGGCCTGGTACCGCACGCTCACATGGAAAATGCTGGTCAAGGTGTCGATGGACACCATCGAGACGACGGCGACGGTATTGTTCATCGTCGCCGCTGCGTCGATCTTCGGCTGGATGCTCACGGCGACAAAGGTGACCGATGCAGTCGCGATATGGGTTTTGTCGTTTACGCACAGTCCATGGGTATTCCTGCTCCTCGCCAACGTTTTGATGTTATTCGTCGGATGTTTCCTCGAGCCGACCGCCGCCATTACGATTCTGGTGCCGGTGCTGATGCCGGTCGTCCAGCAGCTCGGCATCGATCCGGTCCATTTCGGGCTGGTTATGGTGCTGAACCTGATGATCGGATTGCTGCATCCGCCCATGGGCATGGTGTTGTTCGTGCTGGCACGGGTCGCCAACCTGTCGATCGAGAAAACGACGATGGCGATCCTGCCGTGGCTGATCCCGTTATTGCTCAGCCTGATTATCATTACCTACATCCCATCGATCTCTCTGTGGCTGCCACGCCTGTTCTATTAGGCCTGTGAGCGCTATGGACACAGACGCGTTGCACGGCCGAAAATGCTCAGCGCAAGGCACGGAGGCGAAGGCGGGTTGGGAACCCGGCGAGCCTTCGCAACGCAGCGCTGGGCGTTTTCGGCAGCAACCCGAAGGGAACGGGCGGCCTGGGGCGCCACTCTTTGTTGCTCTCCTCGCCAAGACCGCTAGTCTTGGCTTCGTCGGCTGCCGCGATTGGCGCCCCAGGCCATCCGTTCGCGTTTGCGCCCATAGCGCTCACAGGCCCTTGAACCGCCAGCCCCAGTCGTACTCTAAGCTTTCAGCGTCGTCGTGCGACGCGGGGAGAATTCCATGCTGACCAAGACATCCTTCACCATCCGCCTTCATGCCAACGACGACGTCGTCATTGCCCGGCAACAGCTGGTGACCGGCACCACGCTCATCGACGAGAAAGTGGCGGTGTCGGGCCTGATCCCGCCGGGGCACAAGGTGGCGACTCGCGCCATCGCGGTTGGGGAGCCCGTGAAGCGCTACAACCAGATCATCGGCTTCGCAAAACGCCCGATCGCGCCCGGCGAGCATGTTCATCTGCACAACCTGGCCATGGGCGAGTTCAGCCGCGACTATGCATTCGGCGTCGACGCCAAGCCGACGCAGTACGTCGACGCTCCCGCGACCTTCCAGGGCATCGTGCGGCCGGATGGTCCCAACAAGGGCCGTGTAGCGACCCGCAACTACGTCGGCATCCTGTCGACGGTGAACTGCTCGGCGACGGTCGCGCACGGCATCGCCGACGCGTTCAAGGGCGAGGCGCTCGCGCGGTTTCCCAACGTCGATGGCGTGGTGGCGCTGACGCACGGCAGCGGCTGCGGGATGGATGTGCAGGGCGAGAGCATGCAGGTGCTGCGCCGCACGCTGGGCGGGTATGCCCGGCACCCCAACTTCGCGGGGGTGCTGATCGTCGGTCTCGGTTGCGAAGCGAACCAGATCAACGCGCTGCTCGGCGCCGAACGGCTCGAAGAAAGCGCGCTGTTGCGCACGTTCAGCATCCAGGACACCGGCGGCACGGCCAAGTCGATCGCGGCCGGGATCGCGATGGTCAAGGAAATGCTGCCGCACGCGAACCAGGTACACCGCGAAGCAGTGCCGGCGAGCAATCTCATCCTTGGCTTGCAATGCGGAGGTTCGGATGGTTACTCGGGCATTACCGCAAACCCCGCGCTGGGCGCGGCGGTCGACCTGCTGGTCCGACACGGCGGCACTGCCATCCTCTCGGAAACCCCGGAGATCTATGGCGCCGAGCATTTGCTCACCCGGCGGGCGGTGGCGCGCGAAGTCGGCGAAAAGCTCGTGTCTCGCATCAAGTGGTGGGAGGAATACACCACGCGCAACCACGGCGAAATGAACAACAACCCCTCGCCCGGCAACAAGGCGGGCGGTCTCACGACGATCCTGGAAAAATCGCTGGGCGCGGTAGCGAAGGGTGGCACCACGAACCTCGTTGCCGTGTACGAATACGCCGAGCCGGTAACCGCGAAAGGTTTCGTGTACATGGACACGCCCGGCTACGACCCGGTATCGGCGACGGGTCAGGTCGCCGGAGGCGCCAACATGATCTGCTTCACGACCGGGCGCGGGTCGGCCTACGGTTGCGCGCCTTCGCCGTCGCTGAAGTTGTCGACCAACACCGCGCTGTGGAACCGACAGGAAGAGGACATCGACATCAATTGCGGCGAAATCGTCGACGGCACGGCGACTGTCGAGCAGATGGGCGAGCGCTTCTTTCAGATGATCCTCGACACCGCCTCGGGCGCGAAGAGCAAGAGCGAGCGCCACGGCTACGGTCAGAACGAATTCGTGCCATGGTATCTTGGGGCCGTGATGTGAGTCGCCGCTAATTGACAGTGCCGTGCCTTGTCCGTACGCTCGTTGGCCGAAGAGCTGCATGGATACGCAGCCGGAATCCGCAGTCCATCCCGCGATAGGAGGAAGTTCAATGAAGAAGCTGTTTGCCGGCGTTGTGGCCGGTTGTGCGCTGGCGTTTGCCGGGCAGGTGCTGGCGCAGGAAGTGCTCACCGTGTGGTGGGTGAAGGGTTTCTACAAGTCCGAGGACGACGCTCTGTTTGCAGCGATCAAGAAGTTCGAGGACAAGACCAAGGTCAAGGTCGAGCTGTCGCAGTACCCGGTCCAGGACATGATTCCGAAGACGGTGGCCGCGCTCGACGCCGGCACGCCGCCCGATGTCGCGTATGCCGATGTCTATGACTTTCAGGTGACCGGCAAATGGGCCTACGATGGCAAGCTCGAGGACCTTACCGATGTCCTGACGCCGCTCAAGGCGCAGTTTCTCCCGAACACGCTCGAGACCGTGTATTTGTACAACGATAAAACGAAGAAGCGCGCGTATTACGCATTTCCGCTAAAGCAGCAGACGATGCACATCGAGTATTGGATGGATATGCTCGGCGACGCCGGGTTCAAAGAGTCCGACATCCCGACGACGTGGAAGGAATACTGGTCCTTCTGGTGCGACAAGGCGCAGCCGGCGTCGCGGGCGAAGACCGGCCAGCGCACCTACGGTATCGGTCAGCCCATGGGCGTCGACTCCAGCGACTCCTTCTACTCGTTCCTGACGTTCATGGACGCGTACAACGTCAAGCTCGTCGACGACAATGGAAAACTGCTGGTGGACGATCCGAAGGTGCGACAAGGTCTCATCAGCGCGCTCAAGGATTACACGGACGTTTACACCAAAGGATGCACGCCGCCATCGTCGACTTCGTGGAAGGACCCGGACAACAACGTCGCGTTCCACAACAAGACGACCCTGATGACGCACAACGCGACCATTTCCATCGCCGCAAAATGGCTCGACGACGCCAACAACGAGACGCTGACCGCGGAGCAGCGCGCGCAAGCGAAGAAGAATTACTACGAATTGATTCGCACGGCGGGCTTCCCGAACAAACCCGATGGCGCAAAGATGGTCTATCGCGCTGCGGTCAAGACCGGCGTGATCTTCGAGGCGGCCAAGAACAAGAAACGCGCGAAGGAATTCGTCACGTTCCTGCTGCAGGACGAGAATCTGACACCCTACGTCGAAGGCTCGCTCGGCCGTTGGTATCCGGTGACCAAGAGCGCCGCGGAAAGGCCCTTCTGGAAGGCCGACGTCCATCGCACCTCGGTGTACAACCAGTTCCATGCCGGAACGGTGACCTTCGAATTCACGAAGAACTACAAGTTCACGATCATCAACAACGAGAACGTTTGGGCGAAGGCGATGAATCGAGTCGTCAACGAGAAGGTCCCGGTCGACAAGGCCGTCGACGAAATGATCGTGCGCATCAAGGCGGTTGCCGGCTGAGCGCGCGTTCCTGACCGTGTTGGCAGAAGAAGGGAACCGATAGTGGACTCGATGCTTACGCCATCGACGATCGAGTCCGGATCGGTTCTCGTCATCGCTCACGGCGGGCGGGGGAGTTCCTGATGGCCACGCTCGTATTGCCTGGCAGCGACCCCGCTCTTCCGGCGGGACCGGCAAAGAAGGGGCTGTCCCCGTGGCAGAAATGGGGAATGATCCTCATCGCCCCATACGTCCTGGTGTTTCTTGTTTTCGTGATGTACCCGGTGGGCTACGGCTTGTGGCTGGCCCGCCATCCCGAGAGCTACGTCAAGCTGGTCGACGACCCGATCTTCGCGCGATCGGTGGTCAACACGCTGGTATTCCTGGTCGTCGGCATCAACCTGAAAATGATTGTCGCGCTTTTTCTGTCGGGATTCTTCGTGCAGGCACGCACGTGGATCAAGTGGTTGTCTCTGGTGTTCATCCTGCCCTGGGCGGTGCCATCGATTCCGACGATCCTGTCGATCCGCTTCATGCTCAATCCCGAATGGGGCGTGGTCAACCACCTTATCTTCAAGTTTACGGGCGCCGACGGTCCCAACTGGCTCAACGACCCGACGCTTGCATTGGGGATGGCGATCCTCGTGCACATCTGGAAATCGCTGCCGTTCTGGACGCTCATTCTGATCGCCGGACGCCTCGCCATTCCCAATGAAATGTACGAAGCGGCGGCGGTGGACGGCGCGACGAACTGGCAGAAGTTCAGGTTCATCACCTGGCCGTCGATGCGCACGCTGTATCTGACCTGCACGATCCTGTCCATGATCTGGACCCTGGGCGACTTCAACAGTGTCTATCTGCTGACTGGAGGCGGACCGGCAGATCTGACGCACGTTCTGGCCACGCTGGGCATCCGTTATCTGCGCCTCGATCAGGTTGACCTGTCGATGGCGTCGATCATCTGCGCGATGCCGCTGGTGCTGCCGTTGGTGTATTTCATGATGAAGCGGCTGTCCAGGTGAAACTGCCCTCGCTCAAGGACGTCACCACCGAGGCGAAGCTGCTCTTGGTCGGCATCCCGCTGCTGCTCTGGACGCTGTTGCCGGTCTACCACATGTTCCTGTTCTCGATTTCGCCGAAGGAATCTGCCTTCGGCGGCAAGCTCTGGCCGGACCACCCGACATTGCACAACTTCGAAGTCGTATTCGGCGAGAAGCACTATTACCTCAGCCATTTCTGGCTGCAACTCTGGAATTCGTTGCTGATCGCCGTCAGTGTCGGTGTGCTCACACTGCTCGTCGCCACCTTTGCTGCATTCGCGATCAGCCGCCTGAAGGTCAGGGGCGGCCGGACGATCATGAATCTGGCATTGTTCACGTACTTCATTCCGGCGGCGTTTCTCGCCGTGCCGATGTACAAGACCATGGGCAACTACGGCCTGCTCAACAACCAGTGGGCGCTGATCCTGGCGATGGTGACCATCGCTTCGCCTTACTCGATCTGGGTGCTCAAACAGGCGTCCGACAAGCTCCCCTACGAGCTCGACGAAGCCGCGAAAATGGACGGCGCCTCGCCGCTGCAGCTGTTCCGGCTGGTCTACCTGCCGCTGATGATGCCCTCGCTGGTTGCGATCGGAACCTATTCGTTGCTGCTGGCGTGGAACGAATATCTCTACGCGTTCCTGCTGCTGTCGAACGACAGGCAGATCACTTTAGGTGTCGCGCTCGGCAATTTCCTGGCCGCGGACGATTCACCCTGGGAACTGCTGATGACGGTCGGCTTGATTTATGCACTGCCGCCGGCGGCGATCTACTACACCTTCAAGCGGTACATGGTGGGCGGTCTCACCGCTGGTGCGGTGAAGAGCTGATTCGGACGAGACGTCCTCGACTTACTGACATCTGAGCATCGACCATGGCATCGGTATCGTTCAAAGACATCGAAAAAAGTTTCGGCAGCACCAAGGTCATCCACGGCATCGGCTTCGACATCAAGGACGGCGAGTTCATGGTGCTGGTCGGACCATCGGGCTGCGGCAAGTCGACGCTGCTGCGCATGCTGGCGGGACTCGAAGAAATTTCTGCCGGCACGATCGCGATCGACAGCAAGATCGTCAACGATGTCGAGTCGAAGGACCGCGACATCGCGATGGTGTTCCAGAGTTACGCGCTGTATCCGCACATGACGGTTGCCGATAACATGGCGTTCAGTCTGAAGCTGCGCAAGGCCGAGGCGTCGGTCATCCAGGAGCGCGTGTCACGCGCGGCGAAGATCCTCAACCTCGAGCCTTATCTGGCGCGCTTCCCGCGCGAGCTGTCGGGTGGACAGCGGCAGCGCGTGGCGATGGGCCGGGCGATCGTGCGCGATCCGAAGGTGTTCCTGTTCGACGAACCGCTGTCGAACCTCGATGCGAAGCTGCGCGTAGCCATGCGCGCCGAGATCAAGGCGCTGCACCAGCGTTTGAAAACCACGACCGTATATGTGACGCACGACCAGGTTGAAGCGATGACCATGGCCGACAGGATCGTCGTGATGCACGACGGACGCATCGAGCAGATCGGCACGCCGTTGTCGCTGTACGATCATCCCGATAATCTTTTCGTCGCGCAGTTCATCGGCTCACCTGCGATGAACGTCGTCAACGGGACGCTCCGGCGCGCGAATGGCAGCGCCTATGTCGAAGCCGCGGGCGGCCTACGCTGGCCGCTCGGGCACAGCGCTGGCGTTGACGGCCAGGCAGTCGCCTATGGGATCCGGCCTGAGCATCTGGCGCTGGCCGGAAGCGGCGCCGCCGGCTCAGTCCCTGCGGAAGTGACGGTCGTCGAACCCACCGGTGCTGAAACCGAACTTTTGCTCCAGGCGGGAGATGCGGCCATCGTGCTCGTCTCGCACGGACGGCCGACCGTGAATCCCGGCGACAAGATCGGCCTGGCGGTAGACCCGGCCATGGTGCACATCTTCGATCAGAAGTCCGGAGCACGGCTCACAAAATGAAAAAGAAATCGCTCAAACCCCGCAAGAGTGCGCTTCGCTCGACGGTCTGGTTCGGCCGCCACGACCGCGACGCGCTCGTGCATCGCTCGTGGATGAAGAACCAGGGTTTTCCGCACGACCTGTTCGACGGTCGGCCGGTGATCGGCATCTGCAACACCTGGTCCCAGGCGACACCATGCAACGCGCACTTTCGCGAGTTGGCGGAGCACGTCCGAGCCGGTGTTCTCGAGGCCGGAGGGTTCCCCCTGGAATTCCCGGTCATGAGCCTCGGCGAGACGCTGATGCGGCCGACGACGATGCTGTTTCGCAACCAGGTGGCGATGGACGTCGAGGAATCGATCCGCGCCAACCCGTTCGATGGCGTCGTGCTCATGATGGGCTGCGACAAGACCACGCCGGCGCTGCTGATGGGGGCTGCGTCGTGCGATCTTCCGACCATCGGCATTTCCGGTGGGCCGATGCTCAACGGCAAATTCCGCGGTGAGGACATCGGATCGGGCACGCACGTGTGGAAGTTCACCGAAATGATGAAGCGCGGCGAGATGAACGAATCCGACATGATCGAGGCCGAGTCGTGCATGTCGCGTTCGGCCGGACATTGCATGACCATGGGCACGGCGTCGACCATGGCGTCGATGGTCGAGGCGCTCGGCATCGGGCTGCCGACCAACGCTGCGATTCCCGCGGTCGATTCGCGCCGCAAGGTTCTTGCGCGCATCGTCGGCCGCCGCATCGTCGAGATGGTTCACGAGGATCTCAAGATGTCCAAGATCCTCACCAAAGATGCTTTCGAGAACGCGATCATGGTCAACGGTGCGATCGGCGGCTCGACCAATGCCGTCGTGCACCTGCTCGCGATTGCGGGACGGATGGGGGTCAAACTGTCGCTCGACGATTGGGACCGGCTCGGGCGCGACATGCCGTGCCTCGTCAACCTGATGCCCTCGGGCAAATACCTGATGGAGGATTTCTACTACGCGGGAGGCCTGCCGGTGGTGATCCGCGAAATCGGCAAGTACCTCCACAAGAAAGCGCTCACGGTCAACGGCAAGGCGCTTTGGGACAACGTAAAGGACGCCATCAACTACAACGAAGCGGTGATCACGCCGATCAAGAAGCCGTTCAAGCCGCAAGGTGGCATCGCCGTGCTGCGCGGGAACCTCGCACCGAAAGGAGCGGTGCTCAAGCCGTCCGCGGCCACGCCGAAATTGTTGAAGCACAAGGGACGCGCCGTGGTCTTCGAAAACATCGATGACCTGCATGCGCGCATCGACGATCCCAAGCTGCAGGTGGACGCCAGCAGCATCCTCGTGCTCAAGAATTGCGGACCGAAGGGTTATCCCGGGTTTCCGGAGGTCGGCAACTTTGCCCTGCCCGCCAAGCTGCTCAAGAAGGGCATCACCGACATGATTCGCATCTCGGACGCACGCATGTCGGGCACCGCGTACGGCACCGTCGTGCTGCACACTGCGCCCGAGGCGGCGGCGGGCGGTCCGCTCGCGCTGGTGCAGAACGGCGACTTGATCGAACTCGATGTCGCCAGGCGCAAGCTGCACCTGCACGTCTCCGATGACGAACTGGCGCGTCGCCGCAAGCAGTGGAAGCCGCTGCCACCGCACGCCGACCGCGGCTGGGTCAAACTCTACTGCGCCACCGTCACGCAGGCAGACGCCGGCGTCGACCTGGACTTCCTGGTCGGGAAGTCAGGCGCCAAGGTCGGCAGGGAGAGTCACTGATTTCGCACGCTAAATCACAGGCCGCGCATGGTCGATGTGTCAGTGCGATCGAGCATCCGCATACGATCCTCGAGTTCGTACGTGTTCGCCGACCTGGCCAAGTAGCCTTCACGACGCTTGCGCTCGGCCTTGACGACGATCATGTTCAGCCAATCCAGGAATTTCGTGATCTGGTTCATGACAAATCCCTTATGTGGGTGACGACGTCGGCGGTCACCTCGGACCCGCCCTCGACGGCAGCGGCGGCTGAGTCAGTGCGGGCCGCCTTACGTTCCGGCGAATTTGCCAGCGTCGCAGCCTGAAGTTGTCGGGTCCTGGCGTACCACCCACCGACCCAGTCGTCGTCCAGCGTAGCCGGCGATTCCTTGGTTGCGGCGCGACGCACCTTTCTTGGCTTGAACCAGCGGCCCAGACGCAAGGTCGAACCAGGCTTGGCAACCTCCGGTGGTGCCCGGCGTTCGTTCCGCCGGTCAAAGAGAGCGTCAGCTGTCATCGACGCCAGCAGGTCGGGTGAGACGTCTATCCGTTTCATTCCTTACCCTTTCAATGCGTGATCGATAATGGTGCATTGCACAATAACAAGATGCGCCCGGCGGTCCCAATAGTCCAATCGCGAGTGCTGATAAGGCTCATAGAGGACATCGATCGGAGCTAACCTATTGCTGCAGCGCACAAAATGAGGTATGATTCCCTTATGTTCATCGATGATCGAGGGCGATGGAGTTCAATCGTTTGAAGAGTTTTGCGGCGGTCGCGGAAGCCGGGCACCTGACCCGGGCTGCGGAAAAGCTGCACATCAGCCAGCCAGCGCTGTCGGCGCAGATCAAGGCCCTGGAGGACGAGCTCGACCTGCCGTTGTTCGAGCGGACCCCCGCCGGCATGACTCTTACTCCAGCGGGCCGAAAGTTGCTTGCCGAGGCGGAGAAGGTGCTTGCCGCCGCTCAGGTATTGCAGGCGGAGGCGCGCTCACTCAAGGGTGAGGTCGGAGGCAAAGTGACTCTTGGCTCTCTATCCGACCCGGAGTTCATCCGCCTGGGTGAGTTCATGACCGCGGCGGTTGAGCGCTACCCCCTGCTCGAAATCGAGTTCAAACATGAAATCACCGGCTTGGCGCTCGAGCGTGTCCGGGACGGAACGCTCGATGGCAGCTTCTACTACGGTGAGTTGAACGGTTCGCAAGTAGCCGGCAAGGCGCTGCGGGAGATCGGTTATCGCGTCGCCGCGCCGGTCGCGTGGCATGATCGCATCGACCGCGCGGGGTGGGCCGAAATCGCCGGCGAACCGTGGATCTTGCCGCCCGATGTGAGTACCCACCATCAGCTTGCGCAAATGCTGTTCCGCAAACATGGTACCCATCCTGCAAAGTTGATTGGCGCGGACCACGAGACCGTCGTGAGCTCGCTGGTGGCTTCCGGTCTGGGCATCGCCCTGATTCGCGAAGACGTTGCCCAGCGCATGACCGCCGCCGGCGAGATCTGCGTCTGGGGCGACGCGCGAGTCGCGACCACGCTTTGGTTCATCCATCTGCAGTCGCGCGAGCAGGATCCGGTCGTTCGCGCGCTCCTTGCCGTGCTCGACGACGTCTGGACGCTACGGGCGGGCGCTGCGAGCCAGCCACGGGGTGACACAGCTACCCCGTCCGACGAGCCGGCGAAAGCGGGCTCCTCCGTCTGAAAATCGCTGGCGGCGGTGAGCGCAATAACCCTACAATGCGCTTCACCAGCCGTGCCGTAGTCGGAATCGTGTCCGACGCTGCCGCGGCGGCAAGCAGATAAGTTCTCAGCCCGAAAGGTGATGCGTTGGCAAAACCGAACTTCCAGTTTCAGAAGCGGCAAAAAGAACTCGAGAAGAAGAAAAAGCAGGAGGAGAAACGTCAGCGCAAGCTGGAGCGGCATGCGGCGCCGGCCGATCCGCTGGCCCCTCCTGCACCCGGCGAGGTTCCTCCGGAGTAGCACCACCGCCGCATCATCGCTGCACATGTCGCCCGTCTTCGCCTGCCTGCGGCCTGACCTGCCGGCAGGCTTGGCCCGTGTCGCAACGTCTCGTCGTCGGAACTACCGCGGCTGCGCCGCGGCGGCCTGATCGAGGCCGCGTTCGGTTAAGCCACGAAGATGAGCGCCGATCCTTCTGCGTACCGCATTCCCGCTGCCGAGCTGCGCGCTTTAATTGCCGCGGTGTTCCGCGCGACGGGATCGTCGGAAGAAGAAGCGCATACCGTCGCTGACCATCTCGTCGACGCCAATCTGGCGGGACACGAATCGCATGGCGTCATTCGCGTGTCCAAGTACGTCGACTGGCACGCCAAGGGCATGGTGATCGCCAACCAGCACGCCGTGGTCGTGCGCGAGACGACGTGCAATGCCGTGATCGATGGACAGTTCGGTTACGGACAGGTCATTGGCCGCGAGGCCATGGATCTCGCGATCGCCAAGGCACAACAATCCGGCTTTTGCGCGATGTCGATTCGCAACGCCGGCCATCTCGGTCGCATCGGTGCGTGGGCGGAGCAGGTCGCGCAGGCCGGACTTGCTTCCATCCATTTCGTCAACACGTCCGGCTTCGGCATACTTGTCGCGCCGCATGGCGGTACGGATCGGCGCCTTTCGGCCAACCCGATTGCCGCCAGCGCACCGGGTCCCAACGGCACGCCGCTGGTGCTCGACATCTCCACGTCGGCGATTGCCGAAGGCAAGGTCCAGGTCGCGAAGAATCATGGCGAGCTGTTGCCGCCGGGATGTACGATCGATAGCGAAGGACGCCCGAATCGGGACCCTGCAGTCTTCTACGGTCCCCCGGTCGGGGCGTTGTTGCCGATGGGCGGACACAAGGGTTACGGCCTGTCGATTTTCTGCGAAATTTTCGCGGGGGCGCTTTCCGGCGGGCAGACGACCAATCCGGGCAACGCAACCGCGGGACGACTGGTCAACAACATGCTGTCGCTCGTCTTCGATGCGGAAGCGTTCTGCGGTGCGGAAGCGTTCGAGGCGGAGATCGCACGCATGGCGGCGTGGGTCAAGGCTTCGCCACCTGCCGTCCCGGGTGGAGAGGTGCTCCTGCCTGGCGAGATCGAGCGGCGGACCCGCGCGCGGTTGGAACGCGACGGCATTCCGCTCGACGTCGTGACCCGCCGCCAGATTGCCGAAAGCGTGCGCTCGCTCGCCGTCGCGTTGCCGCCGGGTTTCGCAGCATGAACGACCGAGCGACGTCGATGCGCGCCAATCCGGTGCGAGAAACACTCCGCGCAGGAGGTACTGCCTTCGGCGTCATGGCCTTCGAATTCTTCACGCCCGGGTTGGCGCCGGTACTGGCGGCGTCGGGCGCGGAGTTCGTGCTGATCGACATGGAGCACAGCGGTATTTCCATCGACACGGTCAAGGCGCAGATCGCGCACGCGCATGGCGCCGGGATCGTACCGATGGTCCGCGTGACGGCGTGCGTTTACCACATGATCGCTCCGGTGCTCGATGCGGGCGCGCTCGGCATCATGGCGCCGATGATCGAAACCCGCGAACAGGCCGAAGCGTTGGTCGCGGCGTGCCGCTACCGTCCGGAGGGGCGGCGCGGTCTGGGTTTTGGCGTCTCGCATGATCGTTATGCAGGTGGCGACGCGCGCCCGAAAATGCGCGCAGCCAACGACGCGATCCTCACCATCGCGCTCATCGAATCGGCGCGCGGCGTGGACAACGTGGCAGCGATCCTGACGACTCCGGGGCTCGATCTCGCCTGGCTCGGCCACTACGATCTGTCAGACAGTCTCGGCTGCGCGGAGGAGTTCAAGGACCCGCGGTATATTGCGGCCGAGGAACGGCTGCTCGCGGCCGCGGCAACGGCCGGCGTGCCGCTGGGTTGGCTTGTGACCAGCGGCGAAGAGGCACAGCGCGCGCTCCATCGCGGTTTCCGCTGCATCTGCATCGGACACGAGGTCACCGTGCTGAGAAATGCACTCACGCGCGAGTTTGCGGTGGCTCGAAAGAACGGCCCGGCGCCGCCCTGAATACATGGCAGGTAGTTGCATCGTAGATCAAAACAGACCGAACGGACCCATAGGAGGAATCACAATGAAACGCAGGGACATGCTGATTGGCGCTGCCGTGAGTGGCGCAGCGGGGATCGCGACCATCGCCGCGGTGACGCAGCCGACGCAGGCGCTCGCGCAGGCGACGCCGCCGCTCGCGGCAGGCGGCGTCCTGGACCGCATCATCAAGGAGAAGAAAATCCGTGTGACGGCGGAAGTAACGTCGCCGCCGTTTGGGATCCTCGATCGCAACAACCAGCCCGATGGCTCCGAGATCGAGACCGCACGGCAGCTGGCTAGGGATCTCGGCGTCGAACTGGAACTCGTTCAGGTCACGAGCCCGCAACGCATCCCGGCGCTGCTGGCCGGCCGCGCCGACGTCGCGATCTCGTCGCTTTCGATAACTTTCGACCGTGCCAAGACCGTGATGTTCGCCTCGCCGCACGGCGCCCTGTCGATCGTCATCGCCGGAGCAAAAAAGATCCAGATCCGCAATGCGGCCGACATGGCCGGCAAGAAGATCGGATTGACGCGGGCAACGCTCGAGGAAGCGACGGTCCCCAAGATTGCGCCGCCCGGCGCCATGATTGTTTTTTTCGACGATATCGCGGCGACGCTGCAGGCGATGATCTCCGGTCAGGTCGATGCGGCCGGCATGTCCGCGTTCGCCGCGAAATCGGTCAGCGACCGCAATCCCAAGGCCGAGATCGAGAACAAGTTCACCGTCACCACCGCCTACTACGCGGCCGCCGTGCGCCCAGGCGATTTCGACCTGCTCCAGTTTCTGCGCACGTGGGTTTTCCTGAACAAGAATAACGGCGTACTGGCGAATATCTACAAAAAGTACACCGAAGTCGCGCTGATCGATCTGCCCGTGCTTTGAGGCCTCGACGCGCGCCGCGCGGTCGGGGGTGAGGTCTGGCGATGAAGTACGTCTTTCAGTTCGGCATCGTCTGGGACCACCTGCCGCAGCTGCTGGACGGTGCGTGGCTGACCATTCGCCTGTCGCTCGGCGCGTTCGCGCTTGGATTCGCGTTCGCGATGTTGCTGGCGTACTTGCGCACCGCGGGGCCGCGGCCGCTGCGCGCGGCCATTGCGGCATACGTGGAGTTCATTCGCAATACGCCGTTCCTGGTCCAGCTTTTCATCATCTACTTCTCGTTGCCGGCGATCGGCATACGCTTCGAGGCGGTCACTGCGGCTCTGCTCGGGATGAGCCTCAATTTCTCGGGTTATGCGACGGAGATCATCCGCTCCGGTATCGAGGCGGTGCCGCGCAGCCAGATCGAAGCGGGATATTCGCTGGGTTTTACACGGCTCCAGATTTTCCGGAACATCGTCGTCTTTCCCGCGCTGCGCACCGTGTATCCGGCGCTCGCCAGCCAGTTCGTGCTGTTGATGCTCGGTTCGTCGATCGTTGCCGCCATTTCGGCTGAGGAACTGACGGCAGTCACCAACACGCTGCAGTCGACGACTTTTCGCGCGTTCGAGTTTTACTTCGTGGCCACCGGACTGTACCTGCTGATGGCGCTCGGCGCGCGAGTGCTGCTGCACGCGATCTACTGGGCGATCTTCGAGCGCGCGCGTCCGGTCGAGCCGGTCTGGTCGCGATGAGCCGCGACTTCGATTGGCCCGAGTTCCTGTTCCTGCTCGGTGCGCTGCGCTGGACCGTGGTGCTGTCGCTGATTGCCTTCATCGGGGGTGGGATCGGCGGTCTCGTCCTGGCGGTCGCACGAACCTCGTCGCATGCGTTGCTGCGCTGGCTCGCGGCCACGTACATCGGCCTGATGCAAGGGACGCCGGTCCTGATGCAGCTGTTTCTAGCGTATTACGGCCTCGCGGTACTCACGGGCATTCGCATCGATCCGTGGCCTGCGGTGACCTTGGCCTTCACGATGTATGCGGCCGCATTCCTCGGCGAGATCTGGCGTGGCGCGATCCAGGCAATCCCGCGGCAGCAGTGGGAGGCCGCGGCGGCAATTCCGCTCGCGCCGGCGGCGCAACTGCGGTACGTGATCCTGCCGCAGGCCTTTCGCATCGCAATTCCGCCGACCGTCGGCTTTCTCGTGCAACTGATCAAGGGTACGTCGATCGCGTCGATCATCGGCTTCGTCGAGCTGACGCGCGCCGGACAGCTGATCGTCAATGTCACGTTCCAGCCGATGGTCGTCTATCCGCTGGTCGCCGCGCTCTATTTCGTTTTGTGCTGGCCGATATCGCTGGTGGCGCTGCGGCTCGAAAGGAGGATCGATGCCGCTCTTGGCATTAAGACAACATTCGTAAGCGCTTTGGCTCGAACCTCGTCCTCGACGACGTGTCGCTCGACGTCGAGGCGGGCGAGGTGGTGGCGGTCATCGGGCGTTCCGGGTCGGGCAAGACCACGCTTCTGCGTTGCATCAACGGACTCGAGACTATCGATCAAGGATCGATCGAGTTCGATGGCAAGCCACTGCCGCCGGGTGGCGCGGCATTGCGCGAACTGCGGCGCCACATCGGCATCGTCTTCCAGAGCCTCAACCTGTTTCCGCACCATTCGGTCGAGCGCAACATCACGCTCGGTCCGACCATCACGAACAAGCTGCCGCTGGCGGAGGCGCAAGCCGTCGCTCTCGACGTGCTGCGCGAAGTGGATCTCGAAGACAAGCTGCACGCGTATCCGATGCAGTTGTCCGGCGGCCAGCAGCAGCGGGTCGCGATCGCGCGAGCGCTCGCGATGCGACCGCGCATGATGCTGTTCGACGAAATCACTTCGGCGCTCGACCCCGAACTCGTGGGCGAAGTCGTCAAGGTGCTCGAACGACTGGCCACGTCGGGCATGACCATGCTGCTCGTCACCCATGAAATGGGATTTGCCCGGCGCACCGCCGACACGCTGGTGTTCATGCACCAAGGCCGTGTCTGGGAGAAAGGCCCGCCGCGCGCATTGTTCGCGGCACCGAAGACGCCCGAACTCGAAAGCTTCATCCGCGCTGTCCTCGACCCCAACGACTAGGAGAAATTGCATCATGTCGAAACAACGTATCGGCTACATCGGCGTCGGACTCATGGGGCATGGCGCGGCGAAGAACATGCTCGAGAAGGGCTATCCGCTGACGATCATGGGCCACCGTAACCGCGCGCCGGTGGACGACCTGGTCTCGCGGGGAGCACAGGAGGCAAGAACGGCCGCCGACGTCGCGCGGGTATGCGATGTCCTGTTCCTTTGCCTGCCGTCGACGGTCGAGGTCGAGCATACGATCTACGGCGCGGGCGGCGTGCTCGAGGCAGGCGCCAAGGGACTGATCGTCGTCGATTCGACGACCGCCGATCCGCGCAGCACGCAGCGCATCGGTGTGGAGCTTGCCCAGAGAGGCATCCGGATGGCCGATGCGCCGTTGGGCCGAACGCCGAAGGAGGCCGAAGCGGGGAAGCTCAGCACGTTCGTCGGCGGCGATGCGGCGACGGTGCGCGAATTGAGACCGATCATCGCGTGTTATGCCGACACGATCATCGAAGCCGGCGCGCTGGGCGCGGGCCACACCCTGAAGCTCGTCAACAATTTCATCGCGCTCGGCACCAGCGGCGTCATTGCGGAAGCGCTGGCGACGGCAACCAAGCTCGGTGTCGACCTGCGCAAGCTCTACGATGTAGTAACCGCCGGCGGTGGCAACAGCAAGATGTTCCAGATGATGATGCCGTGGGTGCTCGATGGCGACGACAGCCACCTCAGGGGGCCGTTGCGCATCGCGGGCAAAGACATGCGGTACTACGCAAAATTGGCCGAGAGCGCGCCGGCCGCGGCGTTCATCGCACAGGCGGTCAACCAGACGTACCAGCTCGCCAACATCCAGGGGCACGGCGAGCGTTTCATTCCGGTCCTTCCCGGAATTCTCGCCGAACTGAACGGATGCAAGATCCGCGACCTCGACTAAGTCACGGGCTCTTCGTCGTCAGAATTTTCCGTACTTGTGATACGCCGCAACAGGGTCCATGCCGCCGATGAGGGCACGGCGCATGTCGCTTTCTGTGGTGACGACTTCTTCCGTCTTCGCGATCGCCTCTTCGGCGCAAGCCTGCGGGATGACGACCACGCCATCGCGGTCGCCGAGCAGGTAGTCGCCGGTTGCAATGGTGACCGCACCGATGGTCACCGGCTCGCCGTAGCGATCGGGAATCCAGCGTGCGACGATATCTGCGGGCGTCAGAAACGAGCAGAACACCGGAAACCCCTGCGCGAGCACGAGATCGGTATCGCGTGAACCGCCGTCGACCACGTAGCCCAGCACGCCTCTCGTCGCGAGCGTCTGCGCGGAAAGCTCACCCATCAGCGCGACTTCATGATTGTTGGGCTGGCACACGATCACGTGTCCTGCGGGTGCGCGCGCCAGCAATGTGCACCAGCCCAGCAGCGTTTCGTCACGCGTTTTGGTGCGGTCGAGGTGGCCGGATACGGTCCACACGACCCCCGCGAGGCGCGTCCCCGGCGCAATCGCCTTGATTCCAGGCGGTAACACGACGTCGTGGTGCCCCATCATGCGCAGCACATCGTGCACCGCCCCGGTGTAGCAGCGCGCCAGCCGTTCGGTGAGCGATGCCCCCATGCTCAAAACAGCGTCAGCTGGCTCGTGTTGCGCGGCGGATGGAAGCGAGAACCATCCAGCGCGGTCGCGCGCTCCTGGTTGAGTCCGAGTCTTGCACACGCCAGCTCGAAGCGGCGTGCCAGCAACGTGGCGATGTGTCCGGTGCCGCGCATGCGCGAGCCGAAGTTGGGGTCGTTGTCGCGGCCTCCTCGTATCTGCTGGATCAGGCTCATCACATGCGCCGCGCGCAACGGGTAGTGCTGCGCGAGCCAATCCCGAAACAGATCCTTCACCTCGTGCGGTAGCCGCAGCATCGTCCAGCCCGCCCAGCGCGCGCCGTTCGCGGCGCCAGCCTCCAGGATCGCCTCGAGGTCGCGGTCGTTGAGTTGTGGAATCATGGGTGCCGCCATCACGCCGACCGGAATGCCCGCGGCGGAGAGCGCCTTGACGGCGGCGAGCCGCCGTTGCGGCGTCGCGGCACGGGGCTCCAGCTTGCGCGCGAGCTCGCGATCGAGAGTCGTCACCGAAAAATAAACGCGGGTCTGATTTTTCGCGGCCATCGGCGCGAGCAGATCGATATCGCGCTCGACCAGCGCCGACTTGGTGACGATGGTCAGCGGATGATCGCAGGCTGCGAGCAGCTCGATGATCTGTCGGGTGATTTTCCATTCGCGCTCGATCGGCTGGTAAGGGTCGGTGTTGGTACCCAGCGCGATGGCGTCGCACACGTAGCCCGGTTTCGCCAGTTCAGCGGCGAGCAGCTCGACCGCGTTCGGCTTGACGAACAGCTTGGTTTCGAAATCGAGTCCGGGCGAGAGATCGAGGTAGGCGTGCGTCGGACGCGCGTAACAATAGACACAGCCGTGCTCGCAACCCTGGTAGGGGTTGATTGATTGCGTGAACGGAATGTCGGGGGAATCGTTGCGGGCGATGATCGTTCGCGCCCGCTGGATCATCACCGCTGTCTTGAGCGGCGGCAGGTCATCGCTCGCATCCTCGCCGGGCGCAGGCGCCCAGCCATCGTCGACCGACTCGCGTGCGTCGCGGCGGAAGCGATTGGCGGGATTGAACGTAGCGCCGCGACCATGCACGGCGGAGCCGATGGGCGCGCGCCGGAATGGTTCGGCCTGCGGCGCGCCTTCGGCTGAAGGCGGGACGCGTGTCTTCTTCACGATCCGATCCGCCTGGTGTCAATTCACCAGTTTCGCATCCATGGTAATGGTCGCGTTCAGGACGCGCGAAATCGGGCAGTTCGCCTTTGCATTGCCTGCCACTTCGGCGAACTTCGCAGCGTCGATGCCCGGCACGCGTGCGCGCGTAGTCAGGTGGATCGCAGTCACGGTCCAGTTGCCGCTCACCTGATCCAAGGTGAGCGCGGCCTCGGTGTCGATCGCCTCCGCAGTGAAGCCCGCGCCGTTGAGCATGAACGACAGCGCCATCGTGAAACAGCCCGCGTGCGCCGCGGCGATGAGTTCCTCCGGATTGGTCCCCTTGCCGTCGCCGAAGCGGGCGACAAACGAATACGGCGTGTCTTTGAGCGTGCCGCTCTGCGTCGTGATCGAGCCGCTGCCTTCTTTTGCGGTGCCCTGCCAGCGGGCGGAAGCCTTGCGTTGCATGGTCATCTCCGAAAGTTGCAGTAGAGTGCGACGTCGACAGTGTAAGCTTGCGGCGTTCTGCGGCCAAGTGGTGGACGCCCCTTCCCTTGCGGGACCGGGCGAAAATGTTCGCCGCGTGCGCCCTACGCTCCGCAAGGCGCGACCTGCTACGCGAATGCGATACCATATGTCCGGCTCCTCCGACCCGTCCTCCGCTCTCTTCCTCGCCGCGCGATGACCAAGCCCAAGGCACCGCACTTCGACACGCTGTCGCTGCATGCGGGGGCGCGGCCGGACCCGGCAACCGGCGCGCGCGCCACGCCGATCTACCAGTCCTCATCCTTCGTATTCACCGACAGCGACCACGCGGCGGCGTTGTTCAACATGGAACGCGCGGGCCACGTGTATTCGCGCATTTCCAATCCGACCTGCGCGGTGCTCGAGGAGCGCATCGCTGCTTTGGAAGGCGGCATTGGTGCGATCGCGGTTGCCAGCGGACAGGCGGCCCTGCATCTTGCGATCGCGACGCTCATGGGCGCGGGCGGACACATCGTCGCATCGCGAGCGCTCTACGGTGGCTCGCACAACCTGCTCGATTTCACGCTGCCGCGCTTCGGCATCGAGACGACGTTTGTGGCTCCGCACGACATCGATGCGTGGCGCGCGGCGATCCGTCCGGCCACGCGTCTGCTTTTCGGCGAAACGCTCGGCAACCCGGGACTCGATGTCCTCGACCTCCCGCGCGTCGCGGCGCTGGCCCATGACCACGGGGTGCCGTTGCTGGTCGACTCCACGTTCACGACACCGTATCTGATCAAGCCGTTCGAGCATGGCGCGGATCTGGTCTACCACTCCGCGACCAAATTCCTGTCCGGGCACGGCGTCGTCATCGGCGGGTTGCTCGTGGATGGGGGAACGTTCGATTGGCAGCGGTCCGGCAAGTTTCCTACGCTCACGGAGCCCTACGCCGGATTTCACGACATGGTATTCACCGACGAATCGACAACGGCGGCATTTCTGCTGCGCGCGCGGCGCGAGGGCATCCGCGATTTCGGCGCGTGCATGGCGCCGATGACCGCGTTTCAGATTCTCCAGGGCATCGAGACGCTGCCATTACGCATGCAGCGCCACGTGGACAACACACGCAAGATCGTTGCGTTTCTGGCCGTCCATCCCATGGTCGATTCGGTCGGATACCCGGAACTGCCAACGCATCGCGATCGCGCACTGGCGGAACGGCTGCTTCCGCGCGGCTGCGGCGCGGTCTTCAGCTTTTCCATCCGCGGAACGCGTGCGCAGGGGCGTCGATTCATCGAATCGCTGCGGATCTTCTCGCACCTGGCCAACGTTGGCGATGCCAAGTCGCTGGTGATCCATCCCGCGAGCACGACGCATTTTCGCGTTGCGGCGAAGGACCTCGAGGCGGCGGGCATCACCGAGGGCACGATACGGCTTTCGGTCGGTCTCGAAAACGTCGACGACCTCATCGAGGATCTGTCGCGCGCGCTCCACGCAGCCGGCAAGGCCTGAGCGAATCGATGCGACTCGAGGTTGCCGGGCACGAGGTCTTCGCCTACAACGGTGCGCGCGTACTTGACGCCGCTCTGCCGACGATCGTATTCGTCCACGGTGCGGCGCTCGACCATAGCGTCTGGGCGCTGCAGTCGCGATATTTCGCCCATCATGGCGCGAACGTGCTCGCGGTCGACCTGCCCGGACACGGCCGCAGCGACGGTGATGCGCTCGCGTCGGTGCGCGCGATCGCCGACTGGACCATCGCCCTGCTCGATGCCGCAGGCGTCGCCCGAGCCACGCTCGTCGGCCACAGCATGGGAGCGCTGGCCGTGCTCGACGCAGCGGGACGCTATCCGCGGCGGGTGGCCAGTCTCGCGTTGCTCGCGCCCTCGGTGCCGATGCCGGTCTCGGATGTGTTGATGGCTGCGGCCAAGGCCGATGATCACATCGCGTACGAACTCATCATCAGCTGGAGCTTTTCCGATGCGCACCACCTCGGAGGCAATGCACAGCCCGGTGTGTGGATGACGGGAAACGCGCTGCGCCTGATCGAACGAACGCAGCCGGGAGTGCTGCACGCGGACCTGCGCGCGTGCCACGAATACGATGGCGGGCTCGCCGCGGCCGCGGATGTGCGTTGTCCCGTGCTGCTGATTGCCGGTCAACGCGACCAGATGGCACCGCCGCGGAATGCCCGGGGCTTGATTGCCGCGCTCGTCGACAAACGTGTGATCACAATGCCCGATTGCGGCCACAGCCTCATGACCGAAGCGCCGGACGCGGTGCTCGATGCGCTGCGCACATTCCTGGCTCAGGCCGACCCGGCGGTGGCGGCGGGCGGGATTCATTGAGCGCATTGCAACTGACCGTGTACGAGGACGCAGCGCGATTTGTCGAGGCTGCCGACGCGTTCCTCCAGGCCTCCGAAGTCGAGAATAGCGTTATGGCCGCGCGTACCGCCCGCATGGTGACCGCTCCCAATGATGACGATGCGGGGAATTATCTCGCAACCGTGAGCGAAGGATCGCAGATCGTCGCGGCGGCGTTTTGCGGCGCATCGGGCGGTATTCTGCTGACCGCCGGGCCGGCGGCCGCGGTGAAACTTATCGCCGAAGATGTCGCCGCTCGCGACAGCCAACCGAAAGGCCTTGTCGGACCGCTGGCGCAGTGCGGGGTCTTCGCCCGAGCATGGCGTCAGCGAACGGGACGCGCGCACGTGTTGCGCTTTCATTTGCGGCATTTCGAATTGACCGGTAGTCCGGCGCCGTCAGTTGCGCGCGGCCGCTTGCGCATGCCAGAAACGAGCGAGCACGCTTTGCTTGGCGATTGGCACGTCGCGTTTATCGAGGAACTGGCGCTGCCGGACGCCGTGCCACAAGCGCGCCGCAATGTGATGCAACGCATCGAAGACGGGCTTGTGCGCGTCTGGGACGACGGAAGGGTAATGGCGTTTGCAGGCTTCGGAGAGGGCGCCAGGGCAACGGCGCGCATCGCCCCCGTATACACGCCATCGCACTGCCGCGGCCGCGGCTATGCGTCGGCGCTGGTTAGCGAGTTGTCGCGAGAGTTGTTCGCATCGGGCAAGCGCGCGATCTTTCTGACGACTGATGTGGCCAATCCGACCAGCAACAACATCTACCGAAGGATCGGTTTCCGTCCGGTCGCCGATCACTTTCAGTTCGAATTCGTCGAGCCGCCGGAATGACGGCACGGTTGTACTGTCCGCTGCCTCTCGCAACCGGTGCGATGGTCGACTTGCCCGAAGCAGCGGCGCATCATGCGGCGCGGGTACTGCGCCTCAAGGCGGGGGACGAACTGACGTTGTTCAACGGGGGCGGCGGCGAATTTGCGGCGCGTATCGCGCGCGCCGACTCGGGCGCGGTGACCGCGAGCGTCGGCGCGTTTTGCGACATCGATCGCGAATCGCCGCTTGTCGTCACGCTGGTCCAGGGGCTGGCCAGCGGCGACCGGATGGACTACGCCATCCAGAAGGCAGTGGAACTCGGCGTCACGGCCGTGCAGCCCGTCACCGCCGGGCGCAGCGTCGCCCGGCTCGACGCGTCGCGTGCCGAAAAGCGGAACCTGCATTGGCGGCAAATTGCGATTTCGGCATGTGAGCAGTGCGGTCGAAATCGTATTCCGAACGTGCTGCTTTTGCGCGATCTCGACGACTGGTTGTTGTCCCCATCGAGCGCTTCGCTGCGGGTGCTGCTGGCACCCGAAAGCGGACGCGCCCTCGTCCAGACGGCGCGACCGACAGGTAGCGTGGAAATTCTCATCGGTCCCGAGGGCGGTCTCGCACCCGAAGAGATGTCCGCCGCGCTGCGCGTAGGCTTCACCGCGGTGCGGCTCGGCCCGCGCATCCTGCGTACCGAGACCGCGGCGGTGGCCGTGCTGGGAGCGATGAATACGCTGTGGGGCGACTGGCGATGACTGATCAGTTGCGCCGACTGATAAAATCCGACGCACGGACGGGAAGGGAAACGGATGTCGGGCAGCGTATCGGTACGCCTTCGCGCGTGGGGGACGTGGGGCGCAACCGCGGTCTCTGTGCTCCTTGCTGCCTGCATGCCAGGCGCCTCGCTCCTTCCGGCGGAATCGAACGCGGACCCGATTCGTGCCGCGTTCATCGTGCTCGGTGCAGGCGGTATTCCGGTCGCACGCGTCGTCACGGTCGCCTCGACGTGCCCTGCGGTGGACGTCGACGGCGCGTCGCGACCGATGAGCGTGCGTGCCGCGCCAGCAACCGAAGCCGTGCGACCCACACTGAGTTTGCCGCAGTTGTCGAAGCCGTCGGCGTTTCCGGTGTTGGCGTGCGAGCTGACGCTGACGGGAGCGGTAAGCCATGCAGCAGTCGGTGGCCACCCGCTGCCGCTTCCCAACCGCTCGCCGCAACGCATCGTCGTGATCGGCGACAGCGGGTGTCGTTTGAAAGCGTCCGATGGCGCTTTTCAGGCCTGCAACGATCCCGAGGCCTGGCCATTTGCGCAAGTGATTGCGGCCGCCATCGCAGCCAAGCCGGATCTGGTGATTCACGTCGGCGACTATCACTATCGCGAGACCGCGTGTCCTGCCGGGAATGCGGGTTGTGCGGGCAGCCCGTGGGGTTACGGCTGGGATGCCTGGGATGCAGATCTGTTCACGCCGGCGCGGCCGTTGTTCACCGCGGCGCCCTGGATCGTTGTGCGCGGCAATCACGAATCGTGCAATCGCGCCGGGCAGGGCTGGTGGCGGTTTCTGGATCCGCGGCCCCTGATGCCCGGCCGCGACTGCAATGACCCCGCCAATGACGGCATCGGCGATTTCAGCGATCCATACGCGATACCGTTCGCTGCCAACGCACAATTCATCGTGTTCGATTCCTCGAAGGTCGGCGTGGCGCCGCTCGCGGTTACCGACGTCATGTACAAGGTCTACATGGAGCAGGTGCGGCTCGCTTTCGACCAAGGCGCCGGCGTAGCGCACAATT
This sequence comes from uncultured beta proteobacterium, assembly GCA_963829375.1. GTDB lineage: Bacteria > Pseudomonadota > Gammaproteobacteria > Burkholderiales > Casimicrobiaceae > PALSA-1003. Next base: position 129,618 of record CAWHIS010000009.1, on the reverse strand, counting down.
TTTTCATGAATCACCACCCGATCCTGGGCTTCGCGCCGAATCCGACGCAAACGCCGACCGGCCTCTACCCGGGCAACGGGTCGCTGCAGTCGGTGCTCGCTCCGATCAGCGGCGAGCCGCTTTTTCCTTCAAATTTCGAGGCGCTCATCTCGGGTCACGTTCACCTGTTCGAAATCGTCAGCTATTCCACACCGCAACCAACACAGTTGATTTCCGGCAACGGGGGAGCCTGGGCCGATGTTGCGCTTCCGCGCAAATTGCCTGAAGATGCCACGCCCTCGCCCGGCGCGCGCATCGGGAGTATCGTCTCGACCAACCAGTCCGGATTCATGACCATCGAGCGCGATACCAATGATGCATGGCGCATCGAGGCCTGGGATCGCCAGGGACGACGTTTCACCACATGCACGCTGCGTGACGCCAAAGCGCGCTGCGTACCGGAGACACTGCCATGAAAATGCTGCTGCCTGGCCTGTTGTGCGCGATGGTTGCCCTCGGCGCGTCAGCGCAGCAGCCGCCCGATATTCCGCGCTTTTCCACAATGAAACCGGCGAGCAAACCTCCGCCGGAGTGGAAGGACGCGCCACTCTCCGCTTTCAAGAAGCACACCGACTACTCGCTCGTCACTGAAGACGGCGTCGTCGTGCTTCGGGCGATCGCGCACGGCTCGGCATCCGGGCTGGCCTTCAAGACGGAATTCGATCCTCACCAGTTTCCGATGTTGTCATGGCGCTGGAAGGTTGCAAAGGGAATCCCGGACGCCAACAACGCAGATTCGACGAAGGAAGATTCGCCGTTGCGTGTGATAGTGCACTTTGATGGCGATACATCGAAGCTGAGCGCCAAGGATGCGCGTGCTTCGTCGACGGCGAAATTCGCCTCCGGTCGTGCGCTTCCCTATGCGATGCTCATGTACATCTGGGGAAACCAGGTCGCACTCGATTCGATAACGACCAGCGCCCACTACTCGCACATCAAGATGCTCGCGGTGTCGGTCGACGACAAGGGCGTCGGCAAGTGGCAGAGTTTCACCCGCAACCTGGTCGACGACTACAAGCGCGCATTCGGCGAGGATCCGGGCAAGGTGATATCGATCGACTTGTTGACCGACACCGACAACACAAACGAGGAAGCCGAAGCTTTTTATGGCGACATCACTGTCGGCCCGGCGCGGCCCTAGCTCCGCGGCGCGCCCGAAGCGACGAGAATGCTGCAGCGGACGCGCTCGATCAGCACGGCGTCGACCGAACCGCGCCACCAACGCAGGGCAAACGACCTGCTCCGCGGATGACCGAGGATCAATAGTTCGATTCCCAGTTCCGTCACCAGCTTGGTCAGCACGTCGACCGGTTCACCGACGACCAGGTGGTCGGTCACCGTGAATCCTTTGCTTGCCAGATGCGCGTGCGCTTCCTTCAGGTCGGACTCCATGTGGTCGCGCTCGTCGGCGAGCGCCACTTCCGGTACGTACTCCCCGGCGAGAAGGTACGCAGACGGATAGTGCACGACGCCGGCGAGATGCACTTCCACCGACGCGTCGGGCGCGAGGCGCACCAATTCGTCCAGCGCCGAGCGCGATTCCGGCGTGCCGTTGTACGCAACGAGAATTTTCCGATACATATCTAACTCCTTGTCGGCACGTGCGGACGAATGGCCAGGGCGGGGATGACGGCCAAGGCAAATGCGATCGTAACCACCCAGAAGCATTCTTGGAAGGCCGCGATGGTTCGACCCTCCCCGGCATGGACCCCGAGGCGCCATTCGAGCAGGACGGCAAGGAGGTTGACGCCGATGGCGCCGCCAAGCTGGCGCACGAAATTCACCGACGAGGCGGCATATGCGATGTGTTCCGGAGCAAGCGTCTGAACCGCTCCGACATTGAGCGCCGGGATGATCATGCCCAGGCCGATTCGCCCGATGATCAGCCACAGCGTCAGCACTATAAAACTCGTGCGCGCACCTGAGAAAACAAGCAACACACTCGACAACGCGAAGAAGGCGAGGCCGAGGGCGACGATCCAGCGCGGATCGACGCGGTCGGTCAGCCTGCCCGCGAGCACGATGGTGATCCCCAGGGCCAGCCCCGGCCATAGCAGCAGGTAGCCCGCCGCGGCCGGCGTATACGCCCCGATGTCCTGCACGAACACCGGGATCAGGTATGTCGTGCCGAACAAGCCGAGACCGTAGGCAAAGGAAACCAGCGCCGCCGAGCGAAACCCTCGCACCGCGAATAGCTTCAGCACTAGCAGCGGTACGGGCGCGCGAAACTCCCACGCGATGAAGGTGAGCGCCAGCACCACGGTCAGGGTCGCCGTGGCCGCGAGCGCGGCCGAGGCCCATCCCATTCGATGACCCATAACCGGTACGTTGAGCATCGCCACCAGCGCGGCGGCCAAGAGCGCGCTCCCGGTCCAGTCGAAGGGCCTGCGGCGGTGGCCGGTGGTCTTGCGTCCCGACAGATGACGCACGCCCAGCGCCATCGCCGCCATGCAGAAAGGCAAGGGCATCAGGAAAATCGAGCGCCAGCCGAAGGCCTCGACGAGCAAGCCGCCGATGGTCGGTCCGATCGCGGGTACGAGCACGACACCGAACCCGAACATGCCCATGGCCGCGCCTCGCCGATGCGGGGGGAACACCTCGAACAGGGCGATCATCGACAGCGGCTGCATGACTCCCGTCGCAGCGCCCTGCAGAACCCGCGCCGCAATCAAAGCGTCAGTGTTCCAGCTGGCGGCGCCGAGCAACGATGCCCCCAGGAATATCAGCAAGGTGACCACGAACGTTTTCCGCTGCCCGAATGATTCGACCAGCCACGCGGTCGCCAGCATCGTGGTTGTCGTCGCTGCGAGAAAGCCTGTCGCGATCCATTGCAGCGAATCGTGACCGACGGCAAATTCCCGCAACAGTGCCGGAAAGGCGACGTTGATGATGGTCGCAGCAGCCATCGTGGAGACACTGCCGATCATCACGGTGGCAACGACCCAGGCGCGGTGCGCTGGCGCGACTTGGACGTGCGAGGCTGGATCCGCGTCGGGCATCGATTCGTCCCGCCGCGCGTCGGAACTCGGGCTATGCCGCGGCCGGAAGCGGGCGTCCCGCAAGCGCCAGCGCAAGCTCGCGCAATACGTCCCACACGTTGCCGCGGCCGATGCCCTTGGCCATCGCGTCGAGGCTTGCCAGACGAATGAGCAATGACGGCAACGCCGAAGGCTGCACTCTGCGCACGGCGCGTTCCATGGCGGGCTGTCGCTTGCCCCACACGCGCGCATTGCGCAGCGCGCCGCTCAATGGCATTCCGCCCGCGACCGCCGTGAACACGGCGGCCAGTGCATGCAGATCTTCGCCGAGCTGCCACACCAGCAGCGGCAGGCCTTCGCCGGCGGCCTCGAGCGCGGCGAGGATGCGGCAAGCGCGCGCCGCGTCACCGGCGAGCCATGCTTCCGACAACTGAAACACGTCGAAGCGTGCCACGTCGGCGATCGCCTCCTCGACCGCCCCGGCATCGAGTTCGCCCTCGGGGAGCAGGAGCGCCAGCTTCTCGATTTCCTGCTGGGCCGCAAGCAGGTTGCCCTCGGTCGTGTCGGCGAGGAATTGCAGTGTCTCCGCCGACGCGCGCTGGTGCGCTCGGGCGAGTCTCGCAGCGATCCACGCGGGCAGCTCGGAGCGTTCCAGCGGTTGTATCGCGATGACCACGCCCGCGCCCTCGAGTGCCGCAAACCATGCGCTCGATTGCGTCGCGCGGTCGACCCGCGGTAGCGTGATCAGCACGGTCGTGTCCGCATTCGGATTTGCTGCGCAGTCTTCGAGCAAGCGCGCGCCCTCGATACCCGGCTTGCCGCTGGGGATCCGTACATCGACGATCTTGCGGCCCCCGAACAGACCGAGGTTGCGGCTCGCTGCCGAAAAAGCATCCCACTTGAAACCTGATTCGACGACCAGCACTTCGCGCTCGTCGCAACCCGCCGCGCGCGCCGCTGCACGTATCTGATCGCCGGCTTCGATCACCAGCAGAGGTTCGTCCCCATGTACGACATACAACGGCGCCAATCGCTTGGCCAGGTGGGCGGCGAGCTGCGCCGGATGGATTTGCATGCGCGTCGGCCAGGCCTCTACGCCACCGGCTTTTTCGCGGTTTGCAGGCGGCGCACGATCTGCTGCACAGCGTCCGTCTGCATGTCGCGCCACAGACGCTCTTCTTCGTATGCCTTCGCCAGCGTCTCGGTGTCGCTATAGGTATACGTGCGCCGAATCACGACTTCCGTGGTCGGTAGCCAATCGTTGCCCTCGGCATCGTGTACGCGAAAAAGGATGCGCTTGGTCAAGAGGAATTCGAACACCTTGCCGCCGCTGGACAGCGACAGGATGTGCTTGTCGTCCTCCACGCTGTTGATGTCGAGCACGACCTGCGCCTTGTCCGCGGCGGCAACCACCTTCGCGTTTCCCGAAGCGTCGAGGGAACGCCGGAGGTCCGTGGTGATGGGTGACGTCGAGCTGAGGTAAACCGTGGTGAATGCGAAGTTCCCTTCGCCGCGAAGATGGAATCCGCACGCGGCGATGGAGCATGTGAGCACCAGGCCGACGACAAGGCGCTTGGACCCGGCGCCAGGCGCGCGAAGGTGCTGAATGCATCGGACGAGATGCGTCGACGCCATGGCTATTCGATCTTGCGGCGGCTCAACGACTGAAGTTTATTCAGTTCCGCGTCGGCGTCGATCGTCGCGCCATCGGCATACACGATCTTTACCGGGACGCCGATGATTTGCGCCGGATGACCCGCGATGAGGTAGGCCTGGTAACCGGGATTGAGCGGCATGACCTGGACGGTGCGGCCGGTCTCGCCTGGCTTCAGAGGGCCCTTGAGCTCGAGCAGCGGGATCGCTGCCTGGTACGTGCCGCCTTCTTCGCGAATTTCGATCCGCAATGCGACGCGGTCGATGATGCGCTTGCCCGTGTTGGTGACGTCCATGGTGTAACGCAACGCCTTGCCCGCGGGGGATTTCGCCACATCGACCTTGACGACCGACTGCTCGCGCACGTCGACACGGACATCCGCCTTCGCTGTAGCGATGCCGTCATGGTACTGACGCTGAATTTCCGCCAGTTCAGTGTCGTATGCGCGCTGCAGCTCCAGCGCCTTCGAGATGGACACCGTCGGTGCGGTGCCGCCCGCCGCCTCCTGCGTCTTGAGGCGAGCCAGGAAACGGTTGAGCAGGCTTTGGCTCTGCTCGGTCAGCTTGGCGCGTTGCGCATCGATGAACTCACCGCGTGTTTTGGGGTCGGTGGGCAGCGGCTTGTCTTCGGCGCGTGTGCAGCTCGCAACGATCAGGACCGCCGCGCAGGCGCAGGCTATCGCCGACGCATGGCGCCCGATTGCCGGAAAGCGAGGTGCCAAGGTGGTTGCGGCGTCCTGCATGATCACATCGGTCGCATCATGCGGGTCGCCGCGGAAGCACGACGTTCACCAGCCGGTTCGGCACGACGATGACTCGTTCCACCGCGATTGCCTCGTCGTCGCCTTCGCCGTGGTCCTTCTTCAGTGCGCGCTGCGCGCGCATCCATGCGATCGCCGCAGCCTCGATCGCCGCCTTGTCCGCGCCTGCCGCGACCATGAGCTTCCCCCGGAGCTTACCGTTGACCTGGAGGACGAGCTCGATCTCGTCCTGTGCAAGCGCGGCCTCGTCGACCTTTGGCCAGGCAGCATCGACGATATCGCCGTGCCTGGCCGCATAGCCGAGGTCCTGCCACAGCGCGTGCGTGACATGCGGCACCACCGGATTGAGCACGCGCAGCAGCAGCGACAGCCCTTCGCGCGCGAGCTCGACGCCAACCACGGACCCGTCGACGGGTGCGGATTCGAGCGCGTTGAGCATTTTCATGCCGGCGGAAACCACCGTGTTGTATTGCAGGCGGCGATAGTCGTAGTCCGCTTGCTTGAGCACGAGATGGAGTTCGCGGCGAATGGCTCGCAGCGATTCCGGGGCGCGCGCCCAGTCGACGACGCTCGGGTCCTGCGCAAGTGCCGACGCGTTGTTTTGCGCGTACGCCCACAGGCGCTTGATGAAACGCTGGGCACCCTCGACGCCGGAATCGGCCCAGAGCGCGGATTCGTCGGGAGGCCCGGCGAACATGACGAACATGCGCGCGGTGTCCGCGCCGTAGCTGGCGATCAGATCCTGCGGGTCGACGCCGTTCTTTTCGCTTTTCGACATCTTGCTGACGCCGCCATACTCGACCGCCATGCCGTCGCTGCGAAGCTTGCCGCCGGCAATCCTGCCCTCGGCGTCGAACTGGACGTCGACCTCTGCGGGCGGAAAGTAATCGATGCCGCCCTTGTCGCTGCGACGAAAATAATTGTGATTGAGCAGCATCCCCTGCGTCATCAGCTGCGTGAAGGGCTCGTCGAAACTCACCAGGCCAAAGTCGCGCATGACTTTGGTCCAGAATCGTGCGTAGAGCAGATGCAGGATCGCATGCTCGATGCCGCCGATGTACTGGTCCATCGGATTCCAGTACTCGTTGCGGGCGTCGACCATCGTCGGCGCGCCCGGACACGCGTAACGCATGTAATACCACGCCGAATCGACGAACGTGTCCATCGTGTCGGTCTCGCGTTTCGCCTTGGCCCCACACTTGGGGCAGGTCGTGTCGACGAAGTCGACGCGCTTGGCGAGCGGGTTGCCCGTGCCATCGGGCACGCAGTCCTCCGGCAGCACGACGGGCAGATCCTGTTCGGGCACCGGCACGTCGCCGCATGCCGGGCAGTGGATGATCGGGATCGGGGTGCCCCAATAGCGCTGCCGCGAAATGCCCCAGTCACGCAGGCGATACGTCACCTGCTTGTCACCGAGGCCCATCGCCTTGAGGTCGGCGGCGATCGCGTCGATCGCGTCATGGTAGCGAAGACCATCGTATTTGCCCGAATTGATGCAGACACCGCGCTCCTTGTCGGCGAACCACTCCTGCCAGACGTGCGCAGAGAAAGGCAACGGTTGTCCATCGGGGCCATTCACGGCGATGACCTGCTTCACCGGCAGACCATACTTGTTCGCGAACGCCAGATCGCGCTCGTCGTGCGCGGGCACACCCATCACCGCGCCATCGCCGTAGGTCATCAGGACATAGTTGCCGACCCAGACCGGGATGGGCTCGCCGCTGAGGGGATGGTTGACGAAAAGACCCGTCGCCATGCCCTTTTTCTCCATGGTTGCGACGTCGGCCTCGATCACGCTGCCGCGCTTGCAATCGGCGACGAAGGCCGCGAGCCGCGGGTCGGTTTCCGCCGCCAGCGTGGCCAATGGGTGCTCCGCCGCAACCGCACAGAACGTGGCGCCCATGATCGTATCGGCACGGGTCGTGAACACCCAGAGCTTGCCGTCGCCGACGAGCTTGCCGCTCGCGTCGCGAATGTCGTGCGGAAACGCGAAGCGCACGCCTTCGCTGCGTCCGATCCAGTTCGCCTGCATCGTGCGCACGCGCTCCGGCCATCCCGTCATCGTCTCAAGATTGTCGACGAGTTCGTCGGCGTAATCGGTGATGCGCAGGTAATACATCGGGATTTCGCGCTTCTCAACCGGGGCGCCCGAGCGCCAGCCGCGCCCGTCGATGACCTGCTCGTTCGCGAGCACCGTCTGATCGACCGGGTCCCAATTGACCACGCCCGTCTTCTTGTATGCGATTCCCTTTTCGAGCATCTTGAGAAAGAACCACTGGTTCCAGCGGTAGTAGCCCGGCTCGCAGGTAGCCAACTCGCGCGACCAGTCGATGGCGAGTCCGACCGCCTGCATCTGTTTCTTCATGTAGGCGATGTTGTCGTACGTCCACTTCGCCGGCGGAACCCGGCTTTTCATCGCCGCGTTTTCTGCGGGGAGGCCGAATGCATCCCAACCCATCGGCATGAGCACGTTGTACCCGTTCATGCGCAGGTACCGGTACATCATGTCGTTGATCGTGTAGTTGCGCACGTGCCCCATGTGCAACGCGCCGGAAGGGTACGGCAGCATCGACACGCAATAGAATTTCGGCTTGGTGGAGGACTCGCTTGCGACGAACGCATCGCGTGCGGCCCAATGCGCCTGCGCGGCGGCTTCGACCTGGACGTGACGGTACTGCTTCATTGAGTTGCCTTCGCGCTGCGCGCTTCGGTATTCGCGGCCTCAATTGGAGGCGGGTAGGTATCGGTAGCACCACCTTGTCGGCCGCCATCCACGCTCGCGGACGCGCGCTTCGCGCCTGGGCTTCGCCCCGCTCGCATGGACGTCCTCGGGGCGGGCCGTGGGCTCATGCGCGGTTCTGCCCCGATCTTCATGCGGCGATTATACCGGTCTGCATCGGCTGTCCGTCGCTCAAGCCAGCGCGGGAGCGAACCAGGCAACGACGCCGAGCAACGCGAACAGGCCCGCAGCGACGTATCGAATCAGGCGCAACGGAAGTCGGTGCGCCGCGGCATTGCCGACCAGCACGGCAGGCACATCGGCGATCAGCATGCCGATGGTCGTTCCGGCGACCACGGCAAACAGATTGGCGAATTGCGCTGCGAGCACGACCGTGGCGATCTGTGTCTTGTCGCCGGTTTCGGCAAGGAAGAAAGCGACCACTGTAATGGCGAACGCTCCGTACTTTCCTGCCGGGGCGGATTTGGGGTCGATCTTGTCGGGCCTGAGCGCCCAGAGCGCCACCGCGAAAAATGAGGCAACCAGCAGCCAGCGCAGGTATTCCGGAGGCACCACTGCGCGCACCCACGCACCGATCAGGCCGGCCAACGTGTGATTCACGAGCGTCGCCACGAGGATGCCGCAAATGATGGGCATCGGCCTGCGGAATCGCGCGGCGAGCATCAAGGCAAGCAATTGCGTCTTATCACCGATTTCACCGACCGCGACGACGACCAGCGAAACGAGAAAAGCTTCCATTGTGTCTCGGGTTCGAAAAAGGGGCGCAGACGGGGCGGAGTAGGCCGTCCGTCGGCTGGAAGCGTGCGGCTGGGCGAGGGGGGCGTCGCAGGAGGGTAAAATTGTACCTCAGCAGCGGAACCTGCAACGCTCGATTCCGCCTAAGGTCTTAACGCACCGAGCAACGCCAAACCGCCGATGCAACACCGAACAATATTTGCAGCGTTTAGCGCTGCGCTGCTCGCGCTGGCAGCGTCGATGCATGCCATCGCTGAACCGGTGCGCACCGCGCACGTCGAGGCCGAGCTCGTCGCTGCGCGCACGGCACTGACGCCCGGACAGCCGCTGACGGTTGCGCTGCGCCTGGCGATGCAGCGCGGCTGGCATACCTATTGGCAGAATCCGGGGGATTCCGGGTTGCCGACGACGCTCGAATGGAAGCTGCCTGCAGGACTATCCGCCGGTCCGATCCAATGGCCGGTACCGCGCGTGTTGCCGGTGGGTCCGCTGGTCAATTACGGATATGAGGGAGAGGTGCTGCTGCTCGTTGATATCGCCGCTGCACCCACCTTGCAGAGCGGTGAGACGACGACCCTCTCGGCGCGCGCCGACTGGCTTGTGTGCAAGGAAATATGCATCCCCGAAGGCGCCGATCTCGCGTTGACATTGCCGATTGCCACGCAAGCTAATGCGGACCCCCGCTGGGGCGAGGCGATCGCAAAGGTGCGGTCCGCACTCCCGCACCCGCTCACGGGATGGCGAGTCGCGGCAAAGGGCGAGGGCGACAAGGTCGAGTTGACGCTCGCGCCTGAAGCGGGCGCGGGCGATCCGGGCGCGCTGCGCTTCCTTCCGTTCACGGAAGGCAAGATCGAACCAGCCGGGGCACAGGTCGCCATGCGCAGCGGGTCCGCGCGCAAATTGCTGTTGCCCGTCGCGAATCAACGCGTCGGTGACTTTACGCGGCTCGCGGGTCTGGTGACTGCGAGCAATGGCTTCGGCGAGGCCAGTGCGGCGAGCATCGATGTGCCGTTGACGGGCACCGTCGTAGCGGGTACGGCCAAGGCGAGTCCGGCTGCGCAGGCCTCGCCGGCGTTCACCGCAAGTGGCGAGCCCGCGTTGCCGATGTTGGTCGCGCTGGCCTTCGCCTTCATCGGTGGCGTCCTGCTCAACCTGATGCCGTGCGTGTTTCCAGTGTTGTCGCTGAAGGTGCTCGGTTTCGCTGCGCATCGGGACAGTCGCGCGGCGATGCGCACGCATGGGCTCGCCTTTGCTGCGGGTGTTGTCGTGTCGTTCTGGCTGCTGGCTGCCGGTTTGATCGCGTTACGCGCGGCGGGGCAACAGCTCGGTTGGGGCTTTCAATTGCAATCGCCGGCGGTGGTCACGGCGTTGGCGGTTCTGTTTTTTGCGCTGGCGCTTAATTTGTCAGGTGTGTTCGAAGTGAGCCAGCTGCTGCCGTCGTCACTCGCAAGTTGGACCGCCCGGAATGCATACGTGAACGACGCGCTGTCCGGCGTGGTCGCGGTCGTGATCGCGTCGCCGTGCTCCGCGCCGTTCATGGGGGCAGCGCTCGGCTATGCGCTGACCGAATCCCCGCTGGTGACGTGGATGACGTTGACTTCGCTCGGGCTCGGCATGGCGCTGCCGTACGTGTTGCTCGCTTTTTTCCCGGCGTGGCGCACAAGATTGCCGAAGCCGGGACCATGGATGCTGCGCCTGCGGCACTTGCTCGCGTTTCCACTTTACGCGACCGTCATCTGGCTGGTCTGGGTCCTTGGTGCGCAACTCGACAACGATGCTGTCGGCCGGCTCGGCGCGATGCTGGTCCTTATCGCCCTCGGGCTTTGGTTGTGGCCCGCGATGCACGGGGATAATCGCCTTTGGCGTGCCGGGGCCGTCGCGGCAATCGCGTGCGCGGTCGTGATCGGCGCGCCGCTATTCAGCGCCGTGCCGGGCGACGATGTCACAACCAAGACAGTCAAGACGGCGTTGCCGGACAGCGGACCGTGGCGCAGTTACACCGCGGATCGCATTGCCGAACTCACATCGACGGGCCGGCCGGTATTCGTTGATTTCACTGCTGCGTGGTGCGTGACTTGCCAGGTCAACAAGCAGCTGGTGCTTAACACCGATACAGTGCAACAGGCATTCGTTGGCAGCAACGTCGCGCTCGTGCGCGCCGACTGGACTCGCCGCGACCCGGACATCGGTCGCGCACTCGCCGCACTGGGACGCAACGGCGTTCCGGTGTATGTGCTTTACCGCCCCGGGAAGGTGCCGCTGCTGTTGCCGGAAGTGCTTCAGCAGCGCATGATTTTGGACGCGCTGGCCACGCTGTGACCGGCGGAATTACTGAACGGAGGTCGACATGCGCAGTATCCCGATTCTGACGACACTGAGCTTGGCGCTCGCTAGCTAACGTGGCGTTTGCGGCCAGCGCTGGCCAGACTGCACCTGAATTTGTTGTCAACGATAGCGCCGGCAGGGCCGTGCACCTGTCCGACTACCGTGGCAAGTTTGTCGTGCTCGAATGGACCAACCCGGAATGCCCGTTCGTGCAGAAGCACTACAACAGCGCGAACATGCCCACGTTGCAAAAGGAATGGGGTGCCAAGGACGTCGTCTGGCTCACGGTCAACTCCACCAACCGTTCGAGTTCCGAATTCAAGACCGGGGCGCAGATGGACAGCTGGATGCACACGCACGGCGCTGCGCAGAAAGCGGTGCTCATCGACGCCGACAGCGCCACCGGAATGAAGTATGCGGCGAAAACCACGCCGCACATGTTCGTCATCGACCCGAAGGGTGAGATTGTCTACGCCGGTGCAATCGACGACAAGCGCTCGACGCGCCTCGAGGACACGAAGACCGCGAACAACTATGTGCGCACGGCATTGAACGAGGCGATGGCGGGCAAGCCCGTAACGACGCCGAACACGACGCCCTACGGCTGCTCCGTAAAGTACTGATCTGTCCGCTTCCCGCGAAAGCCAGTCGGACCCCGCCGGCTGGCTTTCGCTTTTGGTGCTACTGTAAGCTTGCCGCAACCGGCAAGGATAATCGGTGACAGGGACCCCGTTTTACCTTTCGATGCGCGAGGTCTCGCTCCGATGCGAAATGGGGCGACGACTGCGATTTGATGTCTACAGTGTGGTGCTGGTGCTCGCGTTGCTGCTCACCGCCTGCGGGCAGGCGGTAGACCATCCGCTGCAGGGCTATATCGAAGGCGAATACGTGCGGGTCGCGGCGCCGTTCGCAGGCGCGCTGCAGCAACTCGCGGTCAAGCGTGGCGAACAGGTCACAGTCGGTGCACCGCTGTTTGCTCTCGAAAAGGAAAACGAGGTCGCCGCGCGGCGGCAGGCGGAACAGCAGCAGCAAAGTGCCGAGGCGCGCCTAGCCAATCTCAAGACCGGCAAGCGCCCGCCTGAAGTCGACATGGTGACCCAGCAGCTGCAGCAAGCGCTCGCCGCGCGCGATTTGTCCGCGGCAAACCTCAAGCGGCAGGAATCGCTGGCGAAATCGGGATTCATCAGCGATGCGGCGCTCGACGACGTGCGCATGCAGCTCAAACGCGACACCGCGGCGGTCGCACAGTTGCAGGCATCGGTGACTACGGCCAAGCTTCCGGCGCGTTCCGACGAGATTCGCGCGGCCGAAGCCGACGCCGCAGCGGCGCGCGATGCCTTGGCGCAAGCCGACTGGCGGCTCGGCCAGCGCGCCATCTCCGCGCCGGTCGGCGGGCGCGTCAACGACACGTACTACGTCCTCGGGGACTGGGTGCCTGCGGGCAGTCCCGTCGTCAACCTGCTTCCCGCGGCCAACGTCAAGATCCGATTCTTCGCTCCGGAACCGATTGTCGGCCGCCTCAGGCCCGGGCAAGGGATGACCTTCGCGTGCGACGGTTGCGGCGCACCAGTACCGGCCACGATCACGTTCATTTCGGATCGCGCGGAATTCACGCCCCCGGTGCTTTACTCGAAAGAAAATCGCGCCAAGCTCGTGTATCTCGTCGAGGCGAAGCCTGCACCCGACGTCGCCGCACGGCTCAACCCCGGCCAACCCGTAGACGTTACGCTCGCGCAGTGATGAACACGGCCACTGGCGATGTTGTCATCGATGTCCGCGGCCTGAACAAGCACTTCGGTGCGAATCACGCCGTCAAGGATCTCGCGCTGACGGTACGGCGCGGCGAGATCTTCGGCTTCCTGGGGCCCAACGGCAGCGGCAAGACCACGTCGATTCGCATGCTGTGCGGATTGCTCACGCCCGACAGCGGTGAAGGCACCTGCCTCGGGTACGACGTGATCCGCGAGACCGCGGCGATCAAGCGCGAAGTCGGCTACATGACGCAGCGCTTTTCGTTCTGGGAAGATCTGACCATTCGCGAGAACCTCAACTTCATCGCGCGGATGTACGGCATGGAAGATCGGCGCGCGCGCGTCGAACAGACGTTGACAAGTCTCGGCCTCGTCGCCCGCGCAGACCAGCTGGCCGGCACGCTTTCCGGAGGCTGGAAACAACGTCTGGCACTCGCCGCGTGCTTGCTCCATGACCCGCAACTGCTGCTGCTCGACGAGCCCACCGCAGGCGTCGATCCGAAGGCGCGTCGCGACTTCTGGGACCAGCTGCATGAGCTCGCAGCGCGCGGTATCACGGTGCTGGTGAGCACCCATTACATGGACGAGGCTGAGCGCTGCCACAAGCTCGGTTATATCCTCAACGGCCGCTTGCTGGCGCAGGGCACGGCGGCGGAAGTCATCGCCAGCCAGCCGTTGGTCACGTGGGAGGTAACGGGAACCGACCTGCCTGAGCTGGCCGAGCGCCTGCGAGCGCTGCCCGCGGTCGAGCAGGTGGCGGCATTCGGCGCCGCGTTGCATGTCACGGGCTCCGATCGCGCGCGACTCGATTCGGCGTTGGCGCCAATCAGGGCTGAACCCGGGAGGAGGTGGCACGAAGTTTCTTCAGGACTGGAGGATGTGTTCATCCATTTGATGCGCAACGCGGACGCGCAAGCCGACACCGGGGCGCACGCATGAGACATCCCGTGTCAACCCGTCGGGACTTTGAAGTGCAGCGCAGCACGGCGAGCGAAGCCCAGGACGCCCGCGCAAGCAGGGCAAAGCCAAGGCTCGAAGAGCGCGTCTGCGAGCACGGGTGGCGCCCGACGCTCGATGTCTACACTGTTGCAGCCGGTCAAAAGAGGGCGCACCGCAGGGCGCGTCGCGGCGCGAGTGCGCACACGGCCGACGAGGTCGCGCGACATGTCTTGCTGTTGGTCGAAGAGGCCGCATGAAAAACTGGTTCTCGTTTTCGCGCTGGCTGGGCATCGTCGGCAAGGAGTTTATCCAGCTCAAGCGCGATCGGCTCACCTTCGGGATGATTGTGGGCATTCCCGTGATGCAGCTGGTGCTGTTCGGATTTGCGATCAATTCCGACCCGAAGCACCTGCCCACAGCCGCACTGATCGCCGATCGCAGCGAATTCTCGCGCAGCATTCTCGCCGGCCTGAAGAACAGCGATTACTTCGCGTTCATCGGCGAAGCCGCGGATGAGCGCGATGCCGACCGCATGCTCGCCACCGGTGCTGCGCAGTTCGTCCTGACGATACCCGCAGATTTCTCGCGGCGGCTGGTGCGCGGAGAGCGGCCCGCGATCCTGCTCGAGGCCGACGCGACCGATCCTGCAGCCACCGGCAACGCGATCGCGGCGGTCAACCAACTCGCGCAAACCGTGCTGGTGCACGATCTGGTCGGGCCGCTCGCCTCGCTTGCCGCGGCGCCCGGCGCGTTCGAGGTGCGCATCCATCCGCGCTACAACCCCGAGGCGATTACGCAATACAACATCGTTCCGGGGCTCATGGGCGTGATCCTGACGATGACGATGGTGATGATGACGGGGCTCGCAATCACCCGCGAGCGCGAGCGCGGAACGATGGAAAACCTGCTGGCAACGCCGGCGACTGCGCTCGAGGTGATGACCGGAAAAATCGTCCCCTACATCCTGATCGGCCTCGTCCAGGTAACGATCATCCTGGAGTTGGCACGGCTCTTGTTCGGCGTGCCGATGCTTGGCAGCCTCACCGTGCTCTATCTTTCGGTGCTGCTGTTCATCGCCGCTAACCTGACGCTGGGACTGACCTTCTCCTCGCTCGCGCAAAACCAGCTGCAGGCCGTGCAGATGACATTCTTCTTCTTCCTGCCTTCATTGTTGCTGTCGGGATTCATGTTTCCGTTCCGCGGCATGCCTGGCTGGGCGCAGACAATCGGCGAGGCGCTGCCGCTGACGCATTTCCTGCGCATCGTTCGCGGGGTACTGCTGAAGGGCAATGGCTGGTTCGATGTGCTGCCCGAGGCGTGGCCGATCGCCGCGTTCATGCTGGCAGTCATCGCGGTCGGACTGCGCTTCTTCCGCAGCACGCTCGATTAACGAAGGGAGCCGATCCGGTTCTGCCCACGGCGACTAGAGCGGCAAACAAGTCGCCAGCGCTTTAGGATCTGCGCGGCAATCCATCTGCTATGATTCCCGCTCCCACCTGGCGCGCGACGAAGTGAAAACCATGCCACCGGACGCGAGTGCAACCCGCTATCCAGGGCCGCTTGCATTGGCGCAGGCGATGAGCTCGTTTGCGTTGGCCGATGCCGACGATGCCGGATTCACACGCGACGGTCCGCGCGCCGACGTCGAATACCGGGACCTCGGCTGGTCCGCCGCCACCGACGGCAGGATCGGCGGCAAGCACATCCGGGCGATTCGCCCGTTCGACGCCGAGACTGGCTGGCACTGGCACGACATGACGGCGCATTTCGTCATTGTGTTGAAAGGCTGGATCAAGTTCCGGTACGCCGGCATCGACGATGAGGTCACGGTGCGCGCCGGCGCCGCTCTTTCGCAACCGGGCGGCGTACCGCACAACGTCGTCGGGCGTTCCGACGACATGGAACTGATCGAAATCAACGTGCCCGCGCAGTACGCCACCGTCGACTTGCCCGCATCGGCATAGTCGTCAGCGGCTCGATCGCCTTCAGTAGGTCGAGCGTCCGCCGGACAAGTCGAACACCGCTCCGGTCGAGAACGAGCAATCGTCGGAACACAGAAACACGACCATTCGCGCAATCTCCTCGACCGCGATGAAGCGGCCCAGCGGAATGCGTTGCAGGATGTCGGCGCGGCGCGCCGGAGTGAGTTCCTTCGCCATCGCGGTCTCCGCGGCAGCAGGCGTGACGCAATTGACCATGACACCGAGCGGTCCTGCTTCCTTGCCGGCGCTCTTGGTCAGCGAGATGAGGCCGGCTTTGGACGCACCATAGGCGCCGGCGAGCGCCAGCCCCTCCTTGCCCTGCACCGATGCAATGTTGACGACGTGTCCGCGCAATGGTCGCGCCTCCTGCTGGCGCATGACGGCGAGCACGGCACGCGTGCATAGATATGCGCCGACGAGGTTCACCTCGAGGACGCGGCGGAAATTGGCGGGAGTCGTCTCCCACAGCGGCAACACCTCGCCGAGGATCCCGGCATTGTTCACGAAAGCGTCGATCCGTCCGAAGGCGGCGACGTCTGCGGCAAGCGCAGCCTCGACTCCCGTCTGGTCCGTGACGTCGACCTGATGCAGCGTGACACGCTCTGGTTCTGCGAGCGCTTTGGCCGCATCCTCCAAAGCGCCGTGGGCATGATCCCACAGGCTGACGCGCGCCCCGCTGGCCAGCGCGGCACGCGCGATCGCGCGGCCGATGCCGCCGGCACCTCCGGTGACAAGTACCGAGCGTCCCGTCAGATCATAATGATTCATGCGGCACTCCCGGAAAACTGCGATCGCGAATTTTGCAGGCGATACACGTTGACAGCCGGTGGCGACGTGGCCTCGGCAAAGATGGCGTCATGCGCGATCGCGCCGCAAAGCGTCAGGAAGGGCTCCACATCGTCCCAGCTTTCGACGAGGACGATCCAGCGCGGGATGATATTCCTCTCAGCGCGAACTTTCCTTTCGGCTGTCTCGACCGAGCTCGCGGCCTCGTCGGCGATCAGCAGGTGGGCGCCGGCGACCCCGGGCAGCCGCACGAAACGTGTCAATGCCGAATCAGTCATCTGGTGCCGGTGTGTCGGCGCACGGGCGTCCTCGATCGCGTAGCGAAAGGTCGCAATCAGGCCGCCCTGGCCGTCGCCAAAGGTCGCCACGACCTCGCACAGCGACCGTGCGACTCCGCGAAAATGCTTCACTGTGGTAACGGTCCAAGGCGTCGGATTGTTCAGGCGGGCGAGGTACTCCTGTCCGGTCAGCGTTGACTGCGACTCTGTCTCGTAGAGGTTGAAATACTCCGGCGAGCTGCCGTCGACCGCCACGTAGCGCCGGCCGCGAAGAAAGCCGGCGATCCCGGCGCGCTCCGGCATGTGTTCCCGTCCGTGCCACTGGTAGAACTCGGCACGGCCTTCCGGGGCGATGTCGTGCCAGATGGCAACCGCACCTGTTCCTGCCAAGCTCATGCTGAATCCCTTTCGTCCGATCGCGGGCGACATTGACATTGATTGCCCGCGCTTGACTTTATCCTGGATTTGAGGAAAATGGAATAATATTCCAAAGTGGAATATAGTTACAAGCCAGTTGCAAACTAACTGCCAATTGGTCCAAAGCCGGCGTGATCTTGAGTGGATAAACCCGGGCTCATATGCAGATTGCAAACGTCGATCGCTGCCTGACCCTCATCGAAATGCTCGCGGCCGCGCCGGATGGCATGTCCCTTGGCGCGATCGCCGAGCGGCTTGACCTGCCGAAAAGCGGGACACACAGGCTGCTCCAGACGCTCGCGACGCGCGGGTATGTCAGCCAGGATGCGGCATCGCAGGACTATGCGCTGTCGCTGAAGGTTGCGCTGCTCGGCTTTCGCTACATGGACGCACGGCGGCTGCCTGACGTCGCCCAGTCGGAACTGGACCGGCTCGCGCAGGACTGCGGGGAGTACTGCCGGATCTCCATCGTGCAAGGCGAAGACCTGGTCTGGATCGCGCGGGCGCAAGGCGCAAGGCTTGGACTGCGGTACGACCCGCCGATGGGCGGTGAAGTTGTACTCCATGCAACCGCAACCGGCAAAGCGTGGCTCGCGACTTTGCCCGAGCAGGATGCGCTCCGAATTGTCTGCGCGCGTGGCTTTGCAACGCCCGAGGGATTTGGCAAACGGGCATTGCGCAGCGTCGATGAATTGCGCCGGCATCTGAATGAAACGAGGGCCCGCGGCTACGCGCTGGCGATCGAGGAAGGTGAACCCGGAACGGTCGCCATTGCCGCTTCCTTCCGCGCGTACGAAGACCCGGATGCGCCGGTGGCGGGAACCGTGTCGATCGCCGGTCCCCTCGTGCGCCTGACGGACCACAGGATCAAGGAAATCGCGCCGCTACTGCTGCGAACGACGCACGCGATCACGCAATTGTGGCCAATGCGCCTGCGCCAGGCAGGCGGGGCGCGTGGTCACGCCACGGCCGCAGCGTGAGTCATCCAGGAAACCAAGCTAACGGGGAAACTACGTGAGCGAGACCGCCCAAGCTGCCGCCGATCCCAGCAACGCTGCACCGCCGAGCATCGCGTCCGACCGCGTTTCGGCCTTCGCGTACCCGATAGCATCGTTCACCGCACTGTTGCTGCTGTGGCAATTCGGCGTGCGCGCCGCCGGAATTCCCGAGTACATCCTGCCCGTCCCGACGGAGTTTCTGGCCAAGCTTTGGGCCGATCGGGCGCTGATTTCAGAGCACACGCTGGTGACGGCCAAGGAAATCATTCTCGGCTTCCTGATGGCCGCCGCGATCTCGATCCCGCTGGGATTTTTCATCGTGTCGGTCAAGCCGATCGAGCGCGCGGTCTATCCGGTGATCGTCTTCTTCCAGCTGATTCCGAAAATCGCCATCGCGCCACTGTTCGTCGTATGGTTCGGCTTCGGCCTGTTCCCGAAAGTGTTGCTTACCTTCCTGTTGTGCTTTTTTCCGACCCTGGTCGCCAGCATGACCGGTTTTCGCGCGCTCGACGAGCGCGTCCTCTACCTGACACAGTCGATGGGCGCAACGTGGTGGCAGACCTTTCGTTACGTCCGCCTGCCTGCCGCAATGACCTATATCTTTGCCGGACTCAAGGTGTCGGTTGTGTTCGCCGCGACCGGTGCCATCGTCGGTGAATTCGTCGGTGCGAATGCGGGGCTCGGCTACTTGCTGCTGCGTGGTACCAGCTATCTCGATATGCCGCTGATCTTCGCGGTGCTCGTCGCGCTGTCGCTGATCGGGATCTTTTTCAGCTACATGGTCCAGTATGCCGAGCGCTGGATGATGCCGTGGCATTACAAGTGATCGAAGACCGCTGATTCTGGACGCCGCGCACGCGGCGCCACGTTGTGCAACCCAAGGAGGAAACGATGCAACGACGCACCATGCTGCAGGCCACGGGCGCACTGATCATGGCGACGCTGACGGCCGCGACCCAGGCGCAAACCCTGAAACCGATGAAGCTCACGCTCAATTTCCTGGCGGGCGGGCCCCAGGCGGGATTCATGTATGCCAAGGCCCTTGGCCTGTATGAGAAAGCCGGCATCGACCTGACCATCGAAGAGGGGCGCGGCTCGGGCACGACTGCCCAACTCGTCGCCACTGGTCAGACCGACGTCGGCTTTGCGGACGCGCCGGCGGCGATGCAGCTGCGTGCCAAGAACGCGCCGGTAAAAATCATCGCGCCGATCCTGCAGACCAATGGTTTTGCCATCATCACGCTCGAGGAAACCGGCATCCGCAAACCGGCCGACCTGGTCGGCAAGCGCGTCGCCGTGCAAGCCGGGACGGCGCAGACGACGCTGCTGGATGCGATCCTTGCGGCCAACGACATCGATCCGAAGAAGTTCAATGCCATCAATATCGATCCATCGGCATTCGTCGGCACACTCCTCGAGAAAAAGGTCGACGCCATCCTGGGCGGCGCGGACTTCCAGTCGGTGCAGATCCGCGACCGCGGCTTCAAGGTGTACGACATCCTCTATCGCGACGTCGGCGTGCCGACGGTTGGTCTGTCGGTGATCGCGCGGGACGAAAAGATCGCCGCCGACGCCGATCTGTACAAGAGGTTCGTTGCCGCGAGTCTCGAAGGCTGGGACGCGGCGCGCAAGAATCCGACGGCCGCGGCGGAAGCCGTAATCAAGCAATTCCCGACCGCGACCAAGGAGCAGATCCAGAAGCAACTCGAGGTTGACCTGAAGCTGCTATGCGCACCAGGCGCAACCGCGCTGGGCCGCGTCCCCGACAAGAATTGGCAGACGACGTTCGATCTCATGACGCAGTATCTGCAATTGCCGAAAGACAAGCCGATCGGCGATTACTACACCACCTCGCTGCTTCCGGCGAACCCGCCGAAGTGTCCCTGACCGTGGCCGCGCTGGCGACGAGCGGCGCGCCCATCGAAGGGCGCCGCATCACCAAGCGCTTTCCCGGCAAGACCAAGATGTTCACCGCGATCGAGGACGTGTCGTTCTCGATCAAGGGTGGCGAGTTCGTGTCGCTGATCGGACCGTCGGGTTGCGGCAAGAGCACGCTGATGCTGATCGCGGCCGGGCTGTCGCTCCCGAGCGATGGCGAGATCCACGTCGGCGGCAACAAGCTCGCCGAGCCTGTCACCGATGTCGGCATCGTGTTTCAGGACCATCTGCTGCTCGACTTCCGCACGGCCCTGGACAACATCATGCTGCAGCACCAGGTTCGTGGCCTGCCGCTGGTGCAGGGTCGAGCCGACGCGCTGGCGCTGATGGAGAAGATCGGCATCGCGCATGCGGCCGACCACTACCCTCGTCAGCTCTCGGGCGGAATGCGTCAGCGCGTGTCGATCGCGCGGGCGCTTATCCATCAGCCATCGGTACTGCTGATGGACGAGCCTTTCGGCGCGCTCGATGCCATCACGCGCACGCAGATCCGGCACGATCTGGAACTGCTCTGGCTGGAAACGCGCAAGACCGTTCTGTTCATCACGCACAGCGTCGAGGAGGCGGTCGGCCTGTCGGACCGCGTGCTGGTCATGTCACCCAATCCCGGAAAAATTGTCGAGGAGATCGTCATCGACCTGCCGCGTCCGCGACCCGCGCACCTGGGCGAATATCCCTCTTTCAACATTTATGCGGAGAGAATTCACGAGGCTTTCAAACGACTGGGCGTGATCAAATATTGATAAGCCCGGGTCGTCCTCACCATCAGGCCGCCTTCCGAGCGCGGTCGCGCTAGGTGAGCGCCGCGAATTGCACGCTCACCATTTCTAGTTGGCCGAAGCGAACGCGGAGCGGCGTTTCGAGCGGCACATCGACGACGCCGCAATACGATCCGGTCGTGACAATCTGGCCCGCGGTCAGCCCGTTGCCGCGCTGCGCCAGGTAGTTCGCGAGCCAGACCAGCGGCCTCAGGGGATGGCCGTCGGGATGCTTGCCCTGGACTGCGTGCAATGACTTCTCTCCGGCCTCGATGTCGATGTGAATCGTGTCCAGCGGATGGTCGAAGGCATTCGGAACTGCCGGCCCGACGAACAAGCCGTGGTTCGCAATGGCGTCGGCCAACTGCTCCGGAAAACTTGCTGCAACGGGGTCCGCGTAGCGAGGTCCGATCAATTCGAGCACAACGTGTGCTTCCCGAATGGCGGCACGCACTTCCGCGTCGGTGTAGGCGCTCGCGCGGCGCGGAAGATCGCGGCTCATGACGAACGCAATTTCCGGCTCGATGCGCGCCAGGCCGGCGATCGGCAGAATCGGACACGGCGACCTCGAAAAAATCGTCGGCGCATATATCGGTGCCATCGGCACGGGCCGCGGCGTAGTCGGTACCGAGCACTTCCATCCGCCGATCGGGAGCCCAAGCAACTCGGTCACGCGCTCCTGGATCGCAAGCGCCGCGTCGACATCGGTGGGGCGGGATGCTTCGGGTATACGCTCGCCCGGGCGCCGCGCCTGCCTGGCGGCAACGAGAAAGCGCGCGGCGGTTTCAGTAGCGGCAGCCGTCATGTTTCATACCTCCGAATCAACGCAACGCAAGGGATAGTCCCAAGGGAACGAAGACGAGCGACGCGAGATTGCCGATCAACACGATCGAAGCGACCTTCGCCGGTTCCTGGTCATATTGTTCGGCCACCATGAAGTTCAGTACCGCAGGCGGCAGGCAGCCGAAAAGGATCAGCAAACCCTCCTGCAGCGGATCCAATCCCAGCACCGGCGACAGCAGAGCCGCCATGGCGATCCCGGTAAGTGGACATACCAAGGCACCGATCACGCCGACATTCCAGCCGCCCCAGGAAACCGTTGCCATGCGCACGCCAAGCGAAATCAGCATGAGGGGGATCATCGCGTCGCCGGTCATCTTGATCGCCAGCGTCAGCCAATCGGGCAGCGGTGGTCGCAGGATCGCAAAAGCGAAGCCAACGAAGGTCGCGATGACCATCGGATTGCGAAACACCGGCCAGAACGCCGCGCGCCGATTGACAATGTGCACGCCGACGGTGAAATGGAGCAGGTTGGAGATCGTGAACAGCGCGACCATGGCCGAGAGGCCCGCCTGCCCGAATGCGAGGACCGCCAGCGGCAAGCCCATGTTGCCGGAATTGTTGAACATCATCGGGGGCACGAACGTGCGCACATCCTCGTGCAACAGTTTCGCAAAGGGCCACGCCAGCAGTCCCGACCCGGCGACGACGCCGATCGACCCCAGGATCAGCGCGCGGTTCGCGGCGAGATCGAACTCCTTGCTTGCCAGCGCGCTGAAAATCAGTGCGGGCGCGAGCACGTTCAGGTTGATGCGATTCACCCACGTCATGTCGGGCTGCGCACGCTTCGCGTATACGAAGCCCAGCGCGATGACCAGGAACACCGGCAGGATGATGCCGAGGAGACGTTCGAACAACCTCGGTCCTAGAGAATGTACTGCGCCAGGTCGTCGTTGCCGGCGATGCCTGCCAGGCGTTCGTCCACATACTTCGCGTCGATCGTGATCGTGTGGCCGTCGAGCTTGGTCGCATCGAAGGACACCTCGTCGAGCAGCCGCTCCATGACCGTGTAGAGCCGCCGCGCGCCGATGTTCTCCTGTTTTTCGTTCACGGCGAATGCCGTCTCTGCCAGGCGCTTGATTCCATCCGCTTCGAAGTTGAGGTCGACGCGTTCAGTGGCGAGCAGCGCCTGATATTGACGCGTGAGGCAGGCATCGGTGGCAGTGAGTATCTGTTCGAAGTCTGAGACGGACAGCGAAGCAAGCTCGACGCGAATCGGGAACCGGCCCTGCAGTTCCGGAATAAGATCCGATGGCTTGGCGAGGTGGAAGGCGCCGCTGGCGATGAACAGAATGTGATCGGTCTTGATCATGCCGTACTTCGTCTGCACGGTGGTGCCTTCGACGAGTGGCAGCAGATCGCGTTGCACGCCCTGGCGCGACACGTCGGCACCTTGCATCTCCTGGCGGCTGGCGATCTTGTCGATCTCGTCGAGAAAGACGATGCCGTTCTGCTCGACGTTGGCCAGCGCCTTGGTCTTGAGTTCCTCCTCGTTGATGAGCTTCGCAGCCTCTTCGTCGATCAGCACCTTGAGGGCATCGGCAACCTTCATTTTCTTGACGCTGCGCCGCGTCCCCGACATCTGCTGGAACATGCCCTGGATCTGGCTGGTGAGATCCTCCATGCCGGGGGGTGCCAGGATTTCCATCTGCGTCGGCATCGCGGAAACTTCGACGTCGATCTCCTTGTCGTCGAGCGATCCCTCGCGTAGCAGTTTGCGGAATTTCTGCCGTGCTGCAGTGTCCGTCGGCTGCATATCGTGGAAGTTGACTTCGCGCGCGGGCGGCAGCAGTGCGTCGAGCACGCGCTCCTCTGCAGCGTCGGCCGCGCGGTCGCGCACCTTGCGCGTCTCGAATTCGCGCGTCTGCTTGATCGCTGTCTCGGCCAGGTCGCGAATGATGGTGTCGACGTCGCGCCCGACGTAGCCGACTTCAGTGAACTTCGTCGCCTCGACCTTGATGAACGGCGCGTTGGCGAGCTTGGCGAGACGGCGGGCGATCTCGGTCTTGCCGACGCCCGTCGGGCCGATCATCAGGATGTTCTTGGGCGTTATTTCCTGGCGCAGCGGCTCGGCGACCTGCTGCCGGCGCCAGCGGTTGCGGAGTGCGATTGCGACGGCACGCTTGGCCGAATGCTGCCCGACAATGTGCTTGTCGAGCTCGTGCACGATCTCCTGCGGGGTCATCAGCGACGGCATTGCGTCCTCGGCAAACAAAACGGCCGCGCTCTAAGGCGCGGCCGTTGAATTCTACCTTGTCCGCTGCGTTCGGCGATCCCTTGCAATCAATCGGGATCAGCAACGTCGCCGCGTTCATTTTAGGTAAAACACGGGCGGAGTCTGTCTACTCATCCCAAGTCGGTACCGCCAGATCGGCAACAGCGCATCCATCGTGCCCGCCACGGTGATCAGAGGCTTCTTGATCTTTCCGGTGCTCTCCACGGCAGCAACGCTATCGTAGACGCCGGGAACGACTGTCCGCGCTTGAGCTAGTCGTAGTTGGCGAGACCCGAAACGTACATGTCGTAGGTAGGATCAAACCGCTTCTGCCTGACATGCGGGGACCTCCCAGAACGAACCGTTCCATCGGCCCCAGAGCGAATCCACGGGAGTGACCGCGCGATTCACGATATCCGGGGGATATTCGGCTGCGAGAATATTCTTCGCGGCCTGGCTCGCAGGATCGTAACCTGAGGCCACGTAGGCAGGGAAGTTCGCGAGGACGGGCGGCAGGTCGATCAGGACCGCTCGGATCGATGAATGTCCCTTCCCAATCCACGCCACCATCATCAAACAGATTCGGCGCCTGTTCGATAGCGCGTCTTGGCGTGACCGGCCACGCCTTGATTCCGGTCGCGATATTATGATAGCTTCGCGCCTCGCTTTGGTTAGTTCGAACATTAGGAGGAAGAGAAGATGCGCAAATTCAGCCTCGTGGTGGCGTGTGCCCTTTGTTTTTGCCAGGGGGCCACGCAGGCTGCGCAGTCGGACGTGGTGCGGGAGACTCGTTTCGGTACGGTCGTCGGCATCGACGATTCCGCGAACTCGGGTACTTACGCTTGGAAGGGCGTCCCGTTCGCGAAGCCACCTGTCAGCGACTTGCGCTGGAAGGCGCCGGTCGATCCCGATAGCTGGAAAGCACCGCGCGCGACGCAGCAATTCGCTAATGCCTGCGTGCAGTACGGGCGCATCTATGGACCCGGTGTGAACAATCGATTCGACCTGACGATCGCCACGACGCTGAACCTGGCCGTCGGGTCCGAAGACTGCTTGTACCTCAACATTTGGGGCCCGGCCGATCGCCGCGGCGACCGGCCGGTGATCGTCTTCGTGCACGGCGGCAGCAATGTGTCCGGCTACACCGCCGATCCGGTTTACGACGGCGCCGCGCTCGCCAAAGAGGCCGACGCGGTGGTCGTTACCGTGAATTACCGCTTGGGCATCTTTGGCTTCCTTAACCTGCCCCAACTCAAGACGGGCCTCGATGCGCAGGAGGACTCCGGCAATTTCGCGCTGCTTGACCTCATCAAGGCGCTTGAGTTCATCAACCACGACATCGCGAAGTTCGGCGGCGACCCGACCAATGTCACGCTGATGGGCCAATCGGCCGGCGCAATCGACGTCTACGCGCTGTTGACGACACCCGCGACGGTCAATGCACAGCCGCAGCTGTTCCACCGCGCGGTGCCGCTGTCCGGCGGCATCTCGCTCGCGAGCAACCTGCCGCCGGGGCGCCTGGCGACACTCGCCCCGGCGTCCACCTATGCCCTGCAAGGCACAACGCTGTTATCGCAACAGCTAATCGCGGACGGCATCGCGGCCGATGCGGCGAGCGCCGCAGCGTGGGTGGCGAGCCACACGGCCGACGAAGTCGCGGCTTATCTGCGCAGCAAAACCCCCGCGGCGCTATTGGCAACGCTGCTCACGAAGCTCGCGCCACTCGGCTTGGCTGGATCCGGTCCTATACCAGACGGCACTATGCTGCCAACCGACCCGATCGCCGCGATCGCGGCCGGCACCTATGCGCACGTGCCGGTGCTCGCCGGCAACACGCGTGACGAGGGGAAGCTATTCCCGACCTTCCTCGCGCTTTCTCCGGCGTTGGGTGGCGTCAGCGGCCGGTTGGTGAGCGATACGACGCTCGTCAAGATCCAGTTCGCCTCCGATCCCGACGCCGCGCCGCGGATCACGATCGATCAGTGGATTCCGGCCGTCTATCTCCCGGTGAACACGCCGGTCACGGGATTCAACGCACGGACCGACTTGCTGAATTTCATCTTCCTGCGCGCGGCCGCCGATAACGTGCTCTCTACGCTCAAGTCGCAGCAAAACGATGTCTGGTACTACCGTTTCGACTGGGATGAGGAGCCGGCCCCATGGAACGACATCTACGGCGCCGCACACCTGTTCGACCTGCCGTTCCTGTTCCGAAACTTCGGGCCGTCGCTATTCGGAAACGTGGCGTTCTCTGAGGCAAACGAACCCGGTCGGCTCGCACTGTCGCGCGCGATGATGGCAAGCCTCGCCGCGTTCGCGCGCACTGGCGATCCCAATGTGCCGGCCGCGCTGGGAACCGCGTGGCCTACCTGGCCTTCGACGCTCGTGTTCGACGCGACGCTCACGGACGCGGCGATTTCGCTGCAGTAAGCTTCGCCCGGGGAGCGCAAACTGCAGTAGCAGACCGCTCCCCTTGAGTTCTGGAGGCCCATTTCATCGCGCTCCGCTTCGTTTCTCGTTTGAATCGCGTCGCCGTAGCCGGTTGGTAGCTGAACTTTCATATCGGCCGAATAGAGCGCAATTTGGCGAGCTGCGTCGCCACTGCGTGGCGCAAACCGAACTCGGAGGGCGCACCGTGCGGTAGCCCACAATTCACGAGTTCCCCGATTTTACCTCGAGTCGATGCGTGCTCACTATTTTCGCACGTTGTCTAGTCCGCGCACCGCATTGGGCGTTTGTCGAGAATACGGAAGTGCAATTCGGGCAGCTGCACGCCTTTGGCAAGCGGCGAGTGCTTCGCATATCATTGGCCGACTGCGAACCTGGTCGGGCAGCGGCACCGTCGCTGCGAACCGTGTTCGCTGTCAAGGGGCAACCATGCGACGTATTGCGGTCTACCCGGCGCTGGTGGCCATTTTGGTGCTGTCAGGTTGCGGCACGATTAAATCCGCTCCCGAAAGGTCGGTATTTTTCGTCGAGCCCAAGGACGGTGCGACCGTCAGCAGCCCGTTCAAAGTCATTTTCGGGGTCAAGGGCATGGCCGTGGAGCCCGCGGGCGACATCAGGGCCGACTCGGGTCATCACCACCTGCTGATCAACCTCGGTGCGATGCCTGCCGGAGAGGTTATTCCCGTCGACGACAAGCACCTCCACTTCGGCAAGGCGCAGACCGAAGCCGAGGTCACGCTGCCGCCGGGGCAATACAAGTTGACGATGCAATTTGCCAATGGCGCGCATGTGTCTTACGGGCCGGCGATGGCGGCGACGATCAACGTCACGGTCAAATAGCGCGTGTCGCGGCGGCAACCCTTCGTGACGCGATGGCTGGTCGCCGTGCTGCTGGCGGGGCTGCTGGCCGCGTGTGGAACAACGACCAGCACCACCTCGACCGCCAACGACACCCTGGATATCCCGGGCCTAGGCATATTCAAGCCGGGTCGCGATCAGGCAACCGCGAGGCTCGTGTCGAAAAGCAACAGCAACACGTACGGCATAATCACCTTTCGGCAAAAGGGCGACAAGGTCGGTCTCGCCGCGACCATTTTCAATCTCAGCCTGGGTCCGCACAGTATCTACATTCACGAGACGGGCAATTGCAGCTCGCCGAATGCCGCCAGCGCGGGTCCGGTGTGGAATATGCCCGGCAACCCCCCCGGGGCGAAGCGCAGCGGGGATCTGCCCGAATTGTTCGTCGGTTCGTCAGGCAATTCGAACATGCAGGCTACGATCACCGGCGTCACCGTCGGCGACGGCAAGCCGACCGACATCGTTGGCCGCGCCGTCGTCGTGCATCAGACCCTCGACCCCGATCCCAAGCCAATGTACGGCGGAAGCCCGACCGGATGGATCGCCTGCGGCGTCATCCTGCAAGGCTCGTAAGCGGACGGAATTCCCATGGGTATGCTCGACGACAAGAAGGTCCTGATCACGGGATTGCTTTCCAACCGCTCGATCGCCTACGGGATCGCGCGCGCCTGCCGACGGGAGGGAGCGACGCTCGCGTTCAACTACGTCAACGCGGACCTCAAGGACCGTGTCGTCAAGCTCGCCGCCGATTTTGGCGACGCGCCTGTCCTGCCATGCGACGTGACTTCGGATGAACAGGTCGACGCCCTGTTCGACGCGCTGGGCCACGAGTGGGGCGGTCTCGACGGACTTCTGCATTCGATCGCGTTCGCGCCGCGCGAGGCGCTCGCCGGCGATTTCCTGAGCGGACTGTCGCGCGAGGCGTTCCGGGTTGCCCACGACGTGAGTTCATACAGCTTTGCAGCGCTAGCCAAGGGCGCGCGGCCGCTGATGCAGGGACGCAACGCCGCACTGCTGACGCTGACTTACCTTGGCGCGGCGCGCGCGATCCAGAACTACAACATCATGGGCCTGGCCAAGGCGAGCCTCGAGGCGAACGTACGCTATCTTGCGCAGAATCTCGGCCCGGAAGGCATTCGCGTCAACGCGATTTCCGCCGGACCGATCAAGACGCTCGCCGCGGCAGGCATCGGCGGCTTTTCGAAGATACTGCATTTCGTCGAGCGAACAGCGCCGCTACGCCGCAACGTGACCATCGACGAAGTGGGCAATGTCGCTGCGTTTCTGCTGTCTGATCTTGCGAGCGCGGTCACCGGCGAAATCACCTACGTCGATTGCGGCTTTTCCACGGTCGCCGCGGGCATGACCGAGGACTAGGGCCTGGTTCGCTCGCACGCGGATTCCCGACTTGCCCGTCGGCCTGAGACCGCCATTCCATGTCTCATCCTGCATCCGGCTACGATGCCGTCATCGTCGGCGGCGGCCACAACGGCCTGGTTTGTGCGTGCTACCTGGCAGCGGCAGGACTCGCGGTGGCGGTATTTGAGCGCCGCGGCATCCTTGGCGGTGCGGCGGTCACGGAGGAATTTCATCCGGGGTTTCGCAATTCGACCGCGAGTTACACGGTCAGTCTGCTGCATCCAAAAGTCATCCGCGAGTTGCGTCTCGCCACCCATGGCTTGCGCATTGTCGAGCGCCCGATCGCCAATTTCCTGCCGCTGCCGGGCAACGACCATATCAAGATCGGCGGAGGACTCGCCGCTACTCAGGTCGAGGTGGCGCGCTTTTCGCGCCGCGACGCCGCGATGCTACCGGCGTATTACTCGATGCTCGACGCAGTCGCCGATGTCCTGCGCGCGCTGTTGCTCGAGACGCCGCCCAACGTCGGCGGCGGGATCCACGACCTGTTCCAGGCGTGGAAGATCGGCGGACGGCTGAAGCACTTGTCGCTGCCAGCGCGCCGCGACTTGCTCGACCTCTTCACGAAAAGCGCCGGAGACGTGCTGGACCAGTGGTTCGAGTCCGATCCCATCAAGGCCGCCTTCGGATTCGACGCCGTGGTCGGCAATTTCGCGAGTCCTTACACGCCAGGGTCCGCATACGTGCTGCTGCATCACGTAATCGGCGAGATCAACGGCAAGCGCGCGCAATGGGGGCACGCGGTGGGCGGCATGGGAGCGATAACGCAGGCGATGGCCGCCGAGGCACAAGCCCGCGGCGTCGCGCTGTATACCGACGCGCCCGTTGCACGCGTGCTGACTCGCGATGGGCGCGCATGCGGGATCGTGCTGGCCGACGGCACCGAAATTGTCGCGCGCCGCGTTGTCGCCAACGTCAACCCGAAGCTGCTATACCAACAATTGATCGATCCCGATGCGCTCGACGCCGACTTTCGCAGGCGCATCGACGCCTACCGATGCGTGTCGGCGACGTTCCGGATCAACGTTGCGCTCGACGCACTTCCCCGGTTCACGTGCTTGCCCGATGACGGCGCGCATCTGCGGTCGGGCATCATTATCGCGCCTTCGCTTGGCTACATGGAGCGCGCATATAGCGATGCGCGGCAACACGGCTGGTCGCGCGAACCGATCGTCGAGATGCTGATCCCGTCGACCGTCGACGATACCCTCGCACCGCGTGGCAAACACGTTGCGAGCCTGTTCTGTCAGCATGCGAATCCCGCGTTGCCTGACGGCAAATCGTGGGACGATGCCAAGGAGCAGGTCGCCGACCTGATGATCGCTACGGTCGATGGCCATGCGCCGAATTTCCGCGGAAGCGTCATCGCCCGCCGTGTATTGTCACCGCTTGACCTCGAACGCGAGTTCAGTCTGATCGGGGGAGACATCTTCCATGGTGCGCTGTCGCTCGATCAATTGTTCTCGGCGCGCCCGGTCCTGGGCAACGGGCACTACCGCGGTCCGTTGAAGGGGCTGTACATGTGCGGGGCCGGGACGCACCCGGGCGGTGGAGTGACCGGCATCCCCGGCCACAACGCGGCACGCGAGATTCTGCGCGATGTGCGGCGCAAGGTGTAACCTTCGCGCGCGATTGAATTCGCGCCTACCGGCATTACGGATTTGTAGGTCCGAATTCATTCGGACCGCGGCCGTCCATTGACCGCAGCGCGCGAAACAAGATAAATCGAAGTCAGCCGATAAGCCGGGTTCTGTTACGGAGCGCGCAGTACGCGCCCTATGGCCGTCATTCGTCTAGGCGCCGTGTTGCCACGGCGCTCGAGCCACCTACCCGCGGACTCGGCGAGCAGCGTCATCGTCCGCATACTTGGTGTTGCTCCGGATGGAGGTTGCCGCGTTTCACCCGCACCCGTCTCGGTGTGAACCGAGAGGGGCGCGACTCGTCTCTGTGGCCCTGTTCCTCGCTTTTGCCGCCGCTCTCGCGGACGACTTATCGCGTCTGGGCGTTACCCAGCATCCTGCTCTGCGGAGCCCGGACTTTCCTCTCCCCGCATGGTTTGCACCGGCGGGCAGCGACGGTCTGGCTGACTTCGGCCGCAATGTTAACACGCGGACGGAGTGCCCATTTCATCCCGCAACGCGCCATTGCACCCCTTCGCCCGCCCGCAACGGAACGACCGCATGCTCGCCAAAAGCGTATTCATCGGGGATCGTCCATGCCTCGCGCCGCAGCGTGATGGTGTCGCTATTGCGCGGCAGGCCATAGAAATCGGCGCCGTGAAAACTCGCAAAGGCCTCGAGGCGATCGAGCGCGCCGGCTTCTTCGAATGCTTCGGCGTAAAGTTCGATCGCTGCGGACGCCGAATAGCAGCCGGCCGAGCAGCAGGCGCTCTCCTTGGCCTGCCTGGCGTGCGGCGCCGAATCGGTGCCCAGGAAATACTTCGGGTCGCCGCTGATTGCAGCGCGAACGATCGCCCGGCGGTGCCCCTCGCGCTTGAGCACCGGGAGGCAGTAAAGATGCGGCCGCATGCCGCCGGCGAACAATGCATTGCGGCTGTAGAGCAGGTGCTGCGGCGTGATTGTCGCGCCGACCCACGCTGGCGCGGCCGCGACGAAGTCCGCCGCTTCCGTGGTCGTGATGTGCTCGAGCACGATTTTCAAGCCAGGAAAATCGCGAACGATGCGCGTGAGTTGCCGGTCGACGAACACTTGCTCGCGATCGAACAGGTCGACGTCCGCGTCGGTGACTTCCCCGTGCAGAAGCAAGGGCAAGCCGTGCTTCTCCATCGCCTCGAGGACGGAATGGACGCGTGCCAGATCGGTGACGCCCGAATCCGAATTCGTCGTCGCTCCGGCGGGGTAGTATTTGACGCCGATGATGAATCCGGATGCCCGGGCGCGCGCGATTTCGTCTGCCGTCGTGATGTCGGTGAGATACAGCGTCATCAAAGGCGCGAATCGCGATGCCGGCGGCAGCGCGACCGCGATGCGTTCGCGGTAGGCGGCGGCCTGGGCGACGGTCGTGACCGGCGGCTTCAGGTTTGGCATCACGACTGCGCGTGCGAACACCCGCGCCGTCGCACCGACGACCGATTGCATTGCCTTGCCATCGCGCAGATGCAGGTGCCAGTCGTCAGGGCGGGCGATCGTCAGCGTGGAAGCGGTCATAAGGCCGATGATTTCACACGATTATACCGGCACCGAGGCCCGTTAGCCGCCCGCTTCGACTAGCGCTGGCTTGCAATGACCGGTTAGAGATATAATGCCGGGTTTGGTACGGTGGCCTTGTGCATTCGTCCACCGACCGCACGTAAAGGCAACGGCAAGCGCAACGGCACGGCAAAGTGCGGTAAAGCGTGCCCGGGCAGTGAGTCGGATTGCCGTAACCGGGTAGTTCGCGGAGATAAACAGACAGGCCACCGCGGGCCGTAGCATGAAGGTGAGAGCCGTGGCAACCAAGTCCGCAGCAACCAAGTCCGCAGCAACCAAAGCCGCAGCGCCCAAAGCCGCAGCGCCCAAGGCGGTACCGCCCAATAGCGTGTCGGCAAAGAGCGCGGTGGCAGCGAAGCCCGTGGTGAAGAAGGTCAAGGAATTGACCGAGCAGGACCTGCTGAACGCGCCTGAAAAGGATTACATGAACGAGGCGCAGCTCGCATTCTTCCGGCAGCGCCTGCTCGAGCTGCGCGCGCAACTATTGAACAATGCCGACGACACCGGACAGCATCTGCGCGAAAACGAGGTGACGACCGACCCGTCCGACCGTGCGACGCTGGAAGAGGAGTACACCCTCGAATTACGCACGCGCGATCGCGAGCGCAAACTGCTGAAAAAAGTCGAGAAGTCGATCAGACAAATCGACGAGGGTGGTTACGGCTATTGCGAGGAGACAGGCGAGCCAATCGGCGTCGCGCGTCTCCTTGCGCGCCCCACCGCAACGCTGTCGCTGGAAGCCCAGGAACGGCGCGAGCGTGTCCAAAAGCTCTACGGCGATTGATCGACCATCTGGAAATAACACCGGCGGTAACACACCGGCAATATACGCATGGAATAAGGCCCGCCGAAGCGGGCCGTTTCCGTTTCTCGAGGATGTCAAAAACCTACAAGCCGAATATGCCGCGATGCGACCAGCCACCCGCCATGAAAAACAGCATCGGGATGGACAGGGCGACATTGGTACGCGAGGCGAGGAATGCAACGCGTCGCGCAGCGGCTTTCTCCTCATCCGTGGCCGGCTTGAGCCCGAGAATCTTCTGCTGGTTCGGCCAGATCAGCACCCACACGTTGAACAGCATGATGGTTCCGAGCCATGCGCCCATGCCGATTCCGGCCATGCCCTTGCTCAAGGTGAACGCGTTCACGAACTGATTGCCCAGTAATGCTGCGCCTGCAAGCCACGTCACAACGGCTGCCCACCGGAAGTACAGGAGTGCCCTCGGCGCGACGTGCTTGGTAATGCCCGCGTTGGTCCCGTCGGCGGTCGCGGCCTTCAGGGCGGCGACCTGCACGAAGTTGAAGTAATACAGCAGGCCGATCCACATGATCCCCGCCATGAAATGCAGCCACCGTGCAATTGCCGGTACGAGTTCCATGCTGTGCCCCCTAGCTCAGGATGTTCTTGACCACGAAATACAAGATGACCGTCAGGATCAATCCTGAAATCACGGTTCCCCAAAGTGAGTCAAGCGGGTTTTTCATCTGTCCCCTCCTCGTGTGCGGTACCGTACGGGATGCAGCCGACAATGACTGAACTCCGACGCGCCGGAAGCATTTGAGGTTATTCCAGCGCCGGCCAATGGGTCAAGCAGTCTCTCGATTGCGGGAATAGTGCGCGATTTCATCTATGCCGCCGTCGACCAGCGGCAATTGGGAATATGCGGGGAATATGCGCCGGCGATCGGGCGACCGCCTGGAGGAGCCGGCGGCAACAGCGCGCAAGTTCGCCGTCTGATCGCACTTGCGAATGATGGCTTGTTGCCCTCTTGTGATCGGCCCATAATATTCCTTTGGCATTCTCCCGGAGCCGCACCGCGTATCTACATGGCGTTCAATCTCTTTCCCAAGTCTCCCGCGAAGGGCAAGCCCGACAAGACGAAAGCCGGCACGGACCTGGCGCCTCGTCACGACGCGCGTCAGCCTCTCGTGCGGGGGCCCGCTTCGGCGCGAGAGATCGCTGCTGCTGTGAAGGGCCGACCGGCGCCCGGCAGAACGGCGGCCGCAGAGGCCGCTGCGGAGCCCCGCGACCGCGATATCACCCTGACGGGTCCGCACAGCATGATCGAGTGGTCGCCGGCGGACCAGCAGAGCATTCTTGTGGTCGAAGCCACACCCGGTTTGTGCGCCGTGCTCGAGAACGCTGCGCTGCTTTACGCCAACGGCCAAGCGCAACAAGCCCGCGACGTGCTGGAGCGCGGCATTGTTGACGATGACGACGCCAAGATGTCGCCGCTCGCATGGCTGGCATTGTTCGATCTGCTGCAACGCGCCGATGATCGGGCTACATTCGATCGACTCGCCCTGCAGTACGTCGTCGCGTTCGAGCGCTCGGCTCCGGGCTGGGAAGAGGGTGGGTCGCGGCTGCGTCCCGGTGCGCGCCCAGCGGCGGGCGGTTATGTCGGCTTCACCGGCAAACTGACGGCGAGCCACGCAGCACAGATTGCCAATCTGCTGGCGGCCACGCAACGACAACCTCAGGTGCGCATGGACCTGGGCTCGTTGACCGGCGCCGACGACGCCGGGGCCAAACTCCTCGCAGACGCGCTCGCGCAATTACGCAAGCGCCAGTACTCGTTGATATTGCAGCATCCCGAGAAGATTCGTCGCGCACTCGACCAATCGGTCAAACAGGGGAGGAACGCGGGCGAAGGTTACTGGATATTGCTGCTTGAACTCATGCAGTGGCAGAACGACCACAAGACCTTCGAGGACTGTGCGATCGAATTCGCGATCGCGTTCGAGGTGTCGCCGCCGTCCTGGGAGCCGCCGCTCGCGGTAACGGCGCCCGCAGCGCCGGTGGTCGATTCGCCGGACGCCGCCGAACTTCCGGAAAACGCAGAGACTCTCGTGTGGAGCGGAACGCTGACCGGTTCGTCGGATGCCCAGCTCGCAAAGTTCGCGCTGTTTCGCGAAAAGCGGAATGTGATCCCGATCGACATGACTGCGGTCGATCGCATCGATTTCGTTTGCGCCGGCGCGTTGCTCAACGGCATCAGCAGGGCCGAATCGCAGCGCAAGTCGGTGCAGATTGTCGGCGCATCGCCGATCGTCAGGGCGCTGCTGCTTCTTATCGGCATCTCGCCCCGGCACTTCATCAAGAAGGCTCAGTGAGCGAGAACTCGCGGCTCACCTGGCTTCGCCCAGGGTTGTTCTGATGGAACCCTTCCACGGCACGACAATTCTTTCCGTACGACGCGGCGCGAGCGTCGCGCTGGGCGGCGATGGTCAGGTGACGCTGGGCGCTGTGGTCGTCAAGGCGACCGCGCGCAAGGTTCGTCGGCTGTACGGCGATCGCGTCCTGGCCGGCTTCGCGGGCGCTACTGCTGACGCGTTCACGTTATTCGAGCGCTTCGAAGCAAAACTCGAGAAGCACCAGGGCCAACTGCAGCGCGCAGCGGTCGAACTGGCCAAGGATTGGCGCTCCGACCGCATCCTGCGCCGACTCGAAGCCATGCTCGCGGTCGCCGATGCGACGTCGTCGTTGATTATTTCGGGAAACGGCGATGTGCTCGAACCCGAGCTTGGGATCGTCGCCATCGGCTCTGGTGGAGCGTACGCGCAGGCTGCAGCGCGCGCTCTGCTCGAGCACACCGACCTTGGTGCTGCCGACATCGTCAAGCAAGCGTTGACGATCGCGGGCGACATCTGCATCTACACCAACCAGAATCACGTCATCGAAACCCTGGCATGAGATACCGTGATGCCGTAGGTCCGAATTCATTCGGACCATTGGCTGCATGGCCACCGTGCGCGAATGAATTCGCGCCTACAAGCGCCGCGGGGGTCCACCAATGAACCTGGCCCACCACGATGTCGCAATCGTGGGTGCCGGCCTCGTTGGCCTGGCGCTCGCCGCCGCGCTGACACGCGTCGGGCTGTCCGTGGCGATCGTCGACAGAGGCAATATCGTCGCTTCGGATGCAGCACAAGACGCCGCCTGGGACACGCGAGTCTATGCGGTCAGCCCGGGTAGCGCCGAGTTTCTGCGCCGGCTCGGCGTTTGGCAGCGAATTTCACCTGAACGCATCGCACCGATCGAAGCGATGGAAGTCTTCGGCGATGATGGCGGCCAGTTGCGCTTCGATGCGTACGATCTCGGCGAGCGCTCGCTCGCGTGGATCGTGGAGAATCGCGAACTCAATGCAGCGCTCGTTGCAGCGGTTCGTGCCGACGCGTCGATCGCTGTACTGGCGCCCTGTGTTCCGGAGTCGATCGCTTGGCGAGGGGGCGCGGCTGAAATCCGGCTTGCAGGCGATCGCAGCCTGAGCGCTCGTCTCGTGGTAGGCGCGGACGGCGTTAACTCGTGGGCGCGCCGCGAAGCGGGCATGACGAACGAGCCCAAGCCGTACGGACAGACGGGCGTCGTCGCCAACTTTGCCGCCGAGGTTGCGCATCGTGGGCGCGCGTTCCAGTGGTTCCGCGGCGACCAAGGCGTGCTGGCGTGGCTGCCCCTCCCGGGCAAACACATATCGATCGTCTGGTCTGCGCCGGAACCGCTGGGTGCCGAACTCATCGCGCTTGAGCGTGCCATGCTCGCCGAGCGCGTTGCCGCCGCGGGTGGGCAAATGCTCGGACGGCTGGAGACGATCGGCCCGCCCGCAGGGTTTCCCCTTGCATTTCTGAAATTGCCATCGGTCGTGGCGCACCGCTTCGCTCTCGTCGGGGATGCCGCGCACGGTGTGCATCCACTTGCCGGACAGGGTGTAAATCTCGGGTTCGGCGACGCAGCCGCTTTGGCAACGGTGCTGGCCGGCCGCGGTGCCGTAGGCGATGTGGGGGCGCCAATCCTGCTGGAACGTTACGCACAGCGCCGGGCCGCGTCCGTCCTGGCAATGCAGACGGTAACTGACGGCCTCGTGCGTCTTTTCGGGATGTCCTCGCCGTGGGCGCAAGTGCTACGCAACCGCGGCATGAGCGTGGTGGACGCCGTTCGTCCGCTGAAGAGGCTGCTGGCGCAACCTGCGCTGCGTTAAACTGTCCAATCCCCGTCAATTTTCCGGAGTATCCGATGCGATTCTGCAGTGTAATCATTGCGCTGGCAGCGATGATGCTGGCGTTGCCGGCATCGGCGCAAGATGCGGCGAAAGCGGACGCCGCCCGCCGCGAGCTCGCGTTCGTGAAGAAGGCACTCGAGGCCAGGTTCCCCGGGGCGCAATTGGGGAGCGTGTCCAAATCGCCCTATCTTGGCCTGTACGAGGTGCAACTCGACGACCGCATCATCTACACCGATCCCAAAGTCATATACGTCTTCGTCGGCTCGATCTACGACACTGTGGCGAAGGTCAACCTTACCGAGCTGCGTTCACGAGAGCTGAATCGCGTGGACGTGGCCACGTTGCCGCTCGAACTGGCGCTCAAGAAAGTCAAGGGTGACGGCTCGCGCAAGCTGGTGGTGTTCGCGGACGCTGACTGTCCGTTCTGCAAGCGGCTCGAAACGGAGATGAAGGGGCTCGACAACGTGACGATTTACACGTTCCTCTTTCCGATCGATTCGCTGCATCCTGAATCCGCGCGCAAGTCCGCGCAGATCTGGTGCGCGGCCGACCGGGCCAAGGCATGGGACGACTGGTTCGACACCGGCAAGCTCCCCGACAACAAGGGAGACTGCCCGACGCCGATTGCGGAGACGGCGGCTCTCGGGCAAAAGTATCACGTCAATGCGACGCCGACGCTGGTCTTCGCTGACGGTTCCGTCATTCCGGGCGCTTTGCCGCTCGCGCAACTCGAGACGGAACTTCAGCAGGCGGACACGAAAAAACCGGCCGCAGCGAAGAAATAATTTCGTCGCGCACGCCAGGGGAGACAAATGGCCATTCTCGATTTCATCAAGAAACAGTTCATCGACATCATCGAGTGGACGGACGACTCGCGCGATACGCTGTCGTTTCGTTTCCCCGATGACGACAGGGAAATAAAGCGCGGCGCGCAGCTGATCGTCCGCGAGTCGCAGATCGCGCAATTCGTCTACCTCGGACAGTTTGGCGATACCTTCGGACCGGGAAAGTACGAGCTGACGACCGACAACATTCCGATACTGACCGACCTCAAGGGTTGGAAGTACGGGCTGGAGTCGCCGTTCAAGGCCGACGTCTATTACGTCCTGACACGCCTTTTCACCGGCAACAAGTGGGGGACGGCGAACCCGGTGATGATGCGGGACCAGGATTTCGGCGTCGTGCGGCTGCGTGCATACGGCATCTACGATTTCAAGATCGTCGACCCGAAGCTGTTCCTGAAGGAAGTCGCCGGCACGGACGATCACTTCCGGCTGGATGAATTCAACGACACGATGCGGTCGCGCATCGTCAGCATTTTCTCCGAGGCGCTGGCGCAGTCGAAGATTCCTGCGCTCGACGTCGCGGCGCGCTACGGCGAGCTCGGCGAGGCGTTGCTGCCGCTGATCAATCCGCAGACCAAGACCAAATACGGACTCGAAGTCACCAGTTTCGTCGTCGAAAATGTGTCGGTCCCGCCGGAAGTCGAGCAGGCGATCGACAAGCGCTCGAGCATGGCGGCCGTGGGCAATCTGAACGACTACGTCAAGTTCCAGATGGCGCAGGGCCTCGAGAAGGGCGACGGTGGCCCGGGCGGGATGGCTGCGCAAATGGCAGTTGGCATGGCGATGGCGCAGCAGATGATGAATCAATCGGGAGGCATCATGGGTGCGCAGGCGACGCCCGGCATCGGCGCGACGCCGACCCCCGCAGCCACGACGACCGAGCTGCTGACGCCAGCACAAGTGGGGCAACTCCTGGGCGTCGCCGAATCCGACGTGCTGGCGAGTCTGCAAAAGGGTGATCTCAAGGGCAAGCAAATCGGAACCCAGTGGCGCGTGACCAAAGCTGCAGTCGACCAGTTCCTGCAGTCCTGAGGTCTATCTTGCAGGTCGCAATCGCGCGTATGCGCCTGGCGATTGCGTTGTGTGGCCTCGCCTTGCTTGGCGGACCCGCAGCGTTGGCGCAGGACGCGCGCACAACGTCGGTGCAGCAAGCGGCACGAGCATTTCTCGTGCTGACCGATCGTGACGAAGGGAGCGCGAGTTGGCAAATGGCGGGCAAGCAGTTCCGGAATGCAATGAGCGAGGCAGGCTGGACCGAGGCGCTGCACAAGGTTCGAATTCCGCTCGGCCCCGTCGGGGAACGCGCGCTGCTTTCCACGAAGTTCACGACGAACTTTTCGGGTGCAGCCGCCGAAGGTGACTACGCGCTTCTGCTCTATCGTACCAGTTTCGCCAGTCGCACCGATGCGCGTGAGACCGTGACGCTGGAACGCGAATCCGACGGCGAGTGGCGGGTCATCGGCTATTTCATCCGCTGACAGGGCGCGAGGATGGCCGAAACTCTCGCGCAGCAGAAGTTTGCGTGCCCGGCGTGCGGCGCCGAAGCCATCTGGAATCCCGCCAAGCAGGCACTGATCTGCCCGTTCTGCGGCACGACATCTCCCGCGGTGCTCGATCCCAACGCCGGCGGCATTCTCGAGCACGACCTGGTCACCGCGCTTCGCGGCATCACGGACGACAAGCGCGGCTGGCAGGTGGAGAAACGGTACGTCAAGTGCCAGAGCTGCCAGGCGATTTCAGTGCTCGATCCGAGTCGCCAGGCGCAGCGCTGTGAATTCTGCGGCTCGGCGCAACTGGTCGCCTACGAGCAGACCAAGGATGCGTTTCGACCGGAAAGCATGCTTCCGTTCAAGGTAAGCGAAGACAAGGCGCGCGACGGCATACGCAGCTGGTACGGCAAGCTCTGGCTGGCACCCAACGCATTGAAACGCCGCGCGATGACGGATACGGTCAAAGGCATCTACCTGC
Organism: uncultured beta proteobacterium; assembly: GCA_963829375.1. Lineage (GTDB taxonomy): Bacteria > Pseudomonadota > Gammaproteobacteria > Burkholderiales > Casimicrobiaceae > PALSA-1003. The sequence goes on along the minus strand of CAWHIS010000009.1, from coordinate 89,741 downwards.
CGTACTGGACCTTCGACGCACATGTCGACGCGACTTGGACTGCCGAGGCCGGGCACTACTACTACACGACGGAAAGTTACACCGACAACAACGGTCGCACGCAAACGCGGCAGGTGCAGCACATTCGCTGGGAGCCGGCAGCCGGCAGCCTGCAGCATTTTTTTGACGACGATCTGATCTGCGCGTCGGTCGGTGTGCATCCGGACCTGCTGCGGGGCGTCGAGCCGTTTCCAACCAAGGAGCTCGTGGCCTACGACCCGGGCTATGTGGCCGGGTGGGTTGTCGAACGCTACCAGATCGACCTCATCTCCGCCGCAAAGGCTGCGCGCGAGGCGATGGATGCGCAGCTGCGGCAACTGTGCGGCGCGCAGGTTCCCGGCGACACGTATCGCAATCTCGAAGTGCGCGCGAATTACTCGGGCCAGACTTTCAAGCACATCCTCGCGCCTGTGTGGCTGTTGAGCTATGCCTTCGGGGCCAAGGCATTTCAGGCGGTCATGAATGGCGTAACCGGTGCGATCCAGGGCGAATACCCGAAGAGCTGGATCAAGGTCACACTGCTCGTGCTTGGAATTCTGGTTGCGCTGGGCATCGTGCTCTGGCTCGGGAGTCATTGACCAGCACTCTCGAGGCGCGTCGGGGTCGCGGTCCTCGGCTACGACGCCCGGTGGTTTCAGGATACGGCCGTGAGCAGTTCTTCCGGTGTGCTGACCAGTGCGCGCGCGCCTGCGCCGACGAGTTCTGCGCGCGAGCCGTAGCCCCATAGAACACCAAGCGTATCGACGCGATGCGCACTTGCCGCGTGCATGTCCTGAGCGCGATCGCCGATCATGATGCAACGCTCCGGTGCGAGTTGCTCGGCGGAAAGCAACTCACCCATCAGCGCGGTCTTGTCATCGAAACGACCGCCGAGTTCGGCGCCATAGACTGCATCCAGGTGCCGCGCGAGTCCGAGGTGCGCGACGATACGCTCGGCGTACACGTGCGGCTTGGATGTGCATAGCAACAATCGATGCCCTCGCGCGCCGAGCGCTGCCAGCGCGTCGTCGATTCCGGCGTAGACCTCGTTCTCACGCCAGCCCTCGACTCCGTAGCGCTCACGATACAGCGCGATCGCCCGCTCGATCATGAGCGGTTCGTCGGTGTTCAGCAGCCGTGCAAAGCTGTGGCGCAGCGGAGGACCGACGCAGCGCCTCAGTTCGGACTCGGACACGACCCCTGCGCCAAGGCTCGCGAGCGCATGCAATATCGAGCGGCTGATGCCGACAAAGTTGTCGGTCAGCGTCCCATCGAGGTCGAGTAACAAAGTCGCCGGCACGCTCATTGTCTCGGCCGCACCTGCTGCACGCGATAGTCGATGATGCTGCCTTGCGGACCGGCTTCCCATGCAAGGCAGTAATTCCGCTGCTCGTCGGCGGTGAAATCGTCCGATTCTTCCCGGGTCGCCTTGACGTCGATTGGGAAGATCGTCGCAACGCCCTGGCTGTAGTGAACGTTGAACGCAACCGGTTGCGTGGCCGAGAATCGATACGCGACGCGCTCGCCCGCCGAGAGCGCGAAGCATTGTTCATGGATCGCGAAAGGCGCGAGTTCGACGCCACTGGCGACCTTCGGCGCACTCAGCCGATCGGGCTCGCTTGCGCAGCCGGCGGCGAACAACGGCAGCGCTACCCGCAAGAGTGATATCACCGCTGCGTCTTGCGTCGTGCGCGCCAATCCTCGACCAGCAAGGCCCAACGCTCGTGGTCGCGCCAGCGGCCGGCGATCTTGACGTACCGCGGCGAGAATCCCTCCCGCGTGAAACCGGCGCTGCGCACGAGCGCCGTGGAACGCGTGTTGCTGGGTTGGACGTTGACTTCGATCCGATGCAGCCGCAGCTTGAGGAAGGCGACCTCGATGGCGAGCACCAGTCCCTCGGACATGTAACCCTGGCCTGCGAAGGGCTCCAGTGCGTAGTACCCGAGGTATGCACTCCGAAACGCCCCGTAAATGATCTCGCTGAAGTTGAACACGCCCACCGGGGCACCGTCGGCGTTGCGGCAGGCGAACAGGCCGACGTGCGTAGCGGCGTTCATGCGGCGTGACTTCGGGCCCGCAAACCGCTTCACGTAGGTGCCGAAACGCGTGGCGGTCGAAGGGGCCTGCACCCACTGGCTGTGCAGTCGACGGCTGGCGGCGACAGCGCGGATGAAAACGGGCAGATCGGACGCTCTGGGCCGGCGCAGGTGGACACGGGATCCCGCGCGGAGCGCGGCGGTGGGCGCTGGCATAATGCGTAGTTTAGTCGAGGAAACCGCGCGTGCGACGATGAGTGGGTGGATCGAAGGCAAGGTCGTCTCGAAACTGCAATGGACCGACCGCCTGTTTTCGCTGCGCGTGCTCGCGTCCGAGCTCGATTTCATTGCCGGCCAATTCGCGCGACTCGCACTGCCGGCACCTCCTGGATCGAAGGAGCCGATGGTCGGTCGCCCTTATTCCTTCGTCAATGCTCCGCGGGAGGCGCCGCACGAGTTCTATTTCAACGTGCTGCCCGCCGGGCCACTCTCGCCGCGACTCGCGGCCCTGGAGTCGGGTGAGCCTGTATGGCTGCTGGATCGCGCCAACGGATTTTTCACGGTTGCCGAGATTCCGGCGACGAACGCGCTGTGGTGCCTCGCAACCGGGACTGGCCTCGGTCCGTTTCTTTCCATCCTGCGAACCGCGGACCCGTGGGTCATGTTCGAGCGCATCGTGCTCGTGCACGCGGTCCGCTACGGCGAGGACCTGTCGTACTCGAGCGAAATCGGCGACATCGCGCGCGATCGTGCCGGTCGGTTCAGTTTTGTGCCCATCGTGAGCCGCGAGGCGCATCGCGACGCGCTGTCGGGACGCATACCGGGCGCGATTGTCGATGGCCGCCTCGAGGCTTGGGCCGGCGTGCCGCTGACAGCGGAAAACTCTCACGCCATGCTCTGCGGAAATCCGGACATGGTGCGTGATACCCAGGCCGTTCTCGCTCACCGCGGGATGCGCCGGCATCGCCGGCGCGAGCCGGGGCATGTGACGCTGGAAACCTATTGGTAGTATTGCTCGGGTCCGACCTCACTCGGACCCGTTGCGTGCCATGACCCGGACGCGAATGAACTCGCGCCTGCGCAGCGCTCGCTATCCTTTCACCTCGATCAACTCGACGTCGAAGATCAACGTCGCGTCCGGCGGAATGACTCCGCCCGCGCCGCGGCTGCCGTAACCCATCTCCGCTGGAATGATCAGGGTGCGCTGACCGCCGACTTTCATCCCGGCGACGCCCTCATCCCAGCCACGAATGACTTTGCCGGCGCCCAAGACGAAGCCGAAGGGCACCTGGCGGTCGCGGGAAGAGTCGAATTTCGCCCCTTTTTGACCCGGCGCCGCTGGGTCGTACAGCCAGCCGGTGTAGTGGACAATGACCGCCTTGCCTGGAGTCGCTTCAGCGCCGGTGCCTTGCTTCACGTCGATCTTTTGTAGTTGCATGACCTTGGCATTCATCTTGCTTGATGTGGATGTGGCATCCGTTCCGAGGTTTTGCGCGGGCAGATTCGGGACGCAGAGCGTATGGCAAATGGCGGCTGCAAGTGCCCATTTGTAGCCGTTCTTGAGAGGAGTCAGTGGCAGCACGAGGTATTCGGCGTTGCATGCCGCGCCCCGTGTCTGCGACGCGGCGATTGAGAAAGGTCGCAAGGTAACATGAATTGGTCGCGGTTTTGCGCTGGAGACGCTTTTGGGCTATAAATCCAGGCTCGTCGGAATCATGACGATTGCATTGAAGTCGACGACGATCCCGCGATGAGCAGACCTACCGAAACCGGCCCGGGGCAGGGCCCCCGTCGACAGACGTCAACCATGAAAGCGATGTTCGGATTTCTGACACCACAGGGCAGGGAGTCGATCGACCCGCTGCAAAATCCCAAGACCGCGGCGACGTGGTTGCGGCAATTGCCCGCGCTCGACGTTATCGGTAGGCAGCAGCACGTCATTCGCGTTCTCGACGCGATGCGCAATACGCAGCGCGATATCGACCTGAACCGAATCGGAGCCATCGAATTCGTCGATGCCGCCCTCGGCAGCGATCGGCGGCAACTGATCAAGCAGTACATCGAGAACGCTGAAGCGTCACCCAAGCTCGCGGAACGCATCTGGCAGGCACTGTGGGAAATGAGCCAGGCGTTCATGCTCTCGTATCAGGCGGCACTCGAAGGCGCAGTCACGCAAGCGGATAACGCGCGTTGGCGCGCTGCACTGCCTTTGCTCTTCGTGCGCCTTGTCCATTTTCACGGCACCGACGCCAAGATGCGCGTATTCAAGTACGAGCGCTGGATTCCGGCAAAGTGGATCGAGCTGCATCAGACTTATCTGCGCGCGTGCGAGATGCAATGCGACCGCCAGGCGATGGCGCTTCCCGCTGCCGGTTCCGCGGCGCAGCCGTGGTCGGTCGAGCAGGAGTACCTGTACGTCCTGCTGGTGCATCAACTCAATACCGGCAATCTGTCTCCGACGGAAATCGATTGGGCGAGCTCGCAGCTGCGCGCGTGGAGTCGCCGCCTGTCACTGGAACAGATTCCCAAGTCGATGGATGGGTTCTTCGTCGATCTTGCCGGGCGCGAAGGGATGGTTCGACGCACTGGCAACGATCGCGGCTCGATGTTGCGTTACCTCGACACATCGCCCCTCTCCGAAGGCATGCAGCGCGCAATCAACGCTCTGCGCGACGCCGAGATGACCGACCAGGGTCCGGTCGCCGTCATCAACCAGCAACGCCTCGGCGTCCTGCGCAAGATCCAGCCGATGATGTCGCCGGCGCTGCTGCCGGAGCTGCGGCGCGACCCGCGCGTCGTGGTCGCGGTGTCCGCACGCGTGCGTATCGGGCTTTCCCGCATCTGCCAGGACCTCGCGGCCAAAGCATCGGACGAGTCAAGCAATGATCCGAATGCCGGAACGGAGCAGATCGAGGTCTTTCCGGTTGCCGGCGCGCCACGCGTCAGGCGCAAGACGCAGGTCGAGGATGATTCTCTCGCGGCAAGCTTATCGTCGTGGAGCGATCCGATGTGGGAAGTCAAGGATCGCAGCGTCGCGGGATTGCGCATCGCGGCGACCGGCGGCATCGGCCAAAGCCTGTCGCTCGGCGCGCTGGTCGCCGTGCGCCAGTCGGATATCGACGGTTGGCTGCTCGGCGTCGTTCGCCGACTGAACAAGCTCTCGAACGAAGAAGTCGAGGCGGGCGTCAACATCATTGCCGAGCGCATGGTTGCGGTGACGCTGGCCGCGAAGCGCCGCGCCAGCGAGGACATGGGCTATATCGTCAACGGCTTCGACATGTCGACGATGGGTGATCGTTTCGAAGGGCTTTATCTGCCGCCGCCTTCGCGGCCCGACAAGCCGCTGGCAATGAAAACAGTGATCGTTCCGACTTCCGAGTACCAGGAGGGTCGCAACGTGTTGCTTACCACGGCGCACTCGGTCTACACCGTGTCGATGCGCCACCTGGTCGAGCAACGCCCCGACTGGAGTTGGGCCACGATCCAGATCATCGAGAAGAAGGCCAAAGACGATTAGTCCGAAGGCCGGAATTTCAACGTAAGGTTGCGACGAAACAGATCGGCGACATCCGGCTTGGGTAGGGGCGACGCCTTGATGATGGCGCGCTGTACTGCCTCGTCGTAGGCGCGCACGCCGCTGGATTTTCGCAGCTGCACGTCGATGATTTCCCCGGTGGGCAGCTGCAGAACGTCGAACACCGCTTCCGGATTGCCCACCATATCCGGCGGCAATACGACATTACCTTTGATCCTGGCCTGGATGCGGCGGATGTATTCATCCATGGCTTTGGCCTGCATCGCCTCCGCAGCCTTGGCCGTCGTGATCCGCTCGCGCTCGGCCTGCGCCTTGAGAGCGTCCGCTTCGCGGACCTGACGCTCGCGCGCGTCGGCGAGGCGCTTGTCCTCCTGTTTCTTCTTCTCGGCCTCGCGTTTGTCGGCCTCGCGCTTCTCGACTTCGCGCTTCTCCTTCTCGATGCGCGCTCGCTCCGCCTGCTCCTGTTTCGCCTTGAGTGCGATTTCGGCCTTGCTCGGCGCCGGCGGCTCGACTTTCGGGACCGGCTTCGGCGGCTCGGGCGGTGGCTTCGGCGGTTCGGGCGGTGGCTTCGGCGGCTCCGGCGCGGGTTTGGGCGGTTCGGGAGGCGGTGGTGCCGGCTCGGGCGGCTTGGGCGTCTCGACTTTCGGCGTCGGCCCAGGAGGCGCGTAGAGTTCGACGCTGACCGGCGTCTCCTTGCGATTCTGCCACGTCACGCTGAACACCAGAAACGCGATGAATCCAAGGTTGACCGCAATCGCCAGCAGAGCGGCGATCCATTTGCCGGTCGACCATTGCGATGCTTCGCCCTGCGCGCCGCGCCCGCCCGCCATCGCCCGTCAGCCTTGCGGACGCGCCAGCAGTCCCACCTTGCGAATGCCGTTGCGCTGAAGCATGTCGAGCACGCCGATCACTTCCTCGTAACGCGCGGCCTTGTCGGCGGCGATGACCACGGGTTGATCGGGATTGCGGGTCTGGCGATCGCGAATGCGCGCGATCAGCTCGTCGCGAGAGACTCGCATCGGCGTACCCCCACCCTCTTCCAGCCACAGCGATTGGTCAGGCCTGATCGTGATCCTGAGAGGTGCCACGGGCGTCGTGAGCTTGGTGCCGACGCTCGGCAGCTCGATGACTCCGGGATTGATCAGCGGCGCGGTGATCATGAAGATCACGAGCAGCACCAGCATCACGTCGATGTAGGGTACGACGTTGATCTGGTTGATCGCTTTCCGTCCGCGCCGCACGCTAGGCCTGCCGCTGGAGGATGTTGGAGAACTCTTCGATGAACGTCTCGAAGCGCGTTGCCAGGCGATCGACGTCGTGCGTGTAGCGGTTGTAGGCGACGACGGCGGGGATTGCGGCAAACAGGCCCATCGCAGTGGCGATCAGCGCCTCGGCGATGCCCGGCGCAACTTGCGCGAGGGTCGCCTGGCTGACATTCGAGAGTCCGCGAAACGAATTCATGATGCCCCACACCGTGCCGAACAGGCCGATGTAGGGGCTGACGGAGCCAACGGTCGCGAGACCCGCGAGGTTGGCCTCCAGCGTGTCGATCTCGCGCTGGTACGTGGCGCGCATCGCGCGTCGCGCGCTGTCCATCGTCGCGCCCGACGATGATCCCTGCTTGCGGTGTTTGGCGAACTCCCGAAAGCCCGCCGAGAAAATCCGTTCGAGCGTTCCGCTGTCGCGTGCCTGGCTTGCCCGCTGGTAGAGTGCGGCGAGGTCGCCTCCCTTCCAGAATTCTTCCTCGAAGACGTTGGTGCTCGCCACGGCTCGTCTCAGCACGAACATCTTGAGGAAAATCTGCCACCAGGACCAGAACGAGAGGACGAGCAACAATGCCATCACCGACTGCACCACGAGACTGGCGTGCGTGACCATGGCGATGAACGAAAGATCGGGGTGCAGATTCAAGCAATAGCCTCCATGCGGGCCAACAAGGGCGTGGGCGTGCGCACCGGCCGCCAGTTGCGACGATCGACCAGTGCAAGCGTGACGCGGGCCCTTGCCAGCAGCACGTCGTCGCGCAGCACGTCCTGTGCTGCAACGAGGCGACTCTTCCCTCTTGCGATCGGTGCCATCGTCACGGCGAGCTCGTCACCCAGTCTTGCCGGCTGCCGATACTCGATTTCCAGGCGATAGACAACGAACACCGCGTTGTGTTCGGATTCAAGCGCGCTCAGGGTGAAGCCGAGTGCGACGAGCCATTCGGTCCGCGCTCGCTCGAGAAACTTGAGATAGTTCGCGTAATAGACGATGCCGGCCGCGTCGGTGTCCTCATAGTAAACGCGCACGGGCCAGCGAAAGGGTTGCGGCGTCGGCACTGTCAGCCATTGAAGAGTTCGCCGGCGACGCCCGGCGGCGCCACTCCGAAATGGCGATACGACAGCGCGGTCGCGATGCGCCCGCGATTGGTTCGTTGTAGGAACCCCTGCTGGATCAGGTAGGGCTCGAGGACATCTTCGATGGTGTCGCGCTCCTCGCCGATCGCCGCCGCGAGATTGTCGACACCGACCGGACCTCCGGCGAATTTGTCGAGCACGCAACGCAGCAGCTTGCGATCCATGACGTCGAGTCCCGCCGCGTCGACGTCGAGCATCCTGAGCGCGTCGTCCGCGACCGGCCGCGTGATATTCCCGCCGGCGCGCACCTCCGCAAAATCGCGCACGCGGCGCAGCAAACGGTTGGCGATGCGCGGCGTTCCGCGCGAGCGACGTGCGAGCTCCAATGCGCCATCGGCCTCGATCGGAATGTCGAGCAAGCGTGCCGATCGCGTGACGATTCGCGTAAGCTCTTCCGCGGTATAGAACTCGAGGCGCGCAACAATGCCGAAGCGGTCGCGCAGCGGGTTGGTCAGCATGCCCGCGCGCGTCGTGGCGCCCACCAGCGTGAATGGCGGCAGATCCAGCTTGACGCTGCGCGCGGCGGGGCCTTCGCCGATCATCAGGTCGATCTTGAAGTCCTCGAGAGCGGGATACAGGATCTCCTCGACCACGGGTGACAGCCGGTGGATTTCGTCGATGAACAGGACGTCGTTGGGCTCCAGGTTGGTGAGCAAGGCGGCCAGATCGCCGGCCCGTTCGAGGACCGGCCCCGACGTCTGGCGCATGTTGACGCCCAGTTCGTGCGCGATGATGTGCGCCAGCGTCGTCTTGCCGAGGCCCGGTGGTCCGAACAGGAGGACGTGATCGAGCGACTCCTTGCGCTTTTTTGCGGCCTCGATGAAGATCGAAAACTGGCTGCGTATTTTTTCCTGGCCGACGTATTCCTCGAGCGCGCGCGGTCGCAGGGTGCGATCGAGAACTTCCTCCTGCGGGCTGACGGGGGCGGCGGCGATCAGGCGGTCGGTTTCGATCACGAGCAGCTCGACATCAGTTTTTCGCCAGCAGTTTCAGTGCTTGCCGAATGCCATCCGTCACCGCGATGCCGTCGGGCAGCTGCCTGACGGCGTGCGCGGCTTCCTTGTCGCTATAGCCGAGCGAGGCGAGCGCGTGGAGCACGTCCGAGGTGACCGGTGCGGCACGATTGACGTCGACCGTCGTCGTGACATCGGCGCCGAGCTTGTCCTTCAATTCGAGCAACAACCGCTCCGCCGTCTTCTTTCCGATGCCGGGAATCTTGGTCAACCGACCGGAGTCCTGCAGCGTCACAGCCTGCGCCAATTCGGCGACCGACAGTCCCGACAGCACCGACAGCGCCGTGCGCGCGCCAATGCCACTGATCTTGATCAGTAGCCGGAACGCGCGGCGCTCGGTCTCGGACCCGAAGCCGAACAGCAGATGCGCGTCTTCACGTACGACCAGGTGCGTGAACAGGGTGACCTTCTCGCCCAGGTTCGCGAGGTTGTAGAACGTGCTCATCGGCACGTCGACCTCGTAGGCGACGCCTTGAACATCGAGCAGGATCTGCGGCGGATTCTTTTCGACGAGCGTGCCGGAGAGGCGACCAATCATGGGGAGACAGCGATTAGAGACGGCGCATTATCGCACGCTCGTCTGCGCTCACAGAATGCGGCCGCGACGAACACGGAAGCCGCCGCGATTCATCCCACCGAGTCCCTCGCTGCCGTGCGCGTGGCAAATGGCGCACGCCAAGGCGTCCGCAGCATCACGCGACGGGGCGGCAGTCAGGGCAAGCAATCGCTTGACCATCTCCTGCACCTGTTCCTTGGCGGCTTTGCCGTGCCCGACGACCGCCTGCTTGACTTGCAGCGCGGTGTACTCGACGACGGGAATATTGGCGATGACCGCCGCCGATATCGCTGCGCCACGCGCCTGGCCAAGGAGCAGCGTCGAATGCGGGTTGATGTTGACGAACACTTTTTCGATCGCGACCTCGGTCGGCTGATGCGCCGCGATGACGCTCGCGAGATCGCACAGGATGATCTTGAGCCGCTCGGGCAATTCACCGGACGTATTGCGGATGCAGCCGCTGGTCACGTATTCGAGGCGGCTGCCCGAGACGACGATGAGGCCGAAGCCGGTCACGCGCAACCCGGGGTCGATGCCCAGGATGCGGCGCACAATCACCGAGTACCTTCGAGCAGCGCGCTCCGGTATTCGCGCACGGGGCCGCCCATCGCGCTTGTAGGCGCGAATTCATTCGCGCGCGGTGGCAATTCAGCCAATGGTCCGAACGAATTCGGACCTACGGCACCATGGTATTTCACGCTTCGGCCTCCTTTGGTCGGCATCGCCCACCGACGTGCTGCGCGTCGGCCTCCTGCGCAATCGCGCGGCGACGCGCGGCCTCCGAACGAGCAGCGTTGATCGAGAGCGCGACGCGGCGGCCGCCGCCATCGCTCGCGGGCGCGCGCTGCGCACCTGGGCTTCGCCCCGCTCGCTCAGGCGACCTCCGGGCCTTGCTCGGCTTGGCTTCGCCCGCCGCGCTCATGCCTCCTCGATGACTGCGTTGGTGTACGCGTTCTGAACGTCGTCGAGCGATTCGATCGCGTCGAGAAGCTTCTGCATCCTGACGGCATCGTCGCCGGTGAAGACGACTTCGGTCGACGGCTTCATCGTCACTTCCGCAAATTCCGGCTTGAGTCCCAGTTTCGCGAGCGCATCTTTCACCGCGACAAAGTCATTCGTCGTCGTGATCACTTCGATCGATCCGTCCTCGTGGTCGATCACGTCTTCGGCGCCGGCGTCCAGCGCAGCTTCCATCAACGCATCTGCGTCCGTTCCCGGCGCGAAGATGAGTTGCCCGCAGTGCTTGAACATGAACGCCACCGAGCCGTCGGTGCCCATGTTGCCACCGTATTTGGAAAAGGCATGACGGACCTCGGCCACGGTCCTCACACGATTGTCGGTGAGGCAGTCGACGATCACTGCCGCGCCGTTGATGCCGTAGCCTTCGTAGCGCACCTGATCATAGCTGACTCCCTCGAGCTCGCCGGCGCCGCGCTTGGCCGCGCGCTCGATGGTGTCCTTGGGCATGTTGTTGTCGAGCGCCTTGTCCATCGCGAGACGCAGGCGAGGATTGCTCGAGGGATCGGCGCCGCCGAGCCTGGCGGCGACCGTGATTTCGCGGATCAGGCGCGTGAAGATCTTGCCGCGCTTGGCGTCCGTCGCCGCTTTCTTGTGCTTGATATTCGCCCACTTGCTGTGGCCGGCCATGACGTTCCCGTGCTGCGGCGTTGGAGGGAGAATTATAACAGCGCGATGGAGCCACGCTCCGACCAAGGACCGCTAAAGGACGTCCTGCTCCTTGAGGAATTGCGCAATGACCTTCAGTCGCACCTCGCAATCGTTGATCTCGAGCATGCTCTGCTTGATAGCCAGCGGCAGTGGCAACATCTCCGCCAGGCGGTAACCCACCCACGATGCGTCACCGGTCGCGGGCGTTGGCGCAAAATTTTCGCGGCCGACTCGATCCATCAGCAATTCAAGCAATGCGGCCAGCGGTTGAAATGCTTGAGGCAGGGGCATCGCCGGCTCGGGCGCCAGCGGTGTCACCTGCCCGACGACCAGTCCGAGGTCGGTGACCTCGTGCGATTGCACCTTGAAGCGTGCGCCGCCCTCGGTTTTCAGGTGCAGGATGCCGAGTTGCGGGACGTCGCAATCGATGATGCGGGCGAGGGTGCCTATGCCGGCGAAGTCGGTGCCTCTTGGGACGGTGCCCGGGCGGTTGACCTCGTGGCCCTCCTTGAGCATGCATACGCCGAAAGGCTTGTCGTCCTTCAGGCAATCCTTGGTCATTTCGATATAGCGCTGCTCGAAGACCTTCAGCGGTAGCAGCCCGCCGGGAAAGAGCACCGTTTTCAGCGGGAACAGCGGCAGCGTCGTCGGCTGACGCACGTTCGTACGCAGGAAGTCGAGCACGGTCTAAGCTGGGCCTAAGTCCGCTCGGTCGACGGCAGCTGCGACCGGTGCGCACCCCAGCGGGGTCCCAGATTGTGTTCAACACCGAGCTGATCGAGAATTCGCGCGACGATGAAATCGACCAGCTCGTCGATCGACTGCGGGTGACCGTAGAAGCCCGGGGCCGGCGGAAGGATCACCGCGCCTGCGCGAGCGAGCGTCAACATGTTCTCGAGATGGATAGCGGACAGCGGCGTCTCGCGGGGCACCAGCACCAGAGGGCGCCTTTCCTTGAGCATCACGTCGGCCGCGCGCTCGATGAGATTGTCGGCGAGTCCTGCGGCCAGTGAGCCCAGCGTCCCCATGCTGCACGGGCATACCGCCATCGCGTCGGCGGGATTGGAGCCGGATGCGACGGGCGATAGCCAGTCCTCTCGGCCGAATACCGTAAGCTGTCCGGGTTGCGCGTGATATCGCTCGCTGAAATAGCCTGCGGCGGCGGCAGGCTGCGATGGGAAGGTCAATGCCAGTTCTTGCCGCGCAACAATTTGCGCGGCCGGCGAGTAGAGCAGGTAGACCTGCGCGCGTGCCGCGAGAAGGCATTCGAGCAGCCGCAGGCCGTATGGCAGCCCGGATGCCCCGGTGAAGGCGAGCGTAATGAGGCGTGGTTTGCTCATAGCACGATTCTAGCGCAGCGCCGGAGCGTCCGAATTCAGCCGAGTTCCCGATGCCGCGTTTGCACCTGGTAGCGCCCTGCGAACGCCCGGGCCAGCCGTTCCACGAGGTAGACCGATCGATGTTGTCCGCCGGTGCATCCGATTGCAACGGTCAGGTAGTTGCGGTTGTCGCGGGCGTAGTCGGGAAGCCAGCTGTCGACGAAGCGGTAGATGTCGGCATACATCCGCTCGGCTTCGGGTTGCCGCTCGAGATAGTCGATGACCTCCGGATCCATGCCGGTCTTCGGCGCCAGCTCGGGCTCGTAGTGCGGATTTGGCAGGCAGCGGACGTCGAAGACGAGGTCCGCATCGAGCGGCACGCCATGCTTGAAGCCGAATGACTGAAAGAGCAGCGTCAGTTTGGACGGATCGACGCTGATGAAATCCTTGATCCACGCCCGCAATGCGGCCGCGGAGGTATCGCTGGTGTCGAAGCTGTAGCCGAACGAACGCACGTCGGCCAGCCGGGCGCGCTCGAACTGGATCGCTTCCCTCAGCGTGCGTGCCTTGTCCGAGAATGGGTGCCGACGCCGCGTTTCGGAGAAGCGCTTGACCAGCGTGTCCGTCTTGGCATCGAGATAGAGAAAGCGAACGGTCCAGCCGCCGCCGCGCGCCGCGCCGATCGCTTCGGCGATGCCGTCCAGGTCCGGCGTCGTCTTCACGTCGAGCACGATCGCGACGCGATCCTCGGAGACGGCCTTCAAGTGTGCAAGCAGACCCGGCAGCTGTGTCGGGGGCAGATTGGAAACGGTGTAATAACCACTGTCTTCGAGAGCCGCAAGCGCGACGCTTTTTCCCGATCCTGACACGCCCACAATCAGCAGCAGGTCCATGCCGGTGTCCCTAACCCCCGTCTTCCATCAGTTTCTGCTGCCGCTCGATAAACTCCTTGGTGCTGTCGATTCCGCGCTGGTTCAGGACGAAGTTGCGCACTGCCGCTTCGACCAGCACGGCCAGGTTGCGACCTGCGGCGACGGGGATGGTCACTTTACGGATCGGTACGCTGAGGATTTCCTGATACGTGGCGCTGACCTGAAGCCGGTCGAGCTCGGAAAATTGCTCATTGCCGTGGTCTTCGAGATGGACCATCAGCTTGAGGAGCTTGCGCGGACGAACTGCGGTCTCGCCGAAAATCGTTCGGATATTCAGTACGCCGATGCCGCGTACTTCGAGGAAATCCTTGAGGACCGCAGGGCACCGACCCTCGAGGGTATCGGGGGAGATCCGGTATAGTTCGACGATATCATCGGCGACCAGTCCGTTGCCCCGGGAAATAAGTTCGAGCGCCAATTCGCTCTTGCCGATGGCCGATGCGCCCGTGATGAGAACCCCCATTTCGAGCACATCGAGGAAGACGCCGTGCAGCGTTGTCGATTCCGCGAGTACGCGCGAGAGATAGAGGCGCATGACGTCGACGACGTGCGGTGACGGCTGCGGGGAGGTCACCAGCGCGATGTGATGCTTGTTGCATTCGTCGAGCAGGTGCGTCGGAATTTCCTCGCCGTTCGCAACCACAATCGCCACCAGTTCGATTGTGAACAGCCGCTCGAGCGAAGCGCGCAGCGCGTCTTCGGACAGGCTGCGCAGATAGCTCGCTTCGGCGGCGCCGATCAGTTGTACGCGGAAGGGATGGATGAAATTCAGGTGTCCGACCTGACCGATGGTCGGCTTCAGCGCGGCTTCGCCCGTCAGCACGCGATTGCCGCCCTGGCGGCCGGCAAGCCAGGTCAAGCCAAGTCGATCGTGATTGTCCTCGAACAGTCGCTCGACGCTGACTTGCCGGATGGCGCCGCCGTCGTTCATTGAACCCCCAAGCTTGCGGCGATCGCCGCTGCGCTGCTCACGTAGACGTCCCGCGGCAGCCCGTCGCGCTCATACGAGTGCCTACGCGCTGCACGCTCCGGTATTCGCGGCCGTCAGTCCGGACTTGCGCGAATCGCAGCGTCGCGCTTTCGGCCGCCGTCCACGTTCGCGGACGCGCGCTTTGCGCCTCGGCTTCGCCCCGCTCACGTGGACGTCCCGGGCGGCCCATCGCGCTCATACGAGTGCCTACGCGCTGCGCGCTCCGGTATTCGCGCTCGGGGCGGCCCATCGCGCTCATAGCAGTTCGGGTACCCAATTCGAAAACAGCGCATGGAGCGCGGACGGCTCAGTTGCGGATGCCAGCTGATCGCGAAACGCCTTGTCGCTGAACATCTGCGCCAGTTCCGACAGCAACTGGAGGTGGTCCTCGGTGGCATGCTCGGGCACCAGCAGCACGAATACCTGCGACACCGGGCGGCCGTCGGGAGCGTCGAACGGAATCGGTTGTTGCGGGCGCACGAATGCGCCCAGCGCCTGTTGCAATCCCTTGATGCGTCCATGCGGAATGGCGATACCCTGCCCGAGCCCCGTCGACCCCAGCCGCTCGCGTGCCGACAGGCTGTCGAAGACGATCGACCGCGACAACTGTGCGTGCTGCTCGAACAAGTCGGCGATCTGCTCGAACAGGCGTTTCTTGGTCGTGGCGCCGGCATCGAGCAGGATGTTGGACTCCAGCAGGAGCGGGCCAATGCGATTCATGGGTGAGGGGACCTGCTTCACGCGCCTCGGGCGCGGCGAATGGTTCTAGCGCGCTCGGCCCTTGGGGCTGCGTTCGACGCTTGGCGTGCGCTTGCTTGCGGCGGGTTCGTGGCGCTGGCCATTGGTTTTTTCCTTGTGCCGCAAGACCTGCCGGTCCAGCTTGTCGGCGAGCGCGTCGATCGCCGCATACATGTCGGGATCGACACACTCAGCATGGATTTCCTTGCCTCGTATGTGCAAATTGGCCGTGATCTGCTGTCTGAGTTTGTCGACGGAGAGGACGACGTTCACGTCGATGACATGGTCGAAATGCCGGGTTACGCGGTCGAGCTTCGCGGTGACGTAGCTGCGAATGGCCGGCGTGATGACAAGGTGATGACCGCTCAGATTCAGGTTCATCAAGTGCTCCTCTAGAGTTTCAGATGGCCTTGCGCAAATTGACCGGCGGGATTTGCAGCGCCTCTCGATATTTGGCGATCGTTCTCCGAGCGACGACGATGCCCTGGTCGCCGAGCAGATCGGCGATGCGGCTGTCGGTGAGCGGCGCCTTGGCGTCCTCCGCGCTGATCAGCTGCTTGATGAGCGCGCGAATCGCCGTTGCCGAAGCCGCTCCGCCGGTGTCGGTGGCAACGTGGCTGCCGAAGAAATATTTAAGTTCATACGTGCCGCGCGATGTCAGCATGTATTTCTGCGTCGTCACGCGAGAAATCGTCGATTCGTGCAGGTTGAGGATCTCGGCGATCTCACGCAGCACCATCGGCCGCATGGCGACGTCGCCGTGGTCAAAAAAGTGGCGCTGGCGGTCGACGATCGCCTGCGACACGCGCAGGATCGTTTCGAAGCGTTGTTGCACATTGCGGATCAGCCATTTGGCTTCCTGAAGTTGCGCGGAAAGCTGCTGATTCGACGCTTCGCGGTTGCGCGTCAGGATGTCCGCGTAGATGCGGTTGAGCCGAAGCTTCGGCATGGCAGCTTCGTTAAGTGCGGCGACCCAGCGCCCGCGGACCTTCTTCACAACGACGTCGGGGATGACGTAGTTGGCCTCGGTCTGCGCGAACTCTGCGCCCGGCCGCGGGTTGAGGCTGGTGATCAACGTCCGCACGCCGCGAATGCCATCGTCGTCGGTGTGCAGGAGTCGCTTGAGCTTGCCGAAATCGCGCGCGGCGAGCAGCGGCAGGTGATGCTCGACAAGCTTGAGCGCTTCGGCACGAAACGGTGTCGAGGCAGGCATCGCCTTCAGTTGCAGCGCCAGGCACTCCGCGGCGTCGCGCGCGCCGACGCCCGCGGGTTCGAGGTTTTGCAGATGCCTGAGGCCGATCGCCAGATCGTCGGCATCGAACCCGAGTTCGTCGGGAAAAAGTTCCAGCAGCTCTTCCAGGGAAGTCGTAAGGTAGCCGTCGTCATCGAGGGCGTCGACCAGCGCGCTCGCAAGCTGGCGGTCACGCAGGGGAAGATTCAGGAGCGCGAGTTGCTCGTTGAGGTGGTCGCGCAGCGAGCATGTGGCGACCTGCTGCGGAGAGAAGTATTCGTCGTCATCGTCGCCCGATCCGGACTTCGAGCCCCAATCGCTGTCGCTGCCAGCGTTGGCCAGCACATCGAAATCCGTGGGGCGGGTCTCGTCGGCGCCATCGCTCGAGCTGTCCGAATTCGAAACGGTGACCATCGACGGTGCAAACTCGGGCGGCGGCGAAGAACCTTCGTCGTCGTCGGCCTTTTCCAGGAGCGGATTTTCCTGCAGCAAGCGCTCGACTTCCGCATTCAGCTCAAGCGTGGAAAGCTGCAGCAGCCGGATGGACTGCTGCAGCTGCGGCGTCAGCGTCAGATGCTGGCTGAGCTTGAGCTGTAGCGTGTGTTTCATGGTGTCGAGGCTCTTGAAACCGTGTCAGAGCCGGAAGTGCTCTCCCAAGTAGACTTTTCTTACATTTTCATTATAAACAATTTCGTCCGGGGTTCCCGAGGCGAGCACCCGGCCCTCGTTGATGATGTAGGCGCGGTCGCAAATACCCAGCGTCTCACGGACATTGTGGTCGGTGATCATCACCCCGATCCCGCGCTCCTTCAGGAAGCCGATGATTTTCTGGATGTCGAGCACCGCGATCGGATCGATACCTGCGAAAGGCTCGTCGAGAAGAATGAACCTTGGCCGCGTAGCCAGCGCGCGGGCAATTTCGACGCGGCGCCGCTCGCCGCCGGAGAGGCTGACCGAGGCGGCGTCGCGCAGATGCGAGATCGACAGGTCCTCGAGCAGCGCGTCCAGGCGGTTGGCGATTTCGTCGGTATCGATCCCCTGCAGCTCGAGGATCGCCTGGACGTTGTCGGCAACAGACAGCTTGCGAAAGATCGACGCTTCCTGCGGCAGATATGACAGGCCCAGCCGCGCCCGGACATGAATCGGGATGCGCGTCAGATCTTCGCCGTCCAGGGCAATACGGCCACCATCGGTCGCGACCAGGCCGACGATCATGTAGAAGCAGGTGGTCTTGCCCGCGCCGTTCGGGCCGAGCAGGCCTATGACTTCACCGCTACCAACGGTGAGCGACACGTCGTGTACGACAATACGTGACTTGTAGCGCTTGTTGAGGGCTTCGACCACCAGCGTGCTCATCGCGTGGACGCCGCCATCATTTTGCCGGTGCCGGTGACAGGGTGTTGTCGCCCTTGAGCTGCAGCGGCGGCGTGGTCGCGGGCGATGCTGGCGCCTTGGCATCCTTGCCGTCCTTCGCGTCCTTCGCGTCCTTCGCGTCCTTCGCGTCCTTCGTGTCCTTCTCCTCCCGTTCTTCGCGTCCTTGCTGCCCTTGCCATCCTTGGTCGTCTTGTCATCCTTCGGCTGCGGCTGAAACACGCCGCGCACGCGGGATCCGAGCGGCGCCTCGCCAGCCTCGGCAGCCTTCGAGTCGGGGCGTCCTTCGGCCTTGAATACCTCGCTGCCGGCGTCGTAGGTGATGTAGTTGCTGCGGATCTCGTCGCCGCTCTTCTTGAGCAGGGCGCGATCGAACAGCTCGAGAAAGCGAGTCTGCCCGTTGTACACCACGCGCTGGGCGTAGCCCTCGTAGTACTCGTCCATGCCGTCGCGCTTTTCGCGGAAAGTGACGGGATTGCCGTAAGCCGTGGCAGATAACGAATTGTCGGGGTTCTGGTGAAACACGATCCGATCGGCGTGTATGGTCAGCGTGCCCTGCGTGATGATGACGCTGCCCGCGAGTTCACCATCCTTGCTGCCCAGGTTCGCACCCCCGCTGTCGCCCTGATAGAAGATCGGCTTGTCGCGGTCGGCTCTTTCGGCGTGCACGACCGTTGTGCCGAACCAGCCGACGGCAGCCATCGCGCAACTCATGAGCGGGACCAGCGCGCGCAGGAATGAAAGTTTGGTTGGAAGGGACACTGGCTACTTGTGCGGCTCTAGCTGGCCGCTGATATGCGAGCCGAACTTGACCTTCTTGCTGCGATTGTCGAATTCCATACCGATCGCGTTGATTATCCCACGCGGGTCCTTGATCGTCACCGCCTTGTCCGTCACAACCCGATCCTCCTTCGGCAACACGTGCAGGTATTCGCTGGTCATCACGACCGGTCCGTCGTTCGCGTCGCCTTTTGTCGCGTCACGGACACCTTTGACGTTGCCGAAGAAGTACGCGTGCTCGCGATTACCCGTGACCGTGGCGTGATCGGCGGTGACCGTGAGTTGGGGTTTGCTCGGATCGCTGAAGGTGATCAGCGGCGCGTCGAATTCGGTCGTGTCATCGTCCGGGAAGTGCCGCGCGACCTTGGCCGTCAGGGCCTGCTGCACGCGTCCCTGAGCGTCCAGGCTTACAGCCTTGAAATTCTCGATGTAGAGATCGGGATCGTGCCGACCAGAACCATCGAATTTCTGGGTTCTCACCTCGATCTGTGCATTCAGCCAATAGGTGAGCACAGCGAACGCGCCGAGCAACAGCACCGGCGACCACGCGACGAGTCGATCAAGCAGCGCGGGCCGGAGTTTCATTGGCTGTACGCCTTGACTCGGGATTCGAGCTCGCCCTGCGCGGACAGGATGAGCTCGCAAAGTTCGCGTACCGCGCCCTTTCCGCCGTGCGCCCGGGTGACGTAGTGTGCATGCTGCTGCATCGGGACGGGCGCATTCGGCACCGTCGCCGCGAAGCCGCAACGCACGAGTATCGGCAGGTCGGGTAGATCGTCGCCGATGTGCGCGCACTGCTCCGGAGTGAATCCGAGCTGCCTGCGCAGCTGTTCCCACGGTTCGAGCTTGTTCGAGGCGCCCAGCACAACGTGAGTCACGCCCAGGACCCGGGCGCGGATCGTTACCGCCGGTGACGTGCTGCCTGTAATCCACGCGACGACGGCGCCGGACTCCTGCAACAGCTTGATGCCAAGGCCATCGAGGCACGAAAAGGACTTGATCTCGCTGCCGTCGTCGCAATAAAGGATTCTGCCGTCAGTGAGCACGCCGTCGACGTCGCAGCTCAGCAAACGCACGCGGCGCGCCCGCGCGTGCAGATCGACTGCGATTGCCGGAGGGACTTTGCTCATTGCGGTTCCCTTCAGCCCGTCGGCTCGATACGAGTACCTTCGCGCTGCGCGCTCCGGTATTCGCGGCCTCATTGCAGGCGGGTAGATATCGGTCGCACCATCTTGTCGGCCGCCATCCACGCTCGCGGACGCGCGCTTCGCGCCTGGGCTTCGCCCCGCTCGCATGGACGTGCCCGTGGCGGCCCGTCGCGCTCATACGACCTTGGCTCGGAACAGATCGTGCAGATGCAATGCGCCGACGAGTTTGGCATCCTTGTCGATGACGAGCAATTGGCTGACCTTCGGTGGCGTTTCCATGAGGTCGATGCAATCGATCGCGAGCGCGTACGCGTCGATCGTGCGCGGCGTCCTGGTCATCAGCGCATCGACCCGGGTTGCGGAAAAATCGGTGACCTGCGTCACGCAACGCCGCAGGTCACCATCGGTGAATATACCGACGACCCGCGCCTCGGTGTCGATCACCGCGGTCATGCCCATCCCTTTGCTGCTCATCTCGATTACCGCGTCGGCCAGAGTCGCGGTGAGCGCTACGTTCGGAACCGCCGCACCCGTGCGCATCACATCATGCACCGTGAGCAGGCGCCGTCCGAGTGATCCGCCTGGATGCGACCGCGCAAAATCCTCGACCGAAAAGCCGCGCGCATCGAGCAGCGTCAGCGCAAGCGCGTCGCCGAGCGCGAGCGCGGCCGTCGTGCTCGCCGTCGGCGCGAGACCCAACGGACAGGCTTCGGTATCGACGCTGGCGTCGAGATGAACATCGGCCGCTTGCGCCAGCGAGGACTCCTCGTTGCCGGTCAGGGCGATCAGCTGCGCACCCTGGCGCTTCAGATGAGGCATCAGCGAGACCAGTTCGTCGGTCTCGCCGGAATTCGACAGCAGGAGCACGACATCGTCCGCCGTGATCATGCCGAGGTCGCCGTGACTCGCTTCCGCCGCGTGCACGAAAAACGCTGGGGTCCCGGTGGACGCCAATGTCGCGGCAAGCTTGCGCGCGATGTGACCGGATTTTCCGATGCCGGTAACGACGACGCGACCGCGGCAGCCGAACAATACGCGCGTCGCCGCAAGAAAGGCACCGCCAAGGCGGCCCTCGAGGGCACGGATCGCGGACGCTTCAGTGGAGAGCACGTCACGACCGAGCGCGAGCGCGCGTTGCGGATCGATGCCGCGCGCAGTCGCAACGGTCTCGGCAGTCTCTGCAGGCATGGCTAAAGTATACCCCGCCGGCAACCACAGCACCCCGGGCTCGAGGGCGTGAAACAGCAACCCCTGTGCTAAATTGTTTGAATGCCTCACACGCTCGTTCTGATCCTGCTGTTGCTTGCTGCGGCGGTCGTAGTCGTGATCGCGTGCCGGTTGCTGCGCCTGCCGCCGATTCTGGGCTATCTCATTGTTGGTATCGTGGTCGGACCGCACGCGCTGGCGTGGGTGCCGGACAACGCTGCGGTGCGCGATCTTGCCGAATTCGGCATCGTGTTCCTGATGTTCTCGATCGGCCTCGAGTTCAGCCTGCCGCAGTTGAAGACGATGAGGCGCGCCGTGTTCGGCCTCGGGCTCGCACAGGTTTCACTCACGACCGTGATGGCGATGATCGGGTTGCACTTTCTGGATTACGGTTGGCTGGCCGGCTTCGCCCTCGGCGGTGCGCTGGCGATGAGTTCGACCGCAATCGTGTCCAAGATGCTCGCGGAGCGCAACGAGCTCGGCTCGCCGCACGGCCGCGACGTCATGGGTGTCCTTTTATTTCAGGATCTCGCGGTCGTGGCTTTCCTGATCGCGACCCCGACGCTCGCGGAGGGCGGCACCGACCTCTGGAAGTCGCTCGCTTTCGCCGGCGGCAAAGCCGCGGCTGCGCTGGCCGTGATCCTGTTCCTGGGCCAGAAGCCCATGCGCGCGTGGTTCACGCTCATTGCGCGGCTGCGCTCTCCCGAACTGTTCATGCTCAACGTGTTGCTGGTGACGCTCGGGCTTGCCGCCATGACGGAGCTCGCAGGCCTGTCATACGCGCTCGGCGCGTTTCTCGCGGGCATGTTGATCGCCGAGACCGAGTACCGTTACCAGGTCGAGGAGGACATCAAGCCGTTCCGCGATGTACTGCTGGGATTGTTTTTTGTCACGGTGGGGATGTATCTGGATTTGGACGTGGTCAGCGCGAACATCGGCTGGGTCATGCTTCTGCTGATCGGCCCGGTAGTGGTGAAGATTGCGCTTGTCGTAGCGCTGGCGCGCATGTTTGGATCGCCACTGGGTACCGCCTTGAGGACCGGCTTTCTATGTCGGTCAGGCGGGCGAATTCGCGATCGTCATGCTGGCGCTGGCCAGCCCCAGCGAGCTGGGGATCATCGACGCCAAGTTTGCGCAATTGGTGCTGGCGGCGATGGTGCTGTCGATGCTCGCAGCACCGTTCGTCATCCAATTCTCCGAGCCTGTCGTGCGCCGGCTCACGGCCAACGACTGGCTGGCACGTGCCGCGCAGGTGACACAGATTGCCGCGCGCACGATGGCGCGTCGCGATCACGTCATCATTTGCGGCTTCGGTCGCAGCGGTCAGAACCTCGGACGTCTGCTCGAGTCCGAGGATATCTCGTACCTGGCGCTCGACTCCGATCCCGAGCGTGTGCGCGAAGCCGCCGACGGCATCAACGTCGTCTACGGCGACGCCGGGCGCCGCGAGGCGCTGATCGCCGCCGGGTTGAACAAGGCGCGGGCGATTGCCGTAACATT
This sequence comes from uncultured beta proteobacterium, assembly GCA_963829375.1. Classification (GTDB taxonomy): domain Bacteria; phylum Pseudomonadota; class Gammaproteobacteria; order Burkholderiales; family Casimicrobiaceae; genus PALSA-1003. The sequence continues at coordinate 67,321 of CAWHIS010000009.1, read as the reverse complement.
CGCCAATACGCCGACGGCATTGAAAATCCTGCATCACGTGCGGCAGGAGCGCCCGGATCTGCCGGTGATCGTACGCACGCTCGACGACAGGGAACTCGATCGCCTGCTGAAGGCCGGGGCCGCGGAGGTCGTTCCCGAAGTTCTCGAAGGCAGCTTGATGCTGGCAACGCATTCGCTGCTGCTTCTCGGCGTGCCGCTCGGACGCGTGCTTGCGCGGATCAGGGCCATTCGCGAGGAACGCTACAGCCTGTTCCGCGGTTTTTTTCACGGCGCCACGGATGCCGCGGATGCCGCCGAAAATCTGCAGTCGCGCCTGCATACGATACTGCTCACGCAGCGATCGAAAGCGGTCGGGAAGTCGCTTGCCGAGGTCGACCTGGGCCAAATCGTCGAAGTCACGGGCGTGCGTCGCCACGGGTCGCGCTCAGTCGTGCCGAAGGCGGATGATCGGTTCGAAGAAGGCGACGTCGTCGTGCTGCTGGGCAACCCCGCCAACCTAGCGATCGCCGAACGTCGTTTGCACCAAGGCTAGCAAGCATCGCAGCACAAGGCGTTGAGCCAAAGGCGTTTGTCGTTGTGGCGCCCGGGTGAACCCGTTACAATTCCCGTCCCTGCCAGGCCAGAAAATTAGCTGCCGATGTCGGCCGCCGCACACGCCCGTTCTCCTGCCACGCCTACCGAAACCAGCCATCTCGATCCCGATACCGCGGCGATCGAGTTGAAGAACGTTTCGTTTGCGTATGACCGCCTGCCGGTACTGAGCGGCATCACGATGACCGTTCCGCGGGGGAAGGTCGTCGCGATCATGGGCGGCAGCGGTTGCGGCAAAACGACGATATTGCGCTTGATCGGCGGGCAGTTGAAACCGCGGTCCGGCGAAGTGCTCGTTGCCGGGGAGTCGGTCCCTGATCTCGATGCCGAAGCGCTTTACGCGTTGCGCCGCAAATTCGGCATGCTCTTCCAGTTTGGCGCACTGTTCACCGACATGAGCGTCTTCGAGAACATCGCCTTTCCGATGCGCGAGCACACGGCGCTGCCCGAGGAACTGATCCGCGATCTCGTGCTGATGAAGCTCCATGCCGTCGGCTTGCGCGGCGCCGCGAGCCTGATGCCGTCCGAGTTGTCGGGCGGGATGGCGCGGCGCGTCGCTCTGGCGCGCGCCATCGCGCTCGATCCGATGCTCGTGATGTATGACGAGCCGTTCGCCGGGCTCGACCCGATCTCGCTCGGCGTCATCGGCCAGCTCATACGGAAGCTCAACGATGCGCTGGGCACGACCTCGATCGTGGTCACGCACGATGTGTACGAATCGCTGAGAATCGTCGACTATCTGTACTTCGTGTCGGAAGGAAGAATCGTCGCGCAGGGCACTCCTGATGCGGTGCGCGCGTCGAGCGATCCGTTCGTGCGCCAATTCGTCGACGGCGCATCCGATGGCCCGGTGCCGTTCCACTATCCAGCAAGTCCGTATCGCGGGGAACTCTTCGCTCATGTCCAGTGATGTCTTGAACGGCGCCGCGCACATCCTGCGCCGCCTCGGTGGGGCTGTGACCGGCTCCATCAGCCGGCTCGGGTTCGCGAGCCGTTTCCTGCTCGCTGTCGTCTGGCATACGCCGCAGGCGTTTCGCCGTTTCCAGCTCACGCTTCGCGAAATCTATTTCTCGGGCGTCCTCTCGCTGGTCATCATTCTCATGTCCGGCCTGTTTGTCGGCATGGTTCTGTCGCTGCAGGGCTACGAGACGCTCAAGCGCTACGGTGCGGACGAGCAGCTCGGTATCCTGGTTGCGCTGTCGCTGGTGCGCGAACTCGGTCCGGTCATGTCGGGGCTCCTGTTCGCGAGTCGGGCAGGGTCGGCGATCACCGCCGAGATCGGCCTCATGAAGACCACCGAGCAACTGGCGGCGATGGAAATGATGGCAGTGGACCCGCTGGCTCGCGTGATCGCGCCGCGCTTCTGGGGTGGCGTGATTTCGCTGCCGCTGCTCGCTGCGCTGTTTTCGGCCTTCGGCATATTCGGGGGCTACCTCGTAGGCGTGCGGCTGATCGGCATCGACGCCGGCGCGTTCTGGGGCCAGATGCAGGCGGGCGTCGACGTCTGGCCCGATGTGACCAACGGCATCATCAAGAGTCTGGTGTTCGGCGTCGCGGTGTCGCTGATCGCTGTCTTCGAAGGCTACGACGCCAAGCCCACGGCCGAAGGTGTTTCCATCGCGACGACGCGAACCGTGGTGATGTCGTCGCTGGCAATCCTTGCGCTCGACTTCATCATGACTGTCTTCATGTTCCGGGGCGGCCAATGAACCGTGCAGCGATCGACCTCTGGGTTGGCATCTTCGTCGCCATCGGGTTCGGTGCGATCCTCTTCATGGCGCTCAAAGTGGGCAATCTTCTTACGATCGATCGCTCGGCAGGTTATCGGCTGGAGGCCCACTTCGACAACATCGGCGGTCTCAAGCTGCGTGCGCCGGTGAAAACTGCGGGCGTCGTCGTCGGGCGCGTCGAATCCGTGCGTCTGGATGGCAAGACCTACGAAGCCGTCGCCACCCTACGCATCGATAACCAGTACGAGTTCACCAAAGACACGATCGCCTCGATCAACACGTCAGGGCTTCTGGGCGAAGTGTTCGTCGCCCTCGACGCCGGCGGCGACGCGACGATGCTGAAGGACGGCGATCGCATTGCCAAAACACAATCGGCGGTGGTGATCGAAAAACTGATCAGCCAGTTCCTGTTCGACAAGGCTGCGGAGACGGGCAACGGGGGAGCCAAGAAATGATGCCTCGAAATACCGTGCGCACTCGGCTGGTTGCGGTAGCGCTCACCGCCGCGACTATGCTGCTCGGCGGTTGCGCCACCACGCAGTCGAAAGTCGATCCGTTCGAGCCGTGGAACCGCGCCATGTTCGAGGTCAACGACGTCGTCGACGGCAAGATCGCCAAGCCGATTGCCGAAGCGTACGTCAAGTACACGCCTGTGCTGATCCGCACCGGCATTTCGAACTTCTTCGGCAACATCGAGGATCTGTTCGTCGGCATCAACAACGTGCTCGAAGGCAACGGCAACCGGGCCGGTGACGACTTCGGTCGCGTCTTGCTCAACAGCACCTTCGGCATGGGTGGTTTGCTCGATCTGGCGTCGATGATGGGGATCGAGCGTCACAACCAGGATTTCGGGATCACGTTCGGCAAATGGGGCTTTCCACAGGGCCCCTACTTCTTCGTGCCGCTCTTCGGTCCGACCACGTTGCGTGACGGTACGGGCACGGTCATTCGCGCGTACCTTGGGCCGACGACATATATTTTCACGTATGTCCCGGTGCGCAATGTCATCTATGGCATCGGTGCGCTGGATCTTCGAGCCAACATGCTGGGCACGGAGGCGATGGTCGACCAGGCCGCGCTCGATCGTTACCGCTTCATTCGCAACGCATATCTTCGTGCGCGCCGCTACCAGGTTTATGACGGCAAGCCGCCGCCAGAGGACGAAGAGGACGCGCAGTGATGCCGCCGGCCCGGCGCTCGGGCCCGCAGGCGGAACCCGCTGTAGCGCCGGTTGTCTCTGGAGGACGTCACCACAACAAAGGAAGTCGATGATCCGTATTCGCGTGCTTGGATGGATGGCGCTGGGGTTGAGCGCTCTGGCTTTACCCGCGTGGGCGCAGGAGGCGCCGGACGCGCTGGTCAAACGGGTCGCCGAAGACGTGCTCACGACGATCCGCTCGGACAAAGAGTTGCAGGCGGGCAACCAGGCCAAGGTCAAGCAGATCATAGAGACCAAACTTGTGCCCCATTTCGACTTCGCGCGTATGACCGCGCTGGCGATGGGACGCAACTGGCGCACCGCGACGCCAGAGCAGCAGAAGCGATTGACCGAAGAGTTTCAGACGCTGCTGGTGCGAACGTACTCCGGCGCGCTGGCCAACTATCGCGACAACACGATGGACTACAAGCCGCTGCGCATGAACCCCGGCGACACCGAGGTGACGGTGCGCACCGAGGTGAAGCGTCAAGGTCAGGCAGCGGTGCAGATCGACTACAGCATGGAAAAGACCGCCGACGGGTGGAAGGCTTTCGACGTCATCGTCGCCGGCGTGAGCCTCGTCACGAACTATCGCGACGAATTCAACGATACAGTCAAAAGTTCCGGTATCGACGGACTGATTGCCGCGCTGGCAAAGAAGAATGCCGGGCCTGCGCCACCCGCACCGCCCGCGCCCAAATGAGCGGCGCAGGGCAGCCCCAAGCCGCGAATTGCGCCCCCGTCGGGGGCAGCGCAGCGGCGATAGCCGCAAGCGTGGGGGTCCAAATGAGCGGCGCAGGGCAGCCCCAAGCCGCGAATTGCGCTGCTGCCTCATTGCGGCGGTGTTTATGCGAGACGATTTCGTTTCGGCCGCCATCCATGCTCGCGGACGCGCTCTTCGAGCCTTGGCTTCGCCCCGCTCGCAGGGACGTCTTCAGGGGCAGCGCAGCGGCCGAATTGGCCACTGAGGCCGCAAGCGTGGGGGTCCAATGACCGACGCGGTGGCTTTGCTGCAGTCTGCCGGAGACCGCTGGGTGGTCTCGGGATCGATGACGATGGACAGCGTCGCCGACTTGCTTGCAGCGAGCAAGTCACTGGCCATGCCGCGTGCCGGCGTGGTCGATCTGAAAGGCCTCGTCCGCGTTGATTCCGCAGGCGTGGCGGTACTCCTGGAGTGGAAAAGGCGCGCCGGCGTAGAAGGCGTTACGCTCCAGTTTGCAGGCGTGCCAGCGAGCATGCAGTCGCTCGCCCTTCTGTACGGGGTCGAGGACATGCTAAGGACGTAGGTCGGCAGCCCCCGGATTTCGCAGCAACCATGACTCCCGCAGTGGAACTCATCGACGTCGCGCGACGTTTCGGTGGCATTCAGGCGCTGGACGGCATCGATCTGACAGTCGAGCCGGGGGAGTTCTTCGGGCTGCTGGGGCCGAACGGCGCCGGCAAGACTACGTTGATCTCGGTCCTCGCGGGTCTCGTGCATGCGGACCGCGGCACCGCGCGCGTGCTCGGCCACGATGTCGTTTCCGATTATCGGATGGCGCGCCGCCTGCTCGGCGTGGTCCCGCAGGAATTGGTATTCGATCCCTTTTTCACGGTGCGCGAGACGCTCCGGATCCAGGCCGGTTATTTCGGTATTCGCGCCAACGACGCGTGGATCGATGAAATCCTGCATCACCTCGATCTGACCGCGAGGGCCGACGCGAACATGCGCGCGTTGTCAGGGGGAATGAAGCGCCGCGTGCTTGTCGGCCAGGCGTTGGTGCACAAGCCGCCGGTCATCGTGCTCGACGAGCCCACGGCGGGGGTCGATGTCGAGTTGCGTCAGAATCTGTGGGCTTTCATCCGCAAACTCAACCGCGATGGGCACACGATCATCCTGACGACGCACTACCTCGAGGAAGCGGAGTCGTTGTGCGGTCGCATCGCGATGCTCAAGGCGGGCAAGGTGGTTGCGCTCGACACCACGCAGAACCTGTTGTCGAGCTTTGCCGGGTTGACCGTCCGGCTGACGGTCGACGTGCTGCCGGAAGCGTGGGCCGACCGCGTGCAGCGCCATGAAGCGAGAACGTACCTGCTGACGCTGGCCGACTACGCCGAGCTGGAACGCCTGCTCGCCGTTCTGCGCGAGCGCGGTATCGCCATCGCCGAATTGTCGCTCCAGGAGGCCGACCTCGAACAGGTCTTCCTGCGCATCATGAAGCGCGCGGCATGAACCGCTCCGCGTCTATCGTTCCTGCGTTCGGGTCCGGCTGGCTTACGCTGTTCTACAAGGAATTGCTGCGATTCTGGAAAGTCAGCTTCCAGACGATCCTCGCGCCGATGCTGACGTCGCTGCTCTATCTGCTCATCTTCTCGCATGTGCTCGAATCGCACGTGTCCGTGTTCGACGGCCGCGTTCGCTATACCGCGTTCCTGGTGCCGGGGCTGGTGATGATGTCGGTGCTGCAGAATGCATTCGCCAACAGCTCGTCGTCGCTCATCCAATCCAAAATCACCGGCAACCTGATCTTCGTCATGCTCACGCCGCTGTCGCCGATGGACATCTTCGGCGCCTACGTGCTGGGCGCGATGGTGCGCGGACTCGTCGTCGGCACGGGCGTTTTCCTGGTCACGTTGTGGTTCGTGCCGATGTCGTTGCAGCACCCGATCTGGGTGCTCGCGTTCGCGATGCTCGGCAGCGCGATTCTTGGCATCCTCGGGCTCGTCGCGGGCATCGTCGCGGACAAATTCGATCAGCTCGCTGCGTTCCAGAATTTCCTGATCATGCCCCTCACGTTCCTCTCGGGGGTGTTTTACTCGATCCACACGCTGCCACCGGTCTGGCAGACGCTGTCGCGCTTCAATCCTTTCTTCTATATGATCGACGGCTTCCGCTTCGGTTTCTTCGGCTTGTCCGACATCGAACCCTGGCTAAGTTTCGCGTTCGTCGCGACCTGCTGCGCCGCGCTCGCGGTGATGGCGCTCGAGATGCTCAAACGCGGCTACAAGTTGCGGCCCTGATGACTACTCCTGATTACATAAAGCGCGCGATCGAGGCTGGACTTGCTTGCGAACAGGTCGAGGTTGATGGCGACGGGCAGCATTTCCAGGCTTTGATCGTCAGTTCGGCATTCGAGGGCCTGAGCCGGGTCAAGCGCCACCAGTTGGTGTACGGCGCGCTCGGCGATCGCATGCGCGCCGAGATCCACGCCCTGTCGATGCAGACGCTCACTCCGGCGGAACGCGACAAGGGTTAAGTACCATGGACAAGCTCGCCATCGATGGCGGCGTGGCGCTCGAAGGCGAGGTGCACGTGTCCGGCGCAAAAAACGCCGCGCTGCCGATCCTCTGCGCGGCGCTCCTGACGCCGGAGCCGTTGACGCTTTCCAACGTCCCTGAACTCAAGGATGTCCGTACGATGCGGGCATTGCTCTCGCAGATGGGCGTCACCGCCGAGGGCGGTGCCGGCGCGTTGACAGTGTCGGCTGCGCGGGTGGACTGGCCCCTTGCGCCGTACGAGATGGTCAAGACGATGCGCGCGTCGATCCTCGCGCTCGGACCGCTCCTTGCGCGCTGCGGCGAGGCCCGCGTGTCATTGCCCGGCGGCTGCGCGATCGGCCTGCGGCCAGTCGATCAGCACATCAAGGGCTTGCAAGCGATGGGCGCTACGATCGACCTCGATCACGGCTATATCGACGCCAAGGCAAAGCGGCTCGCCGGCACGCGCTTCGTCTTCGACTTGGTGACGGTTACCGGGACCGAGAACCTCATGATGGCGGCGACGCTCGCCGACGGCACGACGGTACTTGAAAACGCCGCACGCGAACCCGAGGTCGTCGATCTTGCCGATTGCCTGAACGCCATGGGTGCCCGTGTCGCAGGCGCAGGGACCGACCGCATCACCATCCAGGGCGTCTCCAGCCTGCACGGCGCTGCCCACGCCGTCATGCCCGATCGCATCGAAACCGGGACATTCCTTGCCGCCGCCGTGGCCACCGGCGGCAACGTGGCACTCCGGGGGACGCGTCCCGACACCCTCGGTGCGGTGCTGGAAAAACTGGAAGAAGCTGGCGGGACGATCAAGGTCGACGGTGATGTGATCCGCGTTTCACGCAGTGTCCCGCTGGCGGCGATCACGCTGCGCACCGCGCCCTATCCTGCCTTTCCAACCGACATGCAGGCGCAGATGATGGCAGTGATGACCATTGCGGGCGGCGTGTCCGTTATCACTGAAACGATCTTCGAGAACCGGATGATGCATGTGCAGGAGCTCAAGCGCCTCGGCGCCGACATCGAGGTCGAGGGCAACACCGCGATCGTCAAAGGTGTTGCCAGGCTGACCGGCGCCACGGTCATGGCCACCGACCTGCGTGCCTCCGCGTGCCTCGTCATTGCCGGCCTGCTGGCCGAAGGGCAGACCATCATCGACCGCATTTACCATCTCGATCGCGGGTACGAACGCATCGAAGATAAGCTGTGCTCGTTGAACGCGCGCATCCGTCGCGTCGCGTAGCCACGCATGCACGTGAACTCGACCGACGCGATCACCGCGATTCGTGGCGCGGCACTGACTTTCACGGCCGATCCGTTTCTCGACGACCCGGCGTCCTGCGTGCGCTACGAGTCCGACGCTATCGTCGTGATGGCGAAAGGACACATCATCGATTTCGGTCCCGCCGGGGAGGTCGCAGGCCGACTTCGCGCCGGGACTCAGGTGAGGCATTACGGCGATGCGCTGATCACCGCAGGTTTCGTCGACGCGCACGTCCACTATCCGCAAACCGAGATTATCGCCTCCTACGGGAAGCAGTTGCTGGACTGGTTGAACGACTACACGTTCCCCGCCGAGCGGGCCTTTGCCGACACCGGGCACGCGCGCCGCATCGCAAAGTCCTTCCTGCAGGAGTGTCTGCGCGCCGGGACGACGACTTCCGCGGTGTTCTGCACGGTGCACCCCGGCTCGGTCGACATGTTCTTCGAGGAAGCGGAAGCGCTTGGCATGCGCATGCTCGCCGGCAAGGTTCTGATGGATCGCAATGCTCCGGAAGCGTTACGCGATACGGCGCAATCGGGCTACGACGACAGCAAGGCCCTTTTGCAGCGCTGGCATGGCCGCGGCCGACTCCTCTATTGCGTGACGCCGCGCTTCGCGGCTACCAGCTCGCCCGCGCAGCTCGACGCGGCGGGCGCCCTGTGGCGCGAGCATCCCGGCACGTATCTGCAATCACATATCGCGGAAAGCCGCAACGAAGTCGCGTGGGTCAAGGAACTATTTCCCGAGCGCTCCGCCTATCTCGACGTCTACGACCACCATGGCGCGCTCGGCCCGCGCGCGATCTACGGTCACGGCATCTGGCTAAGCGAGAGGGAATTGGCACGCTGCCACGAAACCGGCACTGCGATCGCGCACTGTCCCACTTCGAATACCTTCCTCGGTAGCGGTCTCTTCAGGTTGCACGAAGCGCGCAGGGCGCCGCGTAGCGTGCGCGTCGCGCTCGCCACCGACATCGGTGGCGGGACGCGCTTTTCGATGCTGGCCACGATGCATGAGGCATACAAAGTCGCGCAGCTCAACGGTCATGCGCTCACCGCGACGCAGGCGTTCTACCTCGCGACACGGGGTGGCGCGCACGCGCTCTACCTCGACGACCGCATCGGCAGCATTGCGCCCGGCATGGAAGCCGACGTCGTCGTGCTCGACCTCAAGTCCACTCCGCTGATTGCCCGCAGGATGGCGCATTGTCGCGACTTGGCGGAAGCACTGTTCGTGCAGATGACACTGGGCGACGAACGCGCGGTGCGCGCAACCTACATCGCCGGCCGGCTCGCCTACGATCGCGACGGGCATCAGCCGGCAGACTGCTAGAATAGAGAGTTCAGCGATCTCGCCACCACCGTCGTGCCCACGATCACCATCGCTCTATCCAAAGGGCGTATTTTCGAAGAAGCCGTCGCGCTGCTTTCCGCCGCAGGCATCGACCCGGCAGAAGATCCGGAAACGTCGCGCAAGCTCATCATCGGCAGCAATCGGCCCGACGTGCGCTTCATCATCGTGCGTGCGTCCGACGTGTCGACGTACGTGCAGTACGGCGCCGCCGATATGGGCGTCGCCGGCAAGGACATCCTCCTCGAGCATGGGGGCGACGGCCTGTACCAGCCGATCGATCTGGGAATCGGCCGGTGCCGGCTGGTGATCGCCACCAAGCGTGGATTCGACTACGCGGGAGTCATCAAGCGCGGGGCGAGGTTGCGCGTAGCGACCAAGTACGTCGCGACCGCGCGCGAGCATTTCGCGGCCAAGGGCATGCATGTCGATCTGATCAAGCTTTATGGATCCATGGAACTGGCACCGCTCGTGGGCCTTGCGGAAGCCATCGTCGATCTCGTGAGCAGCGGCAACACGCTCAAAGCCAATGACCTGGTCGCGGTCGAGGAGATCATGCCGATCAGTGCGCGCCTGATTGTCAATCCGGCGTCGCTGAAGCTCAAGCGTGACACGATCCAGCCGCTGCTCGACGCCATCAGGACGGCTGTGAGTGCCGAGGCAGCGCATGGCTGAGTCGGGCGCGCAGATTCGCAGGCTGGACTCGACGCACGCCGACTTCGGCGCGACGCTCGCGCGGTTGATCGCGTTCGACACCGCCCAGGACGATGCCATCGACACGTCGGTCGCGTCGATCATCGCCGATGTGCGGGCGCGCGGCGACACGGCGGTGCTCGAATACACGGCCCTGTTCGATCATGTCAAGGCTCACAGCGTTGCCGCGCTCGAGTTCACCACGGCGGATCTCGAGGGTGCGCTCGACCGCTTGCCCGCCGGACAACGCGAGGCGCTTTCCACCGCGGCAGGGCGAATCCGCACATACCACGAGCGCCAGCGGGTGGACTCGTGGTCGTTTACCGAGGCCGACGGCACGCGGCTCGGGCAGAACATCACGGCACTCGATCGGGTCGGCATCTACGTTCCAGGCGGCAAGGCGGCGTATCCATCGACCGTACTGATGAATGCGCTGCCCGCGCATGTCGCCGGAGTCGCCGAGATCATCATGGTCGTGCCGACGCCGGGAGGCGTGAGAAACCCGCTCGTGCTCGCGGCGGCGCGGCTCGCGGGTGTCACCCGTGCATTCGCGATTGGCGGCGCGCAGGCTGTGGCCGCCCTCGCATACGGCACGGCCACGATCCCCGCGGTCGACAAGATCGTCGGGCCGGGCAATGCCTATGTCGCCGCAGCGAAGCGCCGCGTGTTCGGCGTCGTCGGCATCGACATGATTGCCGGGCCGTCGGAAATCCTGATCATCGCCGACGCCAGTGGAAACCCGGACTGGATCGCGATGGACCTGTTCTCGCAGGCCGAGCACGACGAGGACGCGCAGGCCATCCTGCTGTCGCCTGACGCAGCGCTGCTCGACGCCGTTGCCGCAAGCATTGCGCGCGAGCTGCCGAAGCTGGCACGTGCGAAAATCGCTGCCAAGTCGCTCGCCCATCGCGGGGCACTGATTCAGGTGCGCGATCTCGATGAGGCCTGTGCGATCGCCAACCGCATCGCCCCCGAACACCTCGAGCTGGCTGTCGGGCATCCCGACGCGTTGGTACCGAAAATCAGGAATGCGGGCGCGATTTTTCTCGGGCACTACAGCTCGGAGGCGCTTGGCGACTATTGCGCGGGACCCAATCACGTGTTGCCGACCGCGCGTAGCGCCAGGTTCTCATCACCGCTGGGTGTCTACGACTTTCAGAAGCGCACCAGCGTCATAGCGGTGTCGCGCGCCGGCGCCCAGACTCTCGGGCGGGTCGCGTCGACGCTCGCTCGCGGGGAAGGTTTGTCGGCGCATGCGCAGAGCGCCGAATACCGATTGCAGTCAATCGGGTCCGAATGAATTCGGACCTACAGCATAAAACCACCGTGGTAGGCGCGAATTCATTCGCGCGCAAACCTCAAACAAAGGAGGACAGGATCATGGCCAAGCTTTTCGCGCTGTACCGCCAACCCACCGACGCCGCAGCGTTCGATCGCTACTATGTCGATCGCCATATTCCCCTGGCAAAAAAACTGCCGGGCTTGCGCAGCTATGAAGTCACGCGCGGGCCGATCGCCGGCCTGGGTGGCCAGACGCCCTATCATCTCATCGCGGCGCTTTCCTTCGATTCGCGCGCTGCGATCGACGCGGCACTCGCCTCGCCGGAAGGCAAGGCTGCCGCGGGGGATCTGGGCAACTTCGCTTCGGGCGGGGTCGACTTGCTGATCGCGGATACGGACTTGGTCTGACGTGAACGATCGCATCCGCGGCGTGGCTTCGACAGCGAGTGCCGCCGACATCGTCGCCGCCATCGTGCGTTCCGACGTGCGGGCGCAGAAGGCGTACGTCGTCGCGCCCGCCGAGGGCATGATCAAGCTCGACGCCAACGAAAATGCCCTGTCGCTGCCGGATGCCGTCAAGGCACGCGTCGCCGGCGCGCTGGCGCGCGTGCCGCTGAATCGCTATCCGGACGGGCCGGCCGACGCGGTGAAAACCACGTTGCGCTGCGCGCTGGGCATCCCGGACGCGCTCGGACTCATCGTCGGCAACGGTTCCGACGAGTTGATCCAGCTCATCGTGTCGGCAGTGGCGCGACCGGGGGCCACGGTTATCGCTCCGGAGCCGACGTTCGTGATGTACCGCGTCAACGCGCTCAACGCAGGCTTGCGCTTCGTCGGTGTTGGGCTCAAGCCGGATTTCACGCTCGATCACGCGGCCATGCAGGAAGCGATCGAACGCGAGCGTCCGGCGGTGATTTTTCTCGCGTCGCCGAACAACCCGACAGGCGCTTGCTGCGCGGCGGGCGATATCGAAGCGATAATTCGTGCCGCGCCGGGGCTGGTGGTCCTCGACGAAGCTTACGCGCCTTTCGCCGACGACAGTTTTCTCGAACGCGTCGCCGACTTTCCGAATTTGCTGCTGCTGGGCACACTCTCCAAGGTCGGCATGGCCGGGATGCGGCTTGGCTACGCCGTCGCCGCTCCTGAGTGGATCGTCGAATTGAACAAGGTGCGCCCGCCGTATAATGTGAATTCGTTGACGCAGGCGGCAGTCGGCGCGCTGCTTGCCGAAACGGGATGGATCGACGGACAGGTGACCCTGATTCGTGCCGAAAGGCAACGGGTCGCGTCGGTGCTCGCACGGCTGCCCGGGGTCAAGGTGTTCCCGTCGCAGGCAAATTTTCTGCTGGTTCGCGTGACCGGAGCGGACCGCGTGTTCAACGGACTGAAGGCGAAGCACATCCTCGTGAAGAACCTCGCAGGCAGCCATCCTTTGCTGGCGAACTGTCTGCGCATAACCATCGGTGCGCCGGACGAGAACGATCTCCTGCTTGCAGCGATGACCGACTTGTGTGGCCAAAGCAGCCAATGAGCGCCTCCGTTGAAACCGCCGTCAGTTCGAAGCGCGCTGCCCGCATCGAACGCGTCACGCGGGAAACCTCGATTGTCGTCAGCGTGAATTTCGACGGCAGCGGCCGCGCCGACGTCGTCACGGGCGTGCCCTTCCTCGACCACATGCTCGACCAGGTCGCGCGGCACGGGGCGATGGATGTCGCGATCGCCGCCAAGGGTGATCTGCACATCGATGCCCATCATACCGTCGAGGATATTGGCATCACGCTGGGCCAGGCGGTCAAACAGGCGCTTGGCGACAAGGCCGGCCTCACCCGCTACGGCCACGCGTACGTTCCGCTGGACGAAGCACTGTCGCGCGTCGTGATTGACCTTTCGGGTCGCCCCGGGCTCGAATTCCACGTGCCTTTCACTCGGCCGATGATCGGCGCATTCGATGTCGACCTTACCCACGAATTCTTCCAGGGCTTCGTCAATCACGCGCTGGTCACGCTGCACATCGACAACCTGCGTGGGCAGAACGCCCATCACCAGGCCGAAACCGTGTTCAAGGCGTTTGCACGGGCCCTACGCATGGCTGCGACGCCCGATGCTCGAGCAGCGGGTATCGTACCGTCGACCAAGGGATCGCTTTAGCCCCTGAATTCCTGCGCGGCGGACGAGACCGGTGACAGCCGACATAGCGGTCGTCGATTACGGCACGGGAAACCTTCGCTCGGTGGCGAAGGCACTCAAGCACGTCGCGCCTGAGCGCACCATAGTGGTGAGCGCGGACCCGGACACAATCCGGCGCGCAGCGCGTATTGTCCTTCCCGGCCAAAGCGCGATGCCGGATTGCATGCGCAGCCTGAACGAGAGCGGCTTGCGGGACGTCGTGCAGGAGGTTGTTCGCGACCGGCCGTTCCTCGGAATCTGTCTCGGCCTGCAAATGCTCTTCGACGAGAGCGAGGAAGGGCCCACTTCCTGTCTTGGCTTGTTGCATGGCCGGGTCGAGCGCTTTCCCGACGCGGCGATGGTCGACGCGAACGGTGCCAGGCTCAAAATCCCGCACATGGGCTGGAACCGCGTTCGTCAAGGGCGGTCACATCCGTTGTGGCAAGGTATCGCTGACGCAACCCGCTTCTACTTCGCGCACAGCTACTACCCTGTGCCGGACGACAGCGCGTTGACTGCCGGCAGCGTGGATTATCCAACGGCGTTTACTTGCGCGATTGCAAGCGCTAATATCTTCGCTGTGCAGTTCCATCCCGAGAAGAGTCACCGCGCCGGTCTCCAGTTGCTTGCAAACTTCGTCGCCTGGAACGGACGCCCTTAACGCAACTTCGGCAACTTCGCGCTGCTCCCCCGGCTGCGACCCTACCGCGCCATGCATATCATTCCCGCAATCGATATCAAGGACGGGCATTGTGTCCGCCTGAAGCAAGGCGAAATGCACTCGGCTACCGTCTTTTCGGAGGATCCGGCGGCGATGGCGCAGCACTGGCTCGAGCTCGGGGCAGAGCGCCTGCATATCGTCGACCTGAACGGTGCTTTCGCCGGCAAGCCGAAGAACGAATCGGTGATCCGCGAAGTCGTCAGCGTCATCGGTGAAGAAATCCCGGTGCAGCTCGGCGGCGGCATCCGAGACCTCGACACGATCGAGCGGTATCTCGATGACGGCATCACCTATGTGGTCATCGGCACCGCCGCGGTGAAAAACCCCGGCTTCCTGCACGACGCCTGCTACGCGTTCCCCGGGCACATCATCGTCGGCCTCGACGCACGCGAGGGCAAGGTCGCGACGGACGGCTGGTCGAAGATGACCGGCCACGACGTCGTCGATCTCGCCAAGAAGTTCGAGGACTACGGCGTCGAGGCCATCGTCTACACGGACATCGGCCGCGACGGCATGCTGACCGGCATCAACATCGAGGCGACCGTCAAGCTCGCGCGAGAGCTCAAGGTCCCGGTGATCGCGAGCGGTGGCATCAACAGCCTCAAGGACATCAAGGAACTCGCAAGCTACGAGAGCGAAGGCGTCGCGGGCGCCATTGCCGGTCGCGCGCTGTACGAGGGAACCCTCGACTTCAAGGACGCGCTGAAGGCCGCCAGGGGGAAATAGGCTCCGGGGGTCATGTTGATTGCTGCCGCGCGAATGGATTCGCGCCTACAAGGGCATCCCGAACTGTAGGTCCGAATTCACTCGGACCGCAGTGGTAGTCTATGCGTCTGCGCGCGAATGAATTCGCGCCTGCCTATGGGCCTCGCCAAACGCATCATTCCCTGCCTCGACGTCGCGCATGGCCGCGTGGTCAAAGGCGTCAACTTCGTCAACCTCCAGGATGCCGGAGACCCGGTCGAGGTTGCGCGTCGTTACGATGACCAGGGCGCCGACGAGCTCGCGTTTCTGGACATCAAGGCGAGCGTCGAAACGCGCGGGCTGCTCTACGACATGATCGAAGCGGTCGCTGATCAGGTCTTCATCCCGCTGACGGTGGGCGGCGGCGTCGCGCATGTTGACGATATTCGCTCACTGCTCAACGCGGGCGCGGACAAGGTCAGCATCAACACCGCAGGCGTGAAAGATCCGGGGCTGATCCAGCGCGCCGCCAGCCGCTATGGCGCCCAGTGCATCGTGGCGGCCATCGACGCGCGCGAAACCGGGCCTGGACGGTGGGAGGTCTACACACACGGCGGGCGCAATGCGACGGGGCTCGATGCGGTTCAGTGGGCTCGTGATGTCGTGAAATTGGGCGCCGGCGAAATTCTGCTTACCAGCATGGACCGCGACGGCGCCCGGACCGGCTTCGATCTCGCCTTGACGCGCGCCGTCGCGGACGCGGTCGACGTTCCCGTGATCGCATCCGGGGGCGTCGGCACGCTGCAGCACATGGTCGACGGCGTCACCAGGGGCGGTGCAGCGGCAGTGCTCGCGGCGTCCATTTTCCACTATGGAGAATTCACGGTCGGCCAGGCGAAGGCCGCCATGGCCGCGGCGGGTATCGAAATCCGGGAATGAAAAGAGAATGCAGGAAAATTGGCTCGATGCGGTAAGCTGGAACGACGACGGCCTGGTGCCCGCCATTGCCCAGGATGTCCAGACCGGTCAGGTGTTGACGCTCGCGTGGATGAACCGCGACGCGCTCGCGCGCACTGCCGAAACACTTCTTGCGCACTACTGGTCCCGTTCTCGGCGCAGACTGTGGCGAAAAGGCGAAGAGTCCGGCAACGCGCAGCACGTACGCGAGATCCGGCTGGATTGCGACAACGATGCGATTCTTCTCGTCGTGGAACAGGACGGCGGGATCGCGTGTCATACCGGCCGGGCGCGGTGTTTTTTTCAGAAGCTCGAGGACGGTGCCTGGCACACGGTCGAGCCGGTACTCAAGGACCCGAAGGCGATCTATGGCCAAAAGTGACGACCCCCTGCGCAGAATCGCAGCGACGATCGAAGCCCATCGGAACGCCGATCCGTTGACCTCGTACGTAGCGACGTTGTTCGTGAAAGGTGATGACGCGATCATCAAGAAGGTGGGCGAGGAGGCGACCGAAACGGTTATGGCCGCCAAGGATGGTGATAAGATCCGCATAACGTCTGAGGTCGCCGACCTCTGGTTCCATTGCCTGATTCTGTTGGCGAGATACGGCTTGGGGCCGCAGGACGTGCTGGCCGAACTGGAGCGGCGTGAAGGGGTGTCCGGACTCGACGAAAAAGCCGCGCGGCGGCCACTCGGCAGGAGACCCTGACGCCCGGTACAAACTTGCCGATTGCCAACGCCATGGACGACTGTATTTTTTGCAAGATCGCGCGGTCCGAGATCCCGTCGAAGAAGATTTACGAGGATGACGAGATCTTCGCGTTCCACGACATCAATCCGCAGTCGCAAGTGCATTTCATGCTGATCCCGAAAAAACACATCGCGTCGCTGAGCGATGCGACCAGCGAGGATGCGGGCGTGCTTGGGAGAATGCTGGCGATGTCGGGGCGGCTGGCGCGGGAACAGGGGTCTCGCGATGGTTACCGGACGGTTATCAACACCGGGCGCATCGGCCGCCAGGACGTGATGCACTTGCATATCCACGTCCTTGGCGGACCGGAACCGCTGGGTAGAATGCTGCCCAGGGACTAAAGAGCCGGCAAAGGCTCCAAAGGAGATCGACCATGGGTGGACTGAGCATTTGGCACTGGCTGATCGTATTGCTGGTCGTCGTACTCATATTCGGGACGAAGAAGCTGCGTAACATCGGCCAGGACCTCGGCGGTGCAGTCAAGGGCTTCAAGGACGGCATGAAAAGTCCCGACGGTTCCGATCCAGCGCCCCCCACAAGCGCTGCGCCGGGCGCTTCGCAGCAGATCGCCGGACAAACGATCGAAGGCGAAGTGAAGAAAGAGAAGACCCTGTAACTGCACGTGTTCGACATTGCGTTCAGCGAGATCGCGCTCATCGCCGTGGTGGCTCTGGTGGTGATTGGCCCGGAACGGCTGCCCAAGGTTGCGCGGACGCTGGGCCACATGTTCGGGCGCCTCCAGCGGTACGTGAATGATGTCAAGGCCGACATCAACCGCGAGATCGAGCTTGACGAGTTGCGCAAGCTGAAGAACGAGGTGCAGTCGGCCGCTCAGGACATCGAACGCTCCGTGTCGCAAACGGCTTCCGAAGTCGAAAGCGGCATGCGCTCGGTCCAGGCGGAACTCAACTCGGTCGGTGCCGAGGCGTCTTCCCTGGCTTCCAACCCTCCGGAACCCGCGCCAAGGGCCGATTCGCAGTTGCCACACGACGCGACTGCGGCCGGCGCGCAGGACATGGCTCCGAAGGCGGACGTCGATACTCCCAGGCAATCCACGCTGCCCGGTCTCGAGCGTATCTGACCACCGGCGGCAGGATCCACTTCGCTGACGCTTCAAGGAGCGTCTGCCCCTGCGGGATTGGCTGAGAGGTCCCTTCACCCCGCGCGCTACAATTGCGGCCGCAGCCGCATCCCGTTGGTTCCCGATGACCGATCCCGCCTCCAATCCCGACGACACGCAGGAAACCTTCATTTCGCATCTGGTGGAGCTCCGCAGCCGGCTGCTGCGCTCGATCGTCGCGGTCGTCATCGTACTGCTGTGCCTGTTTCCGTGGGCCAAGGAAATCTATGCATTCCTCGCGGCCCCGCTGCTCAAGGCGCTGCCGCACGGCAGCACCATGATTGCGACCGACGTCACCGGAACGTTTCTCGTGCCGCTGAAAGTCACGCTGATGGCGGCGTTCCTGATCGCCCTGCCTTACGTGCTCTATCAAATGTGGGCCTTCGTCGCGCCGGGCCTCTACAAGCACGAGCAGCGCCTCGCGGCCCCTGTCATCGTGTCCAGCGTGTTCTTCTTCGCCCTCGGGATGGCGTTCGCGTATTACGCCGTCTTTCCAATCGCGTTCGGCTTCTTCGCCCACTACACGCCCGCAGGCGTGCAGATGATGACCGACATCGACAAATATCTGTCGTTCGCGCTGACGATGTTCATCGCGTTCGGCATCACGTTCGAGGTTCCCGTCGTCGTCATTGTGCTGGTTCGCCTGGGCGTGGTGAAGCTTGCAACGCTGCGCTCGATACGAGGCTACGTCATCGTCGGGGCATTCATCGTCGGCGCGATCTTCACGCCGCCGGATATCCTGTCACAGGTGATGCTTGCGGTGCCGTTATGGCTGTTGTTCGAGCTGGGGCTGCTGGTGGCGCGCTTCATCTCCGTGCCCGCGCGCGAGGGCGACGCACCCGAGGAAGAGAAATCGACGTAGCGTGGACCGCGCGCGTCCTTGCGCCCAAGGATTTTGCGTGACTCCGCGCCGCCGATCGAGCAGCGCGCGCGTCGTCGTCGCGCTCTTCATGCTCGTCAGTTGCACCGCCTTCTCGGCGGACCCGGCCAAGATCCTGCGGCTTGCCACAAATGACATCGACACGCTCGATCCGCAGCAATGGCAGGACCGGTATTCGCAGGAGATCGGATCATCGATCTTCGAGTCGCTCTACGAGTGGGATTACCTCGCGCGGCCGCCCGGCATCGTTCCCAACACCGCAGCCGCGGCGCCCGATGTGTCCGCGGACGGGAAGACGTGGACGGTGCGTCTCAAACCGGGTATTCATTTCACCGACGATCCTGCGTTTCGCGGCAAGCCGCGCGAGCTCGTCGCCGAGGACTACGTCTACGCGCTGAAACGCGACCTCGATCCCAATCTGCGCAGCGGCGGCGACGCGATCACCACGGACCTCATCGTCGGCATGCGAGCCGTCGTCGATGCGGCGCGTAGGCCGGGTGCCAAGTTCAACTACGACACTCCGGTCGATGGCCTGCGTGCGCTCGATCGCTACACTCTCCAATTCCGCCTCAGCGAGGCCAATTTTCCGATGATGACCGTCAGGCTCGTCGATACGCGCGCGGTGGCGAGGGAAGTGGTGGAATCGGCGGGTGGCGACATCCAGACTCGTGCCGTGGGGACCGGGCCGTACCGGCTTAAGGAATGGAAGCGCGGCACGAAGATCGTGCTTGAGGCGAATCCCGCATATCGCGCCATTGCGTTCCCGGACAGCGCGAATCCGGCGCATGCGGCGATGACGCGCGACATGAAAGGCAAGCGCCTGCCGCAAGTCGGGGCGATCCAATTCAGCGTCATCGAAGAAAATCAGACGCGGCTGCTCGAATTCGAGCGCGGCAGCCTCGACTTCATCGAGCTCAAGGGCGATGGCGCGATGCGCCTGCTCAAGAACGGAGAGCTCGATCCGGCGCTGGCGAAACGCGGCATCCGGCGGCAAACGTACCCGCTGAATTCCGTTCGATCCGTGTCGTTCAACATGGAAGATCCGGTCGTCGGCGGCATGGGCAAGGAACAGATCGCGCTGCGGCGTGCGATCGCGCTTGGGTTCGATGTGGACGCTTTCATCAGTGTGGTCTATGGCGGTCAGGCACTGGCCGCGATGCAGATCCTGCCGCCCGGCGTCGCGGGCTTCGATCCGGCACGCGCGGGCAAGTCTCGCTATGATCCGGCGACCGCGAACAAGCTGCTGGACAGCGCGGGCTACGGGAAACGCGATAAGGATGGTTACCGCCGCGCGCCTGACGGCAAGCCGCTCGCGCTGACCATGACGACCTTCACGGGTACGGTGTGGCGCGAGATGCAGACCTTATGGAAGAAGAACATGGATGCGCTCGGCGTGCGCATGGGGTTCCGCTCGGTGCCGACGCAGGACCTGTTCAAGGAGACAGCGCAGGGCAAGTATCAGCTCAGCGTGCACGGGCGAAGCACCACGCCGATGGGGCTCGTATTCATGACGCTCGATAGCAAGCAGCCACCGGAATCCAACGATCCGCGCTTCCGCTTCGAGGCGTACGATCGGGCGCTCGAGCGGTACATGAGCGCGCGAACGGATGCAGACCGAATGGCTGCTGCGCGCACCATGCACGACATCGTCGGCGTGTACGTTCCGATGATCCCGCTGGTCGTCGATGTGGAAAACGCCTTCGTCCAGCCGTGGGTGAGCGGCTACTACCGCTCGCCGTTCGCGACCTACTACAAGTATGTCGACATCGACCTGGCGAAGAAGCGGCAGGCGGGTGCGCGTTGAAAGGTCACGCGGCGGCTGGTTACGGGAAAGGCCGAGCCGTCGCTACGACGCGCGCACTTTCGGGCGTTTCCCGACGGTCACTTCGAGTTCGACCGGTTTTTGCTCGCGCAGTACCGTAAGCTTGACCTGGGCGCCGGGCGTCAGCGCGGCAATCTGCGCGAGCAGCGTCGAAACATCGTGCGTCGACTTGCCATCGAGCACGAGCAGCACGTCGCGCGGCTGTATGCCGGCGCGGTCGGCCGGCCCGCTCCGAGGCACGGAACGAATGAGCACGCCGTCAGTGGACGGCAGCGCGAGCACCAAGGCAAGTTGCGGCGTAATTTCCTGTGGTTCGATGCCGAGCCATCCGCGCGTGACTTCACCATCGCGAATGATCTGCTCGAGCACGTTCCTGGCGATCGTGACCGGGATCGCGAAACCGATGCCCTGGGATCCTCCGCTCTGGGAGAAAATGGCGCTGTTGATGCCGATCAGATTGCCGCCGCTGTCGACCAGCGCGCCACCGGAGTTGCCCGGGTTCACTGCCGCGTCGGTCTGGATGAAGTCTTCGAACCGATTGATACCCAGGTGGTTGCGGCCGAGGGCGCTTACGATGCCATGCGTCACCGAGCTGCCGAAGCCGAAGGGGCTGCCAATGGCAAGCACCGCATCGCCGACCTGCACGTTGTCGAGTTTGCCGAAGGTCACCGCGGGCAGATCCTTGCCGTCGGTCTTGAGCACCGCAAGATCGGACTCCGGATCGCTGCCGCGGATCGTCGCGCGCATCCGCCGACCATCGGACAGCACGAGCTGGATATCGTCGGCATCCTCGATCACATGGTTGTTGGTCAGCACGAAACCTTCGCCGCTGACGATGACGCCTGAGCCGAGGCTGGTCGCACGACGCGTCTCGCCTTCCGGCAGGCCCGGAAAAAAGCGCCGCATGATCGGGTCGTCGAGCATCGGATTCCGTTGCTTGACGTCCTTGCTCGTATAGATGTTGACGACTGACGGCGTCGCCTTACGGGCCGCGTCGGCCAAGCTGTCGATTTTCGGGCCCGGGATGGTCGCGGTCGATTCCTCGATCAGCACGACGTTGTTCTTGGCAGTGAAGCGCGAGAGCAAGTCGGGGCGCAACGTGACAACGACGAACAACACCGCCAGGCAAATGGTGGCGACTTGAGCGAACAACAGCCAAAAGCGACGAACCACGGCCACGACCCCGCATTCTTGCGTTCAAACCGAATTATAGACCCGGGCTATCGCAATGCAGCATCGACGCTCTCAACGGCTGCGGCCTGCGGCTGGCCTGTGACGGCTAATCTGCTGTTTTAATAACGGATTCCGAGGTTTTTCTGATGCAAGGCTTCCGGAAAAGGGGGCAAATCCTTTATACTTCCGCGGTTTGGGGATTCGCAGGCTTTGGGAACATAAGGGATCGGTGCAAATGGCAAATGAGGCGCGAGATGGCGACTTGGACAAACAGAAACGCCGATTCCTGATTGGAGCAACGGCAGCGGTCGGCAGCGTAGGCGTCGTCGCAGCCACTGTCCCTTTGGGCATGAGTTTCTGGCCCAGCGAGCGCGCAAGAGCAGCGGGCGCGCCGGTCGAAGTGGACATCAGCAAGCTCGAGTCTGGCCAGAAAATCAATATCGAATGGCGCGGCAAGGTCGTGTGGGTGATCAGCCGCACGCCGAAGATGCTTCAGGACCTGCCCAAGCTCGACAGCCAGCTCGCAGATCCGAACTCGAACGATTCGCAGCAGCCGGCAGACGCAAAAAATGGCTATCGGTCGATCAAGCCCGAAATATTCGTCGCAGTCGGCATTTGCACCCACCTGGGATGCTCGCCGACGTACCGCCCGGAAATTGCGCCACCGGACCTGGGCCCGGCGTGGCTCGGTGGATTTTTCTGTCCCTGCCACCAATCCAAATTCGATCTCGCCGCCCGCGTCTACAAGGGTGTACCGGCGCCGACGAATCTGACCATCCCACCGTATAGATTCCTGACCGACACCAGGCTCCTGATCGGTTCGGACGGCAAGTCGGCGTAGGCGGAGTACCTCGAACATGCAAAAAATACTGACGTGGATCGACGAC
The DNA here is from genome assembly GCA_963829375.1 of uncultured beta proteobacterium. GTDB lineage: Bacteria > Pseudomonadota > Gammaproteobacteria > Burkholderiales > Casimicrobiaceae > PALSA-1003. The sequence goes on along the minus strand of CAWHIS010000009.1, from coordinate 44,803 downwards.
CGCTTTCCGCTGACTGCGCTGTGGAAGTCGCAGGTGTCGGAATACTACGCGCCCAAGAATTTCAATTTCTGGTATTTCTTCGGCTCGCTGGCGCTGGTCGTGCTGGTTATGCAACTCGTCACCGGCATTTTCCTGACGATGAGCTACAAACCGGACGCGACCAAGGCGTTCGAGTCGGTCGAATACATCATGCGCGACGTTGCCGGCGGGTGGTTCATCCGCTACGCCCATTCGACCGGTGCATCGGCGTTTTTCATCGTCGTCTATCTCCACATGTTCCGCGCTTTGCTCTATGGCAGCTATCGCAAGCCGCGCGAGCTGCTGTGGATCGTCGGCTGCTTCATTTATCTCGCGCTGATGGCGGAGGCGTTCTTCGGTTATCTGCTCCCGTGGGGACAGATGTCGTACTGGGGTGCGCAGGTCATCGTCAACCTGTTTTCGACCGTGCCGATCATCGGCGACGACCTGGGCACCTGGATTCGCGGCGACTTCACGGTGTCGGACGTCACGCTGAACCGCTTTTTCGCGTTCCATGTCGCCGCCGTGCCGCTCGTGCTGCTTCTCCTGGTCGTGGTGCACCTGATGGCGTTGCACGAGGTCGGCTCGAACAATCCGGACGGCGTCGAGATCAAGGACAGGAAAGATCCGGTAACCGGGCACCCGGTCGATGGCATTCCGTTTCATCCCTACTACACCGTGAAGGATATCGTCGGCGTAGTCGTGTTCCTTGCGCTATTTTCGATCGTGGTTTTCTTCTGGCCCGACGGCGGCGGCTATTTTCTCGAAGCTAACAACTTCATTCCGGCCAATCCGCTGCAAACCCCGGTACACATTGCGCCCGTGTGGTACTTCACTCCGTTCTATGCGATGCTTCGTGCCGTCCCATCGTTCCTGAACTCGCAATTCTGGGGCGTGCTCGTGATGGGCGCCGCGGTCGTCATCCTGTTCTTCCTGCCTTGGCTGGATCGCAGCAAGGTCAAGTCGATCCGCTATCGCGGCTCGCTGTACAAGGCCTGGCTCGCCGCGTTCGTCGTGAGTTTCCTTATCCTCGGCTATCTCGGCGTCGTGCCCGTGACTGTGTGGGGGCAATTCAGCGCCAAGATCCCGCTGCTCGGCACGGCCGACAAAGCAACGGTCGTGGCGCGAGTGCTGACCGTTGTCTACTTCCTGTTCTTCCTTTTGATGCCGTGGTACACCGCGCGGGACAAGACCAAGCCGGTACCGGCAATGGTGACCGGATAATGAAAGCGATCACCGGAATACTCGGAATCATGCTGCTCGTGGCGACGGGCGGGGTATTGGCGGACGAGGGCGGTCCGGTGCTCGTACCGGCACCGGCGCATCGCCTCGATGTCGAGTCGCTGCAGCGTGGCGCGGGTCATTTCGTCAACTACTGCCTCAATTGCCACAGCGCCCAGTACATGCGCTACAACCGCTTGACCAGCCTGGGGCTCAACGAGCAACAGATCAAGGACAACCTCATGTTCACCACCGACAAGTTCGGCTCGCCGATGATTGCGGCGATGAGCAGGGCCGACGGCGTCAACTGGTTCGGCGCGCCGCCGCCCGACCTTTCGGTCGAGGCACGCGTGCGCGGCAAGGACTGGCTGTACAGCTACTTCCTTGGTTTCTATCAAGACGAAAAGTCGACCACCGGATGGAACAATCTGGTATTCCCGAGCGTCGCCATGCCGCACGTATTGTGGCAGCTGCAGGGATCGCCGCGCCTGGTCGAAACGGAGTACGAGGATCACGAGAAGGCGGAAGCCGCGGTAATTGCCGCCAAGGGCCTCGCGGTTGCGGAACCACGCGCCAACGGAAAGTATGTCGTCAAGACTCTGACAGTCGATGCACCAGGCGCGCTGTCGGCCGTTGAGTACCGGAGATTCGTGGCAGACCTGGTGAACTACATGGACTACATGGCGGAGCCGGCGCGCAACGAGCGCATCAACATCGGCATCGTCGTGCTCATTTACCTTGCCATCCTGTTCGTTTTTGCCTATGCGCTCAAGCGCGCCTACTGGAAAGACGTTCACTGACGCGTCAAGGTGCAACGCCGGGCAGGGGCGCCGCTCCTGCCCTTCGCATTTTGGTGGAACGCCCGACGCGTTCCGCGGGAGCATGAAAACATGATGACCTTGTATTCCGGTACCACCGATCCCTTCAGCCAGCGTTGCCGCATCGTGTTGCACGAGAAGGGCATGGACTTTCAGATCATCGACGTCGATCTCGACCATAAGCCCGAGGATCTGGCGGTGATGAATCCCTACAACCAGGTGCCGGTGCTGGTCGAGCGGGATCTCGTCTTGCACGAGTCGAACATCATCAATGAATACATCGACGAGCGGTTCCCGCATCCGCAGCTGATGCCCGCCGACCCGGTGATGCGCGCTCGCGCGCGCTTGTTCCTGCACCGGTTCGAGAAAGAGCTTTTCTCGCACATCGACACCCTTGAGGGCAACAATCAGAAGCAGCTCGACAAGGCCCGCGGCCTTGTACGCGACAGCCTGTTGCAGATTGCGCCCGTATTCGCCAAGCACAAGTTCATGCTTGGCGATGAGTTCTCGATGCTGGACGTTGCGATCACGCCGCTGCTGTGGCGCCTCGACTACTACGGGATTCAGCTTCCCAAGCCGGCGACGCCCCTCATGAAGTATGCGGAGCGGCTGTTCTCGCGCCCGGCGTTCATCGAAGCCCTCACTAGCGCGGAACGCGGCATGCGCAAATAGAGCTTGTAAACGATTTCCGGGTCCGAATTCATTCAGACCGTGGCACACCTCTCACTGCGCGCGAATGCATTCGCGCCTGCAAGGCCTCGAAGGGCTTCATAGGGGCAGTTGCCGAGCTTCGCCAAGACCGCAGCCCTGGCGGAAGACCACCCCCTACAGTCAATTCCAATTCTGAAATGAGCCTGAACGGCGAGCGGTCAGGCTGATTTTCGGGGTTTGAAGATGTGCTCGAATAGCGCGGTCTTGGCGTGGTTGAGTGATCGGGCGGCTTCGCTATCGGATTGCGCCCGCGCCTGAGTGTGCAGGAGCGCGAGGCTGATGCCGGGTTTGAGGTGTTGGTCGATGTCAGGCAGGCTGACGAGCTTATCGAATGGGGTCATGATGTCCTGGTAGTGATAAAGCCGGCGTTGCCTGCCCTTGGCGTCGAGGGCGGTGCGCGGAAAGAAGCAAGGCCGGTGGTAATTGACGTAAGGGCTGAGCACGTCGAGGGCAAAGGCGTTGACCTGGGTGGCGAAGCGGCCGGGGATGTGAGCATAGCCGAAGTGCTTGCGCACGATGGCGCCGTTCTTAGCCTCGGCCAGTGCGTTGTCATTGCTGTGTCGAGGCCGGGACTTGGTGAGCTCGATATTGAGCTTATCGAGCAGTTCAGCCAGCCGGTGGTTGATATATTCGCTGCCGTTATCGGCGTGAAAGCCGCGTAGCCGGAAGGGAAAGCGCTCGAGCAAGGCATGCAGCACGGGGAGTAGATAGTGCTCGCTGATGCGCTCGACGGCGGCGACGAACTGGAACTGGGTGACCGTGTCCACGGCGTTGATCAAATAGACGCCCTTGATGCCATCCAGGTCGCCCTGGTGGACGCTGTCGACGCGGATGAAGCCGGGCAGACCGTTGGGCTGCGGGGCGCGGCGCTCGCCGATGGCGCGCTGCACCGAATGCGTCTTCTGCGGCACGGCACCCCGCGCGCGCTGATAGCCGGTAGCGCGGCGCAAGTTGTACAGATGCGCCACCGAGATGCCAGCCAGCCGCTCATAGCGGGCATCGCCAAACAGTCGGCAGGCGCGCTCGGCGAGTTTGCGGGTGGCCGGGCCGGAGAGATTGCCGTGCAAGGCGTCGAGTTCGGCCAGCGCTTGCTGGTCGGCCACGCTATAGCGATAGGCGAACGGCTTGGCCGGCGGCCCACGACGATCGCGCAGATGGTGCTCGGTACGCAGTTGCTTGATCAGCCGTTTCATCTGTGCCGGCGAGTAGCCGGTGACCTTGGTAAGGAAGCGCAGCAGGAGTCCTCGCTCGCGACGCCCGCGATGGGGATAATGGAATTGACGTAGCACCCGCTCAATCCAGTCACGCCGCATGCTGCGATCGGGGGCTCGGAAATCGACTTCGGTGGTGCCATTGAGAAAGCGCTCAATCTGCTCAAGGCTCGTCAGGTGGTCGGTATGCAGGGTCACGATCATCCTCACAGGATGACCTGACCGTCCTATCGCCCAGGCTCATTTGTCGTTGGAATCCCGTACCCCTCTCCAGGATCATATGTCATTGGAAGAGGCTCCTACTTCCGTCACCGCGAGCCCTTGTAGTATGCTTTCCCAATGTCCGAGCAATCCGCAAAGCCCTATTTGATTCGTGCGATCTGCGAGTGGGCCGCCGACAACGGCCTCACGCCCTATCTGGCGGTGAAGGTCAATGCGCAGACTCGAGTCCCGGCTTCGTTCGTAAAGAACGGCGAAATCGTGCTCAACATCAGCCGCGGCGCGACGCGCAAATTGACGGTCGACAACGATTGGGTACAATTCACCGCGCGCTTCAACGGTGCTTCCCAGGAAGTTGCGGTGCCCATGATCGCGGTCGCCGGCATCTTCGCCAAGGAATCCGGATACGGATTCGCATTCACGGTCCCAGCGGATCCAGTGGCGTCGCTCGACGCTGCGACTGCTCCTGCGCAACCTGCGCAAACCGAGACTTCATCGGCAGACACCAAGCCGCGCAACCGGCCCAAGCACCTGCAAGTTGTAAAATAGCTGTAGCGCAGGCTATTCCCGGGCCGGCATAGCTCAGTTGGTAGAGCAGCGGTTTTGTAAACCGTTGGTCGTGGGTTCGATTCCTACTGCCGGCACCAATTTCATAGTGAAGCCTAGCGACAGGAGCGGCCAGTTGCGGCCATATTTGGCAGGAAATCCCATCAGGATCACAGCAGCTTTGCCATAGCTTTTTTAAGGCTGGCGTCGTTCAGGTGCGAATACCGGGCCGTTGTTGCTGGGCTGCTGTGACCAAGTATCTTGCCGATGGTGAAAAGGTCGACCCCGGCATTGACCAGCAGACTCGCGGTCGTATGGCGCAGGTCGTGCCAGTGGACGTGCTCCATGCCGGCCTTCCTCCTAGCTTCCCAAAATTGTCCAATTAAAAACCTGTAGGAAATACCCAGCGGCAAAGCCCGCAGGTATGGTCGACAGGTCGATGAGACTGGCACCAACCTGGGCTTTCCGGTCTTGCTTACATTTACGGTGAGCGAAGCCGCACGCGTAGGCGTCGCGGTCAGACTCAACAATTCCGAGGCCCTAAGGCCACTGTAAGCCGCGATCATAATCGCCGCTTTGCAGGTTTCTGAGGGCGCGCTTTCGGCAAGCTTCCTGACCTGCGCTGGCGTCAGATACACCTGTCGCGCGTTCTCTTCCCGGAGCCGCGGCACCCTGCCGCTTAGGTTCTCCGTCACCAGTCCCTGCTTCCACGCCCACCGAGCTGCTGCTCTCAGCACGTCCAAGCGGCGGTTCACGGTCGCGGGGGACAGAGTGGTCGGCAAGCCATCCTCCTTTGACTCTTGCCTCGCGCCATTCTTCTTCGGGGTGCTTTTACCGGACCAAGCAGTAATCGCAGCTTGTGCCGCTTGTCCTACCTCCCGCAGCCCCCTTCCCTCCACGAACGGCCGTAGGTGTACTGCGTTTCGCCTCGGGTTTAGCTTGTCCTTGCGATCCGGCTCGGTTGCTCTTAGCCATAGCTCGATCGCCGCCGCTAGCGACGGTTCGTCCTTTCGCCCAAGCGCACTACGTTCCCACAAGTCCCGTCTGATGATGGCTTCGCGCGCTTGCCCGTCGGCCTTGGTGGCGAATCGCGGCAGGCGTTCAAATACGCGCGCTCCGCCCACTTGAAGCTCGATGACAATGCGACCGTTCTTGAGCTTGCGGACTGCCATCCCTGCTCCAGGTAGTGATCGACGGCGTCCGATTGAACGGCCACCCGCCGCGGCGAGAGTCGGATAATAGGCAGGGCTCCGGAAGCCGTCAAACGCCGTACGGTCCTGGCGGACAGGCGTAGGCGTACAGCGACTTCGGCGAGCGTCAGCAGCACTTCGCCCCTCTTACCCAGGGAATCATGGGCGAATGGGGAGGTTAGCCCCAACTCGTTTGCGCCCATAGGCCATGAATAGCCTTAGCGGTTCATGTGCATTGTCAACAATTGCATCGCGCCAGTCGAAATCGCAAAGACCTTTATCCATCGATCGGCCATCAGCGCACACAGGCTAAGGATCTTGGTCTTGCGCGTTGGAACGCCCAACGCTCGCGCGCTTGAATCCACGGTTGCGTGCAATGAACGCCTCGAGCATGTGCGGAATAAGCGTGGCTACATCGACGGTTGTCCCCCACGTCTGCGCATGCACCGCAGCGTAGCGTTCAAGATTCGCCTTGAGGCTCGCCGGCAGCGCGATAGTCAGCCGCACGGGCTGCGCTTTTGGAATGGGGCCGAGCCGCAGTTTAGTTGTCACGGTGAGGATCGATCAAAAAATAGTGGTTGATAGGGGCGAAGTATGATGTCCGCGTTCACAACGACTCTGACCGGAAACCCAGGCCGGATGGTCAACGTCGGTTGCACGTCGAGATTGCGCCGCGTCAACTCTTGTCCGACCTGGTTGATGGAATCTTGAACGCTCTGCCGGGTCGAGATGATCACCTCGCTTTGACCCGTGGTCCGGTTAGGCGCGGCGAGCTCCGCTGCAACGCCAATCAAGGGGGACAACGCGGCACCGGCAACCAATTGCGCCCAGTGCCGGTCCACTCTGTCTTCCAGGCCCGCATAGCCGGCCACATCGACGCCAGGCAGCCTATCCAGCGTGATGGATGAAGTGTCGGGCAACAACAGACGCGTCCAGACCAACAGCACTCGTGCCTGGCCATGGCTGACCTGGCTATCGTATTGACCGATCAGGCGCGAGGCCTGTGGGATCAGCACATGTTGCCCGGTCGCGGTGTCATAGACCGGCTGCGTCACGGTGGCGATGACGGTACCCGGCAGGTCGGAATTGATGCCGGTGACCAAGGCCGCCGGAATGACGGTACCGGCCATGATAGTGTTCGCCGCCGCGGGTGCCTGCCACGCATGCGTGTTCTGGGTGCGGGCGTCGGACGCGCGCTGCGCGAACGCCTGTTTCTGTGCTTGCGGGGATTGAACGGCCGCACTAACAGGCGGCGCAATGCCCAATAGCGACGCAGACTCCGCGGGTGCAAGCGGCGGCGCCGGCCCGGTCGGAACCATCGCCGCACTCTCCTTGCGACTTGTGGACCTGAAGAACAGAGCCGATTTCGCAGCGTCCTCGACTTCGCGCTGCCGATTGATGCGCTCCGCGCGTGCGGCGTCTTCGCCCGGATCGACCCGCAACGGCGCTCCAGGCCCGCTACTTAATGGCTCGCGGATCTCACGCTCGGCGCGCAACATCGGACCGCCGAGGTCACCGGGAAGTGGATGGCCGAGCACCGGAACGCCGGGCGGCAGCGCAGGTGAGGTCAGCGCCGCTGGCAGCTTGGAATAGTCCGGTGGCAACTGATCGAGCCCATCGGCGCGGGCCACGCGATCGACGTTGTGCAACTCCACCGGCGTGTCGCGCACACCTCGTTGCGAACGCAAGGACCACAACGTTGCGCCGAGCACTCCGGCCGCGAGTACGGCGACAACAACGACGAGACTGCGCCGGTTGAGTCGCGTCACGGGACGCGGGGGTGCCCGTAGCGTCAGCGTGGCGGGATCGACTTTGGATTCAGCCATGGACGTCAGCTGTGTTTCATGCCGTCGGTCCGACTGATCCGCACCACCTGGCCGTGTTCGCCACCCAAGTGCAGCTCAGCCGCACCGAAGAGCCGATCGACGATGTAGTACGGCGGCCGATAGCGGTAGTTCACGAGCTCCGCATCGCCGGTGACACCGACGACAAACACCGGTGGCAATTCACCCTGGGCAATGCCGGCCGGAAACTGGATGTAGACCCGCTCGCCATCATCGAACGCTCTGACCGGTCTCCAGGCCGGTGCGTCGCCGGTGATCTCATACCTGAAGCTCAACCGCTCCAGCGCGATCCCTTGCGCCACCGAGGCCGTGGACTCGGCATGCTTCGCGTCGCTCTTCAATGCCGTGAGCCGATCCTGCGGATAATCCCAGGATACAGAAGCCATCCACGTCTCCGGCGTTGCCGTCAACTCGAGCAGATACAGACGCCGATTGGTGGTGACGACCAGGTTGGTCTTCAGGTTGGCGCGCACCGGCTTGACCAGGATGTGCACGCGCTGGGCATCCGCACTACCACTGGCGGTGTCACCGACGATCCAGCGCACGGTATCGCCGGCGGACACGGTTATGAGCTCTTCGCCTACCTGCAGGGCGATGTCGGTAACGCGACCCGGACTTGCATAGAGCTGATACAGCGCACCCTCGGTATAGGGCCACACCTGGATCGCATTGAGATAACCCTCTCGCGTGGGTACTACCCGGGCATCATCGTTGGCGGCGCTCACGCGTTGGCGCGGATCGAGCGCAGCAGTCGTTGCTAGCGTCTCGATGGCGATCGGCTTCAACTGCCCCGGCAGAGGCATCGGTTGCGGCAACGCGACCACTGCCACTGGCTGCGGTGGTTCGGGTGCGGGCCTCACCTGTATCGGTTTATTCGGCGTATCGAAGGTGATTTCCGGCGGTGGCGTGGGGTGCGTAGCGCAGCCGGCCATCGCGAATACAGCACTGATCATCAGCGATATCATCTTCATGGTGATTTGCCTTCCGGGTTGGAATTGAGCTCCTTCGACCAGCTCAAGCCGTTGACGTAGATGCCGAGTGGATTGCGTCGGAGCCGCTCTTCGGTTCGCGGCGGCTCGGTGACGATCGACAGGATCGCGGTCCAGCGCTCGGTGGCGGAGAGCGCGCCGTGGGTATAACTGCGTTCGACCCAACGCACCTGGAATGAAGACTCGCTGGCGCGCACGACGCTGGTGACTTCGGCCGCCACCGAGGTTTGACCGATGTGCGAGAACGGGTCACTGGTGCGCGCGAATGCGTTGAGTGTTGCCGCACCCTGGTCGGTGGTGTAGTCATACGCCTGGAGCCAGCTCTGGCGCACAATCACCGGATCGATGGCCAGCGAGCGCACGTTGCTGATGAAGTGCGCCAGGTGGAACGCGATCTGGGCGTCGGTCGGATGATACGGAGTCACCGCCTCACCCACCGCGCGGACTTGGCCACCGCTGTCGACCTCGACCACGTACGGCGTGACGATCGACTGACCCGCCCGCCAGGCCAGCGCACCGGACATCACGAGTGCTAAGCCGAGGCACCCGAATGCCATCAGTCGCCAGTTACGTGCCTGCATCCGAGCACTGCCGATACGCTCATCCCACACCTGCCCCGCCGCCTGATACGGCGTGATGGCGATCGGTGTCTGCGAGTAGCGTTGTTGCGCACGCCCAAAACGCATAATCAGCGTCCCTCCTCGTCACCCAGACGCGGGCCCTGACCACTACCGCCATGGTCGGCACTACGAAGAATGTGTGCTGCGGTCGATGCGCCCTGTGCGAGTTGCTGGCGCCGGCGCAATTGCCGCGCCCATCCGGGCGGTGACTCGCCACCACCTGCGTCGACCGCAGCTTCCCCTGCACCGGACGATGATCCGCGGTCGGCGCCGGCGCTCAATGCACCCGCGCGGCGTCGCGCCATCGCATCGGCCCCGCTCCGCGCCGCGTTGGCGGCACCTGCAGCAGCTCCGCGCAATCCCGATGCACCCGAAGCCGTCTTGCCCTCGGCATAGGCTTCGCGCGCACCGCTCACCAGGGTGGTTGCCGAACGCAGTGCCGCCCCGCCACGGGTAGCGAGTCGCGCGCCACCGGCGAGCGCCGCACCGCCCGCCACCGCGAGGCCGGCAGCGCCAAGCGCGGTCCCTGCCGCCGCACCGGCACCGAGCTGCGGCGCACCGGACACGAGCCCGGTGGCGATGCCTGGACCAAAGATGCCTAAGCCCAGCATGGTCAGCGCTGCCAGCATCACCGCGAGCGCCTGGTCGAGTGAGGGTTCGGTCCCGATCGCAGTGTGGAACTCGCCGAAGATCCTCGTGCCGATGCCGACGATCACCGCCAGCACCAGCACCTTGATCCCGGCCGACACCACGTTGCCGAGTACCCGTTCGGCGAGGAAAGCGGTACGGTTCCATAACGCGAAGGGGACCAGCGCGAAGCCGGCAAGCGTGGTGAGCTTGAATTCGATGAGCGTCACGAAAAGCTGGACGGCCAGGACAAAGAAACTCACCAGGACGACGAGCCACGCCACAAACAGCACGACGATGGCGTCGAGGTTGAGGAAGACGTCGGGAAAGCCGGCGAGACCGCCGATCTGGACGAGAATGGGATGACCGGCATCGACACCAATGGTGGCGAGCCGACCTGGTTGCAGAAACTGGCCCGGCGTAAGGGTGCCGCCGGAGGCCATCAGGCCGAGTCCAGCAAAGGAGCGAAACAGGATGCTGGAGAGGCTATTGAAGTTGGTGATGATGAAGGCGAAGGCGCCGACGTAGAGCACCTTCTTGATCAACCGGGCGATGACGTCTTCGCCCCCCAGCGCCCAGAACAATCCGGCCAGCACCATATCGATGACAACCAAAGTCGCCGTGAGAAACGCGACCTCACCATGCAAGAGCCCAAAGCCCGAATCGATGTATTGCGAGAACACATTCAAGTAGCGATCGATGACGCCGAGATCGTTCATCGATGCTCCGTCAGAACTTGGGTGCCGCAAATTTGGGGTCGGGCGCGGCCTTCGCCGCGTCCTTCGCCGTAGCTGCGTCCGGTGCTGTGGATTTCGGTTCTAGGGATTGGCGATCGAAGAAGCGCTGGCGGTAGGCGTCGGCAGCCGCGTGACAGAGCGGGTCGTTAAATAGCTTCGGATCGTCGCGGCAGGCACGCATGACGACCCGGAGCCGTTCAGGATCGTGTGCCAAAGATTCCCTGGTGTCGGAAGGCGCATGGTTGCCACAGGCCATGATTGCCAATGCGTACGTAAGCATCGCAGTACGCATCGCGAATTGCCGGACACACCAAGTGAGCGTCGGTCGCTTCGCGTTCACGTCAGTAGCCGTAAAAGTTGATCGGTTGCGGCGTATACGGCGTGCCCGTACCCTCAAAGCGCCGGCGTATCTCGCGCGCGCGGGCGTCGGCCGCCACCGCACGTGCTTGTTCCAGGGCCGCACTGCGGTCACTCGTTAGCCGCAGCTGTTGTCCCTGGATGGTCTGGCGCGACTGCAAGGCGAGCAGCTGATTGGTCGCTTGCGTGGCTTGGAGAATGCCCACCGCCCCCTGACTCGACGACCAACGTCGCCAGGTAATTGGCATCGGCATTGAGATTGGTCGCCGCTTGGGCCTGCAATCCGACCGTGGTCTGCAGCGAGCGCAGTGAGTGCGTCCAGCGTTGCAAGGCGTCCGCGGCCATGCTGGCACCCGGCACGCCGGCGCCGTAGCTTGCCGGGTAGAACTGATTGAATAAGGCTTGCGCCTGCTGCAGCTGGAAGGCGATTCCCTGCGCCTGATTGATCAATTGCGTCGTCGACGATAACGTCGCCTGCAATTGACTGACGATGTTGAACGGTAGCGTCGTGAGATTACGGGCCTCGTTCTGCAACATCGTCACTTCGTGCTCCAGCTGCATGACCTGGTTATTGACCTCGTTCAGACTGCGCGCCGCCGTCAATGTGTTCTGGACGAGGTTCGAGCCGTCGAAGACCGCCAATTGCGCTGCGGCCGGCGGCGCGGACAGGAACGCAGGCGATCAAGGCGAGCGCGGCAAGGCAGCGAAGCTTCATGGTTGGATCTCCTGCAAAGGCCGGTAGCGGGACAAGAGGTCGGCTCCCCAACCGAGTCCCCGCTCACGCAGCCACGCGAGCGCAAAGTCGGGCCCGGTCGAGGCCGCGAGGACGCGATCGATGGCGCGTTGATCGTCGGGTGTTGAGGTGCCGGCAAAGGCCAGCGTGATCGGTCCAAGGCCTAAGTCGAAGAGCCGATTGCCGAGCCGCGACTGATAGTAGTAATCGCGCTTGGGTTGCGAGTGGGCGATGATGGTGATCTGTCGGTCGTTGAGGCCGAAGCCTTCGTAGACGCTACGCAGCTGCGGCTCGACGGCTTGTGGGTTAGGCAGAAAGATTCGGCTGGCACAGCTCTCGATGATGGCGGGTGCGATGCTCGAGCGCTGAATGTCGGCGAGCGATTGGGTGGCGAATACCACCGAGACGTTCTTCTACGCAAGGTCTTCAGCCATTCGCGGATGCGGCCGGCGAAGGCAGGGTCATCCAGAAATACCCACGCCTCATCGAGCACCAGCAGCACCGGCGGCCCGTCGAAGCGCTCCTCGAGCCTTCGGAAGAGATAGGAGAGCACCGGCAATACCGCGGTCCGCCCGTGCATGAGCTCTTCCATCTCGAAGCCCTGCACCGACGCCTCCGTGAGTCGATCATGATCGGCATCGAGCAAGCGTCCGCAGGCGCCGCCGAGCACGTAGGGCTGCATCGCCTGCCGTAGATGATTGGACTGCAGCAGGACGGAGAATCCGGTAAGCGTGCGCTGCTCGGGCGGCGCGCTGGCCAGACTTGCCAGCGCCGACCAGACGCTGCCCTTGACCTCCGGAGTGGGATCCACGCCTTCATGGACCAACAAATTGGCGATCCACTCGGCCGCCCAGGCACGCACGCCATCATCGTCGATGCGCGCCAACGGCTGAAAGGCGATCGACGCGTCGCTGCCGAGATCGTAGTGGTCACCGTTGAGGCCCAGGATGGTCGCGCGCGCCGAATGGCCTTTGTCGAAGATGAACACGCGTGAATTCTGGTAACGACGAAACTGCAACACCAGGGTGGCGAGCAGCACCGACTTGCCGACTCCGGTCGGACCGACCACCAGGGTGTGGCCCACATCGCCTACGTGCGTGACCAGTCGGAACGGCGTCGCCCCATCGGTACGCGTGACAATCAGCGGCGGCCCGTCGAGATGGGCGTTGCCATCCGGGCCTGCCCATACCGCAGACAGCGGCAGCAAGTGCGCCAGGTTGAGGGTCGACACAATCGGCTGGCGCACATTGGCGTAGACCTGACCGGGACTCGAGGAGAGCCACGCTTCGACACTGTTGAGCGTCTCGGCAATGGTGACCAGACCGCGTCCCTGCAGGGCCCGCTCGACGGCGCGAAGTTTCTGCTCCGCCGACGCAGGATCGGCATCCATGACCGTGACGGTCGCGGTGAGATAGCCGTAGGCGACTTCATCGCTTCCAAGCTCCTGTAGCGCCGCGTCGGCGTCCGCGGACTTGTTGGCGGCATCGGAATCGACCAGCGGACTCTCTTGTTGAAAGATGGTCTCGCGCAGCAGTGCAATGACGCCTTTGCGCTTGGCAAACCATTGCCGGCGAAGGCGAACCAGTTCTCGCTCGGCGTCTGACTTGCTCATGAACAGAAAGCGCGTCATCCAGCGGTAGGCGAACTCCAACCGATTCAAGTCATCGAGCAATCCTGGCCAGGTCGAGGTCGGAAAACCACGCACGGATAGGCAACGCAGGTGGGCCTCACCCAGCATCGGGGCGAGGCCGCCACTGAGCGCCTTATCGGCGAGCAGCGCATCAAGCGAAAACGGCGTCTCCGGCACCGCCACCGCGTGCGCCTGCGTCGATACGGTGGCGTGCAGATAGGTGAGCGTTTCTCCATCATCGAGCCACGCAATTTCGGTCATGACGCCTTCGAGCAGGCCACGAAAGCGCTCGGTCTCGCCGATAAACGCAGCCAGGTGCTCGCGCCAGTCGAGTTGCTTCTGCGCCGGTGTTTCCAGGATGACGCGCGCAGCACGCGCCTTGGCCTCGGCCGGTGGCAGCCACAGAATGGTCAGTCGATAGCTGCTCTCGAAGTGACTCTCGGCAGATTCGTAGGCAGCGCGCCGTTCTTCATCGACGAGCCAGGACAGTCCCTCGGGAAAGCTTGATCGCGGATAGCTCGCGGCGCTGCCACGCTGGGCCTCCACGAAAATCGCCCAGCCGGATTCGAAGCGACGCAACGCGTTGTTGAGCCGCGCCGTGGTGGCCACCAGTTCGCTTTCGGTCGCGCTATCGAGGTCGGGACCGCGGAAGCGCGCCGTGCGTTGCAACGAGCCGTCCTTGTTCAGCACCACCCCGGGTGCGACTAAACCTGCCCAGGGCAGCCAGTCGGCGAGCACGGCCGGACGCTTGCGGTATTCAGCGAGGTCCATCATGGCTCAGCTATCGAGCAGCGGGCGATGGTTGAGGTGGCGCGCCAGCACGGGCACGAACTGCGGGTCGGCGCGCGCGCCGCGCACGGCGAGCGCGTGACCAATGAGCCACCAGGCGATACCGGGCAACCACAGGTGCAGACCAAGGCCCACCGCGGCCGCGACCGTGCCGTTGGCGATGGCCACCGTTCGCGGCGCACCGCCGAGCAGGATCGGCTCGGTCAGCGAGCGGTGCAGTGGGACTTCGAAGCCGTCGATCACGCGATCACCGCGCCGCCGGCGAAGCTAAAGAAGGTCAAAAAGAAGCTCGACGCCGCAAAGGCAATGGAGAGGCCGAAGACGATCTGAATGAGGCGCCGGAAGCCGCCGCTGGTATCGCCAAAGGCCAGCGACAAGCCGGTAACGATGATGACGATCACGGCGATGATTTTGGCGACGGGGCCCTGGACCGAATCGAGGATCGATTGCAGCGGGGCTTCCCACGGCATGTTCGAGCCCGCGGCGTAGACGGAACGAGTGAGCGTGCAGAGCAACAGGGCCGCCCAGACACCGATACACGCAAGCGGCTTTACGGAACTACGGATGGCGGGCATTACGCTTCTCCTTCTGCTTGTGAAAACACTTCCAGCCGATAACCGTCGGCATCAAGACCGCGCACCTGCACGATGCTGTCAACCTTGCGCGTGATGCCGCGGCCGGTAATGAAGACGATGACGTTGACCGCCTCGGCGATCAGTGGGCGCGGGATGCTCACCGCAGCTTCCAGGATGAGTTGCTCCAGGCGGACCAGCGCGCCCTCTGGTGATCCCGCATGCAGGGTGGCAATGCCACCGGGGTGGCCGGTGCCCCAGGCTTTGAGGAGGTCAAGCGCCTCACCCCCGCGCACTTCACCCACGACGATGCGATCGGGGCGCAGCCGCAAGGTGCAGCGGACTAGATCGGCCATGGAGACGACACCAGGATGGGTGCGCATTTGCACGTGATCAGCGGCAGCACACTGCAGCTCGACCGTGTCCTCGAGAATGATGATGCGATCGCCGGTCGCGGCGATCTCGGTGAGCAGTGCATTGGCTAACGTGGTCTTGCCGGTACTGGCGGCGCCGGCGATCACGATGTTGCGGCGGGCGCGCACCGCGCGGCGCAGGAACGAGGCCTGAGCTTCGGTGAGAATGGCGTCGGTCACGTACGCGGAGAGGCCGATGATGGCGCTGGCGCGCTTGCGAATGGTGAATACCGGCGAGCGCACTACCGGCGGTAGCAAGCCTTGGAAGCGCTCACCGGTTTCGGGGAGCTCGGCGGAGACGATCGGCGCGCCGGCATGCACCTCGACCCGCACGTGGGCGGCGACTAAGCGAATGATTCGCTCGGCGTCAACGGGGGCCAACGCCAGGCCGGTGGGCTCACGGCCGCTGTCGAGGCGGTCGAGCCACAGGGTACCGTCCGGGTTCAAGATGATCTCGACCACCTGCGGATCCTCCAGGCCGGCGGCGATGACCGGCCCCATCGCTGTGCGCAGCATGCGCGCGCGACGATCGAGTGCCGTGACGGTCGCATTCACGAATGCGGTCCCGCCGGGCTCTTGCCTGCGGCCTCGGCCATGAACTCGCTCCCCTTGGGAAAGAGTTCCTCGTCGAGTTCACGCACCAAACTGTTGCCGCGCAGGATATGTCGTGCCAGTTGCGCCACGAACTGGGCGAAGCGCTCCCGGCCCTGTGCGCGGGCGGCTTCGTGTTGCGCGTCGGGAATCGGCACGCCGACCGATAGATGGTAACGGATGTAAAGTGCCAACGTCTCGATGAGGATGTTCTGGTCACGCTCCAGCTTGCCCAACTGGCGAACCAGGTTGTCGAGGCGCTCGGCGAAATTCGCCTCAAGCCGATCGAAGGCAGCGGGTGACAGATACGACGTCAAGGCGAGGGCAACGATGGCGGACTTGCTGACCCCCCGCATCGTCGCGAGCTCGGTGAGCCGTCCGGCATGCGCAGGCTCGAGGTAGAGATTGAGGCGGGCTCGCTTCATAGCGCCACGCCATCGTCACGATCGAGCGCCACCAGCCGCGCTGCGCGCACAAGCCGAGGGTCAGGCCGGTCGAGTGCGGCAATGGACGTACCAGCGTCAGCATCAAAATCGTCGGCATCATCGAGCACCGCGAGATCTCCGGCATCGTGGTCGAGATCCACCGGGATTGCGGTTGGGTTGAAGTCCGGGCACCGTTTGAGTTCAGCATCGACTGCACTGCCCACGTCAGAGACCGCTGCCGTAGCTTCAGGCATTGCGACGTCGGATGAGCTGCCAAGCGAGCTCCAATCGTCGTGTCGCGGTGGTGGATGATCGCGATAATCCGCGTCGCCCAATGGCGGAGGGTCCATGACACGAACGGCAAAGTTCTTGTCCTGGTGGTAGCGCAACTTCGTGGCGCGGATCGGCGGATGACCGGAGACCATGACCAGCTCGTCGCTGGGCGGAAGCTGCATGACTTCACCCGGCGTCAGCAACGGCCGCGCCGTCTCCTGGCGCGATATCATCAGGTGACCCAGCCACGGTGCCAGCCGATGCCCGGCGTAGTTGCGCTGCGAGCGCAGTTCGGTTGCCGTTCCGAGCGCGTCCGAGATGCGCTTGGCGGTGCGTTCGTCATTGGTGGCGAAGGCGACCCGGACGTGGCAGTTATCGAGAAGCGAATGGTTCGGGCCATAGGCCCTGTCGATCTGATTGAGTGATTGGGCGATCAGGAAGGCGCGCAGTCCGTAGCCCGCCATGAACGCCAGGGCACTCTCGAAGAAATCGAGCCGCCCCAAGGCTGGAAACTCGTCGAGCATCAGCAGCAGTCGCTGGCGACGTGCGATACCGTCCGAGCCGTCGAGTGATTCGGTGAGCCGTCGGCCGATCTGATTGAGGAGCAAGCGAATGAGCGGCTTGGTGCGGCTGATGTCCGACGGCGGGACGACCAGATAGAGCGAGATCGGATGCTCGCCGTCGATGAGATCGGCGATACGCCAATCGCAATGCGACGTGACCGCGGCGACGGTCGGATCGCGATAGAGCCCGAGAAAGCTCATCGCGGTGGACAGCACGCCGGAGCGCTCGTTATCGCTCTTGTTGAGCACCTCGCGTGCCGCGGAGGCCACCACCGGATGCGGCCGATCGCCGAGATGCAAGGTTGCCATCATGGCGAGCAACGTCTCATCGAAAGGGCACCCTGGATCGGAAAGACAATTGGCTACACCGCGCAGCGTCTTGTCCGGCAACGCATAGAGCACATGCAGGATGGCGCCCACCAGCAGGGCGTGGCTGGTCTTCTCCCAGTGGTTGCGTCGCTCCAGCGCGCCCTCGGGGTCGACCAGGATGTCGGCGATGTTCTGCACATCGCGCACCTCGTGCGGGCCACGCCGCACCTCGAGCAGCGGGTTGTACGCCGCCGATCGCGTATCCGTCGGATTGAACAGCAGGCAGTGAGAAAAACGCGCGCGCCAGCCGGCGGTGAGTTGCCAGTTCTCGCCCTTGATGTCGTGGATCACGGCGGAGCCGGGCCAGGTGAGCAGTGTGGGCACCACCAGACCGACGCCTTTGCCGGAACGCGTGGGCGCAAACGCCATGACGTGTTCGGGACCATCGTGGCGCAGATAATCGTTACCAACCCGGCCAAGAAAAACACCGGCTGGCGTCAGTAGTCCGGCGAGCTGAATCTCATCGCGAAGCGCCCACTGTGCTGAGCCGTACGTCGTCACCCGCCTGGACTGACGCGAGCGCCATACCGACGCGATAACCGCGGCACTCGCGCTCGCCATGCCGCTGCAGGCTGCGATTGCGCCGCCACGCAAGAAGACGTGCGGCGCATAAGCGTTGTAGAAGTACCACCACTGGAACAAGCGCCACGGGTAGTACACGGGTGTGGCCAACGCGACGAACCAGGGCGCGCCCAGGCGGGCTTGATAGCCGAGCGCCGCGGCGGTCCACTGGGTCGCGATCGCGACGCCGAGCGCGGCGATCGCCAAGACCAAGAGGATCTGACCCGTCAATACGCCGGTGGACACCCAATGACTCCTCACGTTGTGATCGTGAGCGCCTCGCGCGGTTCATGCCCACCGGAACTTCATCGTGCGCAGAAGCCACCTCGTGAACCGCGGACACGCGTGCATGCAACGTCCAGAGTCTGCTGCAACAACTCTTTCCTGAAAACCCGCTCGGGCGGAGTCAGGCGTAGTCCAGCGTAGAACGACCCAACTATTTTTGTAAAAGCTAGCTCAAACCGGCGTTTATTTGTCGTAATCGAGATTTGATCTACCAGCCCAGTGTCCGATCGACGTTGCGCTCAACTGGCCGACTAGGAGGCCCCGGTCCGCAGCAGGGCTTTTTATTTGGGCCGCCGAGCCACTTATGTGCGTTCCCGCAAAGACAACCAATGCTGCTCGGTGCGCAGTATGAAATTGCTGATTTGAGACATCTATTTTGGACGAGTGGCCATCATGAAACACACGTTGCTGAGGGAAATCAATCAGGATATGGCATTGCGGCCGCCAGCTAACCATCCAGCACGAATCCAAGGCGGCAATTGGAAGATGCAGGGATTTCGGCGTTCCGGGCACGTCTACGATGAGGCCGAGTGCGAGATGTCGATTGCTGAGTTCATGGCCGACACGCGGGAGCGCAACGACGGCGTCGAATGACTTGGAGGAGCCGGGCGAGCGCCTGCGCGCTTAACCGTGGCCGTCGCCCGCAAGGCGCCGTTGCGCGCCGTGAAGACCGACACGCCGATCTACCAACTGCGGATCGAATTGCTCGATCTCGAACCGGCGATCTGGCGACAAGTTCTGGTGCCGGCCTCGATCAAATTGCACAAGCTCCACGTGGTGTTGCTGTGGACGATGGGCTGGGCCGGCGGTCACTTGCACGAGTTCGTCATCGGCCACGACCACTACGGCATACCCGATCCCGACTACGACACTCCACCTCTTATCCAACGTGAAGATCGCGTCACCCTCGGTGCCGCACTCGGCGCGCGCAAAGCCTTCACCTACCTCT
The DNA here is from genome assembly GCA_963829375.1 of uncultured beta proteobacterium. GTDB lineage: Bacteria > Pseudomonadota > Gammaproteobacteria > Burkholderiales > Casimicrobiaceae > PALSA-1003. Next base: position 25,542 of record CAWHIS010000009.1, on the reverse strand, counting down.
ACGACTATGGTGACGGTTGGGAGCATCGCGTAACGGTCGAGAAAATCTTGCCGCCCGATCCTGCAATGAAGTCACCGCGGTGTTTGGACGGTGTCCATGCCTGTCCGCCCGAGGACGTGGGCGTTCCGCCAGGTTATGTCGAATTCCTGAAGGCGATCAGCGATTCCAAGCACGACGAGCACGAAGCCATGCTTGAATGGTGCGGCGGATCGTTCGATCCTACCGCATTCCGACTCGAGGACATTGATGACAGGCTACGTCAGATCAAACTCTGACCGTCAATGCGGCCTCAGGCTGACGCTTACAATCGACGGAGGGGTTCCCGCCGAGCATCCGCAGCGTCCCCGAGGTGCACCGGGCGACGCTACATCGATGCAGCAATTACCCTGCCACGTCTGGCACACTGGTTGGCTGCCGTCTCATAACTGGCACTGAAATTACCCGACCGGAATACGTCGACAACACGTCCGCTTTTTTTTGCGTGCGTTGGGCGTTGACCTGCCGCTGCCAGAGTCGGACCGATTACCGGTCGGTGGTCGGCACGCTTCCGAGCGTCGTGATGTCGCCGGGGTCGTCGTAAGCTCGCATTTCCGACCGGGCGGACGGTTTGACCTTCGGTTTCCTGCGCCGTTGGCGCTCCCGCTCCGCCAATATTTTCTTTTGGCGCGACTTCGCGGCACCACGCACCGCGACGAACGCGATGACGGGCAGCAACAGCAACGAAAGTGCGACGAACAGTTCCATCAGTGCCCGTTGGCCGGCGGCGTCAAACAGTCATGCGGCTACGCTACTCCCGCCACGGAGGTCGTCAAGACACAGTCGATCGACGACGACACCATTCCGATCGAAGGCGTCTACGGCGACAGTTTGTGGTGCGCAGTGCAACCGTGCTCTCTATTGCCGGACAGTTGGGCGTGTTTCAGTCGCGTCTAGCGACGCTGCGTTCACCTGAGGGACAGCACAGGAGGGTAGTACCGGCCCGAACGTAGTTCGTCGTCGCTACCGGGCTCCCCCTGCCACGCGCTGCACCCTTGCAACGGGAAAGTGGGCACGACACGCTCCGGCACGCAAAGCACGGTGTACCAGCGCGTCACACCGTAGTGGACGTAGGTGTAGCATCCACCATTCTTCTCGTGGGGTTGTAATCGCCGTGTGCAGTGGGCAGCGCATCCGGACAGGTTAGCAGAGCGTTGACAAACAGGGCCGTCGTTAGTCGTCAATGGACCGCTTCAGCACGCCCTCCAGATACTGCAGCCGCTGAACGCAATCGTTGAGTTGGCTATGCACGCGTTTGAGCAAGTCGAGCACGGCGTAGAAGCCGAACGCCGCGACCGCGAAAAGCAACCAGATTCCCCAATCTCCCATTTGATCCTCCCTTGGTGGCACGTAGTCGTGTGCCAAAGTCAACGTGGAACGCGCGAAGCGCCGCGCCATGGTCATGTCACGGCGCACGATCACCTGTGCGGTGAAGTCTGCCCGCATCGGAAAGTCGAGCGTTAGCCCCCGCATGTTGGCCGTCAAGCGGGACGGACCGAGCGCAGCACTCGACGCACAGCCCCTCGATAAGCGCGAGGCTAACGCGATCCTTCGGCAGAAGGTCTCGGCGATCACCGTGGACTACGACGCCGGGGAACTGGTCATCGAGTGGGCGCACGGCGGATCGTCACACGTTGTGTACGCCATGCCGCCCGCAACGAAGCAAGAGCGCAAGACGCTGAGCGCATTGCCCAGAAGCTCACAAGGGGGACCTGAGGCGTTGCTTAAGGTGGCCGAACAGGTCAGCTACCCGGAGGCTATCGAGGGAGCACTCCGCAAGGCACTCGGATCTGTTAGACACGCGAGGTTAGGTGTCGCCCCAAAGTCTTCGGATTGTCTCATCTGCGACTTCGTACACTGACGCCACGTCAACACCACGCACACGGACGAAGGCTTCCATGCGTTCGTAGATCATGTTCCGTAAGTCCTGTGCCTCCTCTCCCAAGGCGATGATACGATGGATCATCCTCATTCGGAGATCGTCGTTGTACAGATCGGCGCTGCTTTCCTTCTTCGATCTGTGAATCAGCCAGTTCCTTTCTTCCAAGAAGGTCTCGAAGCGTGCTTCCATTTCCTCGGGAATGATCCCTTCGTCTTTTGCCCTTCCGTAGATAGAGCCAAGCGTTCCCTTTCGTTCTCGTTCTAGTCGATCGTAAGCTTCACGCGGGCCGGTCGGATCGCGCTCATGCCGCTTCATCGCAACGAACGTGACGAGAACGTCCTCAAGATACTGAATCATCCATACCGTCTCACCGGTCGTGTGGTAGAAAACGTCCAGTTCGTCTTGGTTGATTTGCCGCTGCATGGGATCCCGCTGACGTGTGCAAGGTGCGGGAATGTACCTATGCGTGCCCGAGTGCACAACTGAACTCTGTGCATACGTGAAATGAATTTGGCGCACGAGCAGTGGACGCCGGTCCCGTTTGGGCAGGAGTGACCCACTACTCGGCCAAAACAAAAGTGGCGTAGTGATCCGCGCGAGTGTCGGACTAAGGAACGGATTAGGTTTCCCCCTTGGCCCCGTTTCGCGTTGACCGGAGGGTAGAGGCCGACTAGCGTTGAGACACGAAAGCCTCGTACGCCCACAGGACGCATAGGGTTGTCAGCCCGACCCAAATCGCAATGATCACAGCGGCGGCGACGCGGCTTACCGGCTGCCACTGTCGAGCATTTGCACAGCCCGTGATCTGCACTCGGCCATCACCGCTGACGGGATCAGTCTCACGGCCAGGACTATGCCGAGCGGGACAAGAATGAGGTCGTCCACGTAGCCGAGGATCGGGACAAAGTCTGGGATCAGGTCGATAGGGCTAAACGCGTAGGCCACGACCACGGCTACGAGCAGCTTGGCGTACCACGGCGTAGACCGGTGGCGTGCCGCGAGGTACAGGGCGAACGTCTCGGACTTAAGTTCTCGGACGCGTTGCTTAAACCTTGCGAGTACTGGCATCGGGGTTATGGGGCGCTGGCCTACCGCACCGCCTCAGGTAAACCCAGTTAGCGCTCTCCCAAAGGCCGGCTCAGCTCTCGCTCCCCGACTGCTTGTTGCCTTCGGTGAACAGCGGCAGCGCTACGCAAGCGCCGCGGAGTTTCAGAAATATACCGGCATCGCGCCAGTCACCGAAAGCAGCGGCAAGAAGCATTGGGTCCACTGGCGCCTGCGATGCTCCACATTCATGCGCCAGACCTTCGTCGAATGGGCGGCCGAAACGATTACCCGATCCTTCTGGGCCGGTGCTTACTATCGGCAGCAACGCGCCAAAGGAAGTTCGCGCCAGGCTGCCCTACGTGCCCTGGCCTTCAAGTGGATCCGCATTCTCTATCGCTGTTGGCAAACCCGGACGCCGTACGATGAATCCACGTACCTCAACGCGCTCCAGCGTCGCGGCTCGCCGCTTCTCACATCAATCGCGGGAACTGCAAAAAATACTTGACAGACAACCTCAGGGCGTGACTCTACCCACAACGGTCATAGCCCGTTCTTGAAAGCGGCCATATGCGCAAGACTATTCGATCACCTCATCTGCGCGTACCAGCAGCGACTGTGGAATCGTGAGACCGAGCGCCTTGGCGGTCTTGAGGTTGATGACCAGCTCCAGCTTGGATGGCTGCTCGACAGGCAGATCGGCGGGCTTCGTACCTTTGAGGATCTTGTCCGTATAGAAAGCAGCGCGATAGTACATGTCGGCGAGGCTGGCGCCGTAGAACATCAAGCCGCCGGCCATGACGAATTCGCGCTCCGGATACACGGCTGGCAACCGATTCCTAGCCGCCAACTCGACGAGCAGTTTTCGTTGGGTGATGAAGGTGATATCCGTAAACACCATCAGCGCCCCGGCCCGTTGGCGGGCCATCTCGGCGAACGCCTGGTCGAACTTGGCGGGATCGTGAGTCTCCAGCACTTGCAGCTGGACTCCCAACGCCCGGGCCAAGCTCTCCCGCTCGCTCAGAAACGGCGCGGTGTACGGCGATACCGCACTTGTGAGGCCAGCCACTCGGGCTATTCCAGGCACCGCCTCCTTGAGTAGCTCCAGTCGCTTAGCGGCCAATGCCTGGCCCAGCGCGGTCAGCCCCGTGACGTTCCCACCGGGGTGCGCGAGACTGGCCACCAGCCCGGCGCCGACCGGGTCTCCCGTCGTCACCATCACGATCGGGATGGTGCTCGTAGCACTCTTCGCGGCCAGCACGCCGGGGTTCGAGCCTGCAAGGATCACATCGACGCGCTGCCGTACGAGCTGCGTCGCGAGCTCGGGGAGCCGCTCGGGTTTGCCTTCCGCGAAGCGAGTATCAATGACGAAGTCGCGCCCCTCAATCCAGCCCAGATCGCGCAGCCCTTTCCGAAATGCGTCGAGACCGGGTGCGTCTGTCTCGGCGGAGAGCGGTGACAACCGCCCGATCCGCACCGTCTTCGCCGAAGACTGCGCGACAGAGCTAAGGGGCGCGGCGAATATGCCGCCAGCCACCGCGCGGATGAACGTCCGCCGATCCATCACTGAATCACCTCGTCGACTAATGGAAGTCGAACCATGCTCCGCCTTCCGACAGGGTTTCATGCCCGTCGGCGGGTGACTGCTTCCGGGATATTTTCGAGTCGCCGATGAATGCCTCCAGTTGGCCGAACGCACCCATTGGATGGACCTTAGCTGGACGGCTGGTATCGCGGCGGCGCTGCTGCCACTGGCAGCGGGTAGCTCACATCCGGTTAGCCACCGGACGGTGGAGGCAGGCAGTACACCGTTTTCTGGGAGTAATCGTGTAGAGTCGGTCGACCTTTTCTGAGTCATCCACGGCGTGTGGATTCCTTGGCCGAGGGTGCCGCCAAAATGCGCGACAATCATGGAGAGCTCATGACACGGATTCTGCTGCTAGGCTACGCCCCGGAAACGGTAGATTTTTCGGACCCTGATTTGCCACCAGGCATGAGTGTGGAGAAGGTTCACGCCGGCATCGCGGTGGCGGTGAAGCAGTTCGCTGAGCGCGGTTGGGAGTCCGACGTGTGTTACATCCGGCCTGATGAAACCGCTGGGCCGACTGTGGAACGTCAGTTAGGTTCGACGCGCTACGATTGTGTTGTCATCGGAGCGGGCGTCCGCTTGCCGCGCCGTGGCCTCGCATTGTTCGAAGCCGTCGTCAACGCGGTTCGCAAAGCCGCCCCAGACGCGGGGATTGCCTTCAATACACGGCCCGATGATAGCGCCGATGCCGCCGCCCGAGGGTTGGCGCTTGGACGCCGAGTCGCATAGTCCTCGCCCCTCTACAAAACGTTCCGGTCCAGTTCGCTGCGGGTTTTTGGCCGGTCGCCGGCATTGACGCGATTTGATCAAGCGGCCGCTGTACAACGCAGGGCAGCCATCGAGGTGTGAAGGGCGGCTGCGGATCGTAGTGCCGCCGCTCAGCACCGGCGAGCAGATGAGCGTGAACGACCCTAAGCGGCCTTTATGCCGTGCAAGAACCGGACACTCACCCGCGATCAACTCGAGTCGTTCGGCTACTGGATCACGTCATTTGCGCCCTGCAACTTCAATCCGCGGCTACATGCGCAAGCGGTCGCGCATTCCGCACGTGGCGATTGAGGGTTGTCAGAATGGCGAACACGAGATACCAGAGTGTGAAGAAGAGTATGGTTGGCACGGCGCCAATCCATTCGAGTAAGAAGCCGGAAATCGCTGCGCCCAAGGGCATGAATCCGAACGCAATTAGTCTGAAGGTACTGTTGACACGGCCCTGTAGGGAATCTGGAATGAGCGAAAGTCGGTAGCTGAACTGAACAACGTTATAGATCGGGGACATTGTGTAGATCAATGCGTAGATCGCCCCGAGCAAAGAGAACTGAGGAACCAAGGCGTAAAGCGGAAAAAGCAGAGCCTCGAGCCAGATCACGGCGATGATGACTTGGCCGAATGAGAATCTCTTCTGGATTCGTCCGCCAATCAACGAGCCGATGATGCCGCCAATTCCGCCGACGCTGAAGATCAACCCGATCTCGACATCACGCGCGCCCATTTCCTTGGCTAGGACGATTACGATTAGCGGGACTGCGGCACTCACCAGATTCAAACCGCCGGTTAAAAATGCCATGTACCGGATCAGCGGCTTGTGCAACAGCCAGCGCAACCCCTCGACGATTTCGGCCTGCAAGGGACCCTGGGAAACGGCCTTGGCCAATCGAAATTCTGTCCTAATGAGAAGCAGCGAGACTACCGACATCACGTACGAAATCGCGTCGGCGATGAAAGGCGTACCCTTTCCGAGCGTTTGGTACAAGAACGTTCCGATTGACGGGCCCACAATATGTACGGTGGCAAACGCGGCCTCGTTCTGTGCCGCTGCTTGTGGGAGCTGCGCAGCGGGTACGACGCGCGGTAACACGGCGACCTCTGCGATATTGAAAAAAACAAACAGGCTTCCCTCAATGAAAGCCACCAAGTAGAGTTGCCAAATCGTCAAGGCGTCTAGCCACACGGCAACCGGCACGGTGAGAACTGCGATCGCGCGCCCTACGTCGCAATTGATCATCACGCGCTTGCGGTCCCATCGATCTATCAGCGCCCCGACCGGCAAGGAGAAAATCAAATACGGAGCCGCGTGCAGCGCCGAGGCAACGCCCGCTGCCGCCGGTGAATTCGTCAACGCCAGCACCAGAAGCGGAAAAACAATCGATGTAGCCGTTGAACCGAGGGTCGAAACGACCTGCCCGCTCCATAGCAGCATGTAGTCCCGGGATTTCCAGAGCGGTATGGGCACGTTAGCTCCGCGCGTCTCTCCCTGGCCGCTGCTAGTTGCAGACGGTCGGCAGGTCCGCGAATATCTGTCGCGTGATGTTCTTCGTCTGAGCAACTCCATTGACCACATACGAGAAAGCGCCGTTGCTGCGATCGGAAAGAGTCAATGTGGCAGTACCGACTTGGGTTGCGGTCACCGCAGACACATCAGGCGCTCCGGCAGCGGGGACCGTCGTCCGGTATATCGCCCCGGCGTAGGTATTCGGGGCGGTCTTGTTCATTGTCATCGTAAGCCACGTCGCCCTGCCTGCCACGTCATAGGTCAACCAGACAGCGAAGATGATGTCGCCCTGGTGCGTCAGATGCAGGCCCCATCCCGCCTCGGAGGCGTTCCACCAAAGTCCTTGGAAGTTCGGTGTCGGTCCCGGCGTTCCACCCTCGACGCAAACAGGTACCGGACTGGAAAAGACTTGGCGCGTAATGCCGCGACCCGCGCCGGGGAGTGAATAGATGATGCGATCACTAGCGTCGCTGTTAATAAAGAAATCGCTGGCGATGCGGTCGTCGTGGAATGCGAAACCCCCATTCCCAACTTTCGTGAGCGTCACGGCCGTCGGGTCGAACGGGACTGCGCTGAACGCGGGACCCGCCGGCCGGTAGATCGCACCTGAGTAGACGGTCGGTGGTGGGGTGGAGGGTATGTCTAGAAGCTCAGCCCTCGGTATCACGAACCACACGGGCGATCCGTCGACGTCGTAGGTGGCCCATGTCGCGAAGACGACGTCGCCCTGGTGCTCCACGGCAATCCCCCAGCCCGGCTGGGACCCGGCCGGCGAGTTCCACCACAAGCCTCCAAAATTTGTGCACGGCGGCGCAGGGCCGAACGTATAGGACGCGCCAGCGACGTTGACCGCTGCGGCGAATCTGATGTAAGTCGATGGGCCACCATCGACAGCTCGCTCATCGGTGTCTGTGCCGATCGCGTGGAAGCCGTCGGTCGGCAACCCTGCGTACTTGATCGTATCGAAGGTCGCCAGCGAAACCGACCCATCGGGCACGAATAAGAATCCGTTCGGCACAACGTAGTCTGGGTTAACGAGGTTGAGGTCGGCGAAGCCCTGCGTGCCGACGAGGAAACAGAGGTGATCCAGGCTATTAGGCAGGTTGCTTGGAAACTGGAATGAGTGCGACGTGCCTCCGTTGCTGGCGACAAGCATTCGCCCGGCGAGGCTGGGGATGCCAAAACCGCCGCAGATCTGGATGAATTGGCTGGATCCGTCCGCGTTGGAATAAACCTCGACTACGAACGTTCCGGGTTGAGGCTGCGCATCCGCGGCACTCGCCACGGTCAAACCGAAGACGAGTGCGGCGACGGCCCCGACGATGAACTTCAGCATGTCAGTTCTCCTTGGGGTAGAAGCGCTGGCAGAACAGGCCGCGCAGCGTGTGTTCCCTTGCTCAGTGGCAAGGGTGCGTCGCGTGTAATACACGCTCGATCAGGCAGAACATCACTGTGAGCCATCGTTCTGCGCCCACTCGATGAAGACTTGGGCAACGGATTTCCCAAGCTGCACACCCGCGGCGTTGTCCATCGGGAAGTGAATTCCGGCCCAGATTCTGGAGTCGCCGGCTTCCTTGCCTACGGCGCGAATGAAATCTGCACGCGTGGGGAACAGGTACGCCAGTATTTCCGTTTTGGCTGTCGAGAACGTCGAGTGGTTGGACGGGTAGCTCGGAAAATTTGGCACCGGGAACAGCGGTACGACCGCCGGGTCGAGTTGGGGTGGCCGGATGTACCAGTACGTGAACTTTCCGTCCTGGCTCGCGATGAAAGCGTCGAACTGCACGGCCCCGATCAGCGCATAGACGCGCGCGGCGCGGGGTGGATTCTGATCGAGCCGGTCTTCAAACATCCACTTATCTGCGTAGCGGTAAGGCCAGACCGTCAGGCCCTCAGGGCTTTGCCAGTAGACAGCTTTGTAGTTGGTCGCGAATATCGCGGGCGTTCCGGGAACTGCGCGGGGAAAGTTGTGAACGATCGCCGTTTCGGCCACCACTTGCGGTGAATCGCAAGGCGGCGGAGGCGTGGGCCTGAACTGGCTTGGCGAGTCAAGCAACAAGGGCTTGAAGTTCGCCCCGGTAACGTTTCCAGGATTCGTACCGATCCATTTGCACGGCCCGATCGGCACGCTGCCAGTCCAAACGGCATCCGACCCGTCTGCCTTGGCTTTCGCAATGACCTGCTCGGCCACCTTGCGTCCGAGCTCGAGTCCGGCGTAGTAGTCGCTCGGATATTGAAGACCCGCAAGTACTCGCGACCAGCCGGCCTGTTCGGCCATGCTTTGAAACGACGCGGCCTCGGCGGGGAGAAAGTAGGCGAGGACACTCGCTGCTGCTTGCGCAGTGGCTGCGTGCTCAGAGGGATATGACGGGCTGTTGGGGACGGGCAAAGCCGTCGCCAGTCTATGATCGCGCTCGCTCGGCCGCTGCCGGTTGTACGCGTATTTCGATTCCCACGTCGCAATCGTCGCGTCATGCATTGCAAGCGCAACGTACGTATACACACCCGTTCTTCCGTTGGTTGCCGTCGGCGTGCCCGCAAGCGTCCGTGCGTTGAGCAAGTCTATCCAGCGATAGGCGGGTGCGCCGGCATCCCAGAGCGCAATCTGCTGCTGGGCTTGCGTATCGTTGTGGCTGATCAAATCCGCGAGTGCGCGCAGTTCCGCCCGTGTCTCCGCCGCTCCCGGCGGCGGTGGTACGCGGTAATCCCGACCTGAAGAGATCACCCAGGTCCGCCAGGTCCCTGCATTCGGCTCGATCGCACCATCTACCTGGGCATGCACTGGTAGCGCGACCGCCACAGACATCAACATCACTAACAGTTTCTGCGTAGTCATTTGCGTCTCCTCGTCTGATGGTTTTGACGTGACGACGATCCGGCGGCCGGCATTTCCTGCGATTGAACCGCGTTGTTGAGGCAATCGTCGCTGAGACGTACTCTCCGCTCGTCCCGCCCTTCCCGTCCTTTACGAACCTGAAACGTTCTGAAATCATGGCGGTTGGAGCAGATCTGTGGAGCTTCCTGGCGCCCCAACCTTGCCTGCCAAACCCTAGTGATCGCTAAGTATTGCTTCGGGCGTTTTGAACTTCAGCCGGCAACGAGGCAGCTGCTCGCCGACGGGCAACCGGTCGACCTTGGAGCGCGCGCGTTCGACCTTCTGGTCACGCTGGTCGAGAGGCCGGGCGAGCTCTTGACCAAGGACGCGCTACTGGAGCGCGTGTGGCCGGGGTTGGTGGTGGAGGAGAACAATCTCCAGGTCCAGATTTCTTCGCTGCGCAAGGCCCTGGGTGCGGCCGCAATCGAAACCATCCCCGGCCGGGGCTACTGCTTCACCGCGCAGACTACGTGCTTCGAACCTTCTGCTGCAACCGATCGCCTCGTACATCGCCTCGAACTGCCGCAGCAACTGACGCGTTTGATCGGCCGCGAGAAGGATACCGCGCAGGTGAAGGCCCTGCTCCGGTCCGCGCGGCTGTTGACCCTCATCGGCGCCGGCGGCGCCGGCAAGACGCGGCTCGCCTTGAAGGTAGGCGCCGATCTCGGTGCCGAGTTTGCCGACGGCATCGCGTTGGTAGAGCTTGCCTCCCTTGCCGACGCACGCCTCGTCCCGCAAGCGGTAGCGACGGTACTCGGGCTCAAGGAGCAGCAAGGGGAATCACTCGCAGATACGTTGGCCAGAAGCGTGCAACGCAAAGCGATGTTGCTGCTCCTGGACAACTGCGAGCACCTGGTCGAACCAACGGCGCGACTTTGCCAGGTCCTGCTTGCCCGCTGTGCCAATGTCCGCGTTCTAGCTACCAGCCGCGAGGCGCTACGCGTCGCGGGAGAGTTAACCTACCGCGTACCGTCGCTGGCGACCCCCGACCTGAAGGAACCGTTCAGCTCGCAGTCGTTGACCGCATACCCCGCCGTGCAATTGTTCATCGAGCGCGCGCAGGCAGTGAAGCCGTCGTTCCAGGTCGATGCCGCGAACGCGGTCGCGGTCGCCAGCATCTGCCATCGGCTCGATGGCATGCCGCTGGCGCTCGAGTTGGCGGCGGCGCGCCTGCGCTCACTTTCAGTGGCCGAGGTGAACGAAAGGCTCGACCAGCGCTTCCGCCTGCTGACCGGTGGATCGCGCACTACGTTGCCGCGTCACCAGACCTTGCGTGGACTGATCGATTGGAGCCATGACCTGCTCGGCCCGGCCGAACAGGCACTGCTGTCCCGGCTCGCGGTGTTCGCGGGCGGCTGGACGCTGGCCGCGGCGGAGCGGGTTTGTGCTGGCGACGGCGTCGACGATGGCGAGGTGCTCGACCTGCTCGCCTCGCTTGCCGACAAGAGCCTCGTGCTGGCCGAGGAGCGCGACGGCGCAACCCGCTACCGTCTGTTGGAGACGGTACGCGCCTATGCGGCGGAGCGGTTGCGGGAAGGGGGCGAAGAAGCGCGGGTGAAGGAGCGGCATCTCTCGCACTTCGCGGCGCTTGCCGAGGAGGCGGAGCCGCAAATCGTGGGCAGTGAGCAGCAAGCGTGGCTCGAGCGGCTCGAAGTCGAGCACGACAACCTGCGGTCGGCTCTGACGTGGGCGAACACGACCGCTGGCGATGGCGTGGCCGGATTGCGTCTGGCCGGCGCGGTCCATCGCTTCTGGTGGCTGCGAGGATATTTCGGCGAAGGGCGCACCTGGATCTCCGGACTGCTCGCTGCGGTGCCGCGCGGCGAAGCTCCGGCGGTGCGCGCAAAAGCGATTCGCGGGGCCGGAGGACTAGCATGGGCGCTCGCGGATTTTGCGACAGCCCGGGCGCTGCTGGAAGAGGCCCTGACTACCTTCCGGGAACTGGGCGACCGCCGCGGCACGGCCGACTCACTCAACGCCTTGGGCGTCCTCACCGGCACCCAGGGCGCCTATCCACTAGCTCGGGCGCTGCTTGAGGAGGCCCTCAAGCTTTGGCGAGTACTGGACGACCGGCGCGGTATTGCCCTGGCCCTGGACAACCTGGGCACGACCGCCTACGCGGAAGGCAATCTTGCGGCTGCACGGGCGCTGCTTGAGGAAGCCCTCACCTTGTACGAGTCTGGTGACCGGGTCGGCAAGGCTAGCGCGCGCCACGGCTTGGCGAAGGTGGCCTTCATCGAGGGCGATTATTCCGTTGCCCAAGCGATGCACGAACAATGCCTGGCCGATTTCCGGGTGACCGGCGACCGACAGGGGATGGCTGCAGCGATGGCTGGCCTGGGTAACGTCGCCGCGGCCCAGGGAGACCCTGCTCTCGCCAGCGCGCATTACCAAGAGAGCCTGGCGCTTCGACGGGAAGTCGGCGACCAACCCGGAATCGCGGGAGCGCTGGACGGACTCGCCCATGTCGCGCTCGCTCTGGGTCGCCCCGACCGGGCGGCTCGAATCTGTGCCGCAGCGCAGCGACTGCGAGAGGAGATCGGCGCCCCGATCATGCCGGTCGAACGGCTGGCTCTTGAGCACCTGGTCGCCGCGGCCCGTCAAACACTCGGCGACGACGCGGGTTTCGACCGCGCGTGGCAGGAGGGTCGCGCGATGAGTCTGGACGAGGCGGTGCGATATGGGCTGAGTGACCAAGACGCGGGCGACAACGCCACCGAACGACCGCTGTCGGCAACTTCATGATACCGCGGCTGTTGGCCCGATCTGAGACGGTAGCGTGGTGCAGTAGCATCATGCGCCGCAGCGTGGCCGGCGTGTCGGAGGTCAATGCAAAACGCCATGCAAAGCGGCCCAAGCTCAAGGTAAACCCTTTCCCGCCGTGCAACTTAATTGCAAAAGCAGATGGCGTGAACTCCATGGGGCATCCGTGCAGCCAAATGCGGGCGACGCCGTTCGTGCGTGCGCTGACTTTAGCGGCTGCGCCAGAGTCGAATTGTGGCGATGGAAAATTGCGTATACCCAGGCGGATCCGTCTCGGCGCCAAGCACTGCCTTCGTGGTAATCGTGTTCGTTGCAAGGGACCCGCCGACGTACGGGTCGGGCAGTCCGCCTAGTTCTAGGTAGCACCGAAAAGTCGTAATCCCCTTCTCCGGAAAATCAGATCGAGCGACTAGGCAATCGCCTCTCCCGCTTAATGGGAGCTCCGCAATTCTTCCCTCCGTAAAGAAGCTGATTACCTTTGGGTCGGCGGTCGCGCCGAAGCAGGCATGCAACTCCCCCGCTATGTGGGCTTTGGCGTCAGCAATCCGACCGTCGTTGCTGCGCACGACCACTGACCACATCGTGTAGCGATCCTCCAAATTGAAGCCGCTGTTGAACGGCGTGAAGCCTGTACGTTCAGGAGTGCACCAATTTGACTTCGAATTTCGCTCCTCGCGCACGCTACGCAGCACGTAGATGTCTTCGCGCGAGCTGGCGGATAATGCGTTGCTTGGACCCGAATTAGGAGCAGCGCAGCCGAGGATTGTGTGCGCGATGAGAATCGCTGACACACCTGCTGAGGTGTGGCGAGCCATTGCGCTAGCAGACTCGTTGGCATTGGTTGAATACAGCATGAGGTTCCCTCCCCACGCAAGATGCCCGCATGTTACGCCTCGTGGGAGCACGATGCTGCGATACTTGCAGGCCGAGGTCGACGAACGGGAGCGCCCTGCAACTTCCACGTGTCGCTGCCAGTCGCCGTTGGTCGCGCCAAGGCTCCATCCTGTGAGCGCTACATCCACTTGCATCATAGGGAACATCGAGTGGCCCCACAATGGACGGCTCTGATCCACATCACGTGACGTTTGGCGGAAAGCGCTTGGCCGCGGCGGCCACAGTCAGCCATCTTTAGCGCAATCGAACGTCCGCTGTCGGTAGCTTCGCTGAACGGCAGCTATGGGCCGAGTCCGGTCGGTCCCTCCGCCCGTTCGCTTCGACGCTGAGCGCGTCTAACTGCTCGTTAGATCACTGACCTTCGCGGCAGGCGCATTGTTCATGACCGAGCGAATCCCAAGGTAGGCGCTGGAGGCATGCGCGTACATCTGGCTTTGTCCCACGATCTCGCCGTTATGCGCTAGGAGGACGAAGTAGTGTTTGCCGTTCTTCGCGGTGCGCTTCTCGAAGTTTGCGCGCATCTTCGCATTCTTCTTGACTGAGGCGATTCCATTTATCGCAGACTGCTTGCGCTTGTAAGCCTCGCTCGTCAATACCACTCGCCGATTGGATGCGAGCAGGTTGAAGTGGACTTGGCCACTCTTGCCTTTTAATAGTTCGAAGATTCCGCGCATATGCACTCCTGTAGGTGCTGATTGGTGTGGGGCGTCAAATGCAATGACAAGTCTCTAAGAATCGCCGACCCATCTTACTTGTCTGACCTCCTACCTCGCAGCAGCACTAGGTCCACCTATTGCGGTCGGTCGAGAAAACCCAAAGCGAATCCTCAACGTTCCGCATGGGCGGAAGACATCGCAGCAGCAGTTAAGAGGCGGCGCGCTCGATCAAAAAGCTATTAGCCGGGATGTTCTTCTGAAGTATCGTATCGACGCCCAGCGCACGCGCTCCAGCACTCCGGGAGAGCATCGGGTCACTGAGTCCGCCTTCATGGCCTGGGCGATCAAGGCGCCGCCCGGTCGGACGGCGTATCTCAAGTTCGCCTCTGCTCCCGCATGGATGAAGGTGGAGTTCCCGCACTGTGACGTGATCTTGGAGGGGCATTCTTGGCGAGGCAATGCGGCGCAACGCGGGCAAAGCCCGTTGGACTCACAGCTTGAATGCCGGTATCTCAGTTAGCACCCTTGCGCTGCGAGTCCGCGCTATCGGGAGACCTAATAGGCAGACGCCGAGCAACGCGAGGGTCGCAGGCTCCGGAACGGAACTAAGACCGTTTCCGACATTGGCGCTGACCACAACGCTGTAATTGCCCGCCCCTACAAAGCTGGGATCGACAAAAATATGAGGATCTGCAAACGCGCTGGCAGTGCCCGAGAAAAAGGCTGTATTCGCAGCTTGAATCGTAAGCTCCACCGTGTCAGTTTCGCCAGAAACTGCCATGAGGCTTACCGTTCCATCGAAACCTGTCGCTGCGCAAGAAGCTGGATCGGTGCACGCACGGGTGAGCGAAGTACCTAGCGTCGTAGTCACGTTCATCAATGCGGCCGCAAAACTGTGGGGGGCCGCAGCGGTTTCCAGCGTAGTTGCGATCAGCAGCGGTACGTGATCGCCCGTATGACCACCCACAACCTCGAAGTAATACGTGAGGCTGCTTATGGCATCGAACGGCGCTCCGCCCGGAGGCGCAGTAGCGAGTGCTGTCAGCACGACAAACGGAGCCGTTTCAATAGAGGTACTTGCCCCGTCGAGCTCGCAACTGGATGGAACGGTCGTAGTCATTTGCACCGAAGTGAACCCGACACACAGTGTCAATCCAGTTGCCAACGGAAGAGCTGCCGCAGTTGTAGCGCCGGTGAGAAACGTTGCCAAGACAAACAAGAATCGATGCATATCGTCACCCCCGGTCGGTAAACGAGCGCTTAGCGTTGGCAGACAACGCCACGGTTAGCTTACGCCCATTCCTGCCATTGGCAACGGCACATTCACCGGGCGCGATGAATTACACCTCTGGTGGAATACGATGCTGCACATATAGACTGAACAACAATCGCAGAGGGCCGCTCTTGGGCGAATTGGGCGACGCCCTCGACCGGCTGCTTTTGGCCGCTATGGAGAGATTTGCATAGAGCAGAGGATTTTTAGCTCGGCGGCGCGGCGCGTGATGCTCGACGATGGCCACAGTGGCCGACCGCCGCGACGGTGAGCTAAAGCTCGCGTGTACTAAGCCGCTCCACAGGTGGTGGAGCTATGGGCATTGAATCTGGGCAAGCGGGCGAATGGGGATCGTCGCGAGGTGCGTTGGTGATGCGCAGACGATGTGACGGCGGTGAAGGGGCTGAGGATCGCGGTTGGCGCTGGGGTTTAGGGTGCACTGGGTTGCCGCAATAGGCGCGGTCTTGTTGAACGGCGGCAAGGCGCGCAGTGCGGCCGGGTCCGGCGGAAACGCGGCGGAGGATGGCAGACGTCGATGGGACAGGGAGCAGAGCATTACGAAGTATCGGGTGGGCGTGCGCGTGCAAGGGACGCGACCGGGAAGGTGTTGATCACCAGCATGTGTCCCGTTGCCGCAGAGCGGGCAGTCGCGTA
This sequence comes from uncultured beta proteobacterium, assembly GCA_963829375.1. GTDB lineage: Bacteria > Pseudomonadota > Gammaproteobacteria > Burkholderiales > Casimicrobiaceae > PALSA-1003. The sequence goes on along the minus strand of CAWHIS010000009.1, from coordinate 9,608 downwards.
AGGATTGGCCGGTGAGCTTCTGGTACTGATCGCGATAGTCCTCGGATGGCTCGACGATCGGTGGGGGCAGCTGCAGCAGCTGGCGGCAGCGAGCGAGTTTGGTCTCGCGGTACCGGTTGGCCAGAAAGCCGTAATGGCGGATGTGCTGAAACCCTTCCGGGGGAACGTGCAAGAGGAAGCGGCGAATGAATTCATCGGCGGCGAGCGTCATGATCTTTTTGGCCGCACCGTGTTGGTAGTCCTTCCACAGGAACGTGACGCGGTCATCGCTGAAACTGAGCAGGCGGTTGTTGGAGATCGCCACGCGATGGGTGTAGCGGGCAAGATAGTCGAGCACGTGGTGGGCGCCGCCGAAGGGCGGCTTGGCATACACCACCCACTCGGCCTGCGCGGCAGGAGCAAGATAGGCGGCGAAGGCGCGGGCGTCGCGCAAAGGTTCGAGCTGAGCATAGAAGCGCAGCGCACCGGCCCGGAACGCGCGGTGCAACTGTTCGAGGAAGAGCCGGCGGAAGAGCCGGGACAGTACCCGAACCGGCAAGAAGAAGCCAGGGCGGCACGCGATCCAGTGCTCGCCATCGCGGGCGAGGCCCCCGCCCGGCACCACACAGTGCACATGGGGATGATGCAGTAGCTGCTGTCCCCATAGATGGACGCCCCCGGTTTGTCAAGCGATCACTCAATGACGGCGAGACGGTTAAGATTGCAGCCATAGATCCGGACTTTGCTATGAGGCTTATGCCTCGGTCCCTGATGGAATCGGCTGACGGGGGCCTGATCAAGTGTTCGCACTCGAAGTGCACTGGGGGCTCGGAGGCTTACCCCGTCACGGTCTTACCTGTCTTGCCATCACCTCATGATTGCCTGAGCAATCGGCGGAAGTCCTCCTCTCCTAAACAGTTCGCTCGTTCACTTTCAACCGACCGCGATCACGCGGCCTTCCGTGTCGCAACGTAATCGTGCTGGTAGCTGCGCCCGTGCGCTAGCAGCGCCCAGGCGATGCGCGCGTTCTTCGCCGCCAGCGCCACCGTAGCAACGTTCTTATTGCGCCGGGCCAACAGCTTCTTCAACCATGCATCGGCCTGATCGGGTTTGCGCTCACTGTGCGCGACCACGGCGCGGGCGCCGTGGATTAGCAGTGTGCGCAGATACACATCACCGCGCTTGCTGATACTGCCCAGCTTCACATTGCCCCCAGTGCCCTCGTGGCGCGGTACCATGCCCAGCCACGCCGGTACTTGCCGCGCATTCTTGAAGCTCTTCGCATCGCCCAGCGTCGCCACCATGGCGCTCGCGGTGATCGGGCCGACGCCGACAATCGCCTCGAGCTTGCGGCTCGCCTCGTGCTCCCGGTGCCACAGTATGATCTGGCGCTCCAGCTCCCCGACTTGCCTATCCATGTCCTTGAGATTCTCACCCAGCCGCTGCAGCAACTCGCGCATCATTCCCGGCAGTCCGTTCTCGCCGTCTTCCAGGATCTCCGGCAAGCGCTTGCTGATGTGACCGATGCCCTTGGGGATCACGATCCCGAACTCGGCGAGCAAGCCGCGAATCTGGTTGCCTTGCGCAGTGCGTGCCTTGACGAATCCCTGGCGCGCTCGGTGCAGCGCCAGTACCGCCTGCATTGGCGCCGTCTTCACCGACACAAACCTCATATTCGGCCGCCCCACCGCTTCACAGATCGCCTCGGCGTCGTTGCGGTCGCTCTTGTTCGTCTTCACGTACGGCTTCACGAACTGCGGAGCCATCAGGCGCACTGTGTGACCGAACTCCGAGAGCTTCCGCGCCCAGTAATGTGCGCTCCCGCAGGCTTCCATGCCGATCAGGCAGGGCTCGAGATTGGCGAAGAAGCTCAACAGGTCCTTGCGCCTGAGCTGCTTGCGCAACACCGCCTTGCCACGCTCATCGACTCCATGCACCTGAAACACCGTCTTTGCCAAATCGATTCCAATCGTCGTAATCTTCATGCGGACGCTCCCTCTCAGAAGTGGTTGGGTTGCACCTCCACTTTGGCACCTCGATGCCGGTTGAGAAAGGGGGCGTCCATTCCATTAGGTGTGCAGGATGGCGATGAAGCCGATCTCAGCACCCAAGTGTTGGGGATCGGCAGCGATGGTGCGCAAGGTCTCAGCGCTGGCGTGGAAGAGCAGATCGTAGAGGGTGGTTTTGTTCTGGAAGGCGATGGCCGCGATCGGCTCGGGCACGGTAAAGACGACGTGGAAGTAATCGACCCCGGTGAGCAACTCGGCCTGGCGATCTTCGAGCCACTGCGCGCGGGCGAGGGACTGGCACTTGGGGCAGGTACGATGGCGACAGCTGTTATAGGTGATGCGCTGATGGCCGCAGCCGTCGCACTGCTCGACATGGCCGCCGAGGGCGGCGGTGCGACAGCGTTCGATGGCGCTCATGGCGCGCAACTGCCCGCGGCAGAGCGACGTCGCATGCGTCTGCCGATAAGCGGGCCCGGAGTGGCGGAAGATATCCGCCACTTCGAGAGGCGCGGCGGCCACCGCCGGCGATCAGAAATAGGCCGGCGGGGTGGGTGGAGGTGGCGTGGGTACGGGCCGGGGCAACAAGTCGAAGGGACTGGTGGTCGCGCACACCGTGGTGGTCGCCACCTTCAAGTAGAGGAAATGTGCTGCAGCACATTTGCTCTATTGTCGGCTGTAAGTTTTTATGTGCAGTAACAGGCCCAGCTCTTTGATAGCAAAAGGGGACCAGTCGCTGGTACTCAACATAATATTGGGCCGGATGTGGAGGCCCACGGTTAACAAACGGCATGCGTGACCTCCGCGCGATTAAAGCGAGTGCAGCCATTCGAGCAGCGTCTTGTTCTGATTCCAGGATGGGATCTTCGGAAGGGGTGTAACGTCAGCAGCTTTCTCGAGTGCCTTTCGTTTCATCTCAAGATTTGCGCGGGCATAAATCTCGGTCGTCTTCACATCCACATGCCCTAAGAAGTCGCGGATGATCTCGAGCGGGACGCCACTCTGCAGGAGATGCATTCCCTTCGTGTGGCGCAAGCTGTGAGGACTCACCGGCTGCGTGAAGCCGGGGTGATCGCGCCGTACTGGCTGTACATACTTTTGCAGGAGATAACGCACACCCGAGCGCGATAACCGTGCGCCCTGTCGGTTTTGGAAGAGCGGTTTGTCCGCGTGTTCAGGGCGATCGAGGTTGTTGTCGCGTCGATGATCGCGCAGGAGCTGGGCCGTCGCGTCCATGAGGGGCACGGCGCGCACCTTCCGCCCCTTGCCCATGAGCCGCACCTGTGGCGGTGGATCGAGGCGCACATCGCCGGCGGCGAGGTCGATCAACTCCTGCACCCGAGCGCCGGTGTCGTAGAGCACGCTCAACAGGACCGCATCTCTGCGGCCCGCGCGCGTACGCAGATCCGGTTGGGCGAGGACCTGCGCGAGGTACTCTTTGGAGAGGTAGCCGACACTCGGCCGCGCATGTCGCCGCAAGGGAATGGCGAGAATCTGCTGGCTCTGCAGCAAGCGCTCCGGAACTTCCGACTGCACATAGCGGAAGAACGCGTGCAACGTCGCGAGGCGATGATTTTGCGTGCTGATCGAGACATGCCGATCATTGGCCAGATGATCGAGGAACGCCTCCACCAGGGAGGCATCGATTTGTGCCAGAGATAGGCGTTCCAAGGCGATACCGCGTACATCGCGACAGAACCGCAGCAGCAGCGTGAACACGTCGCGATAGGCCTGGATGGTGTTGGGGCTAAGATTGCGCTGGGCGGCCAGGTAATGCGTTAAGAATCTGGTCACGTGCACGGAGAAGTCGGTCGGTTTCATGACTCGAGCCTCCGCGGGATGACATCACCGAAGGCGGCGTTAGCTCGCACGCTGATTTCCGGAAACAGCTCCGCCGTCAGATGCAAATAGATGTGCGTTCCGGCCAGAGACTGATGGCCCAAGTAGGTCGCCAGCACCGGCAGCTTGGCAGCGAGGTCGGCACCCTCGCGTAACCAGCGCAGCAGGGTATGGACGGCCATCGTGTGACGAAGATCGTGGACGCGCGGCCCCTTGCCCCGACCGGCATGCGGGATTCCGCACCGGAGTAGCAGTTCCCGGTATAGCCAATAGACTGCTGAGAGGCTGCACGGGCCGCCAGACGGCGATGGGAAGAAGTACGCATCGGATGAACGATCTTCCATACCCGCCGCATACTTTTGCAGGCGCTGCACCAACGGCAACGCCGGAGGCACCAGGCGATCCTTGCCAAATTTGGCCTCACGTACCGTCAGAACCCCTTGGTCAAGGTCAACATCGGCCACACGCAGGTGCAACACCTCGCCGAGCCGCAAGCCGCAGCCATACAGCAATCGGAATACTTCCGGCATGATGATGTGACGCAGCGGCGCTCGCGCCGTCGGCGTGAGTTGATCGACCGCATGCAACAGCTGCTGAATCTCCGCGTGGGTCAGGATGCGTGGTGAGAAACTGTCAGCGCGCTTTGCCGTCAGCGATCGATCCGGCACATCGGCGGGATATCCCAGCCGGCACATGTACAGGGCGAATTGACGAACGGCGCAGATGCGGTGATGGTGGGTGGATACGCTCTCGTGGGGTTGTTTGGCGAGCCACTTGCGGCTGATCGAGCGGGGTAGCTGGCACTGCGCTAGCGCTTCGTCGCATAGGAAACGATCAAAGCGCGCCAACAAGTGGGCTTCCTCACCATATTGGTAACCACAGGCCTGTTTCTCCTGGACGAACTGTTCCATGAGTGAGGCGACAGGACTTCGGAACCGCCCCTTGAACTCTCTACTCGACATGGCGCACCTCCTCGGTGTTCAACGCGGCAGTGCGCAGGGCTTCCACGTCGGTCTTGGCGTAGATCAACGTCGATGCCGTCGTCGCATGCCCCAGGATCTCGGAGATAACGTGAAATGGCGTCTGCTCGCGGAGCAGTTGTGTTGCCAGCGTATGGCGTAGCGAGTGCAAACCGTGGCGTTGTTTGGTCCGGAAGTGGATGCCGGCAAGGTCCTTCCAATGCTTGACGATGCGATGGAGGTTGTCAGTGTCAGCGTAGGGCAAAAAAGGCGGCGTCAATGTGAGGAACACCTCACGGTGATCCGTTTGAGGACGGCCCGATTTCAAATAGTCAATCAGTGCTTCGCCGACTTCTTCCGTTAAGGGCAGACAGAGCGGTGCGAGGGTCTTCGATTGCGTAATCTCTATGGTGGCCGCTTCCCACTTCAGATCATCGAGCGTCAGCGTTCGAATGTCTCCCAATCGCATTCCCAGGCGACGTGCAAGCAAGAGGATCGCGTAATCGCGCTTGCCTTTGGGCGAGCTGCGATCAACGACATTGAGCAGCCTGACCACGAGCTCCGGGTCCCAGACTGATGGAATGGTGGCATCCCGCGGGACGCGAATCGTCGGCAACACGCGGCTGAGATCCCGCTGCAGGATTCCTCGCAGCAGAAGAAACTGCAGAAAGCCGCGCACATCCGAGACGATCCGCGAGACGGTCTTAGCTGCTAGACGATGTAGTGAGGTAACGAATGCGGAGACATCGGCCGGCTGCAGCTGATCGAAGAGCGTAATGTTCTTGGATCCCAGGAAATCCGCGAATATTGCAATCTCTCGCATCCGTTCGCGAAGGGTCGTCGGCCGAAGATGAAGACGATCTCGGCAGTACTGTTCGTAGTCACGCACTGGCTTCTTCATGAGCGCCGGGACTTGGATCTTTTGCATATCGGTAACGGTGCGCTCAATGCACCCGTCACGCGCAAAGTCTCGCAGCACCTTAAGGCCGAACACGACATGCCGTCGCCACCCCTCGCTTGGTTTGGGGCATTCGCCCTCACGCATCTGATACGTGTTGCAAAACTGTGCCGCTAACTCCTCTGAGTAGTCATCTCCCAGGTTCATCTCGTGACAAAACGCCACGAGGTGCCGCCAGATTGTGCGGTAGCTGTTGCCCTTTCCTAGATTCTTACGTCTTGCGCTTGCCTCCGTTCAGGATCTTCGTAGATTAGCGTGGCCCGCTTACAATTTGCTGTCGCCACCGCCGATATCAGCTCGCCAGAATCGCCAGCGAAACCGGCACGGCCGCCGAAGGCGTAGCCGAACGTGTTGCTGTTCGAGTCGTTGGCGATGCTGCTCGCCGCACCGCCGGGCAGCGCGACTCCCGATGTCGATGATGACATCGGCCCACTCTCCCGCGCGGCTTATGGGTTCCCGCGGCCAACTGTTGCAATGGCCGCGTTTATCAGCTTTGCTTTCTTAGCCCGTCGACGCAGGATGATTGCACCCAAAACACCAGCGAGGGCTAGCGAAGAGGTGGACGGTTCCGGAATGGCGGCGGTATCTACCATAGTTACAAAATGTGAATCAAACCCGTCTGCAATGCCCACCCATGATAAGCCACCGTCGAAGCTAAGAAGATCAGCCCCATCCGGATACAAATCTCCAACTGCCCCGTCCCAACGGCCTTCGGGATGTCCAGGCGGTGGCGCATCGATATAGTGAACCACGAGTGCATACTGTTCACCGGCGAGTTGAGGAACGTGCTCCGAAGCAAAAGAGATTACATCCGCGAAGTTGGGGGTTCCCGAAAAAAACGCATCCCCAAGAATCGTTGAAGTGGGAAGACCACCACTGACAGAACGTGCCTGAATATCGAGCGAGAGCGGATCAGCGAATCCGTGCGTCCTGGTGTCAATCCTGATGGAGTTGAGGGTTCCTGTGATCCCCGCAGTGTACGTTTGCGCAACATAAGCGCAGCAATCGTTGATTACTGTTGTGAGATTGTTGCCAGCTGTAAACGATTGGTCGACAGTGGAATTTCCGAAAACAACAGGCGGGAAACCAAGAAGCGCCAACATAGGCAGCAACACCCAACGGCGCAAATGTTTGACGGGAGCGAGCCGAGGTTGAGGCATGTGCCTTGGTTGGACCAGAATGCTCGCTTTATTTCCTGCGAATCACCAGATCGGTCCCCCTCGACATTAAAGGTTCTTTACATTCGAGGTTAGAACATCATGTCACCGCCGCTGGGTCGGGACTATCGGCGACGTCTGAACTCACCGTAGGACATTTGGAGTCGCGGCAATCGGATAGCCGATGCGTGGGGGCCCTACAACTCGGGTCTCACGCGTGATGATCAGGCCAAACAGGGCCTGTAGGCACAGCGACATATGAATGAACAGATCCGGGATTTGCTTGAGCTTGTCCATATCGAGTTCCTTTCCTTTGCTGATGTTGGTGACATAAGCCCGATCCGGGATGCCGTAGGCGGCATTGGTACGGGCGATGATGTTTTCCTTGCCGATCTTCTCGGCCCACCACCTAAGGGCCGACATCCGGTTCTTGATGGTCCCAGGCGATAGCTCCTCGGCAAGCCAGCGCTCGACCAGCTTCTCGACGTGCTTGGGCTTCAGGCTGTGGGCGTTCATATGGCGGAAGCCCAGCTCCTGGAGCTGGTCGGCGATGAGATCGAGGATGTGCTCCCGATCCGCTTGGGTGGCATAGCTGCCGTCGCGGTTATGCCGGCAGAGCTGCTTCAAGTCGTAGTTCAAATCGCGCATCGGGACCTCCGTTCAAATTCCTTTACTCAAACCGCCAGAATCGGCGTAGAACGCTTCCTTCTTGCTGCCTGGTGTGTTCACGTCTGGTAAGTGTTTCTGCTCGCCTGGGGCGCCATTAGCGGCCGCAGGGGGAAGTTCTGAGCACGGGACACCACTCCCGTTGTGTGCGGTTGTTGTGCTGCTCGCCAGCGCCGCACGGCGCTTACTCGGCCTCGCGATGGCGTTCCTGTGGGAACTGCCCAAGCGCGAGAGTCATTAACCCAGGACTCAAGGAGCGCCGTTAAGGCGCGGCTGTTTGATCCCTTACGGGAATCATTCGGCGAGGAGCGTTGCGCTCCCTGCAGAGCTGACGAGTCATTCACCCAAGACCCGACGGAGCGCCGTTAAGGCGCGACCTTGCGATCCGTTACGCGGATCATTCGGCGACGGGCGTTGCACCCGTCGCGGTACGAAGACGTGATGGCCTTCAGGAGGCCATCACGTGGTTTGGAGCCCTCGATCATGCGAAGCGGACGCCCTTGAAAGCCGCGCCGATCGTGGTATGCGCGCGTACGTCACTAGTGGACTAGTGCCGACGCGCGCGAAGCGCCATGCGTGCGCGCTACGGCCTCACGCCACATCGTGTGGGCGAGCTCGATGGCTCGCGGCACACTCGCGGCGCGAAGGCCTTCGCGCACACACCGCCGGTAGGCGGCGATCTCGGGGTGGGGCTCGGATGAAGGCCGGCGACGCCTGCGTTGTTCTGCAGGCGCCCGGCGGCTCAGGTGGCAACGCTCAATGCCGCGGGTGGCGCGATGGTCCCCGTCGTTTCGACGGGGACGCGCGAAACAGCACGCGCACGAACAGTCGCGCCGCTCCCGCTACTCTGAGGTTGCACCTAGACGTATCGATCCCGCGTCAAGCGCAGGACCGCTACGTCGCTTAGAACGCTTTCGCGTCCGCGACCGAGGCAACTGACAACGTTGCCTGGTCTCTCTTGAAGAACCAGGCGCTCACATCAAGCATGAACACCTGGCCACCCCTCGCGGGATGTCTCCTGACAGGTCGCCGCAAGGGCGACCGACACTGACTTACACCACCGTCAAGGACGGCGACGTTTCTCTCCGACCGTCTTGGGGACGGCCATTGCTGCACTTGCCCCGCGTCTTGCGACGCCCGCGCAGTCTTACGGGCTCACCCACGCGCGTTACTTCCTCCCGAAACGCCTTGACGGCGCGCACGAAGCGATACGGGCTTACTTCGTGCTCTACGGGTCTGAAGACCCAACTGTCTGCTGCTTGCCTACTTCTACGCGGCCAGCTAACGTGCTTGCCTTCGTGCCCGCGATGGGCAACCAGGGATGGCAAGCTACCTGCACAAACGTTGAGATCGATGGTCCCACCATCTCAGATTGGCTTCCAGTCGAAATGGCGCCAAAAGAGGGGGGCTTTCGGCATTAGCACGGCCCCATGGTGCCGCGCTCGATCGCGGCTGACAACCCGAAAAGCCGCGCAAAACTGATGCCTTAACTCGACAGGTAGGGTGGATCGCCCGGTCCGCCTATTCCGTGACCGGATCGACGGATTGCACCAAACGCGCACCAGCCAGTACGGCCGCCGGAAGGCGCTCCACGCTACACTCCGCTCCATGATTCGACTGGGCAGCTCGGTGCGATTTACACCGCAGGAGGTCGACGAGTTCCGACAGGTCGGGCTCGACATGGGCAATGTGAAGCATCAAAAAGACATCGAGCAAGAGTTGAGCCGATGGGCTCACATCCTTGCAGATGAACGCTTCGATCTACTCGAGAAGATTGCTTTGGAGTTGGCGAAAGCCAATGGAACGAAACTGCCAGCCAAGTTCAGAGTCGTGATGCAAGTACGCCGTCACGCATGCACGGCAACAAAATAATATCGAAACCCGACGCGAATGGCCGGACGCGGGCCATGGGCTGCCGTCGGCCGACGCTAACTGACCAGCCGCTTCAGACGGTAACGAGCCGTACGCCGCCGCTCGGGGAATGCGAACTATCGACCCTGTGCGGCCATAAGCGCTTCTTGGAAGCAGTCACTCCGGCTGTGGA
>CAWHIS010000008.1:0-40487 GCA_963829375.1 uncultured beta proteobacterium | reverse complement strand
CGCCTGCCCCACCTTGCAGGCGAAGTCTGCCGTCAAGCGAACGCGGCCGCTCCAAAAGGGCCGTTGCCTGCGATGGAGCCGTTCGCGTTCGTATAGACACCGCCAGCGCCCGGGGGGCCAATAATCAGGCCGGCGGGGCCAATGAACCCCAACGCGTCCAGTTGCAGGCCGCCTGAGACGTTATTGTTCAGCCCCCATCCCGTAGATCCAGTCGATCCAAGCGTCGTAGTTCCATTTCCAGCGATGCTGATCTGCTGCCCCGAGCTACTCGTCAAAGTCCCTGAAGTTTGCCCACCACTCAGCGTGAAATCGAAATCGCTGATAATTTGGGCCACGTCAGTCGGATTGGCTTGCAGGTCCGTCAGGACGATCGAGACGGTGCCGGCGCCAGTGGTGATCGTTGCGCTCGCGTTAACCGGCCCACCACCTGTCGTGGACCCGGCTGGAGTGACGAACGTAATCACGTTGGCATTCGCCTGCAATGCCGCGGCGAAGGCTAGCGCCCCAAAACAGGTGGCAACAAATTTGGCAGACTTCAGACGATCCATTTAATTCCTCTCCAGTACAAAAGGGTTGACCTATGCTGATGGCATTGCTAATGCAAGATAGGGACCAGGCGCGATAAGCTATTGATAGACAATAGCCGCTACCAGCGGAACCGCCTGATCACCGGGGGCACTGTAAAGACTTTCGACAGGTCGGCAGTGGGGTTGTTTACAACGACTTTTTGGCTACAAGTAGGAACGGACCCGCCGCTGGCCATCCCTGATGCCGTCCGTTGCTACCGTCCCCAGCGCAATGCGAGCGGATTGACTTCGCCTGCAAGTTCGAGCAACCCCGCACGCGTGGCCGGATGGAGCCGTTCCAGCGGATGCCGCACGGCCTCGCTCTTGATCACGCCGCCGGCTGCCATCACGGTTTTGCAGGCGCGCAACCCGCATTGGCGGTTTTCGAAGTTGATCAGCGGAAGGATGCGGGCGTACGTTGCAGCGGCGTCCTTGCGCCGGCCGGCGCGATGCTGTTCCAGCACCGGCTTGATCAGGTCCGGCAGCAGAGCGCTGGGCATGGTTCCCGTCGCACCGGCGTCCAGGTCGGCCATCAGCGTGATCGATTCCTCGCCGTCGAAGGGGCCGACAATGGCGCTGCCGCCAGCTTCGATGAGGCTGCGCAACTTCGCCGCCGCGCCCGCTACCTCGACCTTCAGGTAACAGACGAGCGGCACCTCGCGCGCCAGCCGGACCAGCAACGGGACCGGCAGGTTCACTCCGGAAAGCGGGGCGTCCTGCACCATGATCGGGATGCGCGCGGCGTCTGCGACTCGCGCGAAATGTTCAAGCACGCCGTTTTCGTCCGCGCGCAGCGTCGCACCGTGATAGGGCGGCATCAGCATCAGCATCGCTGCGCCAGCGCTTGCCGCCTTGCGTGCGCGCGCGACCGCGATCTGCGTGCTGAAATGGCTGCACGTCACGATCACCGGGACGCGGCCGTTGACGTGCGAGAGGCATAGATCGACGAGCTTGTCGCGCTCGTCGTCGGTCAGTACAAATTGCTCGGAATAGTTGGCAAGGATGCAGATGCCGTCGACGCCCTGATCGACCATGCAGTCCAGCACGCGACGCTGGCCGTCGAGGTCGACATCGCCGGCATCCGTGAAGGGTGTCGGCGCGATCGGAAAGATGCCGCGAAACGGCGCAGGAGCGGATGCAGGCACGCGAATGTCCCCCGGAAATGCAGTCGCGCAGTCGCATCGGAATCGTAGCTTGCGCTGCGTGGCGCCATTCTAATCGAACGACACGGCGCGCGATTCGGATTGGCCGGATCGAGGCGGTCCCCGAGGTATGCTTGCATCTGCGCATAATTTCCCTGGCTGCCACGACTCTGATCGCACCCATGAAACTCTCCGTACTCGACCAATCCACTGCCACGAAGGGGCGACCCGAAGCCGAGGCGATCCGCGAAACGCTCGAACTCGCGCGCTTGTGCGATTCGCTTGGCTATCACCGCTACTGGGTTTCGGAACACCACAACAGCGGCAGCATCGTCGGGACCGCGCCTGAAGTGCTGATGGCGGCGATCGCCGCGACGACAAAAACCATACGGGTCGGCAGCGCCGGCGTCATGCTGCCGCACTATTCGTCGCTCAAGGTGGCCGAGCAATTCCGCGTGCTCGAAGGGATCGCGCCGGGCCGCATCGACCTGGGGGTGGGCCGCGCGCCGGGCTCCGATCGCATCACCGCCCTGGCGCTCAATCCCGATGAAAGATCATCCGAGCATTTCCCACGCCAGGTGCTCGACCTGATGCATTGGGTGTCAGGCGCGCCACTGGAGGAGGAGCATCCGTTTGCCCGGATCGTCGCGCACCCGCGGGGCCCGACGGCGCCCGAAATGTGGATCCTGGGCAGCTCCGACTACGGCGCCCAGCTCGCGGCGCACTTCGGGCTGCCGTACGCGTTCGCCTATTTCTTCAGCGATGGCAAGGGTTGCGAAGACGCCTTGCGTCTTTATCGCGAGAATTTTCGTCCAAGCCCCCGCCATCCTCGTCCGATGGCAACGATTTGCATCTGGGCACTTGCCGCGGATATGGACGACGAAGCGCGGCGCCTGCTCAAGTCGCGCGAATACTGGCGCGTGGGATTCGAAAAAGGTATTCGCCTGCCGCTGGTTTCGCCGGAAGAAGCAGCCGGGTTCGACTATGCACCGGCGGACATGGAACGGATCGATGCGTTGCGGCGCAAGGCCTTCGTCGGTACCGGCGAACACGTCGCCCAGCGCTTGCGCGACGAAGCGCAGCGATTCGAGCTCGATGAACTGGTCATCGTCACATGGACGTTCGACGCGGCGGCGCGGCGGCGCTCCTATGAATTGCTGGCGGAAGCGTTTTCGCTGACCTCGACGTAGGGGGTGCACCGGTCGACCACGTTGGCTGGAGTGCTCAGAACCCGTTCGCAGCGCTCGCCCTGCCGCGGCCCTGGCCCGGCGCAATCGCGCGTCTGCCGTTACGCCAACTGCGAGATTCCCGCGAGCAGCCAGCCCGATCCACCCTTGACGGGCTTGGTGAGATTCCACACTTCGTCGATGGAGTGCGCCAACGGCTCGCCGTCCTCCTTCACGAGCCCCGTGAAACGCACGCTGATCCAATGCTTGTCGTCTTCGGTCGACACGTCGAGCACTTCCGCGTCGAGCGTGACGATCTCCGTCGGCTGATGGGCGCCACGGTTGTCGAGTTCGCGGCCGACCTCCTGTGCCATGTCGGGTGTCATCACGGTCGACAGAGCGACCCGGTCCGCAGCGTCGTACGACCGTTGGACCTGGATATATTGTCGTTTGGCTTCCTTGGCGAACGCTGCGGCATCGAAACCCTGCGGCAGCGTTTTGCGCGCGACATCGAGGTTGCGCGCTTCCACAACGGGCTCTGAAGCGGCTTGCCCGGCGAGTTCCGCCGTCGAGGGAATGCGCCAGCTGGGTGCGGTCGATGGCAGCGGTGTGAAGGTCGTCGCCTTGACGTCGCTGGCCCCAGTTGCCGCGCCCGCGTATTGCATCGGCGAAGATGACCCCTGACGGCGACCGAGGAACATCCGCAGCGCATAGGCGCCGGCGAAGATAATCAGCCCGAGCAGCAGGATCGTGCCGAAGCCTTCCGATAGTCCAAGGTGCGACATGAGCGCAGCGAGCCCAAGCCCGGCGGCTAGCCCGGCAATCGGCCCAAGCCAGCGGGACATGCCGGACGGGGCGGGAGGCGGCGTCGCGGCGGGTGCCGTCTTGGGCGCGGTCGCGGACGCCGGCTGCGACGGCGGTGCTGACGACTGCGAGGTCGCGTTGCCCGCGGGGCTCGCCGGCGGGGGAGCGGCTTTTTGTGGCGCGATGCTGCGCTGCGCGCCCAGACTACCTCCGCCGCCCATGCGACGGGCATCGGCGACGCCGTTGAGGGTGAACGTCAGTGCCGCAATGCCTGCAAACACCATGACAGTTTTTTGCTTCATCGGGTTTCCTCTGGTACGTGGCACCGAATGTGGTGGCGAACACCGCCCGATCCAAGGGGGATGTGCCGGCGAAAAATTCCAGATAGAGCATACGCCAATCCGGGCCGGCTGCTTCCGCGAACCGAGCGTCGGGGCACGTTGGCGTAATATCGCCCGGCCGGCGATGAGGCAACTCGATTCAAAGTTAAAATCGTTCCTGTCGAGCGGTTCTTGTCGCACGGGAGGCATTATGCGCGGTCGTGTCGTGGTATCCATCATGCTTGGTGTCATCGCCCTTGCGGCACAGGCGCAGGAGTCGCGCCTCGATGCGATTCAGAAAAGCGGTGCTCTGCGGGTCTGCACGCCCGGAGATTACAAGCCATTCAGCCTGGCCAAGGCCGACGGCACCTACGAGGGCCTCGATGTCGATCTCGCACAAGCGATGGCGAAGGCGCTCGGCGTCGAGGCCAAGTTCGTGAAGACCAGCTGGCCCAAACTGATGGACGACTTCATCGACAAGTGCGACATCGGGGTTGGCGGCATTTCGGTGACGCTCGACCGGCAGAAGCGCGCCTTCTTCACGGAGGCCTACATGGTCAACGGCAAGGCGCCGATCACCAAGTGCGAGAACGTCAAGAAATTTCAGACCGTCGCCGATATCGACAAACCGAATGTGACGGTGATCGAGAATCCGGGCGGCAGCAACGAGCGATTCGCCCGCGCCAATTTCAAGCAGGCGAAGATCGTCATCTTCAACGACAACACCGCCATTTTCGACGAGATCCTGAAAGGCAATGCCGACGTGATGATCTCGGAATCGGTCGAAACCATTACGCAGCAGAAGCTGCGGCCGGGCCTGTGCGCGGTCAATCCGGACAAGCCGTTGCAGTACGGCGAGATGGCCTACCTGTTGCCGCGGGGCGATGTCGTGTTCAAGGCCTGGGTCGATCAGTGGCTGCACCTGGCCAAGGCGAGCGGCGAGTACGATCGCACGCTCGCCATGTGGACCAGGTAGCCGACGCCCTCACCGGTGCGCAGCGAGCACGTGCGCCACGCACGCGGTGAGTTTCTTCGCATACGGCACATGCAGGAACTCGTTGGGCCCGTGCGCGTTGGAATGCGGCCCCAACACGCCCGTAATCAGGAACTGGGCGTCGGGAAAATGCTTGCCCAGCATGGCCATGAAAGGAATCGTGCCGCCTTCCCCCATGGCAGCTGAGGGCTTGTCGTAGAAGCGTGACGACGCTTCGTCGATCGCCCGGCTGAGCCACGGCGCCGTCCGCGGTGCATTCCAGCCGGTCGCGCCGGTTTCGTTCTCGAGCCCCACGACTGCGCCGTGCGGCGGATCGACCTCGAGCAGGTTCTTGAGTGCGCGCGATGCCTGGTCACCGTCGATCGTCGGCGGCAGACGCAGCGACAGCTTGAGCGACGTCTGCGGGCGCAACACGTTGCCGGCGTTCGCGATCGCCGGGATGCCATCCGCGCCGGTCACGGACAGCGCAGGGCGCCACGTGCGGTTGAGCAACGCCTCGGCGCCGTCGACAACCATCGGCCGAGTGGTGCCCACGAACGGATACTTGTCGATCACCAAGGGGCCCAGGATCTGCGCGGCGACCTTCGCCTGCTCCACGCGCTCCGACGGAATCGTCGTATGAAACGCGACCGGCAGCACGCGACCGGTGGTCGCATCCTCGAGACGGTCCAGCAGCCTGCGCGCGATGCGAAACGACGACGGCACGACGCCGCTGGCGTCACCCGAGTGTACGCCCTCGGTGAGGACCTGGACCGTCAGCGTGCCGCCGACCAGTCCGCGCAGCGACGTCGTCGCCCAAAGCCGCTCGTAGTCGCCGCAGCCGGAATCGAGTCCGATCACGAAATCGACCTTGCCCATCCGTGGTACGAGTGCGTCGAGATACGCCGGCAAGTCGTAACTGCCGGACTCCTCGCATGTTTCGATCATGCCTGCGCAGCGCGAATGCGCGATGCCCTGCGCCTGCAGCGCAGCGATGGCAGACAGCGCTGCGAAAATTGCATAGCCGTCGTCCGCACCGCCGCGTCCGTAGAGCTTGCCGTCCTCATACAGCGGTTGCCAGGGGCCGTAGCCCTCCCGCCAACCGACCATCTCCGGCTGCTTGTCGAGGTGACCGTAGAGCAGCACGGTCTGCATGCTCTGGTTGGTGGAGGCCACGTCGAAATAGAGCAGCGGCGTGCGGCCGGGAAGCCGCACGATCTCGGTGGTCAAGCCTTTTATTGGCTGCTTCTTTGCCCACGCTTCGGCGAAGCGGATGACGCGTTCGATATGCCCGTTCTTCTCCCATTGCGGATCGAACTGCGGGGACTTCGCAGGGATGCGTATGTAGTCGGTCAGCTGCGGGACGATGTCATGGTCCCACTGCGTGGCGATGCCGGCCGCGAGCGTCGTCGGATTCATGAAGAATGCCTGATCGGGCGAATACCTTAGGGCTTGACGAAGCGCAGCGCGAACTTGTCGGTGGGGACCTTGGGCTCGCTCGACGATTCGGTGCGAGCATCGGCAGGATTGCGCAGGAAAGTGCCTTCTGCCTCGAGCACGAAGCCTGCCTGCTTTTCTTCGGCGAGCACGACCGCCTCGTCGATGCGATGCAGCGTCTTGCCGTCGGCGGTGCCGGTGCCGGCGCGCGCTGAATGATCGACGATGACCAGATGCCCGCCCGGTTTCAGGGCTGCGAACAGGCGCTGGTTCATTTTCGCGCGATCGATTGGCAGATACGAGATGTCGTGGTAATTGAGCACGATGGTGATCAGGTCGAGCTTCGGCGTGTTTTCGGGGATGGGATCCTCGAACGAACGCGCCACGAGCACGATATTGGCCTGCGGTTGATCGGCGAGCCGCTTCGTGACCGTCGCGCCCGGTTGCTGCGCCTGAGCCCAGACCTTGCCGGTCGGTCCGACCGCCAGCGCAAGCAGCTGCGTCGTATAGCCCCCCCCGGTCGCCACATCGAGCACCTGCATTCCTGGCTTGACCTGCGTGAACGGCAGGAACTCGGCCGGATGACGCGATGCATCCAGGCGCCGGTCCTGGTCGGTGCGGACGGGGCTGGCCATCACCGCGTTGCAGGCGTCGGCTGTGGCGCCTGGCTGATCCCGCGGGGTCGCGCAACCAGCCAGGATCGCGGCGAACAACAACATCGAGATGATCGCCATTGCAGATGCAATAGCCGTTCGGGATTGTGTAACTCGCATAGGCGCTCCGGTGGGTCGCGCGCAACGAACTTCGTCGCCATCATTGCGGCTGATCGCGGCGCCATTATAGTACCGACCATGCGCCACCCGCGGAGGTGCCGGCCAGCCGTGGTACCAAAGTACTATTCGTCCGTGCCGTTCAACCGATCATGACTGACGCTGCCTACTCGAAGCACGATCTGGAGGACATCTCCAAACGCACGCTGGATAGCTATGTCCAGCGC
Organism: uncultured beta proteobacterium; assembly: GCA_963829375.1. Taxonomy (GTDB): domain Bacteria; phylum Pseudomonadota; class Gammaproteobacteria; order Burkholderiales; family Casimicrobiaceae; genus PALSA-1003. The sequence goes on along the minus strand of CAWHIS010000008.1, from coordinate 33,082 downwards.
GCGGAGAGCTTCTGGGAGGGCACGCGCAGCCACGACGTGAGCGAGAACGTCTCGGCGTTGTTGCGCAACATCACCGCGCCGTCGCCGTTCACCATTCTCGACTTCGGCTGCGGACCGGGCCGTGATTTGATCACCTTCGCCAAGCTCGGTCACATTGCGATCGGGTTGGAGGCCGCCGCGCCTTTCGTCGCCATGGCGCGCCAGCAAAGCGGATGCGAGGTCTGGGAGCAGGATTTTCTCGCGCTCGACCTGCCCGATGCGCGTTTCGACGGTATTTTCGCCAACGCCTCGCTGTTCCACGTTCCGACGCAGGAACTGCCGCGGGTGCTGCGTGAGTTGCACAATACGTTGAAACCCGGCGGCGTGCTTTTCAGCTCCAATCCGCACGGCAACGACGACGAGGGCTGGAGCCGCGGACGCTTCGGCGCATACCATCGGCTGGAAACCTGGCGGACGTTCATGACTGCCGGAGGCTTCACCGAGTTGCAGTACTATTACCGGCCGACGGGTAGGCCGCGCGAACAGCAGCCGTGGCTCGCGACGGTGTACCGACGGTCGTAGCGCAGTCACTCGACGAAATTTTGTATTGCGCAATATGTACAGAAGGGCAATAATGACATCGTCATCGGTTGCGTCCTGCCCCGTGACTTTCTCCGGAAAGGAATAGACATGCTCAATTTCAATCGGCGCGATCAGCCTCCAGATCTGAAGTCGTCGCCCGGCAAGATACCCCTCAAGCCCGCTCTCTATGATGCGCCCGAACAACCGGCGAGAACGACGTCCAGCACGACGTCCAAGCAGATGGTCTCCGCGCCCGCGCCTGCGGTGCACGACGCAGTCGCGCACACTGGCACCCGCGTGACCACGCCCGCCCCCGCGGCAACACCCGCCACGACAACTGCACCTGCGCCCGCGGCAGCCCAGACCGGAAGCCAGCTCAGCGTGGGCGTCAACATTCACCTGAAAGGCGTGGAGATTTCCAATTGCGACGCATTGGTCATCGAAGGCCAGGTCGAGGCGACGGTGCACAGCAAGTCCATGCAAATCGACAAACCGGGGACACTGACCGGCACGGCGCTCATCGATGTCGCCGAGATTCATGGCGAATTCTCGGGTGACCTGACCGCGCGGACGCGTCTCGTCGTGCATGGCACCGGGCGGGTGTCCGGCACGATTCGCTACGGCAAGCTGGTCGTTGCCGAGGGTGGCGAATTGACCGGTGACGTGAAGCGGTTGGAGAGCGCCGAGGATCAGGCGCAGGGGGTTCTGCCAGTGACACGCGATCCGCGCGCATAACGATCCGCTTGGCAATTCATGCGCCGGTGTGACGCTTCCGCGTCGGCGCATTCATGCGATAGAGCGTGTTCCCGATCGTCCGTGCCGGCGCGTGATGTCGAAGGATGGGCGGTTGGGGCGGGTTCCTACTGCGACTTCTCCGCAACGGCAACGCCACGCAGCTCGGCGGCATCGATCGCGTGCGTGACGACTCCGGACTTTTTCGCATTGCCTACAAACGCCGCAACGTATTCGAGCGCGGCAGGCCTGCCCTTGGGCAACACGAAGCACATTTCGGCCACGGCAAAGCGGTCATCCAACACGCGCGCACCGGGCAACCCCTCGGCCAGCCCGATCAGCATGTAGCGATTCTGTGCGTACGCCTGGGCCGTGCCGTCCTTGACGAGGTTGAATGCAGCCGGCTCGTTGTCGGCGCGTACGACGGCCGCCTGCTTGAGCGTGCGCTCGAGGTAGAGCGCCGTGGCCGCCCCACGCGCCGCGGCAATCTTCACGCCCGGCTGGTCGGCATCGCCGACGCGGTGGATGGCTGAGCCCGGCGCAACGAGATACGTCAGGTCAACCGCGATGTGCGGCGGCGCAAAGTCGAGCACACCGAGCCGCGCCGGGTCGTAGGCGACGACGGCGACGTCCCACGCGCCCGATTTTGCGTCGTCGACCATCTTCGCGACGGCGGTGTACTCGAGGAACGTAACCGGTACACTCGCATCGTGGGCGAGCACACGTCCGAGATCGACCGTCGTGCCTTTCAGTGCGCCTGCCGCATCCTTCGCGCCAATGACGGGATTGCCGGTAAACACCGCGACGCGCAACGTACCCGTCGGTGCAAGTTCGGTTTTGGCTGCGGGGGCAAGAGTAGGCGTAGCAGGAATGTTTGCGCAGCCGGTTATTGTCGCAAGGAGCAATGCCATGGGTCTGCCGACAAGTAACGACTTGATCGTTGTCATGCGTGAGTGGCGCAGCCGCATCGTCGCGGGCAGAACGGATTTGGATTGGGGATGGTTTGGCCGGCGGCCGTGCAGGAGAGTGCCGATGAGCATCTCGCCGAATCGTTCCCGGCATGGGCACTTCGAAATGATCTGAGCAGGACCGCTACATCGGTGGCGCACCTACCACTGCGTGGGGTTCAGGTCCAGGTCAAAATCCAAATCCAAATCTTGGTCTGGGGTCGGCGTCGCCTTTGGCAGTCCGGCGGGAATCTGCATCAACGCGAAGAGCAGCATACCTGCGCAACCACCAACGAAAAACGTCGCAACCAGCCACCAAATCGAAACCATGGAAACCCTCCATTCGTCCGGTTTCGTACCGTCAGGATAATGGCGTCCCGACTACGCCCTGCGATGCCTCAACAGACTCGACTGGATCGCAGCTATTTGTCGCTGACAATGTGTTACACGGGGCATAAAAAAAGTCCGGCGTCGCCCGGACCTCTCGTGTCGAGTACATCTTTGGCATGACAGTATACGCCTCAATCCCAAGAGAGTGCGCCACCGGTTTGATACTCGATGACCCGTGTTTCGAAAAAGTTCTTCTCCTTCTTCAAATCAATCATCTCCGCCATCCATGGGAACGGGTTGTCGGCCTTTTCGAACAGCGGGTCGACGCCGATCTGCTGGCAGCGGCGGTTGGCGATGAAGCGCAGGTATTCCTTGAACATGGTGGCGTTCAATCCAAGCACGCCACGCGGCATGGTGTCCTCGGCGTAGGCATATTCGAGGTCGACGCCCTTTTTCATCAGCGCGCGGATTTCCTCGCGGAATTCCGGGGTCCACAAGTGCGGGTTCTCCATCTTGATCGTATTGACCAGGTCGATGCCGAAATTGCAGTGCATCGATTCGTCGCGCAGGATGTACTGGTACTGCTCGCTCGAGCCCATCATCTTGTTTTGCCGGCCCATCGCCAGGATCTGCACGAAGCCGACATAGAAGAACAGGCCTTCCATGATGCAGGAGAACACGATCAGGCTCTTCAGGAGCTTCTGGTCGTTTTCCATGGTACCGGTCTTGAATGCGGGATCGGTAAGCACCTCGATGAAGGGGATCAGGAACTCGTCCTTGTCGCGAATCGACTTGATCTCGTGATAGGCGTTGAAGATCTCCGCCTCGTTCAGGCCCAGGCTCTCGACGATGTACTGGTAGGCGTGCGTGTGGATCGCTTCTTCGAACGCCTGGCGCAGCAGATACTGCCGGCACTCCGGTGCGGTGATATGACGATACGTTCCGAGCACGATGTTGTTGGCGGCCAGCGAATCCGCGGTGACGAAGAACCCCAGGTTGCGCTTGATGACCAGGCGCTCGTCGTCGGTCAGCCCGCTAGGGTTCTTCCATAACTCGATGTCGCGCTGCATGTTGATCTCCTGCGGCATCCAGTGATTGGCGCACGCAGCGAGGTACTTGTCCCAGGCCCATTTGTACTTGAAGGGCACGAGCTGATTGACGTCGGACTGCGCGTTGATCACGCGCTTGTCCTCGGCGCGAACGCGCCGGAAGCCATTCTGCATCGCGTGCGACTCGGCGTCGAGATCGTGCACCGGCTCGCGGGACAGCATGCCACCGGCGATGTTGCCAACTGCGTGCGCGCGGATCGTGTCCGGGGTTTGCGGCTGCAGCCTGGGCTGCGCCGACGGTGTCACGAAATCGTCTTCGAATGTCAGCATACTGTGCCTCGTTGGGTCATTGCTCTTATGAATTACAAATTGCGATCATGGCGTCGCCTTCACCTCACACCGGCAACGACGTGCCGGACGGAGCCTTCTGCGCCGGCACGATGCATACGTGCCGCCGACCGATTGCCACGGTCCGAACGGCTAGGACCTGCAACACCGCGCCGTCCTCATCGGCGCGGAATCTGTTTGCGCGCAGTCGCTTCTAATGCACCGCGTTCAACCGTTCATACAGATAGTCCGGCGCGAAATCGATGCCGTTGGACCACGCGATCGTCGCCAAACCGTAGTCCAGTTGAAACTCGGCGAACCGATCGCGATCCCGCAATGACTCGAACTCTTCGCCGTACAACTCATCCGCAAGGTCCACGACACCCTTGCGCCCATCGTTGAATTCCAGCCACACCTTGTAATCACCCAGATACCGCGCATCCACCACATGACAGGGCACATACTCGTACTGAGCCATCGACCTTGCCTCCCATTGGTTGCCGGAGCCTACGTTGCCACACCTCCACCGCGTAAGGCTGCGGTGCCACTCCTCGCTCCGCGTACAACGCAACGGTTCCTGTCCGGGCTCGCGGGCGTCATGCTCGGCTGCTCTGTCGATCCCTTACCGTCATTGAAGCGGCGGGATTCGTAGCATCTGTCCCGGGTAAATCAGGTCCGGGCTCTTCAACATCGGTTTGTTGGCCTCGAAGATCGCGGGATACTTGTTGGCGTCCCCGTAATACTGCTTGGCGATCTTGGATAGCGTGTCGCCGCGCACCACCGTGTAGTACTGCGCCTCGGGCTGGCTCTGGTCGACCGTCATCTGGTCGTTGACGCTCTCCACACCGTGGACATTGCCCGCGCAGAGGATGATCTTTTCCTTCGTCGCTTGATTATCGGCAATGCCGTAAACAGTGGCGGTGGCGGTGGCACCGTCGAAGGTGACTGTCAGACCCGTGGCCTTGAGATTCTGATCGTTGATGTAGGCGAGAATCGCATCGCCGGCTGCGTCATTGGCGGCCTTGGATTTCTCCGCATCCGCCGGGTTGGCTTGGGCCTGGGCCATCGCGGCTTGCGCGTTGCCCTTGCTGAACAGCTTTTCTCCGGCTTCCTTGATGAAAGACAGTAGTCCCATATTGCATCTCCTCGCAGGCGCGAATTCATTCGCGCGCCCATCAATCATTTCGCCACGGTCCGAATGAATTCGGACCTACAACGTGCCCTGCCCATATAGACGCGAATTCATTCGCGCCGTAATCGCAACTACTGACAGGCCTCGCAATCGGGGTTGTCAATCGAGCAAAATTTCGGCGCCTCGGGCTCCTGCACCGAGTGTGCCGCGGCGCTCGCGCGTGATGCCGAGGTCTTGGCCGACGCACCGCCGCCGATGCTGCCGCCCGAGGACGACACGGCGTTCAGTTCGCCACCCTGCCCCGTGGATTTTTCCGCCGAGGTCGCCGCCAGCGTGCGCAGGTAATACGTGGTCTTGAGCCCGCGCACCCATGCCAGCTTGTAGACGTCGTCGAGCTTCTTGCCCGAGGCACCTGACATGTAGATGTTCAGCGACTGCGCCTGATCGATCCATTTCTGCCGACGCGCGCCGGCTTCGACGATCCATTTGGCGTCGACTTCGAACGCTGTCGCGTACAGCTGACGCAGCGGTGCCGGCACCCGGTCGATCCTGGCGAGCGAACCGTCGAAATACTTGAGGTCGGCGACCATCACTTCGTCCCACAGGTTCTGCGACTTGAGCTCGGCCACCAGGTGTTCGTTGACGACGGTGAACTCGCCCGACAGGTTCGATTTGACGTAGATGTTCTGATACTCGGGTTCGATCGAAGCCGCGACGCCGACGATGTTGGAAATGGTTGCCGTGGGCGCGATGGCCACGCAATTGGAGTTCCGCATGCCGTGGTCCTTGATGCGCCCTCGCACCAATTCCCAGTCCATGCTCGAGGAGTCGTCGATCTCGACATAGCCGCCGCGTTCTTCACGCAGCAGCTTGAGCGAATCCTGCGGCATGACGCCACGGTCCCACAGGCTGCCCTTGTATGTGGCGTAGCGCCCGCGTTCCTCCGCCAGCTCCGTCGATGCCCAATACGCGTAGTAGCACACCGCCTCCATCGAGCGGTCGGCGAAGGTCATCGCCTCATCCGAGGCATAGGGCGTGTGTCGCAGATGCAGGCAGTCCTGGAAGCCCATGATGCCCAAGCCCACAGGACGATGCTTCAGGTTTGAATTGCGCGCCTTGGCCACCGCGTAGTAGTTGATGTCGATCACGTTGTCGAGCATGCGCATCGCCGTCGTGATCGTGCGCTTGAGCTTTTCGTGGTCGAGTTCCCAGGTCGCGCTCCCGTCTGGCGACTGAGTCGCCGACTGAGGCTTGTCCGTCTTGGTCATGTGGTTCAACAGATTGATCGAACCGAGGTTGCAGACTGCGATTTCGCTGTCGCTGGTGTTGAGCGTGATCTCGGTGCAGAGGTTGGAGCTGTGCACCGTGCCGACGTGCATCTGCGGCGAGCGGACATTGCATGCGTCCTTGAAGGTGATCCACGGATGCCCTGTCTCGAACAGCATCGACAGCATCTTGCGCCAGAGCTGCAGCGCCGGAACCTTCTTGAACAGCTTGAGTTCTCCGCGCGCAGCCTGGTCTTCGTAACGCGAGTAAGCTTCTTCGAACTTGCGGCCCCACTTGTCGTGCAGGTCCGGCACATCCGAAGGCGAGAAGAGCGTCCACTCGCCGCCTTCCATCACCCGCTTCATGAACAGGTCGGGGATCCAGTTGGCGGTGTTCATGTCGTGCGTGCGCCGGCGGTCGTCGCCCGTGTTCTTGCGCAGTTCGAGGAACTCTTCGATGTCGAGGTGCCACGTCTCGAGATACGAGCACACGGCGCCTTTGCGCTTGCCGCCCTGATTCACCGCCACCGCCGTATCGTTGACCACCTTCAGGAAGGGCACGACGCCTTGCGAGCGGCCGTTGGTTCCCTTGATGTGGCTGCCCAGCGCGCGCACGTTGGTCCAGTCGTTGCCAAGACCGCCGGCGAACTTGGACAGAAGCGCGTTTTCCTTGATCGCTTCGTAGATGCCGTCGAGGTCATCCGCCACCGTCGTCAGGTAGCAGGACGAGAGCTGCGAGCGATGCGTTCCCGAGTTGAACAAGGTCGGCGTCGAACTCATGAAATCGAAGGTCGACAGCACGTTGTAGAACTCGATGGCGCGGGCTTCGCGATCGACTTCGTTGAGCGCAAGACCCATCGCCACGCGCATGAAAAACGCCTGCGGCAGCTCGAACCGGCGCCCGCCGACGTATTGATCAACGAGGAAATAGCGGTCGTAGAGCGTTTGCAGGCCGAGATAGCCGAACTGCATGTCGCGGGACGGCACCAGCGCGGCCCCCAGCGTCTTCAGGTCGTATTGCGCCAGCGTTTCATTCAGCAGGCCGATCTTGATGCCGTGCTTGATGAAGCGCGGAAAGTTCTCCGCATACTTGGTCGCCATGTCCGCGTGCGAGGCTTCCTCGCCCAACGCTTCGAAGCGCAGCGAGTCGAGCAGCAAACGCGCGGTGACCTGGCTGTACGCCGGGTCCTTTTCGATGAGTGTGCGCGCGGCGAGCACGAGGCATTTGCGCACTTCTTCCATCGGCACGCCTTCGTACAGATCCTTGAGCGTCGCCTTGAGAATGCGTTCCGGGTCGACGTCGGCCAAGCCTTCGCACGAGGTCTTGACCAGCTCGGTCAGCCGCGCAATATCGAGCGGGCGTCTGACGCCGCTGTCGAGAACGTTGATCCCGGTGGGTTCGGTCTTGCTGATCTTCTTTTCGTGCGCGCGCTCCTGCGAACGCTTTTCACGATAGAGCACGTACGCGCGCGCGACTTCGTGTTCGCCCCCGCGCATCAGCGCGAGTTCGACCTGATCCTGGATTTCCTCGATATGGATCGCACCGCCGTCCGGCTTTCGCTTCATCAGCGCGGTCACGACGACGTCCGTGAGTTGCGCGGTCAATTCGCGCACGCGCGCCGACGCTGCGCTCTGGCCGCCGTTGACCGCCAGGAATGCCTTGGTCACCGCGATGGCGATTTTCGACGGCTCGAAGCCGACCACTGCGCCATTGCGCCGGATCACTTTGTACTGCGATAGTCGCGGATCAGGGTTCGCCTCGAGAGGCGTATTCGGCTCGCCGGCCATGACGTTGCGCGGTGCTGCGGAGGAGGGTGATGGGGTAGGGCTGGCGACATGCATCTTTCGTTCTCCTGGCGAAATCTTATGGTTCTTGCTTGCAGCTGCGCGGGCCGGCTGCATTGCGCAGTTCAGACCTCGCGCGATTCCCGGGCGGCGGCGACGGATCAGCTTGCACCCTTCTCCCGGGGTGCTCCGAGGCGGCTTACGGATTTCCCTTGGAAATCAAAACCTACTATATCTTGTGTTCAAGTGCTGAATCAACACTAATCATAGTAGCTCGTGTCCGGCGATGCAAGTGCTTTTTGATGCACAAAAGGACTGCTCAAAAAGCTTCGGGAAATCAGCGGAGTACGCCGGCATTCGATATTGCTGCACCGCCAATCCACCGGGAATGCACAGACTTGTCCACAACAACTACTCTTTATGCGATGGGCAAGTGCTGCGGCGCAGGCGGGAGCAGAAGCCCCGCACAGCGCGGAATGCAACCCGGCAACCGCAGAGGCTGGCGACACGCGAAGCGCCTTGATGCGACGTATTGCATGCGGAGCCAGTAACACCGCAAGAAGCCGGAGCCGCGGCCGCACGGACGACAGAACGCTAGGGCACTCACTCGGCAAGAATTTCGGCGGCGCCGACATTGCGCGCGGCGCACCAACACTGCGACCTTAGTCAGACCAACGACGCCATTGAGAGTTCCGATGCCCCGTTTCGATGCGACCTGTCGTTTCTGTTCAACGAAGTTCCCGCCCTCGATCGCTTCGCCGAAGCAGCGCATGCAGGCTTCGAAGCGGTCGAGTTTACTTTTTTTTGGCTACGACTATCCGGTCACGCGGCGCGTACCCCAGCCACACGCCATCGCGCGTGCCGCCGGCAAGGCCTTCACGCACCAGACGCGTTAGGGCGAGGCGGCTCACGGCTACAGCCAGGCCGAGTCCCAATGCGGGTAGTCGCCCAGGCGGTCCACCAGCCGCGTGCGCACCGGGTTGCTGATGATGTACCGGGCAATACCGTGCAATTCCTCATCGACCGGAATCGCGCGTTGGCAATGGACTCGTTGCCAGACGGACCGCCGCCAACTCCGCCGCCCGTAGACGCTGAGGGTCGATCGCGACTTGAAGCGTCTCATCGCACTTTGCACGCTCGTGCGGTTTCGAAAAACGAACAGCCACTGCAGGTGATCGGGCATCAGCACCCAGGCTAGCGAATCGAGGTCGCGTCGATCGTGAATCCTGCGCATCTCGTCGATGACTCGTCGCGCCGTGTCGAACTCCGCGAATAAGGGCGCGCGTCGCGCGGTGAGCAGCGTGACGAAATAGGGTTGATCGGAAATCGTCCATCGTGAGCGATGAAACGGTGCGTGCAACATCGACGCATTGTGGCGCACCTGCGATGCGTTTTCTGTAAGCCTTTCGGATGACCCCGCGGCGCGGAAACGGACCGTGCCTCGCATTCATTTCACGGATCCCATCGTCAATCCGCGCACGACTAAAGCGCTGGCCGAGCGCCATCAGCAGCAGCGCCGGAATGGTGGCGATCACAGCAGCGGCTGCCATCTGTCCATGCTGCGTTTCGTATTGTTGCGCGAAGCGCGCGATCGCAACCGGCACCGTCGCGGTATCGCGCGTCGCTGTCGATCCATCGCGTGTCGGCGGCTGGCGCTGATTCGCCGACGCTCGCATCCCCGCTGCGCGGGGCCCCTGCTCACTGCTCACAGCGCCGCCTCCTATGGACGTAGTCGCTGTTGATCCATCGCGTGTCGGCGGCTGGCGCTGATTCGCCGACGCTCGCATCCCCGCTGCGCGGGGCCCTGCTCACTGCTCACAGCGCCGCCTCCTATGGACGTAGTCGCTGTTGATCCATCGCGTGTCGGCGGCTGGCGCTGATTCGCCGACGCTCGCATCCCCGCTGCGCGGGGCCCTGCTCACTGCTCACAGCGCCGCCTCCTATGGACGTAGTCGCTGTTGATCCATCGCGTGTCGGCGGCTGGCGCTGATTCGCCGACGCTCGCATCCCCGCTGCGCGGGGCCCCTGCTCACTGCTCACAGCGCCGCCTCCTATGGACGTAGTCGCTGTTGATCCATCGCGTGTCGGCGGCTGGCGCTGATTCGCCGACGCTCGCATCCCCGCTGCGCGGGGCCCCTGCTCACTGCTCACAGCGCCACACTCATTCCGCCGTCGACGGCAAACATCTGGCCGGTGACATAGCTCGACGCTTCCGATGCAAGGAATACCGCGAGTCCCGCGAGCTCGTCGGGCTGGCCCCATCGTCCGGCAGGAGTACGCTTGCACACCCACGAATTGAATTCGATGTTGTCGATGAGCGCGCGATTCATTTCAGTCGCGAAGTAGCCGGGCGCGATCGCGTTGACCTGGATGTTGTGCGGCGCAAGTTCGACTGCCATGCCACGCGTCAGTTGTCGCACGCCGCCCTTCGCCGCGGTATAGGGCACGACCGTCGGACGTGCCAACTCGCTCAGCAACGATGCAATGTGCACGATCTTGCCACGCTTGCGTTCGATCATGCCGCGCAGCACGGCCTGCGACACGATGAACGGTGCGGTAAGGTGAGTGGCGATGATTTCGTTCCACTGCTCCATCGGAAATGTCGCGAACGCGGCGCGGTGCTGAATGCCGGCGTTGTTGAACAGGATATCGATGCGTCCGTGTTCCGCTTCGATCGCTGCGACACCGGCTCGAATGGCGTCGCCGTCGGTCACATCGAAGATCGCCGTCGACGCTTGCAGGTTCTGGTCGCGCAGCTTTTGCGCGGAGGCGTCGACCAGATCCTTCTTGCGACCGTTGAGAATGACGCTCGCGCCTGCGCGCGCGAGGCCCTGTGCGATCGCGAAGCCGAGGCCGCGATATGCGCCGGTGACCAATGCGATCTTGCCGGAAAGGTCGAACTCTTTCAGACTCATGCGTGCACCTTGAGCGAACAATCGGGTGTCATTATTGCACGCGACCGGGACCGCCTAGCTGATCGACTGCGTGTCGGCGTCGACCGGAAGCGCCTGCCCGGAGATGTTCGCGCCGAGCGGAGAGGCGAGGAACACGATTGCGTTGGCGATGTCGTCCGCCGATACCAGGCGCTTCAACGAGGTCTTGGCAAGAGCCTCGTCGCGCGCGGCCTTCGGCGTGATTCCTCGCGCCGCCGCCCGGCTGGCGAACACTGCATCGATGCGAGGACCCGCGACCGAGCCCGGGCAGATGGCGTTGACGCGGACACCGTGCGGACCGAGTTCGATCGACAGCGACTTGGTCAGCCCGATCACTCCCCATTTCGACGCTGCGTAGGGTGTACGCAACGGGAAGCCGAAGCGGCCGGCCGCCGAGGACAGGTTGGCGATGCTCGCGTTGCGACTGGCCTTGAGGAACGGGATTGCTCGCTGCGCACAGAGAAATTGCCCGGTGAGATTGACCGCCAGCGTGCGCTGCCAGTCGGCGAGCTGCACTTCCTCGCAGGCAGCGGTCGGACCGGCGATGCCGGCATTGTTGACAAGAACATCGAGGCCGCCGAGCGCGCCGATGGCAGTCTCGAACATGCGCGCGACTGCCGCCGGGTCGGAGACGTCGCAGCTCGTCTGCTGTATCACGGGATCACTGCCCGCAACCGCGCGCAACGCGGCGCTGTCGACGTCACAGATGACGACCTTCGCGCCTTCACGGACAAACGTGCGCGCCGTCGCGAGACCGATGCCCGACGCGCCCGCGGTTACCAGTACGCGCAGGCCGGCGATGTCGAGGTCCATGGGCGATGCTCCTTTCAATTCTGCGGCGGTCGAGCGGCTAAACGCACGTGGACGAAGCCTGAGTCGATTGCGTCGCGACACGGGGAACTGGACAGCGAACAGCCGGCGGGATTATAAGGGCGTTCGCAGTCGCGCGGGTGCGAACGGTCAGCCAGAACCGGCGCACCGCGCATTTTGCTATCTACAGGAGGAGTCATGATCCAACCGGTCAGCCGTCGTCGTCGCCATCTGCTCAAGACTGCCGGAGCTGCCGCCGCGCTCGGCAGCCTGGGTTTTCCGGCGATCGTCCGCAGCCAGGCCGAGACAGTGCGCATTGGCCATCTGACGCCGCGCACCGGCTTTCTCGGACCTCTCGGTGAATACGCGGTGATGGGCGTCAATCTCGCCGTGGAAGAGATCAACGCGGCGGGCGGCATAACCGGTCGCAAGATCGAGCTGATCGCCGAAGACAGCGTCAATCCGCAAACCGCGTCGACCAAGGCCGAACGTCTCATCGAGCGCGACAAGGTCGTCGCCATCATCGGCGAGATCAGCTCGGCATCGGGACTCGCGATCGCTCAGGTCGCGCAGCGCAACCGCATCCTGTTTTTCAACACCGGTTGCAACTCCGATGAACTGCGCGGCAAGGCATGCAACCGCTACATGTTCCACACTGAGGCGGCGAACAGCATGTACGTCGCCGCCGAGGGCCAGGCCTTGCTGCGCGACGGCATGGTGAAAGGCAAGAAGTGGTATAGCCTGACCGCCGACTATGCGTTCGGCCACGACCTGCTGAAAGTCGCCAAACGCTTCATGGCCGCGAACGGCGGGGAATTCGCCGCTGACGAACTGGTTCCTACCGACGTTGCCGACTTCTCGCCATACCTGTTGAAAATTCGCAACGCCAAGCCGGACCTGGTCATCTCCAATCTCGCGGGCAACCAGATTACGAATTTCATGAAGCAGTACAAGGAATACGGACTGCCGTTCCCGGTGGCGGGGTTCGGTTTCGACACGGCAGTGGCATGGGGCGCCGGGAAGGGCAACGTCCTCGGTACCTGGCCGCTGGTCTGGGATTCGCAAGTCAAGACGCCATCGTCGCAGCGCTTCGTCGAAGCGTTCGTGAAGAAGTACGGCAAGCCACCCGAGAATCAGGCCTGGGGCGATTATCTGTCGACCAAGCACGTGGCGCAGGCGATGAACGAAATCAAGAGCACTGATTCGACGAAGGTCGTCGAGCATCTCGAGAAGGGCGCCAAGTTCGACATCCTGAAGACGCGCGAGGGTTACTACCGGGATTGGGATCATCAGCTCATGCAGCAGATGTATACGTTGACCTTCAAACCGGAGGCCGAGGTCAAGGACCGCTGGGATCTGTTCACGTTGTCCCCGCCGGTCCCCGCTGCCGACCAGAGCCTGGAAATCCTGGCGCCGACGAGAACCGAGAACAGCTGCACGATGCCGGCTTGATGCGCGCTGCGCGGGCTGCGCCGCCCGAGCGCGCCCCGCGCCGGTCGCGATGCTGATCCAGATCCTCGAGCAGGTGCTCAACGGCCTGCTCGCCGGCGCGTATTACCTGCTGATCGCGCTCGGCCTGACGCTGATATTTTCGCTGGGCGGGCTGGTGAACCTCGCCCACGGGGCCTTCTACGCGCTCGGGGCCTACTTCGCCGTCAAGATCGCCGATGTTTTTGGTTTTGGCACGGCCTTCGTGCTCTCGCCGATCGCGGTTGCATTGATCGGTATCGTCGTCGAGCGTTTTCTGTTTCGCCGCTTCTACCGCGAAGACCCCGCGCTCGGATTGCTGCTGACCTTTGGGCTCGCGATGGTGGCGGAGCAGGCGCTGCGCTGGATCTTCGGCGCAGCGCCGATCCCATTCTCGATTCCGCCCGCGCTCAGAGGCCAGCTGCTGCTCGGCGATTTTATCTATTCGAAATACCGCCTCTTGATGCTCGCGGTCGCTGCGCTCGCGGTCGGGGGACTCTGGTTTCTGTTGCGACGCACGCCGTTTGGGCGCGTGGTTCGCGCGGGTGTGCAGAACCCCGACATGGTCGCCGCACTGGGTATTTCGCTGGCGCCCTACATGTCGAGCGTGGTCGCGCTTGCGGTCGCCCTGGCAGCATTGGCCGGCGTGCTCCTGGCGCCGATCGCCGGTGTTCATCCAGCGATGGGCGCCGAGATCCTCACCGCGTCATTCGTCGTCGTGGTCATCGGCGGCCTCGGTTCGTTCTGGGGCGTGGTGTGGGCCGCGCTGATCGTCGGCGTCGTGCGGGGCCTGACGATTTATTTCTTTCCGCCCGCTGCCGAAGCGTCGATGTACGTGTTGATGCTGCTGGTGCTGCTGTTCCGCCCGCGCGGCCTGTTCGGCGAACGCATCGTGCGCTTCGAATGAGATACCGTGATGCCGTAGGTCCGAATTCATTCGGACGATTGGCTGAATGGCCACCGTGCGCGAATGAATTCGCGCCTACAACCGCCGCGGGCGAGGCCGAGACCCGTGGACGCCTGCACGAGCGGCGGCGCAGCCAGGGCCCGAAGGGCGCGTCCGCGAGTGCGAGCGGCGGCCGACACGACGACGTTGCAGAAAGCGCTCCCAGTCCAAGAGGCCGCGACGCGGCGCGATTGAGGGCGGCCGACGCGCGGTCGTTGGTGATGCGCGGCGGGCACAAGGAGGTCGCGGAGTGAGGGCCCTGCAATCGCCGACGCTGCTAGCTGCGCTCGCGTGTGCAGTGCTGCCGTTCGCGTTGTTGGCTGGGGGGCTGACCCTTACCAGCGCGACCGACGTCGTCATCTTCGCCGTTGCCTGCATGGCCCTCAATATGCTGGTCGGGCACACTGGCTTGGTCTCGTTCGGTCACGGTGCCTGGTTCGGCCTGGGTGCCTATGCGGCCGCGCTGGCACAGCGGCATTGGTTTGCTGGATCGATGGTCTGGCCGGCATTGTTCGCGCTCGTCTTCCTGCTCGTGGCATCGGTATTGGTCGGCTTTCTTGTGCTGCGGCGGCGCGGCGTGTACTTCTCGTTGCTCACGCTGGCGTTTTCGGCGCTGACGTACGCAGTCGCCTTCCGCTGGACCGCATTCACCGGCGGCGAGAATGGACTCGGTGGCGTAACCCGCGCCGCGTGGTTCGGCGTCGACCTCGAAAACGCCTGGCTGTACTACGCGCTGGTAGCTGGCCTCGGCCTGCTCGCTGTCCATGCGCTGGCGCGGTTTCATGCATCACCGATTGGCAGCGTGTTGCTCGCCATTCGAGAGAACGAGCAGCGCGCACAGTTCATCGGTTATCCGACGCGGCGGTACAAGCAGATCGCCTACATGCTTTCCGCAACCTTGACCGGGCTCGCAGGCGTGCTGTTCGCATTCCATCACCGCTTCGCCTCGGCCGATCCGACGTCGATAGCATCTTCAGGCGAGTTGCTGGCAATGGTGATCATCGGCGGCATGCGCAGCTTGCTTGGCCCGGCGCTCGGAGCCTTGTTCTACATTCTGTTTCGTGAATACCTGTCGATCTGGACGCCGAACTGGTTGCTGTTCTTCGGGCTGCTGTTCGTCGGCTTTGTCGTGTTTTCGCCCACGGGCCTCGTCGGAGTCTGGCGTCGGCTGACGACTCCGTTGCGACAGCAGTCGATCGAACCCGCGGCGATGGCGGGGCGCAGCATCGTCGTTGGACTTGAGCTGCCGCCGTTTCTGCGACCGGCAGCCTCGGCGGACGGACCCGCGCTCGAAGCCCGCGGCCTCGCGAAGGCGTTCGGCGGTACCCACGCCGTCGACGACGCCAGCATCGTCGTGGCGGACCGCACGCTGCACGCGCTGATCGGTCCGAATGGCGCCGGCAAGACCACGCTGT
The DNA here is from genome assembly GCA_963829375.1 of uncultured beta proteobacterium. GTDB lineage: Bacteria > Pseudomonadota > Gammaproteobacteria > Burkholderiales > Casimicrobiaceae > PALSA-1003. The sequence goes on along the minus strand of CAWHIS010000008.1, from coordinate 17,383 downwards.
TCAATCTGGCGTCGGGGTTGTATTCGCCCGATCGCGGTCGTGTGCTCGTAGCCGGCACGGACATCACGGGCGCAACGCCGAGCCGAGTTGTCGCCGCGGGCCTCTCGCGGTCGTTCCAGGTCACCAATCTGTTCCCCGCGCTGTCCGTCGAAGAGAACCTGCGCCTGGCTGTGCAGGCGCGCGACGCGAGTCGCTTCGATGGGTGGACACGCGCGGCCGACGTTACGGCAGTAACCACGCGGACCACGGACCTGATTGGCTTCCTCGGGTTAACCGGCATCGAGCGTGCGGAGGCGGGGGCGTTGTCTTACGGCGGCCAGCGCCTGCTCGACATGGGATTGGCCCTGGCCTCCGCGCCGCGAGTACTGTTGCTCGACGAGCCGCTGGCAGGGCTCGCTGCGGCCGAGCGCGAACGTGTCGCCCGGCTGGTCAAGCACATCTCCCGCAGCATTCCAATCCTCCTGGTCGAACACGACATCGACCGGGTGTTCGCCCTGGCAGACCGGGTCACCGTCATGAACGAAGGCAGGGTCCTCGTCGACGGTACCGCCGACGACGCCCGCAACAGCAGCGCGGTGCAGGCAGTGTATATCGGCGGCGGCGCAGCCGCGCGATCGGTGCTCGCGCATGGCGACGCGAGCGCCCTGCGTCTGCCGTTGCTGACGCTTGAGAGCGTTGACGCTTTCTATGGCAAGAGCCACATCGTGCAGCGCGCTTCGCTGAGTTTGCGCGAGGGGGAGTTCATCGCGTTGCTCGGCCGCAATGGTGCGGGCAAGTCGACGTTGCTCAAGACAATCATCGGCATCGTGCGCGCGGGCGGTGGGCGCATCACGCTGGGCGACGACGAGCTGACTGCGCTTCCCGCGGCGGCCATTGCCCGCCTCGGCATCGGCTATGTGCCGCAGGGACGGGGTCTATTCGCCGGGATGAGCGTTCGCGACAACCTCGAACTCGGCCGGCTCAAGCGGCGCTCGGGCAGCGGCACTGCCTGGAGCGACGAACGTATACTTGAATTCTTCCCGCGTCTGAAGACGCGGCTCGACACGCCGGCAGATTATCTTTCCGGCGGCGAGCAGCAGATGGTCGCAGTCGCGCGGGCACTGTCTGGACATGTACGGGTGCTGCTGCTCGACGAGCCGTTCGAGGGGCTCGCGCCGGCAGTGGTGGATGAACTGTTCGACGCCTTCGGCAAGCTGCGAAACGAGGTCGCCATGGTGATCGTCGAGCATAATCTCGATTTGGTGCTGGCGCTCGCTGATCGGGCGTACGTGCTCGAGCGCGGCAGCGTGGTGTACGAAGGACAGGCTTCGGCTTTGCGCGACAATCTGGAGCTCCGGCGCAGCGTTCTATGGATGTGAGGATATGACCAAGCTGGTTGCGGTGGTTGGGGCGGGGCTGATTGGACGCGCCTGGGCGATGGTGTTTGCGCGAGCCGGCTGGCGGGTGCGCCTTTACGACAACAGCGACGCGCAGCTCCAGGCGGCACGACGGTTCGTCGGAGACAGTCTAGCCGAGCAGGCGACGTACGGGCTCGCTGCGGACCCGGGTGCGGCATCGGCGCGAATTGAATACGTGCCGGATCTCGTCAATGCCGTCGCCGGTGTCGATTGGGTGCAGGAGAATTTGCCTGAGATCGTCGACGTCAAGCGCGAAGTATTCAGCGCGCTCGACACCAACGCACCTGCGGACGCCATACTGGCGAGTTCGACATCGGCGATTCCAGCTTCGCATTTCACCGAGTCGCTGGCGGGCCGGGCTCGCTGCCTCGTTGCACATCCGGTCAATCCGCCGCACCTGGTGCCCATCGTCGAACTTTGCGGTGCGCCATGGACGGCGCAAGCGACGCTTGCGCGTGCGCAGACGGTCTACGCCGAGATCGGACAAGTGCCGATCGTCGTCCGTCGCGAACTCGACGGGTTCGTCCTCAACCGGCTGCAGGGTGCATTGCTGAGCGAGGCAATGCGGCTGGTCGGCGAAGGCTACGTGTCGCCGGAGGACCTCGACAAAACGATCCGGGACGGACTTGGATTGCGCTGGGCATTCATGGGACCGTTCGCGACCATCGAGCTCAACGCCCCGGGTGGGGTCGTCGACTATTGCGAACGCTACAGCGCTTTTTTTCGCCGCCTCGCGGCCGACCCGGCCAGGCCCGCGGTATGGGAAGCCGCCAACGCAGCAACCGTCGGCGTGGCGCTTGGGCGGGCATACTCCCAGGCAGAGCGCGAAGAGCGTACCCGCTGGCGCGACCGTCGCCTGATGGCGCTCGTCGCCCATAAAAAGGCGCAAACTGAATTCGAGTAACGGAGGAAAACATGGCTGGAAACCGCAACGTCATCATCACGTGCGCTGTCACCGGGTCGATTCATACGCCTTCGATGTCTTCATACCTGCCGATCACGCCGCAGGAGATCGCCGATGCGGCGGTCGGTGCGGCCGAAGCCGGGGCAGCGATCGTCCACCTGCATGCGCGCGACCCGGTTGACGGCCATCCGACGCAGGACCCGAAGTACTTCCGCGAATTCGCTGCCGATATCGCCCGGCGCTGCGATGTGGTGATCAACTTCACCACCGGGGGCGCAGCGACGATGAGCATAGAAGAGCGACTGCAGCCGGCCCTGCAGCTCAAGCCGGAGGTCGCTTCACTGAATATGGGCTCGATGAATTTCGGACTCTACCCGATGCTCAAGCGCTTCAAGACCTTCCGCTACGATTGGGAACGCCCATATCTGGCGGGTTCCGAGGATCGAATCTTCAAGAACACGTTCAAGGACATCGAGTACATCCTTACTTCGTGCGCGGACAACGGCACGCGTTTCGAGATCGAGTGCTACGACATCGGCCACTTGTATACCGCCGCGCATTTTCTGGAGCGCGACCTGGTCAAGCCACCGCTGTTCATCCAGAGCGTGTTCGGGATTCTCGGGGGCATCGGCCCGCATCCCGACGATGTCGCGCACATGAAGCGCACCGCCGACCGGCTGTTCGGCGACCAGTATCGGTGGAGCGTGCTCGGCGCGGGGAGAAACCAGTTGCCGATCGCGACGATGTCCGCGGAGATGGGCGGCAACGTCCGGGTCGGGCTCGAGGACAGCCTGTGGATCGGCCCCGGCAAGCTGGCTGAATCGAACGCGGCGCAGGTCCGCGCCGCGCGGACGATCATCGAAGGCATGGGGCTCGGAATTGCGACGCCCGACGAGGCGCGGCGGATCCTCGCGCTCAAGGGGCGTGAACGCGTTGCCTTTTAGCAACGCCGCTGCCAACGGTGCCCCGCGTCTAATGGTGTAGGCGCGAATTCATTCGCGCGCGGTGGTCATCGAAGCCATGGTCCGAATGAATTCGGACCTACGCCGTCGCAGGTGCCGTGGCGTTTGCTATGCGGGAGCTACGCGGCGACCTTGATCGTCGGCGTCGCTTCCGCGGGCTTGGCGGCGCGATACGCTGCGACCAATTCTGCCTCCTTCGCTTTCGCCGCCTTCAGGTGGCGGTCCTTCACATGGCCGTAGCCGCGGATGTGCTCAGGAATGCTGGCGAGCTCGACGGCGATCGCGTCGTTGTGGGGTGCCAGCCGAGGTAACAGTTCGTCGATCAACGCTTCGTAGTCGGTGATCAGCTGCCGCTCCATGCGTCGCTCGGCGGTCTTGCCGAACACGTCGAATGCCGTCCCACGCAAGCCCTTCAATTTAGCGATGACGCGAAACGCACGCATCATCCACGGTCCATACGTGCTCTTTTTCGCCTCGCCCGACTGCGCGTCCGGCGCATTGGTCAAAGGCGGCGCCAGGTGGAACGTGAGCTTGTAGCCGCCCTCGAATTGCGCGGCGACACGCTTTTCGAATTCGCCGTCGCTGTACAGCCGCGCCACTTCGTATTCGTCCTTGATCGCCAGCAGCTTGAAGTAGTAGCGCGCGACGGCTTCGGTGAGCGCGGTCTTGCCCGGCACCTTCGTCGACTCCGCCGTGAGGACCTTGGTGACGAAATCGACGTAGCGCCTGGCGTACGCAGCGTCCTGATAGGCGACGAGGAACTCGGAGCGGCGCGCGATGATGTCGTCGAGCGAAGTGGACAACCGTTGCGAGTCGGGTTTCGTCGCCGGAATCGCCGCGGCGAGCACGCGCTTGGGATCGACCGCGGCCAGCCGGCCCCAACGGAAGCTCTGCGTATTCGACTCGATCGCCGCGCCGTTGAGTTCGATCGCGCGCAGGATCGCCGCTTCCGAGAGCGGCAACAGTCCGCGCTGGTAGGCGTAACCGACCATGAACAGGTTGGTGGCGATCGAATCGCCCATCAATCCCGTCGCCAACTTGGTGGCATCGAGGAACTCGGCGTCACCGGGCGATACCGCATCCTTGATTTCGTGCTCCATCGAGCCCAACGGGAAGCGCAGGTCGGCGTTGCGGGTGAAATCCGCCGGCATCACGAGCGCGGTATTGACCAGCGCCTTGGTGACGCCCTTCTGCATCTTGGCGATCGCGTCGTAGCTCACGCCAGTGAGGATGTCGCATGCGAGCACGAGGCGCGCTTCGCCGGCGGCGATGCGCGTGGCGTAGAGTCGATCCGGCGAATCCGCGATGCGCACGTGCGAGACGACCGCGCCGTTTTTCTGCGCCAGACCTGTCATGTCGAGCACCGACACGCCCTTGCCCTCGAGGTGGCCCGCCATCCCGAGCAGCGCACCGATGGTCACGACGCCGGTCCCTCCGATGCCAGTGACCAGAATGCCGTAGGGTTCGGCCGCGCTCGCCAGTGTCGGATCGGGAAGCGCCGGGAACTCGCCCGCGGCCGCCTTCTTGGGCTTGCGGAGGCTCCCGCCTTCGACGGTGACGAAACTCGGGCAGAACCCGTTGACGCAGGAATAGTCCTTATTGCAAGAGGACTGGTCGATCGTACGTTTGCGCCCGAACTCGGTCTCGACCGGCGCCACCGATACGCAATTGGACTTGACCCCGCAATCGCCGCAGCCCTCACACACGAGTTCGTTGATCACGACCCGCTTTGCCGGATCGGGAAACTTGCCGCGCTTGCGGCGCCGGCGTTTTTCCGCGGCGCAGGTCTGGTCGTACAGCAGCACGGTCACGCCCTGCTTTTCGCGTAGCGTCCGCTGCACCTTGTCGAGGTCGTCGCGATGATGGACTTCGATGTCCGACGCGAAATAGCCGGACGGATATTTGTCCGGCTCGTCGGTCACGACGACCACGGTCTTCACGCCTTCGGCGGCAACCTGCCGCGCGATGTCCGCCGGTGACAACGGGCCGTCGAACGGCTGTCCCCCGGTCATCGCCACCGCATCGTTGTAGAGGATCTTGTAGGTGATATTGATGTTCGCGGCGACGGCGGCGCGAATCGCCAGGATGCCGGAGTGGTAATACGTGCCGTCGCCCAGGTTCGCGAAAATGTGCTTTTCTTCCGTGAACGGCGAAAGGCCGATCCATGGCGCACCTTCGCCACCCATGTGGGTGAACGCCGATGTCGAGCGGTCCATCCAGATGGCCATGACGTGACAGCCGATGCCGGCCGTCGCGCGGCTGCCTTCGGGCACTTTGGTCGACGTGTTGTGCGGGCAGCCCGAGCAGAAGTACGGGACGCGTTGCAACGTGATCCGTGGCTTGGCGAGCGCGGACTCCTTGGCGTTGATGAACGCAACGCGGCTCTTGATCTTCTCGATCGTGCGTGGATGCAGCTGCAGGCGCTCGATGCGTTGCGCGATCACTCGCGCGATCATCGCCGGCGTCAGTTCGGCGGTGGCGGGCAGCAGCCAGTCACCGTGCGGGCGCACCCATTCGCCTTTCTCGTCGAATTTTCCGACGACGCGCGGGCGCACGTCGTCGCGCCAGTTGTAGAGCTGTTCCTTGATCTGGTATTCGACGATCTGGCGTTTTTCCTCGACCACGAGGATTTCCGTGAGGCCTTCCGCAAAATGCCGCACGCCCTCCGGTTCGAGCGGCCAGGGCATGGCAACCTTGAACACGCGAATGCCGATTTCGGCGGCATCGGCTTCGGTGATGCCTAGATCGTCGAGCGCTTGACGCACGTCGAGATAGCTCTTGCCACTGGTGATGATGCCAAGCCGCGGGTTCGGGGAATCGATGACGATGCGATTGAGCTGATTGACGCGGCAATAATGCAATGCGGCGTAGATCTTGTAATCGTGCATCCGGACTTCGGTCGCGAGGAACGGATCCGGCCAGCGGATGTGCACGCCGTCGGGCGGCAGCGGGAAGTCTTCGGGCATGACGATCTTCACGCGTTCCGGATCGATGAGCACCGAGGCCGAGCTCTCCACCGTGTCCGACACGCACTTGAAGCCTACCCAGCAGCCCGAATAGCGGCTCATCGCCCAGCCGTGCAGGCCGAGGTCGATGATCTCCTGCACCGACGACGGATACAGCACCGGTATCATCGCCGCTGAGAATTGATGGTCCGACTGATGCGGCAGCGTGGACGACTTGGCGGCGTGATCGTCGCCAGCGAGCACCAGCACGCCACCGTGTTTCGATGTGCCGGCGAAATTGGCGTGCTTGAACACGTCGCCGCAGCGATCGACGCCCGGGCCCTTGCCGTACCACATGGAGAAGACGCCATCGAATTTGGCGCCGGGGTAAAGGTTGACCTGCTGGCTGCCCCAGATGGCGGTCGCGGCGAGATCCTCGTTGAGCCCAGGCTGGAACTTGATGTGCGCGCGCGACAGGAATTTTTCCGCACTCCACAGCGCCTGGTCGAGCCCGCCGAGCGGAGATCCGCGATAACCTGAGACGAAACCCGCCGTGTTGAGGCCGGCGGCCGCGTCGCGCTGGCGTTGCATCATGAGCAGTCGCACCAGCGCCTGCACGCCGGTCATGTAGGCGCGGCCGGTGACGAGTTCGTACTTGTCGTCGAGGGTAACGGAAACGAGGTTGCGCGGCGCCGGCGCGCCGGCGGAGGAGGGGGCCATCGTGCGAACTCCAAAAATTGTGTTTGTGGGTGCGTCTTCCGAATCAACGGCTTGTGACCGTATCGCGGAGAACCTGCTACGCCCCTATATTGTACCTGTACCCCATCTTTTCATCGGGCGGACATCCCAAGCTTTCTTGGACCTATACGTCAGCGCTGCTCGTCTCGTGATGAGTGACACGATTACGCTCTCCTCGCTCGCAACCGTCAAGGCTTGACCGGGAAAAGCAGCTCATCATTGCCGGCTGCGCACGCGGATGCGCAATCCTCGAGCCCGGACGGGTGCATGCGCGGGGATGCTTGCGGGCAAAGTCGGACAGTCTGCGGACAAACCAGCTCGCAAGCGACAGTCGGTCTCGGTCGGCGCGGCGAGGTCGTTTGTGCGATCTGTGGACGGCTTCACGGGAACATATTGCTGGACTAGAATCGAAGCAGCCCGTTCGAAGAAGCGGGTTGGAAAAAGTCAGGAGGAGTCGGGCGTGCGCATTCTCTGCATTGGAGATGACGCGGTCCCCTGCGAACGGGCTGAAGCGCGGCCCTCATCCTATCCGAGATCACCGTGCGTCCCTGCGGACGCACTCTGAAGCGCCGCGAAACGCGACGCGGTCACACCACCTCAATACTCAAGGAGGACGGACATGTGCAGACTTTGCGATGAAGGCAAACCGCAGGATCATTCTGGTCCGCAACAGGGATCACGGCGCGATTTCCTGAAAGCCTCAACGGTGACCGCAATCGCCGCGGCGGGGGTGAATTTTTTAAGCGTACCTGCCGCATCGGCGCAGGCAAAAGATGACCCCCCTGCCGATACCGGCAAGCCCGGCCGGCGCTACGTCATTCGCAACGGTTCGGTGATGTCGATGGACCCGAACGTCGGCGACTTCCCCCAGGCTGACGTGCTGGTCGAGGGCAAGACAATCGTCGCGGTCGGGCCGAACCTGCCCGTGGCGGGTGCCACGGAGATCGACGCCACCGGCCGCATCGTCATGCCCGGCTTCATCGATACGCATCACCACCAGTTCGAGACGGTGCTGCGCAGCTTTCTCGCCGACGGGGTGCTCATCAACGACGGGTCGGGCTCGCCGAGCGGGAGCACCACTTATTTCGAATTCATTCTGCTGACGTTCGCCCCGGTATACCGTCCGCAGGACGTGTACATCAACGAGTTGTTCGGGGGCTTGAGCCAGCTCGACGACGGCGTCACGACGGTGCACGACGTCTCGCAGATCCACCACTCGCCCGAGCACTCGGACGCCGCCATCCAGGCGCTGTTCGATACCGGGCGCCGCGCCGCCTTCGGCTATTTCGAGAGCGCGGGTGCCGCTATTATCGGCAGCAATCCCGGCAACCAATATCCAATCGATGCCGTCCGCATCAAGAACAAGTGGTTCTCCTCGAGCGACCAGCTGGTCACCATGATCATGGGCGGCGAGGTCTACCTTCCAAGCTATGAGCGCGCCTGGGTGATCGGACGCAAGCTCGGACTCCAAGTTGCGGCGCATATCCTCTCTCCATTCGGTATTCGCCCGACCCTCGACTTGCTCGCTCAAGGCCAGGGCGGCGACAGCGGTACGCTCGGACTTGGGTCCGACAACCTGTTCATCCACATGACGGGGATGTCCGACCTGGGCTGGAAGGGGGTCCACGACGCTGGTGCGCAGGTCTCGCTCGCCGTCCCGATCGAGATGAACATGCGCCACGGCATGCCGCCGATCCTCAAGATGCAAAGTCTGGGCATGGAGCCGTCGTTGAGCGTTGACGTCGAGTGCACGCTGACGGCGGACTTCTTCACCCAGATGCGCTCCACGATGAACATGCAGCGCATGGTGGTGAACCAGATGGTGCTAGAGCAGGGGAATTTCCTGCCCCCACCGCCGCCCAGCAACGTCGACTGGCCGACGCCCGATCCCAAACTGCCTCCGCTGCTGACTACCCGCGACGTGCTGCGCTACGGCACCATGAACGGCGCGAAGGCGCTGCGGCTCGACGGCAAGGTTGGTTCGCTAACGCCGGGTAAGGAGGCCGATATCATTATCCTCGATGCCACGGCGATCAACGTGGCGCCGCTCAACCAGGTGCCGGGAGCCGTCGTATCGCTGATGGACCGCACCAACGTCGAGACCGTGATCGTTGCCGGTAAGGTCCGCAAGTGGCAGGGACAGTTGCTCGACGTCGATATCGACAAGCTGCGTCGCGACCTGGAGGCCTCGCGCGACTACGTCTTCAGCGCGGCGGGCGTCCCGCAGAACCTGTTCGGCAGCCAATAAAGGCAAATCGACGGCAGGACGCGGGGCGGCCCGAGCCGCCCCGCCGCGACTTGCTTCTAGCGCGGCATCGCCGTCGCGGCCGGATCCTTCGTGGTCGACGCTTACGCGAGCTCCGTGAGGTCGGTATCGAGCTTGTCGAGCCAGAAGTGCATGCCCATGCTGCGATACAGCGCGCGAGCAGTGATCAGCGGTCTCTCCGCTTCTCGAGGCTTGCCCAAGCGCATCCGAAGCGTTCCGAGTCCGGCGTTGCAGCGTGCTACCAGGGGCCTCATGCCGAGCTTGGTCCCGAGCGTCAGGGCATCGTGGTAGTGCTTTTCGGCAGCATCCGCGCGAATGGGGCGTTCGAGTGAGTGGATTTCGGCGAGCAGGTAGCGCGCGTAGACCACGTTGCCGCGCTCGTGCTGGTTGATCGCCAGTTTGAGCGCGTCCTCGGCGAGGTGCGATGCCGCCGGTACATCGCCGGCCAGCAGGTGGATTTCGCCGCACTTCACCTGAATCAGGGGCAAACGGCTCAACCGGCCCATGGCCGTCGCGCTGTCGACGGCGGCGTGCAGGTGCGCGAGTCCCTCGCCCAGGTTGCCGCACCGCGCGTGCGCCACGCCCAGGTCGGCGGCAAGCGGTGGCCGCAGTATCGGCACGCGTTCGGTGACCGTCATGCCGCGCGCAAGCACGGAGATTGCCGCCTGAAATTCGCCCTGTCGCACGCGTGCGCCGCCCAGCCCCAGGCATGCGTGGGCCAGGCTGTAGGCGTGGTTGGCAGCATCGGCGATGCGCATGCCCTCCTCGGCGAAACCCCGTGCTTCAGCAAAGTCGCCAAGTTCAGACAAGACCCAGGCAAGGTGGCTGCGCACGCGCACGGAAGGCAGTCCGACATGGCCGTGCAGGCCGTGCGGATCGAGAGGAGCGAGCATGTCGACAACGCGCAGCAGGAACTCCTTGGCCTGACCGTAATTGCCGAGCGTGCGATGGATCTCGCCCGCGCTCAACGTGCCCATGATCAAGATGTCGGTCTCGCCAATTTTTTCGGCGAGGCGCAGGGAGCGCTCGGCGGCCTCGAGCGCGAGGTCAGAACGTCCGACGTTGCCTTGGTAATTGCTGATGAAAGACGCGATCTGGGCCATCCTGCGCTCATCGCCGAGTTGTTCGGCCAGCTTCTCCGCCGCGCGCAGCACTTCGACCAGCCGCCGATGCCGCGCCAGCGGAACCAGCACGTTGCGCATGTCCAGGTGCAGATCGATCGCACGGGTTAGTGAGCGCTTTTCGGATGGCAGGCGCTTGACGATCAGGAGCGCGCGTTCATAGCAGGCCGCTGCCTCGACATCCGCGAATTGCCGCGCCGCCTGCTTGCCGGCTTCCCACAGGTAGGTCAGGGCCGGCTCCCAGGCTTCGCCGAGGACCGCATGGCGCGCGAGTACTTCGACCTGTGCGGTGCCCGCGAGCGCGTCCATGATGCGCAGGTGCAATTCGCGGCGGCGGGCGTGGAGCAAGCTGTCGTACGCGACAGTCTGCGTGAGCGAATGCTTGAACTCGTAGGCGAGCTGCTCCCGGTCGGTGCGCTCGATCAGCAGCCCGGCAATCTGCAATCGTCGCAGCGACTTGCGCAGGTCTTCGGTCGGCATCTCGATGACGTGGCTCAGCACACCGACCGCGGTTACGTCGCCGACCGCCGCGAGCGCCTGCAATACGTGCTTGTCGTCGCGCGTGAGGCGGTCAATCCGCGCGGCGAGCACGGCGCGGACGGTGGGTGGAATTTCGACGGCGTCGAGCTGCTTGGCTAGACTATAGCGCCCCCGCTCGCCCAGTAGATCGCCCGACTGAATCAGGCTACGGACGTGCTCCTCGACGAATAGCGGATTGCCTCCGCTGCGCTCAGCCAGTTCGTCCTTGAGCCGGTCGAGGGACGGATCCTGCCCCAGCAGTCGCGTGATGAGCTCGCGTGTCACGTCCCGCGCCAGGCCGTCCAGCCGCACCTCGACGGCTCCGGGCACCGCGAGATCGCCCGCGTCGTAGTCCGACCGGTACGTCAGCACCATAAGCGTAGACGCCGGAATATCGCTGACGAGACGATCGAGGAACTTGCGCGTGTCCGACGTTACCCACTGCAGGTCCTCGTAGGCGAGGACCAGCGTCTGATCAGCGGCGACCCGGCGGTTCAGCCACAGCAACGCTTCCACGACCTGGCTGCGCCGTTCCATGTCGGGCAGCGCATGGAACGCGTTGTCTGCGGGCAGCGCGTCCAGAAGGGAGAGAACCGGCACGACCGCGCGATCAGCTTCGCCGCCCAGGGCGACGATGCGGCCGGCAACTTTCTGCCGGATCGCGTTCGCGTCGTCCACTTCTGCGATGTGGAAGTACTGGCGCAGAATGTGCACACCGGGACGATATCCGGCGCCGCTGCCGTAGGGTGCAGCGCCGCCGTCGAGCATCAGCACGTTCTTGCCGGCGAGTGTGCGCATGAATTCGTACACCAGGCGCGACTTGCCCATGCCGGCGTCGCCGACGATTACCACCAGGCGACCGGTGCCTACCTCCGCGGTCTCTTCGTAAGCTGCCAGCAGTCGCTGCAACTCGTTCTGGCGCCCGACAAACGGTGTAATCGCGCGCGCCGGCGCCGCGTCGAAGCGTGAACGCGACACGGCGGCACGGCGAATCTCCGCAACTTCGATCGGCCGCTCGAAACCTTTTACCTTTAGCGGTCCCAGCGGCCGCGATTCGATGTGGTCTCCCGCGAGGCGAACGGTGTCGGCGGTGGCCAGGATCGAACCCGCCTTGGCGATCTGCTCCATGCGCGCCGCGATGTGCACTGTGACTCCGATCGCCGTGTAGCTCATGTGCAACCCATGCTCGCTCATGCGCAGGACGGCCTCGCCGGAGTTGAGGCCGACGCGGATCTGGATCGGCACGCCATGGGTGCGCTGGATTTCATCGCCGTAGTGGCGCACGAGATCCTGCATCGTGAGAGCTGCGCGCGCTGCGCGCACGGCATGATCCTCCGCGGCGATCGGCGCGCCGAATAGCGCCATGATCCCGTCGCCCATCACCTGGCTCACTGTGCCGCCATATTGCTCCACGGCTTCGCACATGTGCTCGAGCACCGGGTCGAGCAGCTTGCGCGCCTCTTCCGGGTCACGATCGGCCACCAGCTCCATCGAGCCCTTGAGATCGGCAAAAAGGACCGTGACGAACTTGCGCTCGCCCTCGAGCGCTGCGGTCAACGTGTCCGACGCGACGTGCGCGTCGACCGGGTCTCTTGCCGCTTGCGCGTATACGACCGGCTGCCCGCATTCGATGCAGAATTTGGCCGTCAACGGCAGCGCGGTGCCGCAGGCAGTACAGTGCAAGGTGAGCCGGCGCGGCATGCTCAGTTGGACGTCGTCATCGGCATCCGCACTTCATACTTCAATTCGGCCGACCAACACAAGGCCTGACACCAATTCGGCGCCACGAGCAAAGGCCGTAGGCGCGAATTCATTCGCGCGGGGTGGTCAAACCGGCGGTCCCGGTCCGAATGAATTCGGACCTATAAAGGGCCCAATCGCTTGAGCAGGAACGCAGGCACCGGCGCCGCGTAGCCCTTGAGTGTCAGTGGGCCCACGTTTTCAACCTCCGCCGCATCGCCAAGTGCAGCACGCATGCGGCGGTCGATAAGCGTCTGGCCGCTTTGCGCTTCGTCGGACAGGCGTGAGGCAAGATTGACCACGCTGCCGATCGCGGAATAGTCCAGCCGGCCCTCGAAGCCAAACGCACCCAGCGTCGCAAAACCCTGGGCCACTCCGATGCCCAATGCCAGGTCGTACCCAAGCTTCAGCCAGCGCTCGCGCAGCGGCGCAAATCCTGCCTGCATCGCGAGCGCCATAGTTGCAGCGCGCTTGCCGGGCTCGGGGATTGGCAGCGGATCGTTGAAGAAGACGAGGATCCCGTCACCGGCGAAGCGGTCGAGCGTTCCGTCGTGCGCAGTGACGATGGCGCCCATCGCTCCCTGGTAATCGCGCAAGACGGCCTCGACCTCTTCCGGTTCGGCACTGTCGGTGAAGGCCGTGAATCCGCGCAGATCGATGAAGACGTAGCAGATCTCCCGCCGGTGCGGTGCCAGGATCGATTTTTCGCCGGCCGTCATGATGGCGTCGGCCACCGCGGGTGAGAAGAAGCGCTTGAGCTGCGACATTCGGTCGAGTTGCGCGACCTGTTCGCTGACGCGCTGCTCGAGCTTGATGTTCCAGTCCTTGAGAGCGAGTGCCTGACGTTTGACCTCGTCCTGCAGCGCCTTCACCCGCAGCAGCGAGCGCACGCGCGCGAACAGCTCGGGCTGGTTGATCGGTTTGGACAGGAAATCGTCCGCGCCCGCTTCGATGCCCTTGACGCGCTCCTGTTGCGGATCGAGCGACGTGACCATGACCACTGGCAGCAGCACGGTCTCCGGATCGGCGCGAATGCGCGCACAGACCTCGTACCCGGACAAACCGGGCATCATCACATCGAGCAGCACCAGGTCCGGTTTTTCGGTGGCCATCTTTGCCAGCGCTTCTTCGCCAGTGGCCGCGGTCGCTACGGCGTAGCCCTTGACCCCAAGCAGGTCGGCCAGGAGCTTGACGTTGTGCGGGGTGTCGTCGACCACCATCACTTTGGCTGACGTGGTCACTGGCGATTGTCCTCCAGCGCCTTGCGCACTGCATCCAGGAATTCCTTCAGATTGATCGGCTTGCCGACATAGGCATCGAAACCGGCCTCGGTGATCATCTTGCGGTCCTGTTGCATTACCGATGCGGTCACAGCGATTACCGGGATTTTTTCGGTGACCGGATTAGCACGCAATTGGCCCAAGGCCTCGATGCCGTTCATTCCCGGTAACTGGATGTCCATAAGCACCAGATCGGGTTTTTGCTCGATGGCGAGCTTGACGCCGTCTTCACCGGTGACGGCCTCGAGCGTCTGGTATCCCTTGACTTGCAGCACGTCGCGTACCAGTTTCAGGTTGCGCTCGTTGTCTTCGACGATCAGGATCTTGCTCATCGGCGGCCTCCTTATATACGGTTGCATCGACTGAAACAGCGCCGTGTCGGCCGCGGCCAATCGCGAGGCGACGCGACCTTCGGTCCTTAGCTTCGCTCGCCTCGCTCATGACTCCTCCTTATACGGTTCCATCGACTGAAACAGCGCCGTGTCCATGGCCTACCGGAATGGTGAAAGTGAAGGTGGAGCCCTTGCCCGGTTCGCTCTCTAGCCAGATGCGGCCGCCGTGCAGCTCGACAAACCGCTTGGTGAGGGCGAGGCCCAGCCCGGTGCCCTCCTGCTTGCTGGTGTAGTTGCGGCCCACCTGGCGGAACTCCTCGAACACCGCCGCCTGATCCTCCGGCGCGATGCCGATTCCGGTGTCGTGCACCGCGACCACGACCTCGCTCGCTTCGAGACGCGCCGTGACGTCGATGCGCCCATTGTCGGGAGTGAACTTGACCGCGTTCGACAGCAGGTTGAGCAGGATCTGCTTGAACTTGCGCTCATCGGCGGTGATCTCGGTGAGCTTCGAGTCGATCTGTTGGCCAAGCGCGATGCCGTGGCTCTGCGCACGCTCGCGCACCAGCGTCATCGCGTTGGACACGGCGCTGGCAAGATCGAAGGTCGACGGCTCCAGTTCCATGCGGCCGGCTTCGACCTTGGACAGGTCGAGGATGTCGTTGATCAGCCCGAGCAGATGCTTGCCCGAGGAGAAGATGTCCTTGAGATAGTCTTCCTGTTTCGGATTCAGATCGCCAAACAACCGCTCGAGCAACACCTCCGAAAAGCCGATGATGGCATTCAGCGGCGTGCGCAGTTCATGCGACATGTTGGCGAGGAATTCCGACTTGTGCTTGTTCGCCACTTCGAGCTGCTGGCTCTTGTCCTGGATTTCGTTGAACAGGCGCACGTTCTCGATGGCGATCACGGCCTGGTCCGCGAAGGTTGCGACCAGCTGTCTCTCGCGCTCAGAGAATGAGCGCACTTCATTGCGCAACACGACCATGACGCCGATTGGTTCGCCTTCGCGCAACATCGGCACGCCGAAAATGCTGCGAAGGCCCATCACCTCCTTGGCTTCCGTCCAGGTGTAGGAAGGGTCGGCCTGCGCATCGTCGACGTGCGCGGGTTGACGCGTCAGTGCCACCCGGCCGACGACCGTTCCCCGCGCGGGCGGAATCGGGTGCTCCCGCATGAACTGAGTCTGTTCCGGCGTGTCGCCGTGGCCAACCGTCCACTCGTATGCTTCGCCACGACGCAGATATAGGTGGCCCTTGTCGGCCTTGCACAGCCGCGTTGCATTTTCGATCAGCGTTGCGAGCACCGGGTCGAGATCGAAGGTCGTGCGGCTGATCGCCTTGAGCACGTCTGCAGTGGCGGTCTGCTGGTCGAGGGCCTCCTTGGTCTCGTTGACAAGGCGCGCATTCTGGATCGCGATCACCGCCTGGTCCGCAAAGGTTCTGAGCAGCGCGATGTCCTTTTCCGAAAATGGCCCGACGAAACCGCGGCCGACGAAGATGACGCCGATGCCTTTGCCTTCCCAGATCATGGGCGCAAAGATCACCCCTCTGTAGCCGACTGCATTGCATGCCGTGCGGGTCGTTTCGGGCACGCCTTCGCCGCCGGCGACGTCGGGATAGTGAACCACGGTGCGACTCACGATCGCCAACCCGGATCCGCTTTGGTCGTCCACAGCAAGCGGGAAGACGCGCTCCAGCTCTTCCCGAGCCGGGCCGTGGTACGCGCGGACGTGAAGCAAGCCATCCTCGCCGACCAGATTGATACCCGCGATCTTGCCGGCGAACAAACGCTCGCAACTCTCCAGGATCTTGTCGAACACCGGCGACGTGTCGGCGATCGAGCTGCTGATTGCTGCGAGGACTTCACCCGAGGCGCGCTGCTGGTCGAGCGCTTCCTTCGTCTCGTTGAACAGGCGCACGTTCTCGATTGCAATCGCCGCCTGATCGCCGAAGGTCTGCAAAAGCGCCAGTTCCCGATCGTCGAACAGTCCGGACCTCATTTCTCCGCAGCAGGATCGTCCCGAATGGCTGTCCTTCGCGATAAAGCGGCATCACGACGACAGTGCGATGACCGTATTGCTGCGCGAGCTCGTCGCTGACCGGGTATTCGGCGCCCTCCGCCAGCATATCGCGCACATGGATGCTCTTTCGCTCGAGCAACGCGCGCCGGAGACCGAATCCCGGCTGATCGGCAGCGCAGCGACCATGACCACCGGGTCCGGCGATGGCCCCTTCGAGGCGAGGTGGCGCAAGGTACTAGCGTCGATAAGATACATCGACGCCGAAGCGGCATCGCACAGTCGCGCGGCGCGTTCGGCAATCGCGTCGAGCACTGGCTGCACGTCCGAGGGCGAACCAGAGATCACGCGCAGGATCTCCGCGACGGCGGTCTGCTGCTCGAGTGCCTCCTTGGTCTCATTGAAGAGCCGCGCACGTTCTCGATCGCAATAGCCGCCTGGTCGGCGAACGTCTTCACGAGGGCGATCTGTTTGTCGGTGAACGCGTGCCTTCCGTGCGCAGAGCGCGATCGCGCCGATCGCGCGGTCCTCGGCGTCGGCGGGACGGCCAGCAAAGCGCGGAACCCGTATTTCTCCTGATTCACGCGCGCGTCCGGATATTCCGTGTCGAGCAGAGGAACGATGTCGGGGTGGTGGATGGTCTCGCGATCGATAGCGGCGCGACCGATAACCAAACTGCGACTCAAGGGAAAACGGGCGTTCTCGTAGGGGATCGACATGCTGCCGAACCCGGCGGCAAACCGAAGCGTGTCTCCTTCGACCAAAAAGATGGTCGACTGCGCCGCATCACACAGCTTCAACGCGCGCTCGGCGACCGCGTTAAGCACGCTCACGTCGCCGGGAGAGCTGGGAATCACGCGTAAGATTTCGCTGATCGCAGTCTGCTGATCGAGCGTTTCCTTGGTCTCGTTGAACAGGCGCACGTTGTCGATGGCGATCGCTGCCTGGCGCGCGAACGTCTCCACTAACGCGACCTGATCGGCAGAGAACGGACGAGGTTCCCGCCGGAAAAGGAAGATGCCTCCGTACGCGCCGCCCTCTCGGATCAGGGGCACCGCCAGCACCGCCCGCGGATGCAATTGTCGCAGGCTTTCGCGTGAATCCGGGTATTCGGTGTCGAGCAACGGCTGCACGTCCGCGTGGTGGATGGTCTGACGAT
>CAWHIS010000007.1:0-83713 GCA_963829375.1 uncultured beta proteobacterium | reverse complement strand
CACGCAGTATGGCAACGAATTGATTGACCCTAATTGACGCATGGACGGCTCTTCGACGGGCTATACAAGCATCTTTCGTACCCAGCGAGTAGACGAAGGCGGCTTGGTCAAAGAGCGCCGCAACGTCGCGGGGCGGCCGCCAGCGGAAAGAGTAGGTGCCGTGTCGATTTTTGTGCAGGTAACACTGAAATCTGTAGCCCATCGTCGTCGCCTTGGGTACACCAGTTGGGTACACCGGGCCAAACGAACGACACGCACAAAAGAAAAAACCTGCCGAAATAGCAGGTTAGAAAGATCCTGGTGGAGACGAGGAGGATCGAACTCCCGACCTCCGCATTGCGAACGCGGCGCTCTCCCAGCTGAGCTACGTCCCCAGAGGGATCTAATTATAGCCGCACCAGCCTTCGGCGTACATGGACGCCCCACCAGTCCCTGTCGACCGGGCGCCGCCGCCTCTTGTGCAAACCGCAGGCAACCCCAACATCTTTTGCGCAGTCTGTAAGGTGCGCGCCGTCCGGCCGACGAACTCCCAAGGGCAAGGTTACAAATGAACCATCTGATCATGCTGCTCCAGCAGTACGGGCTGGGGCTTGTGTTTTTCAACGTGTTGGCGTTGCAGGCCGGGTTGCCGGTACCTGCCTATCCGGTGCTGATCGTCGCAGGCGCCTACGCCGCCATGGGCGGGAGTCCATTGTGGCAGCTGGTGGCCGTCGGCGTCGCTGCTGCGATCGTCGCCGATACGGGGTGGTATCTCGCCGGCCGGCGCTTCGGGCTGTCCATTCTGCGGACACTCTGCCGCGTCTCACTGTCGCCCGATACCTGCGTGCGCCAGACAGAGTCGATGTTTCAGCGCTTTGGTCCGGTGTCGATGGTCTTTGCGAAGTTCGTGCCGGGATTCGCATCGGTGGCGACCGCGCTTGCAGGCGCCATCCGTCTGCCCTATTGGAAGTTCGTCCTGTTCGATGCCGCGGGAGCCACCCTATGGGTCGGTGCGGGGGTCGCGCTTGGCTATCTCTTCCGGCACGCCGTCGACGATGCGATGAATACGCTCAAGGCGCTCGGCCACGTCGGGCTGATACTGGTCGTTGCGGGGTTTGTCGCATGGATACTCGTCAAGTGGCTTCGACGTTATCTGTTCGTCCGCCAGCTCAGGATGGATCGCGTGTCGGTCGATGAACTGCACTCGCTGATGACTGCCAACAAGGTGAATGCGATCGTCGACGTGCGCTCGCCGATGACGCAGGCAGCGACCGGTCGCATTCCCGGCGCGCGGGCGATCGACATGCAGAAGATCGTCGAGAGCTTCAAGGGCGTCCCCATCGACGGTGAAGTCGTCGTATATTGTGCCTGCCCGAACGAAGCCACCGCGGTGAAAGTGGCGCAGTCGCTGCGCAAGCTTGGGTACAAGCGCATCCGGCCGCTGCAGGGTGGCATCGATGCGTGGATCGAGGCGGGGCTGGCGGTAGAGCACTAGCCGAGAGCCCGGCGAGGGGCCCCACGCGAAGCGTGGGGATCGACGGGGAATTGCGAGTCGCGGCTGCGGCCGACGCGAACGCTTCCGTCCGAGGAAATCGTACAAGGAGGCCGCCGCGCGAGAGGCACCGAACTTGTTCAGAGGTTCCAGAAGGGAGACAGCATGAGCAAGGACGTCATCCAAACCGGCAACGCGCCGGCGGCGATCGGGCCCTATTCGCAGGCAGTCCGTACCGGCCACACGGTGTATCTGTCCGGGCAGATCGGACTCGATCCCGCGACCGGCAAACTGCGCGAGGGTATTGAGGCGCAAGCGCGCCAGGTCGTCGCGAACCTGAAGGCGGTGGCCGAAGCCGCGGGGGGGTCGCTGGACGATATCGTCAAGATGACGCTGTTGCTGGCCGACATGGCCGACTTCACAACCGTAAACGACATTCTCGCGAAGAGTTTCACGCCGCCGTATCCGGCGCGGGCGACCTATCAGGTTGCGGCGCTGCCAAAAGGCGCGCATGTCGAAATCGAAGGTGTTCTGATTCTGCAACCTGCACCCGGCAGGCCCTAGCCCGCGCGCGTGGCGTCGAAAAAGCCGGCGGCGAAGCAACCCAAGGCCGGCAACACACTCAAGGAGAAACTCGCGCGCCTCGGCATCGCACGCGAGCAGGACCTCGTTTTGCATTTGCCGTTGCGCTATGAGGACCATACGCATCTGTGTCCGCTGGATGCCCTCACGCCCGGGCGTGCATGGCTGGTCGAAGGGACCGTCGTCAATTCCGAAATCCAGTATCGTGGCCGCCGGCAACTCGTCTGCCTGCTGCAGGAAGGCTCCGCCGGCAACGCGCAACTCGTCTTGCGCTTTTTTCATTTCTATCCCAGCCAGCAGAAAGCGCTTGCGGTGGGCAAGCGCGTGCGCGCATTCGGCGAAGTGCGCGACGGGCATTTCGGCCTGGAGATGGTGCATCCGAGCTTTCAGGTCATCGCTCCCGGCACCCCGCTGTCGGAGCGCTTGACACCGGTGTACCCGACAACAGCCGGGCTGGCACAGGAACCTTTGCGCAAGCTGGTCCACCGCGTGCTCGCGGGCGAGCCCGCGTTGCTCGGCGAGACGCTGCCGCCGTGGATACGCGAACCACGGCGACTGTGCGGTTTTGCGGAGGCAGTCCGTTATCTGCACGAACCTCCGACCGACGCGTCGCAGGCCGCGCTTGACGAGCGGACGCATCCGGCGTGGACGCGGCTCAAGTTCGACGAATTGATCGCGCAGCAACTCTCCCTGAAGATGCACCGCCGCGCCCGCGCGCGGCGCAAGGCCCCCCGATTGCCCGGCAACAGTTCCCTTACGCGCACGCTGGCCGAGCGGTTGCCATTCACCTTGACCAAGGCGCAGTCGCGCGTGATGTCGGAAATCCGCCGCGATCTCGCACGCAGCGAGCCGATGCAGCGGTTGCTGCAAGGCGATGTCGGGAGCGGCAAGACGGTCGTCGCGGCGCTTGCGGCATTGCAGGCGATCGAGTCCGGATACCAGGTTGCCTTCATGGCGCCAACGGAAATCCTGGTCGAGCAGCATTACCGCAAACTCGCCGCGTGGCTTGAAGGCCTGCCGATTTCGGTCGCGTGGATCTCGGGCGGCTTGCCGGCCAAAGAGCGCAAGAAGGCGCTCGAGGCCGTGCAAAGCGGACAAGCACAGCTCGCTATCGGCACGCATGCGCTGTTCCAGGATGCAGTGACGTTGCCGAAGCTCGGGTTGGCGATCATCGACGAGCAACACCGCTTTGGCGTCGCGCAGCGCCTCGCGTTGCGCCAGAAAGGCATCGGTGATGCCCACCAGCTGATGATGAGCGCGACCCCGATTCCGCGAACGCTGGCGATGAGTTTCTACGCCGATCTTGATGTCTCGGTCATAGATGAAATGCCGCCTGGCCGCACGCCGGTCGTCACCAAACTGGTGAGCCAGCGGCGCCGGGCCGAGATCGTCGAGCGCGTGCGCAAACTCGCGACTGGCGGCCGGCAGGTGTACTGGGTCTGCCCGTTGATCGAAGAATCGGAAACGCTGGAACTGCAGACGGCCGTTGCGTTGCATGCGGAACTGACGAGCACGCTTCAGGAATTGAAGGTCGGGTTGCTGCACGGACGCATGAAGCCACAGGAGAAGGCCGCGGTGATGGATGGTTTCGTCCGTGGCGAAGTACACGTGCTGGTCGCGACGACGGTGATCGAGGTCGGCGTCGATGTTCCGAACGCGTCGATGATGGTGATCGAGCACGCAGAGCGCTTCGGCCTCGCGCAATTGCATCAACTTCGCGGGCGCGTGGGTCGTGGTTCGGAGGAAAGCTTATGCGTGCTCTTGTTCGAAGAGCCGATGTCCGAACTGGCCAAAGCCCGGCTCAAGGTCGTGTTTGAGCACAGCGACGGTTTCGAAATCGCGCGCCAGGACCTTCTCATCCGCGGCCCCGGAGAGTTTCTCGGTGCACGGCAATCGGGCGTGCCGCTCCTGCGATTCGCCGACCTCGAGCGCGACGTCAAGCTGCTGGAACAGGCACGCGACGCAGCCGAGCAGTTGTTGCGCCGCGAGCCGTCGGCCGCGAAGGCGCACCTGGAACGTTGGCTCGGCGGCAGACAGGAGTTCATCAAGGCGTAGGGCGCGCGAGCGTCTGTAGGTCCGAATTCATTCGGACCGCGGTGCCTCATTCTGCAACCAGCACGAATGAATTCGCATCTACAGCACTGGCAAAATCCCTTTTGCGCTACACTATCAGGCACTTGCAGCCAGCCGACTGACCGCCAGCCATGCCTCTATACGCCCTGGGTCTCAACCACACTACCGCACCGGTCGAGGTGAGGGAGCGGGTTGCGTTCCAACTGGAGACGCTGGGCCAGGCGCTGCGCGACCTGATCGGCCGGCCGCGGGTGAAGGAGGCGGCGATCCTCTCGACGTGCAACCGCACCGAGGTGTACTTCCATGGCCCTGACGCCACTCCGGTAAGCGATTGGCTCGCCGATTTCCATCACCTGCCGAAGTCGTCGCTCTCGCCTTACCTGTACACGTTGCCGCAGGAAGCCGCCGTCGCGCACGCTTTTCGAGTCGCCAGCGGGCTGGACTCGATGGTCCTCGGGGAGCCGCAGATCCTCGGGCAGATGAAGCACGCCGTGAAGACCGCCGAAGCCGCGGGGTCGCTCGGATTGGTGCTCAACCGTTTGTTCCAGCGCACGTTCGCAGTAGCCAAGGATGTGCGCACGAGCACCGACATCGGCAGCGCGTCCATTTCGATGGCGGCTGCATCAATCAAGCTCGCCGAACGCATCTTTCCCTCGATCGCCGAGCAACGCGTCCTGTTGATCGGTGCCGGCGAGATGATCGATCTGGCGGCAACGCATTTTGCCGCGAAGAAGCCGCGCTCCATTACCGTCGCCAACCGCACGCTCGAGCGAGGTGCGCAACTGGCGTCGCGCTTCGGTGCCGGGGCGATCACATTGAGCGAACTGCCCGAGCGCCTCGCCGGATTCGACATCATCATCACGTCGACGGCCAGCTCGCTGCCGATCCTCGGGAAAGGCCTGCTCGAGCGCGCGATCAAGGCCCGCCGGCATGCGCCGATGTTCATTGTGGACCTCGCCGTGCCACGCGATGTCGAACCGGAAGCGGCCAAGCTCGACGACGTTTTCCTCTACAGCGTGGATGACCTCGTCAACATCATCAAGGACAACCTGCAAATCCGTGTCGACGCCGTGCGCGAAGCGGAGGCGATGATTGCCGAGCAGGTACGCAGCTTCCTCAATTGGCTCGAAGGGCGCACGGTCGTGCCGATGATCGCTGCCCTGCACGGGCATCACGATCAACTGCGCGCAGCGGAACTCGAGCGCGCCAAGCGC
This sequence comes from uncultured beta proteobacterium, assembly GCA_963829375.1. Lineage (GTDB taxonomy): Bacteria > Pseudomonadota > Gammaproteobacteria > Burkholderiales > Casimicrobiaceae > PALSA-1003. Next base: position 78,373 of record CAWHIS010000007.1, on the reverse strand, counting down.
CTGCTGACCGGGGGCATGCCACCCGAGCAGGTGCTCGATCAGTTCGCCCGTGGGTTGACCAATAAGTTCCTGCATGCGCCTACCCAGGCGCTCAACCAGGCCGGCGAGGCCGAGCGCGCCGAACTGCTGGCCCTGCTTCATCGCGTCTATCAGCTGCCTGACGAGCATTAGTACGGCTCGTCATCCCGGCGCAGGCCGGGATCCAATTGGGTTCCTTCATGACGCAGTAAATTGGGCCCCGGCCTTCGCCGGGGCGACCATCAAGTGACACGTCGTTACCGATATGAAACCTTCGCTTTCCACCAAACTCAACCAGCTCACGAAGCGTCTCGAAGAACTCGACGGGCTGCTCGCCGCCGAGGACGTCACGCGGGACCTCGACCGCTTTCGCGCACTGTCTCGCGAGCACTCCGAGATCACCCCGGTGGTCATGCTCTATCGCGACTGGCAGAAAGCGGAAAACGATCTCGCCGCCGCCCAGGAAATGCTTGCGGACGCCGACATGAAAGCTTTCGGCGACGAGGAGTCCAAAGCGGCGAAGTCACGGATGGAGGCGCTCGAAGCGCAGCTGCAGAGCGTATTGCTCCCGCGCGACCCGAACGACGAACGCAACATCTTCGTGGAAATCCGCGCCGGCACCGGCGGCGACGAATCCGCGCTGTTCGCCGGTGACCTGCTGCGCATGTACGTGCGCTTCGCCGAGCGCAACAAGTGGAAGGTCGAAATCATTTCCGAAAGCCCGGGCGACATGGGCGGCTACAAGGAGGTGATCGCGCGCATTGCCGGCCAGGACGTCTACTCGAAACTCAAGTTCGAATCCGGGGGACACCGCGTCCAGCGCGTCCCTGCAACCGAGTCCCAGGGGCGTATCCACACGTCTGCCTGCACGGTCGCGGTATTGCCCGAAGCCGATCCGATCGCCGACATCACCATCAATCCGGCCGAGATCCGCATCGACACGTTTCGCGCATCAGGCGCCGGCGGTCAGCACGTCAACAAGACGGATTCCGCGGTGCGCATCACTCACCTGCCGACGGGGCTCGTCGTCGAATGCCAGGACGACCGCTCGCAGCACCGCAATCGCGCGCAGGCGATGGCGGTGCTCGCATCGCGGCTGCTCGATCGCGAGCGGCAGGAGCGCCAGCAGAAAGAGGCGGCGACGCGCAAGAGCCTGATCGGCAGTGGCGATCGCAGCGAACGCATCCGCACGTACAACTTTCCGCAGGGCCGCGTGACCGACCACCGCATTAACCTGACGCTATACAAGATCGACTACATCATGGACGGCGATCTGTTCGAGCTGACGCAGGCGCTCGCGCAGGAATTTCAGGCCGAACAGCTGGCGGCGCTGGGCGAAGAGAAGTAGAACTCGTTGTTGTGCTAAGGCTGGCCGTAATTCTTGGCGAGGTACTCGGCGATTTCCTTGGCGTCAGCGTCGGAAATTGGCGCGCCGAACGCCTTGATCATCTTGGTGACCTCGGCATCCCACACTTGGCGATTCATGAACGGGGAGTTGCCGACGATGTAGTCGATGCTGTGGCAAGAGGCGCAATTTGCCTCGACCTTGTCGCGTCCGGGACCTTCCTTGAGTACGGTGCGTTGCTCGGCGGCGGTAACGATGCCGGCGACGAGCAGCAGCAGCGCAAGCATCGACGCGGTTCTCATCGAGATCTCCTCAGGCGATGTTCAACGTAATGCGTTGCACGACGTTGTGGTGATAGCCCGCAGGATTGGCGATCAAGTCGAAGGTCTGCGTCGCACCCGCGCGATTGGTCGCCTTGGCCATCACCGTCATCGTGCCGCGCTCCCGGGGGTCGGCGACGAAAGTCCACTGCCGGAAGGAGAAGCGGCCGTAGTCCATACCCAGGGTGGCGGCGCGCCACCACTGACCGCCGTCGGTCGACACTTCTACCCGGGCGATGCCATAACCGCCGTCCCACGCCACACCCTTGATTTCGAAGGGCAGGCCCAGAGCTACCTGCTGACCGCTCGCAACGTTGGTGATGAGCGAGTTGACGACCATTTCGGTGATCGGCGTATTGACGTCGCTTTCCTGGCTTATGAAACGGTCGACCAGAGGAAACTTGCCGCGCGGGATTCGATACGCCGACTTGACCCAGAATCCGTCGAAGGGCTTGCTTACTGCATTGATCGACGTGATCTGCTTCATCCAGTACGTCGCGGTCCAGCCCGGAACGACGATGCGCGCCGGATAGCCGTTCCAGTGTGGCAGCGGCGCCGAGTTCATGGCATATGCGATCAACGTATTTTCATCGAGTGCTTTCCAGATCGGAATCGATTTCACAAAATCCGGTGTCGCCGGGAACACCCCGGAGTCCGCGCCGTCGAGGACCAGCTCCAGCGCATCCTTTTTCAAGCCTGTTTTCGCCAACACGTCTTTCAGACGCACGCCCCTCCACCGGGCGTTGCCCATCGCACCGTTCCCCCACTCAACTCCGGGGACGTGCGGTACGAACATTCCGCGGCGATTGCCCGAGCATTGACACACGGCAGCGATCTCAACCTGCTCGTAGTCGTTTTTCAGGTTGTCGAGAGTCAGCTCCAGTGGTGTCGTGATCGATTCGCCACCGATCTTGAGCCGCCACGATGTTGCCGCGACCTCCGGAATGTTCGATAAGTGATAGCGGACGAAAAACGCGTCGTTCGGTGTGAACACGTCATTGAAATAACTGACCGGCGTCTCGAAATTGGGTGGGCGCCAGGATTTCTTGATCAGCGGCACCTTGCCGGGCAAAGCCTCGAGGATTGACGACGACAGCATTCCTTCGGGCAGCTCCGGCGGGCCGAGCACCGAGTCGGTGCCGCGTGCATGCGTCGCAGCCCAGGCGCCTCCCGTGGCCAACACCAGGCCTCCGATCTGTTTCAGAAAATCGCGGCGTCGCGGCATTGGATTTCCTCGTGGCGATGTCCGTCGGCAACGGCGGGCGCCTAGGGCGCACAGACTGAATGCCGGTACCATTATGCGGATGACGATTCGCAGCCGCAAGTGCGGGCAACTCCGGTGAGCGCGTCGATAACCGTGTCCGCCGCGCTCGCGAAAAGTGGACTCGTTCCGATCGAGGCGAGGATCCTTCTTGCCCACGTGCTCGAGCGCGATCGCGCTTGGCTTGCTGCCCACGCCGATGCAGTCGTGCCGTCGCCGCAGGCCACGACCTTCGAGGTGCTGACCCGGAGGCGCCGCAACGGGGAACCCATCGCGTATTTGACCGGGCACCGCGAGTTCTTCGGACTCGATCTGGAAATCACTCAGGATGTGCTCATCCCGCGCCCGGAGACGGAATTGCTGGTCGAATTGGGATTGGAGCGCATTGAGCTGCGCGACGCGGCGCGAGTGCTCGATCTTGGCACGGGCTCCGGTGCCGTCGCGTTGGCAATCGCGCAGCATCGCCCGCATGCTCGGGTGCTTGGAATCGACGTTTCGCCGGAGGCGATCGCGCTTGCTCGACGGAACTTAGCGCACCTGCGGATCACGAACGCGGAGTTCGTGCAAAGCGACTGGTTCGACCAGGTGCCGCGCGTGGCATTCGCGCAGATCGTCTCCAATCCGCCTTACGTCGCCGACCTCGACCCGCATTTGCGCGAAGGCGATCTGCGCTTCGAGCCCCCGTCAGCGTTGAAAGGCGGGCCTGATGGCTTGACGGCGATTCACGCGATTGCGACGCGTGCACCGGCCTATCTCGCACCCGGAGGCTGGCTGCTGGTCGAACATGGTTACGATCAAGCCGATCGCGTGCAGGCGCTCTTGCGCGACGCAGGGTATAGCGGCGTCGAGTCGCGCCGCGATCTCGCCGGTATTTTTCGCGTGACGGTCGGGCGGATGAAGTAGCGTCGCGCGCGAGCAAGCCCGCGCCTACAACGCGGAGGGCGGCGTGACGCCCAATCGTTGGGCCCAAGGTTCGAGTGCGGGCATGATTTTCGGATATAGCGCCACGCCGTTTGCATTTTGTTCGCGATAGCGCTCAAAACCACGCTCGCCCGGAAGCCGGACCGATTCCGCGCCCGCTCGCACCGGCGTGTTCCGCGCGGCCTCCGCCAGAAAATCCATTTGCCGCTTGAACGCGGCGAGTCCGCCGAAAGCCTCCGGGTCGAGCACCTGCACGAATACGTTGCCGCCCCACCCTGCGGGCGGATCGGCGCGGCCGTGTCCCGTCAGGCCGCCCGTCATCGCTTCGATCAACAGGCCCAGTGCAAACCCCTTGTGTCCGGCATCGATGCCACCCAGGGGCAGCAGTGCGCCCTTGGGTTCGATGGACAAGGTCGAGGGATCGCGCGTTGCTTTGCCCAGGTGATCGATCAGCCACTCGCCTGGAAGCAGCTGACCCGCCGCGTGTTGCTGAAACGCAAAGCCCATGCTCGTGATCGATGTCGATACGTCGATGAGCAGCGGATCGCCCGAGGTCGGCAATCCCGCGGCGATTGGATTCGGCGTGATGAAGGGTTTGAGCCCGCCGTGCGGTACCACGGCCTTCACCGTGGGGTCGGAACTCTCGATGATGGCGATCATTCCCTTGTCTGTGGCGCGCTTGAGATAGGCGGCCAGGCAGGCGATGTGATGCGATCGCTGGATCGCCACGCTGCCCGTGCCGCAGGCGCTTGCCATTGCCGTCGCCCGCTCGATCGCTCGCAACGTAAGCCACGGTCCCGGCAGGCGCTTGCCGTCCCAGGTCTCGGCCGCGGCCCGACCATTGAGCACCTCGGGTTCACCGGACTTGGCCATTCGATCGTTCGCGAGTTCCTCGAGGTATGGTGCGAGCAGCGCTAGTCCGTGGGTCGTGTGGCCGAGCAAGTCGGCGTCGAGCAGAATCGTCGCAACATCCGCGGCAATGTCAGCGCGCGCGCCGGCGCGTTCGAACAACGACTGCGCAAATTGACGAAGCGCATCAGCGCGGTAACGAATCCGGATGTCGGTCGATGCAGTCGATGCGGCCACGAAGTACGGTCGGGTTGACGCAGAATGGGCAATAGCCGAGCATTCTAGACTACCCACCGGAACAGACTCTGCAACGTGCCCCCTCCGACGCTGACGGTCAGCATCGTCACGTACCACCCCGACCTTTCCCAGCTCGACAGGACGCTGCGCAAGTTGTCGATCTCGATGGCGATGGCGCGCGAAGCGGGCCTGCTCCGGGCAGTCAATCTGGTGCTCATCGACAACACGGGCGATCGTGCAATCGCGGAAGCGGTGGTCACTCTCGGCGCCGCACATTTCGAGAGTTCCGCCGTGACCATGAATTATCTGCACGGTCATGCGAACATCGGTTACGGCGCTGCGCACAACCTGGTGATGCACGGCGGCAACACGCACTTCCATCTTGTGCTTAATCCCGATGTCGAGCTGGCCGAGGAAGCGCTTTCCGTCGCATTGCATTTTTTCGAGGAACACGAGGATGTTGGCGTCATCGTCCCGGCGATGTATCGTAGCGATGGCACCCGGCAGTACGTGTGCAAACGCTATCCGAGCGTGCTCGATCTGGCGCTGCGCGGGTTTGCGCCGCGGCCGCTGCGACGTCTATTCAGGAAGCGACTCGACCGCTACGAAATGCGCGACGTGATCGCCGATGCCGTCGTAACGCCGGTGCCGGTCATGAGCGGATCATTCATGATGCTGCGGCGCAAGGCAATCGAGTCGACCGGCGGCTTCGATCCAGAGTATTTTCTCTATTTCGAGGATTTCGACTGGAGCGTGCGGCTCAATCGCGTGACCCGATCGGCCTATGTGCCGACGGTGCACGCCGTGCATCACGGCGGCGGCGCATCGCGGAAGGGTTGTCGTCACATCGCGTATTTCACGCGCAGCGGCTGGCGCTTTTTCAACAAGCACGGGTGGAAATGGACGTGACGGACACTGCTCCAGGCAGAGTGCTCGTCACCGGGGCGAACGGCTTCATCGGCCGCGCTCTTTGCGCGGATTTGGCGAAGCGAGGCATCGCGCATCTTGCGGCAGTGCGCTCGTTGACCGCTCCACAGGAACTGCCGCACTCGAATGTGAAGGCGCTGGGGGACTTCGCGGCCGCGGAGTGGGGTGACGCGATGACGGGCATCGACTCGATCGTGCATCTCGCCGGTCGTGCGCACGTGTTGTCGGCACACGATTCCGACCCTACCCCGCATATCGTCGCCAACGTGCATGTCACCCGGCGACTGCTCGACGCCGCGATCAAGGCTGGCGTCCGTCGCGTCGTGTTCGCCAGCACCGTCAAGGTCTACGGCGAGACGACGCGCATAGGACGGCCCTTTCGCGCCGGCGACCCTCCGCGTCCGCGCGATACTTACGCGCTGAGCAAGGCCGAAGCAGAGAATGTCCTGTGGCAGGCATGCCTTGGCACCGGCCTGGCAGGCGTGGTGTTGCGCTTGCCGCTGGCGTACGGTCCGGGCGTGAAGGGCAACTTCCTTCTGTTGCTCGAGGCCATTGCAAACGGCAGGAGATTGCCGTTCGCTGGCGTGAACAACCGTCGCAGTCTGCTGTTCGTCGACAATGCAGTAAGCGCGATCGAGGCCGCGCTACGCTCTCCCGCCCTCGTTGGACAGACGCTGCCGATCGCCGACGGGCAATCGGTGTCGACGCCGGACCTCGTCACGAAACTCGCGCGGCAGCTTGGCGCCGCGCCGCGCCTTTCGCGCGTGCCGACATCGGTGCTGCGCGCCGGCGCAGCGCTCCTGGGCCGGCGTGGCGCATCGATGCGCTTGCTCGGATCGCTCGAGGTTGACTCCACGCGTTTTTGCGAGCTCGCACGGTGGACTCCTCCAGTCGACCTCGACGCTGGACTCGTCGCAACGGCCGCATGGTGGAAACTGCATCACACGACGTAGCACGCTTCGCGTCGGGCGCTGCCGTACCGCTATAATCGACACCTTTCGAAAGCGAGAACACGCGATGACAACACGCCTCGGCGGCCGCCGCGCCGATCAACTGCGCCCGCTGTCGATTACCCGCAACGTCAACCGTTATGCCGAAGGCTCCGTATTGATCGAAGCGGGGGAGACGCGCGTGATCTGCACTGCCTCGGTGGACGAGGGCGTGCCGGCGTTTCTGAAGGGCAAAGGCCAGGGGTGGGTCACCGCGGAATACGGAATGCTGCCGCGCTCGACCAACACGCGCATGCGGCGCGAGGCGGCCGAGGGCAAGCAGTCCGGGCGCACGCAGGAAATCCAGCGGTTGATCGGCCGCAGCGTGCGCTCGGTGATCGACCTCGCCGCGCTCGGGGAGCGTACCATCCGCCTCGATTGCGACGTCATCCAGGCCGACGGCGGCACGCGCTGCGCTTCCATCACCGGTGCCTGCGTGGCGCTGCACGACGCCGTGGCATTCTGCAAGTCGCTGGGGACCATATCGGGCGAGCCATTGAAGGATTTCGTCGCGGCCGTCTCGGTCGGCATGGTCGGCGGCGAGGCAGCGCTCGATCTCGATTACAGCGAAGATTCGGGCTGCGACACCGACATGAACGTCGTGATGACAGGCGCCGGCGGCTACGTCGAAGTCCAGGGAACCGCGGAAGGTGCAACCTTTTCGCGCACGGAGATGGACCGGCTCCTCGCTCTTGCCGACGCCGGAATTCGCGAGTTGATCGTCGCGCAAAAAAAAGCGCTCGGCGTGACGTGAGCGCGAGACCCGCCCGCTAAGCGCGTGAACGCACTCTCGCGACTGGTCATCGCCTCCAGCAATGCAGGCAAGTTGCGGGAGTTCCGGCGGTTGCTTTCCCCGCTGGGCATCGAGGTCATCGCGCAGGCCGACCTGAACATTCCGGATTCCGACGAACCGCACGTGACGTTTGTCGAAAACGCGCTGGCCAAAGCGCGCCACGCGAGCTGCCTGGCGCGCCTGCCTGCCCTGGCCGATGACTCGGGCGTCTGCGTCGATGCGCTCAACGGCGCGCCCGGTGTCTACTCCGCACGTTACGCCGGTGAGCCCAAATCCGACGCGCGCAACAACGCGAAGCTGGTCGCTGCGCTCGCTGGTGTCGCCGATCGGCGCGCACATTACTACTGCATGCTCGCGCTGACGCGGCACGCCGACGATCCGGAGCCCATTCTCGCGGAGGGCCGCTGGCACGGCGTGATCGTCGATGCGCCACGGGGAACGAACGGCTTTGGCTACGATCCGCATTTTCTGGACTTGCCGACAGGGCTCACGGGCGCCGAATTGCCGCTGGAGCAGAAGAATCATCTCTCGCACCGCGGCCAGGCGTTGCGCGCGCTGATCGCCCGGCTCGAGGCCTTGCGATGAGCGTCGAGATCGAATCCACACTGCGCGCCCCGCGTTTCGCCGCGCTACCGCCGCTGTCGTTGTATGTGCACATTCCATGGTGCATGAAGAAATGTCCGTATTGCGACTTCAATTCGCACGAACGCCGTGGAGACGTGCCCGAGGCGCAATACGTGGATGCACTGATCGCCGATCTCGAGTTCGCGCTGCCGTCGATCTGGGGGCGCCGTGTCGATACGGTGTTTTTTGGCGGCGGCACGCCGAGCCTTTTTTCGGCGAGCGCGATCGATCGCATGCTCGGGGCAGTACGCGCGCGCGTGCCGCTGTCGCCCGACGCGGAGATCACGCTGGAAGCCAACCCGGGAACTTTCGAGCAGCGCAAGTTCGCGGAATTCAAGAGTGCCGGCATCAATCGCCTGTCGCTGGGCGTGCAAAGCTTCGATGCGCGTTTTCTCGCGGTGCTCGGGCGTGTACACGACGACCAGGAAGCGCGTGCCGCGGGTCAGGCGGCGCTGACGATATTCGGCAACGTCAACTTCGATCTGATGTATGCGCTGCCTGGTCAAACCATGGCAGATGCGCGCGCCGATGTCGCTGCGGCGCTGGAGTTCTCGCCGCCGCATCTTTCCTTCTACCATCTGACCATCGAGCCGAATACGCTGTTCCACCGTCATCCGCCGCAACTGCCTGACGACGATGCGGCGGCAGACATCGAGAACGCCGTCGACGAGGCGCTCGCTCGTGCCGGCTACGAGCACTACGAGACGTCGGCGCACGCGAAGCCCGGTTTCGAATGCCGTCACAACCTCAACTACTGGCGCTTCGGTGACTACCTCGGCATCGGTGCAGGTGCGCACTCGAAGCTGTCCTTTCGCGAGCGCGTCATCCGGCAGGTCCGCTACAAGCAGCCGCAGCAGTACATCGATAGCGCGCAGCGCGGCGCGCCATTGCTGGAAAGCCACGAGGTCACGCGCGAGGACATCGGATTCGAGTTCATGCTCAACGCGCTGCGATTGACCACCGGCGTACCGATCGCGTTGTTTGCCGAGCGCACGGGCTACCCGCTCACGCTCGTGCAAAAAGCGCTCGATGCCGCCGAGCAACGCGGCCTCATCGAACGCGATCACCTTCACCTGCGGCCCACAGCGCTTGGACGGCGGTTCCTCAACGATCTGCAGGCGCTGTTTCTGCCGTCTGCCGGAGGAGAGGCACGTCGTGTCGGAGAGCCGATGGTCATGGAACGACTCCGGCCATGACGCAACCGGCATCCGCGCCGACGGTCATGGCCGCAGCGGCGGCGCTGCGCTCGGGGCAGCAGACGAGCGAGAGCTTGGCGCTGATGATGCTCGATCGTATCGCCGCGACCGATGCCAATGTCCAGGCGTGGGCGTACCTCGACCGGGAGCAGGTGTTGGAGCACGCGCGCGCCAGCGATGCGCTGCGTGGCGCGGGCATCGATGCCGGACCGCTGGCGGGCATCGGCATCGGTGTCAAGGACGTCATTGCCACGGGCCAGCAGCCGACGCAGCTGGGTTCGCCGATTTTCGCAGGAGCGCAGCCGACGCTCGACGCCGACTGCGTTGTCCGGCTCAAGCGCGCCGGCGGCTTCGTCTTCGGCAAGACTGTAACCACGGAATTCGCATTCATGCAGCCGGGCAAGACGCGCAATCCATGGAACGCCGCACATACGCCGGGAGGTTCGTCTTCGGGTTCGGCCGCGGCGGTGGCTCTGGGTCAAGTCCCTGCTGCGCTGGGCACGCAGACCAACGGGTCGGTCATTCGTCCCGCGGCGTATTGCGGCGTCGTCGGATTCAAGCCGACCAAGAACGCGCTGCCATTCGGTGGAGTTGCGCTGTTCAGCGCGACCCTGGATACGCTGGGCGTTTTCGCACGCACGGTCGCCGATTGTGCGTTGGTCGCGGGCTGCCTCGCGGAAGGCGAGTTGCCGCGTTCCGTCCTGACGTCTCTGACTCGCGCGCCAAGGCTCGCGTGGCTCGCGGACTTTCCATGGGTCAGCATAAGCCCCGAGCAGCGCTCAGCGAGCGAAGCAGCTGCCGATGCACTTCGACGTGCGGGTGCAACGGTGATGCCGGTTGCGTTGCCGGATCGTTGGCACCAGGCGCATCGCGTGCATCGGTGCATCATGCTGTATGAAGGCGCGCAAGAACTCGGGCCGCTGCAGGAGCGCGAACGGCAGCGCATGTCGGCGAAACTAAACTCGGCACTCGACGAAGGGCGCGCCATGGGCGCGGCGCCATACGAGGATGCACTCGAGCAGCGTGACGAAGCCATCACCGCAGTGAGCGCGTGGCTGGCTCCTTACGATGCAATCGTCACGCCGCCGGCGCCGGGGACTGCGCCGGGAGATCTCACGCAAACGGGTGATCCGTCGTGTTGTACGCTGTGGTCGCTGCTGGGCTTTCCCGCGATCAGCGTCCCGGTGGCGGTCGCGCCCAACGGTTTGCCGCTGGGCTTGCAATTCGCGGCGCCGTCGCGCCAGGATGACCGCCTGCTCGCCGTGGCGCAATGGTGCGCGGCGCATCTGTCTTTCCAGGGTCTCGTGTGAAACGGGCCAAGCAGCACGCACCTCCCAAGCCACGCAATCCGGTCGCGCGCTCGCCGCTGCTGCGCAAGGGCGGTGCGCACGGCAAGACGACCGCGGCGAAGCGCCAGCAACAAGCGATCGAGTTGCAGAAGATGATCCGAGCGACGGATCCCGACGCATGAGCGCGACGGCCCGCCCCGAGCGCGAATACCGGAGCGCGAGTCGCGCGAAGGTACGTCTATGACATTGTCGCGGCGCGATCTCGAGGAAGACCGCATGCGGGAGCTGTACATGGCTGCGGTCGATCCCAAACTCGCCCTCTCGGACGAGGCGCTCGCGCACTCGCTCGCGACGGCGCTTGCACGCCGGCCTCCGGGGGCAGGATGGTGGGTGTTCGCCTACGGATCGTTGCTGTGGAATCCCCTCTTTCCATTTTCCGAAGCCAGGCCGGCAACGTTGCGCGGCGTGCATCGCAGCTTCTGCCTATGGTCCAAGGCGTCGCGAGGGACGTGCGAAGAGCCTGGGCTTGTCCTCGGCCTCGAGCCGGGCGGCGCGTGTCGCGGCGTCGTGTACCGGTTGCCGCCGCAAGATGTCAAGGCCGAACTGGCGCTGCTGTGGCGCCGGGAGATGGTCACCGGAGCCTACCGCCCGCGCTGGGTGCGGGTTCGCGCGGGCGCACGCACGCTGATTGCGCTCGCATTCATCATCCATCGCGCGCATTCACAGTATGCGGGACAGCTCACACTCGACCAAAAGGCGAAGGTATTGGCGCGCGCCGTCGGGGTTTTCGGTTCGTCGGCGGACTATCTCGAGCACGCCCGTATTGCGCTGATCACGCATGGCATCGTCGATCCCTACCTGGAAGCGCTTGCGGTCAAGGTCGCCGCGCATCGGCGTTGAGGCGTTGCGAAGCCATTCATGCTGCGCGGAATCCTGTAGGCGCGAATTCATTCGCGCACGGCGCTGCGATGACCACAGCGGTCCGAATGAATTCGGACCTACAGCGCTACGTGGCGTCCGCCGTCGACGTTGATGGTCTCGCCGGTGACGTACGTCGCGTCGCAAAGTAGAAAATGCACCGCCTTGGCGATGTCTTCCGGCGTTCCTTCGCGCCTGAGCGGCGTATGCGAAATGATGCGCTGTCGCGACAGCTCGTCGAACGCGGCATCGTCGGGCCACAGGATCGGTCCCGGGGCGACCGCGTTGACGCGGACCTCCGGGGCAAGCTCACGCGCCAGCGAGCGGGTCAGGCCGACCAGGCCGGCCTTGGCGACGCTATAGACCACGTAATTCTTCAGCGGACGTTCGGCGTGGATGTCGGTGATGTTGACGATCGCGCCCTGGGTCTTCTTGAGCGCGGGTGCCGCCGCCTGCGCCAGAAACATGGGCGCGCGCAGGTTGGTGCCGATCAGATCCTCCCACTGGGCCGCTGTGATTTCACCCACGGGCGTTTGAAAAAACGATGACGCATTGTTGACCAATGCATCGAGCTTGCCGAAGGTCTGCAGCGACTGGTCGACGATCGACTGCACTTTGCCCAGGTCGAGCAGATCGGCCTGAATCAGAGCAACCGAGTCCTTGCGCTGGTTATTGAGCTCGGCCTGGAGCAAACGCGCCTCGCCCGCAGATTCGCGGTAGTGCAGCATGAGGTTTGCGCCGGACGCGTGCAATCGCCGGCAGGTTGCCGCACCGACGCGCTTGGCCCCTCCGGTGATCAGTACGACTTTGCCCTGCACGCGGCGCTCCGGCTAAACTTCAATACAAGCCTAACACATCGATGCCACGCTCTCCACCCAGCCCTGATCGAATCGAACTGCCGCCACCGTCCGCCGAGGCCCGTGCCCACAGCGCAAAAGTCGCTGCGCATATTGCATCGTCGATCGTCGAGGCCGGCGGCTGGATCTCTGTTGCGGATTACATGGGTGCAGCGCTCTATGCGCCGGGTCTCGGCTACTACGTATCGGGCACACGCAAATTCGGCACGGATGGCGATTTCGTTACTGCGCCGGAGCTGACACCGCTGTTCGGCGAAGCGGTGGCGGCGCAAGTTGCGGATGTGCTCGCCCGCATCCCGGGTGACGTCATCGAGCTCGGGCCGGGTACCGGGCGCCTGGCCGCCGACATGCTTTCGGCATTGGCCGCACGCGATGTTTTGCCGGCGCGCTATCGCTTGCTCGAAGTGAGCCCCGATCTGCGCGCCCGCCAGCGCGAGCATCTGCAGCGTCACGTCCCTGCGTTGGTTTCACGCGTGGAGTGGATCGACATGTTGCCGAAGCGCTGGAATGGGGTGCTCATCGCCAACGAAGTGCTCGATGCCGTGCCGCCGCATATCGTTGTTCGCCGCGACGGCGCGTGGAAAGAGCGCGGCGTCGCAATTGAAGATCACCGTCTGCTGCTTGCTGACCGGCCTCTTGGCGAAGGGGCACTGCTTGCTGCGGCCCGCGCGTGTTTTCCCGCGGCCGGCGACTACGCGAGCGAGATCAATCCCGCTGCACAGGCGTTGGTGCGCAGCCTGGCGCAACGCTGCGACGCTGGGGCGCTGCTCCTCATCGACTACGGCTTTCCTGCTGCGGAGTATTACCACCCGCAGCGCAGTGGCGGGACGGTCATGGCGCACTATCGTCAGCGCGCGCTTGCGGATGTTTTATTCCTGCCAGGCCTGACCGACCTCACCGCGCACGTCGATTTCAGCGCGATCGCGCAGAGCGGTCTCGCGGCAGGGATGACGCTCGCCGGATTTACGACGCAAGCACGCTTTCTGATCAACTGTGGCGTGCTCGATCAGCTCGCGCGGGTCGGCGATCCTTCGTCCTCCTCCTATCTCCGCGCAGCCGCAGCGGTGCAAAAGCTGCTCTCGCCCGCAGAGATGGGCGAGTTGTTCAAGGTTCTGGCGCTGACACGCGGCATCGACCACCTGCTGCTCGGATTTCGCGAGGGCGATCGCAGTCATCGCCTTTAGTCGATCAGTCGCGAGCGCTGGCCGCATCGGCAATCAAGCGCTGCAAGGCACGCAACCCATCGGTCAGCGCTGCAGGTCCGGGTTGCAGAATTTCGGCGGACTTGACCTCGTGCACGCGACCGGAAATCACCGCCGGGATGCGTGACCAGCCTTCGCGTGCGGCGACCTTGTCCGGTCGGAATTTCTTGCCGCACCATGATCCGATGATAACGTCGGGTGCGCGCCGCACGACTTCCTGGGGATCGGCGATGATCCGTTGCGCCCCGCCGGCCTGGGCCGCCAGCTCCGGGAAGCAGTTCTCGCCACCGGCAACGTCAATCAGCTCGGCGACCCAGCGGATGGCGGAAATCATCGGATCATCCCATTCTTCGAAATAGACCTTCGGTCGAAACGGCAGCCGCGTCGCGTCGCTACGGGCGGCCTCGATGTTTTGTTCGAGCGTAGATGCGAGCGCAACCGCCTTGTCCTGCGCGCCGATCATCCCGCCGAGCATGCGGATGAAATCGAGAATCTGCGCGATGCTGCGCTGGTTGAAGACGTGAACCTCGATTCCACTGCGGATAAGTGTCGCGGCGATGTCTGCCTGGAGGTCCGAGAAGCCCAGAACGAGGTCGGGCTTCAGCGCGACGATGCGGTCGATCTTGGCGCTCGTGAATGCCGACACCTTCGGCTTCTCCCGCCGGGCCTGCGGCGGGCGCACGGTGAATCCGGAAATGCCGACGATGCGATCCTGCTCGCCGAGCAGGTACAAGGTCTCGGTCGTCTCCTCGGTGAGACAGACGATGCGGCGCGGACCGCCACTACTCATCGCGTGTCACGGCGCAATGAACGCGGCGATCTCGGGTACTTCGCGCAGCCGTGCAAGCTCGTCTGCGGATGGCAGCTGTGGCCGATCGCGCACCGCGTTGACCATGCACAGGAACCCGAGCGGCCGATCCAGATCCGCGCGAAACTGGTGCCAGGTCAGCGCTGGCACATGGATGAGGTCGTGCTCGCCGAGTTCGTAGATCCGGTTGCCGATCAGACAGCGGCCGCCGCCACGATGCACGACGACTGCGTGCGCGTGTTCGTGGCGCTCCAGGGTCGTGTATCCTCCTGGCGCGACCTCGAAGTAGCGCAACTGCGATGCCAGCGCCGGATCGTCGAAGAGGATCTGGCGTGTGACCTCGCGAAACGGCGCGCTGCCTTCCGCCTTGTATTCGCGCACATCCACTTCGCGCCAGCGTGAAGGCCCTATCGTGGGACGAAACGGCGTCGTGGCCACAGCGGTATTCAGATAGTGACGGCGGCCGCTCGTGCGAGTTCGGCCGCGCTTTCGTGCACCGCGGCGACGAACGCCTGCGCCCGCTCCAGCAGGCGATCGCCTGCGATCAGCAGCGAACCGCCGATCAGGATCATGACATCCGCGCCGTAGAAGTGAACAAGCTCGCGCGCACGCTCGACGACGACGCCCCCGGCGGGGACTGGCAATGTCGGGCGCAGATTCGCCCAGGGCATCCGGGCGTTGTGCGCAATGTCGGCGCACACCCGCTCGCTGAATGCAAAGCGTGCGCGGAAATGCGGAAAGACGACGGCGTCCGCGCCGAGCAACCGGAACCATTTGCCGAGCAGAAACGGCGGCGCGACGCGCGCTGCCCCGGCATACGACGGGTGCGCGAGAACCGGAACGTCGAGCTCTTCGCTGACGAGTTCCGCGAACGCCGGCATGCCGATCAGCGCGGGCGCCACCAGTACCATTTGCGCGCCTTCGCTGCGCGCGATCTGCGCGTGCGCAGAAAGCGTCCGCGGCGATCCTACGAGGTTCGGCGCGTACAATGTCGTCCTTCCGCACTCGTGCTGGGCGCGAGCGACGGCGCGTTGACATGCAGCCACCCTCGCCGCGAAAGGAGCATAGGATTGGTCGGCAAGCCCGTGATCGTCCTTGATGATATCGATGCCGGCCAGCGCCAGCGTGTAGCACAACCCGGCGAGCCGTTCCGGAGCGAGTCCTTGCGGTTTGAGCGCCGCGCAAGTGAGCGGGCGTGTTCCGACACCGAGCAGTTCGCGGATTCCATCTATCCCGAAGCGCGGGCCCGGGAATCGTGCCACGAAATCTGCGGGAAATTCCACGTCCACCAACTCGACGTGATCGTGCATCGAACTGTTGCCGAACAGCATGTTCACCGTCTGCGCGACATCGAAGCCAGTGGTCGCGGTCGCGAGGCGAATGCGGACCTCGTGCAGACCGGCGTCGCCACGACGCACTTCGTCGACGCGGCCGACGATATTTTCGGCGATAAACGCATCGCGGATCACGTCGGCCGGAACCTCCACGCTCTGCTCGAGCGCGATCGCCGTCGCGACGGCGTCCAGGTGTTCCGGTGCCGCGCGAACGCGGTAAGTCACAGTCAGCCACGACATGATCAGCGCTTGGACGAGATGAGTACGTACAGTACACCACCCCATCGCGGGCCGGCAACGCGTCGTCGGCCGCGAATCCCTTGTGCCGCGCGCCGCGCATCGGGGCGTGCGTGAGTGATACGCCGCGCGCGCCGTCCCGCGGCGAGGCGTTTCGTTATTGGCTGCGGCTGGGTTGCATCAGTTTCGGCGGCCCGGCTGGACAGATCGCGTTGATGCATCGCGAACTGGTCGACGAAAAACGCTGGATATCCGAAAAGCGCTTCCTGCACGCGCTGAATTTCTGCATGGTCCTGCCCGGACCCGAAGCGCAGCAGCTGGCGACGTATATCGGCTGGCTGCTGCACCGAACGTGGGGAGGCATCGTCGCCGGCGCGCTGTTCGTGTTGCCGTCGCTCGTACTGCTCACAGTGCTGTCCTGGCTTTACATGGCGTACGGCGATCTGCCCGTGGTGAGCGGCATTCTCTACGGCGTCAAGCCGGCGGTTGTGGCGATCGTTCTGCAGGCGGCGTGGCGCATCGGTTCGCGGGCGCTCAGGCACCCGGCGCTATGGGCCATCGCTCTGCTTGCATTCATCGCAATCTTTGCGTTCTCGGCCCCGTTCCCGTTGATCGTGCTCGGTGCCGCGTTGACGGGCTACGTTGGCGGACGCATCGCGCCCGCGGCGTTCGCGCCCGGCGGCGCACATGCATCCGCAAGCAGCGCGCACGTCGCCGCAGTGATCGACGACGACTCGCCGACACCCGAACATGCGCTACTGCGCTGGCCGCGGCTGGCGGCGGTGGTGGCTACATTCGTCGCACTGTGGGGCCTGGCACTCGGCCTCATCGTTGCGATGCTGGGTTGGCAATCGGCGCTCGCGCAAATGGGCTGGTTCTTTACCAAAGCTGCGCTGCTGACCTTCGGCGGTGCGTATGCCGTGCTTCCCTACGTCTACCAGGGCGCAGTCGAAAACTTCGGCTGGCTCACGGCCACGCAGATGATCGACGGACTTGCGCTGGGCGAGACGACGCCCGGACCGTTGATCATGGTCGTGGCCTTTGTCGGCTTCGTCGGCGGCTGGACCAAGCAGATCTTCGGCCCCGAGATGCAGGCGCTCGCCGGCATCGTCGCCGCGAGCGTCGTAACGTTCTTCACCTTTCTGCCATCGTTTCTTTTCATCCTGGTGGGTGGGCCAATCATCGAGACGACGCACGGGCAGCTTCGCTTTACGGCCCCCCTCACTGCGATCACCGCCGCCGTGGTCGGAGTGATCGCGAATCTCGCCACGTTCTTCGCCTGGCACGTGTTCTGGCCAGGCGGCTGGCAATCGGCGCGAAATGTCGGAGGACTGGATGTCGCCGCGCTCGCCATCGGTGTCGTCGCGGCGATCGCGCTGCTGCGCTACAAGGTCGGAGTCATCCCGGTGATATTGGCTTGTGCTGCAGCGGGGTGGTTGCTGTCCGCCACGCGCTAGCGCTGCGGGGGACCAACGCCAATCGGCGGCGGCGCCAGATTGAGAATCTTCTGGAACAGCTTGTGAACGTCGTCGCCTTCCTTCTCGCGAAACAGCGGATCCGTATGGCCGGTGAACGCTGCGTCGATGGCCTCCCAGTCGCCCGCAGTCAGGTGCTTCTTTGCCAGCGGCAGTATCTCGCGTTCCTCGCATCGCATGTGTTGCCAATGGAACTCGGCATAATTCTCGACCGCTGTCGCAAAGGCATCGAATTCCGCGGGACCGCCGTTCTCGTATCGCGTGAGCGCATGGGCGAGGCCGCGTATCTTGTCGGCCCCGGTCTTGTGTTCCGCCTGTAGTCGATCGAGCACCGGTCGCGCATCCGGGCACCGCGCACGCAGCAGGGCGAACAGGTACTTGTCCTCTTTCGGGTGATGGAAACGCTCGGGAACGGCGTCGATGTAGTAAAGCATCGCGCCCAGTACCTTGAAATCGGCCTTCGCGCCGTGCTCGCGTGTTTGCCTGACGAGATAAAGGAGGCCGTGCAGCACCGCCGCAAGCGACCGGTGCTCGTCCTCGATGATGCGAATTGCGACTTGACGCGGCGCTTCGGTCATGATGCAACCGATGCTATGCGCCCGGGCGTACCCGCGCTTTGACCCAGATCAACGAACGCCGGACGCTGGAGACGTACATTCGACAACCAATGCCGAATCCACCCTGAGTTCGCGCGAGGGTGCCGGCCTTCCCTATGACCACGCTGTCATTCGACGTTTCGTCGCCTTTCCACGCCGCCGGCAGCGAGAACTGCGCACGCTGTTACCACTGTGGCGAGGTCAATCCGGCCAATGCGACGTGGCGACTGACGCTCGACGGTGCCGACCGCGGATTCTGTTGCGCCGGATGTTGCGCGGTGGCGCAGACGATACGTGCTGCGGGGCTCGAGTCGTTCTATGCCAGGCGAACCAGCGTGGGGGAACGGCCGAGCGCGGAAGACGAGTGGTCGCAGCACGTGATTGCGGCCGAGGCGGCCGGCTTGATTACTCACATCGACGCCGCGCACGACGAAATCTCGCTGCTGCTCGAAGGGATTCGTTGCGGCGCCTGCGTGTGGATCATCGAAAAGTATCTGCAACGGTTGCCCGGTGTCGCGGACGTCATCGTGAATTTTGCCACCCGCCGCGCACGGGTGCGCTGGGATACCGGGACCGTCGAGCTCTGCGATTTGCTGCGTGCGATCGCGAGCATCGGCTATCGCGCGTTTCCGTACGATCCCCGGCGCCGCGAGGCACTGGCGCGGCGTCAGAGCCGAGCGCTGCTCAGCCGCACGGCGATCGCGGTGCTGGCGATGATGCAGGTGATGATGTTCGCGGTTCCAGGGTATCTCAGCGTCGATGGTATCGAACGCGAGTATCAGACGCTCTTCGACTGGGCGAGCCTGGTGTTGACGCTGCCGGTGGTGCTTTATTGCGCCACCCCGTTCTTCGTTGGTGCATGGCGCGATCTGCAATCGCGGCGGCTCGGGATGGATGTGCCGGTTGCGCTGGGCATTGCTGCGGCGTTCGCCGCGAGCGCCTGGGCCACGGTGACCGGACGTGGCACCGTCTATTTCGATTCGGTGACGATGTTCGTCGCCCTGCTGCTGGTCGCGCGCTGGTTCGAGCTTCGCGCGCGGCAACGGGCAGGTGATGAAATCGAGGCGATCGCCCGCGAGCTGCCGCCGACCGCCGACCGGTTGCGTGGGTACCCTGCGCAGCGGGATATCGAGACCGTAGCTGCCGCGAAGCTGGTTGTCGGCGACATCGTAAGCATCGCGGCTGCCGCAATCGTACCGGCCGACGGCGATGTCCTGGAGGGCCGTTCCAGCGTCGAGGAGGCGCTGCTCACCGGCGAGAGCTGGCCGCGGATGAAGGTGTCGGGCGACAAAGTCCTGGCGGGCTCGATCAACCGCGAAAGCCCGCTGGTCGTTCGCGTCACTGCCGCGGGGGGTTCGACCACGCTGGCGGCGCTTTCGCGGCTCGTCGATCGTGCCGCGAGCCAAAAGCCGCGCATCGGCAGACTCGCCGACAGTGTCGCAGGATGGTTCGTGGGTGCGCTGCTGGTTGCCGCAGCGGGCACGGCGCTGGCCTGGTGGCAGATCGACGCCTCTCGCGCGCTGATGGTCACATTCGCGGTGCTGGTCGTCTCCTGTCCCTGCGCGATGTCGCTGGCGACGCCGGCCGCACTCGCCACTGCCGCTGGGGCGCTCGGCCGCAAGCAGATACTGGCGGTGCGCGCTGATGCGATGGAGATGCTCTCGCGGGTGACGCATGTCGTTCTGGACAAGACCGGGACTTTGACGACCGGCCGGGTCCAGCTTGTCGGCGTCACGACGCTCGGGCAATGCAGCGCCGGCCAGTGTCTGTCGCTGGCCGCGGCACTGGAGCAGGGATCGGTGCATCCGGTGGCCGCCGCGCTGCGAGGCGCGAGCGCAGCGCCTTGCGTTGCGACAGGCGTTGTCGCGGTGACCAGCTGCGGTGCCGAAGGAACCGTCGCCGGGCGTCGCTATCGGTGCGGACGCCCTGAGTGGGTCGGCGAGCTCCACGCCGTTCCGCGGCCGCCCGCCGCCGAACACATCGAAGCCGAGCGCACCGCAGTCGCACTGGCCGACGAAAATGGCTGGCTCGCCTGGATGACGTTTGGCGACACCCTCCGGCCGGGTGCGCGGCCATTGGTAAATTCGCTGCGCAGTCTCGGCATCAAGGTCTCGCTGGTGTCGGGGGATCGTGCCGCGACCGTGCAACATGTGGCGCAAGCGGTCGGCATCGACGAATACCACAGCGATGCGACGCCCGAAGCCAAGCATCGTTACATTCGCGCACTGCAAGCGCAGGGCGAAATAGTGGCGATGGTCGGCGACGGCATCAACGACGCGCCCAGCCTTGCGCAGGCGGACGTTTCCCTGACGCTGGGAAGCGCGGCCACGCTGACGCAGTGGACCGCGGATGTGGTCGTGCTCGGCAACGAGTTGGGACGCGTCGGCACCGCGATCGAGACCGCTCGGCGTGCGTTTCGCATCATTCGACAGAATCTTGCCTGGGCGGTTGCCTATAACGCGATCGCGATACCGCTGGCCATGACGGGGCACGTCTCGCCGCTCGCCGCCAGTCTCGGCATGTCGATATCGTCGCTCATTGTCGTCGGCAACGCGCTGCGGCTCGCGTCGTGGGACAACAAGCGAGGAGCGCAACGGCAAGAAGGCCGCGCAATGCTGCACGCAACGGGTTGAAACGCTCGCATGGACATTCTCTACCTGCTGATCCCGCTGTCGGTGGTGCTGGCGCTCATCATCGGCTGGGCCTTCTGGTGGTCGGTGGCGAATGGGCAGTTCGACGATCTCGAAGGTCCCGCGCACCGCATCATTTCCGACGACGACTCACCGCTTTGACCTGCGTCAAAGCCGATCGAACGCGACACGGCTAGCATTTGCCCTGCCTGGATCGAGGTGCTTCGTGCCTCGGCCCTACTCAATCGCGTATCAGGAGCAGGACCTATGAGCACGGCAGCGGCGGCGACGTTCAACTACAAGGTGGTCCGCCAGTTTTCGATCATGACCGTCGTCTGGGGCATCGTGGGGATGCTCGTCGGCGTCGTCATCGCGGCCGAATTGCTCTGGCCGGACCTTCTGTACGGAATCCCTTGGCTTTCATACGGGCGGCTGCGTCCGCTGCACACCAACGCGGTCATTTTCGCCTTTGGCGGCTCGGCGCTGTTCGCCACGTCGTACTACGTCGTCCAGCGCACATGTCAGGTGCGGTTGTTCTGCGATGCGCTGGCGGCGTTCACGTTCTGGGGCTGGACCGCGGTCATCGTGCTGGCCGCAGTGACGCTGCCGCTCGGATTTACGAGCGGCAAGGAATACGCGGAACTCGAATGGCCGATCGACATCCTGATCACCCTCGTCTGGGTTTCCTACGCGATCGTCTTTTTCGGAACGATTCTCAAGCGCAAGACGCCGCACATCTACGTCGCCAACTGGTTCTTCGGTGCGTTCATCCTGACGGTTGCGCTGCTGCATCTCGTCAACAGCGCTGAAGTGCCCGTCTCGTTCTGGCCGATGAAGTCATACTCGGCGTACGCGGGGGTGCAGGATGCGATGGTGCAATGGTGGTACGGGCACAACGCGGTCGGGTTTTTCCTGACCGCCGGCTTCCTCGGGATCATGTACTACTTCGTCCCGAAGCAGGCAGGGCGTCCGATCTATTCGTACCGACTCTCGGTCGTGCACTTCTGGGCGCTGATCTTCACCTACATGTGGGCAGGTCCCCACCATCTGCATTACACGGCATTGCCCGACTGGACCCAATCGCTCGGCATGGTGTTCTCGCTGATCCTGCTCGCGCCGTCCTGGGGCGGAATGATCAACGGCATCATGACCCTTTCCGGCGCGTGGCATAAGCTGCGCGACGACCCGATACTCAAGTTCCTGATCGTGTCGCTGTCGTTCTACGGGATGTCGACGTTCGAGGGCCCGATGATGTCGATCAAGACCGTCAACTCGCTTTCGCACTACACCGACTGGGGAATCGCGCACGTTCACTCGGGCTCGCTGGGGTGGGTCGCATTCATCTCGATCGGCGCCATGTACTACCTGATTCCGAGGATGTTCGGCCAGGTGCAGATGTGGTCGGTCCGGCTTATCTCAGCGCATTTCTGGATCGCCACGATCGGCGTCGTCCTCTACATCGCGGCAATGTGGATAGCGGGCGTGATGCAGGGACTGATGTGGCGCGCCACCAATGCCGACGGCACGTTGACCTATGCCTTCGTCGAGGCGGTAAAGGCCACGTATCCGTTCTACGCCATACGGCTCGTGGGCGGAACACTGTTCTTCAGCGGGATGCTGATCATGGCCTATAACGTGCTGCGTACCGCCGCGGCCGGTGCGCCCGTCGAAGCGCCGATCCCGCTCGCCGCTGCGCAAGCCGCTTGATGACCGATAACGCATAGAAAAGATCATGAAATCTGCGCAAGAAATGATCGAGAAGAACATCGGCTGGATGATCGTGCTGATCGTTCTGGTCGTCGCGGTCGGTGGCCTCGTCGAGATCGTTCCGCTTTACTTCCAGAACTCCACGACCGAGCCCGTCACGGGAGTAAAGCCGTATCCGCCGCTGCAGCTCGCCGGTCGCGACGTCTATCTGCGGGAAGGCTGCTTCACCTGTCACTCGCAGATGATCCGGCCGTTGCGCGCAGAAACGGAGCGTTACGGACATTATTCCGTGGCCGGCGAGTCGGTTTACGACCATCCGTTCCAGTGGGGCAGCAAGCGGACCGGTCCCGATCTCGCGCGGGTCGGCGCACGTTATTCCGACGACTGGCATCGCGTCCATCTGAACAACCC
Source organism: uncultured beta proteobacterium (assembly GCA_963829375.1). GTDB lineage: Bacteria > Pseudomonadota > Gammaproteobacteria > Burkholderiales > Casimicrobiaceae > PALSA-1003. The sequence continues at coordinate 55,429 of CAWHIS010000007.1, read as the reverse complement.
GCGTGACGTGGTGCCGGAATCGAACATGCCGGGATATCCGTGGCTGGCGAGCACGCAGCTCGTGCCCGCCGACATCCAGCCCAAGATGCTGGCGCTGCGCCGGGTCGGCGTGCCGTATACCGACGACGCGATCGCCAAGGCGCCTGATGAACTCAAGGGCATGACCGAAGAAGATGCCTTGATCGCCTACCTGCAAGGTCTCGGACTCGCCTTGCGCAACGTGAGGTAACCATGGAACTCTACTCGACGCTTTCCAGCCTGTTCACGGTCATTTCATTTCTGGTTTTCCTGGGCATCATTGCCTGGGCCTACGGCCGGCGGCGGCAGGAGGCCTTCGCGCAAGCCGCCAATGAGCCCTTCATGCTGCCCGACGAACAGGTTGTGGGCGCGAATTCGTTCGCGCGCAGTGACCAAAAAAGCGACCGCGGTCCGAATGAATTCGGACCTGCAAGATCCCGCCGCGCAAGAGGACGCTGATGAGCGACTTCACGTCCGGGTTCTGGAGCGCGTACGTTGCGATCCTGACCCTGGTCTCGATTCTTGCCTGCGGCGTGCTCCTGTACGTCATGGGCAAGATGCGCGTGCAGCCCGGCGCGAAGAAGGCGCAAGGTGGCGAGGGCGCGGGTACTACCGGCCACGTATGGGACGAGGATCTTGCGGAATACAACAATCCGCTGCCCCGGTGGTGGATGTGGCTCTTCTACATCACTATCGTCTTCGGACTTGTCTATCTGGCACTTTATCCGGGATTGGGCCGCCTGCCCGGAATCCTCGGCTGGAGTTCGGCGTCAGCCTGGGCCGCCGAGCGTGACAGCGTCGACGCGAAGATGAAACCCGTATATGAGAAGTACCTGGCGATGGACATCAAGGCGGTCGCGGCCGATCCGCAGGCGCACGCGATGGGTGAGCGACTGTTCCTCAACAACTGTGCGCAATGCCATGGGTCGGACGCCGGCGGGAGCAAGGGTTTTCCGAATCTTCGCGATCGCGACTGGCTCTACGGCGGTGAACCTGAAGCAATCAAGGACAGCATAACCAACGGGCGGAACGGCATCATGCCGCCGCTCGGTTCCGTGCTCGGCGACGATGGCGTGAAGAACGTCGCCAACTATGTGCGCTCGTTGTCCGGGCTCCCGCACGACAAACTGCGTGCGGAACTGGGCAGGCCCCAGTTCATGCAAATCTGCGCAGCGTGTCATGGTGCGGACGGCAAGGGCAACCCCCAGCTCGGCGCACCGAATCTCACCGACGCGATCTGGCTCTATGGCAGTTCCGAAGCGACCATCGCCGAAACGATCAACAAGGGCCGCGGGCAGGCGTCGGCAGTCACCCGCATGCCGGCGCACAAGGACCTGCTGGACCCCGGCAAGATCCAGTTGTTGACGGCGTATGTGTGGGGCCTGTCCAATTTGAAACAAGGCGGCGCGCAGTAGTCGCTGCGGCGCGCCGTCCAGATCCCAGTCGCGTCTCGTGAACGGACCTCTGCCGCGCCAGGTCATTCCGATCGAGCCGGCGGTCGAAGAGGTCGCCCTCTACGAGATCCGCAAGAAGCTCTATCCGCGGGCCGTGCATGGCTGGTTCGCGCGATGGCGCTGGGCGCTGGTGTTCCTGACGCAGGCGATCTTCTACGGATTGCCCTGGGTTTCCTGGAATGGGCGGCAGGCGGTGCTCTTCGATCTTGCCGCGCGCAAGTTCTATATCTTCGGGTGGCTGTTCTGGCCCCAGGACGTCATCTATCTGACCGGGATTCTGATCGTCTCGGCGCTTTCGCTGTTTCTGTTTACCGCAGTGGCCGGCCGACTGTGGTGCGGCTATGCCTGTCCGCAGACGGTCTACACGGAAATCTTCCTGTGGATCGAGCGCAAGATCGAAGGCGATCGCCTGGCGCGGATCCGCCTCGATGCCGCGCCATTTTCGCTCGAGAAACTGGTAATCAAGTCGCTCAAGCACACGGCCTGGTTCACCGTTGCCTTGTGGACGGGATACACCTTCGTCGGCTTCTTCACGCCGATTCGCGACCTGGGTATCCGTGCCATCACCTGGCAGCTCGGCCCGTGGGAGGCGTTCTGGATCGCGTTCTACGGCTTTGCCACGTATGGCAACGCCGGGTGGATGCGCGAACAGGTGTGCAAGTACATGTGCCCGTATGCGCGCTTCCAGGGCGTCATGTTCGACCACGACACGCTGGTGATAACGTACGACCGCAATCGCGGCGAGCCGCGCGGTCCGCGGTCCAAATCCACGAACCGGCAGGAAAAAGGCATCGGCGATTGCGTCGATTGCAACATCTGCGTGCAGGTCTGTCCGACGGGCATCGACATACGCGACGGCTTGCAATACGAGTGCATCGGCTGCGCGGCATGCATCGATGGGTGCAACCAGGTCATGGACAAGATGGGGTACCCGCAGGGGCTGATCCGCTATACGACGGACCATGCTATGGCGCGGGGCCTCGACGCCCGCGCGATGTGGAAGCGGGTGTTTCGCCCGCGTACGCTCGTCTACGGGTCGGTCTTGTTGGCGATCGTGGGAGTGGCCGCGGGCACGTTGGTCATACGCAATCCGCTCAAGGTCGATATCATCCGTGACCGCGGCGCTCTCGCGCGTGAGGTTGGCCCGGGATTGATCGAGAACGTGTATCGGATACAGCTGATGAATACCGACGAGAAGGCGCGGCAAGTCACGATTTCCGCCACTGGTTTGCCGGGAATCAGCGTCGTCGGCGTCACACAGCCGCTCGCACTCGACCCTGCGTCCGCGCGCCTGATTCCGCTACGGCTTCAGGTGCCGGTCGAAGCACAGCCCGGGACCGACGCGCTCAAGCCGGGTACGCACAAGATCGAATTCATCATCCAGGCACAGGACGACGAGAAGGTGGTCCGCCATGAACAATCCAGCTTCATCATTCCACGCTGAGCGCTCGGCACCGCGCTGGTACCGCCAGCGGTGGCCATGGCTGCTGATCGCGGGCCCGGCAATCGTTGTCGTCGCATCGCTGACCAGCGCTTGGCTGGCCGTCGTCACCGATGACGGCGTGGTGGCCGACGACTACTACAAGCAAGGTTTGCTGATCAACCGCAAGCTTGGCAGCGCGACGCCGGCAACGGCGCCGGAGCCCAGCGCGGTTGTCGTGGTAGGCGACGATGGCCAGGTGCGGGCGCATCTGACCTTCCAGGGGTCGAAGCCCACTCGCGTTTGGTTCACTCTGCGTCATCCGGGCGCTCAGGCGCAGGTTCTCCGGCTCGTGCCCGCAGAAGGCGATGTCTGGACCGGCACGATCGCAGCCCAGACGCCGGGTCGGTGGATCGTCTCGCTCGAATCGGATTTGTGGCAGTTGCCGGTGACGACAGTTCAGGGCCACCTCGGCGAGGTTACGCTGGGTGCTGCCCACACGCTGCGGTAACGCAGCACTGATTCGAGTCAGCGACGAAAGGCGAAATCATGGAGCGAAGCGCGTTGACACGGGTAATGTGGATCGTCTGGCCGGCTTTTCTCGTCGCGGCCATCGCGGAGACGGTATTTTTCGCCCTGTTTGATCCGTTCGAGCTGCATCTGTCTCTCGCGCCCCAGGAGGTTTCGCGCGAGGCGGTCTACACCTTGGGGTTCGTCGGCTTCTGGGTGGTGGGCATCGCGTCATCGGCCCTGACAGTACTGCTGGGACGCTCGCCGTACGAAGTCAATCGATGTCCGCTGCCCGGCACCGAGCGCCCTTTGGGTTGCCCGAAGCGCGAGGAACCGAGTAATGCGGGGCTCAGCGGCTCGTGAGCGGGTCAGCACTGTCGGCCCGCGAGCTGCCTCAGGGCCGGCAGATCGAGCAGCTTGACCGTCCTTCCCTGGACTTGCAGCAAGCCTTCTTCCTGCAGTCGCGACAACAGCCTGCTGATGGTCTCGAGCTTGAGGCCAAGATAGCTGCCGATTTCCTCTCGCGTCATGCGCAGCACGAATTCCGTCGGCGAATAACCGCGACGTCGATATCGATCCGACAAGTTCAGAAGAAAAACCGCCATGCGCTCCTCGGCGCGCATGCTGCCGAGCAGGAGCATGACGTTTTGATCGCGTCCGATCTCGCGCGACAGGAACTGGTGCAGATTGTGCTGCAGTGGCGCGACGGTCCTTGCCAGCTCCTCCAGGCGATCGAAGGGGAGCGCACACACTTCGGTGTCTTCGAGCGCGACTGCTTCGCAGCCATGGCGATCGTGGGCGATGCCGTCGAGGCCGATGATGTCACCGAGCATGTGGTAGCCGGCGATCTGTTCGCGCCCGTCCTCGGCGAGAACCGTAGTCTTGCACGACCCGATGCGGATCGCGTACAAAGCAGTGAAAGGTTCTCCGACGCGATAGAGCGACGCGCCTTTTTTGACCCGCATGCGATTCGTGACGACTGCATCGAGTTGAGCCATCGCATCGTGATCCAGCCCGACCGGCAAGCATAACTCGCGCATGCTGCAGCCGCCGCAGTGGATTTTAAGCTCGTGGATCGAGGCGACCCGCATCGCCGGCGCGGGTGCCGGGGCGGTGCGGCTGGGGGGAGACGTCATTGGGGGTACGTTGTCCGTCGATTTGAGGATATCCGCGCATGCAGTGTAATCCGAAACCACGCCACCCGTAAAAGTGGCCCGAAATAGCCGTTGGCGAGGCCCGCAATGAGCATGAGTGTCCTGATCAGTGCCTGGATGGTGGGCGCGCTGGGCGGCCTGCATTGCGCTGCCATGTGCGGCGGTTTCCTCGCGGCGATCGGCGCGCGCGACGCGCACGCGGCCGCCCCGGTCCCACTCTTGCCGGCAGCGACCGTGGTCGGACGCGAGGTTGCCTACCACGGCGGCCGGGTCGCCACCTACAGCGTCCTGGGCGCGATTTTCGGAACCGCAGGCGCAGCTGGCGATGAATGCAGCGGCGCTGGTTCCCTTCCAGCGCATGTTCTATGTCGCGGCCAACGTGTTTCTTATCGCGCTGGGCATCCGCCTGGTGGTTCGGTCATCGCAATTCGCCTTGCTGCAGGGCGCCGGAGCACGAATGTTCGGGGCAGTGTTGCCCACGATCAAACCATTGCTGGCGCTGCCTGGCACGACAGGACGCATCGTGCTCGGCCTCGTGTGGGGGCTCGTGCCGTGCGCACTCGTCTATAGCGTGTTGCCGCTGGCGCTGTTCGCGGGCGGACCGGTGCAGGGCGCCATGGTGATGCTCGCGTTCGGCATCGGCACCACGCCCAATCTCCTTGCGCTCGGCATGCTCGTGCGTCGTGGCCGGACAAAGCTCGACGCCAAGGTCCTTCGCCGCACGGCCGCGGCGATCCTGATCGCATTCGGGCTGCTTGGCCTTTGGCGCGTTTACGCGGCTGACGGTGTGCTTGCACAGGGGCCATTCTGCATCGGCCCCTGGTGATCTGCGGCAGGTTCGCGCGGCACCTCATCGATGAGGCCACTGCGGTGAGCTTGTTCACAACAAGACTGTCACAAATGCTGATCGCGCCGTAAGCCGAGGTGGTTCGCTACTGCGCCGAGGGAGCGACCGTCAATTCGACGCGATGGCGGTCGATAGCTTGCGGATCGTTCGCGCATCGCCGATGACGCTGCGCAGTCGATGGTCGAGCGATGCTTCGGCCCCCCAGTCGGCGATCGGCATGCCGCTGCTTTCACGCGGAATCTGCCGTTCGGCGATGTTGGGCACGGTGTTCGGTGGTCGAGCCAGAACCGCGATCGCCTGCGCCAAGTCGTCCCGCACGATCTTGCACGTTTCGAGCATCGACTGACTCGCACGCGACGCATCGATTTCCTTCGTCCGGCGCTGCAGCAAGACCTTGACCGCGGCGAGGTGCGCCGCGAACAGATAACTCGCAGTGATGAAGTCACTCAGTTCCGCCTTGCTGAAGTGCCTGCTGGCGGGCTCCTTCAGCATGCGCCCGAACGCTATGCTGAGCAGCCCGATGGCATCGGTGAGACGCTTGCGTGCGAGCCGGTAGTCCAGATCCTGTGCGGGAAGGACGAGCGTGGCGCTTGCATAGCGCGCGGCGGCTTCGAGCATGCTGACCGCCAGTTTCGGCAGGTCGCGATACTCCCAGTGCGGCAGCACGAAGCTGAAGCCGTACGCCAGCAGCGCCCCGACCACGGTGTCGATAAGACGTTCGCCGATCGCAAAAGGGTCTTCGGGATTGAGCAGATGCAGCTGCAGCAACGCCATCACGCACGCCGCAGCGGCGGTATAGCGGTACTTGATTGGCGCGAAGGTGTGCGCGATCGCCAGCGAGACGAAGGACGCCGCGAACAGCAGCCCGGGACCCGGCGAGAAGTGCAGCAAGCACGCGGTCAGCGCACAACCGACCGCGTTGCCGACCACGCGGTCGGTTCGGCGTTGTTTGGTGAGGCTGAAATTCGGACGCATGATCACCGCCAGCGTCAGCAGGATCCACTGGCTGTGCGCTGCGTAGGGCAGAACGTTCGACAGCAGGTAACCGCTGCCCATCGCGAGCATCGAGCGGAGGGCATAGCGACATATGGGTGAACCCCGATGCAACTGATCGATTATCGGCCGCGGTGAGATGCTGACCTTGCTGACGAAGCGTTGCAGGTCGGCGCCGCCGAGGACGTCGCCGGGCTCGACCGGTGTACGCGCGATCGTGTGCAGGCGTTCGATGTGCACAATGCTTTGCCTGACGGTCTCGTAGATTTCAGTCAACACGGCGAGCGGGCGGACATCGGCGGATGCCTCCGGATTCGCGCGGCGATCCAGTTCGTAGCGGATCGCGAGCAGTTCGGCTTGGTAGTTGACCGCGGAGCGCGGCTCTCTATTGCGCAGGATGGCGAAGGAAATCTGTTCGAGTCCTTGCGCCGACTTGAAGGCAAGGTCGCGCAGGAACATCAGAACATCCGATCCCGCGAAACGCTGCCTCAGGCACTCATAGTCGGTCTGGGCGGCGAGGATGTGCTCGTGGACATCGAGCATTGCGATGAGCGTGCTGGCGAGTTGTCCGTCCCGCCGGGAGTTGAGGTCGCGAAAGGCAAGGTCGCGCGCTGATTGCAGACGCTCGTTCATGACCGCCTGTTGACCGATCACGACGCGATACGTTGCATCCAGATCGATGTCGGTCTCGTAGAAATTCGCCTTGAATTTCAGATAACGGGCGAATTCGTAGAGGCATTCGGCGAGCGCCTGCTGTTTGGTTCGGAACCGTAGCAGGAAAGCGAGTGCAAGCGCATAGCCCAGGTAGGCCATGCCACCCAGGGCGAAAATGGCCGTGTGCAGCAGGATCTGCGGTATGTCGATTGCGGGTGTTCCAAGCGCGATGGCCATCATGATGAGCACGGCCATGCTCACCGGCAACGCCTCCTTGCCGTAGGCGGTAAGCATGGCGGCCCCAAAACTGAGCGCAAGGATCGCGATTCCCTGCAGCACGTAGGACCGGTCGCTCAGGAGAATGATCACCGTCGTGATCGTGGTCAGCACGAGCGCCGCCGCGAGTTGCTGGCGCTTCAGGTAGGCGGCGCGAGGTACATCGGCGATGCTCACCGCCATCGCTCCGGTCGACGCCGCAACCGCTGTCGTCAGATCGAAGATGCTGTAGGTCGCCAGCGCGACGCCGAGAACGCCGCAGGCAACGCCCAACCCGCTGTAGAAATAGTGGCTGAAGATGTAGCGCACGAGCGTGAGCGAGACGCTCGTCGGCGTGTCCGTCAAAGTCGATCTTGCAATAGGGTTTGCGGCCACGATCAGCAGGGATCTCTGTCTACAATGCTGCAGCTCGTTCCATGCGTAGACTCACAGCTTGAGCGCTTTCCCATAGCCTGTCAGTTCGAGAAACCCGCGGCCGACTTCGCGCTCGTTCCGCAACATCCGCACAGCGCCCTCCCAGTAGATCGTGCCGGTGCTCAAGCGGGAGTCCAACTCCTGATCGTCCATGAGCGGCTTCAGATCGAAATCGGTTCCCCCGGCACGCAGGCGCATCGCGACCGGATATTCGACGCCGGTCCGCGGTGAACGCCAACGCCGTTGCGCGGTGAATGCAATTTCATTCCGCTCCAAGCGAGTCAGTACCCCATCCGCGGCGCGCAGCATGCCCTCCGCCCAGAGGTCGTTGCCGGCGTGATCGCGCATGCGAAAAACCATAAGCGCGCCGCCATCGTCCAGATTGATGCCGATCCAGTCCCAGCCGCTCGCGGCGGCCGCCATCGCTTCACTCGACCATTCGTGATCGAGCCATGCAGTGCCCGTGACGTCGGCGCTTCGACCGCCGACGTCGACGCTCCCCTCGAACGCAAGTTGCGGCTGGCTGTAGTAATAGCTCGCGTTCGCGGCGTCGTTGCCTTTGCGCGAGAACCCTTGATCGCCCTCCAGCAGCACGGGCTGGGTTGCGGTGAAAAACAGGTCGAACCGGAAATCCTGCGCTGCAATCCGCGCGACGTATTTGCCACCCTCCAGCCGGAGCGACCAGTCGTCGATGCGCACGTCGGTGGTTTCTTCCGCGGCTTCGGCGAGACCAAATCCCGCGCGGGCGGCACGCTGGTCATGGCGAAGTCTGCCGTTGCGAGGATCACCGATCGCCGCATGCGCGAACAGCAGCTGACGCGGAGCGAATCGGCTCGGACTGGATTCGGCGACACGCGGACGGTTACGGAAAAACGTCACCTGAATGCCGAAGTCGTTGCCGGCGCCGTCGCGCGCCCAGCCGGTGATGTACCACCATTCGCTCCGAAACGCCGGGTGAGCGCCCAGGTCGCGCGGAAATTGCAGATGGTAGCCAGGGACCACGCGCGGATAATCCTCGGCCGCCGCGACGCCAAGGCTGACCAGCAGCAGCGGGCTCGCGAGAAAGCGTCGACGTCTCAAGACGCTTCCATGGTGGCGTGCACCGAGTCGATCACCAATCTTCCTTGACGGCGAGAATGGCCCGTTTGCTCATGGCCTGCCGACCCATAGCAACGGCTGTCAGCGTCGACAACGCCAATACCAGAAGCGCCGATCCGGCCAACGCGGTCCACGGCGCGAACAGCTCCATGCTCCAATGGAAGGATTGCCGGTTCACCACGTGGATCAGGATGAGGCTGATCACCCAGCCAAGACAAAAACCGATCATCAGACCGATGCCGCTCACGATGAAGCCTTCGACCGCAAGCATCGCGCCGATTTGTCGTCGTGTCATGCCGAGGTGGCGCAGCAACCCGAATTCGCGCCGGCGCGACAGAACCAGCGCGCCAAACGACGATGACAGTCCGAACAACCCGATGACAACTGCGGCGAGTTCGAGCGCATACGTCGCCGCGAAGGTTCGGTCGAATGCCTTGAGCGACAGCTCCCGAATTTCGCCTGGCGCTGCGACGTCCAGCCGCGAGCCGCCGGGAACGTCGCGCGCGATCGCATCGCTTATGGACGCGACGTCGACCCCGGGGGCAAGCCACAGCGCAGCATTGGTCGCCGTGTGGTCGCCGGTGAGTGCGACGTAACGGGTGCGCTCCATGACGACGGCGCCTTGCGAGCGCGCGTAGTCGCGCCATACACCTGCGACGGTGAACGCAGTCGACGTGCCCGCAAGCGGAAGTGCAATCACCTTTCCGAGCGTGAAACCGTAAAGGTCGGCCATTGCTTCGTTGACCCAGACCGGCGGCGGTGCGCCGGGCGCGACGGTCAGGGATTCGCTGACCAGCGGCAGCTGCCGCGCCAGCGCTGCGGCATCGCTTTCGCGCGCCAGAAGAGTGATGCGCGGTCGGTAAGGATCGAGCAGCAGCTGTTGCTCGCGCACGAACTCCGTGCGACGGATCCCGGGCAGCGCGGCGATGCGGCGTTGGTCATCGCTGCTGAGGTAGGCGGTGTCGCCGGAAGCGTTTGCACGCACGTACACGTCGGCCGGCAGCACGCGTTCCAGCCACGCGTCGAGCGAGGACCGGAACGACGCCACCATGATCGCCATCGAAACCATGAGACTCACGCTCGCGACAATAGCGACGAGGCTCACCCCTGCCTGGCCGGGTGCGCCGCGCAACTGCAGAACGGCCAGCCGCTCCGGCGCGCCCCGCGGTACGGGGGCGACCGCAAGCAACATCGACGTTATTCTGGGAATCAGCATCAAGGTCCCGATCAGAAGCAGTGCGATCGCAACATAGCCGAACAATGGCAGCCCGGCGGCAGCCGGCAGCAGCGCAGCGCCCGCGCCGGCGGCGAGGGTTACGATTGCAGGCCAGTACGGCTGAAGGCGGGCAAACGCGCGTTCCTGATCGCCGGCCTTGAGCGCACGTGCTGGCGCGGCGCGCGCGGCCTCCAGCGCGGGGGTGAAACTTCCCAGCACCGCCGCCGCAACGCCGAGGCAAAACAACAGGCCGAGCGCAATGGGGTTGGCCGATAGCACCGGCGCCAGACCACGAAAATAGCCGGCACCGAAATCGAGTCCGATGGTGCGCAGGGCGATTTCCGCAAGCACGAATCCACCGACCAGCCCCAGCGCGCTGCCTGCCACACCGATCGCGGCGCCTTCGGCGACGAGCAGGAATACGAGCCGCCGTCGCGTCACGCCGAGCACGCGCAGCAGCGCCAGTTGCGCGCGGCGTCTGACGACGGCCAGCGCCTGCGTCGAGAAGACGAGCAGGCCGCCGGTGAACAGCGCGACGAGCGCGAGAACATTCATGTTGACGCGGTAGGAGCGCGACAGACTCGCGCTGGCAGTGACGCTGGCCTCGGGCCGCTCGACCGCGAGTCCTGCCGGTAACCGCGCTTGCAGTCGATTGCGAAAGTCCTCGACGTCGACGCCGGGCCTGACCCGAAGATCGACGCGGGTAATGCGGCCTTCGCGATCGAAATTCGTCTGGACACCAGCGATGTCCATCACCGCAAACCGCTGCTCCGCCGCCGCAGGCGTCAGTCCCGCGACGCGCAGTGAAACGATGTGCAATGCACTCTGCAGACCTACGCTTGCGCCCGCATCGATGCCGAGCCAGCGTGCCGCGGCGGGACTCAGGAACAGGGTATCGGGCCGCAGGAAATCGAGGCGATCCTCGGTGGCGCCGATCAAGCCGGGCTGCACACCGGCAGCGCGGAAGGCGTCGATGCCGATGATTTTCAGCACGTCGTTGCGATCGGCAATCCTCGCATCGACCTCCACAACCGGACTTGCGATCGCGATTTCAGGCATGCGTGCGAGCTGTGGGTAGATGCCTTCGTCAAAGCCGGCACGCGGGCCGCGCACCTGGAGATCGGCGGCGCCGGAGAGGAACTGCACGCTCTGGCCAAGCTCGTTGACCGCGGCTGCGCTGATGAGCTGCACCGCGTACCCGAGAGCGACGCCGAGCGCGATCGCGAGGACAGAAAGGAGACTGCGGGCCTTGTTGTGCGCCAGCGAGCCAGCGAACGTCGCTTGCCAGACGGAGACCTTTATATGTCGCATTCCGCGTTCCGTCTACAAGGGCGCAATTTCGCGCATGCCCGCCGCTGTGAGCTGCAGGATGCGGTCGCAGGTCCGGGCAGCGACCAGCGAGTGCGTGACGAGAATGCCGGCGGCGCTGTTGGCCTTGATCTGTTCGCGCAACAATGCGAGAACCTGACCCGCGCTTTCCGGATCGAGATTGCCCGTGGGCTCGTCGGCAAGAACCAGCCGCGGTGCATGAACCAGCGCCCGCGCGATCGCGACGCGCTGCAACTCGCCCCCGGACAGCTCGCTCGGCATGCCATCGCTGCGATCCCCGAGGCCCACAGCGGCGAGCATCGCTCCCACACGGCTCTGCGCTTGCGTTCCGACCACGTCGAGAAGCGATAGCGGCAGGGCGACATTCTGGCCCACCGTGAGATACGGCAGCACATGAAATGCCTGGAACACAAATCCGAGGTGTGCGCGCCGGAGGATCGTCAGCGCGTCGTCATCGAGCGCAGTGAGTTCCGTGCCATCGAGTTTGATCGAACCGCTGTCGGCATTCTCGAGCCCCGCTACGAGATTGAGCAGCGTCGACTTGCCAATCCCCGACTCGCCCATCACCGCCACGTACTCGCCGGGCGCAAGGTCGAGATTGACACCCGTGAAAACAGTGCGCGGCCGAGGGCCGGCAAATGACTTGCCGAGATCGCGAACCGTGAGCATGGCTCCGAGACTAGCGGTCTACCGACACAGTGACAAGCCGGCCCGCATTCGGCGCGCAACATTTTGGCTACAATTGCAGTCGAGAATGTCGGGTGTGCGAAGTGCGGGCGCTCGGCGCAGACAACTTCTTCACGAAAGCATGCATGAGCGACTATCCGGACGACATCTACACCGAGCCGGCAGATCAGGACGGCGATACGCTGAGCAATCTCGGTCCCTTGACCGGCATGGCCGGCATCTGGGAAGGAACCCGCGGGCTGGACGTCAAGCCCAAAGCCGACGGGCCGCGAAAGCAGGCCTACGTGGAGCGAATCGAGTTGCAGCCGCTCGATCCGCAGACCAATGGGCCGCAAATGTTCTACTGCCTGCGCTACCACACGTACATCGTGAAGCCTGGCCTGACCAAGCTGTACCATGACCAGGTCGGATACTGGCAATGGGAACCGGCCACCGGGACGGTGATCCAATCGTTGGCGATCCCGCGCGGTCAGACTGCAATGGCGGTGGGCAAGGCAAGTGCGGATGCCAAGAGTTTCGAACTGGTGGCGACGCGTGGATTGGAAACCTACGGCATCTGCTCGAACCCGTTTCTCGACTGCGCGTTCAAGACGGTCGAATATCGGATCAAGGTGACCATCAACCCGGATGGCACCTGGTCGTATGATGAAGATACCGTGTTGATGATCCGTGGCGCGAGCGAGCCGTTTCATCATACCGACCGCAATACACTGACCAAGATTGCGGAGCCGACACCCAATCCGCTCGCGAGGAAAACATGAGTCCGACGCTCCCCGCAGCAGCGACGATACGCATCACCCGGAACGGCCCCTACCTCGTTTCCGGGAGCCTTCCATTGGCCAAGCAGGCCCTCGACGCAAACGCGGAAGGCGATTCGGTCGGGTGGAAGCAGGGCAAACAGTATCCGTTGCAGCCAAAGTACGCGCTTTGCCGCTGCGGGCACAGTGCTAACAAGCCGTTTTGCGATGCCACGCATGCGAAGGTAGGCTTTGATGGCACCGAAACTGCCAGTCGCGAGCCGTATCGCGACCAGGCCAAGATCATCCGGGGCCCGACGATGGCGTTGACGGATGTCGCGAGTTTGTGCATTTCCGGGCGTTTCTGCGAGCCGAACGGGTCAGTCTGGAACCTTGTCACCGAAACGGAGAAGCCGGTAGCGCGCGAACAATTCGTGCGCCAGACCTGCGACTGCCCTTCGGGACGCCTCGTGGCGTGGGACAACGCGACCGGCGAAACCATAGAGCCAGCGTACGAGCCTTCGATTGTACTGATCGAAGATCCTTTCCAGGACTGCTCCGGACCGATCTGGGTGCGTGGTGGTGTGCCGGTGATAGGTGCCGACGGTTTCGAATACGAAGTGCGCAATCGCGTGACCTTGTGCCGCTGTGGAGCGTCGAAGAACAAGCCGTTCTGCGACGGCGCGCACGCGTCGGTAGGTTTCAGCGACGAGCATTGATGACGCGGGGCGCCTTGTCGCCGCATCGCCATGCGTGGCGCGCCCGTAGGGAACCGAGCCCGCAGGCCTGCCGCCGGACCGGCTGCGCCCGATACCTCCACCTCGCGGCTGCGATGTTCGCGCTGGCCTGCTGGCTCCAGGGCACGTCGGTGCAAGCGCAAGCCGCGTACGCGGCGGCATTCGTATCGCAGACGGTGCCGTCATTCATTGCATTGCAGACCGTGACGTCGGTATCGGTCACGATGCGCAACACCGGCACCGCGACGTGGTACCAGGCCGACGGCGACGTTTTCCTCGCCACCCAGGAGCCGCAGGATAACTACTACTGGTGCATCCAGGGGAACGTCTACGGAAGCCACACCGGGAATCGCGTATTGCTTCCGAATGACGTCGCACCGAATCAGGAGGTCACGTTCAAATTCGATGTCAAGCCGTTGGGTTGCCGTTTCGCCGCTCCATCGCCGTTCCGCTTTCGCATGCTGTCGCAGACGTACGGCACCTTCGGCGAAGAAACGCCCGATCCGGGAATCGACGTCTCCTCGGCTGCACAATTCGTGTCGCAGCAGGTGCCGGCGACTGTGCCGGCCGGTGCGACGGTTTTGGTGACCGTGACGTTCAAGAACACCACGAATGCAGCATGGGGCGTGTCCGACGGATACTCCCTCGGCTCGGCAGGACCTTCGGGCAATACGACCTGGGGCATCAGCAAGATCGCATTGCCGGCGTCCGTCGCGGCGGGTGCGTCGGTGACATTCACGTTTTTCGTGATCGTTCCGTCCGCAGTCGGCAACTACATTTTCCAGTGGCAGATGAATTCACCGGCAGGGGTTCCTTTCGGCGACCTTTCTCCGGCCACCACGGTGCAGGTGATCGCCCCGGGCCCGGCCAATTACGAGGGCCTGTGGTGGAACAGTCCCGCGGGTTCGGAGGCTGGGTGGGGGCTGAATCTCGCACATCAAGGCGATACGATATTCGCCACCTGGTTTACGTATGACCTGACCGGCAAAGCGTGGTGGCTGAGCATGACCGCGGCGCTGACCGCGACCGGCACTTACACCGGCACGCTGCTTCAGCAAACCGGCCCGCCGTTCAATTCGGTGCCCTTCGTTCCGTCGCAGGTTCAAGGCACGACCGTCGGCACGGGGACGTTGACGTTCGCCGATGCCAACACCGCCACCTTCGCGTACACCGTCAACGGCATCACGCAAACCAAGTCGATCACGCGCGAGGTGTTCGGTCAGTTGCCGACGTGCACCTTCGGCATCCTTACCGACCTGACACTCGCGTACAACTACCAGGACCTGTGGTGGGCCGCCCCGGCGGGGTCGGAGTCGGGGTGGGGCGTCAATCTGACGCACCAGGGCGACACGATTTTCGCGACCTGGTTCACTTACGATCTCGATCGCACGCCACTGTGGTTGTCCGTCACGGCGCCGAAGACTGCGCCCGGGACCTATGGCGGAACGCTGTATCGGACGAAGGGGCCGGCGTTCAATGCGGTGCCGTTCAAGCCGGAGAACGTCGTTGCAACCTCGGAGGGGACGGCGACTTTCACCTTTACAGACGGCAACACCGGTACGTTCAACTACACGGTCAACGGTGTCACCCAGACCAAGGCGATCACGCGTCAAGTTTTCGTGGCGCCGGGGACTGTTTGCCAGTAACGAGCGAACCCGGCGCGCAAGGTCTTGCTATCCTTCCGGACCGCCCGCTGACACAAGCGTTCGCGCGCGCCGTGCCTCGTAGGCTTTCAGATGCGCATGGGCGATTTGCAGCACTGACATCGCTCCGCGCTTCGCGACCGCCGGGTCCTGCCGACGGAGCAGATCGCCGAGGATGTGGTCCGCTTCGATCGGCCCGTTGCCTTCGATGTCGCGCAGCATCGACGCCGTGAACGGCGACCCTGTCTCAGTCAGCGTCGCTCGCGTCCTCTCGACGAACGCAGGGCGCGGCGCGTAGCTATTGAACGCGGCGACGTCGTGGATCTCCTCGAACAGGGACAGGATCAGCTCGCGACCCCCCGGGGCCGAGACGATATCGCCCACCGCGGCGCGCATGAGACAGGTGGCGCCCGCCAATGTCCCCAGCAACACCCATTTCTCCCACATGTCGTGCACGATGGTCTCGCTGGCGCGGGCGTCGAAGCCTGCACCGACGATGACATCCGCAACCGCGCGGGCGCGGGCGGTGAGTCCGCCCTCGCGCTCGCCGAAGGCAAGCGAGTGGAAGGGGCTGAGATGAACGATGACGCGCTCGGCATCGAGCGTCGCTGCGATGGCGCATAGCCCACCGAGAACTCTTTCGCGGCCGAAGCTGGCGTCCAGTACATCGAGATGCTTCATGCCGTTCAACAGCGGCAGAATCATCGTTTCGCTTCCGACCGCCGGTGCGACGGAGGCGACGGCGCTATCAAGGTCGTAGGCTTTGCAACTCAGCAGGACGAGATCGAACGGCGCCCGGATGTTTTGCGACAGTACCGTCGGCGGTTCGCGCAGCGTCACGTCTCCCTTGGGACTCCTGATGACCAGCCCGGCGCTCGCCAGTTGCGCCGCGCGTCGCGGTCTGACCAGAAAGGTGACATCGCGACCGGCCTGCAGCAGCCGTCCGCCAAAATAGCCACCGGTCGCACCGGCGCCGACCACGAGTACGCGCATAGCTTGATAACCCTTTGTTACAGGCGGCAGTCTAGCGGGTTGCTGGTTGGTCGCGCAACGACCGCCGGCGCTCGATTACGTCGAACTCGCTCGCAACGAGGCGAAGCGTGATATTGAAATGCGAGGTGATCGCCGTGAAGAGCGTTGCGACAGAGTGCCGGCGACGTCAGCGAATGACGATCACCGGCAGCTTCGTATGGGTCAGGACTTTCTGCGTCTCGCTGCCCAGCAGCAACGCGGACATTCCACGTCGACCGTGCGATGCCATGACGATCGCATCGCATTTGTTTTTCCTGGCGGCGGCCAGGATCGCCTGCCAGGGGACGGGGGCGATCGAGTGCACGGCATTGAACGGGATGCCGGCGGCCTTGGCCTTGGTCGCGATCGGATTCAGGATGTGCTCCGCCTCCTTCTCGCAGGCTGCAGCGTATTCCCTGCGCTTCATCGGGAAGTACATCGAGGCTTCCGAGTAGACGGGTGACGGGTAGTCCGGGGATGCGTAGAACGCGGTAAGCCGGGCACCGAGCGCTTGCGCCAGCTCGAGTGCGCGCGCGACAGCTTTTGCCGAAATTTTCGAACCGTCGGTCGCGACCAGCAAATGCTTGAACACAGGCCACCTCCTGAATTGACGTAGTGCAACGTAATCATCATAGCGGCCGCCGCATGCCGTGGTGTTGACGGAGGTCAACGCTTACGACGTCGTTCCGGTCGGACAGCCACGAGGAACCAAGCGGATCGGGGCGCACCTTCAGTGTCAAATCAGAAGTCATCGTGCGCCTCCACGATTACCTGACGCAGCTTGCCGCTGCGCGCGTCCGCTTGCGGTGGTTGGGGGTCCAGCACTACACGAACATTTGCAAGCGATTGCCTGGCGAGATAGTCGCGCAATGCGCTGGCGGCACTCGGCCAAGCCCGGGAACTGTGCTTCACTGCACAGGGCTCCAGTCGCAAAGCCAGACAGTCAGGGGCTTGCTGCACCAACTGGAACCGGTGCACATCGGCAGCGTTTTCGACGATCGTCGTCAGCGCCAGCGGCAGAAGGGACACCAAGCGGCCCTCCGCGTCGCGCATCGTCACTACCTCGTCTTGCCGGCCTTCGGCCCGAATGGCGGGAAGCGGACTGCCGCATGCGCACCGCCCCGCCTTGGCAACGACGCTGTCTCCGAGATCGTAGCGAATGATCGGTTGAACACGGTTGGCCAGATTGGTGAGGAGCACCGTGTGCGATCGTTCACCTGGCGGCGTTGGCTGGTGGTGTCGATCGACGGGCTCGAGCACGACCCAGTCGGCGTTGACGTGCAGCCACCCCTCGCTGCATCCGAACGCGATGCTCATGCACTCCGACGCGCCATACTCATTGACGAGAGTGCATTCGAACACCTGCTCGATCATCGTACGCGTCGCCGGCGCGAGACACTCCCCGCCCGACCACAGGCACACGGGCGCGATGCGCAGGCGACCCGCGACCTTTTCGGCCGCAAGCTGTGCCAGCATCGTGGGGTAGCTCGCCAGGAACGCGGGCTGGTAGGTGTTCAATTCAGACACAAGCCGCGCCAGTGGATCCGTGACCGAAAATGCACGCGAATTCGACCACGGGCTTCGGCTACGCACGTGTTGCCACGAAGCGATGCTCGCAAAGTGGTCGCCTGTCGCGGCAATGAGCGCGGCGCGCCCGCCTCGAGCGAGCAAGCCCCAGGCGTAGCGGCCGGCAAGCTGCGCTGTTTGGAGCTGGACGCCGATCAGCGCGTCGTAGGTCGTGAGCGCGGCCTCATCCTGGACGAAGATGCCCGGCTCGCCGCTGGTACCGGAGCTTTTCCAGACGATGTAGCGATCGTTATACCAATCACCGATATGGGCGCGGTCCGCAAGGAACGCCTCGACGCCGGCACGACTTATGCCGGGATCGGTTACCCAATCGTCGAAGTTCGCCATCAACTGGTGCTTGGTCACGACGGGCAGGGCGGCAAGCGCGAGCCGCGGAGTGGGACAGATCGCGCCACGCCTCGCGATAAAAGGGCGAGTGCGTGCGGGCAAATTCGATCATTTCGTCGCACCGTGATGAGCGCGCGGCTTCGATCGCCGAATGACCGGCGTTGCGTGTCCACCAGATTTCCGACATCCGGACGAACCGCGCCCACCATGTCGCCGATGTCCCGCTGCTCTCGCCCAGACCGCTGTTCCCGACGCTGATCATTCGCGTTCTCTCAGGGCCCAATCAAACGGATACATTCCTTGGCCGCAGCACGATACACTCGCCTCAGTTTAGGCTACGCCCTTCCCACATAGATCGCTTGACCCAAGTCAACCGGGCGTGCCATCGACCCGCGGCGTTGCGCGAGAACACGGCGCCCTGGTTGGCAGGCGTACCTCTCCTGGGTCTTCACTCGGCGTGTCCGCTTTGACTTCGATCAACCATGCTGCCTGCGAGCGGGGCTAACATTGCGACGCATGGGCTCATGTGCGCTGCGTGTTCGAGGAAGCTCGATGCAAGTTTGCCTCGTCGCGCTGGTTGCGACGCTGTCCCTGACCGGCATCGCCGGGGCACAGGCACCGCAGGCTCTGCTGCAGCAATACAAGTGCTACCTCTGTCACGCCGACTTTGAGGCGAAGACGGGGCCCGCGTACGTCGATGTCGCTGCCCGATACCGGGGCGATCCAAAGGCGGTGGCTACCGTCGCCGCGATGATCAGGAACGGCGTTCGTGGCAACGCGCCGTGGCATATGCCACCGCATCCCGAGGTGTCCGATGCCAACGCGAGGGCCATGGCGCGCTACATCCTTTCGCTGAAACAGTAGCTCCGCACGCTTCGGGGCAGGTCTTGTGCCGTAGGTTGATCGCCGTCAAGTCACCGCCGCTCGCAATCATGGCAAAATTATAACCATGGATGCGCGCCGAAAGGTCACTCAGCGCCTGCGGGCGAGCCAGGCACGGAAAAAAGCGCTCCCGGAGCCTGTTCGGCCGAGCGTTCCCGCAGCGACCGTTCCGCCAGCCGACGCTTCGTTCATCCGCGATTCATACGCCGCAACTGCCTTCGCCGATGTCATCGATCGCTCGGTGCATGCGGGCACTGCGCGCTTCACCGGCGGGGTCTCGCCGATCGCCTTGGGCGACGCCTACATGGACTGGGCCTCGCACCTCGCATTCTCGCCGGGCAAGCGCATGCAGCTCGCCGAAAAAGCGGTGAGAAAATGGATTCGCTTCGCAAACCACGCGGCCCGGAGCGTCAGCAATCCCGACGTCGAACCCTGCATCGCGCCGCTGCCGCAGGACCAGCGCTTCGCTGACCCGGCTTGGCAACAGACGCCGTTCAATTTGATCTACCAGTCGTTTCTGTTGACCCAGCAATGGTGGCACAACGCGGTGACCGGCGTGCACGGCGTTACCAAGCAGCACGAAAACATGGTGGCCTTTGTCGCGCGGCAGTTTCTCGATACGTTCTCGCCTTCCAATTCGCCATTCACCAATCCGGCAGTCCTCCAGCGGACCGTGCAGGAAATGGGCTTGAACCTCGTGCGTGGCGCGCAGAACTTCGTCGAGGACCTGGAACGCGCCGTGGGCGGCAAAAAGGCTCTGGGCGTGGATGCGTTCGAAGCAGGCCGCAATGTCGCGGTCACACCCGGCAAGGTGGTGTACCGGAACCGTCTGATCGAGTTGATCCAGTACGCACCGACTACCGCAGAGGTCAGACCCGAGCCCGTCCTGATCGTGCCTGCGTGGATCATGAAGTACTACATCCTGGACCTCAGCCCGCACAACTCTCTGGTCAGGTACCTTACCGACCAGGGGTTCGGCGTGTTCATGATCTCGTGGAAAAATCCGGGGCCAGAAGATCGCGACTTGACATTGGACGACTACCGAACGCTCGGTGTTATGGCTGCGCTCCAGGCGGTCACAAGCATCGTGCCTGACCGCAGGGTGCACGGCGTCGGCTATTGTCTCGGTGGCACGCTCCTGGCGATCGCTGCAGCCGCGATGGCGCGCGAACAGGATGAGCGCTTTGCCACGACGACTTTTCTTGCTGCACAAACCGATTTCACCGAAGCCGGTGAGCTGATGTTGTTCATCAACGAGAGCCAGATCGCGTTTCTCGAGGACACGATGTGGGAACAGGGCTTCCTCGACTCTCGGCAAATGATGGGCGCGTTCCAGATGCTGCGGTCGAATGACCTGGTCTGGTCGCGCATCGTCCACGCCTATCTGATGGGTGAGCGTGCTCCGATCACCGACCTGATGGCGTGGAACGCCGATGCGACACGCATGCCGTTCAGGATGCATTCCGAATACCTGCGTCATCTGTTTCTGGACAACGATCTTGCGGAAGGGCGATATCAGGTGGGCAGCCGGCCGGTGGCGCTATCGGATATCCGGACACCAAGCTTTGCGGTCGGTACCGAAAAGGATCACATCGCGCCGTGGCGGTCGGTATACAAGCTGCACTTGCTCACGGACGCCGAGATCACGTTCGTGCTCACGAACGGCGGGCACAACGCGGGCATCGTGTCCGAGCCGGGCCACCCGCACCGGCACTACCGCGTGGCAACGAGGCCGGCGGAAGGGTACTACCACGACCCGGACGTTTGGACCGCGTCCGCCCGACTCGAAGATGGATCGTGGTGGCCGGAATGGATCGGCTGGCTGACAAAGCATTCCGGCGACGTCGTGGCGCCGCCGCCAATCGGCTCGCCGATCAAGGGCTTCGCCCCGCTTTGCGATGCCCCCGGGACCTTCGTACTGCAGCAATAGCAGGTAGCCGGGGTTGCTCTCGCGCTACTTCCGAGCGGTCTCCTCCGGAGGACGCACGGTGCGGAACGTCACAAGCAACAGCAGGTCGTAGACGATCTTGACGGCGCCGGCGACTACCAGCGCCCAGCCGAAACTCGACAGACCCAGCATGTAACCTGCGATCAGCGGGCTCACCGAGGACGCGAGGCTGCGCGGAACCGACGTGACACTTGCGGCGGCGGCGCGCTCGCCCGGGGTGACGACAGCCATGACGTAGGAGCTGCGCGTAGGAACGTCCATCTGCGACAAGGCCGCGCGCACGAGCAGCAGCACAATGACCCACGTCAGGTCGGGAATGAACGGAATGATCAGCAACAGCAGATTGGCCGGCAGGTGCGTGAACACCATCGTGTTGACGAGACCGATACGGTTCGCGATGCGGACGGCGACCAGGTATGAGAAAGCCGACAGCACGCCAGTCCAGAAAAAAATCGTTCCCGCAACGGCGATCGACAAGTGGAACTTTTCGAACAGCCACAGTGCCAGCAGCGATTGCACGATGAAGCCACCGCCGAAGGCATCGAGGCTGAACAGCGCTGCCAGCGTGTACACGATCCGCCGCGATTGGCGCAGCGGCGCCGCCGGGGTGCCGGTCTCGACTGCCAGATTCGGCGGCAGCTTGCGGTAGATCATTCCGGAGGCGAGGCCGAGCAGCGCGTATAGAACGAACATCGCTTGCAACGCCCCCTTGACATCGATGTGCATCGCGCGCGACATGAACTCCGGAAAGCCCGCGAACAGAGCGCCGGCCGCGCCGACCAGCGCGCCTACGAGACTGTATCTTGCGAACACCGCGGTGCGCTCGCGATCAGTGACGATGCGAGCGAGCACGGCCTGCTCGAGCGGGAGGAAGACGCTGACATCTCCGCTCGAGGGATTGAGCGTCCCCACGACCGCGACGATCAACAGCGGCCAGAAATCCGAGACCGCGGCGAAGCCCAGGCCCGTGGCGGTCATCAGCCCGGTCGCCCATAGCAAAAGCGTGCGGTAGCGAACGCGGTAGGCATGAAGCCCGACCAGCAACGTCAACAGGCCGGATCCGACCAGTGTGCCGGTTGCGATCACGCCGACTTGAAACGGACTGTACCCCAGCGCGATCAGATACAGGGGCAGCAGCAGGCTGACATAGCCGTCACCAAACGCACGCAGCGCCCGTACCCATAGCAGTCGGCGTACGTCCGGCGAGTTCATCGGCCGGGCGCTGCGCCGAAACTGAAGTCGTCGAACACCGTGACGCTATCCGCCTTGGTCCAGACCCCGATCGACCCCGCACCGGCGATGTGTCCGTCCTCCACTTCGATATAGAACTTGCCGTCGAGCGCAACGCGGATTTGCTTGCCGGTGAACTCGACGCGCAGGGTGTGCCATTGATTCTTGGCCACCGGTGCGTCCACGTATTTGATCGTGATTCGTCGCCCGTTCTGCGTGTAGTAGAGCGAGACGTTGTCCTCGAGCGCGTTCGCCCGGGCCACGTAGTAGTTGTCGCCATCCTTCCAGCGCCAGACGATGCCGCCGGCCTGATCCTCCCTGCCCGCCATCGCCATGAATTTCACCTCGACGTAGCCATCCGTGATGGCCGCGCCGCGTCTGACGCACCACGGAAAGTCACCTTTGCCGCTCTGCTTCAGGACATTCGGTGGTGACGGGGCGGTTGCTTCCTTCTCGACCGACCAGTGGCTCGTGCCGCGGCCGGTGACACCGGAGACCCAGCCGGCGGGAACCGCAGCGATGGCATCGGCGTCGAAATTGATCGTTTCAGACATGGAGGCTCCTTTGAGCGGTGGGTGACAGGCAGGACGATGCGCTATGCACGTTCACTGCCCTGCTTGGGGCCAACCGGAGGAGCTTCGACACGGCATCCAACGTGCACTCCCATCCGGGTGTCTAACCCAAACCAGGAGCAGAACTTGGACGCCGCAAGCGTCTAGGAGCGGGGAGTCTGCCAACAATCCCCGACGAACTTGTACGAATCTATCATAGCGGATCGGCGTCATGTGCTCAAGCTCGAACGCGA
This sequence comes from uncultured beta proteobacterium, assembly GCA_963829375.1. Lineage (GTDB taxonomy): Bacteria > Pseudomonadota > Gammaproteobacteria > Burkholderiales > Casimicrobiaceae > PALSA-1003. The sequence continues at coordinate 32,452 of CAWHIS010000007.1, read as the reverse complement.
TCAGAATCTCGCGTCGCCGATCCGGCCTGCTTCACGATTCTCAGCCGATGTACACCGGCGGCGGTTGGCTGAAATTGGCGTCGAGCAGGTGATAAACGAGTGCCCAGTTCTTCGAGCGCGTACTGGTATGCGCGATCCCGGGCATGATGACGAACTGCTTGTCCGCGTTCGGCAGCAACGCGAAAAAATTGGCGAGGTCCTGGAACGAGGCGATGCCGTCGTACTCTCCGCGCATGATCAGCGTCGGCACAGTGATCTTCCTAGGGTCTAGCACCGGCAGGTTGGCAGACATGTCGACGTAGGTTCCCGTCGGCATCGAGGTGTCGAGCGCGAGCACGGCATCCGCGAATGCATCGACGACGGTCAGGTCACTGGTGCCGGGATGGTCGCGCGTGAAGATGCTTTGCACGAACGCGCGATCGATCGGCCGCCGGTTACTCGCCTGATACTGTGCGAGCCGCTTCTTGCGCTCCGCCAGGGTCGGACTGCCTTCGCCCGTCCACACCAGCGCGTCGAGCGCAAGCCGCTGCACACGCTGTGGATGCCGTTGCGCAAACAGTCCGGCACGCAAAGCACCGGAGGACGCGCCGTACAGCAGGAGCGGCTGACCGCCGTTTTGCTGCATGATGTATTCCGAGGCTGCGGCCAGGTCGTCCGCGCCGCACGATACATCCGCGTTCACCGGCCGCCATTTGTCGGAATGCCCGTAGCCCTCGCAATCGACGCACCAGGTGTCGTAGCCCAGGCGCGCGAACCAGTCCATCGTCGACGCCTCGGGCTTGCCTGGAATGCGCAAATCGAACACGGGCGTTGCCGAAACCGAGGACCCGTGCACGAACAGGATGGTGCCGCGGCGCGCGCTCGTCGCAGACGGGGACTTCAGCCGTTTGCGCCACAGAAAAAGCTTGACGTTGTCAGCGCTGGCACGCTTGACTGTCCAATGCTCGGTTCCGGCGACCTCCGCGAGTTCTCCGGGCTGGTTGCTCGTCTGCGCGCGGGCATCGGGCGGCCACAACGGCGACGTGACGAACGCCGCGGCAGTCGCGAAAATGAAGTTGCGGCGCGACACGTGCAACTCTCTTACGCGGTCTTCAGGGCGTAGCCGTAGGCCAGGTTGGTGCGCCCGGCGCCGTGCTTTTCGTAGAGCTCCTTGTAGTGCGCGAGCTGGTCGTGCTCGAGCGCGACGCGGTGCTCGGGTTTGTAGTTGTAGAGGCGCGCATTGTTGCGACCGAAAATCGCGGTCTTGATCGGGCCGTCGGCAGGGCCCAGCGGCTGCAGGCCGTATTTCTTCTGCAGATCCTCGGGGATTTCCAGTCGTCGCAGCGCTTCGATCTGCCATTGCGGCGAACCGGTCCAGATGGCATCCGTTCCCCAGCAAACGTGGTCGACGCCCATGCCCTTGATAAGCTGGCCGATCATCACCGCCGACACGCGCGGATCGGCGATGGTCGATTGCGCGAACAGCTGGCCGACGTCCGCGTAGACATTCTTGACCCCGTGCTTCCCCGGTATCTCGGACAGGTCCGTGATCCATTCGATTCGCCCTGTCTGCTCGAACTGGGTCCAGGCATCCTTGACGTTGCCGCCGCCCGCCCAGCGGTAACCGCCGTGATAGATGATGAAGTTGAGCTGCGGCCAATCCTTCGCTGCCTTCGCCACGTCGCGCACATCCGAATACGCGAGCAAATGTGGGAATTGCTTTTCGATGGAAGGTGGGAACAAGCCTTTGTGCACGCAGACATTCCTCAGTCCGGCTTTCTGGAATTTCTCGTACGCGGGGTAGACGAGCTTCTCGTCGTCCAGGCGCCACGGGTGCTTGGACAGATCCTTGTTCGTGTTGTCGCCGATGGTGTAGCCCTTCATGGAATCGGGCTTGAGCACGCTGATCGCGTAGTCGACCTGTTCCATCCAGCCGTCGTAGCCCGGGGTGAAGATGGCATGCGCGAACATGCGCTTGCTGCCTGCGAGCCCGTTCACGTCGGCGCGCGCCTGCGCCTTCATCTCGTTGGTGAGGAACCAGTCGCCCGGAACTTCCGACGGCGCGCCGCTGATGCACGCGACCTTGGTGTCGCTGTCGAGGTAGATTTCCTTGAGGTAATTCGTGAACATCAGATCGTCGATGGTCTGCTCTTTGCCTGCCAGCGCCGGATTCCAGCCGGCCTTGCCGACGGCGTTGCGCTGGTTCACGAAAGTCTGGATGCGCGTGCCAGGGCGCAGGAAGTGCGTGTGCATGTCCATGATGAACTGGCTGGACAGCGCCTTCGCGCGATCGTTGGCCTGGTCGGGCTCGGCCGCCTCCGCGCGAGAGACGCCGTAGATCGGACCGTAGGTGTCATTCATGGCAAGGAAAGCGGTCGCCATCCCGGCGGCAGTCTGGAAAAAGCGCCGCCGGCTCATGCCCAGGCGTTTCGCCATCTGCGTACCCATCTCCTTGATGCGCGCCTCGAACTCGCGCTGCTTGGGCGTCTGCAACCCCGGCATGAATTCATCGCTCGATACCGATTGGACCGGTATCGGGGACGGAAACAGCGATTCAGCCGAGGAGAGTTTCTCCAGCTCGTCCGGGGAAAGCATGCTCATGATTCCTCCTTGGGAAGGCGTCTTCAAGGGTGCGCTCTGCGGGTATTCTGTCACAACGCTGCAATGCATGCCCTTCCCAGTTTGACGCTTCCGCGCGCCGCGGACCCAACCTCTCTAGCCGGGTTTTGCCTTGAGCCGTTCGGAGAATTTGCCGAGGTCGATCACCATGCGCTCGTGCGTGCCGGAGCCGATTTTCGCCACGCCATCCGCCGCTTCGATCCGGAACTCGATCCGGCGGCCGTCTGCCTTTGTCACCTCTGCGTCGGCGATGACGGTTCGGCCGACGGGAGTCGCCGCCAGATGAACCACGTCGACGCGCGTCCCGACCGCGGTGTGGCCGGGTTCGAGGTAGGGCTTGACGGCGTTGAGTGCCGCGTTCTCCATCATCATGATCATCACCGGCGTCGCGAGAACCGGGGGCAACATCGCATCCTTGAAGCGATTGGCAAGATGGTCGGGGGCGACGACGAGGGTAAATGAACCTTTGGCACCAATGGGTATCGAACGCATGCGGTTGCCCTCCATCATCAGTTTGATGCTTCCAGCTTGCACCAACGGCGTCACGCCGTCGATCCCCGCGCACTTTCGCCCTTGGTGACCTCGGCGCAACTTGACGCCTGTCTCGGCGGTGCGTACGTCGACCGCGGCAACGCTTGGATGCAGCAATCGACGCTGGACGTCGTGCCGCTGGAAGGCAACCTGGTTTTGTTTCCGTCGCCGCTGCCGCACAAGGCGATGCAGTACAGCGGCGAGCGCGACCGGATCATCGTCTCGTTCAATGCGCAGATTCGCTCGCCCGGCGGAGATGACCTGCTGCTTCGCTATACGGGTGTCTGAGGGGAGACCAACCAACCTAGGAGAAGCATATGAGCTACGTTGACGGTTTTGTAGTCCCCGTGCCGCGCAAGAACCTTGCGGCCTATCGGCGCATGGCCAAGAAGGCTGGAAAAGTGTGGAAGGAGTATGGTGCGCTCGACTACAAGGAGTGGATCGGCGACGACGTGCCGGTCGGCAAGCTCACGTCGTTCCCGCGCAGCGTCAAGCTCAAGCCTGGCGAAACCGTGGTGTTTTCCTGGATCGTCTACAAGTCGCGGGCGCAGCGCGATCGCGTCAACGCCAAGGTCATGAAGGACCCGCGGCTGGCCGACATGATGGATCTGAAGACAATGCCTTTCGACGGCAAGCGCCTGATCTTCGGCGGCTTCAAGAAACTGGTCTTCGTCTGAGCGGTAGACTGCGCCCATGAGCGCGACGGGCCGTCCCGAGCGCGAATACCGGAGCGCGCAGCGCGAAGGTACCTAATTGTGAGCGCTAAGCCGCAGCCGCTGACGATCACCGTCGACGACACGCGTCGCGTCTCCGGTCTGCTGCAGACGTCAGACGCGGCGCGCGCGTGCTACGTGATGGCGCACGGCGCGGGTGCCGGGATGACGCACCCGTTCATGACGTCGATCGCGAACGAACTCGCCGAGCGCGGCGTCGCCACGCTCCGCTATCAGTTTCCCTACATGGAGCAGGGCTCGAAGCGGCCCGACGCGCCAAGAGTTGCCCAGGCCGCCGTGCGCGGCGCGGCTGCGGAAGCGTCACGTCTTCTACCCCACCTTCCCTTGTTCGCAGGCGGCAAATCTTTTGGCGGTCGGATGACTTCACAGGCACAAGCGGCGACTCCATTGGCAGGAGTCCGTGGCCTCGCATTCCTGGGGTTCCCGCTGCATCCGGCCGGGCACCCGTCGGACGAGCGTGGCGCGCACCTCGCCGCGGTGCAGATCCCGATGCTGTTCCTGCAAGGAACGCGGGATCAGCTCGCGGATTTGCAACTCCTCCAGCCGTTGGTTGGACAGCTCGGTGCGCGCGCGTCACTCAAGCTGTTCCAGGATGCCGATCACTCGTTCCACGTACCCGCCCGCACGGGACGCAAGGATTCGGAAATCATCGCCGAAATGGCGGAGGCGTTGGCGAACTGGATCGAGGTAGCAACGCCGCGCACGGTCAAGTAAGAAACGTGACCGGAGACAGCGACGCCGACGTGCGAAGGTCGCATCGTGCCCGTCGCGGTGGCTCTGTTATTACGAGCATTGAATCTACGCAGACGCGGGCTCCACAGCGCTTGCCCGTGCGTCGCGGCATACAGGATGCGCGCGCTAGGCACGATTGTAAGACCCGCCACTTCAACCATCGGCAGGCCGGTCCCAGCCGCGATCCAGGTTGTTGCCCCACTCGGCAACTTCATCACGCCGAAGTCGGAGGCTGCGTAGAGATCACCGGTCAGGTCGTCGCGCACGACGGCCGTAATCGGGAAGTCGGGCAGGTTGTAGCTGCGATCGACGAACGTCGCCGCACCCGCTCCGCTCCAGGTCACTTCGAACACGTGCCCTGGCTGCGCCGGCGTGTTCACGGAGTAGCCGTTGTACGATATCCACGCGTGCCGCGCATTGGCGGGATCGACATAGATCTGGCTGATCGCGCGACCCGGTGCGCCGCTGGGATCGACCCGGTTCCAGACGACCGAGGCAGCCGATGCGTCCGCATTTTCGGTAATGAACACGCGACCGGCACCCGTCGCTGCCCACGCGGTTCCGGTGTTCGGAGCCGCGCGATCCAGGCTACCGCGGTGCCACCCCGGATCCCCACGCGGCCGCGGTAAGCTGCGTCGAAGGAACGCCGTTGCCGATCGGAACGAACACCGCAGCCGGGCTTGGCGGCGGCAGACGTGAACTCGGAGCAGTTGGCTTCGAGGGCGGCTGATTGCCACCCCAGTCCTGCGTCCGCCAGACTGACCACGACCCCTGGAAGATCGAGCTGGCTCGATGCAATGACATGAAGAACACCTCCGGCTCTGATCGCGCCGATATCCCCACTTCGTGATCCGTCACAACCGTCTCTCCACGTCACGGCCCGGCGCATTGTTTCTTGGGCAGATCGCTGGTATTACAAGCCATGACAACCGCACCTTCGGCGGCCTCAATTCCAACGACTCGCGGATGCAGCAGGTGTCCTATGCGAATGGCAAGTTGTGGGGCGCGCTGGATACGGCCGTCGAAATCGGCGGCGAGGACCGTGCAGGGATCGCGTACTACGTGATCAACCCGCACTCGGCGAAGCTCGACTTGCAGGGGCAGGCAGGCATCGCGAGCACCGACCCGACCTATCCGGCACTGGCTGTTACACAGAGCGGGCGGGGCGTTATCGCCTTCACGCTGACAGGCGACAATGACTACCCCAGCGCTGCCTATGCGGGTCTGGACGCGAAGGTTGGCATGGGTGACGTTCAGGTCGTCGCCGCGGGCGTTGGAGCATGGGACGGTTTCACCAATTACGTCGTCTTCGGCTCCGGCCGTCCGCGCTGGGGCGATTACGGTGCAGCCGCGGTGGACGGGAACTCGATCTGGATCGCCTCCGAGTATGCTGCGCAGACCTGTACTTACGCGACCTATCTGGCCGACCCGACCTGCGGTGGCACGCGGGCACCGCTGGGCAACTGGTCGACGCGCATCACAAACCTGACGCCATAAACTTTATCGCACGGTGTTCGTGCGAATAGAAGGCCGGACTCCTGTTGGGTCCGGCCTTCTTCATTTTGTGGCGAACGGTGCCCGCGGCCGCTTCGCGGCGGTCATTTCGATCTGCTGCCGACCAGCGCGCGATACCGCGCCATGTGCCGGATGGCTTCCTTCGGCCTTTCGAGTTTTTCGCACAACAGCGCGAGGTTGTAGTGGCAGTCGGCGAGATCGGGATCGGCCCGGAGCGCCGCCTCATACGCTTGTATCGCTTCGGCATCGCGATCCGTGTCGTCGAGAAGCACACCGAGGTTGTAGAAAAGCAACGGATCGCTGCCGCAGATTCTGAGCGCCTCGCGATAGACTTGCTCGGCTTGCGCGAGGTGTCCGCCTTCGTGCAGTAGACGCCCCAGGTTGATGTGGCCATCGAGCAGCGCCGGATCCTCGGCAACGGCCTGCGCGTATGCCTTCAGCGCCGCACCGGGGTCTTGCCGCTCGAGGGCCACGCCTTTGGCGAACCACTCCTGCGCGCTGCTCGTCGGCGCAGCTGCCTGATTGCGCTCGATCACGCTCAATGAGCCATCGGCCGGATCACCGTCGAACTCGAGAAGGTATTGCCCGGATTCCGCCTGCCACCGACTCCCGCGTTCCCTGACCACGACTTGGTCTGCAACCGCGCAGATGGTGAGCCCGGACAGGGGCATCGCATCGGGAAGGTGGCGGCGAAGCTGTCTCACCGATTTCGTGATTCGCCTTTGCGGCACCTTGGCATCGGCGAGTGCCTGCGCAGTGCGCAAGACGATGAGGTCCTGAAAGGAAAAGCGCCAGGCGTTGCGGGGACCGCGCGCGGGCGAGACGAAGCCGGCGGCGATCAGCGCTCGAATCGTACTGCGAGGCAGGCGAAGCAGCTTTTCGACGTCGCGGACGCCGTAACCGTGCATGCCCTCTTGGCCCTGCCTGCCGGGGCTTATTTCTTCGCGGCTTTGCGCACCACCGGCGCCGCCTGCGCCGCAGGCTCTGCCTGTGCGCGCTTGGCCGGCTTGCGCGCCGCGACGGGTTCCGGCTCACTGGCTTTGGCCCGCGCCGGCGCCTTCTTCTCGAGGCTCGCGCGCAGTGCTTCCATGAGATCGATGACCTGCGCGCCGCCTTCCGGTGCTTCGGCCATGGTGATTTCCTGGCCCGCGACTTTCTTTTCCACCGCGGCCTCGATGCGTGCGGCCACTTCGTCGGTATAGATGCTGGGATCGAACGTGTCCGAAGCCTGCGCCTCGATCAGCTGCTTGGCGAGCTTGAGCTCGGCGTCCTTCACTTCGGTTTTCGGAATATCGATCTCCTTGATCGACCTCACCTCGCCTGCATACAGCAGCTGCTGCATGACGAGGCCGTCGTCGACGGGTCGGATCATCACGATGTACTGCTTGCCGCGGGCGGCCCACCGTCCGAGCGCGCAGCGCTTCGACTCGCGCAAGGCACTCGCGAGGAGCGCGAAAGGCTTGGCGCCACCCTTGTCGGGGGCGAGGTAGTAAGCCTTGTCGAAATACACCGGGTCGACGGCTTCGATCGGCACGAATTCGGTGATTTCGGCCATGTGCGTTCCGGCCTCCTCCATCGCCTTCAGCTCCTCGGGCGTGAAGATGACGTATTGGTCCTTGGCGAATTCGTAGCCCTTCACCATGTCTTCGCGCGCCACCGGAACCTCCTCCTTGATGCAGAGGTACTGCTGCTTGAGGCGCGACCCGCAGGCTTTATGCAGCAGATTGAAGGAGATGGCGCGGCTCGCTTCGGTGGCCGAATAGAGCTTCACCGGGATCGACACCAACCCGAACGAAACCGTCAGCGATGCAATCGATCGTGCAGCCATCTGTGCCTCCTTTGGTCAGGCCTTGGCGCGAGCCAGCGCCTTCTCCAGGCTCTGCTTGCGCTCCAGGGCGTCGCGCCACCTATCACCGGTCTTTCTCAGACGCTGCGCTGCATTGGTGATCCTGAAGTCCAGCGGATGCGCGCTCGCCAGTTCTTCCCACGTGAGCGGCATCGATACCGGCGCTCCCGGCTCCCCCCGCGGCGAATAGGCCACGTTGAGCGTCTTGCCACGAACGTTCATATTGTAATCCATGAATATTTTGCCTGTCCGCTTGGGCACGCTCCAATCCAGGGTGATGTCCTTGGGGTGCAGGCGCATCAGGTGCCGGCCCACCAACTCGGAGACGTGGCGCGCGGCGTCGAAATCGAGCGTGCGCCGGATCGGCACGAACACGTGCAGCCCGGTTTTGCCCGAGGTCTTGACGATCGGCTCGAGCGACATGCTCTGCAGCAGTTCGCGCAGCCAGAACGCCACCTCCTTGCCCTTTTCGAACGCGGCCAGATTAAGCTCCGGTTCCGCGCCGGGCGCCTCCTTCCCGGAATAGATGTAGGGGTCGATGTCGAACAAAACATAGTCGGGATAGTTGAGAACCGAGGCCTCCAGCGCCGCGAGCGAACTGGCGTAGTCGGTGCTTTTCGAGCTTGCATCGGGCCCGGGCTTCGCCCGCGAATGCCAGACATGGAACTCGAGCGTTCCGGACTGCGCAAGCCACAGCAGCGTCGGCAGGTTGTTGCACAGGAGATATTCGTGCTTCTCGTCCTTGTGACCGGAGAACACGGTGATCGCCTCGACAAAATCCGGCCGCTCCTGCTCCCAGTGCTTCTGGAAAAAACGCTGCCCGCCGATCCCATCGGGCATGCGAATCATCGTGAGCGGCCGGTCGGCCAGATGCGGCAGGATGAAGGGCGCGACCTGGGCGAAATAGCGCAACAGGTCGCGCTTGGTGAGCGCGGGCTGGTCGAGCGCGGCGTTGGCGGGCCAATAGACGCGATCGAGGTGCGTCAGGCGGATCCGATGCGATCCGACCGCGAGGGTAAATGCGGTCTTCGGATTCGCGAGTTGCGCCACGACCTCGTCGATCGGGCCGTCGGCAGACGGGGAGGAAGCCGAGGGGGCTTGCGGTGTCGAGGCCGGCGCGACGCGCCGCACTGCTTTCGGATCGACGTCGTCGCGCAGGCGCAGGAAAACCGGCGCGCGCAGGGCGCCGTCTTTGGTCCAGCTATGGAAGCTCACTTCGGCGACGACCTCGGGCTCGACCCAGATGGTCGGGCCATTGAGCTCCGGCTGTTCGGCGAACGGGCAGGTCTTCCTTTGCAGGCGGTCCAACCGCTCCCTGGTCTGGGCGAGCGTGCGTTCATCGAATCCGGAGCCCACATGCGAGGCATAGCGAAGCTGGCCTTTCTCCCAGTAGCCCAGCAGCAGCGCACCAAGTGGCGCGCGTGAGCCCTTTCCCCGTGTGTACCCGCCGACGACAAAATCAGCACTTTGTGCCGGCTTCAGCTTTATCCACGACGCCGACCGCCGGCCGGCTTCATACCGGCTGTCCTTGCGTTTGCCGACGATGCCCTCGAAGCCGCTGGCGAGCGCCGCGGCTTGCAAACCCTCCCCGTCCTCCACCGCGTGCACCAGCTGTACGCGTGGGGAGGGCAGGAGGCATTGGGCCAGGTAGCGTCGCCGATCGCTGTAAGGCGACTGACGGAGATCGATTCCGGCGAAATGCAGCAGATCGAAACAGTAGTAGACCACCGGCACGCTTCGGTCAGCGGCCGCGATTTCCCGCTCGGTCTTGAGTTGAGCTCGATCCTGGAGCGCCGCGAAGGACGGTTTGCCGCCCGCGTCGAACGCGACAAGCTCCCCATCGAGGACCATGCCCTGAACGGCCTGTTTGCCGAACTCCACTGCGAGCTGCGGAAACGTGGCCGCGAGCTCGAGGCCGCGCCGCGAGCGCAGTTTGACGCCATGTTCGTCGATAAAGGCGAGTACGCGATAACCGTCGAGCTTGGGTTCCCACATCCAACCGGAGTGGTCGGACGGTGCGTCGCCCACTTCGGCGAGCATCGGGGCGAGCTTGGTAGGCATCGCCTCGACCTTGCCGGTCGGCGCGAGTCGCGCCGCGGGAATGCGCTGCACCGGAAGAAACTTGAGCTCTCCAACTGTCCGCCCGGAGAGGACCGAGTGGTCTTGCGCGGTGACATCGACGGGCGCCGCAAACCGGTCCTTGTGCTTGAGCATGAGCCACTGCTTGGCGTCCTTGGTGCGCACCAGGGCGAAGGATCCTTTCAGCTTCTCGCCGCGGAGCAGAACGCTGAGCTTGCCTTTCTCAATGCCCTCGCGGACCTGGCGCTCCGCCTGTGCGCGGTCGTGGAACCAGGTCGCGCCGCCGTCGTCCGGCGAATACACGCCGCAATCCCAGACGATCACCTCGCCCGCACCATATTGGCCGGGTGGAATCACGCCTTCGAACGAGGCATAGTCATAAGGGTGATCCTCGACAAGGACCGCAAGGCGCCTTTCCCCGGGATCGAGCGCAGGCCCTTTGGGCACCGCCCAGGACTTGAGAACGCCGTCGCATTCGAGTCGAAAGTCGTAATGCAGTCGTCGCGCCGAATGCTCCTGTACGACAAACAGGAGCGGTCCGCCGCCGGTCGCACGCGCGGTCGGGCCCGGCTCAGGGGTCGCCGTGAAAGTACGTTTGGCGGAGTATTCGCTCAGGTCGTTTTTTGCCATGTAGGGATTGTATTGAGGTTTTCGATTCTGAATACTGCAGCGCGTATCGATACGCAGGTGATCCCGGCGCAAGTCCGGGCAACGATGAGGAGACCCAAACCGTGACGACGTCCAGGATACTGGCAGGTGCGAGCGGCTATTCGTTCAAGGAATGGAAGGGAGTCTTCTATCCGGAGAAGATCAAGGCGGAGGACATGCTGGCGTTTTATGCCGGCAGCCTGCCAACTGTGGAAATCAACAACACCTTCTACCGCATGCCCAAGACGACCATGCTCGAAAGTTGGGCCGGTTCGACCCCGGAGCGTTTCCGGTTCGCGATCAAGGCGTCACGCCGGATCACTCATATCGCGCGGCTCAAAGTGGAAACGGCAGCCGACTCGCTCGCGTATCTGTATCGGAACCTTGCGGCCCTGGGCGCCAAGCGTGGTGCGGTACTGTTCCAACTGCCACCGAATCTGAAAAAGGACCTGCCGCGCCTCAGCGCTTTTTTGCAGCTTCTTCCCCAGGAGCATCGCGCAGCGTTCGAATTTCGCAACGACACCTGGTTTGACGACGACGTCTACGCCGCATTGAAGCAGGCAGGAGCATCGCTATGCCTGTCGGAGCGCGAGGACAACGCGCCTCCGCCGCTGGTCGAGACGGCTCCCTGGGGATATGTCCGCCTGCGACTGGAGTCGTACTCGGACGACGATCTCCGGCAGTGGGCGCGAAGGCTGGAAGCGACTGCGTGGCGCGAGATCTTCGTTTATTTCATGCATGAGCCCACCGCGCCGGCGTACGCGCAGACGTTGATGCGGTTTGCGTCCCAAGCCCTGGCGTGAGCGAAAAGGCACTCCTCTTTACCGACGTCGTCGACAGCACGCGTCTGGTCGAGCGCCTCGGTGACGCACGCGCTGCGGAGGTCTGGGCTGCGCACGATCGCCGGGGCCGCGACCTGATTGCTCGCCACCGCGGCCGCGAGATCGGACGCGCCGATGGTTTCCTCGTGTTGTTCGACGAACCCGCGGACGCAGCCCGCTACGCCCTCGCTTACCATCATGCGCTTGCCGACCTAGCGCTCACCGCCCGCGTAGGCGTTCACGTAGGACCCGTCACCTTTCGCGAAAATCCTCCCGAGGACGTCGCCCGCGGCGCGATAAGCACCGAGGTAGAAGGCCTTGCCATGTCATTCACGGCCCGTGTCATGGCGCTCGCCCGCGGCGGCCAGACGCTGCTCACGGCCGCGGCGGCCCGGCCTCTTGCCGGGAAGCTCCCTGACGGTACGCGAATCGAGAGCCACGGCTACTACCGGCTCAAGGGAGTCGAGGAGCCGGTCGAGGTGTTGGAACTCGGCGTGCGCGATTCGTCGCTTTTTTCTCCACCGACGGATGTCGACAAGGCTTACCGCGTTGTTCGCGCCGGCGATTTCTGGCGCCCCGTCCGCGAAGTCCGGCACAACCTTCCGGCTGAGCGCGATGCCTTCGTGGGCAGGATCGCGGAACTCCGTGCGCTGGCTACGCGACTCGACACCGGCGCCCGCCTGCTCACGGTGCTTGGTCCGGGCGGCACCGGCAAGACGCGCTGCGTCCGCCGTTACGGCCAGATGTGGCTCGGCGACTGGCCGGGCGGTGTCTATTTCTGCGATCTGTCCGAAGCACGGTCGCTCGATGGAATCTTCTTTGCCGTGGCCTCGGCACTCGAAGTTCCTCTCGGCAAGGATGATCCCGCGGTGCAACTGGGCCACGCCATCGCCGGCCGAGATCGATGCCTGGTAATCCTCGACAACTTCGAGCAGGTCGTGCAGCACGCCCAGGCAACGCTCGGCCGCTGGCTCGACCGGGCCCCCGGAGCGGCCTTCGTCGTCACGAGCCGCGAACGTCTGCATCTGCCGGGCGAGGAAATTTTCCCCGTCGAGCCGCTGCAGCTCGAAAGCGATGCGCTCGAGCTCTTCGTCGCCCGCGCCCGCGCGCAGCGCCCTGACTTCGTTCTTGGCGTGGGCAACCGCGCCGCTGTTGCCGAGGTGGTCCGCCTGTTGGACGGCCTGCCGCTTGCCATCGAGTTGGCGGCGGCTCGGGTGCGCGTTCTTTCTCCTGCGCAACTCGTCGAGCGGATGCGCGATCGCTTCAAACTTCTCGCGGGTGCGCGCGGCACGGCCGCGCGCCAGGCCACGCTAAGAGCGGCGATCGACTGGTCCTGGGAATTGCTCACGCCCTGGGAGCAGGCCGCCTTCGCGCAATGCTCGATTTTCGAAGGAGGATTTACCCTTGAGGCAGCCGAGGCGGTCCTCAGCCTCTCCCCGTGGCCGCAGGCCCCCCCGGCGATGGATGTGGTCCAGGCACTCGCGGACAAGAGCCTGCTTCGCACCTGGGTTCCCGCCCAGCAGAGTCGCTACGATATCGAGGAGCCGTACTTCGGGATGTATCTCAGCATCCACGAGTACGCGTCTGCAAAACTCGAGGCCGACGGGCGCGACACGAAACGGATAACAGAGGAGCGCCATGGCCGATACTTCGCTGGCTTCGGTACCGACGAAGCGATCGAGGCATTGTCGCGGCAGGGTGGTGTCAAACGGCGCCGCGAGCTTGCCCTCGAGCTCGATAATCTCGTCGCTGCGTGCCGCAGTTCAGTGCAACGCGGCAAGGGCGAACACGCGGTCGGTGCGTATCTGGCACTCTGGGAAGTGCTCGAGCTGCAGGGACCATGCGCGCTGGGTATCGATCTCGGCTCGCACGTGCTGGCGATCGACACGCTCGACGCGTCGCAGCGCGCCAGGGCGCTGCAGGCGCGCGCCACGGCGTACCGCCGAGCCGGTCGCAGCGAGGAGGCGGCGACGGGTTTCGAGCAAGCGCTCGCCCTCGCGCGCGAGATCGGCGACCGGCGGCGCGAAGCAAGCATTCTTGTCATTTATGGCAACCTCCGGCGCGATCAGGGGCGGATGGATGACGCTCGGGCGCACGCACAAGCTTCGCTCGCAATCGCGCGCGACGTCGGCAATCGCCGCCTCGAAGGCAATCTCATCGGCAATCTTGGCATCCTGCACGCCGTGCAAGGACGGTTCGAGGAAGCGCGGGTGCACTTCGAACAGGCCCTCGCCATCCATCGCGAAGTGGGCAACCGCCGCATCGAGGGCATCGACACGAGCAATCTGGGCAACGTGTACCTCGAACAGGGAAAGTTGGAGGAGGCCGGAGCGCGATTCCATCAGGCCCTCGCCATCCACCGCGAAGTGGGCAATCGCCGCGACGAGGGGGTCGTCATCGGTAACCTGGGCCTGCTGTGTCGCGATCAAGGCCGGTTGGACGAGGCGCGCGAACGCGCCGGGGACGCGCTCGCCATCTGCCGCGAAGTGGGCGATCGCCGCTTCGAAGGCGTCATCCTCACTGTCCTGGCCAATGTTCTTCGCGACCAGGGCCGGCTGGCGGAAGCCAGGACTTATTTCGACCAGGCCCTCCCCATCCATCGCGCCGTGGGCAACCGGCAGTCCGAGGGCGCAGTCCTCGGCATGCTCGGAGAGCTGCTGGCCAGGGAAGGACGGTTTGACGAAGCCCGCGAAATGCTCCATCGAGGCGAGTCCCTGCTCACGGAGGTCGGGGACAAGCTGGGGCTCGCTAACCTTCTCTGCGACCGGGGGCATGCGGAGGTCGCGGCGGGAGACGTTGCCGCCGCACTTACTGCTCTCGCCGCGGCGGAGAAAGAGGCGGACGGAATTGGCGCCGGGACTGATTCCGAAGCCGGTCGCAAGATAATCGCGCTCCGGAAGGCCCTCGCTTGACCCGCACGATTCATCGCGTCAAAAAGAAAAGAGGGGACGGGATCGGCGCGTCCCCTCAAGAGGGAGCGGGATCGCATCGCCCCCTCACGGATCGAGCTCATTTCTATCGCTTGTAGATCTTCCGCATCACGCCCGTGGCCGGCCCCGCTGTTGCGCACTGCCGCGATCCACGATGCGTTAAGCAAACAGGATTGCGCGGTGCAGCATTCCCGCCAGCGTCGGGCCACTCACTGGCGCGAAGACATCGGCCATCCAGCAAACTGCACGCCGGCGAAGACGCCACGACCAATCATCGATCGGCTGAATCGACAGCTGAACGCGGGGCTACCGGGCGCAGGTAACGCCCCGCTACGATAGAATCAAGAAGCGTTATAGCCGCCGTCCGAAGGGCGGACGCAAACAGAAGGTTCTTTTCACCACAGGGAGATAACAATGAAACGCAATCCAGTCTCAACCGTGCTCATCAGTGCCGTGTTGCCGATCATGTTGTGCGCCGTCGCCGGAACGGCATCCGCGAAGTCCGAGATCAAAGGTGCGGCGATCCTCGATAACGCGTGCGGCAAGACCGCCGTCAAGCAGATGGGGCTGGTCCACGCGGGCAACATGGACGAGGCCAACAAATTGTCCACCAAGGAAATGCAGGATCAATGGAAGGCCATGCCCGCCAAGGACCGCACGATGATGTCAGGGATGATGAAGGAGATGTCGCAGACCGAGGCGCAATACGCGGCCGACATCAAGGCCAATGGCGTTCTCGTTGTCGATGGTTCGGCGGCTACGTTGACCGTGAAAAAGACCACCAAAGACAAGAATGGCAGCAGCACCGAGACGATCACGCAGAATTTCAAGGTCGACGGCAGCCAATGCCTGATTAGCCGCTAGGGAGAACCGAAAGCGCGACACGCGAAGGGCCGCACTGAGCGTTCAGCGGCACGCAACAATGTCGTGCTGATATGTGTGTGCGCCGGCGAGGGCGCCGGACCCGGCGCAAGCCAATGCCACCCGAAGAATCATATCGAAGCGCATGCCGCCTCCGACAGAGGAACCCACTTGAGCTAACGATTCTTTTCGGGGTCGACCGCAAACACGTCCACTGCGGTCGCCTTGCCTTTGAATGGAACGGGGCCGAGCGGCTCGACCATGATCTGCTCGCTCAGCGCTGATCGCGTGGCCTCGTCGATCAGAATAGCGCGCTGCGCGACCTTGGTGTGCACCTCGAGGCGCGAGGCCAGATTGACGATATCGCCGATGCAAGTGTACGTAGCCCGCGCGTTGGTGCCGGCATATCCCGCCACCATCTCGCCGGAGGCGATGCCGATGCCGATCTTGATCTGCGGTTTCCCGGCGGCTTGCCGTTCGAGGTTGAACAGGTCGATCAGCTCGACCATTTCCTGCGCCGCGCGCACCGCGCTCTCGCCATGGTCCGGCAGCGGCACCGGCGCGCCGAAGACGGACATCAGGCCGTCACCCATCATCAGCGTGACCACGCCGCCATGGCTGCTGATCGCGTCGAACATCAGCGCATAGTAGCTATTGAGCAATTCGATGGTCTCCTCGGGTGGTTGTGACTCCGCGAGCGCCGTGAAGTCGCGGATATCGGAGAACATTACCGAGGCGTGCACCAGCTTGCCGCCCAGAGAGAATCCGGAATCCTGCAGGTCCTGCGCCACTTCGGGCGTCGCGAAGCGGCGCACCAGCTCCTTCTGCTGGTCCCGCAGATGCTTCTTTTCGAGGCTCGCTCCGATGCGCGCCTTCAGCAGCACTGGATTGACCGGCTTGGTAAGGTAATCCTCGGCGCCCAGCTCGATGCAGCGGACGACGTTGGCGATGCCTTCCAGCGACGACGTGACGATAACCGGCAGGTCGCGCAGCTTGCGATCGTTGACCAGCTGTTCGAGCACCTGAAAGCCGTCCATCTCGGGCATTTCCATGTCCAGCAGCACCAGATCGAAGGGCTCGCGTCGCAGCATCTCCAGCGCGACGCGTCCGTTCTCCGCCGATGCGGTACTGTGGCCTTGGAGTTCGAGACTGCGCGTGAGCAACAGCCGGTTGACCTTGTTGTCGTCGACGACCAGCAGGCGGGCCGCACCGTTGCGCACCTCACGCATGGCGCAATTCCGTCAGTGCCGCGGCTACGCGCGAATACTCGTCGGCCAGGGCGACGAGCGGCTGCGCGCCGCTTTCCATCACCTTCGATACCCCGGTCATTTCCAGCTCGCGGGCGATAGCGCCCAAGGTGAGCGCGCCGAAGGTGTTGCAGTTGGACTTGAGCGAATGTGCGGCCCGGCGGAATTTATCGGCATCCTGCGCCGCCAGCGCATCGCGCAGTTCGTTCAGCATCGATGGCGCTTCTTCGAGAAACGTGTCGACCAACTCCAGTGCGAACTCGGCGCCGGTCGTTTCCTTGAGCGCTTCGAAGGTCGCGCGATCGATCGTCGCTGCGCTCATGATCTACCCTGGCGGGCGCGTGCGTGATTCAGTGCTTCAATCAGTTGCTCGACCCGAATCGGCTTGGTCACATAGTCATCCATGCCGGCGGCCAGACACATGTCCCGGTCGCCCTGCATGGCGTTCGCCGTCATCGCGATGATGCGGGGCCGCTCCTGGGGCTGCCAGCGCGCATTGATCTGGCGCGACGCCTCGAGCCCATCCATCTCGGGCATCTGCACGTCCATCAGGACCACATCGTAGGTCTGCCGCTCCACCGATTCCACCGCTTCGATGCCATTCGACGCGAGGTCGGCGCGATAGCCCATCTGCTGCAGCAGCCGCAGCGCGAGCTTCTGGTTCACCACATTGTCCTCGGCGAGCAGGATGCGCAGCGGATGACGCGTCGCCATTTCCGGGTCGAACCGAGCCTTGGCGGGAGTCACGCTAGTCTCCTTGGGCGCGGATTCCTGCGCCAGCAGGCTGACGAGGGTGTCGTACAGGTGCGACTGGTGGATCGGTTTGCTGAGGTAGGCGTCGAAAAGCTTGTCGGCATCGCCGGCTTCGCGTCGGCCGAGCGAGCTGAACAGCACCAACGGCACGCGGGTGCTCCTTTGCCGAATCTGGCGGGCCAGCGCCAGGCCGTCCATCTCCGGCATGTGCATGTCGAGAATCGCGAGATCGAACGCATCGCCCTGTTCGACCCAGCGCAGTGCTTCATGCGGCGACTCGGTGGCGCGCGTCTGCATGCCCCACTTGGCCGTCTGCAAAGCGAGCACACGGCGGTTGGTCGCGTTGTCGTCGACGACCAGCAAGCGCTTGCTTTCGAGCGCTGGTTGCACGCCGACGAAATCACGCTGCCGGGTGGGCGCAAGTTCGGTGGTCGGCACGTTGATGGTGAACAGGAACGAGGACCCCTTGCCCGGTCCCTCGCTTTCGGCCCACATCCGCCCGCCCATCAATTCGGCCAGGCGGCGGCTGATCGCGAGTCCGAGACCCGTGCCTCCATATTTTCGGGTCGTGGACGAGTCCGCCTGCGAGAACGACTGGAACAATCGGCTCATGCCTTCGGGCGACAAGCCGATACCGGTATCGCGCACGGCGAAGGTCAGTTCTGTCTGCCCGTTTGCGATCGGCCTCGACGTCACCGTGAGCACCACTTCGCCCCGCTCGGTGAATTTCACGGCATTGGCAAGCAGGTTGAGCATGATCTGACGCAGGCGGGTCACGTCGCCGACGATCGCGGCGGGAACGTCGCCCTCGAACACGTAGGCGGTGTCGAGGTGCTTCTCGACCGCCCGCGCAGTGACGAGGTCGAGCGCCGATTCGACGCACTCGCGCAGGTCGAAGGGCTGCGCCTCGATGTCCATGCGCCCCGCTTCGATCTTCGAAAAGTCGAGAATGTCATTGATGATCGTCAGCAGCGTGTCGCCTGATTCGCGGATGGTGGCGACGTAGTCGTGTTGCTCGGTGTCGAGCTTCGTATCGAGCAGCAGTCCGCTCATGCCGATCACCGCGTTCATCGGCGTGCGGATCTCGTGGCTCATCGTTGCCAGGAACGAGCTCTTGGCCTCGTTGGCCGCCTCGGCCGCGGCGCGCGCTTCCTGCGCCTGCTTGAACAGGCGCGCGTTCTGGATTGCGATCACCGCCTGGTCGGCGAAGGTTCCGAGCAGCGCTTCCTCCTTGTCGGTAAACGGTCTCGGGGGCTGGCGCAGGAGGCAGATCGTGCCGATGCCCCGCCCCTCCCAGATCATCGGACTGTAGACCGCGGTATAGGGGCCTACAGATTCGGCCAGCTTGCGCACGCCCGGGTTGGCGAACGCGGCGGCGTCGGTCTGAGTTGCGTGGATGGTGCGACGTTCGCGGATCGCCTGCCCCGTGAACGTAGTCTCGACAGGCAGTGAGCCGACCTCCCGCACGAGGCCGTCAAACGCCGATCCGCGCCACGCCGCCGGATGCACCCGCCCGTCTTCGCGCAGGAGCATGACCGCGAGCTGTTCGGTCGCGAACAGCCGCCGGCAGCTGTCGAGAATATTTTCGAACACCGGCGCCGTATCGGCCACCGAGCTGCTGATCACGCGCAGCACCTCGGAGGTTGCGGTCTGTTGCTCAAGGGCTTCCTTCGTCTCGTTGAACAAGCGCACGTTCTCTATGGCGATCACGGCCTGGCGCGCGAAAGTTTGCAGGAGGTTGACTTCCTTGTCAGCGAACTTTCCGACCGCGGCGCGCGTGACAGTGATCACGCCGACAATCCGGTCGTCGTGGCGCATCGGAACGGTGAGAAGGCTGCGGTAGCCAGCCAGCTCGGCAACCGATCTTGCCTTGTACAACGGGTCGGCCAGCACGTCGGCGATGTTGATGACTCTGCCGTCCCGCACCGCGAGCGAGGCAGCCGAGCCGTCGCCGGGGCGCATCGGAAACGCTTGCCTTGCCGCTTCGACGCCGTGAGTATTGACGCCGTAGGAGCTCGCCAGGTGAATGAGTTCGCCGTCGAAACGGAGGACCCAGCCGTATTCCGCCCCGGTTAGCCGCGCCGCGCGCTCGGCGATGACGTCGAACACCGGTTGAACGTCTGTCGGTGATTCGCTAATCACCTTCAACACCTCGGTCGTCGCCGTCTGCCGCTCGAGGGCCTCCTGCGTCTCGCTGAACAGCCGTGCGTTCTGGATCGCGATCACCGCCTGGTCGCCAAAAGTCTTGAGGAGTGCCAGCTCCTTGTCGGTGAACGGTTTGGGCGGCTGGCGCAGCACGGCGAGCGAGCCCACGCCGCGGTCTTCCCACAGCATCGGTACCCAGGCTACGGAAACGTTTCCGATGAGGTCGACCACGTCACGCACCGCGAGCGGCGCATCAGCCATCGCAGCCGCGTCGGGAAGGTGCATGGTGCGGCGCTCGCGGATCACCCGGCCCGTCATCGTATCTTCGAGCGGCTTTGGGAACGTGCGCGCGATGGCCTCGAGCGCCGACCCCGTCCACGCGCCCGCATGCACCTGGCCGTCGTCACCGACGAGAAAGACGCCCAGTTGCTCGGTGGCGAACAGGTGCCGGCAGCTTTCGAGGATCTTGTCGAACACCGGTGCGGTATCGGCCACCGAGCTGCTGATGACTTGCAGCACGTCGGCGGTTGCGGTCTGCTGCTCCAACGCTTCCCTCGTCTCGCTGATCAGGCGCGCGTTCTCGATGGCGATCACCGCCTGGCCCGCGAAGGTTTTCAGCAGGTCGATCTGCCGCTGCGGCGTCTGGCCCGGGTCCGGCCACCCGACGACGATTGCCCCGACGGCTTGGCCGTCTTTGAGCAGCGGCGCGCCGAGCAAGCGTCGCCAGCGGCCGAGCCGGGCCTGGGTCTGGTCGTAGTCCGGGTCGAGGAGCGCGTCCTCCTCCGCCTGCACGGTGCCCGAGAGCACGACCCGTCCACTGATCATCTTTGGATTGGGCGGCGCGGGATAGAACCGTCGCGCGTCCCTGATCGCCTCGGGCGGCCAGTTATGTGTCGCGACCACATCCACCAGCTGGCCGTCGTAGCGGAAAACAGCCGCGATCGGGGCGTCGAACAGTCGGGTTGCAGACTCGAGGATCGCTTTGAACACCGGCGCCACGTCGGTCGGCGATTCGCTGATGCACCGGAGCACGTCGCTGATTGCGGTCTGGTAGTCCAGCGACTCGGTCAACGCGCGCGTGCGCTCTTCGACTTTGGCGAGGGCAGCCTTCGTCTCGTTGAACAGCCGCGCGTTCTGGATCGCGATGACCGCCTGGTCGGCGAAGGTCTTGAGTAGCGCCAACTGCTTTTCGCCGAATGACCCCTTGAACGATCGGCCGACCCAAAGCGTGCCGATGCCGCGACCTTCGAACTCCATCGGCGCAAACACCATCGATGCCGTGCCCATCGCGTGACAGCCCTCGCGCGAGGCGGCTGGCATGTCGCCATAGTCCACATCAGGGTAGACCATCATCTTGCGATCGAGAATCGCCAGACCCGAGGCCGTGTCACGTGTCAACGGCTGCGGGAAGATCTTCTTTAGTTCGTCGAAACCGGATCCGGCGTTGGCGACGACGTCGAGCATGCCATCGTCACGAATCACTGTCACGCCCACCGTGTGGCCCGTGAAAAGCCGATGACAGCTCTCGACGATCTTGTCGAACACCGGCGCGGTGTCCGCTATCGAGCTACTGATCACCTTCAGAACTTCCGCCGTGGCGGTCTGCTGCTCCAGCGCCTCCTTGGTCTCGTTGAACAGCCGCACGTTCTCGATGGCGATCACGCCCTGGTCGGCAAATGTCTGCAGTAGATTGGCCTCTTTGTCCGTAAAGCGACCAATCTCGGCGTGAGCAACTGTGATCGCGCCAACGATCTGACCGTCGCGCAGCATCGGGACACCCAATACCGCGTGAAAGCTCTCTGCCCTGGCGGTTCCTGCAAGCGCATATTCGGGATCGGCAAGCACATCGGCACAATGGGCGATGGCGCCGCTTCTGACTGTCCGGCCGACCACGGTATGGTCATCGGGCCGCATCGGAAAAGCCGCCGAGATGGCTCGTATTCCCCCGGAATTTGTCCCAAAGCTGCTTCCGACGTTGATCCATTCGCCATCGAATGTGAATACGAAGCTCTGAGTGGCGTCGCACAGGCGCGCCGCGCGCTCGGCGATGATGTCGAACACGGGCTGTACATCGGTCTGCGACTCGCTGATTACCTTCAAAATTTCGGTAGTCGCAGTCTGCCGCTCCAACGCCTCCTTCGTCTCGTTGAACAGGCGCACGTTCTCGATCGCGATCACGGCTTGATCGGCGAAAGTCCGGACCAGGTCGATCTGGCGATCGTCGAACGGCCGCACCTCGCGGCGCCAGGTCGTGATTACGCCGATGAGCTTGCCATCCCTCAGCATCGGCACCGACAGGACCGTGCGGACGTTCTCGCGTTCGTAGAGGTCGCGCGGCGTTGGTGAGAACGTTGAATCCGAGAGCAGGTCTGCCACGTGAACCGTGCGTCGTTCCAGCGCTGCCAACCTGGTTGTCGTTTCGTGGCTTGGCTTGGGTCGTCCGCGCTGAAGGATGCTCTCGAATTCGGGTGTCAGGCCGTGGGTCGCGGCGGCGTGGAGGCGCTCCCCGTCGAACAGGAAAAGCGCCCCGATCTGCGACTCGCAGAGCCGCGTCATGCTCTCCAGGATCGTCCGGTAGACGGGATCAAGATCGGTGGGCGAACTGCTGATGACGCGAAGCACCTCCGCCGTCGCGGTCTGCTGCTCCAGCGCCTCGTTGGTCTCGTTGAACAGCCGCACGTTCTCAATCGCGATCACGGCCTGGTCCGCGAAAGTCTGCAGCAGCTCCACCTGCTTTTCGGGGAACGGTCCGACCTCGGCGCGCAACGCGGCGATCGAGCCGACGACCTGGCCTTCGCGCAGCATCGGCACCGCCAAGGCGCCGCGATATCCCGCGAGGCGGGCGGCTTCCTTCGCTCCATAGTCCGGATCGGCCAGCACGTCGACGATCTGCACCGGCTTACGCTCCCGGATCGCTTGCGCGGTGATGGTCGGGCTGGTGACCTTCACCGGAAATACGCTGCGCATCGCGTTGTCGGCCTCGCGCGAAACGCCGTGGTACGCCACCAGATGCACCCACTCGCCATCGAAGCGGGCGACACCGCTGATCTGGGCGCCGCAAAGTGTTTTGGCGCGTTCGGCAATGGCGTCGAAAACGGGTTGCACATCGGTCGGTGATTCGCTGATCACCTTCAACACATCAGCAGTCGCGGTTTGTCGCTCGAGTGCTTCCTGCGTTTCATTGAACAGGCGCGCGTTCTCGATCGCGATCACCGCCTGGTCGCCGAAGGTCCGGAGCAGCGCGATCTGCTCGCCGGGGAACGACCCTGGCTCGGGCCGCCCGACGGTGATTGCGCCGATCGGCTTGTCGTCCGCCATCAATGGCACGGCCAGGATGCTGCGGAAGCCGCCGGAGAGCGAGTGCGCTCCAATCGCATACTCCCTGTCCTCGAGCACGTCGGGGATCACGACAACGTCCCGAGCAAGAATGACCCGGCCGGCTGCGGTTTCACGGCCTGGTCGTCTCGGAAATACTCGGCGAATCGCCTCGACATAGTCCGGATTGACGTTCACGAGCGACACCAGATGGATCGACTCGCCATCGAATGTAAAGACGTTTACCGTTCTGGCGTGGCACAGCCTCAGTGTGGCGGCGGCGATCGCGTCGAACACAGGCTGCACGTCGGAGGGCGAGCTGGCGATGACCTTCAGAATCTCAGCCGTCGCAGTTTGCCGCTCCAGCGCGTCATTGGTCTGTTTGAACAGCCGTTGCGTCTCGTCGAACAGCCGCGCGTTCTCGAGCGCGACGCTCATGCTGTTGGCAAGCGTTTGCAACAGCCGAATGTCGGAATCGCTGAAGGCGTGCTCGCGGTCCATGTCGGTAAGCACGATCAGCCCGCGGGCCGCGTCGCCGGCCACCAGCGGCACGAAGACAATCGATTTCGGAGGCTCAGTGCCATGCAGCAGATGAGTGCTGCCGTATTGCTTCGCCGCTTCGACGAGCTTTTCGTTGACGACCACGGTCTCGCCGGTGCGCAGGACGTGCGCCGAGAATCCGGCGCCCTCGAGCACCCGCGGCGCTATCGATACACGCTTCCCGCGCGAGGTGAAGTACGGTACGTGAAGTAGACGGCTCCCCGGCGCATGGATGCGGATCTCGACGTCCGCCTGCCGGAAGATCTCGCGGATCTTGTCGCCGACCGCGTCGTAGATGCCCTGCATGTCGAGTTTGGCGGCGAGCGCGGCCTGCACGCTGTTGATGATGGCGAGCTCGTTCGCGCGCTGCTCGATCAAGGCGTTGGCCGCCTGCAGCTTTTGGGTGCGCTGCGCGAGCTTCTTCTCCAGCGCGGCCGTTGCCGTGCCAACGGCGGTCCTGAATTCATCTTTGCGGGTTTGGGCCGGCGCTTGGCGGGCATGCTGGCCCGACAACGCCCGATCGCGGTCCTTCTTCACCGTCGATGCGGGCTTTGCCGCGCGAGGCGGTGCCGTTCGCGTCCCCCGCAATCTCTTCTTTTTCGGCGAATCTGCCATCAATTGCTCGTAGTCTCCATTCTGCTGCGAACATTCCCTGCGACGATCAGCGCCGCACGGGCCCCGTCGACCATGCGCATCCTGGGCCGCGCCAAGCCCGGGACGGGAGGAGCGAAGCGAATAGTAATCCACCCGAGGGCCGCGTCAATTTTCTAAGCGCTCCGTTCTGCAGACCGGCCAGGCAACTCTGATTCTTGCAAGATAACGTCGGCCCGCGCATCATCGAATCCCGGGAGGGTGGGGTGCCACGTCCGCTATGTCCGGGGGAACGAGCGCTTTCCCTTCCTGTGGCTCGAACATGTTCCTGTAGGAGACCCGATGAAATCGACGCAGCGTTGCAATCCTCGTCGCCGTACCCTGCTCAAGGCTGCGGCGGGTCTTGGTGGCATCGGTCTGGGCGCCGGCGTGCTGTCGCTCGACGCGATGGCGCAGAGCGCCGCGAAAACCACTATCAACCTGCAATTGGGCTGGCTCCCAGGTAACAATCAGATCGGCGAGGTCGTGGCGAAGCAACTCGGCTACTACGAGCAGGAGGGACTGGACGTGCAGATCCAGCCTGGGGGACCCAACATCGACGGCGTGGCGATCGTGGCCTCCGGGCGGTTCGAAGTCGGTCAACTCTCATCGAGCCCTTCGCTGATGCTGGCCGCATCGCAGGATATCCCCGTCAAATGCTTCGCTTCGGGCCTGCAGCAGCACCCCTACACGTTTTTTTCGTTGAAGAAAAAGCCGGTGACTACGGCCAAGGACATGGTCGGCAAGAAGGTCGGCATCCAGCCGACGGGCGTCGTGCTGCTGCGTGCGCTGCTGGCCAAGAACAACATTCCGGAGAGCGCCGTCGAGATCATTCCGATCGGCGCCGACATGTCACCGCTTCTGACCGGGCAGGTCGATGTCGTCACCGGCTGGCAGACCAACGTCACCGCCCTGAAGCCTCTGGGTCCGGACCGCGTCGATCTGCGCCTGTGGGATGCCGGCGTCCGGCTTTACGCCCTGCCGTATTACGCGACCACCAACACGCTCCAGACGCGCGCCGACGTGCTGGCGAAATTCCTGCGCGCCACGGCGCGCGGCTACGCCTATGCCAACGCGAATCGCGACGCCGCCGCCGATCTTCTGGTCAAGGAATATCCGAACCTCAACCGCGACGACGAAAAAGTCGGCATCGACGCAATGATGACCTATGCATTCAACGATCTCACGCGCGCGAACGGCTGGGGTACGATGGACCCCGCGGTCTGGCAGGATCAGATATCGCTCTACTCGCAGCTCGGACAGTTTTCGAAGCGCACGCCGAAGCTCGACGAGGTCATGACGATGGAGATCCTGAAGTCAACCCGCGACGCTCGGCTAAAGGTCTAGCATCGCAATGGGGATTGCGGCCGCGGCCCAGGCAACGGAAGGCCCCGCCACGGAAGCCGGTTCGCGCACCCCGGCGGTCGACGGCGCGGCGATCACCTGCCGCAATGTCAGTGTGCGGTTTTTCACGGACCGGCGGAGCGTGACCGCGCTGTCGGGCATCGATCTCGATGTCAACCGCGGCGAACTGCTGACTTTGCTGGGACCGTCCGGTTGCGGGAAGTCCACGCTGTTGCGCGCGGTGGCCGACCTGGTGACGCCGAGCACGGGGGAGATCCGTGTTCATGGCAGTACGGCGGAAGCGGCGCGCCGCCGGCGCGATATCGGCTTCGTGTTTCAGGACCCCGCATTGCTGCCGTGGCGTACCGCGTGCAGAACGTCGAACTGCCGCTCGAAGTCGCCGATGGCGCAAAGCACAAGGGCAAGGCAACGCCCCGGGAATTGCTCGAGCTGGTCGGTCTCAAGGGCTGGGAGAACGCGTTTCCGCATGAATTGTCCGGGGGCATGCGCCAACGCGTGTCGATCGCCCGCGCGCTGGTCAGCGATCCGAAGATCCTGCTCATGGACGAACCGTTCGGTGCGCTCGACGAAATCACCCGCGATCGCCTGAACGAGGAGCTGCGCCGCGTGTGGCGCGACACCGGCACGACCATCTTGTTCGTGACGCACAGCATCTACGAAGCCGCGTATCTCGGCCAACGCGTGCTGATGCTTGCGGCCAATCCGGGACGGGTGCGGGAAATTGTTCCCGTGCGGCTGCCCGAGACTCGCACGCTCGACATCCGCGAGACGCCCGATTTCGTTGCTCTGGCAGGGTATCTGCGCCGCATCCTGGAGAACTGCTGATGAACACACCTAATGCAATGACAGCGGGCCAGCAAGCGGGAATGCAAGATTCCGAGGCCCTCGCGTACTTCTCGGCGAAACAGCGTGAGCAATGGCGGCGACGTACGCTGCCGGCGCTGGGCCTGTGCGGCCTGATTTTCCTGTGGTGGGCGGTGGTCGCCGGGTTCGACGTCAAGCCGTTCATCGCGCCGTCTCCGATACTGGTCGTCGAGACGATGGTCAACAAGTGGCCGCTGCTGTGGCAAAACCTGATTCCGACAGCGATCGAGGCCGTCGGCGGGTTCATGCTTGGCAACTTCGCCGCGATCCTGCTGGCGACCGTGTTTGTGCACAACAAGGCAATTCAGGAAGCTTTCTTTCCGATCGCCGTGATGATCAATACCATTCCTGTCGTGGCGAAGGCGCCGATCCTCGTGCTGCTGATGGGCAACGGCATGGAGCCCAAGATCACGATCGCGGCGTTGATCTGTTTCTTCCCGACGCTCGTCAACATGGTCCGCGGGCTGGAGGCGGTGAATCCGCAATCGATGGAACTGATGCGCGTGCTGTCGGCGAGCAAGAGTGAAGTCTATTTCAAGCTCCGGTTGTACAACTCGTTGCCCTACCTGTTTTCGGCGCTGAAGATCGCCACGTCGACGTCGGTGATCGGCGCGGTAGTCGGCGAATGGATCGGCTCGACCCGTGGCATCGGCGCGCTGATCATCCAGGCGACCTACAGCTTCGACGCGGCATTGCTGTACTCTGCCGTGATCATGAGTTCATTTCTCGCCGGCGCGTTCTTTCTGCTGATCACGCTCATCGAGCGGCTCGTCGTCAAGTGGCAGCCGGCCAACGCGATTTGAAGGAACCCGACATGAAACGCATCGGTGAGCGGATCGTCGAGCCCGCGGGTGAGGCCCGCGTTGCGGCGCAGGCGGATGTGGTCGTCGTCGGTGGCGGCCCCGCGGGAATGTCAGCGGCGCTGGCGGCCGCGCGCAACGGCGCGAAAGTAGCATTGCTCGAGCGCTACAACCATTTGGGCGGTCTGGCGTCCGGCGGCATGGTGCTGGTGCTCGACGACATGTGGGACAGTCACCACGAGGAAATATCGGTGCGTGGCACGTGCCTGACGATGATCGAGCGCCTTGCAAAGCTGAAGCTGACGACGTTTCCGCGTCAGCACGAGTGGGGCGAGCTGCCCGAAAACTATCGCCGTTGGGCGCGCTGGGGGACGTTCGATTTCCACAGCCACAAGACCCCGTACCCGATTTGCTTTGCGGCGTCGTTCGACCCGGATGGCTGGAAGCGCGTTGCACTCGAGTGGGTGGAGGAGCTCGGCATCGAATTGCGGCTGCATTCCTGGTTCTCGCGTGCGCTGGTGGAAGACGGGCAGATCAAGGGCGTAGTCTGCGAGACAAAAGCCGGGCGCGAGGCGATTCTGGGCGACATCGTCGTCGATGCGACCGGCGATCTCGACGTTGCGGCGTCGGCGGGGGCGCCGTACGTGAAGGGCAGTTACATCATGACCACCGTGTTCCGGCTGGGCGGGGTCGACACCGACGCGGCGGAGCGCTTCGAGTTCGGGGAGCCGGCGGCATTCGCGGAGCTGGACAAACAGGCAAAGAAGATGATCGGCGGCTCGTGGGCGCACTGGTGGCTGAAAACACCGCTGCCGGGCGTGGTGTGGTGCAACTGTCCGCACATGCCGGGATTGGACGGGCTCAAGGTCGAGGACCTGACGCGTGCCGAGATTCAGGGGCGCAAGCACATCGCGAAGCTGCTCGATTACATCCGTGGCCATATGCCGGGATTCGAACGTTCGTATCTCGTCGATGTCGCACCGCAGACCGGCGTCCGGCAGACACGCCTGCTGGACGGTGAGTACGTCATTAACAAGGAAGACCTGGCGCAGCGCACGCGGTTCGCCGACACGGTCGCGCGGGGTCGCGATTACACCGTGCCGTATCGCACGATGCTCCCCAAGAACGTCGAGAACCTGCTGGTTGCCGGCCGCCACTACTCGGCCACGCCGGCGGCGCAAAAAATCTCGCGCGAGATTCCTCCCTGCATGGCAATGGGAGAGGCCGCGGGCGTCGCCGCCGTCATGGCGCTCAACAGCGGCGTGAGGGTCCGCGACGTCGACGTCAAGCTTCTGCAACAAAAACTGCGCGCACAGGGTGCGGACCCCGGCGACCAGTCGGGTCCGAATCCGGACGTGCCGTCCATCGTGCGCCAAGACTATTCCCCGGAGTTGATCGCATGAGATACCGTGGTGCCGTAGGTCCGAATTCATTCGGACCATTGGCCGAATTGCCACCGCGCGCGAACGAGTTCGCGCCTACAAGCGCGACGGGTGGCCCCGCGCGCGAAGGTACTCCAATGAACGCCCCTCAGCCAAACGACTTGCCGTTGTCCGGCATTCGCGTCATCGATTTTACCCAGGTCATGCTGGGTCCCGTTTGCACGCAGATGCTGGGCGATTACGGCGCGGACGTGATCAAGATCGAGCGCAAGGGTGCGGGCGATCTGTCGCGCACCACCTTCGAGCCGGTCGCCGGACACGACAATCCCGTGTTCTGCAGCCTCAACCGCAACAAGCGCAGCGTGGCTCTCGATCTCAAGGATCCCGACCACCTGGCGGCAGTGCGCGCATTGATCGCGGACGCGGATGTCGTGGTCAACAATTTCCGCGCGGGCGTGATGGAGCGGATCGGCCTGGGCTACGACGATTGCCGGCGACTGAATCCGCGCATCATCTACGCGGTCGGCACCGGATTCGGCGAAACCGGGCCCTATGCCCACAAAGGTGGTCAGGACGTCCTGGCGCAGGCGATGAGCGGCGTAATGGCGCGCAAGGCCGACGATGCGCTGCCGCTGTCGATCTATCCGACCACGTTCGCCGATTATTCGGCCGGCATGCACCTGGTCCAGGGCATTTTGCTGGCACTCCTGCAGCGCGCCCGTACCGGCGAAGGGCAGAAGGTCAGCGTGGCCCTCTACAACTCGATGCTGGCCGCGCAAATGCAGGAAGCGGCGATGAGCATGATGGCCGATTCCGATCTGAATTGGGCGGCGATGCCGCTGACAGGCGTGTTCGAAACGCAGGACGGCGCCGTGGTGGTCGTCGGTGCATTCAAGGAGAATCCGCTGCGCGCGATTTGCCTGGCCCTGGAGATCGCGGACCTGTCAGCGGAACCCCGGTTCGCGACGCTCCCCGAACAGATCAAGAACAAACGCGAGTTGCACGCCGTCTTTCGCGAGCGATACCGAAGCAACACGACCGCGCACTGGCTGTCGCGGCTGGAGACGCAGGACCTTCTGTGCGCGCCGGTGCGTAACCTGCGCGAAGCCTTGGCCGATCCGCAGACCGCACACAACGAAATGGTCCTGGATGGCCACGACGGCGAGCAGCCGTTGCGCCTCGTGGGCAGCCCCATCCGCATGTCCAACGCACCGGTCGGCATGCGGCGCACGCCACCGCGGCTGGGCGAGCACACCGAGGAAGTGCTTGCGGAGCTCCGCGCTATGTCCCTGACCAACCCGGGCGTATGAGCAACGTCTTGTTCGAAGTGCGCGACGGCGTCGCGCGTGTCACGCTCAATCGCCCTGCGTCGATGAACGCCGTGGACGGCGAGACGGAGCAGGACCTGCAGCGGATCTGGACCACCATAGAAGCCGACCGCGACGTACGCGTCGTCGTGCTGACGGGCGCCGGCGATCGGGCATTTTGTGCCGGCTCCGACATGAAGCATTCCGGCAACAAGACGGGTCTCGAATACTGGGCTGCGGCGCGGCCGGGCGGCTTCGGCGGCATCGCCCTGCGTGAAACCCTCGATGTTCCGGTGCTTGCCCGCATCAATGGATTTGCTTTGGGTGGAGGCTTCGAAATGGTGCTCGGCTGCGACATCGTCGTCGCCTGCGACGATGCATCCTTCGGCCTGCCCGAGGCACGCGTTGGCCGGCTCCCGCTCGACGGCGGCATGACGCTGCTCCAGCGCCAGATCGCATTCAGGCCAGCGATGGGCATCTTGCTCACCGGTCGCCGAGTCCAGGCGCGCGAAGCGCTCGCGTTGGGCATCGTCAACGAAGTCGTCCCGCGCAGCGAACTCGACGCTGCCGTGGACCGCTGGGTCCAGGACATTCTCGCGTGTGCGCCGCTGTCGGTGCGCGCAATCAAGCAAGTCGTGCGGCGTGCCGCTCACCTGTCGGCCCGCGAAGCGCAGGCGCAGCGCTTGCCGGCGCTGATCGAGGCACTCGAATCCGAGGACAGCCAGGAAGGCGTGCAAGCGTTTCGCGAAAAACGCGCCCCGGTGTGGAAGGGTCGCTGATGCCTTATGTGATCACCGGCGCCTGCGTGGATATCAAGGACCGAGCATGCGTGCTGTGCTGCCCGGTCGATTGCATTTACGAGGGTCTGCGCACGCTCTATATCCAGCCGGAGGAATGCATCAATTGCGGGTTGTGCCTGTCGGTGTGTCCCGTGGATGCCATCTACGACGAACCCGATGTGCCGGTCGCGCAGCGGCATTACATCGCGATCAACCGCGAATTCTTCGGGCCGGCGGTCACGGGTCTGGGCTCACCGGGCAGTGCCGACGGCAAGGTGACGCCGTTCGACCACCCGTTCGTCGCGGCGCTTGCCTTGCGGGAGCATTGACCAGTCATGTCCACCAAGAATCCTCCGGCGAAGCACATCCGCCTCACCTCGCATCCGGTCGAGGGCGGACACGGTGCGTTGCCGATTCGCTGGGGCCGTGCCGATCCCCGCGAACGCGGACCGATCGTCGGCAGCACGAGCACGCGCAGCCAGCGCAATGTGATCGGCACGCACAGCGGTTCCTACGGCGTCTACCGCGCACTGGCAGTCGCGGCGGGCGCGCTGCTGCGGGACCATCGGCCGGACCTCACCGACACGATGCCCGCGGATCCCCTCGGCCCGTATCCGCAATGGGCGGACCCGACCGGGATCGTAGCGATGGATCCATTCGGCGCCGTCGTGGCAGCGGCGTTCAAGGAAGAGATCGCCGAGGGCTACGATATCCGCCCGACGATCGCGGTGACCAAGGCGCACATCGACATGCCCGAAGTCCGGCACGCGACTTCTGCCGGGCGCCTGCACGCCGACGGCCGTATCCTGCTCGCGAATGGCTCGGTCGTCGTTACCAAGGCAGCGATAGAACCCGTCTGGTGGTTGCCCGGCGTGGCGGAGCGT
Source organism: uncultured beta proteobacterium (assembly GCA_963829375.1). Taxonomy (GTDB): domain Bacteria; phylum Pseudomonadota; class Gammaproteobacteria; order Burkholderiales; family Casimicrobiaceae; genus PALSA-1003. The sequence continues at coordinate 1,146 of CAWHIS010000007.1, read as the reverse complement.
TTCGGTGTCTCCGAAGCCGGCCTGCGACGCGCACTGTTCGAAGAGACGGGCGGCATGTATCCGGAGCTCGTCACGCGCGGCGACCTCGAGGTCTTTCTGCCGCCGATCGGCGGCCAGACGGTTTACGTGTTCGGCAATCCGCACGATCTGGCGAACTCCGCGGTCACGCTGACGGTTCGCGTGCACGACGAGTGCAACGGGTCGGACGTGTTCGGGTCCGACATCTGCACCTGCCGGCCGTACCTCACGCACGCGATCGAGGAATGCATCCGAGGGGCGCAGCAGGGAGGCGTTGGCCTCGTCGTGTACTGCCGCAAGGAAGGGCGCGCGCTGGGCGAGGTGACCAAGTTCCTGGTCTACAACGCACGCAAGCGCCAGAAGGGTGGCGACAGCGCGAACAACTACTTCCTGCGGACCGAGTGCGTCGCCGGCGTGCAGGACATGCGCTTCCAGGAATTGATGCCTGACGTGCTGCACTGGCTGGGCATCCGGCGCATCCACCGACTGGTGTCGATGAGCCACATGAAATACGACGCGATCGTCGGGTCGGGGATCGAGGTCGGCGAGCGCGTCAAGCTTCCGGACGAACTGATCCCGGCCGACGCCCGCGTCGAGATGGATGCCAAGAAAGCGGCGGGCTATTACACCGACGGCGAGGTTCCTGACGCACAGCAGCTGGCGACGACGAAGGGCCGCGGCCCTTATGAGTCTGGCGTTGCGGGAGAAGTCGGCCGCAGCGCTCAAATCGGCGGCGACGATTCGCGAGCGGTGCCGAAACATCGCGGATGTCGTGACGGCGGGCCGGTCGCGTTATTTCCGAATCGACCGCACGCGCCTCGACGATACCGCGGCCCTCGTCGCGTCGGTCACGCGCGACCGCTATCCGGATCTGGCCGTGCCGTACCACAGCCGCTGGCGGCACTTCGCGGCAGGTGGGGTCGATCGCGAGGCGGAGCTCGATCGCGCACTCGCCGGGCGCAGCGCCGCCGACGATGCGCGCGCCCGAATCGATCTGGCCGTGGTGAGCGTTCTGCTGGACGCCGGTGCCGGCGCGGCCTGGAGTTTCATCGAATCGGAATCGGGACAGCGCTTCTCACGCTCGGAGGGACTGGCCGTCGCGAGTTTCCGCGCGTTCATGCGCGGCGC
>CAWHIS010000006.1:0-116799 GCA_963829375.1 uncultured beta proteobacterium | reverse complement strand
GTCATCGGGCCCAGCCAGAATCAATTGCGGGTACTGACCGTAGAACGCGCCGCCCTGCACGGCGTCGCCGATGATGAAATGATGATTGCCCCAGGCGTGGTCGGTACCTCCGCCCGACGCCGGTTGCAATGTGCGGCCGAAATCCGACAACGTGAAGGTCGTCACTTGTGACCCAACGCCGAGCGCCGCAGTCGCATCGTAAAAAGCCTTGAGCGCCGGCGACAATTCGGCGAACAGATTTTGCTGGCGGTTGATCTGATCGCCGTGGGTGTCGAAACTTCCGAGCTGCACAAAGAAAATCTGGCGCCGGGCCCCGGTCGCAGCGCGCGCCTCGATCATCTTTGCGACCTGGAAAAGCTGGTTTGCCGTGTTGGTCTTCAGCGGCGCAAAAAGCGGAGCGACCGTCGAATTCGCGTTGGCCAGGATAGGGTTGACGGTCGTCGACAACTGCAGCGCCTGCGTCCCGATCTTGTTGGCGCCATCGACCAAAACGTTGTCGGAATCGCGCGCAAGCAGTTGTCGCACCGCTGCCAGGCGCGCGTTGTTGGCAGTGCTCGCGTTGTTGTATCCGGCCAGCGCGAACGGGCCGGTGACGGGGATCGCCAGCGGCGAAGTCGAGGCGCCGGTCGTGAACAGCACGGTGCCGTCGAGCGAAGTGACTATCGGGAAACCCGACGCGGCGTTGAGCGCAGCGACCTTGTCGGCCACACGGCCGCCCCAACCCGTTCCCGACGCCGCGTCGGATATCGAACTCTGCCATTGCGTCTGCTGGTCGGCATGCGAATACAGCGACAGCGGTCGCACACCGGCGTTGTACTGCGCCTTGCTGATCGGCTGCACCAGAGTTCCGACATTCGCCAGCACGGCCAGCTTGCCCTTGCCGAACAACGTCTGCAGCTCGGGCAGGGCGGGGTGCAGCCCGAACGGCGTGCCCACATTGGATGGCTGGATCGGTAACAGGGATGCCTGCGGCAGGCTGATACCCGAAGCTGCCGGGCGTGCGGCGGCGTACTGACCGTAGCCTGCGGTATCGAGGGGGATCACGGTGTTGTTGCCGTCGTTGCCACCGAACATGAAAACGCACACCAGCGCCTTGTAGTCGCTCGCCTGCTGCGCATTGGCAGAGCCGACGAGGCTCAATAGATCTAGGCGGGAAGCGAGGCCCACGCTGGACAATGCCGCGAGGTTGCGCAGGAACGCACGGCGGGAAGGGCGGTTGGCTTTCATGATCAGCGCTCCACTTGGTATTCGGCCGACGTGAGCACAAGGTAAAACGCGGTCTTGGCGCGGCTCAGCGGATTGGTCGCCGGAATCGCGGCAATTGCGGGAATGATCGCGGCGCGCATGTCGCCCGACATCGTGCCGTGCATCATCTGTGCGCTCAGCTGGTCAAGCAAGGCGTCGGGATCCGTCGCCAGAGCTGTCAGCGATGTCCAGTTCGGCGTCGTGCCAATGGCGCCGGGGAGCGTCGCGAGCGGCGCGATCGTTCCGAACGAGAACGTATTGGCAAAGTTGTAGCGGTTGATCGCCGTGCTCGAATTCTGGATGGCGAACTCGGGCGCGATGTCGGCGGTGTCGGGGAGCAGATACGTTGGTGGATAGTAGTTGAAGACCGACGGCGGATAAAACAACTGTTGGCCGAGCTGGCCGGTCTGTTGCGCAAGATAAACGCCATCGCTCTGGGTGCCGAGCATGCGTGCCGCTGCTGCAATGAAAAGGACGGGCTCGCGCAATTTGCCGTTGGCCGTGTTGCCCTTTGCGTACCCGCGAGCCTCCGGGTCGTTGAGGATCGCATTGACGACGGCCTTCATGTCACCCCGTACGCCTTGCCCGTTGTTGTTGAAGACGGCGGCAACGCGGCTGACGTATGGCGGCGTGGGATCGCCGGCAACGAGCTTCTGGATAAGCTGCTTGCCGATGAATGGCCCCACATTCGGGTGCATGAATACGTTATGGATCGCGACGGCGAGATCGGCCTGGATGGTTCCTCCCGCAGGCAGGGTCACCCCGCGCAGCAGCAGTTTCGCGCCCTTGTCGTGATTGCTGTCCACCGGGACCAGGTCACCGAGGTAATTCTTCGGGTTGTGTGTGCGGGCCGGAACACCCGGCAGCACCGGGTACGTCCAGCCGGTGAACACGTGCGCAAACCCCTCGATCTCGTCCTGGCCATAGGATGGAATCGACGCGCCGGCCGCGTCGAGCTTTCGCGTGCCGTCCTGGTTGAGCTCCCAGACGCCGATTGAGAAGAGCTGCAGCAGCTCGCGCGCATAGTTTTCGTTCGGATTGACGCTAGCCGACGGCTTGTCGTTGTTGACCATGTTGAGGTATTCCCCCATCACCGGCGAGAGGGTCACCCTGGTCAGAATCTGCTCGTAGTTGCCGAATGCGTTGTCGAGGAAGATCTGCTGGTACGCGCCCATGCCGTAGGCGATATTCACGGTAAGGCCGGAGGTGACGAGAATCTGTGACAACGCGAAGGCTACACGCTGGCGCAGCTGGTCCGCTCCATTGAGCGCGTTGGTGAAGAAGGCGTTCTGCAGCAGGAACAGCGAGTAATAGTCGCGACCGCATTGCGGATTCGGGTCGGTCGGGCAGAAGGTCGCCTGCTGGCCCGCGGGAACGTACTTCAGCGTCGGATATGCGCTCTTCGGCACGGCGTATTGCTCGTCCAGGAACGCCTGCGTTCCGACTTGCATCACGTGGGCGATGAGCGCGTCATTGGGGCCGAAGGTCGCTTGCTCGAGCAGCCGAACGGCATCGGCGTACGCCTGCGCTGACGATGCATTCTGCGCGAACGAGGGCGTTGTCGAGAACGTTGCGGCGGCGAACGTTGCGCCGAGCAGCACTCGCAACGTGCGCCGGGAAAACGGGTGTGTCATGGGGTCCTCCTTGCGCGTCGAACCTCATTCGCTCCCTCGAGCATCCCTGTGGGTTCGCAGCTCGTAGGTTAACGGCAACGTAGCGCTGGCGCTGACGCTCGGGTTGTAACGCTTTGTACCAGGCGGCGGTAGTGGGAAGCGTACGCCAAAAATCATCATTGATGACGCGAGCATAGATCTCCAGTAGCCGAGGCGGCCGAATGCGTCGGCTTTTGCCTTGTTTTCGCCATTTCACGTGCACAATCATCTGTAAGTATCTATTTATGTTGCAATTTAACTAACGGCGCAACAATTGGCGCTAAGTCTTTGTTCGGAAACCACAATCCTGTTGACCCGACTTCGTGATTTGCATATAGTGGCGCGTGGTGGGAAAAAGTGGGGCAAAGTGGGTACTTCCCTATTGCCCGGATTCAGGGAGGATCGGCGGTGTTTCGAGGCGTCACCCATCTAGCGCTGGACAACAAGGGGCGGCTCGCCATCCCCGCCAAACATCGCGCCAGGCTGACCGGTGAAGCGGTCGGCCGCGTCGTCCTCACTGCCGATCCCAGTCATTGCCTGCTGCTTTACCCGGTCGTCGAATGGGATCCCATTCAGGCGCGCCTCATGGCGTTGCCGAGTTTCAACGAGCGCGTTCGCAGTCTGCAGCGATTGCTTGTAGGCCATGCCGACGACGTGGATCTCGACGGTGCCGGACGCATCTTGGTGCCGCCTGCGCTGCGGCAGTACGCGGCGCTCGACAAGCACGTTGTGCTGGTTGGCCAAGGCAACAAGTTCGAACTCTGGGACGAAGCCCGGTGGACCGAACAGACCGCGCAAGCGATCGTGTTCCCCACGGATGGGCTGCCGCCTGAGCTCGACGGCTTCTCTCTCTGATGACCGATGGCAGTCATGTCCCGGTCCTGCTCAAAGAAGCCGTGGCCGCGCTGGCGATCAAGCGCGACGGCGTCTACGCCGACGGCACCTTTGGCCGTGGCGGTCACAGCGAGCGCATTCTCGCCGCGCTCGATGTCGGCGGCGTACTCGTCGCGATCGACCGCGATCCCGAAGCTGAAATCGTCGCCCGCACGTGGCGCGACCCGCGTTTTCGCTTTCATCGCGCGTGGTTCTCCGAGTTGCCCGACGTCCTGGATCGCGAGGGATTCGCTTTCGTCGACGGCGTGCTGCTCGACCTCGGTGTTGCGTCACCGCAGATCGATGAGCCTGAGCGTGGATTCTCGTTGCGCGCCGACGGCCCGCTCGACATGCGCATGGACCCGTCGCGCGGACCAAGCGCAGCGGAATGGCTCAGCCACGTCGAAGAACGTGAACTCAAGGGAGTGATCGCGGACTATGGTGAAGAACGGTTTGCTCAACAGATTGCAAGAGCGATTGTTGCGGCTCGCACGCACGAACCCATCCTCCGGACGCGGCAACTGGCCGCGATCGTGGCAAAAGCCGTCGGCTCGCGCGGGCGGGGTGATTGGAGTCAGGATCCGGCCACGCGGACATTCCAGGCTGTACGGATTTTCATCAATCAGGAGCTTCAGGAATTGCCGCTAGCCCTCGATCGCATCCTGCCCCGCCTGCGTCACTGCGGTCGGCTCGCGGTGATCAGTTTCCATTCCCTCGAAGACCGACTCGTGAAGCAATTCTTTCGTCGCCATAGCCAACCCTACGGGGGCGACGCACGGATCGCGCGCCTGCCGATTGCGTCACGCGCGCTGCCGCGTCCGCCGCTCGAACTGATCGGGCGGGCGGTCCGCGCGGACGACGCAGAAGTTGCGGCCAATCCGCGTGCGCGCAGCGCCGTGTTGCGCGTGGCCGAACGCACCGACGCCTCGCTCGCATGATGACGCGGCTCAACGTCGTTCTGCTCGTCGCGCTCATCGTTTGCGCGCTATCGCTGATCACTTCGCGCCATCAGTCGCGCAAGCTGTTCGTCGACCTGGAACGCGAACAGGCGCTGACGCGGAACTACGACATCGAATACGGCCAGTTGCAGATCGAGCAGTCAACCTGGGCTATGCCGGCGCGGATCGAAAAGATCGCCCGCGAGGAACTGCACATGCAACTGCCCGGGGCGGCCCGGGTCGAGGTCATGGACGAGGTCAAGCGATGAAGCGCGCCGCCGCGGCGCCGCCTCGCTTGTCCGCGCTGCGTGCGCCGCTCGTCTTCGGCGCGTTGCTGGCACTGTTCTTGTTGCTTGTGGTGCGATCGCTCTATCTGCAGCGCTTCGACAATGCATTCCTGCAGGAGCAGGGCAGCTCCCGCTACAGCCGCGACATCGATGTGCCCGCGCATCGCGGGCGCATCGTCGATCGGCTCGGGGAACCGCTGGCGATCAGCACGCCGGTCAAGGCCGTCTGGGCGTGGCCCGAAAAGATCGAAGCCACGCCGGAGCAACTGCAAGCGCTCGCGGGCACGCTCGGCATGCCCGCGAGCGCGTTGACGCATAAGATTTCCGGCGCCGGCGATTTCGTCTACCTGATGCGGCCCGTCGCGCCCGATGTGGCCGAACGTGTCGCCGCGCTTCAGATCAAGGGCGTGCACGACGAGACCGAGTACTGGCGCTACTACCCGGGCGGTGAGGTGATGAGTCAGATTATCGGCTTCACCGGGGATCACGACATCGGTCAAGAAGGGATGGAGCTCGCGCAGCAGCCCTGGCTGGGAGGCAAGCCCGGCAGCCGGCGGGTGATCATCAACCGGCGCGGCGAAATCGTGGAAGACGTCGTCAGCATTCGCGCGCCACAGGAAGGGCGCGATCTCGCGCTCGCGATCGACAGCAGGCTGCAATATCTGGCATTTCGCGAATTGAAGACGGCCATCGACGCCAACAAGGCAAAGGCCGGTGCCATTGCCGTGCTCGACGCGAAGACAGGTGAAATCGTCGCGCTGGCCAACTGGCCGGCCTTCAATCCGAACAATCGCACGCGCGCAGCGAAAGACAAGATGCGCAACCGCGCACTCACCGACACCTTCGAGCCTGGCTCGTCGATGAAGCCGTTCACGATCGCCGCAGCGCTCGATTCCGGCAAGGTGACGCCGACCACGATCATCGACACGGCGCCGGGTACGCTGACCATCAGCGGGGCAACCATTCACGATGCGCACCGTGAAGGCGCGCTGACGGTCGAGCAGGTCATTCAGAAGTCATCGAACGTAGGCGCTGCCAAGATTGCGCTGTCGCTGCCACCGTCGACGATGTGGCAAACGCTGTCGGACGCCGGTTTCGGCGCGCCGCCGCACACGGGCTTTCCGGGCGAAGTAGGCGGGAGGTTGCGACCTGCGAAGACCTGGCGCCCGATCGAACAGGCGACAATCGCCTACGGACACGGCATCTCCGTCAATCTGGTGCAACTTGCGCGCGCATACACGGTTTTCGCCACGGATGGCGAGCTCAAGCCGGTGTCGCTGCTGAAGGTGGAAGGTCCCGTCGCCGGCAGGCCGGTGATCACGCCCGAAACCGCGCGCGCCGTGCGACACATGCTGGAGATGGTGGTGCTGCCCGGGGGCACCGCGCCGAAAGCGCAGGTCGCGGGTTACCGTGTCGCGGGCAAGACCGGCACCGCGCACAAGCTCGACGGCCACACCTATTCGAGCACGCGCTACGTCGCGTCGTTCGTCGGCTTCGCACCCGTATCGAACCCGAGGCTGATCGTCGCCGTCATGATCGACGAGCCGTCGGCCGGGCAGTATTACGGCGGCGCGGTTGCGGCGCCGGTGTTCAGCACCGTCATGGGCGCTGCGCTGCGCATGCTGAGCGTTCCTACCGACGCGCCGGTCACCAACGTGATCCTGCCGCCCGAAGGCGCCGATATCAAGGAAGAAACATGAGCGCGATGGGCCGCCCCGAGCGCGAATGCCGGAGCGCGCAGCGCGAAGGTACTCGTATGAGTGCGATGGGCTGCGCCGAGCGCGAATACCGAAGCGCGCAGCGCGAAGGTATCCAATGAGCAGCGTGGTCGCCACCGATACCGACGTCGCTGCGCTGCTGAAGCGCCTCGGCCATCCCGTGTCGCGGATTACATCCGATAGCCGCGACGTGCGTCCGGGTGACGCGTTTGCCGCCTATCCGGGAACCCAGCGCGACGGACGCGCCTTCATTCCCGACGCCATCGCTCACGGCGCGGGCGCGATTTTCTGGGACACGCAGGCATTCCACTGGGATCCGGACTGGAAGCTTCCCCATGTGCCGCTGGATCACCTCAAGGCGCGCCTGGGCGCCATCGCCGATTTCATATACGGCCATCCATCGCGGGACCTCTGGACAGTCGGCGTCACGGGCACCAACGGGAAGACGTCTTCCGCGCACTGGATCGCCGCGGGACTGCACTCGACCGGACGCCGCACCGCGGTGCTTGGCACCCTCGGCAACGGGCTGCTGGGTGCATCGATCCGGCCGACGGTCAATACCACGCCCGACGCGGCAGCACTGCACGAGATGCTCGCGCTGTACAAGCGTGCGGGTGCCGAGTCGGTGGTGATGGAAGTTTCGTCGCATGGCATCGATCAGGGGCGAATCAACGGCGTAGATTTTTCGGTCGCGCTGTTCACCAACCTCTCGCGCGACCACCTTGACTATCACGGGACGATGGGCGCTTATGGCGCCGCGAAGGCACAGTTGTTTACGCGGCCTGGGCTGCGTGCGAGCGTGATCAACGCTGACGACGCGTTCGGGCGAAGTCTGATCGATAGCGCCAGAGCCAAAGACCGCAAGGTGCTCACGTACGGTTTCGGCGCGGCTGACGTTGCGGGTACGCGCTTGACAGCGACCGCGCGCGGCTTGGCGTTCGCGGTGGAGACTCCCTGGGGCCGGGGTGAGCTGCAAACGCGGCTGGTCGGGGCGTTCAACGCAACCAACCTGCTCGGCGTTCTTGGAACGCTGTTGTTCAGCGGCGTCGAACTCGACGCAGCGCTGAAGTTTCTGGCGGAGGTCGACGCACCACCCGGACGCATGCAGCGTCTCGGCGGCGAGCGTGCGCCGCTGGTGGTCATCGACTACGCGCATTCGCCGGATGCGATCGAGCAAGCGCTTACGGCGTTGCGTGGCGCGGTCGGTTCCACGGGTGAACTGATTTGCGTTTTCGGTTGCGGCGGTGACCGCGATCGCGGCAAGAGGCCGGAAATGGGGCGTCTCGCTGCACGCCTGGCGGATCGGGTCGTCGTCACGAGTGACAATCCGCGCACCGAAAATCCGGCGGCGATCGCCAGCGAAATCGTTCACGGCATCCGGAGCAGTGGCAACCGCCGCTACTCGGTGGAACTCGACCGCGCGGCTGCGATTGCGACGACGATCGCCGAAGCCAAGCCGGACGACGTCGTATTGCTCGCGGGCAAGGGCCACGAGTCGTTCCAGGAGTGTGCAGGTGTAAGGCAGCCATTCCTCGATGTCGAACACGCTGCGCGCGCGCTTGCAGCCAGGAGCCCGCGATGATAGACACGGCCACGGCGGCGCATGCGGTCGCAGGCGCGCTGCGCGGCGAAAACGTCTGGTTCGACGGCGTTGCCACGGATTCGCGAACGATCCGGCCGGGCGAATTGTTCGTCGCGCTCAAAGGCGAGCACTTCGACGGGCACGACTACGTCGAACCCGCGCTGCGGCGTGGCGCGGTCGCCGCGCTCGTCGCCGCGGATCGCGTGGGGAGATTGACCGGAAATCTGGTTGCTGTCGCCGATCCCCTGCGTGCGCTGGGCGATCTCGCCGCGTTCTGGCGGCAGCGCTTCGCGCTGCCGGTCGTCGGCATTGTGGGCAGCAACGGCAAGACCACGGTGAAGGAAATGACCGCAGCGATCCTGCGTGCCTCGCTCGGCACAAGGGACGTACTCGCAACTCCCGGTAACTTCAACAACGCCATCGGTTTGCCGCTGACAGTGCTCCGCTTGCGGGCGCACCATCGTGCCGCCGTGATCGAGATCGGCATGAATCATCCGGGCGAAACGGCCGAACTCGTGGCGATCGCGAGGCCTACCATCGGCGTGATCAACAACGCGCAGCGCGAGCACCAGGAATTCATGAAAAGCGTCGCCGACGTGGCCGCCGAGCACGCTGCGCTGCTCAATGCCCTGCTTGACGGTGGTGTCGTAGTTCTCAATGCCGACGATGACTACGCGTCGTTTTGGCAGGAGGTCATGGTCAGACGCAATGCCGCGGGTGCGATGCTGACCCTTCGCGACTTCGGGCTGCGTGCGCCGGCTGCGGTAACCGCGCGCATGCACGCCGAGGCGTGGGGCTACGTCGTCGAGGTGATAACGCCAGAGGTAAAGGCGACGGTCGAACTCAGGGTGCCTGGCCGGCACAACGTCGCCAATGCGCTCGGCGCCATCGCGGCCGCAACAGCGGCGGGCGCGAGCGTAGGCGATGCGGTGGCGGCATTGACGGCCTTTCGCCCGCTGTCGGGCAGACTGCACACGATCGATCTTCCAGGCGGCGGGGCGGTGATCGACGATTCGTACAACGCCAATCCCGATTCGGTTCGCGCGGCAATTGCCGTTCTTTCGCGCGCACCGATGCCGCGCTGGCTGGTACTGGGCGACATGGGCGAAGTCGGCGACCAGGGGCTGGCCTTTCATCGCGAGGTCGGCGCGTACGCGCGCGCCGTAGGCATCGACCGGATGCTGGGTGTCGGTGACCTGGCACAACACGCTGTCGCGGCCTTCGGCACAGGGGGTGAGCATTTCACCAGTATCGGTGCCCTCGCCAGCGCACTTCATCCCGGTCCGGGCGTGACCGTCCTCGTGAAGGGATCGCGTTTCATGCGCATGGAACGCATCGTCTTCGCGCTCACCAACACCGCCGCTGAGGCGCACTGATGTTGCTCGCGCTCGCGAACTGGATCGCCGCGGATGTGCGGACCTTCAATGTCTTCAGTTACATCACGCTGCGCTCCGTGCTCGCGACGATGACCGCGCTGGTGATCTCGTTCATGGTCGGCCCGCGCATGATCCGCAAGCTGGCGCAATACCGCATCGGGCAGTCCGTGCGCGACGACGGCCCGCAGACGCACCTGGCCAAGGCCGGGACGCCCACCATGGGCGGTGCGCTGATCCTGGTGTCGATCGTGATCACGACGCTGTTGTGGGCCGACCTGCGCAATCGCTTCGTCTGGGTCGTTCTGATCGTCACTGTCGGCTTCGGTGCGATCGGGTGGGTCGACGATTACCGGAAAGTCGTTCATCGCAACCCCAAGGGGCTCTCCGCACGCACGAAGTTCATGCTCCAGTCGCTGATCGGGCTCGTCGCCGCGATCTATCTCGCGTTCTCGGTATCGGCACCGTCGAACACGCAATTCTTTCAGTTGTTCAACGCTTGGCTCGCAAGCGGCTTCAACCTCGACCTGCCGCCCAAGGCGGATTTGATCGTGCCGTTCTTCAAGACCGTCAGCTATCCCCTTGGTGTCTGGGGCTTCATTGTTCTGTCGTACTGCGTGATCGTGGGTAGCAGCAATGCCGTGAATCTCACCGACGGACTCGACGGGCTCGCGATCATGCCGACGGTGATGGTCGGCGCGGCGCTCGGTCTGTTCGCGTATGTCACGGGGCGCGCCGACTACTCATCCTACCTGTTTCTCCCGCACATTCCCGGCGCGGGTGAGCTGGCTGTCTTCTGCGGCGCGATCGCGGGCGCGGGTCTCGGCTTTCTGTGGTTCAACGCATACCCGGCGGAAGTATTCATGGGCGACGTGGGCGCACTCGCACTTGGCGCGGCGCTTGGCGCGGTCGCCATCATCGTGCGCCAGGAAATCGTGCTGTTCATCATGGGCGGGGTGTTCGTCGTCGAGACGCTGTCCGTCGTGGTTCAGGTGGCGTCTTTCAAGATGACCGGCAGGCGGGTGTTTCGCATGGCGCCGATTCACCATCACTACGAATTGAAGGGTTGGAAAGAAAACCAGGTCGTGGTTCGCTTCTGGATCATAACGATGTTGCTCGTCCTGTTCGGACTCTCGACGTTGAAGCTGCGCTAATGAATCGAGCGAACCACGGGCTGGTTTCGGCGAAGGCTAACTTGCGCCAGGCGCAAGTTAAGGTCGCGCATGCGACCGGCCGTAGCCAGAACCAGCAAGGTCGCTTCTGGATCATAACGATGTTGCTCGTCCTGTTCGGGCTCTCGACGTTGAAGCTGCGCTAGCGATGAACGTTCACGGTCGCCAGGTTGTCGTTCTCGGTCTCGGCGTGACGGGCTTGTCTGCGGCCCGGTGGGCAGCGCGCCATGGCGCGCGGGTTCGCGTTGCCGACACCCGCGCGCTGCCGCCACGGGCGGCACAACTTGCGTCCGAGCTTCCGCGCGTGCCTCTGGTGACAGGGCCGTTCACCGACGCGACGCTGGCGGATGCCGACCTTATCGTGATCAGTCCGGGACTCGCCAAGGATCAACCGCCGATCACCGCGGCGTGCGCGCGCGGGGTCGAACTGGTCGGCGATATCGATCTGTTTGCGCGAGCTTTGCCGCCAGGGCAGAAGCTGCTCGCGGTGACGGGCTCGAACGGCAAGACGACGGTCGCCACACTGACGGGCGAGCTCGTGCGCGCGGCGGGTCTGCAAGCATCGGTAGTCGGCAACATCGGCGAGCCGGTGCTCGATGTGCTCGCACTGCACGAGGACGGTGCGCCCTGGCCGGACGTCTTCGTGCTTGAGCTGTCGAGTTTCCAGTTGGAGACAACGAACAGTCTCAAGCCCACGGCGGCGGCCGTGCTCAACATCTCGGAGAATCACCTCGATCGCTACGCGGGAATGGATGAGTATGCGGCGGCCAAGGCGCGTGTATTCAGCGGTGGCGGCGAGCAAGTGCTCAATCGCGACGATCCTCGCTCGTGGGCGATGCGCATTGCCAGCCGACCGATCCACGGCTTCGGCGCCGGCGCCCCGCTAGCTGCGAGCGACTGGGGAATGGTCGTGCACGATAAGGCCCTGTGGCTCGCCCACGGGTCGAAGCTCCTGCTGCGCGCGAGCGAACTCTCGCTGATCGGGCGCCATAACGCGCTCAACGCGCTCGCTGCGCTCGCGCTCACATCCCCCGTTGCGACGATCGACGACGCGGTGCTCGCGAAGCTCGCGGCGTTTCGGAGCTTGCCGCATCGGATGGAGCGCGTGGCCGAAGTCGGCGGGGTGCTGTTCGTGAATGATTCGAAAGCGACCACGGTCGCGGCAACGCTAGCGGCGCTCGAGGGCATCGATCGCCCATCGGCGTTGATCGCGGGCGGCGATGGCAAGGGTCAGGATTTCGCTCCGCTCCGAAGCGGTGTGGACGCGCATTGCCGCGCGGTCGTGCTGCTTGGGCGCGATGCGCCGGCGATTGCCGCGGCGCTGGCCGGCGTGCACGTCGCCGTGGAATTCGCGCCCGGCCTCGAGACGGCAGTCGCCCGTGCGATCGCGCAGGCACGTGCGGGCGACGCTGTCTTGTTGTCGCCAGCGTGTGCGAGCCTGGACATGTTCCGCGACTACATCGACCGCGGCGATCGCTTCAAGGCCGCAGTGGCCCTGCATGCGAAGGAGGCGGCGCATGCCTAGAGACACGACGCTGCGCTCCACGTTTCCACGCCTGTCGGCCCTGGCGGTCGCGCCGCGCGAGTCGCGCACGATGTTGACTTTCGACGCGACGCTCGCGTGGGCAGCGCTGTTGCTGCTCTCGATTGGACTGGTGATGGTGTACTCGGCGTCGATCGCGACCGCCGAAGCCATGGCCTACACCGCTTATCGGCCTTGGTATTTCCTGGCGCGCCACGCGGTATTTGTCGCGGCGGGACTTCTTGCGGCGTTCGTCGTGTTTCAGGTGCCGGTCAAGGGCTGGCAACGCCTCGCGCCTTACCTTTTCATCGCCGGAGCTGCATTGCTCGTCGCAGTGCTCGTGCCGGGCATCGGCAAGGCCGTCAACGGCAGCAGGCGCTGGCTCTCGCTGGTGATAGTCAACGTCCAGCCTTCCGAATTCATGAAACTGTTCGTCGTGCTCTATACAGCGAGTTACGCGGTGCGCAAGGCGGACTTCCTGCACGCGCAACAGCCGCTCAAGAAGACGCTTGTGCGTGGCTTCCTGCCGCTGCTTGCCGTGATGGTCGCCATCAGCGCGCTGCTGCTGCGAGAGCCGGATTTCGGTGCGTGCGTGGTGATCGTCGCAATCGCCTTCGGCATCTTGTTCCTGGGTGGGCTGGACTGGCGATTGCTGATCGGCCTCGGATTCTTGCTGCCAGTCGCGCTATGGCTGTTGATCTGGTTCGCGCCGTATCGATTGCAGCGCTTCACAGGCTTTCGCGATCCCTGGGCGGACCCGCTGGGCAAGGGCTATCAACTGTCGCACTCGCTGATCGCCTTCGGTCGCGGCGAATGGTACGGCGTCGGCCTTGGCGCGAGCGTGGAAAAGCTCCTGTACCTGCCCGAAGCGCACACCGATTTCCTGCTCGCGGTGATCGCCGAGGAACTCGGCTTTATTGGCGTCGCCGCTGTAATTGCTTTGTTCGCGTGGGTGCTGGTGCGCGCCTACGCCATCGGTCGCCAGGCTGCGCGCCTCGAGCGGCCCTTCGCGGCACTGGTTGCACACGGCATCGGCGTGTGGCTAGGCGTGCAGGCGTTCATCAATATCGGAGTGAACATGGGCGTGCTGCCAACCAAAGGCCTGACGTTGCCTTTACTGTCCTTCGGCGGCAGCGGCATCGTCGTGAACTGCATCGCGATCGCAATACTGCTGCGCGTCGATTTCGAGAACAGGCGATTGTTGAGGGGCTTTACGGTATGAGTGGTACGGTAATGATCACCACTGGCGGCACCGGGGGGCACATCTTCCCTGGGCTGGCGGTGGCGACGGAATTGATCGCGCGCGGATGGCGGGTCTTCTGGCTCGGCACGCGCGAAGGCATGGAGGCGCACATCGTGCCGGACCACAAGATCGATTTCGAAGCGCTCAACTTCGGCAGCGTGCGCGGCAAGGGATTAGTGCGTCTACTGTTCGGGCCGCTCGCGCTCTTGCGGGCGTGCTGGCAAGCGTGGCGCGTCATGGACCGCCGACGCCCGAATGTCGTCATCGGCTTCGGTGGCTTCGCCTCGTTTCCCGGCTGCTTGATGGCGGTGGCCCAGGACGTCCCGCTCGTCGTTCACAACCTTGATGCCAAGCCGGGCCTGGCAAATCGCATCCTGCGCTTCGGGGCGGATCGCGTGCTGACAGGATTTCCGAACACCTTCAATGCCCCCAGTGCAAGGAAGGTCGCCTGGGTGGGCAACCCGCTGCGTGCGGAAATCACCGCGATTGCGCCGCCGACCGAGCGCTTCAGGGGTCGTTCCGGACCATTGATCCTGCTCGTCGTCGGCGGCAGTCTCGGCGCGGCCGCGCTGAACGAACGCGTGCCCAAGGCGCTCGCGTTGCTTGCGCTGGGCGATCGCCCGCGCGTGACCCATCAGGCGGGAGAGAAACACATCGACAGTCTTCGCGCCGCGTATGCAAGCGCCGGCGTCGATGCCGAGTGCCTCCCGTTCATTGCCGACATCGCACGCCGCTACGCCGAAGCCGACCTCGTGATCTGCCGCGCCGGCGCGACGACGGTTGCGGAATTAGCCGCGGTCGGTATCGCAAGCGTGCTCGTGCCGTTTCCCTACGCCGCGGACGATCATCAGATAGACAACGCTCGCGTGCTCGGCGATTGCGGTGCGGCGGAAATCATCCTTCAAGCTGAACTTTCGCCGGAACGTCTTGCCAATTGGCTGCGCGTGGCAACACGCGAGCGGCTTCTCGCGATGGCTGTTGCCGCACGCTCCCTGCGCAAAGCCGACGCCACGCAACGCGTCGCCGACATCTGCATCGCTGTTGCACAGATGCGATGAAACACAAGGTCAAGCGCGTGCATTTCGTGGGCATCGGCGGCGCCGGAATGAGCGGCATTGCCGAGGTGCTGCTTACGCAGGGCTACCAAGTCAGCGGCTCGGATCTTGCGACGAACGCAACGACACGACGGCTTGCATCGCTCGGGGCGCAGATCAAGACAGGGCACTCGCCTCATCATATCGCCGACGCCGACGTTGTTGTCGTGTCGTCCGCGGTCGCCGCGGAAAACGTGGAAGTGGTCGCCGCCCGCGAACGTGGCATCCCGGTCGTGCCGCGGGCGCTCATGCTCGCGGAGTTGATGCGTCTGAAGCAGGGCATCGCGGTCGCGGGAACGCACGGCAAGACGACAACAACCAGCCTGATCGCCAGCGTACTGGCCGAAGGCGGCCTCGACCCGACGTTCGTCATTGGCGGCAAGCTGGTATCGGCGGATGCCCATGCGCGTCTGGGTACGGGCGAGTTCCTGGTGGCCGAGGCCGACGAATCGGATGCGTCATTTCTGGTGCTGCAGCCGGTGCTCGCGGTGATCACCAACATCGACGCCGATCACATGGAGACCTACGGCCACGATTTCGCGCGGCTGAAGGAGGCATTCGTCAACTTCGCCCAGCGCCTGCCGTTCTATGGCGTTGTCGTGCTGTGCGTCGACGACGCGAACGTGCGCGACATCATGCCTTCGATCACCAAGTCTATCGTCACCTACGGCTTCAGGGACGACGCGCAACTGCGCGCGACAAGCGTTACGCACGAGGCCGGCCGCATGCGCTTCGTGGCGACGAGCACGAGTGCGCCGCCACTGGCGCTGGATCTCAATCTTGCCGGCGAGCACAACGTGCGCAACGCCCTCGCTGCGATCGCGGTGGGGCGCGAGGCAGGTGTCGCGGACGCCGCGATCGCGCACGCGCTGGCCGAGTTCAAAGGAGTCGGACGTCGCTTCCAGCGCTTCGGTGAAATCGGTCTCGATGCTGGCGGCCGATTCACGCTGGTCGATGATTACGGCCATCACCCGGCGGAGATGGCGGCGACGCTCGCTGCCGCGCGCGGCAGCTTTCCTGGACGACGACTGGTACTCGTGTTCCAACCGCATCGCTATACCCGTACCCGCGATCTGTTCGAGGACTTCGTCGCCGTGCTTTCCACCGTCGACGCCGTGCTGCTTACGGAAGTCTATCCTGCGGGCGAAGCGCCGCTCGTTGCAGCCGATGGCCGTGCGCTGGCACGCGCGTTGCGAGTCGCTGGCAAGGTCGAGCCCGTGTTCGTCGAGGACATTGCCGACATTCCCGCAACGATTCACGCGATCGCCCGCGACGACGATGTCGTGCTCACGATGGGCGCTGGTTCGATCGGTCAGGTCGCGCCAATGCTTGCGGCAACGACATGATGTTGACCGAACCGCTTCGTTTCGCAGGTCTGCGCGGCACGCTCAGCCGCGACGAGTCGCTCGCGAGACATACGAGCTGGCGTTGTGGTGGGAAGGCGGATCTTGCGTACGTTCCCGCCGATCGCGACGATCTGGCGGCATTTGTGCGGCAACTGGGACCTGGCGTGCCGCTCACGGCGATCGGGTTGGGCAGCAACTTGCTCGTGCGCGACGGCGGTGTGCGCGGCGCGGTGGTGTTGCTGCACAACCCCGGAGGTGCTCTTGCGGTCGCTGACGGATTGGTCTACGCCGAGGCAGGCGTGGCCAGCCCAAAGCTCGCGCGGTTTGCGGCGACACACGGCTGCGCAGAAGCCGAGTTCCTGGCCGGAGTTCCCGGCACGGTCGGCGGAGCGTTGGCGATGAACGCAGGTTGCTACGGCGGCGAAACCTGGCGTCATCTCGCTCGCGTCGAGGTATTGCTGCGCGATGGCGGCTTCGCCGTGCGCACTCCCGCCGAATACGCGATCGGCTATCGCAGCGTGCACCTTCCAAATGGTGACGCGCTCGATGGCATTTTCACTGCGGCCTGGTTCCGGTTCCCGCAAGGGGACGCGACGCAGGCACGCGCACGCATCAAGGAATTTCTGGCGAAACGCGTCGCCACGCAACCGCTCAACCTGCCAAATGCCGGCAGCGTGTTCCGCAATCCCGAAGGCGATCATGCCGCGCGGCTGATCGAGCATTGCGGGCTCAAGGGGTACGCGATCGGCGGTGCGCGGGTATCCGAGAAGCACGCGAATTTCATCGTCAACCCCGACGCTACGGCGAGAGCCACAGACATCGAGGCGTTGATCGAGCACGTGCGCCGCGTCGTTGCGGATCGCACCGGGGTGCGACTGCAGCCGGAAGTTCGAATTGTCGGAGAGCGCCCGTGAGCGAATTCGGCAAAGTTGCCGTTCTGATGGGCGGTCCCAGTGCGGAGCGCGAGATCTCGCTTTTGTCGGGCAACGCGGTGGTCGCGGCGCTGAAAGGGGCGGGGATCGACGCGCACGCGTACGATCCCGCCGAGCGGTCGCTGTACCAGCTCAGGCATGACGGTTTCGACCGCGTGTTCATCGCGCTCCATGGTCGTTTCGGCGAAGACGGAACGGTGCAGGGCGCACTCGAAGTCCTCGGGATGCCGTATACCGGCAGCGGCGTCATGGCATCGGCGCTGGCGATGGACAAGTGGCGGACCAAGCTGGTGTGGCTCGCCAGCAACATTCCGACGCCGCGCTACCGCGTGGTCGACGCGGACACCGACTGGTGGTCGGTGGTCGCCGAGTTGGGTTTGCCGCTGATCGTCAAGCCCGCGCGCGAGGGCTCCACCATCGGCATCACGCGCGTTACTTCGGTCGATCGCGATGAACTGGCAACCGCCTACGTGGCGGCGGCCAAACACGACGACCTCGTCATCGTCGAGGAATTCGTCGCCGGTACGGAACTGACGGCTTCGATCCTCGACGAGCGGGCGCTGCCGCTGATCCGCATCGAGGCGCCGGAAGGCAACTACGACTATCACAACAAGTATTTTTCCGACGATACGAAGTATTTCTGTCCGTCGGGTATCGACGCCTCGCTGGAACGTGCGATTCAGGCGCAGTCGCTGGCGGCGTTTCGTGTCGTCGGCTGTTCGGGTTGGGGGCGTCTCGACCTGATCATGAAGCCCGACGGGCGCTGGACATTTCTCGAAGTCAATACATCACCTGGGATGACCGCGCACAGCCTGGTGCCGATGTCGGCAAGGCAAGCCGGGCTCAGTTTCGCCGATCTTTGTGTGGACATACTGCGAGGCGCTCATGTGGGATAACGCGCGCCAGCTGAACCAAGTCGCGCTCGTGCTTACGGTCGTTGCGGTCGCGATGCTCACCTACGCACTAACGTTGTGGGCGGTCCGCCAGCCGGTCTTCGCACTGCAGGAGGTCGTGATCCGGGGGCCTCTCACTCGTGCTAACCCCGCGCATCTCGAGGCGGTCGTGCGCGAGGAGCTGAAGGGAACATGGTTCACCTTGCGACTTGCGGACGCGCGCGAATCGCTGACCAGGGTGCCGTGGGTGCGTGCAGTCGGGCTGCGTCGTGCGTGGCCGAAAACTCTCGAAATCACCGTGACCGAGCACGAGCCGCTGGCGCGCTGGAACGAAGGCTCGCTCGTCAACGTGCAAGGCGAAGTCTTCGCCGCCGACTACAACGGGGACCTGCCGCAGTTTTCCGGACCCGAAGGCAGCGCGGCTGACGTGACAGCACATTTTCGTGAGTTCGGTCAGACGCTGAGGCCCACGGGACTGGTGCTTGTCGAGATCCACCTGTCGGAGCGCGCCGCGTGGGAGCTGCGGACCGAGGGCGCCAATCCGTTGAGGCTCGAACTCGGCCGTGTCGATCCCGGCGCCCGGCTCGCACGCTTTGTCGCGTACTACCCGGGGACGATCGCGAAATTGCAACGGGCAGGCACGCGCGTTGAACAAATCGACTTGCGCTATCGCAACGGCTTCGCGGCGCGCGTACCAGGATTCAGGGAAACGCCGGCGAAAAAGCCGGCACCAGATCAAGTCCGAGGCAAGGCTTAGGGGAAAGCACGCATGGTCAAGGATTCCAAGAACCTCATCGTCGGTCTCGACGTCGGTACTTCGAAGATCGTTGCGATCGTCGCCGAGGTCACGCCGGAAAAGCGGCTCAACATCATCGGCATGGGGACGCAGCCGTCGCGCGGGCTCAAGAAAGGCGTCGTCGTCAACATCGAAGCGACGATGGGCTCCATCCAGCGCGTGCTCGAGGAAGCCGAACTGATGGCTGATTGCACGATCACCGCGGTGTACGTGGGCATCGCCGGCAGCCACATCCGCAGCCTGAATTCGAGCGGCATGGTCGCCATCAAGGAAAAGGAAGTCACGCAGGCCGACATCGATCGGGTTATCGAGACCGCGAAGGCAATCGCGATTCCGAACGATCAACAGGTGCTGCATATCCTGCCGCAGGAATTCATCGTCGATGGTCAGGAAGACGTTCGGGAGCCGCTGGGGATGAGCGGTGTAAGGCTCGAGGTCAAGGTGCACATCGTGACGGGTGCCGTGTCGGCGGTCGAGAACATCACCAAGTGCGTGCGACGCTGCGGGCTCGAGGTCAGCGACGTGATGCTGCAGCCGCTGGCGTCTGCGCTGGCGGTGCTGAACGACGACGAGAAGGACCTTGGCGTCTGCCTCATGGACATTGGTGGCGGGACGACCGACCTCGCGGTGTTCACCGGCGGCGCCATTCGCCACACGGCGGTCATCCCGATCGCGGGGGACCAGGTGACCAACGACATCGCGATGACGTTGCGGACGCCTACCAAGGAAGCCGAGGAGCTGAAGATCCGGCACGGTTGCGCGCTGCGCCAGCTTGCCGACCCGAACGACGTCATCGAGGTGCCTGGCGTTGGCGAGCGCGGGCCGCGCAAGCTGTCGCGGCAGATGCTCGCGGAAGTGATCGAGCCGCGAATCGAGGAGCTCTACACGTTGGCACAGGCAGAGCTTCGCCGCAGCGGGCTCGAGGAACTGCTTTCGTCCGGAATCGTCCTGACCGGCGGTTCGGCGATGCTCGCCGGGATGGTCGAGCTGGGCGAGGAGGTCTTTCATTTGCCGCTGCGCATCGGCGTGCCGGCGTACGTCGGCGGGCTCGCCGATGTCGTACGAAGCCCGCGCTATGCGACTGCGGTGGGTTTGCTGCTCGATGGACGCGAACAGTATTTGCGAGCCGAGCTCGCGCGCGAGCAGGGCAA
The DNA here is from genome assembly GCA_963829375.1 of uncultured beta proteobacterium. Classification (GTDB taxonomy): domain Bacteria; phylum Pseudomonadota; class Gammaproteobacteria; order Burkholderiales; family Casimicrobiaceae; genus PALSA-1003. Next base: position 96,982 of record CAWHIS010000006.1, on the reverse strand, counting down.
AGGTTTGAGCAATGTCGGGGAAAAGATGAAGCAGTGGTTCAAGGCAAATTTCTAGGACGAGAGGACTCAGGACTGCAACAACGCAATCAGCGGCACCTACAAACAGAAATCAGGGCATCGACACTCAGGACAGGAGAAAGCAAATGTTTGAAATCATCGACCAGAATCCGCAGGAAGCAGTCATCAAGGTCATCGGCGTCGGCGGCTGTGGCGGCAATGCCGTCGAGCACATGATCAGCAGGGGCGTTGCCGGCGTGGATTTCATCACCGCCAATACGGACGCGCAGGCGCTCAAACGCTCGACCGCGCGCATGCAATTGCAACTGGGCAGCGGCTTGACGCGCGGCCTCGGTGCAGGGGCACGTCCGGAAATCGGACGCGACGCGGCGATGGAGGACCGCGATCGCATTGCCGAGATGATCGACGGTTGCGACATGGTATTCATCGCCGCCGGCATGGGCGGCGGCACCGGGACAGGGGCCGCGCCGGTCGTGGCGCAAGTGGCCAAGGACAAGGGGATCCTGACCGTCGCCGTCGTGACGCGGCCGTTCCACTTCGAGGGCAAGCGCCAGAAAGTCGCTGAAGCCGGCATCGAGGAACTCAAGAAGATCGTCGATTCGTTGATCATCATCCCCAACGAAAAATTGATGCAGGTACTGGGTGAGGACGTATCGGTGCTCGACGCCTACGCCAGCGCCAACGAAGTGCTGCACAGCGCGGTGTCCGGGATTGCGGAAGTCATCAACAACCCGGGGCTGGTGAATGTCGACTTCGCCGACGTGCGCACAGTGATGTCGGAGGTCGGCATGGCGATGATGGGGTCGGCAACCGTGGGCGGCGTGGATCGGGCCAAGATCGCCGCGGAACGCGCCGTGGCGAGTCCGCTGCTCGAGGAAGTCAATCTGGCTGGTGCGCGTGGCGTGCTGGTGAATATCACAGCGTCGTCCGGCCTGAAGATGAAGGAGTATCACGACGTCATGAACACCATCAAGGCCTTCACGGCAGATGATGCGATGGTCATCGTCGGTACCGTGATCGACGACGAGATGGGCGACGACTTGCGCGTGACCATGATTGCCACGGGGCTGGGCGGGGTGGTAGCGAAGCAGCGAGCGCCGCGTCTGGAAGTCGTCGAACACGTACTTGAGCGAACCGGCACGGACGGCATGGGACTCAACGTCGAGCACATCGACTACGATTCCCTCGACAAGACGCCCGCGGTCGTTCGTCGCGGGCGAGGACCGGCGCCGCCGAGTGCGGGCGCATCGGCCTTCGATCCCTCCGACATCCCCGCTTTTCTGCGCAAGCAGGCGGATTGACAACGATGCCCGCCGCGAAGCAGAGGCGATGGCGACCTCCCGGAAAGGTTGCCGGAATTGTGGTATACTTAAACGCTTAACTCCTTGAACCGACAAGTGAATAAGCCCCTTTGCGGGGCTCGCGACGAGGAGGTCTAAGCGCACATGCTCAAACAACGCACACTGAAATCCCAGATCAAGACGACCGGCGTCGGCTTGCACTCGGGCGCGCGAGTCGACCTGACGCTGCGCCCGGGGCAGCCCGATTTAGGAATCGTGTTTCACCGGGTGGATCTGCCGCAGTCGCCGGCGATCCCCGCCGATGCGCGCAACGTCGGCGACACGCGCCTGTCGTCTTCGCTCGAAAGGGACGGTGCCAAGGTGTCGACGGTCGAGCACCTGATGTCGGCGCTCGCCGGTGTCGGCATAGACAACCTGCACGTCGATGTGGCCGGTCCGGAGTTGCCGATTCTGGACGGCAGCGCGGGTCCGTTCGTCTTCCTGTTGCAGTCGGCCGGCATCGTCGAACAAGACACCCCGAAGCGCTACCTGCGAATCAAGTCGCCGGTCGAGGTTATCCAGGGTGACAAAGTGGCGCGGTTCGATCCGCACGACGGTTTCGTGCTCGACTTCACCATCGATTTCCCGCACCCGGTGTTCGGCTCGGAGAACCGGCACGTCGTGGTTGACTTCGCTCTGCACTCGTACACCAAGGAAGTCAGCCGCGCACGCACTTTCGGGTTCATGCAGGACGTCGAGGCGATGCGCTCGGCGGGCCTCGCGTTGGGAGGCAGCTTGCAGAATGCGATCGTTCTCGACGAAACCCGGGTGCTCAATAGTGAAGGTCTGCGCTACGACAACGAGTTCGCGAAGCACAAGGTGCTCGATGCGATCGGCGATCTCTACCTGCTCGGCCACCCGCTGATAGGCAAATATACGGCGTTCAAGTCAGGCCATGCGCTGAACAATGCGGTATCGCGTGCCCTTCTTGAACGCACTGACGCCTGGGAATTAGTCACCTTCGCCGCCACGACCGACGTACCGAGCGCGTTTCAGGACTGGCAGCTGCAGCCGGCCTGACGTCACGGGTCCCGGCACGGTGGGCATACCGGCGCGGCCACGACCGCCGCGTCGAGGGTGTTTTGGTGCTAACGTGTTTGCGTCCCTTCCGCCGACTTCGCCGTGATCATCGTCCGGGTATTGCTGTTCTCTGCGCTGGCGACGATTGCAGGTGCGCTTGTCATGTACCTCGTCAGGCGCGACCGGCGGTATCTGCGCTTCATCGGGCAAATCGCCAAGTACTCGGTTGTGTTACTGCTCGCCGTGTTCATGTTTCTCGCGCTTCGGCGGGTGTTCCTGCAGCTCTGAATCCGGAAGAGCGGCGCACCGGGCCAGTCGCTTCAGGGCATCGGCCAGCGGCGAGTCGCCCAGAGCCTCCGCAGTCGTCGTGAGATGCAGGGCTGCAAGCGCATCTAATTGTTTTTTCGATGGTTTGGTGCGGGTTTGGGATTTCGGGCGGGCTTGCACCCGCACCCGTATTCCAGTAAATTCCCAGCCTTCAGCTGCAAGTGCACGAAGCAGGTCCGGTGTGCGCTGACGCAATAGGGCGGCCGCAGCGCCACTTGCGGCCGCCAGCAACAGTTCAGGCGAGCGGCCATCGGCAACAACGACACAAGCCCCCAACGAGGGAGGCAGCGCCCGTCTGACGCGCGCCTCGAGAGCGTGTTCGCGCTGCCTGCGGTTTAGCAGCTCAGCCGTGACCGACTCACCGGTCATGATTTGCTGGAGGCGGCGCATGGTCATCGAAGGTCGGTATTTGCCAGCACGCGGAGCCGCATTCCGGCAATCGAAGGGAGAGGCCATTTGAACATAATCTTCGTTTCCGGTGCCACTGCGCGTGCCCGATGCGTGACGTTGGACTGGCGGCACTGGACGGGTGGCGTGGTTTCCCTGCTGTTCCTGTTTCTGAGTTTCACGCTGCTGTTCAACTATGTCACGCTGCGCTATGCGGCATCGATCAATCACCCCCTGCTGCAGGCAATCGTCCTCGCCGACCAGAGGCAGGAAGCCCAGAAAACCCAGGAAGTCGTCGAAGGTCACTTGAACCTGATGGCGGTAAAGCTGGGCGAGCTCCAGGCGCAAATGCTTCGGCTGGATGGCTTGGGCGAACGATTGGCTCAGTTGGCCGGGCTCAAGCCGCAGGAATTGCCCCCCATGCTGCAACCTGGTGTGATCCCCGGCCGCGGCGGGCCGGCGCCCACGCTTCATCATGATCTCTCGGTGGACGAATTCAGCATGATGCTGGTAACCCTGTCGCGGCAGGTCGAGCAGCGCTCCGACCAGCTTGGGGTGCTGGAGGCGTTGCTGGTTACAAATTCTGCGAGCCGTAAATTCCTGCCCAGCCTGTCACCCATCGAAGAAGGGTGGTTTTCTTCCAACTTTGGGTGGCGAATCGACCCCTTCAGCGGCCAGAAGAGCTTTCATGAAGGCATCGATTTTCCATCGGAAGTCGGCACGGGAATCAACGCTGCCGCCAGCGGTAAGGTCATCTTCGCGGACGTCCATCCGGCCTATGGTAAAATGATAGAAATCGACCACGGTAACGGGTTAGTGAGTCGTTACGCGCATTGTTCAAGCTTGCTCGTCAAGGAGGGCGATCTCGTGGTTCGGGGCCAGCGGATTGCACGGGTGGGGACGACTGGTCGTTCGACGGGGCCGCATCTTCATTTTGAGGTGCGTTTGAACGGCGTGCCGCAAAATCCGGCGCGATTTCTGCAGACGACCGGCTAGCGCCCAACGGCGTTCCCTGCCGGGCATCGGTCAGAGTTTCCCCAAGGGGTGAGGTGGTCCTCACCCCTTGTTTTTCGCCCTGTGGGCGTCAGTTACAGGTTCTATGATCCCCAATATTCTCACCAAGATTTTCGGTAGCCGCAACGAGCGGCTGCTCAAGGAATACGCCCAGGTGGTCCGGCAGATCAACGCACTGGAGCCCGGGCTGGCAAGCCTGTCCGGCGAAGAGCTCAAGGCCAAGACTGCCGTATTCAAGGAACGCATCGCCAACGGCGAGGCTATCGACGCGGTGTTGCCGGAAGCATTTGCCGTCGTCCGCGAAGCCGGCAAGCGGACGTTGCAGATGCGGCATTTCGACGTCCAGTTGCTGGGTGGGATGGCGCTGCACTACGGCAAAATTGCGGAAATGCGTACCGGCGAAGGTAAAACGCTTGTCGCCACCCTGCCGGCCTATCTGAATGCGCTTACCGACAACGGTGTTCACATCGTCACCGTGAACGACTACCTCGCTCAGCGCGATGCTGACTGGATGGGGCGGATCTATCGGTTCCTCGGGCTTACCGTCGGAGTCAATCTCTCGCAAATGGAGCACGACGCCAAGCAGGTGGCTTACGCTGCAGACATCACGTACGGCACCAACAACGAGTTCGGCTTCGACTATCTGCGCGACAACATGGTGTTCAGCGTCTCTCAGCGGGTGCAGCGCGACCTCTCCTACGCGATCGTCGACGAAGTCGACTCGATCCTCATCGACGAGGCGCGCACGCCGCTGATCATTTCCGGCCAGGCGGACGACAACATCGATATGTACTATCGACTCAACGAATTGGCGCCGAAGCTCGTCCGCCAGGCCGAAGAAACAGGATCAGGCGACTACTGGGTGGATGAGAAGGCGCACCAGGTGCTGCTTTCGGAGGAAGGGCACGAACACGCCGAAGGCATTCTCGGTCATGCCGGGTTGCTGCCGGCGGGAAGCAGCCTCTACGACGCGCACAACATTTCGTTGATGCATCACTTGTACGCAGCGTTACGCGCGCATTCGCTGTTCCATCGCGACCAGCACTACGTCGTCCAGGATGGCGAGGTGATCATCGTCGACGAATTCACCGGACGCCTGATGGCGGGCCGGCGCTGGTCCGACGGGCTGCACCAGGCGGTCGAGGCCAAGGAAGGCGTTCCGATCCAGCGCGAAAACCAGACGCTCGCGTCGATCACATTCCAGAACTACTTCCGCATGTACACCAAGCTCGCGGGCATGACCGGTACCGCGGATACGGAGGCGTTCGAATTTCAGCAGATCTACCATCTGGAAACGATGGTGATTCCGACCAATGTCGCGATGATCCGCAAGGACGAGAACGATCTCGTGTTCCGGACATTCAAGGAAAAGGTCGACGCCGTCATCAACGACATCAAGGATTGCTACGAGCGCGGGCAACCGGTGCTCGTCGGCACGACATCCATCGAAAACTCCGAGCTGCTTTCGGGGTTTCTCGAGAAGCAGAAGCTTCCGCACCAGGTGCTCAACGCGAAGCAGCACGCGCGCGAGGCCGAAATCGTAGCGCAGGCCGGACAGCCGAAAGCGATCACGATCGCAACCAATATGGCGGGTCGCGGGACCGATATTGTCCTGGGGGGTGCCGTAGAGCCGCAGATTCTCAAGTTGCGCGAGGACGAGGCATTGGCGCAAGCCGAAAAGGACCTGCAGATTGGCAAGCTGCGCAGCGCGTGGCAGGTGCGGCATGACGCGGTGATTGCCGCGGGCGGCCTGCACATCATCGGCACCGAGCGGCACGAATCGCGGCGCATCGACAATCAGCTCAGGGGCCGCTCCGGTCGTCAGGGCGACCCGGGCTCGTCGCGCTTTTACCTGTCGCTCGAGGATCCTCTGCTGCGCATTTTCGGCGGGGAACGACTGTCCGGCATCATGCAGCGCCTGAAAATGCCGGAGGGTGAGCCGATCGAGCATCCGATCGTCAACCGCTCGATCGCCAAGGCGCAAACTCGCGTCGAATCGCGCAATTTCGACATTCGCAAGCAACTGCTCGAGTACGACGACGTCGCCAACGATCAGCGCCGGGTAATCTATCAGCAGCGCAACGAGTTGCTCGGCACCGAAGACATCTCGGATACCATCCGCAATATGATCGCCGGGCAAGTCGATGACACCGCGCGGTTGCACGTCCCGCCCGAGTCGGTCGAGGAGCAGTGGGACGTTGCCGGGTTGGAGACGACGCTGGCCAGCGACTACCAGCTGCAGGCCCCCATCCGCGAATGGCTCAAGACGGAGCCGGAGGTGTCCGACGAAGCGCTGCGGGAGAAGATCCGCGAGCTTGGCCTGAAACAATACGAGGGGAAGCTCGCGCTGGTGGGACCAGAGATCTTTCACCAGTTCGAGCGCAACCTGATGCTGACGACGCTCGATCAGCAGTGGCGCGAACACCTTGCTGCACTAGACCATCTGCGCCAGGGCATTCATTTGCGGGGGTACGCGCAAAAGAACCCGAAGCAGGAGTACAAGCGCGAATCCTTCGAGCTGTTCTCCGACATGCTCGACCGGATCAAGCACGACGTCGTGAAGATCGTGCTGACCGTGCAGGTGCGCACCGAACAGGATGTCAAAGCCGTCGAGGAAGCTCCGGCGGTATCCAATGTCCGCTTCCAGCACGCCAACTACGAAGAGGCGCTGGCACCCAAACCTGATGATCCACCCTTCGCGACAGCACCGCCGCCATTTCAGCGGGCTGCGCAGAAGGTAGGGCGCAATGATCCGTGCCCTTGTGGGTCGGGGAAAAAGTACAAGCAGTGTCACGGTAGACTCGCTTGATGTAAAGCTGCTGCGTGACGCGCAGTCCTAGACACTACTTATGCCGGTCAATTACACTCCGCCGACGCCCGAGCAGCTGCTTCCGGTAGTCGGCGTCGAGCTCGGAACGGCCGCCGCCGGCATCAAGAAGTGGACGCGCGACGACGTCGTGCTCATCGCGCTCGCCGAGGGATCGCGCGCCGCCGGCGTATTCACGCAGAACCGTTTCTGCGCGGCGCCCGTGATCGTCTGTCGCGAACATCTCGCGCAAGACGGAGCAACGCGCGCGCTGCTGATCAATGCCGGCAACGCTAACGCCGGTACCGGCGAGCAGGGGCTCGCCGACGCGCGCAAGACATGCGCGGCGGTCGCGCAGGCGCTCGAGTGCTCGGCGCACGAAGTCCTGCCATTCTCGACCGGCGTGATCATGGAACCGCTGCCGGTGAATCGGATCATCGCTGCGCTGCCCGCCGCCCGTGCGTCATTGTCGACGATGCATTGGCACGCGGCCGTGCGCGCGATCATGACCACCGACACCGTGCCGAAGGCCGCGTCCCGGCGCATCGACGTGGATGGGGCACCGATAACAGTGACCGGTATGGCCAAGGGTGCCGGAATGATCGCGCCAAACATGGCGACGATGCTTGGGTTCGTCGCGACCGATGCACCGCTGTCTGCGCCATTGTTGCGTGTGGTAGCGACAGAGATCGCGGACGCATCTTTCAATCGCATCACGATCGACGGCGACACGTCGACCAACGATAGTTTCGTGCTCATCGCGACCGGCAAGGCATCGAGCGTGCCGATTGCGAGCGTGGGCGATTCGCGTCTGGTCGCGGTGCGTGGCGCGATCAACGATGTCGCACAGGACCTGGCCCAGGCGATCGTGCGCGACGGCGAAGGCGCCACGAAATTCATCACCATCGTGGTCGAAGGGGGGCGTGACGTCGATGAGTGCAATCGGGTTGCGCGCACCATCGCCAACTCGCCACTTGTGAAAACCGCGTTTTTTGCGTCGGACCCGAACCTCGGCCGCATTGTCTGCGCCATCGGCAACGGCGCCGCTGCCGACCTCGATCCCGCACGGGTTTCGTTCTGGCTCGATGGCACCTTGGTCGTGCAGGACGGCGGTCGGGCGGCGTCTTACCGGGAGGAGGATGGCCAGCGCGTGCTGGCGCAGGCGGAGATCGAGGTACGGGTGGCGCTCGGACGCGGAAACGCCCGGGCGACCATATGGACGTGCGACCTGTCGCATCAGTATGTGAGCATCAACGCCGATTACAGAAGTTGATGGGCGTCAAATCTGAACGCGAATCGTTGCAAACATTGCTCGCGCGTGGCGAGGTGGTTCTGCACCGTCTCGAGGCCTTGTTGCCGCCAGCGCCGCTCGCGCCCGACTGGCGCGCGCGGGCATTTCGCTGGCGCAAGCGTGGCCAGCGCGGATTCCTGCAGGCGGTCCCCCATCCGCACACGATCCGTGTCGAGAACCTGGTCGCAATCGACGAGCAGAAGCGCGCAATCGACGAGAACACGCGTCAGTTCATTGCCGGGCTGCCAGCCAACAACGTGCTGCTCACCGGTTCACGTGGCACCGGCAAGTCGTCGCTGGTGAAGGCGATGCTCGCCAAGTATGGCGCCAAGGGTCTGCGGCTCATCGAGGTCGACAAGAGCGACCTGGTCGATCTGCCGGACATCGTCGATCCGGTTGCCGAACGCTCCGAGCGCTTTATCGTGTTTTGCGACGACCTTTCCTTCGACGCTAACGAGCCGGGCTACAAGGCCCTGAAGGTCATGCTTGACGGCACGATCGCCGCGCCGACGTCCAACGTGCTCATCTACGCGACCTCGAACCGGCGACACCTGCTCCCGGAATATTTCAGCGAAAACCTCGAGACCCGGCACATCGGCGAGGAAGTGCACCCCGGCGAATCGGTCGAGGAGAAAATATCGCTGTCCGAGCGCTTCGGACTGTGGATATCGTTCTATCCTTTCAGCCAGGACGACTACCTGGCAGCAGTCGAAGCCTGGCTGCGATTTCACGACGTGCCGGCGCCGCGCGATGGAGCATCGCGCGAGGCGTTGCAGCGGGCGGCGATCCAGTTCTCGCTGCAGCGCGGATCGCGCAGCGGGCGCATCGCCTGGCAATTCGCACGCGCCCACGCCGGCGCGCGCGCACTCAAGGCCGGCAAACGCGCGTGAGCGGCGGGTCACTGGTACGCGTTGCGGTAGCGGTGATGGTTCGACGCGACGGCAGCGTGCTGTTGGCGCAGCGCATGGCCGGGACCCCCTATGCGGGCTACTGGGAGTTCCCGGGCGGCAAACTCGAGGCCGGCGAATCTGCAGCGCAGGCTCTGCACCGCGAGCTGCATGAAGAACTCGGCATCGAGGTAACACGCGCGACGCCCTGGCTGACGCAGCAATATGCGTATCCGCACGCGCATGTGAAGCTCGAGTTCTTCCGCGTGCACGCGTGGCAGGGTGAGCCTTATGGCCGCGACGGCCAGTCGATCGCCTGGCAGACACCAGGCGCCTTCGATGTCGCCCCCCTGCTGCCCGCCAATTCGATCGTGCTGCGCGCCTTGATGCTCCCGCCGATCTATGCGATTTCGATGGTCCAGGAGCTGGGAGAAGCGCAGTTTCTATTGCGGGCGCGAGCCGCGATCGACGGCGGCGTGCGGTTGATCCAGTTGCGAGAGAAATCGTTGTCCGAGGAACAGGTGTCGCGTATCGCCAAGAACTTGTCTGCGCTGGGCGGGCGCCGTGGCGTACGCGTACTGCTCAACGGCGATGTCGAGCACGCGCGCGGGCTGGGTTGCGATGGCGTGCATTGGACGGCTGCACGGCTGGTGGCGGCGCAGGCTCGGCCGGACGACATGCTCTGCGCCGCGTCGTGCCACGATGCCGGGGAACTGGCGCGCGCTGCCCACCTCGCCGTCGATTTCGCCGTGCTCGGCCCGGTGGAGCCCACGCCGTCACATCCTGGGGCCGAGCCCATGGGTTGGACCCGCTTTGCAGACCTCGTGCGCGGCACACCGATTCCAATCTATGCGCTTGGAGGCCTCGATCACAGCGACCTCGACGTTGCTTTGTCGCACGGCGCGCATGGCGTGGCACTGCGCCGTGCCGCGTGGTCAGGACGGAGCGTCTCCGCCTTCGTCTGACTTGGGATCGTCGGGGTCCTCGGTAACCGGCACGCGGTAGGACTCGGTCGCCCAAGCGCCGAGGTCGATCAACTTGCAGCGTTCGGAACAGAATGGGCGGAACGGACTCTGTGGTCCCCATTCGACCGATTTGCCGCATTGCGGACACGCGACGACGCGGGGCTTGTTCATGCCGGTCAGGCGAGTGCCCGTTCCAGCACGCACGCGACATGCTGCGCATTCCGTCCGGCGCCATCGCGAATCTGGTGCCGGCAACTGAAGCCATCCGCAATGATCAATGTAGCTGCGGGAGCCGCACGCGCGGCGGGGAGCAGCGCAAGCTCTCCCATCGCCATTGAAACGTCGTAGTGGCGTGCTTCGTAACCGAACGCACCCGCCATGCCGCAACAGCTCGAATCGATGAAACGCGCCGTCATGCCGGGAATCCATCCCAGGACGTCTGCCATCGGCTTCATCGCCGCGAACGCTTTCTGGTGGCAGTGGCCGTGCACGATGGCGTCGGTCGCCGGAGCTTGCTTGAACGCAAGCGCGAATCTGCCTGCGGCTTTCTCTCGCACCAGGAATTCTTCAAGCAAGAAGGCGTTTGCGGCAAGCAGTTGCGCCTCGGCGCCGAAACCGTAGTCCAGGAATTCGTCGCGCAGACCGAGCAGGCACGAAGGCTCCAGGCCGACGACAGCAACGCCGCGCTTCACGTAGGGGAGCAACCCATCCAGCGCGCGCCGCGCCTCGGACTTGGCGTCGTCCACCAGACCGGCGGAAAGAAACGTGCGCCCGCAACACAAGGGGCGCGTGCCGGGAATGGCGTTCGTGTGCACGATGTAGCCGGCAGTTTCAAGTACAAGCCGCGCAGCCCGCGCATTCTCATGGGCAAAATAGTTGGTGAAGGTGTCGACGAACAGCAGCGCTTCCTTCGTCGCCGTTGCGACCGAGGTGGCGGCGGGCACGCGTTGACGCAGGAAATCGCCTTGCCAGCGCGGGAGCGCGCGCCGCGACGACATGCCGAACCAGCGCTCCGCGACGCGCGCCGCCCCGGGAAGCCGGTCGCGCAACCCGACTAGCCAGGACACGCGGCTCAGCATCGGCGCATAGCGCGGCAAGTACGCGGTAACCCGATCGCGCATCGCAATCCCGTGGCGCTCAGCCCGCGCCGCCAGCGCTTCGATTTTGACCTTGGCCATGTCGACGCCGGTCGGACATTCCCGCTTGCAACCCTTGCAGGACACGCACAGATCGAGCGCCGCGTGCACGGCGTCACCCGCGAGATCCTCGCCTGGGAGTTGACCGGAGAGCACGAGTCGAAGCGTATTGGCACGTCCGCGCGTCGCGTGCTGTTCGTCGCGCGTGACCCGATAGCTGGGGCACATCGTTCCGGCGTCGAACTTGCGGCAATGGCCGTTGTTGTTGCACATTTCAACCGCTTTGCCGAGCCCGTGCGTACTATCGCCGCCGGAACCGGGCGGGCTTTCCTGCGTCGTGAGCGGATCGCGCTCGACGTCCCATGCCCTCCAGTCGAGGCGCGGCTCGAACGCGACGCGCCGATACTCGGGCGGAAACCGGAACAAGGATGTGTCGTCCATCTTCGGCGGCGCGACGATCTTTCCCGGGTTCATGCGATTGGTCGGATCGAAGAGCGCCTTGATTTCTGCGAAGGCGCGGTTCAGACGCGGTCCGAATTGCCAGGCGACCCACTCGCCCCGACAAAGGCCGTCGCCGTGTTCACCGGAATACGCACCCTTGTATTCGCGCACCATCGCGGATGCCTCCTCGGCGATCGCGCGCATCTGCGCGGCGCCCTGACGCCGCATGTCGAGAATCGGTCGCACGTGCAGCGTGCCGACGCTTGCGTGCGCATACCACGTGCCGGTGGTGCCGTGCTTGCGGAAAACTTCGCTGAGGCGCTCCGTATACTCCCCGAGATGCTCGAGCGGCACAGCGCAGTCCTCGATGAAAGACACCGGTTTCCCATCGCCTTTCATTGACATCATGATGTTGAGCCCGGCCTTGCGCACTTCCCACAATTCCTTCTGCGCCTTCGGCGCCGTCATGCGTACGACCGCGTCGCGCATGCCGAGATCCCCGAGGAGCTCGTCCAGGCGGTCCAGCCTTGTCGCCAATTCGGTAGTCTCGCCGCCCGCGAACTCGACGAGCAGGATCGCCGCCGGCTCGCCGATCAGCGCTCGGTCGATCACCGCCCGGAATGCCGGGTTGCTGCGGGCGAGATCGATCATCGTGCGATCGACAAGCTCGACCGCGGTAGGTTCGAGCTTGACGATGTGCTGCGCCGATTCCATCGCCGACCGGAACGACGAGAAGTTGACGACGGCCAGCACACGATGCGCAGGCAGGCGCGCGAGTTGCAGCGTAATGCGCGAGAAGTAGGCCAGTGTCCCTTCGGAGCCAACCAGCAAATGCGCGACGTTGACCGACCCGTCGGATGTGTAGGGACGCACGCTTTGCGGCGCGAAGACGTCGAGGTTATATCCGCCGACCCGGCGCAGGACGCGTGGATACATTTGCTCGATCTCGCTGCGCTCGCGCCCGCCGATGGCGGCCAGGGCGTCGATCAATTCCCCACCGCGGCCGGAGCGCGGCATCGTGGCAATGGGGCCGAATGCAACGTCACTGCCGTCGGCGAGCAGCGCGTCGATGCCGATGACGTTGTGCACCATGTTGCCATACGCGATCGAGCGCGACCCGCACGAATTGTTGCCGGCCATGCCGCCGATCGTCGCCTGCGCGGATGTGCTGACGTCGACCGGAAGCCAGAGGCCGTGCGGCTGAAGGTGGGCGTTGAGCTGATCGAGCACCACACCCGGCTGCACGGTGACCGTCATCGCCTCCTGGTCCAAGGCAAGGATGCGGTTGAGCGACTTGCTGTGATCGACGACCAGCGCCTCGCCGACGGTCTGCCCGCATTGCGATGAACCTGCACCGCGCGGCAGCACTGCGACGTTCAGGTCGCGCGCGACAGCGAACGCGGTGCTCGCGTCGGCTTCGTCGCGCGGCACGATGACCCCGATCGGTGTTATCTGGTAGATCGAAGCATCGGTCGAGTAGCGCCCGCGCGACGCCGCATCGAAGAGCACGTCGCCCCGGCACTCGGCGCGAAGGCGCTGCGCCAGGCGCGATCCCTCCGCTGCCCGCTGCAGTCGGCGATCCATCACCACAGGTCGTTCAATCGGTGCGTTCATGACGGTTGCGCTACAATTGCAAATATACCAAGCTGTTCCAGGCCTCGGTGGAGACCTCATGCTGCGACTCGACGATCATCCCAGCGGCCGGCACTTCCTGCAAATTCCCGGGCCCACGAATGTGCCCGACCGTATCCTGCGCGCCATCGATCAGCCCACGATCGACCATCGTGGTCCGGAATTCGGCCGGCTGACGCTGGAAACGCTTGATCGGTTGAAGCAGATTTTCAAGACCGAGGGTCCGGTGATCATTTATGCCGCATCCGGCACCGGTGCCTGGGAAGCCGCACTGGTCAACACGCTGTCGCCGGGCGACCGCGTGCTGATGTTCGAAACCGGTCACTTCGCCACGCTCTGGCGCAAGATCGCCGACAAACTCGGCCTTGTCGTCGATTTTGTCCCCGGTGATTGGCGCGCCGGGGCCGATCCGGCGATTGTCGAGTCCCGGCTAGGGGACGACAAGGCGCATGCGATCAAAGCGGTGCTCGTGGTGCACAACGAGACATCGACCGGCGTGACCAGTCGCGTTGCCGCGATCAGGCAGGCCATGGACCGAGCCGGTCACCCGGCATTGTTCATGGTCGATACGATCTCGGGCCTCGGCTCGATCGACTATCAGCATGCGGCGTGGGGTGTCGACGTCACTGTCGCAGGGTCGCAGAAGGGGCTGATGCTGCCGCCCGGTTTGTCGTTCAATGCGGTCAGCGACAAAGCGCTCGCCGCGAGCAAGTCATCACGGCTGCCGAGGTCCTACTGGGCGTGGGACGAAATTATCACGGCCAATCGCAAGGGCTATTTTCCCTACACGCCGGCGACCAACATGCTATACGGCCTGCACGAAGCGACCGCGATGCTGCTCGAAGAGGGTCTCGAGCGCGTCTTCGCCCGTCATGATCGCCACGCCGAGGCGACGCGCCGCGCGGTCCGGGGCTGGGGTCTCGACATACTTTGCCGCAACCCGGTCGAGTACAGCAGCGCGCTCACCGCGGTGCTCATGCCTGAAAGTCACGACGCCGATGCCTTGCGCCGCGAAATCCTCGAGCGCTACGACATGTCACTCGGCATGGGGCTGGGGAAGGTGGCAGGCAGGGTGTTTCGCATCGGTCATCTGGGTTATTTCAACGACCTGACCCTGTGCGGGACGCTCTGTGGCGTAGAAATGGGGTTGGCGGTGCGCGATGTTCCGCACAAGAAAAACGGCGTCATGGAGGCGCTTTCGTACCTGCGGGAAAGCGGGCAGACAGCTACCGCGGTAAGGCGCGCGGCGTGAGCCCACTGCTGTGCGCTTCATCGCCGGCGCAGCCGTCGATGCGGTCTGCGACGTTGGCAGGATTCTGTCAGCCAAAAGGGAGGAGTCACGAATGAACAGGTTCGTCAGGAAAGCGGGCGCGGTGGCAATGATGCTGGCGAGCGCAACAACTCTCGCCTGGGAACCCACCAAACCCGTCGAGATCGTCGTTGCCGCCGGTGCCGGCGGCGCGTCCGACCAGATGGCGCGCATGATGCAGGCGGCCATCCAGAAAAACAAGCTGATGAATCAGCCGATGGTCGTCTCGCTCAAGGGCGGTGCGTCGGGTGCCGAAGCACTGATGTACATGAAGTCGAGCGAGGGGGATCCGAACAAGGTACTCATCGCCTATTCGTTGATCTACATGCTGCCGCTTGCCGCCAAGATTCCGTTCAACTGGCGCGACCTGACGCCGGTGTCCGTCATCGCGCTCGACGAGTTTGTGCTGTGGGACAACACGACGCTCCCGTACAAAACCGTGAAGGAGTTCGTGGCCGCGGCCAAAGCCGCTGACCCGCCATTCAAGATGGGAGGCACCGGTTCCAAGCGCGAGGATCACGTCCTCACGGTATTCATGGAGAAAAAGACGGGCGCCAAGTTCGCCTACCTGCCCTACAAATCCGGTGGCGAGGCGGCGACCCAGCTTGTCGGCAATCACACCGCTTCCAACGTCAACAACCCTTCCGAAAATCTTGAAGTCTGGCGCGCGGGGCAGGTGCGTGCGCTTTGCGTGTTCGACAAGGAACGGATGGCGTACAAGACGAAGGTCACCGATGCCATGTCGTGGAATGACATTCCCACGTGCAAGGAAGAAGGACTCGACGTGCAGTACCTGATGCTGCGCGCCATGTTCCTTCCGGGCAAGGTGACTCCCGAGCAGACCGCGTTCTATGTCGATCTGTTCAAGAAGCTCACGCAGACTGCGGAATACAAGGACTACATGGAAAAGCAGGCGCTCAAGCCGGTATTCCTCACTGGCAAAGATATGCTGACGTTCCTCGAAGAGGACGACGCGCTGAACAAGGGCCTGATGACCGAGGCTGGGTTCGTCGCTCCGTAAGCCGGGCGAAATAGTCGCCACCGCCTGCCGGAGCCCTGTCCCGCTGGAGAGGGTAGTCCCGGCGTTATCTGCCCTTCTCGCGAAAGCCACGATGTCAAAGCCCGAGAGCGAAATCGTCGTCGACGATCCGACCGCCCCCGCGGAAGATTCGCCGGCGGTGACGACTACACGCGCCGTCGAGGTGGTCGTATACCTGTTGCTGCTCGCGCTGGCATTCCTTCTCGGATTCGACAACTGGCGTAGCGGGATGGGCTGGGCCGCGGATGGTCCGCAGGCGGGATACCTTCCGTTCTATCTGTGCGTCATCCTCGCCGGCGCCGCACTGTATGGCCTTGGCGTCGCGTTTTTGCGCCGCCCGAACCAGACCACGAGCTTCGTCAGTCGCGACCAGCTTCGACGGGTCATGCAGGTCTTCGTTCCGACCTTTCTTTTCTGCCTGTTGACGCAATGGCTCGGACTTTATGTCGCGAGCTTCCTGCTGGTCGCGGGCTTCATGCGGATAATCGGGCGAATCGCGCTGTGGAAGTCGCTGCTCACGAGCTTCCTGTTTGCGGTCATCATGTTCGCAACGTTCGAAATCGCCTTCGACGTGATCATGCCCAAGGGGCCGATCGAAGCGATCTTCGGCTACTAAAACGGGACGCATTGGAAGCCCTCACTCTTCTTCTTCACGGTTTCGCCGTCCTGCTGACGGCGAAGACGCTCGCTTTGATGATGGTCGGCCTGGTGCTCGGCGTCTTTGTCGGCGTGCTACCCGGGCTGGGGGGGCCGAACGGAGTCGCGATTCTTTTGCCCCTCACATTCACGATGGATCCCACCGCTGCGATCGTGATGCTTTCGTGCATCTACTGGGGCGCCCTGTTCGGCGGAGCGATCACGTCGATCCTGTTCAATATTCCTGGCGAAGCCTGGTCGGTGGCGACCACGTTCGACGGTTATCCGATGGCGCAACAGGGCAAAGCTGCGGAAGCGCTCACCGCGGCGTTCACATCGTCATTCATCGGTTCGCTGGTCGCGGTGCTGCTGATCACGTTTCTCGCGCCGCGGATTGCCGGCTTCGCATTGCGTTTCGGGCCACCCGAATTCTTTGCCGTTTACTTGCTGACCTTCTGCTCCTTCGTCGGACTGGGGCGCGAAGAGAAGCACAAGACTATCATCTCGATGACGCTCGGCCTGCTGTTGGCCGCCATCGGCATGGACACCGTCTCCGGTCAGCTGCGGATGACCTTCGGCTTCGATCCGTTGTTGCGCGGCGTGAATTTCCTGGTCGCGGTCATCGGGCTGTTCGGCATCAGCGAGATCCTGCTCACCATGGAAGAGCGACTTGCGCTGCGCGGCCACTCGGCGAAGATCAGCCTGCGCGTGGTCCTGCGAGTGTGGAAGGATCTGCCGCGTTACTGGGTAACGCTGTTGCGGTCGTCGGCCATCGGCTGCTGGCTAGGCATCACGCCCGGTGGCGCGATAGCGGCATCGTTCATGGGATACAACCTGGCCAAGCGGTTTTCCAAGGACCCGGCGAGCTTCGGCAAGGGACGCATCGAGGGCGTGTTCGCGCCCGAAACAGCGGCGCATGCCTCCGGGACCGCGGCGCTGTTGCCCATGCTGGCGTTGGGAATCCCCGGCTCCGGCACCGCGGCGATCCTGCTGGGCGGTCTCATGGTCTGGGGGCTCAACCCGGGTCCGCTCCTGTTCGTCGAGCACAAGGACTTTGTCTGGGGTCTCATCGCCTCGATGTATCTCGGCAACGTCGTTGGACTCATCATCGTTCTGACCACTGTCCCGATCTTTGCTGCGATCCTGCGGGTTCCGTTCTCGGCTGTCGCGCCGATGATCGTCGTCTCCTGCGCCATCGGCGCCTACGCGATTCAGAACGCCATGTTCGATGTCTGGCTCATGCTGCTGTTCGGTGTTGTCGGCTATGTGTTCAAGAAGATCGGCATACCGCTGGCGCCATTCACGCTCGCGCTGGTGCTGGGCAATCGAAGCGAGGATGCGTTCCGCTTGTCGATGATCGGAGCGGGTGGAGATATGCGCGTGTTCTGGTCCAACGGCCTCGTTGGAACGATCACGACGCTTGCGCTGGTTTTGCTGACTTGGCCGATGCTTGCGGGGGGCGCGGCTCGGATTCGCGGCGCGGTCGCGCCGGCCCGGTGACCGGCGCCAACGTCTCGACTGTTCGATCGCCGGTCGCCCAATGTCGGAACTGATCCTGGTCGAACGCGACGGCGTGATCGCAACCGTCGTCCTCAATCGACCAGCGAAGCTCAATGCGCTGTCGCGCGCGTCGTGGAGTGAATTGGGCGCGCGGATGCGCGAGCTTTCGGCGGATCGCGACTTGCGTTGCGTCATCCTCCGGGGTGCTGGAACCAAGGCTTTCGGCGCCGGCGCCGACATCGCCGAGTTTCCCGAGGTTCGCTCAAATGCGACGCAAGGCAAAGTCTACGGTGAACTCATCGCGTCGACGATGGAGACGATCGGGCATTGCGTCCACCCGACGATCGCAATGATTCAGGGCGCGTGCGTAGGCGGAGGTCTGGAGGTCGCGTTGATGTGCGATCTGCGCATCTGCGGAGAGGGCAGCCGCTTCGGCATTCCGATCAACCGGCTGGGCCTTACGATGGGCTACGGGGAACTGATGGGACTCCTTACCGTGGTCGGGACGGCGACTGCGCTGGAAATCCTGCTCGAGGGCCGGGTATTCGATGCACTCGAGGCGCACGCCAAGGGGTTGGTGCATCGCGTAGTAGCCGACGAGCAGGTCGAGGCCGAAGTTCACGCCACCGCGGCGCGCGTAGCCGCCGGCGCGCCGCTGGTCGCGCGCTGGCACAAGCAGTTCATCCGCCGACTGCGGCCGCACGAACAACTCTCCGCGACAGAATGGAACGAAGGCTTCGCCTGCTTCGACACCGACGACTATCGTGAAGGCCTGCGGGCATTCCTGGCGAAGCAAACTCCGCGATTCAGAGGCCGCTGATGGGGCCGCTGGCCGGACTCAGGGTCCTGGAGCTTGCGCACATCATGTCGGGACCGACGGCCGGCATGCTGCTCGCCGACATGGGCGCCGAAGTGATCAAGGTCGAGAAGATCCCCGGGGGCGACGACACGCGCCGTTTTTTGCCGCCGGACGTCAACGGCGAAGCCAGCGCTTTTCTGATGATGAACCGCAACAAGCGTGGCATCGCGCTTGACCTCCGCCAACCGGCGGCGAAGGCCGCGCTGCAACGGATCGTCGCACGCGTCGACGTTGTCCTCGAAAACTTTCGGGTTGGCACCATGGACAAGCTCGGCCTGGGCTTCGACGTATTGCGGCGATCCAATCCGGCGCTCATCTACTGTGCCGTATCCGGCTACGGGCTGACGGGGCCTGACGCTGGCAAGGGTGGCTTCGATCTCGTAGCCCAGGGCTTGTCCGGATTGATGCGGATCACGGGGGAACCTGGCGGGCCACCCACCAAGGTTGGATCGCCGGTCACCGACATCAACGCCGGAATCCTTGCCGCGCTGGGGATCGTGAGTGCATACATACACCGCTTGCGCACCGGAGAAGGCCAACTCGTCGACACCTCGTTGCTCGAGGCGGGCGTCATGCAGACGTTCTGGCAGAGCGCGATTTTCCTCGGTTCCGGCCTCGAAATCGGGCCGCTGGGCTCAGCCCACCCGCTGACCGCGCCGTACCAGGCCTTCGAGACGCTGGATGGGTGGATCACGGTCGGTGGATCGAACCACGCCAATTTCGCGCGGTTGACGCAAGTGCTGGAAGCGCCCGAGTTGCTCACAGATGCGCGTTTCAGCGACAACAAGTCGCGCATGACGAACCTGCCGGCGCTGGTCGAACTTCTGACCGAATGCTTCCGGCGCAAATCTTCTGCAACGTGGCTTGCGGCGCTGGCGGACGCAGGCGTGCCGGCAGGACCGGTCCTGACAATTGCCGAGATGCTCGTGCATCCGCAGGTGCGGGCGCGAGAGATGGTGGTGCAGACGCGACATCCGACGGCCGGCGACACGGAAGCAATCGGCTGTCCGATCAAGTTCTCGGCGACGCCTGCACGCGTCACTCGCCCCGCGCCGGTCTTCGGCCAGCACACCCGCGAAGTTTTGCTGGAATTCGGATTCGATGCTGCGGAAATTCAGGAGCTTCTGGATAGTGGCGCTGGCGTGCAGCATACCTAGTGCAAACGCGTCAGCATCGAAGCGGGCTTGAGCGCTGCTCAGGGGAGTCCGCGTTTAACGCCGGTTACGCAACGTCAGCGCCTCCAGATACTTGACCACTCATTGGCCATTTCCAAGCCGGTTTCGGCATACCCGCCGCTGGCCGCTACCCGCGGGAACAATAGCCGTGGGTGATCGACGTCAGAGATTACAGAACATCAGGTCGAACTCGACGTCGCCGTCGAAAACCGAGCCGCGGTCCATACCGGCAATGCCCAGAAAACGAATGTTGAGAGCGTATTTGTTCGCGCTTATCTCCGGCACGCACGGCAGGTCGAGCGCCACCGACAACCGCAGCAGCTGCGCCACCTTGGCTGTGGTAAGCATCAACTGAAATACTCCGTGGTATGCCGTATGACGGCTTGCCTTGCCGTTTTCTCGAAGCAACCGCAGGATGATCGACAGGCCGGACCGTATCGGCAAAAGCGGCGCCAGCCATGCCTGCAGGTCCCGTTGACGCAAAGCTGGCTCGTGCTGAAGCCAGTAGTGATAAGCCGGCAGATCGAATTCGCACGCTCCACCGGGAATGCCGGTGCGTTGCTTGATCGCCATCAACCATTCGTTTTCTCGCAAATGAGCGCCGACCTTGCCGGTTTGCGCAAGCAATCGAGCATTGACATCGTCGATCTCGTTCAATAGCGCGTCGAGAGTCGCGCGTTCGATCGCAGGATTGTCCTTCAGCGGCGCGAGCAGCTGACGCTGGCGCTCGAGTTCCTGCAGGATGTCGGTTTTGAGGTCCGCGCGCGCGGCAACGTCGGAAATTTCGAACAGCGCGAGCAGCGCTGCGTGATGAGCTGCGGGGGCCTCCTTCGAGGCGAAAAACAATGCGCGCCCGTATAGGTCTTCCAAGCGCATCAGCGTGCGGATGCGTTCGTTGAGCGGATGTTCGTAACGTATCACGGTCGATGTCCGGCGTTCGACGATGCGACATTCTGCCCTAACTGGCGATAGCGCCGATCGAGCACGGCAACCTGTGGCGCGATGGCTTCGACCGGCCCGGCGTTGTCGATGATATCGTCGGCGCGAGCGAGCCTGGCCGAACGGTCCAGTTGCGTCGCCATGATCGCGAGTATCTCCGGCTCGGGCAGGCCGCTGCGCGCACTGACGCGGCGCACCTGCTCTGTCGCGGGGCAGTCCACGACGAGCACACGATCGATCATGGGCAGCAGGCCCCCGCGCTCGAACAGCAGCGGTACCACGACGATGCCATAGGTGCCTTCCCATGCGGCGATGCGGCGCTTGGCTTCCGCCGTGATCAACGGATGCAGTACGGCTTCGAGCCGGGCACGCGCGGCCGGATCGGAGAACACTTGGCGGCGCAACGCCGCGCGATCGACCTCTCCTGAAGCCAGCAAAATGCCGGGTCCGAATTCGTTGCGGATCGCGCTGAAACCGGCGGCGTCAGGCGCAGACAGTTCGTGCGCCAGGGCGTCGGCATCGACCACTTCGACTCCGAGATCGGCAAACGCAGCCGACACCTGCGACTTGCCGCTGCCGATACCGCCGGTGAGACCGACGACGAGCGGCATGATCAGGTCGGAAGGTAGAGCTGGAGGAGCGGCTTGCCGAAGAACAGGGCGATCAAGCCGGCGATTGCAAGATATGGCCCGAACGCCAGTGGGATCTGATGGTCCCGTCCCTTGAAGACGACGAGCGAAATACCGATCGCCGCACCGACGACCGACGATAGAAGCACGATCAGCAGCAGCATCTGCCACCCAAGCCATGCGCCCATTGCGGCAAGCAGCTTGAAGTCGCCATAGCCCATGCCTTCTTTGCCGCGGATCAGTTTGAACAACCAGTACACTGCCCAAAGAATCAGGTACCCGGCCACCGCGCCGATGACGGCGTCGCGCAGGCTCACCGAAGGCACTGCGCCGAGCACGTTGGCCAGCAGCCCAGCCCAGAGCAGCGGCAGCGTCAGGTTATCCGGGAGCAGTTGCGTGTCGAAGTCGATGAACGTCAGCGCGATCAGCGTCCATACCAGAATGCATGCCGCAAGCGCCGCCGGCGTCGCCCCGAAACGCAATACGGTGCAGACAGTCAATGCGCCCGTCAACGCTTCAATCAACGGATAGCGCGCGGAAATCGGCGCTTTGCATCCGGCGCAGCGTCCTCGCAGCAGCATGTAGCTGACGATGGGGACGTTTTCAACCGCACGGATCGGATGCCCACAGGTCGGGCACTGCGAGCGGGGAACCCAAAGGTTGTAGGTGGGCTCTTCGACGAGCGGCTTTCCCGCGAGTTCCGCGCACTGGTCCCGCCAGCCGCGCTCGAGCATCTTGGGCATGCGGTGGATCACGACGTTCAGAAAGCTGCCGATGCACAGGCCGATCAATGCGACAGCAAGAAGAATGGGAAGCGAAGCGGGCGCCATGGTTCAATCGAATACCGGCGTCACAAGCCGGCGGTCAGCGAAGCGTCTGCTTCCGGTGCAACATCCAAGGGGCCGCTGGATAGCGCCCATGCTGCGTGCCCTCGATAGCCTCGGAACAGGCGCACCGTCGCGCCCGTTTAGCGTCGTCCCGCTGCGCAGCCGCGCTCAGACAACGGCTCCGAGCTTGAAGATCGGCAGGTACATCGCGATCACGAGGCCACCGATGACGACCCCCAGGAACACGATGATGATTGGTTCGAGCAGGCTCGAAAGGGCGGCAACCGCGTCGTCGACTTCGCGTTCGTAAAAGTCCGCGACCTTGGACAGCATGCCGTCGAGTGAACCGGATTCCTCCCCGATTTGCGTCATCTGCGTCACCATGCTCGGGAATATGCCCGTGTTATGCATCGCGTTGGTCAGGCTTGTGCCGGTGCTGACGTCGGTCTGGATCTTGCGCGTGCCGACGATGAACACGGCATTGCCCGAGGCGCCGGCCACTGCGTCCAGCGATTCGACCAGCGGCACGCCTGCGGCGAACATCGTGGCGAGGGTACGAGTCCAGCGCGCGATGGTCGCTTTCTCCAGGATAGCCCCGATCACGGGCAATTTCAGCGATATCCGGTCGATTGCGAAGCGAAATGTTTCGGAGCGCCGGCGCAGCGTGAAAAAGGCTGTGATCGAGCCGAAGATGATGGCCGCCATCAGCCACCAATAGGACACGAAGAAGTCCGATATCGCCATAACAATGAGGGTGGGCGTAGGCAGGTTGGCGCCGAAGCTGGTGAACACCTGCTTGAACGCCGGAATCACCCACACCATGATGACCCAGATCACGACAACGGCGACGACGATCACCGAAATCGGATAAAACAGGGCCGACTTGATTTTGCTCTTGATCGCGAGGATTTTTTCCTGGTATGTCGCCAGGCGGTCGAGGATGCCGTCGAGCATGCCCGCCGTCTCGCCGGCGTTGACAAGGTTGCAATAGAGCGCGTCGAAATGCGCCGGATGTTCGCGAAAGGCTTGCGACAGACTGGACCCCGCCTCGACCCTGCCCTTGATATCCATCATCAGCCGTGAGAAACGCGCGTTCTTGTGACCGCGCGCGACGATTTCGAATGCTTGCAGCAGGGGCACACCCGCCTTGAGCATCGTCGCCAACTGCCGCGTGAAGAACGTGATGTCTTTTTCATTGACCTTGCTGCCGCCCCTGAAGGTCTGCCGGCGGAGCTTGACGATTCGAATGCCCTGCCGCCGCAGATTCGTCGTGACGACCGTTTCGGAAGCGGCCTTCATCTCGCCGCGAACGTTGCGGTTGTTGCGGTCGAATCCCTCCCAAAGGTACGTAAATTCCTTGACTTCCTTGCGCTGGACGCGGCGTGGAGCGGTGGTTGCGGTGGCCATGGCGGATCCCGTTGCGGTTACGCGTTGCTATTCATTGGTTACGGCCTCGATTTCCTCGAGGGAAGTCATGCCCTGCTTGACTTTGAGCAGTCCCGATTGGCGTAGATTGCGTACGCCTTCCTTGCGTGCCTGCTCAGCTATATCAAGAACCGTGCCATTGCGCATGATGACCTGTCGCATCTCGTCGGTGATGGGCATCACTTCGTAGATTCCGGCCCGTCCCTTGTACCCTGTATTCAGACAGAGGTCGCAGCCTACCGGTCCGTAGGCCTGCCATGAACCATCGAGGTCCTGTTCGGCGAAACCGGCCTGGAGCAAGGCTTCCGGCGGGATGTCTTCCGCTTTTTTGCATTGGGGGCAGAGTTTTCGGCACAGACGCTGCGCGGTGATCAGGATGACGCTGGATGCAATGTTGAAGGCCGGGACGCCCATGTTGGCCAGCCGCATCAACGTCGCCGGGGCGTCGTTCGTATGCAGCGTGGACAGTACAAGGTGACCCGTTTGGGCAGCTTTGATCGAAATATCGGCAGTCTCCAGATCGCGGATTTCGCCGACCATGATGATGTCAGGATCCTGGCGCAGGAACGCGCGCAGCGCGTTGGCGAACGTGAGGCCCGCTTTTTCGTTCACATTGACCTGATTGACTCCAGCCAGCTGGATTTCGGCAGGATCTTCGGCCGTGGCGATGTTGATGCCGGGCTTGTTGAGCAAATTAAGGCACGTGTACAACGACACGGTCTTACCACTGCCTGTTGGCCCGGTAACCAGGATCATCCCATACGGCCGCTCGATCGCGCTCAGCAGCATTTTCTGCTGGTCGGGCTCGTACCCCAGAGCCTCGATACCGAGCTTGACGCCGGCAGGGTCGAGAATACGCAGCACTATCTTTTCGCCGTACAGCGTGGGCAGGGTACTGACGCGGAAATCGATCGAGCGGTTTTTCGACAGTACTAGCTTCATGCGACCGTCCTGCGGCACGCGCTTTTCGGAGATGTCGAGCTTGGAGATCACCTTGATGCGTGACGCCATCTTGTCCTTGATGACGAGCGGTGGCTGGGCGATTTCCTTGAGGATTCCGTCCAGCCGGTAGCGGATCCGGTAAAACTTTTCGTATGGTTCGAAGTGAATATCCGACACGCCGGTGGCGATCGCGTCGAGCAGTATCTTCTGGATGTACTTGACGACCGGCGCGTCTTCGACCTCCTGGTTTTCCTCGTCGCTTGCGACGTTGCTGCGCTCGAGGTCGACCTCGAGGAGATCGCTGTCGTCGACAAGATCCTTGAGCGTCTTGCCCAGCGTTTCGATGACCTTCTCAATCGCCTTGCCGAGCTTGTCGTCTTCGACCACCACCGGATCGACGACGAGATTGGTCTTGAACCGCACCTCGTCAAGCGCCTGCAGGTTTGCGGGATCGGAGACGGCCACGAACAGCCGATTGCCGCGCTTTTGCAGCGGCAGGACGCGGCGCGTCGCCGCGATCTTCGCGTCGACGTGTTCCTTGTTGATCAGGTCGAAGTCGAAACCGGTCAGGTCGAGCAAGGGTGCGCCGAAGGCGCGCGACGCGAACACCGCGACCTGCGACGAACTCATCTTCTTGCTGACGAGGATCTGTTCGACAAACCCGATATTGGCGGCCTGCGCCTGGGTCTGCAGTGTGTCGGCGTCGAATTCCGTCAACAGGCCGTGCTGAACCATGGCCCGTGCGAGACCGCTGATAGTGCGCGGTGGAGCGGTAGTTGCCATCGTCGGTGGCCGGCTTAAGGGCTTATTCCAGGCGCATAAAAGTTAACTTATTGATGATGCCTGCTCGCCTGTGCTTTGTAAAGGCGCCGGTCCGGCGCGTCCCACGGGCGGCAGCAGTCGGACGACCTTGATCGCGCGGTCCTGCACTTGCAGGATTTCGACACCTTGGCCGGACAGGGCAAGACTCACACCGGCCTCGGGAATTTCCCCAAGCTTTTCCACCAGGAGCCCGCTCAGCGTTTTCGGGCCCTCCAGCGGAAACGTGGTCCCCAGCTTGCGGTTGAGGGTGCGCAACGGAGCCAGCCCATCGACGACGATGCTTCCGTCCGGGCCGCGCTGGTAGCCCTCGGCGCCCCCCGGGGCCTGCGTCGTGAATTCGCCGACGATTTCCTCCAAAATATCCTCTAGCGACACCAATCCCTGCAGCTCGCCGTATTCGTCGACGACAAGCCCGAGCCGCTGCCGATCGACCTGGAACTGATGCAGTTGCGTCAATAGCGGCGTGCCCGCGGGCACGAAATACGATGCGCGCAAAGTCGTGCGCAGATGTTCGGAGTCGAGTTCGCCGGCCTGCTGGAGCCGCAAGACCTGCTTCAGGTGGACGATTCCGACGATGTTGTCCATTCCTCCTTCGAACGCTGGCAGCCGTGTGTGGTAGCTTGTCGCCAGCTGTTGCGCGAGCAGCGTGTCCTTGGCGGCGAGGTCGATCGCCTCGATCTGGCTGCGTGGCGTCATCACATCGTCCACCGTAATCGTGTCGAGGTCGAACAGGTTGGCGAGCATTGCCCGGTGCTTGCCGCGGAAGTAATGGCCCTCGAGTACCAGGCTGCGGATTTCTTCCTGTGACAAAGGTGCCTCCGCGCCCGCCACTGGCTGCAAGCGGAACAGCCTGAGCAGGCCCTGGACGAACAGGTTGACGAACCAGACGACAGGGGTTGCCAAGCGCAGCATCGGCGCGAGCACATAACTGACCAGCGGCGCCAGCCGATCCGCGTGCGCAGCACCGAGCACTTTCGGCGTGATTTCGGAAAATACCAGTAGCGCGAACGATATGACTACGGTGCCAAGAGCAAGGGCCAGTTCGCCTTCGCCGAATAGGCGCTTGGTGATCACGGCGGTGATCGTGGCCGCGCCCGCAGCGACAAGCGTGTTGCCGAGCAGGATGACGCCAAGCAGCTGGTCGGTTTGCGCAAGCAGAGCGACGGCGAGCTTGGCACCGCGTTGCCCCTGCTTGGCTCGATGGCGCAGCCGATAGCGATTGACCGCCATCATCGCTGTTTCGGCGATCGAGAAGAAGCCGGAAAGGACGAGCAGGATCGCGAGCGCGACCAGAAGCGTGCGAAGAGGGATGGCGTCCAAACAGCAACCAGCCGTTACGATATGAGATCGAGTATTTGGCCGGTGCGGGACGCTGTCAAGGTTGTCCCTCGCACCGTGGCCGTCCGGCGGCCTCCTTGGATCGCCACCACGAATGGATACGTCTTACGTCGGCCGCAGCCGCGACTCGCAATTCCCCGTGCCGGCTCTGCGCGAGCGTCGCCTGGTTTGCATCGCGAGTCGCCGACTTCTCCACCGCCGGGGTCGCATCCCCGCGCCCTGCGCGGGGCCCCTGCTCCGCCCGCCGGTGTCCTATCCCCGCTGTGCGGGGCCCTGCGCCGGCCTCTCGCGCGGCTACGCCCCGAAGACCGATTCAGGGAGCAGCTTGCTGCCGACATACGCGAGCAATAGAAGGACGCTGCCGGCCATGATCCAGTTGAGCGCGGTCCGCCCGCGCCAGCCATAGCGCTTTCGGCCATAGAGAAGCGCGCCGAAAACGATCCAGCTGAGGACCGAAAATATGATCTTGTTGCTGTAGGTCAGCGCTTTGCCGAACAACTGCTCGGAAAACAGCACGCCGCTGATCAGCGTCAGTGTCAACAGCACATAGCCTGCGGTAACAACGCGAAACAGGAATCGCTCCAGCGTCAGCAGCGGCGGCAACGTCGCTGCACCAGGCTCGGGCAAGCCACGGTGCAACCGTCGTTCGAGGCCGGTGAGGACGAGCGCCTGCAGGGCCGCGACGATCAGCAACGCATATGCGACCAGCGCGACTGCGATGTGCAGCGCTGCCCAGGGTTCTGCGGTGAAGGAAAAGCGATGCGTGCTCGGGATCAGCGCCGGCAACGCAGCGCCGGCAGCCGCGACCGGATATGCGATCGCTGCCACGCCCGGTAACGCGCGCGACAGTGTCCCCAGCCAGGCGATCAATGCAATCAGGCATTCGACCGCGGACATGGCGTTGGCGAGGCTCAGGTCGAGGCCATCGGGAGTGACAACGGTGTCGGCTATCAGGAGCGCGTGGCTTCCGATCGCCAAGGGAGGGAGCCAGAACGTAAGCACCGCGATCAAGGCGGAGTCGCGCGTGCCCGGCAGCGCGAGTCGTCGCCATTCGATCCAGGCCGCCGCGAGATAGGCGATGGCCACCGGCACGTAGAGTAGAATCATCGACGCTTTCATTGCAGCGCGACGAGTGTACACCACGCGCCTGGTCTTTCCCGGTGCGGCAGCGGCACTTTCGCACGTCATCCCATGCTCGAAAATCTGACTCAGCGGCTCGGCCGCGTTGTGAAGAGCCTGCGCGGCGAAGCGCGGCTTACGGACGCCAATATCGACGACGCATTGCGCGAAGTTCGCATGGCGCTTCTGGAAGCCGACGTCGCGCTTCCGGTCGTGAAGGAATTCATCGGCGCGGTGCGCGTCAAGGCTGTCGGCCAGGAAGTGGCAGGGTCGCTTACGCCCGGGCAGGCGCTGATCGGCGTCGTCCAACGCGAGTTGGCCGGCCTGATGGGCGGGGCGGCGGTACCCCTTAATTTTGCCACGACGCCGCCGGCGGTTGTGTTGCTGGCCGGCTTGCAGGGCGCGGGCAAAACCACCAGCGCAGCCAAACTCGCTCGCCTCGTCAAGGACGACCTGAAGAAAAAGGTGCTGCTGGTGAGCTGCGACGTCTATCGTCCGGCGGCGATCGCACAGCTGCAGACGCTCGCGGCACAAGTCGGTACCGAATTCTTTCCGTCACACGTCGGCGAACAGCCGCTAGCGATCGCCAAGGCTGCGCTGGACTGGGGGCGCAAGCATTATTGCGACGTGGTCATCATCGATACCGCGGGGCGACTTGCGATCGATGAAGCCATGATGCGCGAAATCGCGCAGTTGCACGGCGCAACGAACCCGATCGAAACGCTGTTCGTGGTCGATGCAATGCAGGGCCAGGACGCCGTCAACACCGCGAAGGCCTTCGCTGCGGCGCTTCCTCTAACGGGCATCGTCCTGACCAAGCTCGATGGCGATGCGCGCGGAGGCGCTGCACTGTCCGTGCGCAGCGTGACGGGCGCTCCGATCAAGTTTGTCGGCGTGTCGGAAAAGATCAGCGGGCTGGAAGTGTTTCACCCGGATCGCATGGCATCGCGCATTCTCGGCATGGGTGATGTGCTCACGCTCATCGAAGACGTGCACCGGCAGGTCGATGTCGAAGAAGCGCAAAAGCTGGCAAAGAAGGTAAGGTCGGGAAGGGGCTTCGACCTCGAGGATTTCAAGGCGCAAATCGGCCAGATGCGCAAGATGGGCGGTATGCAGGGGCTGCTCGACAAGCTTCCAGCCGAACTCGCGCGCGCCGCCCAAGGTTCGCAGGTCGACGACAAGTTGATTCGCAGGCAGGAAGCAATCATCAACTCGATGACGCCCGCGGAGCGCGCTAAACCCGAGCTGCTCAAAGCCTCACGCAAGCGCCGCGTCGCAAGTGGCGCCGGCGTCAGTGTGCAGGAGGTGAACCGGCTGCTCGCGCAATTCGAGCAGGCGCAGAAGATGATGAAGATGGTCGCGAAGGGCGGCATGCAAAAGATGCTGCGAGGGCTCAAGGGAGTCTTGCCCGGGCTGCGCTGAGACCTGCTGGCCCTACCTTTGCCTGGTGGCAACCGCGCCCATTCCGACCCGCCCGCCGGTTGCTATGCGCTCCGATTTCGTCGTATAATCAACGTCTTTTTTCGGCTTCACCAGGAACACATCATGGTCGTCATCCGGCTTGCCCGAGGCGGCGCTAAAAAGCGCCCGTTTTTCAATATCGTTGTTGCCGACTCGCGCAATCGCCGCGACGGACGCTTCATCGAGCGCGTCGGCTTTTACAATCCGATCGCCGGCGAAAGCGAAGAGGCGCTGCGTCTCGCACTGGACCGCGTCGAGCACTGGAAGCACAAGGGCGCGAAGCTGTCCGACACGGTCGCAGGCCTCGTGAAACGAGCGTCCGCCGCCAAGACTGTTGCACCGGCGACCGCTGCCTAAGTCAACCAAGCGCATCGAGCAAAACGGCACAGTCGAGATCGTGGTGATGGGGCGCATTCTCGGCCCCTACGGCATCAAAGGCTGGCTAAAGGCGAGACCGTATACCGCGTCACCCGATACGCTCCTCGACTACGATCGATGGTGGCTTGCAGCGCGGGGTGGGCAGGGCGCCTGGAAAGAGCTGGCGGTAGTGTCGGCACGGATCCACGCGGACACGCTGCTGGTTGAGTTCGAAGGGTTGACGGACCGGGAATCATCGGCGTCGTGGCGCGGTGCGTTGCTCGGCGTGCCGCGCGCGAAGTTACCGAAGTTGCGCAAGGGCGAGATTTACTGGGGGGACCTGATCGGCTTCACCGTGGTGAATCGGCTCGGTGAGCAAGTCGGCACCGTCGCGGGAGTACTGGACACGGCGGCGCACGCGGTGTTGCGAGTCGCAGGCGAGCACGGGCGGGAACGGTTGATCCCGTTGGTGGCGGCGTATCTCGACTCAATCGACGCCTCGGCGCGCAAGGTATGGGTCGACTGGCAGCTGGATTTTTGAGGATTTTTGACTGCCGCGCGGCGGTCGCGATGCGGACGAAGCGATGCGGATCGAAGTCGTCACGCTGTTCCCCGAAATGGTGCTCAACGCCGCGCAGTACGGGGTAACAGGGAGGGCGCTGGAGCGAGGCCTGTGGGCGCTGGCCTGCCGCAATCCGCGTGAATTTGCGAATGACGCCTACCGTAGCGTAGACGATCGGCCGTATGGCGGTGGCCCCGGCATGGTGATGTTGGCGGAGCCGTTGGTGCGTGCGATAAATGCGGCGCGAGCTGCACTGGCTGCTGTAGGGGTCGACCGGCCGAAGGTGATTTGCCTGACGCCGCAAGGGGAGCCGCTGCGGCACGGGCGGGTTGCTGAACTTGCGGGGGAACCAGGTTTGATTCTGGTGTCGGGGCGTTATGAAGCCATCGACGAGCGCGTCATCGAACGCGAGGCCGATCTAGAGATAGCAATCGGCGATATTGTGGTGTCCGGCGGTGAGCTGCCGGCGTTGTTACTGATCGATGCTGTGGTGCGACAGATGCCGGGCGTGCTGAACGACGCACAGTCGAAGAATGAGGAATCGTTCGTCGGCGGCCTGCTCGATTGCCCGCACTACACGCGTCCGGAAGTGTATGAGGGCATGATGGTGCCATCAGTACTGCTCTCGGGAGACCACGCCGCTGTGGCGCGGTGGCGACACAAGCAGGCGCTGGGGCGGACGTGGCTGCGGCGGCCGGATTTGCTGGCCGTCCTGTCCCTGACCGCGGAGGAAGTGAAGTTGCTGGAAGAATTCAAGCGTGAGAATTCAAGCGTGACCGATTGAGGTAGCGGTAATCGACAATAAACCGCACGCATCAGGCAAGCCCTGCTCTGCGCGCAAGGCCACGGGCCAACGAACGAAAGGAAGCGGCAATGAACATCATCGATACGCTGGAAAAAGAAGAAATCGCACGTCTGGGCAAGACCCTGCCCGCGTTTTCACCGGGCGATACCGTCGTCGTCAGCGTCAGCGTCGTCGAAGGCGAGCGCAAGCGCGTGCAGGCCTTCGAGGGCGTGGTGATCGCAAAGCGCAATCGCGGTCTCAATTCCTCGTTTGTCGTACGCAAGATTTCGAGTGGCGAGGGCGTCGAGCGCACGTTTCAGACGTACTCTCCGTTGATCGCGAGCATCGAAGTGAAGCGCAAGGGCGACGTACGCCGCGCCAAGCTCTATTATCTTCGCGACCGGTCCGGCAAGTCGGCGCGTATTCGCGAGAAGCTCGCACATCACGACGGCAGGCAGGAGACAAAACAAGGGCAATAAGCTCCCCTGCGGTTTGCAAGGCGGCCTTCGGGCCGCTTTTTTTTTGTCCACCGTCGCCACGGCCCGGCGCGATCAAGCTTCGCTGCCTGACGCAGGGCGGCACCGTCTGCCGTCCAGCGCCACCTGGCTGCTGCGCCATTTGGCGCAGTTGGAGCGATGACTTGCATTGGGCCCGCATTTACCGGAATATTCCAATGTCACAACAATGTATCCGGCCCAGGATCGGGGCATGAAAGCGACGCTATACGAAGCACTGGGAGTGCCACAGGGTGCCGCCGACGAGGAAGTGCGGGCCGCACTGCGTCGCCTGATCAGAAAATACTACGCAAAAACTCGCGACGGGCAAGGCAATGTCGAAGAAGCGCTTCGTTTTATCAATCATGCCAGCCGCATACTGAGCCACCCGGACCATCGGCTGCATTACGACCAGGAACTCGCTGTCACCACCGAGGCCAACACCGAGCAACGCATCGCCCACTTCGTCAGCAATGTCGCTGCCACCGGCCAGGGAAGCGCGTCGCACGACGACGTCATTGATGTCGCCGATGAGAAAGTGCTTACACAACCTGACACCGCGCCCGAAAAGCATCTGCACCATCCCGGACTGACAGAGCGCGTAGCGTCGTTCGGCCGGTCGACCATGGGGCATCTCGCGCTGTGCCTCCTGTTCGCCGCGTTCATCGCGGCGGCGATCGTGTTTGTCACGCCGACCGATGCCGTGCCAGTCGCGAAGCAGGTGCTCGTGCTGCTGACTCTCACACTCCTCGTGCTGTCGCTGGTCTACGGGGTCGTGCATGGCGTCGCGTGGGTGCGCCGGCGCAAGGTTGTCGTGGAACCTGCGCTCCTGCCGCAAACCGATCTCGCGATCCTCAATTGGCGACGCGAAAAGAGCGTGTTCCTCGGCACCGACACACCGCAGGAAGATGCGAGCTGGATCTTCCAGCTGCGCATGGCGGAGCTGGAGCGCGCCAAGGCCGGGCGCACTAGCGAGCCGCGGCCGGCGAACAGACTCGCCGCTCGACTGTTCGACTATGCGATCTGGGGTCTGGTGCTGGCATTGCTCCTGTCGACGTTGCACGGCGCCGGCGTGGTCGGCGACGAGACCGCGTTCTGGATCGGCCACCCGCTGTTTGCGCCAATCGTGATCACGCTGAGTTGGATACCGATCGAGGCGCTGTTGATCGCTTCGCTGCAGCAGACGCCAGGCAAGTGGCTGTTCGGCGTCTATCTGCAATTTTCGATCAGCGATGCATACGCAAAGCGCGACGTGCAGGCGCAGTTACGTCGCGCGTTGCGTCGTGCTTTCCGCGTCTGGTGGGAAGGCGTGGCCGGCGGATTCCCTCTTCTTGCACCGATCCTGATCGCAGTCGCGTACGAGAAAATCTCTCAGAATGGCGAGACGGATTGGGATTTTGCCGAGGACTGCCTAGTCACGCATAGCCCGCCGGGCGTGCTCAACCTCACGACGGGCGGCGTCGGGCTGGCGGCGATGTTATGGCTATATGGCGTTGCGTGGCACGAGCCCATGGCGGAGTCGATTGCGGCGACCAAGGATGCGATCATCACGTGGGTGCCTTCGCCGCCCGCGTTGTTGAAGCGCGGCTTCCAGGGGGATGTCGGCAGGATCGGCTCGATCGGGCGCAGCCTTGCCGCCACCATCTCTCCGTCGCAACCGCCTTTCTTGGGGTCGGTCAACGATGACGACACCGCTGCGCTTTTTGCGGAACGGCAGGCGCGCCTTTCCCTGCTGCGGGGTGAAGGGCCGCGCATGCTGCGCGCGGGCAACTGGCGACGTGCCGGCGAGCTATGCCGCGCTTGGTCAGAGCTGGAATTCTGGAATGCCGAACCATGGCGATGCCTGGGCTATGCGCTCGAGGCGCAGGGCTATCACCAAGAGGCGATCGCGGCCTTTCGCAAGGCGGCTCAATACGATCCCCTGGACAAGACTCTCGATGCGGCCGTCGAGAAAAGCCAGCGCGGCATCGTCGCCGACTTCATCAACCGCTATCGGCGCTAGGAACGACCGGAACTACCCCGACGCGTTTGGCGAGGCGGCCGCAGCCTGGGCCTCGACTTCGCGTCGGACCTGATCCATGTCGAGCGCACGCGCCGAGTCGATGACCTGATCGAGCGCGCGTGCGGGAAGGGCGCCAGCCTCCGCGTAGACAATGATGTTGTTGCGGAAAATCATCAACGTCGGAATCGAGCGAATGTTGAAATTCGCGCCGATCGCCTGCTGATCCTCGGTATTCACCTTCGCAAACAGCACGTCGGGATGCTTAGCTGCCGCGGCTGCAAATGTTGGCGCAAATGCGCGGCAAGGCGCGCACCACGGCGCCCAGAAATCCACGACCGCGAACGGGTGATCGTTGATCGACGGCGCGAAGTTGTCCTCGGTGAGTTCGAGAACACCAGGGTTGTCCGCGGACATGCTTGTTCGTCTTTCTGCAGCGGGCGCGACTATTTTCTGCGGAGCAGGAACACGAACGCGCCGTCCTGCTCGCTCTGTTGCACCAGCTGGTTGCCGGTTTGCCGCGCGAAAGCTTCGAAATCGCGTACCGACGCGGGATCGGTTGCCAGGATGCGCACGACCTGCCCGCTGACCATGTCGTTCAAAGTCTTCTTGGTGCGCAAAATCGGCAACGGGCAGTTGAGGCCTCTTGCATCCACTTCGCGATCGATCTGCATTGCTTGGTCCATCGTGATTCCTCAGCCGGTAACAGGAAATCCGGCGCGTCCCCATGCGGCAATCCCGCCCTCGAGATTGTATAGCTGACCGAAGCCGCGCTGCGCCAAGTATCCGCACGCCTGAGCTGAACGTCCGCCCGACAGGCAATAGAACACATAAGGCGTCGCAGGATCGAGCTCCGCCATTCGCGCGGGCAGCGTCGCGAGCTCGATATGCAGCGCACCTGCGATTGCTCCCCTGGCAACTTCCGCGGCAGTGCGTACGTCGACCAATTGCGGCGGCGCTGTCGCGTCGAGCATGGCCTGCAAGCGCGCCGCGTCGATGTTGTGGTACATGGAAACGACCTAGCGAATTGTGAAGTATATCAGGGCGCTACGCGGCTCCACGAATTCGGGCAACGAGTTGCGACGTCGATCGACCGGGCACCAGGGGAATGGCTACGAAGCGCCCACCCCAGCCGATCACCTCGGTTGCACCTACGGTGGTTTCGACGCTGTAATCGCCGCCTTTTACGATGATGTCGGGCCGACAGGCGAGCACGAGAGCAAGCGGAGTATCTTGATCGAATGCAATCACCAGATTCACCGATTCGAGCGCCGCAATCACCGCGAGCCTGTCTTCAAGAGGATTGAGCGGCCGGCCGACGCCTTTGTCCAGTCGCCGCGCCGAAGCGTCGCTGTTGACGCAAACCACGAGCGTCGCGCCGAGGCTGCGCGCATGGTCGAGGTACGTGACGTGGCCGCGATGCAGGATATCGAACACGCCGTTGGTGAACACCAGCGGACGCGAGAGCGCCGCGATGCGTCCCGCCAGAGTCCCGGCGGTCGCGATTTTCGCGGCGAATCCCGGCGTCGGCATTAGCCAACGTACTCGAACACCTTGACGACGCGCTGCACGCCGCTGGTCGTGCGCGCGATCTCGGTCGCCGCGTCGCCTTCATCGTGGAGCACGATGCCCATCAGGTAGACAACACCGTGCTCGGTAACGACCTTGACGTAGGTGACCTGGAATTTCCCCGCTTCGACGAACCGCGCCTTGACCTTCGACGTGATGAGCGTGTCATTGCTGCGCGATTGGAGGTCAGTGACGGGACCCACGACCAACTCGTTCTGCACGGCGCGCACTTTTGGCGTCGTCCGTAGCATTTCGCCAATTTCGGCTTTTGCAGTCTCGGCGGGGACTTCACCGGTCAGGAGCACAACGCCGTTGAAGCTCGTGACATTGACGTGAAAATCACCCTTGAAGCGTTCGCGGATCGCGCTCGCGCTCTTGTTCTCGATGACTTCGTCGTCGAGCTGCGCGCCCATCGTTCGCCGATCTGTGGCGACTACGGCGCTGCCGGCGATTGCACCTCCTACCAGGAGCGGCACACATGCATTCTGCGACAGCACCACCATGCTCATCAGCACGAGTGTCCTGGCGGCGCGCGCAATCCCCCGGCCCATCAGGCTTCGTCTCCCAAAAGACTCGTGTCGATGGCGTCGCACAGGCAATGGATCGTCAGGAGGTGCACTTCCTGGATGCGGGTCGTGGTCGAGTGCGGAACACATATGTGGACATCGTCTTCCGCCAGCAGGTCGCTCATCTTGCCGCCACCCTTTCCGGTGAGTGCAACCACGCGCATCTCGCGCTCGTGCGCCGCAGCGACTGCCGCGCATATGTTCGCCGAGTTGCCAGACGTCGAGATGGCCAATAACACGTCCCCCGCGCGACCCAGCGCCCGAACCTGCTTGGAGAAGATCTGCGCAAAATCATAGTCGTTGGCCACCGCGGTCAGGATCGACGTGTCGGTGGTGAGCGCGATCGCCGGCAACTCAGGGCGCTCGCGCTCGAAGCGGCCGACCATTTCGGCGGCGAAGTGCTGGGCGTCGGCGGCCGAGCCGCCGTTGCCGCAGGCCAGCAGCTTGCCGTCGGCAAGCAGACACTCGGTCATCAGCCCGGCTGCACGCGCTATGAGCGGAGCCAAGCCGTTGACAGCGGCAAGTTTGAGTTCAGCGCTTTCGGCAAAGTGCGCGCGGATGCGTTGCGTTGTATCGATCGGCATAAGGGTGCTCGCGAAGCCGCGATTGTAGCAATTTTCGGCTGGCGGTCTCCCGCAAGCTCAAACGTCGACGTTCCGCAGCCATTCGATGCGCTCTGAATCCAGCGCATCGAGAAGAATCGCATCGAAACGACACGGCGGCTCGTGGCCCAGCTTACCCAGATAGTGCCTCGCCGCGCACGCGATGCGTTGGCGCTTGCTTGCGGTGATGCTGGCAGCTGCGCCTCCGAAAGCTGCACTGCTGCGCAGGCGAACCTCGACGAACACCAGCGTGTCGCAATCCCGCGCGATCAGATCGATTTCGCCACTTCGGCAACGGTAGTTGCGCACCACGATGACCAATCCGCGTGTGACCAGGAATTCGGCGGCCAGCGCTTCGGCTGCGGCGCCCCGGCTCATTGCGCCGGATATGGTTGCGCGCGACCGTCGCGGATTTCCATCAGGCGCCCCTGGCGCGCGAAAGAGCGAGACGGCGTCAACGAAAGATGCCCGGTTGCGCCGTTGATTTCGACGCTCGTAGGCGGAACCGGCTCGGCGAGCATTTGCGCGAGCGCGAACGCATCCAGCCCGAGTGCGTACAGTCGTTCGGAGACCGGATTGCCCAGGTTGGCTCGCGGCAAAGCGGCCAAAGTCGGATCGGCGGGATCGGCCAACCATGGAATCTCGACGTAACGCACGCCGTCGAGATCGTGTGAAATCGGCGACGGCAGGTCGTCGGCGATCTGGCTGATCGCATACACGGGCCCTGGCGGCATGAACGATTTTGTAAGCGCCGCATAGTCGCCATCTACGGCGAGCACCACCGCATCGGTTGGCCGGGCCGTGATTTCACGCCGGAGCAACCCCAGCATCTCCGGATTCGGGTCGAAGTGGTAGACGCGGGGAGGGCTTGCGCCACCGCGCCGCCACTCGGCCTCGAACGCCGCGACAAAGCGCTGCTGCAGCGGGCCGTCGGCTGCGACCAATGCGATCGTGCGGGCGCCGTCGGCGCGCGCCGTGCGTGCCAGCAAAGCCGCGTCGCTATCGACCGACAAGGCCAAACTGTACGTATCGGGTGGCAGCGCCGTTCCCTCATCCGATTGATTCAGAGCGAGCAGGCGCGGCCGCGACGGCGCCATCGCAAGCACCGTCTTGAGGTCGTCGCGCGTCAACGGTCCGACGCCGAGGGCGACGCCTGACGCCTGCGCCGAAGCGATCGCAGGCAGCACGCCGTCGTCGCCATGGCCGATAACGCGCACGCGCGAGCTGCTTCCCGCGCGCGCTGCTGCCGCGAGGAATCCGGCCTTGACGGCTTCGGCGGCACGCCCGTACGTCGGCGACTCGAGCGGAAGTATCAACGCGATCGTGTCGCTGTGCACCGGGGGGCTGCTCACGACGGGCGCTACGGGCCGGATCTCGGGCGGCGCGGGCACAGCGGCTATCGTCACGCTCGGCACGGGAGGTGCGGCGGTTGGCGGCGACGGCGGCAATGGCTTGGCCGGAGAGACGGTCGTTGCCGGTGGTGCGCCGGTTGCCGTCGTGGCGCGCGCGCCGGACAATGGCGGCGCCGAGGAACACGCCGCGACGAGCAGCAACACGCTCAGTGCAGCGATTGTTGCCCGGCGCGGGCGCGCCGAATCGAATGTCGAGGCCATCGAATGGACAGCGCAATGACCAGAGGGGAGCCGTTGCCAGCGCTCGGCCGGACATTATATGTGGTCGCGACTCCGATCGGGAATCTGCGCGACATCACCTTGCGCGCGCTCGACGTCCTCGGTCAGGCCGACGTGATCATGGCCGAGGATACGCGGGTGACCGGCGTACTTATCGCACACCATGGCATTCGCGCCCAGCTGTTGAGTCTCAACGAGCACAACGAGCGACGACGGGCGACGGAGATCATCAAAATGCTCGGTGCAGGAAAAAGCGTCGCGCTGGTCAGCGACGCTGGAACGCCGGCGATCAGCGATCCCGGCGCTGCGTTGGTGCGCGCGGTGCGCGGCGCGGGATTCGCGGTGGTCCCCGTGCCCGGACCCAGCGCGGTGACCGCAGCGCTTTCGGCTTCCGGACTCGAGGCAGCGAAATGGTTATTCGTCGGATTTCTGCCCGCGACGGCCGCCGCGCGGCGGACGGCGCTAGAACGGCTTGCCGCAGTGCCGTTTGCACTGGTGTTCTACGAAGCACCGCATCGCATCCAGGCGACCCTTGCAGCGCTGGCTACGACACTCGGTACTGGGCGCGAGGTCGTCATCGCGCGTGAACTTACCAAACGGTTCGAGTCGATTCACCGATGCCTGCTCGGCGACGCGTGCGGATGGGTCGAAGACGATGCCAACCGGCAGCGAGGCGAATTCGTGGTCATCGTCGACGCGCCGGCAAGCGCACCCCTTTCTGATCTAACCGCCGCGCACGACGCGATACTATTGACGCTGCTCGCTGAACTGCCTTTAGCCCAGGCCGTACGTATCGCGGCGGCGCAGACGGGTGCTCCGCGCAAGCGTCTCTACGCACGGGCGTTGCATCTCAAAGGGAATACGACGGGGGAATGCTAGTGCGCGGTTGAAGCTTTCTGGAACTACGACCCGTACTCGGGAACCAGCAAACCGCCGCCCGCGGGTCAGTAAGTCTCGACGTGGTAGCGTCCTTGCGCTCGAAGCTCAGGAAGCATCGTGGTCCAATCCATCTTGTGTCGAAGGCATACGTCGCGAAACGCTTCGTCGACCCCCAGCTCCATGCCTTTCAGGCCGCAAATGTATATGTAGCAGTTGTCATCGGCGAGCACTCGCGCCACGTCCGCACCTCGCTCGCGAATCTTGTCCTGCACGTAGCACTTCGGCTCGCCAGGCAAGCGCGAGAACGCGAAGTTGATGTCAATGAACTCTTTGGGCAGCTTCATGAGCGGGCCGAAATACGGCAACTCCTGCTCCGTGCGGGCGCCGAAGAACAGGATCAATTCGCCGCCCTCCTTGAGCGCGAACCGGCGCCGCCTCCGCTCGGTCATCGCGCGCATCGGCGCAGAACCGGTGCCGGTGCAAATCATCAGCAGGGTCGACCCGCGATGATTGGGCATCAGGAACGTGGTGCCGTAGGGACCCACCACTTTGACCTCATCCCCCTTGGCGAGATCGCACAGATAGTTCGAGGCGACGCCGGTGACAGGTCTGCCCTCGTGATCCTCGGTGACGCGCTTCACCGTCAGCGACAGGTTGTTGTACCGCGGTCGTTCACCGTCGCGTGGGCTCGCGACCGAGTACAAGCGTACATGGTGCGGCTTCCCGCTTGCGTCCGATCCGGGCGGCAGGATGCCGATCGTCTGCCCTTCCAGGACGGGAAGCGTGGTGCCGGCGAAGTCGAGGACGATATGCCGCACGTCGCTGCTGGCGTCATCCGCCGTCAGCCGGAAGTTCCCGCTGACCGTTGCGATGGCCGGCTTCTGGAGCGTATAGATGTTGACGTAGGGGTGCGCCGCGGACCACGGAGGAAAGACCTCGCCGCCCTGGCCCGCCGTGGCGACCGAGGTGATCTGTGCCACATCGACGGGCATCTCGATATCGGTGTGAGCATCGGCCTCAGTCTGCGCTGGAAGACTGTCCCACCCTAGCTGCTCGGCCAGCGTGTACGGTTTTGACTTGTCGACCTGGCGCCAGTTATCGATGGCGCCCGTCGGACAAGGCGAGATGCATTCGTTGCAGAAGTTGCATTTGGCGGGATCAACGACGTAGTTGCGGGAGTCGTGAGAGACCGCGTGTGATGGGCACGTCTCCTCGCACGTGTTACAGCGGATGCAGATCTCCGGATCGATGACATGCTGACGGAGCATCTGCACTTGACCTACGCTGTTGGTCATTTAATTGAACCGGACGTACTCAAAGTCCACCGGCTGGTTGTTGATGCCGCGGGATGGTGGAGCGATCCAGTTCGCGAATTTCCCCGCGTCGGCAACACGGCCCATGAGCGACGCGACAAACTTGCGATCCGCGGCGCTGGGCAGCCAGCGGTCGGCGTTAGCGGTCCAGGCGTTTGGCGAAATGACCTGGCCATCGGGATCGATATTGGCGGCGGCGAGCGGGCCGATCCTTCGATGGAAGGCCTTGTGCGGAACCTTGAGGCGGAAGCTGACGCCGTGTTTTTCGATGACTTTGTTCCAGCGTTCGACGCCTGCCGCTGCGTCGCGAACATAGTCGTCGCGCAGTTTCTCGTTGAGCGCGTTCAACGCCGGCGCCTGCGCAATGGCTAGATGGCCCTCCTTCACTTCCAGCACGGGGTAGGACGCGTTGCCGAGCATATGGTCGTCATCGATCTTGGTTTCGTCGAAACGCCCCTTCAGCCCGGTCGAGTAGAAGGTTGCAGCGTTTGACGAAACGTCGGCGCCGAACAGATCCATCGTCACGCTGAAATGGAAATTCAGGTAACGCTGGATCGTCGGCAGGTCGATGACCCCGAGCGCGCGGATCTTCGCCGGATCGTCGACCTTGTTCGCGACCATCACCTCGCAGGTGCGCTGAATGATTCGTCCGACGCCGGACTCGCCGACGAACATGTGGTGCGCTTCCTCGGTGAGCATGAACCGGCAGGTGCGCGCGAGCGGGTCGAAGCCTGATTCGGCCAGCGAGCAGAGTTGGTACTTGCCGTCGCGATCGGTGAAGTAAGTAAACATGAAGAACGCGAGCCAGTCCGGTGTAGGCTCGTTGAATGCACCAAGGATGCGAGGATTGTCGGCATCACCGGAGCGGCGTTCGAGCAGCGCTTCGGCTTCCTCTCGACCATCGCGGCCGAAGTAGGCGTGCAGCAGGTAGACCATCGCCCATAGATGCCGGCCTTCCTCGACGTTGACCTGGAACAGGTTGCGCATATCGTAGAGCGACGGGCACGTGAGCCCGAGATGACGCTGCTGCTCGACCGATGCCGGCTCGGTGTCGCCCTGGGTGACGATCAGCCGTCGAAGGTTGGAACGGTATTCGCCGGGCACTTCCTGCCACGCCGGCTCGCCCCGATGGACGCCGAAATTCACCTTCCGGCCCGCCTCCGCGGGCGCGAGGAAAATGCCCCAACGATAATCCGGCATCTTTACATAGTCGAAATGGGCCCAGCCCTTGGGCTCCGCGCTGATCGCGGTGCGCAGGTAGACGTCGGCAGTGCTCGTTCCTTCGGGCCCCATGTCGCCCCACCAGTTCAGGAACTCGGGCTGCCAATGCTCCAGTGCCCGCTGCAACGTCTTGTTGCCCGCAAGACCCACGTTGTTCGGAATCTTTTCGTTGTAGTCGATGCTCATCGTGTCATCCTTGGATTTCGACGGAGAGGCTGGTTGCCGTGCCGCGGTGTCGCTACACGCGTTCCCAGTTGAAGCGGGCCTTGTTGCCGCTGCCGAATACCTTCAGCGCCCCGGACTCGCCCACGGCGTTCGGCCGAATGAAGATCCAGTTCTGCCACGCGGAGAGGCGGCCGAAAACGCGGGTCGCCATCGTTTCCGTGACGCCGAAGCGCAGGTTCGCCTCCATGCCGGTCAGTGCATCGGGTGACATGCTGGCTCGCTCCTCGAGCGCAATGCGGATCTCCTCGGCCCAGTCGAGGTCGTCGGGCGTCACAGTGACAAGTCCGAGTTCGAGCGCCTCGCCGGTCGAGAGCGTGCGGCCCGCGGTTGCCCTGGCTAGTGCCACCGGCGCCGATTCGTTGTAGAAGCGAGCGGCAAGTCGAGCGAGCCCGTTCACCATCGGATATTCGCCGAAGTTCATTCCCGACAACACCAGCTTCGGCGCATCGGCCTCGTCGGCAGGGGCGGCGAGCATGTAGCTTCGATCCGCAGCCAATGCGAGCTCCATCAGCGTACCCGCGAAGCACGACCCACGCTCGATCAACGCGTACAACGTGCGCGAGGTCACGTCGAGGCGAGCCAATGTCCGTCGCAGCATGCCGATGGTTTCGCGTACGAACCAGTTGGATCGATGCTGTTCGAGCGCCGTGTCCGCGGCGAGGACAAGCCCCGGATCGCCCGTGGTCTTGAGAATCCAGGTCCCGATGTCGTGCTCGTTCGTGCGCAGAAGCAAAATCGCGTCGTCGAGTTCGCGCGCCATCTTGAGCGGCCACCACGACGCTCCGAGCGCGAGGATCCCACTGAGGTCGGCGGGCGAGGTCTCGGACGGTGCGCTGACAATGACGGTCGCGTTGCGCGCCTTGCGGTCGATGCGCACGTCGATAAATTCGTAGTGATATCCGCTATCGTCGATTCGGCGTCGGAGCGGGACGAGGTCGACACCTTTGGCGTCTGGTGGCCGGTCACTGAGCGCCGCCAGTTCGTGCGCACGCTTCGTCACTTTGTCCGCGAACTGCTGCGGTTTGACGCAATCGTCGATCAGCCGCCACTCTTTGGCGCGCGGACCGCGCACGCCCTCGACCAGTGTGCAAAAAATGTCGGCATGATCACGGCGCACGCGGCGCTTGTCTGTGATGCGCGTAAGGCCGCCTGTCCCCGGAAGAACCCCCAGCAGTGGAACTTCGGGGAGGCTGACCGCCGACGAGCGGTCGTCGATGAGGATGATTTCGTCGCAGGCGAGCGCCAGCTCGTACCCGCCGCCGGCGGTCGTGCCATTGCAGGCCGCGATGAACTTGAGCCCCGAATGGGCGCTTGCGTCCTCGATGCCATTGCGCGTCTCGTTCGTGAACTTGCAAAAATTGACTTTCCACGCGTGCGTGGAGAGGCCAAGCATGAAGATGTTGGCACCGGAACAGAAGACCCGCTCCCTGCCACTGGTGATGATCACGCTGCGCACCTGCGGATGCTCGAAGCGCAGACGCTGCAATGCATCGTGGAGCTCGATGTCGACACCCAGGTCGTACGAATTCAGCTTGAGTTTGTAGCCGGGATTGAGACCTCGATCTTCGTCGACATTCATGGTCAGCGTCGCGATCGGTCCGGCGAACGCAAGCTTCCAATGGGCATACCGGTCCGGATGCGTGTCGTAGTGGTATAGCCGTTTGGCCTGGGTTTCGGCTTCGCGCTCTGGCGCAGTGGTCGCGTTCTGCATGGATACCTCCGGGATTCTCTATGCGGCCGTCAGACCGAAACGGCTTGACGCAGCTTGGCAAGGCTTTGGTGGGCGCCCTCGTCCGAAGTGTTCAACGTTATGTCCGCCTTACGGTACAGAGGCTCCCGCGCGCCGAGAATCCGCTTCAAGTCGAGCATTGCTTCCATATTGCCCTGCATCGGTCGGAAGTCGCCTTGAGCGACCACCCGCGCCATATGTTCCTCGGGCGAGGCCTTGACCCACACGGTGAAACAGTTGAGCAGCAGCAAGTTGTACGTTTCCGGCTCGGTCACGATACCGCCACCCACGGTTATCACCATCTGCTCGTTGGTCTGGATGATACGCTCCAGACAGCGGCGCTCGATGCGGCGATAACCCGCCTGGCCGTACAGTGAAAATACTTCGGTCAGGCTGAGACCGGCGTCGACCTCGATCTCGCGATCGAGTTCGACGAACGGCAACCGCAACTCGTCCGCCAAGGCTTGCCCCAGGGTCGTCTTGCCGGCGCCGCGAAGGCCCACCAGAGCCACGCGTTTCTTGCGCGCGCTCGCGTGCCGGCCGAAATCGCGCATAAGACGGAACAACACTTCTTCCATCTGATGCTCAGGTACCTGCTCGAGGAAGCGCCGGACCAGACGCTGCTCGACCGAAGCGTCGCGGTGATCGAGCAACTCGGTGACCGGTATCCCAAGCGCGCGCGCGACGTTTCTCAGCAGCAGGATCGAAGCGTTACCTGTTCCGCCCTCCAGTTGTGCAAGATATCGCTCGGAAACATTCGCCTCGCGCGAGAGCTGCTTGCGTGCAATGCCTCGCCGTCTGCGCGCGTCGCGGACTTGCTTTCCCATGGCTGTCAGGAACGCGGCGTCATCCTCCGATTGTTGGCTTGACGGCAGAGGTTGGATTTGCTTCACGTTAGTCGCCATGAGGCGGCTCATCGACTATGCACATAACTGCACGACATAGCAATATAATGCTAAAAACACGAACAGTCAAGTCGGGAATAAATGCACAGAATTATCCTGCCTCAGTATCTATGCAAAGTTATCTGGACACTTGGCGTATGATCTATTATGCTCAT
This sequence comes from uncultured beta proteobacterium, assembly GCA_963829375.1. Taxonomy (GTDB): domain Bacteria; phylum Pseudomonadota; class Gammaproteobacteria; order Burkholderiales; family Casimicrobiaceae; genus PALSA-1003. Next base: position 52,707 of record CAWHIS010000006.1, on the reverse strand, counting down.
TCGGCATGCACTTATATGATGTAAAGTGCCTTATGCGATCTTAAAGAGTAAGTCGGCCGCCGCGCGTGCGCGTCTGCAAGTTGTGGTTCGGGGGACGTGCCGGAGTCGATGTCGGCGAGGTCGCTGCCGTCTAGGCGGCTTGCTGGCGTGTGCGAGCGATAACGCTCATAGTCCCACCGTCGCGAGGGGAGACCCGGTGCTACGTCTCATGCAGTACGACGGGATCGACTTCGAACAACGTGTCCGACCATCCACCTGGTCGAGGGACGGGGCAGCAATATGAGGAGGGTTGCGCGATGCCGGGATTGAGCACCGCTGATCATCGGGTGAGTCCGCCCAGAATCGACATCCCGCGCGACTACAACGCGGCGCACGATTTGATCGAACGCAACCTGCAGGCAGGTCGCGCCAGCAAGCCGGCGTTCATCGACGATGTCGGCAGGTATACCTACGCCGAGCTGGCAGAGCGAGTGAACCGCTGTGCGAATGCGTTGATAGCCCTCGGACTGGAGCCCGAAGAGCGTGTCCTGCTTTGTCTGCTCGATACGATCGATTTTCCGACGGCGTTTCTAGGGGCGATCAAGGCGGGAATCGTGCCGATCGCGGCCAACACGCTCCTTACGGGTTCGGACTACGAATACATGCTGCGTGACAGTCGCGCCCACGCGCTGGTGGTCTCGGCGGGTTTGTTGGCAGTCTTCACGCCGCTGCTTGGCCGACTTCCTCATCTGAAGCATGTGATCGTTTCCGGCGGAGACGGTGGCGCGCACGCCGCGTTCTCCAAGCTGCTCGCGGACGCTCCGGTCGGGTTCGCGCCGGCCGCGACGACCGCCGACGATATGTGTTTTTGGCTGTACTCATCGGGATCCACCGGCGCTCCGAAAGGCACGGTGCACGTGCATTCGAGCCTGATTTGCACGGCGGAGCTCTATGCCTGGCCGATCCTTGGCCTGCGCGAGTCTGACGTCGTCTTTTCCGCGGCCAAGCTGTTCTTCGCCTATGGTCTTGGCAACGGATTGTCGTTCCCGCTCTCCGTCGGGGCGACCACGGTGCTCATGGCCGAGCGTCCGACGCCCGCTGCGGTGTTCGCGCGGTTACGCAAGCATCAGCCGACGATTTTCTATGGCGTGCCGACGCTTTACGCGGCGTTACTTGCCAGTCCCGACCTGCCCAGGCGGGGCGAGCTGCGGTTGCGCCGCTGCACATCAGCGGGCGAGGCGTTGCCTGCCGACATCGGGAAGCGCTGGACCGACCATTTTGGAGTCGAGATCCTCGATGGCCTGGGTTCGACGGAGATGTTGCACATCTTTCTGTCGAACCGCCCAGGACATGTCCGGTACGGCACCAGCGGTACAGCCGTGCCGGGCTATGATCTCAAGATCGTGGGCGACGATGGTCACCCGGTGGCGCCGGGCCACGTGGGTGAACTGCAGATCTCCGGCCCGACAAGCGCGATGGCCTACTGGAACAATCGCCAGAAGAGCCGGGACACCTTTCAGGGGCCATGGACGCGCAGCGGCGACAAATATTCGGTCGATGCAGAAGGGTTTTACGTTTACGCTGGCCGGACCGACGACATGCTCAAGGTCGGCGGCATCTACGTGTCGCCGGTGGAGGTCGAATCTGCGCTTATCACTCACGCCGCCGTGCTCGAGGCTGCTGTCATCGGCAAGGCGGACGAGGAAGATCTGATCAAGCCGCTGGCGTTTGTCGTGCTCAAGCCCGGCCATACCGCGACGGAGGCGCTGGCCGACGAGTTGCGCCACCACGTCAAGTCACGGCTGGCACCGTATAAGTACCCGCGGTGGATTGAGTTCGCGGACGAACTACCCAAGACCGCGACAGGCAAGATTCAACGCTTCAAGCTGCGCCAACGAGTTGCTTGAATTCATTGGGGGGCGGCCACTGCCTGGCGCTTCCAAAACTGCAAGCTAGTCCTAGGAGGAATTTGTCATGAAACGAATCGAGCACTGGCCACGCAACGGCGGCACCGGCCGCCGCGCGATCGTGGGTCTCGCCGCCGCCGCAGCACTGGTGCTGGCGATGAGCCCGACGCTGGCTCAGCAGTCGAAGATCAAGATTGGGCTGATGCTTCCGTATACCGGCACTTACGCCGCGTTGGGCACGGCGATCACCAACGGTTTCAAGCTCGCAGTGGAGGAGAACGGCGGCAAGCTCGGTGGACGCGATGTCGAGTACTTCACCGTCGACGACGAATCCGACCCGGCGAAAGCTCCAGAGAACGCCAACAAGCTGATCAAGCGCGACCAGGTCGATGTTCTGGTCGGTACCGTGCATTCGGGGGTCGCGCTGGCGATGGCCAAGGTCGCACGCGACAACAATACGCTGCTGATCATCCCCAACGCCGGCGCGGACGACATCACCGGTCCGCTGTGTGCCTCGAACATCTTCCGTACGTCGTTCTCGAACTGGCAGCCTGGTTACGCCATGGGCAAGGTCGTTGCGGATCAGAAGAAGAAAACTGCCGTCACTCTGACATGGAAGTATGCGGCCGGGGACGAATCGGTGGGCGGGTTCAAGGAAGGCTTCGAGCAGGGGGGCGGCAAGGTCCTCAAAGAACTCAATCTGCCGTTTCCGCAAGTCGAGTTCCAGCCGTACCTGACCGAGATCGCTGCGCTCAAGCCCGATGTCGTCTACGTGTTCTTCGCTGGCGGCGGCGCCGTCAAGTTCGTCAAGGACTATGCCGCGGCCGGCCTCAACAAGACGATTCCCCTGGTTGGAGCGGGCTTCCTCACCGACGGCACGCTCGAAGCGCAGGGCGATTCCGCGCAGGGGCTCCTGACGACCCTGCACTATGCCGATGGGCTCGCCAATGCCAAGGACAAGGCGTTCCGCGCAGCTTACGCCAAGGCCTACAAGGTCGAACCCGACGTCTACGCGGTCCAGGGCTACGACGCTGCGCAGCTGCTGATTGCGGGCCTCAGCGCAGTCAAGGGTGACATCGGCAAGCGCAACGAACTCGTCGCCGCAATGGGGGCCGCGAAGATCGACAGTCCGCGCGGGCCGATGACGCTGTCGAAGGCGCACAACCCAGTCCAGGACATCTACCTGCGCAAAGTCGAAGGCAAGGACAACAAAGTTATCAGCGTGGCCGTGAAGGCGCTCGCTGATCCGGCTCGCGGCTGCAAGCTCTGACGTTGTAGACTTCCGCGCGGGCAGGCCTTCGTCTGCCCCCACGCTTTTTCGGTACAGGGCCAGCGCCGCGCTATGGATGTCTACTCGTTCCTCATCCAGCTCCTGAACGGCCTGCAGTACGGGCTGCTGCTGTTTCTCGTCGCCAGCGGGCTCACGCTGATCTTCGGCATCATGGGCATCATCAACCTCGCCCACGGCAGTTTCTACATGATTGGCGCCTACATGGCGTTCTCGCTGGCGGCGCTGACCGGAAATCTGTTCGTCGCCATCGTCCTGGGAATCGTGCTCTCGGTGATACTCGGTGTCGTGCTCGAGTGGGGTCTGTTTTCACATCTGTACAAGCGCGACCATCTGCAGCAGGTGCTGTTGACCTACGGTCTCATCCTGGTATTCGAGGAACTGCGCAGTCTCATCGTCGGCAACGACGTGCACGGCGTCGCCGTGCCGGCGATCCTCAACTGGTCGATCCCGCTGACCGACACGCTCTCCTATCCCGTGTACCGGCTGTTCATGTCGGCGGTATGCATCGTCCTGGCGGGATTGTTGTACCTGCTGATTGCCCGTACCCGACTGGGCATGATGATCCGCGCCGGCGCATCGAATCGTGAAATGGTGCAATCGCTGGGGCTCAACATCAACCTCGTGTACCGCCTCGTATTCGCGCTCGGCGTGGCACTGGCCGCGTTCGCCGGCATGATCGCGGCGCCGGTCTCTTCGGTGTATCCGGGAATGGGCACGCAGGTGCTGATCATTTGCTTCGTCGTCGTGGTCATCGGCGGCATTGGCTCAGTCTGGGGTGCGCTGGTGGCTGCATTGTTGATCGGACTTGCCGACACGTTCGGCAAAATCCTGATTCCGGAAGCCGCGGGGGTGACCGTCTACGTGTTGATGGCGGCGATCCTGCTGTGGCGGCCGGAAGGCCTCTTCCGGCGCGTGTGACGTTGTTAGACGCCATGCAGCGAGTGCGGCAAACGGTGTTGTCGTGAAGCGGCAAAAAATTGCGCTGGTGGTGGCCCTGGTGCTGCTGGCGCTGTTTCCCTTCGCCGGCGCGATCTTCTACACCGAACTTGTCACCAAGATAATGATCCTGGCGATTTTTGCGCTCTCGCTCGACCTCCTGGTCGGCTACACGGGGCTCGTGTCGTTCGGTCACGCCGCGTATTTCGGCATCGGGGCGTACGTACTCGGCTTGATGACGCCGAAATACGAGGCTGCCAACCTGTGGCTGACGTTGCCGCTGCAATGGCGATCGCGGGGCTGGCCGCGCTTGCGGTCGGCGCGTTCGTAGTCCGGGTGAAGGGCATCTATTTCATCATGGTGACACTCGCGTTCGCGCAGATGTTCTATTTCGTGTTCCACGACACGAAGTTCGGCCGCGGCTCCGACGGCATCAGCATGAACTTCAAGCCCGTCGCGGCGATCGGCGGCTTCACGCCGTTCGACCTCGGCAATGCGACGCATGTCTACTATTTCGTCTTTGCGGCGATGCTCGTCGTCTTCGTCTTCCTGCGCGTGCTGTTGCGCTCCACATTCGGTCGCGCGCTGCAAGGGATCCACAGCAACGAACACCGGATGCGCTCGCTCGGCTTTCCGGTGTACCGCTACAAGCTTGCCAGCTTCACCATCGCCGGCGCGCTGGCCGGGCTCGCCGGCTACCTGTCGGCCCTGCAGTTCGGGTTCGTCAATCCCGAACTGCTGTCGTGGCACCAGTCAGGCAATGTGTTGCTGATGTTGATTCTGGGTGGGGTGGGCAGCCTGTACGGCGCGGTCGTGGGCGCGTTTGCGTTCGTGACGCTGCAGGAACTTTTCTCATCGGTGACGACGCACTGGCAACTGCTGCTCGGCGCGACGATCATTCTCCTGGTGATCTTCCTTCCCGGCGGCCTGGCTAGCGTCATGAGCCGTTTCAAGCGCAACCTCGTCGGCGAGCCGGACGATGAGTGACGCGGTCCTTGCCACGCAGGGCCTGTCCCGGCGCTTCGGCGGCCTCATGGCGGTGAGCGATGTCGCCATTGAACTCCACCGCGGCCGCATGCATGCGCTGCTCGGACCCAATGGCGCCGGCAAGACGACGCTGATCAACCTGCTTTCGGGGGACCTGCGTGTGTCGGCTGGAAGCATTCGGTACAGGGGCGAGAACGTCACGCGCTTGAGTCCGGACCGCCGATCGCGCATCGGCATCGGGCGAAGCTATCAGAAGACCAATATTTTCCCGGCGTTCACGGCGTTCGAGAATTGTCGCCTCGCCGCGCAGTCGCGCGCGCCGCGTGTACTGCATATCGTCGCCGACGCGCTCGATTACGCGCCGGTCTGCGACGCCGCGCGGATGGCGCTCGAAACGACGGGCCTTGGCGGCTGCGGCGACCAGGCTGCGGGGACGCTGTCGCACGGAGAACAGCGGCAACTAGAGATCGCCATGGTGCTCGCCACCCGCCCGGACGTGCTGCTGCTCGACGAGCCGCTCGCCGGCATGGGCGCCGAGGAATCGCGACGCATGGTGGAACTGCTGCGCAAACTCACGCCCGGCCACGCCATTTTGCTCGTCGAGCACGACATGGACGCGGTGTTCGCGGTCGCCGATGTCATCACCGTCATGGTGAACGGACAGGTGTTGGAGAGCGGACCGCCGGAACAGATTCGGGCGAGCACCGCGGTCCGGCAGGCGTATCTCGGTGACGCAGCGACCGTGGCGATTTCATGAGCCCGACGCTGCGAGGTACTGCGTCATGAGCGAGGCGCTGCTCGAGGCACGCGAATTGCACACGTACTATGGTGCGAGCCACGTTCTGCATGGCATCGACTTCCGCATCGACCGCGGCGAGACCGTTGGCCTGATGGGGCGCAACGGTATGGGCAAGAGCACGCTGATCCGTAGCATGCTGGGGCTCGTCAAGCCACGCCACGGCGAGGTATGGGTGTGCGGCACGCCGATGACCGGTGCCGAGCCTTATCTCGTCGCGCGGCAGGGGGTCGCGTATGTGCCGGAGGGGCGCGGCATCTTTCCGAATCTCACAGTGCGCGAGAACCTCGTGATGGCCGCACGCGCCGGGCCGGACGGGCGACGCGACTGGACCTACGAGCGCGTGCTCGCGACGTTTCCGCGGCTTGCAGAGCGGCTCGAGAACGGCGGGTGGAGACTGTCCGGGGGCGAGCAGCAGATGCTCACCATCGGCCGCGCACTGATGACCAATCCCGACCTGCTGATTCTCGACGAGGCGACGGAGGGACTCGCACCGCAGATCGCGAAGGAGATCTGGCGCATCATCGGCGAGATTCGCGAGAACGGCATCGCCACGCTCATCGTCGATAAGAATTACGCCGCGGTGACAGCGATCGCCAACCGCAGCGTGATCCTGGTGAAGGGTCGCGTCGTGTTCGAGGGTGATAGTCCGACGCTGTTGGCTCAGCCGGACTTGCTGCACAAGCATCTCGGAGTCTGAGTGCCGTTCGCCGATGTTGGTGCGCACAGCATCGAGTACGAACGGCTCGAAGTCGCGAGTGCGAGCCGGCCGACGCTGGTGCTGCTGCACGAGGGGCTCGGATCGATCGCAATGTGGCGTGACTTTCCGAGCCGGGTGGCGCATGCCACCGGTTGCAACGCGCTCGTCTACTCGCGCTACGGCTATGGCAACTCGGCGCCGCTGCAGCGGCCGCGTGAGGTACGCTACATGCACGACGAGGCGCTCCTGGCGTTGCCCGAGCTGCTCGGCAAGCTCGACGTCGTGGCGCCGATCCTGCTGGGACATAGCGATGGCGGCTCGATCGCGCTGATTCACGCCGGCGCGAGGGTGCGGCCAGTCATCGCGGTCGTCACGCTCGCGGCTCACGTAATGGTGGAGGATATCTCGGTAACCAGCATAGCTGCCGCGAAGATCGCGTATGAGACGACCGATCTTCGCGCGCGGCTCGCCCGCTATCACGCCGACGTCGACAGCGCGTTCTGGGGGTGGAACCGGATCTGGTTGCATCCGGATTTCCGCAGTCTGGAACATCGAGGAATATCTGCCGCGCATCGCCTGTCCGGTGCTCGCGATCCAGGGCGAGGACGACGAATACGGGACGATGGAGCAGATGAAGCGCATCGGGGCGCAGGTCCAAGACGTCGCGCTGCTGGAACTCGAGGATTGCCGGCATTCTCCGCACAGGGACCAGCCGCAGGCGGTGCTCGACGCGGTCGCGCGGTTCGTCGATCGGGTCACCGCATGACTCGCTCGGCTGCTACGCGAACGCCGGGATTCCGGTCTGTGCTCGCCCGAGGATCAACGCGTGGACGTCATGCGTACCTTCGTAGGTATTCACGGCTTCGAGGTTCATGACGTGCCGGATCACGTGGTACTCGTCGGCGATGCCGTTGCCGCCGTGCATGTCGCGCGCGCTGCGCGCGATATCCAGCGCCTTGCCGCAGGAGTTGCGTTTGACCAGCGAAATCATTTCCGCAGTCGCTTGCCCCTCATCGAGGAGGCGCCCTACGCGCAGCACCGCGTGCAGCCCCAGGGTGATCTCGGTCTGCATGTTGGCTAGCTTCAACTGAATGAGTTGGTTGGCGGCGAGCGGCCGCCCGAACTGCTTGCGATCAAGTGTGTACTGGCGCGCCGCATGCCAGCACGCTTCCGCCGCGCCAAGCGCGCCCCAAGCGATGCCGTAACGCGCCTTGTTGAGGCAGCCGAAAGGTCCTTTCAGGCCGCTCGCATCCGGCAGCAGATTCTCCTCGGGCACGAACACATCGTCCATCACGATCTCGCCGGTGATCGATGCGCGCAAGCTGAACTTGCCCTCGATCTTCGGCGTCGACAGACCCTTCATTCCCCGCTCGAGAATGAAGCCGCGAATTGCGCCCTCGTCATCCTTGGCCCAGACGACGAGAACGTCCGCGATCGGCGAGTTCGTGATCCACATCTTGGCGCCGTGCAGCACGTAACCGCCATCGATCTTGCGCGCGCGAGTCTGCATGCTGCCGGGGTCCGAGCCGTGGTCGGGCTCGGTGAGGCCGAAGCAGCCTACGCGTTCGCCGGTCGCGAGCTGCGGCAGGTAACGTAAACGCTGTGCCTCGGTTCCGTACGCGTGAATGGGGTACATGACCAGGCTTGACTGCACGCTCATCGCCGAGCGGTAGCCGGAATCGACGCGCTCGACTTCGCGCGCGATCAACCCGTAGCAGACGTGGTTCACGCCGGCGCAGCCGTAGCCTTCGAGCGTCGATCCGAGGAACCCGAGCGCGCCCATCTCGGAGAGGATTTCACGATCGAAACGCTCGTGCCGGTTCGCCTCGATGACTCGAGGAAGCAATTTGTCCTGGCAATAGGCGCGGGCGGAGTCGCGAACCATGCGCTCTTCATCGCCAAGCTGCGCCTCGAGAAGCAGCGGGTCGTCCCAGCGGAAGCGGGGAGTGTCGGGCGTTCGGCTCATGGTCGGTCCTGGTTTGTGCGGCAGGATGGTCATGCAAGCGTGCGCGGCAGAACAAATACACCACTCGCGCAAGCCGTGCGATGGTTGCACTGTGCGACACCGCGCCACTTCCGACCTTGATCTTCGTCAATCAAGGTGGTGCGCCCGCGGACTGCGATGGCGCTTGAACCGGCATCGACGATGGTTGATCTGCCTCAATGACGGCTTGGCGCAACGGACCAACAATGCTACCTTGCCCTGCCTCGTGCAGGGCGCGGAGGAGAGTCATGGAGCGTTCGTTCGCCCGCGAGGTCGCGCTGCTCAAGCTGGGCAATGGCGAGCGTTTCCACGGCGAAGGCATTCTCGCCGTCACGAAGGCGCTGCTGCAGTCGGGTGTCGGATACGTCGGTGGATATCAGGGGTCGCCGGTCTCGCAGCTGCTCGACATCATGGTGCAGGCGAGGGACTACCTGAATACGCTTGGTGTCCACGTCGAGGCGTGCACGAACGAGGCCGCCGCATGTGCGATGCTCGCGGCGTCGGTCAACTACCCGATTCGCGGCGCAGTGACCTGGAAGTCGATTGTCGGCACCAACGTGGCGTCCGATGCGCTGTCGAACCTCGCGTCGCCGGGTGTCCGCGGCGGCGCCGTGATCGTCGTCGGCGAGGACTATGGCGAAGGCTCGAGCGTGGTCCAGGAACGGACGCACGCTTACGCAATGAAATCGTCGCTGTGCCTGCTCGATCCGCGACCGGATCTCCAGCACATCGTCGACACGGTCGAGCGCGCATTCGATCTGTCGGAAGCCTCGGGGACGCCGGTGATCCTGCAGCTGCGCATTCGCGCCTGTCACCTGCAAGGCAGCTTCGTCTGCAAGGACAACGTCGCGCCCGCGCTATCGACCCTGCACCGCGCTGCGACGCCGGCGGCGCATGATCCCAATCACATGTCGCATCCACCCTTCACCTTCGCGCACGAGAGGCTCAAGGTCGAAGAGCGGCTGCCGGCGGCGCGGCGCTACATCGTCGAGCACGCCATCAACGAGATCTTCGGCGCGGATCTCACCGATACGGGCGTGATCGTCCAGGGCGGACTGTACAACTCGCTGTGCCAGGCGATGGACACGATGGGGCTGTGCGACGAGAAAGGCGCCTCGCGTCTTCCGCTGTTGGTGCTCAATGCGACCTTCCCGCTGGTACCGTCGCAGCTAGCGGACTTTTGCGCCGGCAAGCGCGCTGTCCTGGTGCTCGAAGAGGGGCATCCGGAATTCATCGAGTTCGAAACCGCCGCCGTGCTGGGACGCGCAGCAAGCAGCTGCGTCGTGAACGGCAAGAACTGCTTCGGTGCGGCCGGCGAATACAACGCGGAAATCATGATCCGCGGCCTGGAGCGCTTCATCGCCGAGTTCGCGCCGCAGTTTGCGACTGCCGCGGCAGTCGCCTGGCGCGCTGAAGTCGATGCCGCGCGTTGCGACGCAAGCACGTTGCTCGCTGACCCGGTGCCGGCCCGTCCACCGGGCTTCTGCACCGGCTGTCCCGAGCGCCCCGTGTTCAGCGCGCTCAAGCTGATCGAGCGCAAGCTCGGTCCGCGTCATGTTGCCGCCGACATCGGCTGCCATTCGTTCGCGATGTTCGAGCCCTTTCGCATCGGCAACTCGATTCTCGGTTACGGAATGGGCCTTGCCAGTGCCGCCGCGGTCGCACCGATCAGCATGCAGCGGCCGCTGGCGATTGTCGGCGATGGTGGCTTCTGGCACAACGGACTGCTGTCCGGCGTCGCGTCGGCAGTGAAAAACGATTCCGACGCAGTACTGCTCATCTTCAAGAACGGCTACACGTCGGCTACGGGCACACAGGAGCTCGTTTCGACGCCGTCCGCAGCCCGGCGCGACGATGCCGGCGGTGAAAGCACGACGGCATCCGAGACGACGATCGAAAAGTTGCTGGACGCCATGGGCGTCCACTGGGTGCGCACCGTGCACACCTACGATGTTGCCCGCATGTCAGCGGCACTGAGCGAAGCCTTCACGACCAAGCAGCGTGGCCTGAAAGTCGTCGTCGCCGAGGGCGAGTGCCAGCTCGAGCGGCAGCGGCGGCTCAAGCCCTACGCCGAACGCCGACTCGCGTCCGGCGATCGGATAGTGCGCGTGCGTTACGGCATCGACGAGGAGGTATGCACAGGCGATCACGCGTGCATCCGCCTGTCCGGCTGCCCGTCACTCACGCTCAAGAAGCCCGCCGATCCCCTGCGCGTCGACCCGGTCAGCACCATCGATGAAGGTTGTGTCGGCTGCGGTCTGTGCGGCGAGGTCGCACAGGCGGCCGCGTTGTGTCCTTCCTTCTACCGAGTCGAGGTCATTACCAATGCGTCGCCGTGGGAACGGTTCATCGCCCAGGTGCGATCGTGGGCAACGCGGACGCTGCTGCCGTCATGAGCGCCCGGCTCGCGACGGCGACCTGGTCCGCGCCTGGAGAGCGGCTGAGGCTGCTCATCGCCGCGCTGGGTGGGCAGGGCGGTGGCGTGTTGACCGAGTGGATTGTGCATGCCGCGCGTGGCGAAGGCCGCACAGTACAGGCGACCTCCACACCCGGTGTGTCGCAACGCACCGGCGGGACGACCTACTACGTCGAGATCGCCAGTGGAGTCGGTCCGTTGCCCCCCGTGCTTGCGCTGACTCCGCTGCCCGGGCGGGTCGACGTGCTGGTCTGCGCCGAGCTGCTCGAGACCGCCAGAATGCTCGAGCGCGGCATGAGCACGCCGACGCGGACGACGATCATCGCGTCCACCCATCGCATCTACACTACGCGCGAAAAAATGCATGTGGACGATGGTCGGTTCGACGGCAATCGGATCGTCGACGCCATACACGCATTGGCACGCCATGCGATTCTGTTCGACATGGAGAGCGTCGGTGCCCAGCACGGCGCGACCATCAGCGCAGTCCTTTTCGGGGCGCTTGCCGGGAGCGGCGTCCTGCCTATGGGACGCATCGCCTGCGAGGCGGCAATCGTGGCGACAAGGAAAGGCGTCGGGCCGAGCCTTGCCGCGTTCGCCGACGGCTACGCACGCGCTGCAGCGTCGGACGGCAGTACGGCCGGCGTGGGCATCGCGAATTCCGTGTCACCGCCTGCGGACGCGTCGGTGCCGCACATTCTTTCGAGGAGAATCGCCACGCTGCCGCCGGCCATCGCTGACATCGCGCGCGCTGGCGCCGCGCGCGCTCTCGACTTTCAAAACATCGCGTACGCGCACCGCTATCTCGATCGAGTCGACCGCATTGCCCGCGCCGAAATCAACGCAGGCGCGCGGGACACCGGGCATCCCGTGGCGCGCGAGACGGCGCGGCATCTCGCATTGTGGATGTGCTACGACGACGTGATTCGCGTCGCGGCGCTGAAGGCTCGTGGCTCGCGGTTGGATCGCATTCGTCGCGAGGCGCGGGCGGATGAACGCGACATCGTGCGCGTATTTGACTGCCTCAGGCCCAGCGCCACCGAGATCGCGGCAGTTCTGCCGAAGCGACTTGGTGCCTGGCTCGAGCGTCGCACGGTTGCTGCCGACGGGGGGCGACGACTTACGCTGCAGGTCAGCTCAGGGTTCGGCGCCCTGCTGCTCAGGCTTATGGCGGCTTTGCGGCCGCTTCGGCCACATTCGCTGCGCTTTGCCCGGGAGCAGGCGGCGATCGATGCTTGGCTGACGGCAATTGAGCGCACGTTGACGACGGGCACGACCACCGGCCTGAATGCAGCATACGAGGTCGCGCGGCTGCCGCGCCACCTCAAGGGATACGGAGAGACGTATGCCGGAGGCTGCGACGATTTCCGGCGCATGCTCGCATTGTTCACCGAGGGAAGCAGCGACGATTTGGCCGCAAACGTGGCGATCTTGCGCGCAATGGAGGGAGCCAGGGTTGTCGATCCGGAGCGCATGAGGTTCGACCGGCAGTCTCAGACTGAGTCGACAGGAGTGGCGTGTCGCGCGCAGCCCGTGGTTTGGGCCGATCGTAGTCGTTCGTCCTAGCGGGACAGTGCACGCTTCGCCACGGCGGGCGCGGCCCTGCGCTGCTGGCGCTCGATGAGCCGAAGCATCGTGGCGAGAGTGATGGAGCTGAAAGTGGCCTTGGCGATTTCGTCCACCTCCGAGAGCACGGCGCGCAACGCTTGTCCTACGGGCGTGACATCGCCAAGCTCGCGCTGGCCATTTTCGGGCGATACGGGCTCCTCGAACATCTGCATGATGTCGAGCAACGTGAGGCGTCGGGCATTACCCACGAAACGGTAGCCGCCGCCGACGCCTCGTACCGACGCGACGATGCCGCCGCGTGCGAGTTCCGATAGCACCTTGGCCAAGTGGTGCGCCGAGACGCCATATTTGCCCGCGATCTCTGCGGCCGAGATATGGCGGGTCGGATCGGCCGCGAACTCGAGCACGCTGTACAGGGCAAGTGAAGTGTTTTTCTGCAACTTCATGATCGCATCGCTGTGCCTAGTGGACGGCGGGTTTCATTCGTCAAGCTCCATCTCCAGCGGTATGAAGGGCCCGGCCATCATCCCCTGGCTCCGAAAAAAGGACAGGATAAGTTTGTTGTCACGAGCGAGAATCGTTCGCACTTGCTTGACGCCGGTGCGCCGGAAACCGGAGCAGATGGCATCGAGCAGACGCGTACCGGTACCTGCCAGCCGGAAATCGGGGTCGACATCGATCGCGAACACCCAACCGCAAGGTTGGGAACCGAATTCCCAGTCGCGGACTTCGCCGATGACGAACCCGATCACGCGGCGTCCCGCGTCGGCGACCAGGAATTGCCGCTCGGCGTGGCCTGGAGATCCGTAGCGCCTGAAGACCGAGTGCCAATAGCTCCGCTTGGCCATGCCGGTGACCGTTGCGTCGAGTTCGATGATGCCGTCGAGATCGCGACGCTGCACACGCCGGATGATGACGCGCTTCGCGTCCTGGGCCGAGCCTTGGCCAACGCCGCGGCGGGCAGACAGTTTGCGCTTGCGCGGCGGGCTTGTCCGCGCGCTCAAGGGTAAAGACCGGACCAAAGACTGATGCAGATCAAATCAATTACCGTATTCCGGTACCAGAATGACAGTTCTCCGGATTCTACCCGATTCGATTGACCGTGGGGTCGGAGGCCGGTCCGCCGCCAGGTATCAAGACCCTCATAGGCAACCTGGCGCATCGTCACAGCCATTGCAGGAGGAATTGCTATGAGATTCCCGAGGTCACGCCGTCTCAGAACAGTGCTGGCCGCCGTCGTTGGAGCGGTCGCGCTCCTCGCTGCTGGCGCAGCGGCTGCCCAGGAGCCGATCAAGGTCGGCGCCTTTCTCTCGGTAACCGGACCCGCGGCATTTCTCGGCGATCCCGAGCAGAAGACGCTGGAGATGTATGTCGAGCGTATCAATGCCGCCGGCGGCGTAGCCGGCCGCAAGCTGCAGCTGATCGTGTACGACGACGGCGGCGATGCCGACAAGGCGCGTACATTCACCAAGCGACTCATTGAACAGGACAAGGTCGACGTCATCGTCGGTGGTTCGACAACCGGCACCACGATGGCGGCGATCCCGCTCGTCGACCAGGCGCAGATGCCGTTTGTTTCGCTCGCCGGAGCCGTGGTCATCATCGACCCGGTCAAGAAATGGGTGTTCAAGACGCCGCACACCGACCGCATGGCCTGCGAAAAAATCTTCGCCGACATGCGCGCTCGGAAGGTCGGCAAGATCGCACTCATTTCCGGCGCTGGCGGTTTCGACAAGTCTATGCGCGGCGAGTGCCTGAAGGTCGCTGGGACATACGGCATCGAGGTGATAGCCGACGAGACCTACGGGGCGGGCGACACCGACATGACTGCGCAGCTCACCAAGATCAAAGGGACGCCCGGTGTCCAGGCGGTATTGAATGCCGGATTCGGACAAGGTCCGGCGATCGTGACCAAGAACTACAAGCAGCTCGGGCTTGCCGTGCCGCTCTATCAATCACACGGTGTCGCCTCGAAAGAATTCATCAAGCTCGCCGGTGATGCGGCCGAGGGTGTCAGGTTGCCGGCAGCGGCGTTGCTCGTTGCGGACATATTGCCAGGGGCCGACCCGCAAAAGCCGGTCGTCGTTGCGTATGCGCACGACTACGAAGGCAAATACAAGTCCGACGTGTCGACTTTTGGCGGGCATGCCTACGACGGGCTGATGCTTGTCGTCGAGGCGACCAAGCGCGCCGGTAGTGCCGACAAGGCAAAAGTTCGCGACCAGCTCGAGGGTACGCGCGGCTACGTTGGAACCGGCGGCGTGGTGAACATGTCCGCCGCCGATCACATGGGTCTCGACCTGACCGCCTTCAGGATGCTGGAAGTGCGCAACGGCAACTGGGTATTGGTTCAATAACGCACAGGTTCTGATCGAAGGCCACCGATGGCCCGACAGTGGGTGCAGTTCCTTGCTGGCGGCCTTACCGCAGGGGCCATCTATGCGCTCGTCGCGCTCGGCTTTTCGATCATTTTCAACGCCAGCCGGGTCATCAACTTCGCGCAAGGCGAATTCGTCATGATCGGCGGCATGAGTGCGGTATCGCTCGTTGCGACCGGTGTGCCGCTTCCGCTGGCAATCGCCGGAGCGGTAGTCATCGCCGGCGCCATCGGACTCCTGCTGGAGAAGTTCGCGGTCGAACGGGCACAGAAGGCCGATGTGGTGACGCTGATCATCATTACGATCGGAGCGTCGATTCTGCTCCGTGGCCTGGGGCAGCTCGTGTGGGACAAGCGCATCCACTCGTTGCCTCCCTTGTCGGGCGACCAACCGATCGACGTGTTCGGCGCGACCATCGTGCCGCAGAGTCTGTGGGTGCTGGGAGTCACCGTCGCGATCGTCATTGGGCTGTCGTGGTTCTTCGGTCGCACGCGTCTTGGCAAGGCGATGCTCGCCACGTCGCACAATCGTTTGGCTGCACAGCTCGTCGGCATCGATGTGCGCAGAGTCCTTTTCGTGAGCTTCGGTCTCGCTGCCGCGCTTGGGGCGATCGCCGGCGTGCTCATCGCGCCGATTACGTTCACCTCCTACGACGCCGGCATCATGCTTGGGCTCAAAGGTTTTGCTGCCGCGATCCTCGGCGGCCTCGGCAGCTTTCCGGGCGCGATCGTCGGCGGTCTGCTTCTCGGGCTTCTCGAGAGCCTCGGCGCGGGCTACGTATCCTCGGCGTACAAGGATGTCATCGCGTTCTGCATCATCCTCGCTGTTCTTTTCATCCGCCCCAATGGAATCCTTGGCGCCCTTCGCCACGAGCGCGTCTAGGCACAGCGCCTCGCGCTGGACCTGGTGGCGTGCGCCGCGCACCGGTGGGATGGCGGCGCTCGCACTGGCGATCGCCGTGATGCCGTTCGTGTTGGCGAACAACTATTTCTACGACGTCGCGATCCTCGTCGGATTGAACGCCATCGTCTGCATCGGGCTCAACCTGCTCATCGGCTACGCCGGACAAATCAGTCTCGGTCACGCCGGGTTTTTCGGGCTGGGGGCGTACGGATCAGCGCTGTTGTCGGCGCGTTACGGCTGGCCGGCGCCGGCGGCACTGGTCGCAGCAACTGCGGGCGTGGCGCTGGTCGCCTTTGTTGTCGGTCGCCCGATCCTGCGGCTGAAAGGCCACTACCTCGCGATGGCGACGCTGGGTCTGGGCATCATCGTGTCGATCGTGATCTCGACCGAGGATTGGCTGACCGGTGGTCCGGATGGCATGAACGTGCCGCCATTGACGTGGTTGGGCATCGTTGTCTCCGGCGAGCGTGCCTGGTACTGGATCGTCGGCGGCTGTCTCCTGCTGGCCGTGTGGCTCGCACTCAATCTGATCGAATCGCCCACCGGACGCGCGCTGCGGGCGCTGCACACGTCCGAGGTCGCGGCCGAAGTCGTCGGCGTCGACTGCGCTCGACAGAAGGTCACGGTGTTCGTGGTATCGGCGGTGTTCGCGGCGGTTGCGGGGGGACTCACCGCTTACTACTCCGGATTCATTACGCCGGGAAAGGCGTCTTTCCTGCATTCGGTCGAACTGGTGACGATGGTCGTGTTCGGCGGCATGGCCTCGACCTTCGGTGCGCTGGTCGGTGCTGCGGTCCTCACCGTGCTGCCGCAGGTCCTGACCCCGCTCAAGGATTACGAGATGGTCGTCTACGGCGCGCTGCTGATGCTCACGATGATCTTTTTTCCGCGCGGCGTCGTCCCGACGCTGCGGGCCCGATGGTTGCGCAGGGGCCCATGACTACGCTATGTGTCGACCGTCTGTCGAAGGAGTTCGGCGGCGTCCACGCCGTCGATGATCTGTCATTCGAAATTCGTGCGGGAACGGTGCATTCGATCATCGGCCCCAATGGTGCGGGCAAGACGACGCTGCTCAATCTGTTGACTGGTGTCTATGTTCCGAGTTCGGGTCGCATTACGTTCGCCGATTGCGATCTTACCGGCGTGCCGACGCATACGTTTGCGGCGGCGGGTATTGGTCGCACGTTTCAGAATCTGCAGATTTTCTTCAACATGAGCGCCCTGGAAAACGTGATGACGGGGCGCCATCTGCGCGAGCGCTGCGGGCTGCTCGCGGCAATGTTGCATACGCCGGGTCTGGCGCGCGCCGAACGCGATTGCCGCGAACAGGCACTGCGACTCCTGCGCTCCCTCGGCCTGCAGGACTACGAGCAGGCGCGACCGGACACGATGCCCTACGGCGCGCTGAAGCGCCTCGAGATCGCCCGTGCACTGGCCGGCGAGCCTCGATTGCTGCTGCTCGATGAGCCCGCGGCCGGGCTCAATCAGGTCGAAGCCGCGGAGATCGCGCGGCTCATCAAGCAGCTCGTCGCCGAAGGCACGACCGTCGTGCTGGTCGAGCACAACATGCATCTGGTCATGGGGGTCTCGGATCACATTCTCGTGCTCGACTACGGGCGCCGCCTCGCCGAAGGAACGGCGGAACAGGTGCGCAACGACCCGCGCGTGATCGAAGCCTATCTCGGCGCGGCAACCCCGTTGGAGGTGGGACATGCTTGACGTCGCCGGACTCTCGAGCCGTTATGGCCGCATTCCGGCGCTCGCCGACGTCAACCTTCGCGTTGGTCAAGGCGAGCTGGTCGCGCTTGTGGGCGCCAATGGCGCCGGCAAGACGACGTTGCTGCGCGTGGTGTCGGGCGTGCTGCCCGCAGCGACGGGCAAGGTGTGTTTCGAAGGTGCTGACGTGACCCGCGCGTCGGCACCACGCCGAGTGCGGATGGGCATCGTGCAAGTTCCGGAAGGACGGCAGGTATTCGGGCCGATGTCGGTCGAGGACAACCTCCAGCTCGGCGCTTTCGTGCGTCCGGCGCGCGAGATCGCCGGCGGGCTCGAGCGAGTCTTCGCCCTGTTCCCCGTCCTGGCGACCAAGCGCCGCCAGGTGGCGGGAACGCTGTCTGGCGGACAGCAGCAGATGCTCGCGATCGGCCGCGCGTTGATGACGCGACCGAAGCTGCTCTTGCTCGACGAACCGAGCATGGGTCTCGCGCCCCGCATCGTCGCGGAGATCTTCGCGATCATCCGCTCGCTCAAAAATGCCGCGACGACCATTCTGCTGGTCGACCAGAACGCGCGCGCTGCGCTGGCGATCGCCGATCGGGCGTACGTCATGGAAGTCGGACGCATCGCGTTGTCCGGAAGCGGTGCGGAATTGCTCGGCAACCCGCGGGTCCAGCAGTCCTACCTCGGCCTATGACTGCCCCGCTCCCCCCTAACGCAAGGAGATGTCGATGAAGGTATCGCTGGTCCCGGGTGTGACGTCGACATCCAGCCTGATTGTGGATCGCGAGCGCACCATCGGATTCATGGGCGAGAAGGCGCGCGTGTACGCGACGCCGATGCTCGTGCGCGACATTGAAGTCGCCTCCCGCGAGCTGCTGCTTGCGCATCTCGACGCGGGCGAGGATTCGGTCGGTACCCGCATCGAGCTTGACCACCTTGCCGCGACACTGATGGGCATGAAGGTGGAAATCAAAGTCACCATTGCCGAAGTCAAGGGACGCCTGGTGACGCTCGAGTTCGAGGGCCGCGATACAGTCGACACGATCTGCCGTGGCCGGCACCAGCGCTTCGTCGTCGACGTCAAGACAACCGAGGCTCGGCTCGCAGCCAAGGCGCAGAAGGCGGGAATCGCATGAGCGACGGTATTCCAATGAGCGCATCGGCCAACGCGACTCGTCGAGTACCGACGTACTGCTATCAGTGCGTCGCTGGACCCGACTTGCTGACGGTCAAGGTCGTTGACGGTATCGCCACCGAGGTCGAACCGAATTTCTGCGCAGCCGATGTGCATCCCGGTGGCGGCAAGGTATGTGTAAAAGCCTACGGCCTCGTGCAGAAGACGTACAACCCGCATCGCGTGCTCACGCCGATGAAGCGCACGAACCCGCGCAAGGGCCGCGACGAGGATCCCGGCTTCGTGCCGATCGGGTGGGACGAAGCGTTCGACCTGATCGCCGAACGGCTTACCCGTCTGCAGGAAGAGGGACTGACCGACGAGTCGGGCTATCCGCGGCTCGCCGTCAGTCTGGGCGGAGCCGGCACGCCGCAGTCGTACATGGGTACGTTCCCCGCATTTCTCGCAGCGTGGGGGCCCGTCGACATGGGCTTCGGCTCGGGACAGGGCGTGAAGTGCTATCACTCCGAGCACCTCTACGGCGAGTTCTGGCACCGCGCGTTCACGGTCTCGCCGGACACTCCGCTCACCGAGTACCTGATTTCCTGCGGCGCAAACGTCGAGGCATCCGGCGGTGTCGTCGGCGTCTGGCGTCACGCCAACGCCCGCATTCGCGGCATGAAGCGCGTGCAGGTCGAACCCCATCTTTCGGTGACTGGCGCCTGCTCTGCAGAGTGGGTCCCGATCAAGCCCAAGACCGACGCCGCGTTTCTTTATGCGCTGCTGAACACGATGCTGCATGAGATTTCTCGGGATCGGCTCGACGTAGCGTTTCTTGCTCGTTACACCGCATCCCCCTATCTCGTCGGACCGAATGGCTACTACCTGCGTGACCGCGCGACACGCAAACCACTTGTGTGGGACACGGCCCGCAACACCGCGCTGCCTTTTGACTCACCGGGATCAACTGAAGCGCTCGAAGGGCGCTACATGGTCGACGCGATCGAGATCGGCGCCGACGACGAGGTGCTGGCCGACGGTCGCGGTGCGGGCGAAACCGCCTTCAGCAAGCTCGTCGCGCATATGGCGGCGTACACGCCCGAGTGGGCGGAACGCATCTGCGATGTCCCCGCCGCGACCATGCGCCGCATCGCCCGCGAGTTCGTCGCGCATGCGCGCGTCGGCGAAACGATCGAGATCGACGGCGTCACGCTGCCGTATCGTCCGGTTGCGGTAAGCCTCGGCAAGACGGTCAACAATGGCTGGGGCGGCTTCGAATGCGTTTGGGCGCGCACGATGCTCGCAGCGCTCGTCGGCGCGCTGGAAGTGCCCGGCGGAACGCTCGGTACGACCGTGCGCCTGAACCGGCAGGTAACCGCGCGCATCGACAGCGTAAAGCCAGGACCGGACGGATTCATGGCGTACCCGCTCAACCCAACCGACAAGGCGCACTGGTCTCCACGCCCCAATATTCGAAACGCCTATCGGACCATGGTTCCCCTCGCCGGCAACGGTCCGTGGAGCCAGGCGCTCGGACCCACGCATTTTTCGTGGATGTTCCTGGACGAAACGCCAAAGGGTCTGCCGCGCGTCACGCTGCCCGACGTCTGGTTTGTGTACCGCACCAACCCGGCGATCTCGTTCTGGGACACGGCAGCCGTCGCCGACAAGATGGCGCGCTTCCCCTTCATGGTGGCGTTCGCGTATACCCGGGACGAAACCAATCATTTCGCCGACCTTCTGCTGCCCGAGGCGACCGACCTGGAAAGCCTGCAACTGATCCGCATCGGCGGCTCGAAATTTGTCGAGCAGTTCTGGGATCACCAGGGCTTTGCGTTGCGGCAGCCGGCGGTCGCGACCCGCGGTGAGGCGCGCGACTTCACGGCGATCGCCACTGAAATGGCGTCGCGCGTCGGCCTGCTCGAAAAATACAACGCCGCGATCAACCGAGGCGCGGCGGGCGCTCCCCTCAAGGGCTCGCGCTGGGACTTCTCGCTGCCGACCACAGAGGCACACGCGCCGGAGAAGATCTGGGATGCGATTTGCCGTGCGGCGAGCGCAGAGATCAGCGACGGCCGCGACCAGCACGGTCTCGACTGGTGGAAGGAACATGGACTGGCGACGAAGCCCTTTCCTCGCGTCGGCTGGTACTTGTTCCCGGAACTCGTCAGGCAGCAGCTGCGCTTCGAGCTGCCGTATCAGGAGCGCCTGTGGCGTGTCGGCGTCGAGCTCGGCCGACGTCTGCACGAAAACGACATGCGCTGGTGGGACACGCAGCTGAAGGAATACCAGGCGTTGCCGATGTGCAAGGATTTCAGCGCGCCGTGGATCGCGGCCATTAGCAAGGCGGGTGGCGAGCCGAATGACTACCCGTTCTGGTTGCTGACCGCGCGCAGCATGCAGTATGCGTGGGGTGCCAACGTCGGCATGCAGCTGATCAAGGAAGTCGCCGACAACATCGCAGGCCACCGCGGCGTGATCATCAACACACGAATCGCCGAGAAGCTGGGCATCGCGGACGGCGAGCAGGTGGAGATCGCGACACCGCAGCGTAGCGTGCGAGGCCGTGCGGTGCTTCGGCAGGGGATCCGTCCCGACACGCTGCTGTTGCTCGGTCAGTTCGATCACTGGGCGACGCCGTTTACGAAGGACTTCGGCATGCCCAGCATGAATTCGCTCGTGCCGATGTCGCTCGACCTTACCGATGCGACCGGGTCGGGCGCCGACATCGTGCGCGTGAAGATCGCCGCGGCAGCCGACAACGTATCCGCCGCAGCCAGTGCGAAGCGAAGGACCACGCCATGACGCGCTGGATCATGGTGGCTGATCTTCGCCGTTGCGTTGGTTGTCAGACGTGCACGGCGGCGTGCAGGCACGCCAACGCCACTCCGCCTGGTGTCCAGTGGCGCCGTGTCCTCGACATCGAACAGGGCGAGTACCCGGACGTGACGCGTGCGTTCGTGCCGGTCGGTTGCCAGCATTGTGACGAACCGCCGTGCATGGACGTTTGCCCGACGACGGCGACGAAGAAGCGCGCCGACGGCATTGTTACGATCGATTACGACATTTGCATCGGTTGCGCCTACTGTGCGGTCGCGTGCCCGTATCAGGCGCGCTCCAAGACGCTGCGACCTGGATTCGCCTACGGCACGGAGATGGAGAACGAGGCCAAACGCCGCGACGATTCACGCCTTGGTGTCGCTACCAAGTGCACGTTCTGCGTCGATCGGATCGATGCGGGGCTCGCACAGGGATTGACGCCCGGCGTCGATCCCGAGGCGACGCCGGCGTGCGTCAACTCGTGCATCGCGCAGGCACTGGCTTTCGGCGACCTCGACGATCCGGAGAGCGCCGTGGCGCAGCTTCTCGCGCGCAACGCGAATTTCCGCATGCACGAGGAGCTCGGGACGGGGCCCGGGTTCTATTACCTTTGGGATCGGAATGCGGAGGTCGCCGAATAATGGGTCCAGCGAAATCCCACGGGAGCTACGGCCCAAGACCGTGGCAGCAGACGAGCTGGGATGCTCGTGCGGCTGGCAATTTCATCGGCGGCGGCATGGGGAGCGGTCTTATCGTCTTGACGGCGCTGTCGGGCGCGACCGGGCTGGCTTTGTCGGTGCTCATCCTTGCCGGACTCGGGCTCGTCGGCCTGGGACTCGTTTGCGTTGCGCTTGAACTGGGGCGACCGCTGCGGGCGATCAGGGTGCTGCGCAATCCGCGTACATCGTGGATGTCACGTGAAGCCTGGGCCGCGACGTTGTTGTTCCCCGTCGGCCTCCTCGCGGTGATAGGAGCGCCTGGTTTCGTTTGGATCGCTGCGGCGCTCGCGGTCGTGTTCGCCTATTGCCAGGCGCGTCTGCTGCAAGCGGCGAAGGGCATCCCGGCCTGGCGTGAGCCGCTGCTGGTACCTTTGCTCGTGACGACAGGGCTCGCGGAAGGTGGCGGCGTGTTCCTGCTGACGGCGCCGCTTCATGGCGCGGCGACGACAGCGGTAGTGGCCTTCTTCGGCGTGCTCGTTGTCGCGCGGTTCGCGGTGTGGGTCATATATAGGCAACGCCTCGTAGGCGGCGTGACCCCGCATGCGCGTGCGGCGCTGGACGCCGCAGGACGCGCCTTGCTGTTTGCGGGCACCCTGTTGCCGCTCGCACTGCTCACGGCCGCGGCATTCGCCGGTGTATCCGCACTGCCTGTCGCGGCGCTGGCCGGATCGCTGGCGGCACTCGCCGGCGCCTGGGTCAAGCTCGTGGTCGTCACCCGCGCCGGATTCAACCAGGGTTTCACGCTGGCGCATCTTCCGGTGCGCGGCGTGCGTCCCTAGACGACAACGCGACCGATCCAAGGAGAACGCATGGGCGCATCGACGATAGCGGAAACGGGCATGAGCGCCGCAAGCGCACGCCGCTACTACTTCGAGCCCGCGTACGAGACGATGCCGCGCGAGCGGCTTGCAGCGCTCCAACTCACGCGATTGCGCGCGACGTTGAAGAACGCCTACGACAACGTGCCATTTCATCGAGCGAGATTCGATGCCGACGTCGTTGAACCGAATGACCTGCGCAGTCTGGACGACATCCGCTTCTTGCCGTTCACCGTCAAGACCGATCTGCGCGACCACTATCCGTTCGGGTTGTTCGCGCGGCCGCGCAGCAACCTTGCGCGCCTGCACGCGTCATCGGGAACGACAGGCAAGCCGACCGTCGTCGGCTACACCGAAAACGATCTACGCGTCTGGGCCGATTTAATGGCCCGCTCATTCGCGTGCGCCGGCGCACGGCCCGGCGATCTCGTCCATAACGCGTACGGCTATGGGCTGTTCACCGGCGGCCTGGGCGCGCACTACGGTGCGGAGCGACTCGGCGCAACCGTGGTGCCGATGTCGGGCGGATCCACCGAACGCCAGATTGCGCTGATCACGGACTTTGGCGCTCGCGTTCTGTGTTCGACCCCGTCCTACGCCCTCGCGATTGCCGAAGTGGCCGAACATCAGGGCATCGACCTGCGCCAGAGCGCGCTCGAGGTTGGCCTATTCGGAGCCGAACCATGGAGCGAGGCGATGCGCCAGGAAATCGAGGCGCGTCTGGGACTCAGGGCTGTCGACATCTACGGCCTTTCGGAGATCATGGGGCCGGGGGTCGCGTGTGAATGCGACCAGCGATCCGGCCTGCACGGGTGGGAGGACCATTTCCTGTTCGAGGTCATCGATCCGGAAACCAACACGCCGGTACCCGAGGGACATGCCGGCGAGCTCGTGATCACCACGCTCACCAAAGAGGCGCTGCCGATGCTGCGGTATCGCACGCGCGACATCACGCGAGTGACGCGCGACGCCTGTGATTGCGGGCGCACGCACCTGCGCATTCTGCGCATCACGGGACGCACCGATGACATGCTGATCATCCGTGGCGTCAACGTATACCCGTCGCAGGTCGAGGCGGTACTGGTCGGCGCCGCGCACATCGCGCCGCACTACCAGCTCGTCATCGATCGTCACGGAAGCCTCGATCACATGACGATCGAAGTGGAAGCGCGGCGCGGCGTCCCGCCCGACGCCTTTGAAGGCATCGCGCGCGACGTCGCTCACCATGTCAAGTCGTTGATCGGCGTCACGACGGACGTGGTCGTCAAAAGACCCGACGAGATTCCTCGCTCCCAAGGCAAGGCAGTCCGGGTGCGCGACCTGCGGCCGAAAGGAATCTAAAAGACCATGGCTAAGCGTCTGCTTGCACTGACAGTCAACGGCCGCGCCCGCGAGGACGCCGTCGCCGATAACGCTTTGCTGCTCGACTATCTGCGGGACACCGCCGGGCTAACCGGCACCAAGCAAGGGTGCGATGGTGGCGAATGCGGGGCCTGCACCGTCCTGATCGACGGGGAGCCGCGGCTTGCGTGCATCACGCTCGCCGCGACCTGCGAAGGGCGTGACATCGAAACCATCGAAAGCCTCGCCGTCGACGGCCGCATGAGTCGCCTGCAAGAAGCCTTCCACGAGAAGCTGGGGACCCAGTGCGGATTTTGCACGCCTGGGATGATCATGGCCGCGGAAGCGCTGTTGCGTCGGAACGCGCGTCCCACGGAACACGAGATCCGTGAGGCGCTGTCGGGCAATCTGTGCCGCTGCACCGGCTACGTGAAAATCATCGAATCGGTCCAGGCGGCCGCGGGGAGCAACTGATGCAACCCGTGGCCGACGAACGGATCGTACGCGACCATGCCGTGGCGGCGTTTGCCGTCGACAAGAGAAATGCCGTCGGCCAGCGAACGCCGCTGATCGACGGCATCGAGAAGGTCACCGGGCGCGCGCGCTACACCGCGGATCTGCAGCTCGGTGACGCACTGGTGGGGCGCATCCTCAGAAGCCCGATCGCGCATGGCGCAATTCGCGGCATCGACACTGCGAGGGCGCGGGCGATTCCCGGCGTACGCGCGGTCATCACGGGTGAGGACTTCGCGGCCCCCTATGGCGTCATTCCCATCGCGCAGAACGAATGGCCACTGGCCCGTGACAAGGTCCGCTATCGCGGTGAGCCGATCGCTGCCGTTGCGGCAGTGGACGAAGCGACGGCGGAAGCCGCACTCGCCGCGATCGTGCTCGATATCGATCCGCTGCCGGCTTATTTCAGCGCCACCGACGCGCGCGCTCCCGATGCGGTGCCGTTGCACGAGAAGAAGCGCGGCAACATCGAGCGCGAGGTCGATCAGGAATTTGGCGACGTCGACGCGGGCTTTGCCGCCGCCGATCTCGTTCGTGAACAAACGTTCCATTATGCCGAAGTTGCCCACGGGCAGATCGAGCTCAACGCCACGGTCGCCGCCTACGAGCCGGAACGCCAGCGCCTCACTGTGCACTCGGTGACGCAGGTGCCGTACTACCTGCACCTCACATTGGCGCAGTGCCTGGCGATGGACACCTCGCACATTCGCGTGATCAAGCCATTCATCGGCGGTGGCTTCGGTCACCGTGTCGAACCGCTCAATTTCGAAATGGTCACCGCAGCGCTCGCTCGTGCAGCGGGCGGCCTGGTCAGGACCGAGCTCTCGCGCGAGGAATGCTTCCTCACGCACCGCGGGCGACCCGAAACCGATATCCGGTTGAAACTGGGAATGAAGAAATCCGGCGACATCACCGCGGTCGACTGCGAGATCATGCAACGCGGCGGTGCGTACGGCGGCTACGGGCTGGTGACGATCCTCTACGCCGGTGCGCTGCTGCATGCGCTATACACGGCACCGGCGGTGAAGTACCGCGGCTATCGGGTCTACACCAACACCCCGCCGTGCGGTGCGATGCGGGGGCATGGTGCTGTCGACGCCCGGCACGCATTCGAATCGCTGCTCGACATCATGGCAGCCGAACTCTCGCTGGACCCGTTCGCGGTGCGGCGTGCCAACCTGATCGTTCCGCCGTATCGCACGCCAAACGATTTGCAGGTGAATTCGTACGGCATCCCTGCGTGCCTCGACTGGGTCGAGGAAGCCTCTGGTTGGCGGGGCCGGCACGGCCGGCTACCGCGCGGGCGCGGCCTGGGACTCGCCTGTTCGCACTACGTTTCCGGATCGGCGAAGCCGGTGCATTGGAGCGGCGAGCCGCATGCGGTGATCAATCTCAAGCTGGATTTCGATGGGGGAATCACCATTCTGACGGGGGCGTCGGACATCGGGCAGGGCTCTTCGACGCTGCTTGCGCAGGTCGTTGCCGAAGTGCTCTCGCTGTCGCTGGACCGGATCCGCGTCATCGCGACCGACAGCGTGCTTACGCCGAAGGATAACGGCTCGTACTCGTCGCGCGTGTCGTTCATGGTGGGCAACGCCGCGATCCGCGCCGCGCAGGAAATGAAGCGCGTTCTGGTCACTGCTGCGGCAAGGAAGCTCGAAGTGAGCCCTGAAGACATCGAGTGGGAGGGGGAGCACTGCCGCGTTGCCGGCACGGACCGTGCGTTGGACTTCGCCCAGACGGTAGAGGCCGCGTTGGTCGATTCCGGCACGTTGACAGTGAAGGGCGCGTGGTCGACGCCGCCGGAGACGCAGGGCGGCACGTTTCGCGGTGCCGCAGTCGGATCGACAGCCGGGTTCTCGTACGCGGCGCAGGTGGTCGAGGTCGCGGTCGACGAGGAAACCGGCGCTGTCTCAGTCGAGCGGGTGTGGGTCGCGCACGACTGTGGTTTTGCGATCAACCCGCTCGCGGTGGAGGGCCAGGTGCAGGGAGCGGTGTGGATGGGAATGGGCCAGGCACTTTCGGAGGAGACGCAGTATCACGCCGGACTCCCGCTGCGGCCGAGCATGCTCGACTATCGGATTCCCACCATCGTCGAATCGCCGCCGATCGAGGTGAAGCTGATCGAAAGTCACGATCCACTCGGGCCGTTTGGCGCGAAGGAGGCGAGCGAAGGCGCGCTGCACAGCTTTCCCCCGGCGCTGACCAACGCTATCTGCGACGCGATCGGCGTTCGTCTGACGGAGCTGCCGGCCTCGCCTGATCGAGTCCTCGAGGCCATTCACGCAAAGAAACGCGACGAGCGGCTGCGTGCGAGCAAGGCCGCGCGCGCGCCGGCGGTCCCGGCGAGGCAATGACCATGGAACGCACACCCAAATTCGATCTGATGCGTCCGCGGACCGCGATCGAGGCCGCGGGAATGCTCGCGGCCGAACCGATGGCGCGACTTCTCGCCGGGGGAACCGACCTGGTGCCGAACATGCGCCGCGGCATCGAGCGGCCATCCGTGCTGGTCGACCTCGGGGCGGTGCGCGAACTGACGGACGTCGTATTCACGGACGCCGGTCTTTCGCTGGGGGCAGGGGTAACGCTGGCCAAGCTTGCGCGCGATGCGGTTGTCGCACGCCAGTACCCGGCGGTCACCGAGGCTGCAGGGGCGGTTGCCGGGCCCGGCCATCGCAGTGTAGCGACCGTGGGTGGCAATCTTTGCCTGGACACGCGCTGCGTGTTCTACAACCAGAGCGCGTGGTGGCGCGCGGCGAACGCTTATTGCATGAAGCGCGGCGGCGACGTCTGCCACGTCGCTCCGCAGGGCAAGCACTGCCACGCTGCGTTCTGTGGCGATCTCGCGCCCATCCTGCTTGCGCTGCGTGCCGACGTCGAAGTCATCTCGAGCCGGGGCACGCGGCGCATGGCATTGTCCGACCTCTATCATGACGACGGCGCCGCCCATCTGACGATCGCTCGCGACGAGGTGCTGGCTCGTATCTTGATCCCGGCAGCACCGGCGGTCCGATCCGGCTATCGCAAGGCGTGCGCGCGCGGTGCGATCGATTTTCCACTCGCCGGTGTCGCATGCGCCATGGTGCTTGCAGACAATTGCCTCGCGCAGTTGCGCATCGCGCTGACGGGTACCAATTCGCGGCCATTCCTGCTCGCCGGCACCGAAGCACTGCTCGGGCGTCCCGTCGACGACCAGACGATTGCCGTTGTCGGCAAACTGGTGCAGAAGCAGGTCAGCCCGATGCGTACGACGGTCACGCAGTCGAACTACCGCCGCAAGATCGCTGCCGTGCTGGCGGAGCGTCTTGTGAGGGAGTTAGCGCTCGATGAATCCCCTGCCGCACCGACGGATTTGCAGGAAGAGAAGGTGCGCGGCGCGCGCAGCGCTCGGTCGCGATCGTTCGCCGCGGCGCATGGTTCGACACTCAACGCCGCAGCCGTACTCCTAGGGAACGGCGAGGCGCACTGCACCGCTCTTGTCTGCGCAAGCGAGCAGATGAGCTATTCCGAGCTGCGCAACGCGGTCGCCCGTGCCGCGTCGGCGTGGCGCAGGCGCGGCCTCGCGCGTGGTGATCGCGTCGCCATCAAGCTCTCCGACGGCAGCGCCTGGGTACGGGCATTTCTGGGAACGATCTGGGCCGGAGGGGTCGCGGTCGCGGTCAACCCGCGCGTCCCCGGCGTCGAATGGCACGCGATTCTCGACAATGCGGGGTTCCGTTTCATTCTCGCGGAATCGCACCTGGACACACCGCCCCCGTTTCGTGAGCGGGTGATCATCGTCGATGACTGGTTGAGAGAGGTGGCAGAATCCGCGCCAATGTCACCTGAAATGATGGACGAGAACGAGCCCGCGTTATGGACCCACTCCTCGGGGACCTCCGGCATGCCGAAAGCGGTTGTGCACGCGCACCGGTTCGCTCGCCAGATCGAACGCGTCAGCGCCGAATTGCTCGGCGTGCGCGCCGATGATCGCCTCTTCGCCAGCTCGAAGCTTTTTTTCGCCTATCCGCAAACCAACTGCCTGTTCGCCGGATTGAAACTGGGGGCGACGGTCATTCTCGATCCCGAGTGGCCGACCGCGGCGAATGTTGCCGCGACCATCGCGGCGAAACGCCCGACGGTACTGTTCAGCGTGCCGTCGCTGTACCGCAACCTGCTGAAGGAAGGTCTGGCAGCACGGCTCGCCAAGGGCGGCCTGAGATTGTGCGTTTCGGCGGGAGAAGCGCTGTCGCCAAGCTTGCGCGAAGAGTGGCGAAAGCAGACGGGACTGACGATCGTCAATGGATATGGCGCTTCTGAAACCTTGATCCTCGTCCTGGTGAACCGCGACGAAGGCGACTGGCTGTCCCCGTCGCCGGGTGTCGAGGTGGAAAGCCTGGAAGGTCGCGTCGACGGCGCTCCGACACGCATCCGCATCAAGGCGCCGTCCGTCGCGCTCGGTTACTGGAACAGGCCGGATGCGGAAGCCGCGCACTTCCGGGAAGGAGCGTTCTGTCCCGGCGACCTGTTCGAGCGCAGCGACACCGGCGCGTGGCGGTTCGCAGGGCGTGAAGACTCCATGGTGAAGATCCATGGCCGCTGGGTCAATTTGATCGACCTCGAAGAACGAATTGCCACTGCGTCCGCAGGCATTGCGGAGGCCGCAGCCGTATCGGTTGCCGACGCCGATGGCGTCGGTGCGGTTGCTTATTTCTATGTGGAGAAGGAACCGACGCCTGTCGATGTCGCGGCCACGCTGCACACGTACGCTGAAACATTGCCGCACTATCAACGGCCGCGGTGGTGGCATCGCGTGGCGTCGCTGCCGCGAACGGCGACGGGCAAGCTGATGCGTCGCAGGCTTCAGGAGCTGCACCGTGAGCTGGCATGAAAGGATCGAATCGAAGATTGTCGCGGTCTGCGCATGCAGCGTGACGTCGTGTCGACACAATCGCAATCTCGCCACAAAGACCATAACGGGAGGTACTGTGAAATTACGATACATCGTCCGGATTGCATTCCTCGTGGCGGCGACGTTTTCCGTCGCCGCCCTTGCGCAGGCGCAGGGGGTCGTGAAACTGGGCATGGTCGCCGAATTCTCCGGCCCGTTCGCGCAGTACGGGCAGCAGATGCTCGGCGGCATGAAAGCGTACATGAAGCTCAACGGCGACACGGTCGCCGGCAAGAAAATCGAAATCGTGCAGAAAGACACTACCGGCCCGTCGCCTGACGTCGCCAAACGGTTGGCGCAGGAATTGATCACGCGTGACGACGTCAACATTCTGGTCGGCTTCGGACTGACGCCGAACGCACTGGCGGTGGCGCCGGTCGCGACCGAGGGCAAGCGGCTGATGGTGATCATGAACGCGGCGACTTCGATCATCACCACCAAGTCGCCGAATATCGTGCGCGTGTCGATGACGCTCCCGCAGGTGACGCAGCCGATGGCGATCTGGGCGGCAAAGAACGGCATCAAGAAGGTTTATAGCGTCGTTGCCGACTATGGTCCCGGTCTCGATGCTGAAAAGGCGTTCACCGAAGCGTTCAAGGCGGCGGGGGGCGAGATGGTCGGCAGCATTCACACGCCGTTGCAAAATCCGGACTTCGGCCCGTACATACAGCGCGTCAAGGACGCAAAGCCCGAGGCAGTATTTCTGTTCCTGCCCGCAGGCGAGCAGGGGATCGCGTTCATGAAGGGATACCAGGAACGCGGTCTCGCGCAGGCCGGAATCAAGCTCATTGCGACCGGCGACATCACCGACGATGGCGTACTCGAGGCAATGGGCGACCCGACGCTGGGCTTGATCACCAGCTTCCATTATTCCGCGGCCCACAACTCGCCGGAGAACGCGGCATTCAAGAAAGCGTACGCCGAAGCCAACGGCGACAAGATGCGTCCGAACTTCATGGCGGCCGCAGGGTACGACGGCATGGCGGTGATCTACGAGGCGCTGAAAAAGACAGGCGGCTCGACCGACGTCGACAAGTTGCTCGCCGCGATCAAAGGCATGAAGCTCACCAGCCCGCGCGGCCCGATCATGATCGACCCCGACACACGCGATGTCGTGGAGACGGTCTACATCCGCAAGGTCGAGAAAGTCAACGGCGGCCTCTACAACGTTGAATTCGACAAGTTCCCGGACCAGAAGGACCCGGGCAAGTAGCAACGTGCGCCGAGACCGCGCGTGGCTGAGTTGCTTGTCGCCGAGGGAATCTTCGCTGGCTACGGCGAGTCGACCGTGCTTGAAGATGTCTCGCTCGCACTGGAGCAAGGCGGGAGTCTTGCGTTGCTCGGGCGCAACGGTGCCGGCAAGACGACCCTGTTGCTCACACTGATGGGCCTGACGCGACTCAGGAAGGGCCGGCTTTTTCTTCGCGGCGAGGATATCTCGCGCGCCCCGACCCACCAGCGCGCGCGTTCAGGATTGGGCTGGGTTCCGCAGGAGCGCCTATGTTTCCCTTCGCTCACCGTCGAAGAACACCTGAACGTCGTCGCGCGTCCTGGCCCGTGGGACCTCGCACGGATTTACCGCGACTTCCCTGGGCTGAAAGACCGCCGTCGCAACCTCGGCAACCAGCTATCCGGCGGCGAGCAGCAGATGCTGGCAATTGCTCGCGCACTCATGACCAATCCGCGCGTGTTGCTGCTGGATGAGCCGATGGAAGGCCTGGCACCGGTCATCGTCAAGGCTGTCGTGAAGGTGATCGAGGATCTGATGCGCACTGGCGAGCTCGCTGTCATCGTCGTCGAGCAGCACGCCCGCCTGGCACTTTCGTTGACGAAGGGCGCAATGATCCTCGAGCGTGGGCGCGTCGTTCATCAGGCGGCGAGTGCCGATCTGGCAGCGGATGGTGCCGTGCTCGACCGGCTGGTGGCGCTTGCCTGAATGACACCGGGTCGAGGAACGAGAATGCAACCAGATACTGGCTCAGTTGCCGCGCGTGATGCGAAAAGCGAATCGATGCTTACTATAGAACGAAGCGGACGGATGGCCGTGGTTACTCTGTCGCGACCGCCCGTCAATGCGCTCGATGCCGAGTTGATCGCGCGTCTGGACACTGTGCTCGACGACGTGACCGCCGATCCGGAGATAACCGTCCTGCATCTGCGCAGCGCCGAGAAGACTTTCTGTGCCGGGGCTGACCTGGCACTGATGCGATCGTGCTTCGCTACGTCGGAAGGGCCGGAGCGAATGGTCGAACTGGTGCAGCGCATGCAGCGCCTCTTCGCGCGCCTGGAAACCATGACCGTCGTCACAGTCGCGGAGATCGGCGGTGCGGCCATGGGTGGCGGATTGGAATTGGCCCTGGCCTGCGATCTTCGCGTCGCCACCATCGACGCCACCCTCGGGCTGCCCGAGGCGCGACTCGGCCTGTTGCCGGCGGCCGGCGGGACACAGCGGCTGACTCGGCTCTGTGGCCAAGGCACCGCCAAGCGCCTCATCCTCGGCGCGGAGCTCGTCGACGGCGCGGAAGCCTTGCGGCTGGGGATTGTCCAGTGGACGCAACCGCGCGAGCAAATCGCGAGCTGGACGCGCGAGCTCGTAGCGCGAATCGCCGGCATGCCCAAAGAGGCGTTGGTGGCGAGCAAACGTTGCATCCACGCCGCAGGTGAGCCGAATGATGACGGATACGCCGAAGAAATCGCGGCGACTCGAAGCCTTTACGACCAGCCCGAGACGCGTGCCAGGGTCTCTGACTTCCTGACGAAGAACGCAGCACGAACGCAAACCAAGGAGATGCCATGAGTTTCAAAGGCAAGATTGCCGTCGTTACCGGGGCCGGCTCCGGTATCGGGCAGGCGACGGCCGAGGCGCTAGCGGAAGCCGGCGCCACTGTCGTCGCTGCCGACATCAACCGCGAAACGGGTGAGGCGACGGCCGCTGCGATACGCGGCAAGGGCCACAAGGCTCTATTCCTGCACGTCGACCTTACCAACGAGGCTTCGATCACCGCATTCGCGGCGGAGGTCGACGCCGAGGTCGGCGCGGTCGATGTCCTCGTGAACGGCGCAGGCTGGGGCCAGACCAAGCCGTTCTGGGAGGCCACGCCCGAACTGTGGGAAAAGTTGATCGCGCTGAACTTTGTCGGACCGATGAAGCTCGTCAAGGCGCTGCTGCCGAAGATGATGGAACGCGGCAGCGGCAAGATCGTCAACATCGCCAGCGACGCCGGTCGCGTCGGCAGCCTGGGCGAAACCATCTATTCGGGCGCCAAAGGCGGCCTCATCGCTTTCACCAAGTCGCTAGCGCGTGAGACCGCCCGCTACAACATCAACGTCAATTGCGTGTGCCCGGGCCCGACGGAGACTCCTCTTCTATTCGCAGTGCCGGAAAAACATCTGGAGGCATTCAAGAAAGCCATTCCCTTCCGACGCTTCGGCAAGCCATCCGAAATTGCCGATGCGGTGGTGTTCTTCGCCAGCGACCGCGCCAGTTACGTCACCGGACAGGTGCTCAGCGTCAGCGGTGGCCTGACGATGGTCGGCTAATCCAACAGGAGCGACAAGATCATGAAACGCATCCAGCTTGCGAACTACAAGTCGGCCAACTTCGGCTACGCGGTCTCGGGCAAGGTCGCCACCATCACGCTCAACCGGCCGGAGCGCAAGAATCCGCTGACGCTCGAGTCGTACGGTGAGCTGCGCGACCTGTTCCGCGAGATGGTGTACGCGACCGACGTCAAGGCAGTCGTCTTCACCGGCGAGGGTGGCAATTTCTGCTCCGGCGGCGACGTCCACGACATCATCGGCAAGTTGGTGCAGATGAAGATGCCGGAGCTACTGGCATTCACCCGCATGACCGGAGACCTGGTCAAGGCGATGCGCGGTTGCCCGCAGCCGATCATCGCTGCCATCGACGGCGTGTGTACCGGCGCCGGCGCGCTCATTGCCTGCGCTTCGGACATGCGCTTCGCGACGGCGCGCAGCAAGCTGGCCTTCCTGTTCGTGCGCGTGGGCCTCGCCGCCGCCGACATGGGCGCGTGCACCCTGTTGCCGCGCCTGATCGGACTTTCGCGGGCGGCCGACCTGCTCTACACCGGACGTGTTGTCGGCGGCGAGGAAGCAGAGCGCATCGGCTTCCACAACCGTCTCGTTGAGCCGGAGAAGTTGCTCGCCGAAGCGACGGCCATGGCGACGAGCTTGGCCGATGGACCGAGCTTCGGCCACGGGATGACCAAGACCATGCTGTGGCAGGAATGGAGCTCCGGCCTCGGCGAGTGCATCGAAGCGGAGGCGCAGGCCCAGGCGATCTGCATGCAGACCCAGGACTTCGAGCGTGCATACCACGCCTTCGTGGCGAAGCAAAAGCCTGTTTTCGAGGGCAATTGATGGCCGACCGGAGTTTCCTCGCGTGGCCGTTTCTCGACGACGGCCACCGCGCGCAGTCCCGTGATTTCGAGCAATGGGTCGAGCAGTCGCTCCCTCCATTGCTTGAAGGCGCCGACGGTGATCTCGACGCGGTATACGGTTGTGTCGCACGACTGGTGAAAGAACTGGGAGCGTCGGGTCTGCTGCGGGCGTGCGTTCCAGCGGCTTATGGCGGACTGCGCCAGAAAATCGACGTGCGCAGCCTTTGTCTGGCACGAGAGATCCTCGCGCGAGCGTCGGGTCTCGCCGATTTCGCATTTGCGATGCAGGGACTCTCCAGTGCACCGATCAGCTTGTTCGGACGCGACGAGCAGAAGCAGGCCATCCTGCCCGGCATCGTCGCCGGAAAAATCGTCGGCGCATTTGCGTTGTCGGAACCGGATGCGGGATCGGACGTCGGCGCCATCACGACACGTGCTACGCGCGACGGCAATTCGTGGCGCCTCGACGGCGTCAAGACCTGGATTTCCAACGCGGGTCTCGCCGATTGCTACGTTGTCTTCGCGCGCACTGGCGAAGGGCCGGGGACGAAGGGTTTGTCCGCTTTCATCGTCGATGCCGATACCCGTGGCCTTGACGCATCCGAACGCATCGATGTCGTTGCGCCGCATCCTCTGGGGACGCTGCGCCTCAACGAATGTGGCGTTCCAGCTGATCGCCTGCTCGGCCAGCCAGGAGAGGGCTTCAAGATCGCCATGTCGACGCTCGACGTTTTTCGATCGACGGTCGGCGCCGCGGCGCTGGGGTTCGCTCGGCGAGCGTTTGACGAGGCGACGCAGCGAGCGGTCAAGCGTCCCATGTTCGGACGCACGCTGGCAGAGTTTCAACTTACCCAGTCCAAATTCGGCGAAATGGCGGTCGCCATCGATGCGTCAGCATTACTCGTCTATCGGGCGGCGTGGACAAAGGACGTCCCGGGCACGCGGGTTACGCGCGAGGCATCGATCGCCAAGCTCTTCGCCACCGAATCCGCGCAGCAGGTCATCGACGCGGCGGTGCAGATCTTCGGTGGGCTGGGCGTCGTACGTGGAATGACGGTCGAGCGCCTCTATCGCGAGATCCGCGCACTGCGCATCTACGAGGGAGCGAGTGAAGTGCTGAAATTGATCATCGGCTCCCACGCGGTGGACGAGTGCTCGCCGGCTGTCACTGCGGATCCGGCTGCCGTGTCGTCAGGGCGTGTCGATCGCGCTGCGGGCGGGGTCTGAGTATGCCTGCTCTTAGCGGCTCGGCCGCGAAAGCGAAACACTGGGTCGAGGCGGATGGTTCGCACATCGACGTGCGCGGCCTTCCGCCGCCCGAGCCGCTCGTCGCGATCCTCAGCCTCGTCGCGTCGAGTGCCGACGCGACGCCGATCGTCGTCCATCACGACCGGGATCCGCTGATGCTGTATCCCGAGCTCGCCGAGATCGGATGGCGAGCCGAGCGCATCGAAGGCTTGCCCGGGGAAGTCCGGCTGGTCCTGCGGCGCGTCGCGTGAAGCGCGCCCCGGGAGCGTTCCTTGCGGGGGCAAGCAGCCGGCTGTTGCCGGTATCCATTCCATTCCGGTTCTTTGGCGCGGCGGTTGCCTATCACCTGCTGGCTTGGCTCGCCTTGCTCGCTGATATCGATGCGGTGCCGTCATTCGCCGGCGGCCTGGGCTGGCCGCTTGCCGCGCTGCACATCCTCGCGCTCGGTGTGCTGACGATGACGGCCATCGGCGCGAGCCTGCAACTGCTGCCGGTGGCGACGCGGCAACCACTTCCGTCCTGGCGCTGGCCGGCGGCGATCTGGTGGCTGTATACGCCGGGGGTGGCGGTACTTGCGCTCGGCATGGGTGCCGGCGATACACGCTTGCTCGGCGTCGGTACGGTTGCGATCGTCGCTGCGCTGATCGGCTACGTCGTCCTGTTTGTACGCAATCTGTATGCCGCAAGGGGAATGCCGGCGGTCGTGGCTCATGGCTGGGTAGCAATCGCATCACTGCTGATGGCCATTGCAACGGCTTCGGCGATGGTCGCCTTGTACCTGGGTACGCACGTGCTTGACCGAGCGGTCGCGTTGACACTTCATGTCACGTTCGCCACGTACGGGTTCATGGGCATGCTGGCGCTCGGGCTCTCCTACATTCTGGTGCCGATGTTCGCCCTGGCACCCGCGCCCGACGAGCGCCTGGCGCTTGCGTCGAGCGCGCTCGCGGCGGTCGCGCTCGTGCTTGCGGCCATGGCCGCATTCGATGTTGCACAGCGGCCATTGCTCGTTGTCGCCGTCGGCCTGGGTTCGGGTTCGGTTGGCTTGCATCTGTGGTCGATGCACATCGCATTGCGCGACGGCATGCGCCGTACACTTGGGCCCGCGTTCAAGATGGTGCGCATCGCCTGGGTGCTGCTCGCGGCGAGCCTCGCGATGGCGCTCGGCCTGGCACTGCACCTGCCCTTCCCGCGTCTTGGCATGTTGTTCGGCATCACGCTGGTTGCGGGCTGGCTGCTGACCTTCCTGCTCGGCATGCTCGAGAAAATCATTCCCTTCCTGGCGTCGATGCATGCGATCCGCGGCAACGCCCGGCCGCCCACCGCTTCGTCGCTGACTGCCGAGCACCCGCTGGCGATCCATTTCGTCTGCCACCTCGTCGCACTGGCGCTGCTGGTGGTTGCGGTCATTGCCGACAGCGGACTTGTCGCCGCATGTGGCGCTGTGGCCGGCGCCACGGGTGCGGTTGCCTTCGGGTGGTTCTTTCTTGTCGTTCTCCGCAGGATGCGACGGCCGCCACATTCCGCCGTGGCGCGGGTCGGAGGCTCGGCTTGATCTTCGTCAAGAGGTCCGCTACGGATAATATGGTAAATAGGTACCAGAATACTATTATTCTGCGAAAGGTGGATGCCGTGGGCCAGGTCAGCAAAGCGCTCGACGACGAGCACCGCACGAACCTCGACCTTCTCGGTCGAATCGAGCAGGCCTTCGCCCGGGCGAGGAATTCGGCAGCGAGCCGTGATCCCGAGTTCACCGCGCTGACCCGGAATTTTGGCCGCCATCTGAGGCAGGACGTCGGGCGCCACTTCGATTTCGAGGAGCGCGAGCTCTTTCCTCTCCTCGACGCTGCCGGCGAAGGCGATATCGCCGGGCTGCTCAAGGAAGAGCACGAGGCGATTCGCGCCGTGGCCACCGAGTTGTTGCCCCTTAACGATCTCGTTGCCGCCGGTACGCTCGACGACGCCGGGTTCCGGGCGCTCAAGCGCGCCGTGCTGGAATTGGTCGAGCGACAGGTCGCGCATATCCAGAAGGAAACGATGGCGCTGCTGCCGATGCTCGATGACCTGCTCGACGATGCAATGGACCGCGCCTTGGCGATGGCGTATGCCTCGGGCTGAGCGCGTGTGACTGACGGAGATTTGCCGATGAACATGGATGCACCGGTAGCAACAAGGGTGACGATCCGGGCGCTGGCCCGCGGAGACCTCGATGCAGTGGTCGCAATCGATGCCGCCATCGAGGGCCGGTCACGACGGACATATTTCGAACGTCGGCTCGATGCCGCGTTGCGAGAGCCGACGCTGCACGCGCAGTTCGCGGCCATCGATGAGAAGGGCCTCGCGGGGTATATCCTCGCGCGCTTGCTGGAAGGCGAGTTCGGACGCAGCGGGTCCGGTCTCAGGCTGGAAGTGGTGGGCGTCCGCGAGGATTGTCAGGGCCAGGGAGTCGGCACCAGCCTGTTCCGGACACTCGTCGCGTGGGCGGTCCGACATGCGATCGGCGCGGTGTACACGCAGGCGGCATGGACCGACCATGCGATGCTGCAGTGGATCGAGGCGATGGGCTTCGAGCTGGCGCCGGAGCACGTCGTCGACTGCGCTGTCGCGGGTGGCGCATACTCCTCGCGGCGTGACGACCCGGTCACGTTGCCCGAGGGCGAAGGTCCGGCGCTCGAGATCGACTATGGCGGCCGAGCCGGCAACGACTTCGAGCGTCTCGCTCGCGATAGCTGCGACGTCAGGGCAATGCAGCCGGCGGATCTTCCCGATATCGTGCGCATCGACCGCAGCATCACCGGACGGGCGCGCGACGATTACATGAAGCACAAGCTTGCCGAGGCGATGGTCGATTCGGCGATTCGGGTCTCGCTGACGGCGAGGCTCGACGGCGTCGTCGTCGGGTTTCTCATGGCCCGTGTGGACCTCGGCGACTACGGCCGCACCGAACCTGTCGCAGTCATGGACACCATCGGCGTAGATCCCGGATACGCCCATCGCGGCGTAGGTCATGCGTTGCTGTCGCAACTGTTCGTCAATCTTGGCGCGCTTCGGATTGAGCGCATCGAAACGATCGTTGCGCCTCGCGATCTCGGCCTGCTGGGATTCTTCAACGACGTCGGGTTCACGCCGTCGCAGCGGCTGCCGTTCGTACGACGCCTCGAATAGGTCATAACGTGGCAGCCAAGCCCGACGACGAGGCCGTGCTCGATGCGCTGCGCCAGGTCGACGACCCCGAGGCCGGGATGAACATCGTCGATCTCGGCCTCATTTACGCTGTCTCGATCACTGCGAATGCCGTTCACGTCGAGATGACCATGACGACGCAGGCGTGTCCGATGGCGGAAATGATTGTTGAGCAGGCAAGGGTTGCAGTCGCTTCAATCGCTCCGGCCACAACGGAGGTCCAGGTCCAGCTCGTGTTCGACCCCCCATGGACTCCCGACCGGATGACAGGAATCGCCAGGGAGCATTTCGGCTGGAACCGATGACTTCCGCGCCGCGGATCGCGGTGGGGCGTGTGCCGTTCCTGATTCTCGCTGCCGTCGGTCTCGTCGTGGGTGTCGGCGCGGGACTGGCGCGCTTCGGCTGGAGCGTGCCCGCGATCGCCGTAACGGTGGCCACGTTGCACGGCCCGCTGATGATCGGTGGATTCTTCGGCGCGGTGATCTCGCTCGAGCGCGCGGTCGCAGTCGGCCGACCTTGGGCATATCTGGGGCCGCTGCTTGCCGGTCTCGGCAGCGTCGCGGCGGTTGCAGGCGCGACCGCCATCGTTGCGTGGCTGTTCGTCGCCGGCAGTTGCGTGCTGCTGGTCGGAACGCTCGACATCTTTCGTCGCCAGCGGGCTTTGTTCACGTTCACGCTGACGCTTGGAGCGCTGTGCTGGTTAGTCGGCAACGCATTGTGGGCGGCAGGTGCGTCGGTGGATGCCGCTGTGCCGTGGTGGCTCGCGTTTCTGATACTGACTATCGGCGGCGAGCGGCTGGAGCTGTCGCGTTTCATGCCGCCTTCTCCGACCGCGCGTGCGATGTTCGTGGCAATCCTGGCAACGATTGGCGGCGGACTGCTGGGCGGTAGATCTGCGTGGGGCCCGCTCATGTTTGCCGCGGGTCTGCTGGGGTTGTCGGTATGGTTACTGAAACAGGACATCGCGCGCCGCACGGTCCGGAATCAAGGCCTCACCCGCTTCATCGCCGTATGTCTGCTGTCGGGCTACGCATGGCTCGCGATCGGCGCCAGCGTCGTACTGGTCGCAGGCGGGTTGGCGCCGGGATCGCGAGCCTATGACGCGGCGTTGCACGCCTTCGCGCTGGGCTTCGTGTTCTCGATGGTGTTCGGGCACGCCCCGATCATCTTCCCTGCGGTGTTGCGGGTGGCCATCCCGTATCACCGCTATTTCTATGTGCCGCTTGCGCTACTCCACATATCGCTTCTGGTGCGGGTTGCCGGAGACGCGATGGGACGCTTCGAATGGGCGCGTGCCGGCGGTCTGCTGAACGCCGTCGCGCTCGCCGCCTTCGTGCTGGGCTCCCTCACCGCGGCGCTACATGGCCGTCGTGAGCGCGCGCGACCCGCCTAGGGTATTCGCCGCTTCACTTGCTCGCGACGCCGGTCAACCCGGCGTAGATGCCGAAGCCGGTAGTCAATGCGATGATAAGCGCGACTGCGAAGGCGTACCCGCCGCGCAATCGGTACTGGCCCGGAAGGCGACGCGCGAGCAGATAAAGGAACCCGAGCACGACGGGCAGCAGTAACGCGTTCATCACTTGCACGCCCACGCTGATCGCGACGAGGTTGGCACCCGAGGCTACCAGCAGCCCGCCACCCGCCAGCGCCACGGTATAGATGCCGTAAAACCACGGCGCCTCGTGCGGCGCGTGCTCGAGCGAATGCTTGACCCCGAGGAGTTCGCCGAGCGTACGGGCGATAGTCAGCGTGACGACAATGGTCGCGACCAGTGCGGAGCCGGTCATGCCGAGGCCGAACAGCAGCCTGCCCGCATTCTCGCCAAGGAACGGCGTGATCGCCTGCGCGATCTGCTGGACGGTATCGAGCGAAGCGCCTCCGCCGGTTTTGCCGAGCGTTGCAGCAGCTGCGATCAGCA
This sequence comes from uncultured beta proteobacterium, assembly GCA_963829375.1. Lineage (GTDB taxonomy): Bacteria > Pseudomonadota > Gammaproteobacteria > Burkholderiales > Casimicrobiaceae > PALSA-1003. The sequence goes on along the minus strand of CAWHIS010000006.1, from coordinate 12,135 downwards.
CGGCTGCCATGATCAGTTGCGTTGCCACGGCTCCCACCGCAGTGTCCCAGCGCGCCGCCGGCATATCCTCGACCGAGAGCTTTTTCTCGGCGACCGCGGACTGTTGATAGAACACCATCCACGGCATGATCACCGCGCCGATGTTGGCGGCCACGAGGTAGAGATAATTCGGGTCGCGCCACGGAATGTCGAACGCCTCTGCCGCCATTGCGACAACATCCGGCCTCGCCTTCCATGCCACCACCAGGAACACCAGCTCGAACGCGCCAACTCCCATGGCAGCGCGTTCGACCGATAGATAGGAACCGGTGTAGGCCATAAACGTCAGGCCGGCCACGACCACGGCCATCGTAATCCAGGTGGGAATGCCGAAGAGCAGTCCGACGCCTGCCAGTCCGCTCAGCTCGCTCAACAACGCGCCAGCACAGGCGACGGCGAGCGTTCCCACTGACACGCAGGCCCAACCCAATCCGTACTGATCGCGGATCAGATCGCCGTGGCCTTTCCCGGTCACGATGCCCAAGCGTACCGTCAATTCCTGCACGATAAAGAGGATCGGCACCAAGACGAGCTGCAGCAACAGCAGCCTGTAACCCCACTGGGCACCGCTTTGCGCGGCCGTAATAACGCTCCCGGCATCGGTGTCTGCCAGCATCACCACCAGTCCCGGCCCGGCTACGGCGCCGAAACGGGTCCATCGCGGCGGACGGGTCAAGGTCGATTCGCTCATCGCCGCCTTCCAGTCGTTATTGGAACGCGACCCATGACCAGGAATCGCGCTGGTGATGACGCGCAGTGACGGCTCTAGAGGATCAGGACGATCTGTGCGCATCGGGCAAGTACACGTTTTCGAATGTTGGCGGACTGCGATTCGGTGGCCCGTATCTTGGCCTCCGCGCTGTGCCGCCTGATTCCCGCAGATCCGGCTCGCCACCGACTACGGCGTGGTGCTGCGGTGCATGACGCAAAGCGTTCAGCTGTGCAGGGACTCGTACTTGGCCATCAACTCTTCCGGCGTCTCCGGGAAGTCCGGATTCGGCACGATGCAGTCGGCCGGACACACCAGCTTGCATTGCGGCTCGTCCTCCGCTCCGACGCATTCCGTGCAACGCGCCGGGTCGATCACGTACATCGGATCGCCCACGCTGATGGCTTCGTTGGGACACACCGGCTTGCATGCGTCGCAAGCGGTGCAATTGTCATTGATAAGCAGTGCCATTGTTTCACTCCTGTCGCCATGCAGAGGTGACGCCCCTGCAAGCGGAAGTCGGGATCTGGGTTCTACGCCGCGGCACGTTCTTCGAGCTCGCGCAGCTTCGCATGGCGAAATGCGCCCCACAGAGCCGCGCCGACGGCGCCCGCATAAATCGAGTCCGGATGACTGACGGCCGTTACGTTCACTTTCTCGTTGACTGTCTCCTCTTGGATCGCCGCCAGCAGGCCCGTGTCCAGCGCGAGACCGCCTGTTAGAAGCGCAGTACCTTCCTTGATACCCGTGACTTTGAGAAGCTTCACGATCCGCGACGCCATGGAGAGGTGGATTCCCTTGAGGATGTCGTTGGTCGCGATGCCGCGCGATACCATGTTGATCACGTCGGTCTCGGCGAGGACCGCGCAGATCGAGCTGACTTTCTCGGGGTTCTGCGAAGTCTTGGACAACGGGCCGATCTCCTCGATCGCGACGCCGAGATAGCGGGCGATGTTCTCGAGGAATTGCCCCGAACCCGAGGCGCATTGGCTCGTCATCTTGTACGAGAGCACCTTGCCTCGCTGGTCGACGTAGATCGCGCGGCCGTTCAGCGCACCGATGTCGACCACTGCGTTCACCCCCGGATGCAGGAACACGCCACCGCGGGCGTGTGTGGTCATCGAGTAGAAATGGCCGGTGGCGAACTTGACGTTCTCACCCTCGCCGGTGGTCGCGATGTAGTCGACGTCCTCGGCCTTGAGGCCAGCGTCCGCAAGAACACTTTCGTAGCCCTCTTGCGCCAGTTGCATCGGGTCTCGCCGCCGAATGCGCTCGCAGCGCTTGGCCAGCCATTCCTGATTGCCGCCGTCCGTGCGGAACAATGCGGTCTTGACCGCGCCCGAGCCGATATCGATGCCGATGGTGCAGATCACGACCGTGCCTCCGCAGTTTTTCCTTCCTGGACCACCGCTCGCCACGCAAACGTTGCGCCGCCTAGGGCGCCGGTATAGATCGAGTCCGGATTGATGTTGAGAGCCAACTCGCCGTAATTTTCCCGGACGAGATCCTTGAGCGCCTTCACCGCCGCTTCGTTCTTTGCGACGCCACCGGTGAAGGTGAACTCGTTGCGGATTCCCCCGGAGCGCGCAAGGATTGACATCGCACGCAGGATGATGGCCCGATGCAGGCCCGCCATGATGTCCTCGCGTTTGTCGCCGAGCGAGAGCCGGTCGCGCAGCTCGGCGCCGGCGAAAACCGTGCACGTCGAGTTGATGCGGATGGTCTTGGTCGATTTCATCGCCATCGGGCCCAGTTCGTGCAGGCCCATGTTCATCTCATCGGCGATGTAGCCCAGGTATCGGCCGCAGCCGGCTGCACAGCGGTCGTTCATCTGGAAACTCTCGACAATGCCGTTCGGGTCGACCTGAATCGCCTTCGTGTCCTGACCGCCGATGTCGAGCACCGTGGCGGTGCCAGGATGCATCACGTGTGCACCGAGCCCGTGGCACAGGATCTCCGAGCGGACATGCTCCTTGGAAAATGGCAGCCGAGCGCGCCCGTAGCCGGTACCCACGACGTAAATTTCCTCCATCGGTGTGTCGAGAATACCCTTGATCGGCGCCTCGACCTTGTCTCTGCGATTCGCGGTATCCGGCAGTATCAGGAATGTGCGTTCGAGCGCCGCAAGCAGATGCCGCTTGATGGAATCGCCATAGACGCGGTTCTCGACTTCGATGATCGAGCGGTCGAAGACATTGAGCAGGAAGTCGTAGCGGATGCCCGATTCCTTGGCGACGATCTCGCCGGTCGCGAGGTACTGGCTCCCCGCGATGTCGCGGAAGAAATCCGATTTGGGCTTCGCTCCGGGAGCGAACAGCGCGGCCGACTCGGCGGAGAGCCGCTTGAATACTTCGGTCAACGCGAGGCTCACGCTTTTCGACGCATCACCGAATTTGGCGGTGCCGACGTTGCGCTGGCACGTCGTCTCGAGATCGGCCAGTTGCTCCAGGTACTGCTCGAAGCGAAAGCTGCGCTCGAGTTGGCCGAGAAAACGATCGAGCGCGCCGTTCAGCGCACCCGTATTGCCGAGCGCTTGCCGGAAAAGATAGAAACGGCCGTTGACGAGGGCCTCCTGCTTGGCGATGGCCGCCGCAGTGTCATAGTTCGAGCGCGAATTGGTGATACCGCGCCCGAGGATAGTCTGGTTCTCGTCGATGACGACCGCCTTGGTCGTGGTCGAGCCCAGATCGATACCGATGAAGCAGCGCATGCGCGTCCCCTACCTAGTGTGCAGCGAGCGCGGCTTCGCGCTTCTGCTTGACCATCTGCAAGTAGCTCTCCAGACGGTTTTTCACGTTGGCCGCCGAGAAGTAGCGCGGGTCGACCAGGTCGGTCTCGATGAACGCCGCGGGCTTGCCGGTGCGTTTCTCCACCTCGCGCAGGATGAGGAGCTGGCCCGCCGAGAAGCTGTTGCAGCTCTTGATCGAGTTGATCAACAGACCGTCGGCCTGGTACTCGTCGATGTACTTGCAGATCATCTCGATCCGCGACGGCAGGTTGAGGTTGGTATAGCAGCCGAGACAGTAGTCGGCGAGGGATTCGATCGGGTGGTCGGGATCGTGGCGGAAGCCGAAGTCATAGACACCACCTACCTTGGCGTACGTGGAAGTCACGACGACGGCGCCTTCGTCATAGAACATCTTCCAGAATTCGCGGAAGCTCGTCCAATTGGGCGGGCCTTCGACGACAAGCCGATATTTCTCCTCGCCCATCTCGCCGTCCGGCGTGATCGGTCCCTTCCCTTCGCGCACGCGTTCCTCGATTTCCTGCCGCAGCACGCGGTAGAACTCGGTCGCCTCCGGCGTCCCGCGAAACGCGGTGAAAATCGGGCCGATGTAGTAGACGGCGCCGAAGTAGCCGTCGATCGGTGACGGCCGATTCTTAGCAGACTGCAGCACGGCGACGAGATCCTCCTCAGCCTTGGTCGATTCCTTCATGTACTCGCGCAGGCGGTCGATGTCGAACTTGACCCCCGAAATGCGCTCGAGCGTCGGGATCACCGTCTCATTCAGTTGCTTGACCACGTATTCGCGCATGTTGGGAGCGATCCTGCCCTCGCCCTGGTACGGCACATGCAACATCACGCTCTCGCAGCCGTACTTGTGGCGGATCAGCTCGAACCACTTCATGAACGTGAAGCAACCGGTATACGAGAGCAGCAGGATGTCGGGCTTGGGCAGCGCCTCGCCCGTGGGGCCGGTCTCGCCCCCCAGCATCATGCCGAGATCGGCCTTCACGTAGTTGCAGACGTCCTCGGACTGGCCGTCGCGCTCCGCATCCAGGATGAATTTGCCGGATTTCTTGCGCAAGCCGTTCTGCAGCGCATTGGTTTCCGGCAGGCTCCGCGCAAAGTCGAAGCACATCAGCAGCTCGTTGAGATTGCCAGGCACGAACGTCGCCGCTACCTTGCGACCCTGCTCACGTGCGGTGGCGAGCTCATGGTAGTTGCGGTTGATCATCTCCTTCTGCAGCCACATGGCGTCCTCTTTCTGGACTTGTGGCTTCTTGGTCGTTTGCGGCATGGCGACGGTGGCGTTCATGAGGTGCCTTCCTTGGTAGATGATCTTCGGTGACTTACGCCGCACTCCACAGCTTGATCGAATCGGCGAACGTCCCGGCCTGTTCGCGGATCGGAGCCATCTGGCCGGTGTTCTCGGCGTACTTGAAGGCCGTGTGCGGCACCTTGTGCCTGGAGAGCACGTCCTGCAGCATGGGACGCTCGAGCAGCGCGGGATCGCAGAACGATGGAGCGGCGAAAATCACGCCCTCCGCGCCGCTGGTCTTGACCTGCTTCAGGAGGAAGACGCCCTTTTCTTCGCGATGCGTGTCGTACTTCGCTGCGGTCGTTGCCGAGCGATGCAGGAACGCCTTCGAGAGCTCCTCGAGCGGATTGGCGTTCGCGGGAACTTCGTCGAGCAGCCAGCGCGTCACGAGCATGAAGTCGTCGTCGACGATGTAGCAGCCGGCCATTTCGATCGACTTGATCAGCCCCAACGGCGGTTGCTCGCAGAACGAGCCGTTCAACACGATGCGCGCGTTGTCTCGCTTCGGTCGCGGCAGGGCGTCGGTCGCCGCAATGTAGTCGCGGACGAGTTGCGTGTGCTCTTCCGGTGGCAGGACCATGCCCGCGCGAAGCACGAGGTAGACCTCGGAGGTGGGCGCCTGCCAAGGCTTCCTGGCGCGGTAAGCGTAGAGATCCTGCACTGCGTGGCGGTTGTCGTTATAGACGCGGATCGAAGCGTTGAGCTCGTCGTCGGTGATCGGCGCGCCACGCAGCTTGCCGAGATCCTCGCGCAAGGTCTCCAGCTCATGAACGTAGAAGGTGCCGCCGATCGAGTCCACGTAGTTCTGCGGAACGTCGATGTAGCGCACGTACTTGTCCTTGAACAGGATTTGCCACATGCCCGACAGGTTGCGTATCACGTCGCAAATCGACGGGAACAGCATGCCGTCGAGGCAGTCGAGACGGCCGGTGAGCGCAAGCTCGATCGTCGATCGCGGTATTCGGCAAATGTAGCTCTGGTAGTACGCGTCGCCCTGGATCACTTCGATCTGGTCGCCGCCACCGAGAATTCCTACTGGCAGCATGCCGGCCGCGTGGATCAGCTCGCGCGGGACGTAGACCGGCATGTAGCCGATCGCCTTGCGGCCAACACCGGCCGCCTTCCATTGCTTGACGGCGTTGAAGTGCAGATCTTCGAACAGCGTCGTGCAGCGCTCGACGATCTGGATGACGGGCGGTGTCGAGACCATCAGCAGTGCTCCCATTGCGGCTGGCGCTTGGCGAGGAATGCGGCGAGTCCTTCGTTCGCGTCATGGGTTTTCATCAAGGTGTCGAGGTAAAGCCGCTCGACTTCGGCGAGTCGTCGCTGAAGATTCTCGACGATGGGGCTGCGCGCGGCCGCGAGTGCGCACACGAGTGCTGCCGCGCTCTTCGGCGCCAGATGGGCATCGAAGTACGCGAGCGCCGCGGCTTCCGGGTCGGGCGCCACGACTTGCACGATGCCCATCGTGCGTGCTTCGTCGGCGGGTACCGAGCGCCCCGAGAACAGGAGATCGTCCGCGGTCGGCTGGCTGACGCGATAGGGCAGAAGGCACGACGCCGCCGGCGCGAACACACCGAGCTTCATTTCGGGCTGGCCGAACTGCGCTTCGGGTGCTGAAAAGATCATGCTGCCCGCGAGCGCCAATTCCAACCCCCCGCCAAGACACTGACCGCGAACGGCGACCAGGACGGGCGCCGGAAAGGCGACGAGCACCAGAATCAGTGCGTGCAAGCTGGCGAGCATGGCCGCACAGCGGTCCGGCAGGTGTTCATCGACGCTTGCGCCGAAGCTGAAATGCGGACCCTCTGCATCGAGCAGCACGCCGCGCAGTGTTCCGCAACGGCGATGCTCTGCGAGCGCTGCTCGGAGGGCCTCGACCATTTCAGCGTCGACAATGTTGGCTTTCGGGCGTGCAAGACGCAGGCGCAGCAACGCTCCGTCGCGCTCGACCCAAGCCTTGAGCGGCGCGGAGACTGCGCTCGAAGTGGGCGCCAGAACGCTCACGCCCGCCGCCCCGGCATCAAGCCGTCGGTGAAGGCCTCGTTCCAAGCCTGACCGCGCGCGAGCGCCTGCCGCAGCGCGACGAAATCGACTTCGCGCGATGTCTTGGTGCCTTCGTTGAACGCGCGGAATCCCGCCCGGGCCTCGGTCATCATGTTCAGCGCCAGCCACGCGCGGGAGTTTTCCTTGTTGCGGTTCCACGCTTCGAGCTTCGGCTTGCGCAGTTCCTCGATCGTCTTGGTCGTGCAGTCCGGGAACGTGAGCAGAAGCTTCGCGCAAAGCTCGTCGACTTTGGCGTCGAGCAGCGACAGATCGACGCTCCCGCGCGCCAGCAATGCCTTGGCTTCCTTGGCTGCATCGCCGGTCCGGGGCTCGCCGAAGATCAGGCGTCCGTACTCGTCGACGATGCGCTGCGTCTCGACCAGCGGATTGGCAACGAACTTGTTGTCGACCTTAAGTGCGGGAACGATGTCGGCAAGGATGCCCCAGTAGTACGCCTTGTGTGCGGAAAACGGCTCGCACAACACGCCCGCGACCATGGAGCGCTCGTTGCCGATCATCGGCGGAAGGAAATCGGTCGCGCCGCCGATCGGCGCCGAGCCGTGTTTCGGACCCGCCTGGCCGAAGCGCGCCAAGTCCTGCGCGACCGAGAAGTCGCAGGCCATGCCGATCTCCTGGCCGCCACCGATGCGCATGCCGTTGACCCGACAGATCACGGGCTTGTCGCAGGCCAGTATGGTCGACACCATGTCGTTGAACAGCCGCATGTACTGCCGGTATTCCTGCGGATGTCCCGCGTAGTACTCGGCGTACTCCTTGGTATTCCCGCCTGTGCAGAAGGCCTTGTCGCCGGCACCGGTGAACACGACGCAATTGACGTCCCGCGCATTGGATGCGGAGCGGAAGGCGAGGATCACGCCCTTCACCATGTCGGTGGTGTAGGAGTTGTATTGCGCGGCGTTGTCGAGAGTGATCCAGGCGTTGTAGAGACCGGAAGCGCTCGCGCCGTCAGGCGTCATCGCCGGTCGCTTCTCATAACGGATGCCGGGCTTCGAGATATCGTCGACGACATCGTGGTTCTTGAATTCACGAAGCGGAACCGCAGCATCGGGGGCATTCATTGGAATCTCCTTGGTCAGGCCGGGACGAGGACAGCGCGCTTCTTGATTTCGTGATGGTGGACAGCGGCGAACACGCGATTGATATCGTCGAGTGGATGCGATTCGACGAACGGCTTGATATGGACTTTGCCGTCGAGCGCCAGATCGAGCGCTGCCGGATAGTGTTCCGGCGGACAGCCCCAGTTGCCGATTGCCCGCGCATCGAAGGCCATCAGGTTGGAAAGGCGCACCTCGACCTTGTCCATCGTGAAGCCCACCACCGACAGCGTCGCGCCGTGTACGAGCAGGCCGTACGCCGTCAATTGCCCCGCCGCCGTGCCCGAGCACTCGAAGATCAACCATTCGGTCACGCCGCCACCGTGCTTCTTGGCAAACTCGGAAACGGCGGATTTGATCGCCCTGCCGTCGTGCGTCCGCGCGTTGAGCGTCAGCGCCGCGCCATGCTCCGCAACGGCGGCGAGCTTGTCGTCATCGACGTCGACGGCGACGACATGCGCGCCGAAGGCTGTCGCAACCTGTACGCAGTAGCCGCCGACACCGCCGGCACCGACGACGATTGCTACGCTACCCGCCTTGACGCCCGCACGGCGAACGGCCTGGTAGGGGGTCGTGAGTGCGTCGGCGACGATCGACACCTCGAAGAGCGAGAGGCCGGCTTGCTCCAAGCGCCGCTCGTCGACAGCACACAGGCCGCGTGCGGGGACGACGACGTGCGTGGCGAACCCGCCCTGGATATCGTTGCCGGGCATCTTCTGCGTTCGGCATATCGTTCCCAATCCACGCCGGCAAAGGTCGCAGACGCCACACGGAAGGACAGCGGGCACGATGACTGCCTTGCCGGCCCAGCCATCGGCGCCGTCGCCAGCGGCCACCACGTGCCCGCTGATCTCGTGGCCAAGTGTCAGCGGCAGGGGATGATTGGTGCGGACGGCGTCGTAGTAGTAGCCGAGATCGGTATGGCACACGCCGCATCCGGCGATGGCGACGACGACCTCGCCAGGGCCGGGCTCGGGGCGAAATGCGGCTCGTTCCAGCGGCGAATTCACCGCGGTCATCAGCCAGCGGTGGCCTTCAATGTTCATCGCTCGTTGTCCTCCTGCTGCGGTTCCGGGCATGCCCAGATGCGTCCGTCGAAAGGCCTCAACACCCGTTGACCGGACGGGTACCGGCGTCTATTATGGCATTACAGTACCGAAATACCTATTTACGAGCATAATGGTGCATGAAGGGGAATGCAGTCGCATTGATCTGAATCAAACCAAGTTCGCCGCGCAACCGGTTTACTTGGCCAAGGTCGGAGTCGAGCATGAATGCCAGTGTCCAATCCTTGAGACGAGCGAGTCACGGCGCGAGTATCTCCATCGCGCTTGCCGGCAGCGGCGGCAGCGGCGTGATGACCGCGGGAACGTTGCTGTTGAACGCGGCGGCGAAGGCCGGCCGTTACGGAATCATGGTCCGCACCAGCGGACCGCAAATCCGTGGCGGCGAAGCCGCTGCCCTGGTACGCCTCGGCGCCCATCCTTTGAATTCGCTCGATGACCAGTTCGATCTGCTGCTCGCGATCGATTGGCAGAACGTAAATCGGTTTGCCGACGAGATTCCGCTCGGCAAAACAAGCGTGATGATCGGTGATCCTGGCGAAGGCGACGCGCCCGAAGTGTTCAAGAATACCGGCGCGCGTTACGTACCGCTGCCATTGAAGAAGATGGCCAAGGCGATCCCCGGCAGCTGGACCAACATGATCGCATTTGGCCTGGCGGGTGCGCTCGCCGGAATTCCGGTGGAGGCGCTCGAAGCAGCGCTGCGCGATTCGCGGAAACGAACTGACGCCGCGCTGACGGCGAATCTGGCGGCGTTGCAGGCGGGCATCGCTGCCGCTGCGGACATCGATGGCGTACCTCAGGTACTTGCGTCCGATGCACCGGCCGCGGGACGCTGGCTGATCAGCGGCAACGAGGCTGCCGGCTATGGCGCGATCCGCGGCGGTGTGCGCTTCGTCGCCGCATACCCGATTACGCCAGCGACCGAACTGCTCGAATGGATGGCGCCCGCGTTGACCAAGGTCGGCGGGACGCTGCTCCAGGCCGAAGACGAGCTGGCTTCGGTCAACATGATCATCGGCGCGTCGTATGGAGGCGTACCGTCGCTCACCGCGACGGCGGGGCCGGGACTCGCGCTGATGACCGAAGGGATCGGTCTCGCGTGCAGCGCCGAAATCCCGATCGTCGTCGTCGACGTGATGCGCGGCGGCCCATCGACCGGCATTCCTGCGAAGAGCGAGCAGAGCGACTTGAGTTTCGCGGTCAGCGGCCTGCACGGTGATGCTCCGCGTCTCGTGCTGGCGCCGACGTCGATCGCCGACTGTATCGCTACCACGCAGTGGGCGGTGCAGCTTGCCGAAGCGATGCAGGCGCCTGCGATCGTGCTGTCCGACCAGTTCATGGGGCAATCGCGTGCCATCATCGACCGGCCCGCTGATCTTGAGTTCGTCGGCAAGCGTGCGACCGCACCGTCGAACATGCCCGACTACAAGCGTTACCGCGATACCGAATCCGGCGTCTCACCGATGGCGGTGCCGGGCACGCCGGGCGTCGTCTACACCGCCGACGGCCTGGAGCACAACGAGGCCGGCATCCCGAGCAGCCAGTCACGCGATCATCGTACCCAACTCGACAAGCGCGAACGCAAGCTGCTCCAGTACGACTACGGCCGGTGGTGGGCCGACATCGAGGGCGACGGCGCGGCAGCGGTGATCACGTTCGGTTCAACGACCGCGGCAGTGAGGGAAGCCGTAGCACGTGCCGACGAACGGGGCGCGAAAGTTCGGCTGATCGCGCTGCGCTTGCTCGCACCCGCACAACCCGAGCGCCTTGCGGCGGCACTGGAAGGCGTCGCGCGCGTCCTGGTCGTCGAGCAGAACCACGGTGCGCAGCTTTATCGTTACCTGCGCTCGATGTATGACATGCCGGGCAAGGTGACGAGTTTTCACCGGCCCGGCCCGCTGCCGCTGCGCCCGGGTGAACTCACCGAAAAAATACTGGAGTGGGCCGGCATGACAGCGGCGCGGCGCGAGGAGGAACTGACATGAGCGAAGCCGCTACCGTGTCTGCGCCGTTGACGGCGCAGAGCTACAAGTCGAGCTACAAGCCGATCTGGTGCCCGGGCTGCGGCGATTACTCGGTGTTGAGCTCGCTCACCAAGGCGCTGGCGAAGATCGGCGTGCCGCCCGAGCAGGTCGCGGTCGTCTCGGGTATCGGTTGCTCGTCGCGGATCCCGGCCTACACGACTTGCTATGGCTTCCACGGCGTGCATGGGCGGTCGCTCGCGGCGGCAACCGGGCTGAAGATCGCGCGGCCCGATCTCACGGTGGTCGTTACCGGCGGCGATGGAGATGGCTACTCGATCGGCGGCAATCACTTCCTGCATGCGTGTCGGCGCAACGTCGACCTTACCTACATCGTGATGGACAACCACGTCTACGGTATGACCAAGGGCCAGCCGTCGCCGACGACCGAGCCTGACTGGGACTCGAAGCTCTCGCCCGGGGGCACCGGCGTCCGCTCGTTTCATCCGCTGGTCATCGCCCTCGCGTCGGGTGCCAATTTCGTCGCGCGCGCCTTCGCTGGCGACCCCAACGGGACGGCGGACATCATTGTCCAGGCGATTCGCCATCCCGGTTTTTCGTTCGTCGAAGTCCTGAGTCCCTGCGTCACCTTCCGCCCGGAGCAGCGTGAGTGGAAGCACCTTGCACATCCCGCGCCTGTCGCGCTCACCGACGATCCGGCTCGTGCGGCGCGCCGGATCATGACGGACGACGGCTTCAACATCGGCGTGCTCTACGCCGGCGGTCGGACTCCGTACGCGGCGGCTAAAGGCGAGGCGAGGCTCGCGCCTGCGGACCTGGAAGCGGAGTTCGAGCTATGAACGCAGTCAAAAAAAGCGAGCGGGCAAAGCGAGCGGTTGCTTCGAGACCGCCGACGGCGATGCGCCTCCGCACCACGAAAAAGACGCCTGCGACCAAGCGTGTCGCGGGCGTGAAGTCAGGTGCGGCGCGCGAGCCGGTGGCGCTCGCACGCAAGCCGGTCCCGGCGCCCGCAAAGCGCGTAGTCAATGCGCCGCGGACGTTGACAGAGTTCATGACGCGCGCGTGGGTCATGGAAACGGAAGCCGCGCAGCGCTACGTTGAATTTGCCGACGCAATGGAAATGCACAATAACCG
>CAWHIS010000005.1:0-95196 GCA_963829375.1 uncultured beta proteobacterium | reverse complement strand
CCGAATCAAATCGGCGCTTAGGTCGAACATAAGGGCTCGCCGCGCCATTGTCAACCCGCGTGGCGCGAATGCCGCAGCGCGCAGGTACTGCGATGCGCGTTGGAGGTAAGATGGCAAACGGAGGCATTCGATGCTCGATCCCGCTATCCGGCGGCTGCTCGACACCGTTTTCAACGTCCCGCAGGAGGTGGCCGAACCTGACGTCGCGCAACTGCGCGCGGCGGCGGAAAAAGCGCCCCAGCTGCTCGGCGGCGAGCCGTTGGCGATCGATTCGACTACGGACGTACAAATCCCCGGGACCGCCGCGTCGTTCATGGTGCGCGTTTATCGACCTTTTGCGGGGGCGCCGCTACCGCTCCTGCTCTACGCCCACGGCGGCGGCTGGGTTACCGGGTCGCTGACGTCGCACGATCGGGTGTGTCGAATTCTCGCTTCGCGCCTCCAAGCCGTCGTCGTCGCGGTCGACTACCGCTGCGCGCCCGAGCACGTGTTTCCTGCGGCGCTCGACGACGTCGCCGCCGCGTGGCAGTGGGCGCGCGGCCACACCAGGAACCTGGGAGCCGACGGCGTCCGCTTCGCGGTCGCCGGCGATAGCTCAGGCGGCAATCTCGTCGCCGCCTTGTCACTGCGGCTTCGCGCCGATGGTGCACCGCTGCCGCAATTGCAGCTGCTGCTCTACCCCGCCCTCGACGCGACCTGTTCGCGTGATTCGTATCGCGAATTCGCCACGGGGTTCAATCTCAGCGCGACGCAAATGGCCTGGTACTGGGATACCTATCGCGCAGGTGCGGCGCCAGACGCGCCGGAACTATCGCCGCTTGCGGCGGGCAACCTCGCCGGGCTTCCGCCGGCCATCGTTGCGATCGCCGAAAACGATGTGCTGCGCGACGATGGCCTCGAATACGCACGAAGACTTGAAGTTGTGGGTGTCCCGGTCAAGCTCATTCGATGCGAGGGCATGATCCACGGCTTCCTGCGTTGGACTGGTGCCGTGCCGGCGGCCTGGCACTGGATCGATGCGATCGCGGCTGCGGCTCGCGCGTCGCTCGACGTGCGCGTTTGAAGGGGCTGCCGCGTAGTGCTAGATTGGCGCCATGAAACACTTCAGGCCAGGGGTAGCTTACGATTTCCTGCGCGACGTGATCAACGTGCTGGAGGGCTTCGAAGGCCCGCTCGACGAGCACCACCAGCGCGGCAGACGCTCCGGTTGGCGCAAGGACGGTCTGCCCTGGGAGCAGACCTGAACGCGGATCTGAAGGCAGCGGGTGCACGTCCGGCGCCGCGCGCATCCGTCGCCGCGTACGGCCCGCTCGCCGCGCTTTTCTACGATGCGGCCAGACCCTTTGCCGCAGGCGCTGAACTCGCGTGGTACCGGTCCCGCTTGCCCAGGGACGCGGGCGCGATTCTCGAGCCGATGGCAGGTTCCGGACGGGTACTGGTGCCGTTGACCGATGAAGGCTTCCGCGTGCATGGCGTCGACATTTCGGAAGCGATGCTCGCCAGTTGCGCCTCGCGGTTGCGCAATGCCGGCCACGAGGCAAGACTGTTTCGCCAGAACATCACGGCGCTCAATGTCCCATTTCGGTACGGCGCCGCGTTCATCGCGGCGGGATCGTTGCAACTGTTGACCGCGCAAGACGCCGTCCTCGAGGCGCTCCGGCGCATTCGCGCGCACCTGGTCGAGCCCGCCGTGCTGTTGCTCGATTTGTTCGTGCCGGACGCGGCTCTGCACCCGCCGGGTGCGCCCGTGGTCGAGTTTCAAAGTGCGGGACTGGCCGACGGCTCGCAGATCGTGCACCGCTCCGAGAGCACTTGCGATCCTGAGCGGCGACGCGTCTACGTCGCGAGCCGTTACGAGCGCAGGCTCGCGGGACAGATCGTGGAGCGTGACGACGAGGTGGTGACGAGTACATGGTTCAGGGAAGACGAGATGCTCGCGATGCTGCGCCACGTAGGCTACAACGACGCCCGGATCGAGCCAGCGGCGTGGCCGCTCCGCGACGGGCAACATTTCGGCGTCAGCGCCAGAGCCTGAAACGCTGCGAAATCGCGGTGGCGTGGCGGTCGTACGATGCTTCGCCAGGCGTTCCTCAGCGTGCGTTGCCGAGGGTCGCGTCTAACGTGCCCGGAACGCGAAGCAGCATCAGGTTCATGGCTTGCATCGTCAGAACCTCTTCTTCGCGCTGATTGGTCACGACGATCAGCGAGCGGACAAGTCCGCGATCGGGTTTGCTGCGCGAGCGCCGGGCTTCGACTACGCTGACGCGAACGCGCAATTCGTCGGCGGGTCGCACGGGCTTCCTCCAGCGCAGCTCGTCGATGCCGGGCGAACCGAGGCTCGATGCTTCCGACAGGTAATGTTCGACCAGCAGCCGCATCGCCAGTCCGACGGTGTGCCATCCGCTGGCGATCAATCCTCCGAATACGCTATCCGCGGCAGCCGCGGCATCGACATGGAAGGATTGTGGATCATAGCGCTGTGCGAACGCGACGATCTCGGCTTCGTCGACGACGATCGGCCCGCCTTCGAAGACGGCCCCGGGAGTGTAGTCTTCGAAATAGCGTGCGCCTGGCGCGACGGTCGCCGCCGAGCTCACCAGCGCCCCGAACTGCCGCCGTCCGAGCTGCTGCCACCGCCTGAAACGCCACCGCGCGCGGACGACGAACCTCCCAGCGATCCGTCGCTGCTCATGACGACGCCGCGCGTCAGGAACCGCATCAGCGCGAAGGTTTCGCCGGTGAAAGTTGCTTCGACATGTAAACGACGTCGGGCAACGGATTTGCGTAGTACGGTGCGCATTCGCGAAATCCCAGTTCCGAATACAGTTGCCGAGCAGACGTCATCCGCACCAGTGTATCGAGCTTGAGCTCGCGATACCCGATGGCGCGAGCTTCGGCGATCAGCGCCTCGCCGAGACGATGACCCCAGCGTTGGCCGCGCTGCTGTGGCTGAACATAAAGGCGCTTGACCTCTGCCGCGAAAGCGTCCGCGGCGAGCGGTCGCAGCGCGATGCAGCCGAAGGCGCGGCCATCGTGGCCGGCCAGCAGCAGCCGCCCGCACGGCGGCGCGTAGTGCCCGGGAAGGCCGGCAAGCTCGGCATCGAAGCCCTGGAAGCACAGATCGACCTGTAGCCATTGCGCATATTCCAGGAATAGCGCCCTGGCCTGCGCAAAGTGCTCAGTCGATCCTGCCTGCCATATCTTTGCAGTCCCGGCGCCGACCCCGCGACGGGCGGCAGGCCTTAGCTCGCCCTCTCGCACGATCCGATCTTCACGTCAGTGCCGGGAAAGCCGCTCTGCAGCTCCTTGAGGCGTACCACCGAAGGTGCGGGTGGATCGCGGATCACGAGCGCCGTTTGTTGCACCGACTGTACACGTTGCCCGACCATGGCGTTCTTGACGCCCTGCGCCTGCAGCGCCCCAAGTCGTGTCTGCGCTGCATCTTCGTTGCGGAATGTGCCCAGCGATATTGCCAGACGCTGCGGTCCGGTGTCGACGACGCTCGCCTCCTTTATGCCCTGTGCCTTGAGTTCCTCCGCGCGCTTGTCCGCCGCGGCCTTGGTCGCGGCCGGTGGCAGGAAAAGCCAATAATTGGCAATGATCTCGACTTTCTTCTGCGACATCAGTCTGCTGAGGTCCAACGGCTCGATGGCCGCCAGCGCACGCGCGCGGTCGGAATCGGACAACGGCCCCCACTCGACACATACATCGGCCAGCGCGGCGGCCTTGGCTGGTCCCAGCGCGGCAACTTGCTGTGGTGTCAGCAACCTGACCTTGTCTGGCTGCACCTGCTGACTCAGCCGCACACCCTCGCCTGAACCGACGCTGTCGAGCTTGATATAGCCGAACAACGTGAGGTTGGCGAGCAGCAGCAGGATGACGAGTGTTCTCATTGAGTTAGAGCCAAGGCGAGGGCGCCCTCGAGCACCAGATTATCCACGACCTCAACCGGCGGAGTAAGGTGGGGTGCGATTTCTCCCGCCGCACCACCACCGACGATGCATTGGGCCGTCCCGCCTTCGCCGGCGAGCCTGCCGCGCATCTGCTCGATCGCACCACAAACCGCCTGCACTGCCCCCGACATCATCGCGTCTGCATTATTGATAGGGAAGTCTTCGTAGCGGCCCGGAGGAATCTTCAACGCTGTGTTCGACGCCAGTGCCTGCAACATCAGATTCAATCCTGGCAGCACGACGCCGCCACGAAATATCCCATCGGAATCAAGCGCGTCGACCGTGATCGCGGTTCGCGCATTGACGACGACGCAAGGTGAAGGAAACAATTCCTGCACTGCGCGCGCGCGTGCAGCGATAAGTGCGGCCCAGCGATCCGCCCCCAGCTGGGAAGGCAATGCATAACGGTTGCTGACGCCGCATGCCCCTTCCGTCGCGATCAGCCATTGCGGCATCATGCGCCAGCGTGTCAACTGTGCTTCGACGCGCACCCGCGTCGCCTCGCCCGCGACATTGATCCCGACCACGCGCATCGGTCGCTGCAGGTTTTGCCAATTGCGCAGCGCCAACGTGCCGATATCCTGATTCGCAACCGTGCCCTGCGCGGCCCAGCCATACGGGCCTGCCAGACCCCACGCGAGACGGCTGTGCCCGCAATCGAGGACCAGGATCATCGTCCGGAGCGGCGAAGCGAGACTTCACCGCTGATGAAGCGCAGCAGCCGGCCCTCATGGTCGAGCAGGAGTGCGCCATCGACGTCGACACCGGCAACGCTCCCGCGCACGACACTGCCGTCCGGACGCAGCACGTCGACTGGCTGGTTCTGCAGCGCGTGCCGCCGCTGCCATTCCGCGCGAAACGAGACAAAACCGCTACGCGCATACTGCTCCAGCGTCCGCACCATCTCTGCCGCGATGCGCGCGAGCAGCACATTGCGGTCGACGGCGCCTGCGATCGCCGCCAGATCGGTCACCGGCTGTGCGATATCGCCCCGCACTGCATCGGACAAGCGCACATTGAGGCCGACACCGATCACCAGCAGTGAGGGGCCGCGCGCGTCGCCGGACAACTCGATCAAGATGCCGCCGACCTTGCGCCCGCCATGAACCAGGTCATTGGGCCACTTGAGCTCAATGCCCGCAAAGCCGGACGCTTCGAGCGCTCTCGCGATTGCAACACCCATCGCGAGCGATACGCCGGAGACGAATCCCGCGCCTTGCTCGAAGCGCCAGCCAAGGGAGAACGTCAGGCTGCCGCCGACGATCGATTCCCAACGCCGGCCGCCCCGGCCACGCCCGGCGGTTTGCCATTCCGTGGCAAGGAGCAGCCGATGCGTGTCCTCATGCGTGTTTCGGCGAAGCAGTTCGCTGCTGGTCGAATCGACGTGATCCACGACATCGACGCGCAGTTCGGCAGCGCGCAGGTCCAGCGACTGCATGATCTCGGCCCGATCGAGCAATGGCGTCGCAGCGGTGAGTCGATAGCCGCGACCGCGAACACGATCGAGCGCAAGCCCGAACTCTTCCATCTGCTTCAGCAACCGCGACACGCGAGCGCGACTCATGCCGATCGTCGCCCCAAGCGTTTCGCCCGAATGCGTCTGACCGTCCGCAAGCTGGCGAAGGAGCACGAAAGCGACAGGCGTAAGCACGAAATGCGACCGGAATGCGCTGGGCGCGCGCTACGCCTTCAGCACTCCTCGTCGGATCTGATCCAGCTCGATCGACTCGAACAGTGCGCGGAAGTTGCCTTCGCCGAAACCTTCATTGCCCTTGCGCTGGATGATCTCGAAAAAGATCGGGCCGATGACGGTCGTCGTGAAAATCTGCAACAGCATTTCGTCCTTGGCCGGCGCGCCGTCGAGGAGAATATTGTTGGTCTTGAGCCGGCCGACATCTTCCTTGTGCCCCGGCAACCGCGTCGGCAGCAGATCGTAATAAGTCTCCGGCGTTTGCTGGAAAGCCACCTGCGCGGCGCGCAACTTCTCGACCGTCGCGTAAATGTCTTCGGTGCCAAGGGCGACGTGCTGAATGCCTTCTCCGTGGTATGCGACCAGATACTCCTGGATCTGGCTCTTGTCGTCCGAGCTTTCGTTGATGGGGATCCGAATCTTGCCGCACGGACTCGTCATGGCCTTGCTCTTGAGCCCCGTGAGCTGGCCCTCGATGTCGAAATAGCGCACTTCGCGGAAATTGAACAGGCGCTCGTAGAAGCTCGCCCATTCGTCCATGCGGCCGCGATGCACGTTGTGCGTCAAATGGTCGATCGCGATGAGACCCGCGCCGCGCGGGCGCTGGTTGACGCCTGCGAACGGCACGAAATCGATGTCGTAGATCGACACGCCGCCGCTTTCTGCGCCGGGATAGCGGTCGACGAGATAAATCAGCGAATCGCCGATGCCCTTGATCGCCGGAATGTTGAGTTCCATCGGCCCCGGCCGCGCCTCCACGCCCCAGGCGCCCTGCTCGACCGCCCGGCGATACGCGAGCGCGGCATCCTTGACGCGAAACGCCATCGCGCAGATCGACGGGCCGTGCACGCGCGCGAATCCCTGCGCAAAACTGTCGGGCTCGGCGTTGACGATGAAATTGATCCCGCCCTGACGGTATAGCAGAACTTGTTTCGAACGGTGCTTCGCGATCGGGGTGAAACCCATCTGCTCGAACAGCCGGCCCAGCGCGGCCGGATCCGGTGCGGCGTACTCGACGAACTCGAAGCCGTCGGTCCCGAGTGGATTGTCCCAAAGCGAACGCGTCACGGTCGCCATGATGCGCCTCAGATAATTTTGACTCCAGCCAGCTTTTCCTGCGCCTCGATCAGCGATGGCACGTACTTGTCGCCAAAACCGAGCAGATTGGCATTGACCAGGCTTTGATGCACGGCCTCACCGACGATTGCAGACACCGGCAAGGACTCGGCGAAGTGCGTGTAGTAACGCAGGTCCTTCATCGCGTTGACGAGCGTGAACTTCAATCCCGCCATGTCGCCCTCGAGCATCCTGCCAACCATCATCTGAAAAATACCCGAGTTGACCGCGCCGGCAGAAATAATTTCGTGCAACTTGCGGATCGAGACGCCGGACTTGGCGCACGCAGCGCAGGCTTCGGCGGTGGCCGTGGCGATGGCTTGTGCGACGAAGTTGTTGATCAGCTTCAGCATATGACCGTGCCCGGGAGGCCCGACGTGAATGACGTTCTCGCAATACGCCGACAGCACCGGCTTGATCTGCGCGAACGTCGCGTCGTCGGCGCCGACCATCGTGTTGAGGCGGCCCTCCTCGGCTTCCTTGGGCGTGCGGGCAAGCGGTGCATCGACGTATTTCGTGCCCTTCTTTGCGAAGTCCTCGCGGATCCTTGCAGTCGAAGCGGGCTCCGCGGTCGACGTGTCGATCACGACCAGTCCATCGCGCGCGACGCTCATGATGCCGTTTTCACCGTACACGATCTCCTCGATCTGCGGCGACCCCGTGACGCAGAGGATCACGACGTCCGAGCCGCGCGCGAGGTCGGCGCTGGTCTTCACCTCCTTCGCTCCCGCCGCCAGGATGTCTTCCGCGGGTTTGCGGTTGCGATGGATGCGCACCGTCAACGGAAAGCCCTTGCTGACCAGATTTTTTGCGATGCCGTGCCCCATGAGTCCGAGGCCGATGAAACCTACGCGTGGCTTGTCGCTGCTCATCTTGGACTCTCCATTCATAATTGCATCGCCAACGTGCCCGGCACCGCGCGCGAATCAATTCGCGCCTACAAACGTCGTACCGCGTACTGCGGCAATTGTAGGTCCGAATTCATTCGGACCGTGGGTTCATCGACCACCATGCGCGAACGCATTTGCGTACGCACCGATTGTACCGCGCTGCCCTGCCGCTCTAGTCGACCGCCAGCGGCTCTGCCGGAGGCAAACTCGCCCGCCAGCGCTCATACCACGTGAGGACAACGCCGCTGCCGGCGATGACTACGATCCCGGATAGCGTCCAGCCATCGGGAAACGAACCGAAAACCAGCCAGCCGGCCAGCGTCGACCAGACCAGCTGCGTGTACGTGAACGGCGCGATGGCCGACGCGGACGCGACCTGGAAGGCTTTGATGAACAGGAGATGCCCTACGAGCCCCATGATGCCGATGCCGACAAAAAGGATGACGTCGGAGACGGGGTACCACGCTTGGTACGGGAAGAACGGCACTGCAAGTGAGGAGGCCACGGTTCCCACCAGACTCGGAAAGAACAGCAGGACCAGCAAGTCCTCGCCCGCGAGCCTGCGTGTGAGGATCTGAAACGTTGCGTACAGCGCCGCTGCCGCAATGGCGAAAAACGCCGCCGGATGCAACACCTCGGTACCTGGGCGCACGATCAGCAGCATGCCCACGAATCCCGCGACTACGAACGCCCAGCGCGGCCGCGTGAGATGTTCTCCAAGGAACCATCCCGCCATGACCGTGACCAGCATCGGTGCCATGAAGTTGAGCGCGGTCGCCTCCGCGATCGGCAGGTACTTCAGTGCGGAGAAAAAACACGTGCCTGACGCCACCAGTACGCCTCCGCGCACGAGTTGCAGCGGAAGTTGCCGTGTGCGCACCAGGTTCCAGCGCAACCTCGGCCCCCAAATCGCGAGCACGAGCAAGGTCTGCATGCCCCAGCGCGCCCAGACCAGCAGCGGCACCGGGTATCGCTGGCTGAGATGTTTGACCGTGACATCCACCGAAGAAAAACACGCACTCGCGAGCACGACCAATAGCACCGCCGAGAGCGAAATGTGCGTCGACGGTTTCGCTGCTGCGGTGATTGGGGTTGCGGTCACGAGATCGACGGGGACAGCGTTGGCGCGCGACTGACGGCAAGCGGTGCACGCGCATTTTACGCTATCGACGACGCGCGACCCGAGCGCGCTGCGAGAGCGGCCGCGAAGGGCGTACACTGTCGCGTCGGTGCAGGGCGATTCCGCCGACGCCACGCCGACGTTCCGTGCAATGGAGGAGACACGATGAGCATAACGCGCATTGGACCACGCACGCTGGCAGCCTTTGCGCTTGCGATGTTTGCGCTGGCCGGAAGCAGCGCCGTTTTCGCGCAAGCCCAGCAAGGCGGCGCTCAGCGCAACAAGGTGGTCATCCAGGTCAGCGACGCGGATCCGGGTAAGTGGAATCTCGCGCTCAACAACGCGCGGAATCTCCAGGCCGATCTCGGCGCCGGCAACGTGGATATCGAAGTGGTCACCTACGGCCCGGGTATCGGCATGCTCAAACTCGACTCGCCTGTAAGCGGACGTGTCGATGAAGCAACTGCGGCGGGGGTCAAGGTGGTCGCCTGCGAGATCACGATGAAGGGACAAAACCTTACGCGCGCCGACATGCTCAACGGCATCGGTTACGTCCCGGCGGGCGTGGTCGAACTGATGTCGCGACAGCAGCAAGGCTGGGCGTACATCCGCCCGTAGCCACTACAGCGAGGGCGGCAGCGACGCCGAAGCGCCCAGATCCCAGAACAGCCCGGTCATGATCTGCAAGCCCTCGCGGGCGACGCTGACCAGCATGTGCTCGTTCGGCGCGTGCTGCGAGCATGCCGGATAAGAGTGCGGTACCCAGATCGTCGGCAGACCGAGGATCTCGGCAAAGCAATCGTTCGGCAACGACCCGCCGAGATTCGGCAAAATCGCCGGTGGCGCGCCAGTGGTCGTGGCGATCGATGCGCTTGCCCAGCGCACCCACCGATCATCGGGATCGAGCCGCGTTGCCGCCATGGGTTCCATCGTTCCCTGGGCAATTTCCACCGCCGTGAATCCACGCGCATCGAGGTGGGCGCGGATGGCGGGAATGATGGTGCGCCAGTCGCAGCCGGCGACAAATCGAACCTGAAGGTTCGCGACCGCGCGCGGCGGGATCGCATTGACCGGCCGCTCCGGATTGCCGGTGCGAAACGCGAGTACTTCGAGGACGTTCCAGCCGAACACGCGCTCCGCGGGCGTCAGCGCCGGTTCCCCCCAGTCCGCGTCGATAGCCGGCCCCCCTGGCTCGCCTGGCTCGATCGCGGCCAGCGCGCGACGGATCGATTCGGAGATCGGCGCTGGGCGCAGGGCATCGACCAGGATCCTGCCTCGCGCATCGACCAGCGCGGCAATGGCGTTGGCGAGTATCGTCCCGGGATTCGCGAGCAGCCCGCCCCAATTACCGGAATGATGCGCCCCTTCGCGCAAATCGACGCGTAGATCGAAATTGAAAGCACCGCGCGAGCCGAGAAAGATCGTCGGCCGCCCGGAGGAAAGACGCGGCCCGTCGGACGCGATCAGCACATCGGCGCGCAATGCCTCGGCCCGCTGCTCGCAGACCGCATGCAACCCGGGAGAGCCGACCTCCTCGCCCATCTCGATCAGCAGTTTTGCATTGAATCCGAGACGGCCGCGCGCGTCGATCACGCGACCGAGCGCGGCAAGATTGACCGTGTGCTGGCCCTTGTTGTCGGCGGTACCGCGCCCGTACCAGCGGCCGTTGGCGACGGATACCGTCCATGGAGAACGGCCGTCGCTCCACTGCTCGTCGTAGCCGGCTACGACATCGCCATGCCCGTAAATGAATGCCGTCGGCCGCGCCGGATCCTCGATTCGCTCGGCAAAGAGCATCGGCGGGGCGCCCGCGATCGGGTTGGGCCATATCGACGCACGAAACCCCAGGCGTTCGACGCTCGGCCGGATTTCCTCCGTCAGGTAGCGCGCCAGCGTGGCGCCGCTTTGCGCGTTCTGGCTTTCGGTGCGATAGGCCACACGGCGTTGCAGATCGGCAAGCAGCGCGCCAGCGTCAAACCATCTGGCCGCGGCGGCGATCGCGGCTGAGCGAGAGGAGGACATGCAAGAGGTTTGGAGGAGTGAAGAAGCGGCGTCGCGGTGACGTCGGTTGCGCTTCGGCGGACGCGCTGGTCAGTTGATCTTGATGCCGCGCTCGCGAATGAGCTTGCTCCATTTCTCGCGCTCAACGCGGATGTGCTCGGCGAACTCCTGTGGCGAGCCGCCCACCGCGTCGGCACCTGCCTGGGCCAATTTGTCGCGAATGTCCGGCTGCGTGAGGATCTTCGCGATCTCTCGGTTCAGGCGTGCGACGACGTCCTTCGGCGTGCCGGCCGGCGCCGCGATGCCGCTCCACGACAGCGATTCATAGCCGGGCAGGCCTGCTTCGGCGATGGTCGGCACATCCGCGAGCGCCGGCGAGCGTTTGCTGCCGGTCACGCCAAGCGCACGCAGCCGTCCCGCCTTGATGAAGGCGATCGCGCTGGGCGCGTTATCGATGATCATCGAGATGCGACCCGCGATCAGATCGGTCAGCGCCTGGCTGCTGCCCTTGTAGGGGACATGGAGGATGTCGATGTTCGCCATGCTTTTGAAGAGCTCCGATGAAAGATGGGTAGAGCTGCCCGCGCCCGAGGACCCGAAGGTCAACGAACCCGGCTTCTCCTTCGCGAGCGCGATCAGTTCGCGCACGCTGTTGGCAGGAAGATCGGGTGGCACCACAAGCACGTTGGTGATCGAAGCAACGAAGATCACCGGCTCGAAGTCCTTCGCCGCGTCGTACGTCATGTCGGGATAAAGAGCGTTGTTGATCGCCATCACGCCTGTCGTCGCCATCAGCAGCGTGTACCCGTCGGGAGCAGCGTGGGCAACCGCTTCGGCACCGATGTTGCCGCCGGCGCCGGCGCGATTCTCGACCACCACCGGCTGCGCAAATGCGGGCGACAGCTTGTCGGCGATGTAGCGCGCGAAAATGTCGGTCGATCCGCCCGGCGCGAACGGCACGATGATGCGGACGGCCTTCGTCGGGTAATCCTGCTGTGCAGCGGTCGGGAACGCGAGCGCGCAACAGAGCGCGGCCACAATCAGGCGGTTCATCTTTTCCTCTCCTGATTCCAGGCGGGCGGTCCCCAGGCATCAAACTTGCAGTTCATGGGCAAACAATCCATCACTCGCACAACAAACCGTGACTCCGACGATTCTGCCTCTGCAGAGGTACCTGCTCGAACTGCACGAAAAATACCGCGGTCTTGGCGACGGTGCCGTCGCGGATTACATCCCGGAGCTCGCCAAGGCGGATCCGGACGCGTTCGGGATCTGCATCGTGACCGTCGACGGCTATGCCTACGGCGTTGGTGACTGCGACCGCGAATTCACCATGCAATCCGTGTCCAAGCCCGCAGTCTACGCCGCGGCGCTGGCCGATCAAGGGCGTGAGGGCGTATTGCGCAAGGTGGGTGTCGAGCCGAGCGGCGAGGCGTTCAACTCCATCAGCCTCGATCCCCATACCGGTGCACCGCTCAACCCGATGATCAATGCTGGTGCAATTGCGACGACCGGGCTGGTCTCCGGCGCCAATGCCGCTGAGCAGTGGGAACGCGTCGCTGATGTCATGGCAGCGTTTTTCGGACGCGCCATCACCGTCGATGAGGCGGTGTACCGCTCGGAGAGCGAAACCGGTTTTCGCAATCGCGCCATCGCGTGGATGCTCAAGAACTTCGGCATCATCGATGGCGATCCCATGCCCGTGCTCGAGAACTACTTCCGCCAGTGTTCCGTTCTGGTCAGCTGCCGCGACCTCGCTTGCATGGCAGCCACGTTGTCCAACGGCGGCGTCCATCCCGTGACAGGGCAACGCGCCGTTCCTGCCGAGGAAGTGCAGGCAGTGCTCAGCATCATGGCGACGTGCGGCATGTACGACTACGCGGGCAGCTGGTTGTTCGACGTGGGACTGCCGGCGAAGAGTGGCGTGAGCGGCGGCGTGATCGCGGTGTTGCCGGGAAGATTCGGAATCGCCATTTATTCACCGCGCCTGGACAAGAACGGCAACAGCACTCGCGGGATCGCCATCTGCCGGGAAATATCGCAGAAATTCGGGCTGCACATCTTCGGCACATCGAATTCCCCTTCGCTGGTACTGGGCCGAAGTTTCACGGCGCAGGACGCGCCGTCGCGACGGATCCGATCGGCGGCGATCGGCGTGCAACTCCGGCAGATCGCGGGGCGCGTCCGGTGCTTCAGTCTTCAGGGAGAAATGGCCTTCGACGGCGCCGAATACGTTGCCCGCAAGCTGTTGCAGATGGCGCCGGAGACGGACAGCTACATTCTGGACATGCATCGGGTCAGTTTCCTCGCCGACAGCGCCGCCCGGCTCCTGCACGAAGTCCATGACTCGCTTGCACTGCAGAACAAGGCGCTTGTGTACTCGCGCATCCGCAATCGCGCTGCCGTCGAGGATGCGTTGACGCGCACCCTGCCGGACGGCCGCAAGGGATACCTGACGTTCGAAGACAACGACCTGGCCGTGGAATGGTGCGAAGACCGGCTGCTGAAGCAAATCGCTGAGGGCACCTCACCGATCGACTCTCTGAGGGCATTTCCGCTGTTTGCCGGAATGACCGAAAAGACCCTCGACCATCTTCAGCGCTGCATGCAGTCGGTCGACTATCCCGCCGGCGCCACCATCATCGCCGTCGGCGAGGAGCACGACGACCGGGTGTTCCTGATCCGGGACGGCGAGGTCAGTGTCGTCCTGTCGCTCGCCGACGGTGCGCACCAGCGCATTGCGACGCTGTCGGGCGGAATGAGCTTCGGCGAAATGGTGCTTCTCGGTCAGGCCGCACGCAGCGCAAACGTGCATGCCGACACCCAAGTACGGTGTTGGACGCTGACCGCCAGGGCGCTTGACGAACTGGCCGTCGTGCATCCGGACATCAAGATTGCGGTCCTGACCAATCTTTCGCGAGACCTTGCGCAGAAATTGCGGCAGGCCAACAAGCTGATCAGCGTGCTCGCGGAATAGCGGCTGCGCTGAATCGACAGCGAGCGGTGGGGTTGGAGCGGGTGAAGGGAATCGAACCCTCGTCGTAAGCTTGGGAAGCTTCTGCTCTGCCATTGAGCTACACCCGCTTTGCCGCCAAAGACACGCGTCGACACGAATCTTACGGTGGAAGGCGCGGCGACCGCAATTCGGGCAAAAAGCGCCATCTGGCTCGCGGTTACCGCAACCGCTATCGCGCGACTGGCGGATGACCCGTCTTCCTGTGTGTTACAGCACCCCAGTGTTGCGGACCGCTCGGCCCACGCGTCGCAGGCGTAGAATTTGTATCAAAACGCGACGATTCCCCTTGTCCGCCCTGGTTGGCACATAATAGTTAGTTGATCGGCGCCGACGGTGGCCCTTCTGGCATTGCCGCGGGAATTCCCGGTCGACGCCGCGGTCTACGCACACGGCGCCAACGAGCGCCGGGCAGAGCGTTTGGAGGATAGAGCGAGGCAGCGTTGCCCGCCCGCCATGATATGTCAACGAGAAAAAAACTGTTCTCCGGCATGTTCCTGCTGGCGCTGCTGGCGGCAGCCGTATTCTTCATCTTTCAGGCCAATCGCGGCCCACGCGCCGAAACACAAAAAAGCGCGGCCGTGGTTCCGGTCACTGCTGCCGCGGTCGTGCTCAAGAGCATGCCGGTTCGACTCCTTGCCATCGGCAACGTCGAGCCGTACACCACGGTCGCAGTGAAGGCGCGCGTCGACGGTCAAATCGTATCGGTCAAGTTCAAGGAGGGTGATGAAGTCCGGCAGGGCGCCGTACTGTTCGAGATCGATCCACGTCAGTTCGCCGCGACCTTGAAGCAGGCGCAAGCAAACCTCGGCAAGGACAAAGCGCTGTACGATCGCGCAGTCGAGCAGGAAAAACGCTACAAGGACCTGCTCGCGAAGAACTTCATATCGCCCGATGCGTATGAACAGGTGCGCACCAATATGGAGACCGCCGCGGCGACGCTGCGCGGCGACGAGGCCGCGATCGACAGTGCAAAGCTGTCGCTCGAGTACTGCACCATCCGCTCCCCGGTGACCGGTTACGCCGGACGCATTCAGATCCAGCAAGGCAATCTGGTCAAGGCCAACGACACCAATCCACTGGTGACGGTCAACCAGGTCGTGCCGATCTACGTCACGTTTTCGGTTCCCGAGCAAAGCATCGCCGACGTTCGCAAGTATCAGGCGGACGGCGAGCTCCAGGTGCGTGCGAACTTTACCAACGCCTCGCACGTGCCCGTCGCCGGCAAGCTGTCGTTCGTCGACAACACGGCCGACATGACGACGGGAACGATCAAGCTGAAGGCCGAGTTCCCCAACGCCGACAAGGCGCTGTGGCCGGGGCAGTTCGTCAACGTCGTACTGACGCTCTACGAGCAAAAGGACGCCATTGTCACCCCGTCCGCCGCAGTACAGAGCGGCCCCACGGGGCAGTACGTCTACGTCGTCAAGCAGGACCAGACCGTTGAGCTGCGCAACATCAAGATCGCGCGTGCCGAGGGCGACGATACGGTAGTGGCGAGCGGACTGCAGGCGGGCGAGCAGGTCGTTACGGTGGGGCAGTTGCGCCTCGCGCCCGGAACCAAGGTGAATGCGGGCAAGGGCGCACAAGCGTCGTGAACATCGCCGCACTCTTCGTTCAGCGCCCCGTCATGACCGTCCTGGTCATGACCGGGATCCTGATCTTCGGGATCATCGGCTACCGGCTGCTGCCGGTGAACGCCCTGCCCAACGTCGATTTCCCGACCATCCAAGTTCAGGCACAGCTGCCCGGCGCGAGCCCGGACACGATGGCCTCGGCCGTCGCCACTCCCCTGGAGAAACAGTTTTCCACGATCGCCGGCATCGATTCGATGACGTCGACGTCGACCGACGGGCTGTCGACGATCACGCTCCAGTTTTCCCTGGATCGCAATATCGATGCGGCGGCACAGGACGTCCAGTCCGCGATAGCCGCCGCCGCCAAATCGCTGCCGTCGTCGATGCCCAATCCGCCGACGCAGCGGAAGGTGAACCCCGCCGACTTCCCGGTCCTGAACATCGTCCTGTCGTCGTCGACGATGCCTTTATCGACGGTCGACGAGTATGCAGAGAACATGCTCGCGCAGCAGATTTCGACGGTCAGCGGTGTCGCGCAGGTGCAGGTGTACGGTTCGCAGCAGTACGCCGTGCGCATCCAGCTCGACCCGAACGCCCTGGCGACGCGCGGCATCGCACTGACCGAAGTCGAGCAGGCGGTCGGCAACAGCAACGTCAATCTGCCGACGGGAACGCTTTACGGCACCGACAAGGCGACGTCGGTGCAGGCGACGGGGCAGTTGATGAACGCGCAAGCCTATGCGCCGTTGATCGTCGCGTACCGTAACGGCGCCCCGGTACGCCTCAACGAAATCGGCCGGGTCTTCGACAGCGTGCAGAACGACAAGATCGCGGCGTGGCACAACGGCACCCGCGCCATCATGCTGGCGGTGCAGCGTCAGCCCGGAACGAACACCATCGAGATCGTCGATGCGGTCCGGAAGATCCTGCCGACCTTCGAGGCGCAGCTCCCGCCGTCGATCAAGCTCACCGTGTTTTTCGACCGGTCGGTGTCGATCCGCGCTTCGGTCCGCGATGTCCAGGAGTCGCTGTTGCTCGCTCTGGTGCTCGTCGTGGCGGTGATCTTCGTTTTCCTGCGCAGCGTATCCGCGACGATTATTCCGAGCCTTGCCTTGCCGATGTCGATCGTCGGGACATTTGCGTTCATGTACGTGTTCGGCTACAGCCTCGACAACCTGTCGCTGATGGCGCTGACGCTGTGTGTCGGCTTCGTCGTCGACGATGCGATCGTGATGCTGGAAAACATCACCCGGCACATGGAGATGGGCAAGTCACGGCTGCAGGCAACATTCGACGGCTCGAAGGAAGTCGGTTTCACGATCGTCTCGATGACGCTGTCGCTCGTCGCCGTGTTCATTCCGGTGCTGTTCATGGGCGGCATCCTGGGGCGCCTGCTGCGCGAGTTCGCGGTCGTCATCATTGTCGCCGTGCTGATCTCCGGCTTCGTGTCATTGACGCTGACGCCGATGCTGTGCAGCCGGATGCTGGTCGACGAGCACAAGAAGCGGCACGGCCGTTTCTACGCGTGGAGCGAACGCATGTTCGACGCACTGCGCGACGGCTACCGGACGACGCTCGCGGCGACACTCCGGCACCAGCAGCTCACGCTGGCGGCGTTTTTCGCGATCGCGATCGGCACTGGCGTTCTGTTCAGCGTGATGTCGAAGGGCTTTCTTCCGTCCGACGACAACGGTCAGGTCCTGGTCTTCACGGAAGCGGCGCAGGACGTGTCGTTTCAGGCCATGGCGGCAATGCAGCAGCAGGTCGCCGAGATCGTCAAGGAAAATCCGTATGTCCAGGGCGCCATGTCCTCGGTCGGCGCCGGCGGTCCGAGTGCATCGCTGAACGTCGGAAGGATCTTCGTGGCCCTCAAGCCACGCGAAGAACGGCCAAGCGCGGATGTGATTGTGCAACAGTTGCGCGGCCCCCTGTCGCACGTCAAAGGCATCAAGGCCTACGTGCAGAACATCCCGGCGATCCGCATCGGCGGGCAAGTCACCAAGAGCGCATATCAATACACGCTGCAGGGAACCGATACGACCGAACTCTACGAATGGGCGCCACAGGTCGAGGCGAAGCTGCGCTCGCTCCCGGGCCTGGTCGATGTCACGAGCGACCTGCAGATCTCCAAGCCCCAGGTCACGGTCGAAATCGACCGCAATAAGGCTTCTGCCCTCGGCGTTTCTGCGCAGGCGATCGAGAATACGTTGTACGACGCCTATGGGCAGCGGCAAGTCTCGACGATCTATGCGCCGACCAATCAATACTGGGTGGTGATGGAGCTCCAGTCGCGCTACCAGACCGACCCGTCGGTGCTTTCCCTGCTCTATGTCCGCTCCGCCAGCGGCGCTTTGGTGCCGCTCAGCAGTGTCGCGACGCTCAAGCCCACGGTCGGGCCGCTGGCGATCAACCACCTCGGCCAATTGCCGTCGGTGACGATCGCATTCGATCTGCAACCCGGGGTCACGATCGGTGACGCCATCAAGGAGATCAACAAGGCGACCGCGGAGATGCGGCTTCCTGCCACGATCATCGGCATCTACCAGGGCACGGCGCAGGCGTTCCAGTCATCGTTGCGAGGCATGGGCATTTTGCTGGTACTGGCGATCTTCGTGATCTACCTCGTGCTGGGCATTCTGTACGAGAGTTTCATCCACCCGTTGACGATCCTGTCCGGCCTGCCGACCGCGGGCTTCGGCGCGCTCGTCACGCTCTGGTTGTTCGGCATCGATCTCAACATGTACGCCTTCGTCGGCATCATCATGCTTGTCGGCATCGTCAAGAAGAACGCGATCATGATGATCGATTTCGCCATCGAGGCGCAGCGACGGGACGGTCTTGCCCCGAAGGATGCGATCTTCCAGGCGTGCATCACGCGCTTTCGACCGATCATGATGACGACCATGGCCGCGCTGATGGGCAGCCTGCCGATCGCGCTCGGTCTTGGCGCCGGTGGCGAAGCCCGACGGCCACTGGGACTCGCCGTCGTCGGCGGCCTCATGGTGTCTCAGGTGCTCACGCTCTACATTACGCCGGTGATCTATATCTACTTCGAGCGCCTGCAGAACTGGCGGGTCGCGAAGCCGGCCCAGCCCGTACCCGCCGGCGCGCCGCGACCGGCGAATGCCGCCGCGGATTGACGCCACCGCAGTCGCGGCTCGCTTACGAGCCCCCGCAATGACACCGGGTTTTTCCCTGGGGGACGTCACCGTCGCGGCGGTAGAGCGGATCGCCGAAGATTGGGCCGCTCGCCGAACTGAGGCTTTCGGTCGTCGCCGCGTTCGATCAGCTGGAGTGCCGTTGCCAGCGCGGTTTCGAGCTGGCGATCGCGCCCTGCAGCGGCGTCCTGCGGTGCGTTGTCAACCTCGATCTGCGGATCGGTGCCGTAATTCTCTACGCCCCAGCCGACGTCGTTGAACCAGAACGAATACTCGGGCTGCGTCGTCTGCGTACCGTCCACCAGGGTATGGCGTGGGTAAATGCCGATCACTCCGCCCCACGTGCGCGTGCCGATGAGTGGACCGATGCCCATGAGCTTGAACCCATGCGAAAAGATGTCGCCGTCGGATCCCGAATGCTCGTTGGTCAGCGCGACGACAGGACCTGCCACGGCTTCCTCCGGATACGACGCCGTTTGTCCCCAACGCGTGGTCGCGTACCCGATGCGCTTGCGTGCGACCTTTTCGAGCAGCAGCGACGACACGTGGCCGCCGCGGTTGTAGCGAACGTCGACGATCAGGCTGTCGCGGTCGCACTCGGCGGTGAAGTAGCGATGAAATTCAGCAAAGCCCGCAGACATCATATCGGGCAGATGCAAGTAGCCGACACGGCCTCGCGATTGCTCGTGGACCCAGCTCCGATTGCGCTCGACCCATTCGCGATAGCGCGCCGGAATCTCGTCCGCGAGCGTTGTCACCAGTACACTCCGCGTCGGCCCCTGTGGGTCATCGCCCGTGGCCAGCGTCAGTTCGACTTTGGTCGCGGCCTGGTGCACGAGCAGCGCCTGCGGCGGACGCTCGCGCGACGTGCGCTGGCCGTTGACCGCAACGATGCGCTCTCCCGGCCTGGCTTCGACGCCAACCGCATTCAGCGGCGAATCGGCACCGGCGTCCCATGCGTCGCCAGTAACAATACGAGTGATTTCATAGCTTCCGTCCGCGTCGACAAAGCGCAGATCGGCCGCGAGGTACCCGAGCGCCATCTGCGGCGGACGGCGATGATCGCCACCTGTTTCGTAGGCGTGCGACGTGCCCAGCTCGCCTTGCATTTCCCAGATGAGGTCCGACAGCTCGGCGCGGGTCGCGACGCGGTCCAGCAGCGGTTCGTACTGGCGGTACACCGCGTCCCAATCGATGCCGGACATGTTCGGCACCCAGAACTGGTCGCGCTGCAGACGCCATACTTCGCGCAACATCTGGCGCCACTCCAGTCGCGGCTCGACGGACAGACGAATGCGTTCCAGATCGATCCACCCGCTCTTGCGCGAGGGCTCCTCCGAAGCCCCCGCCCCTTCTCGATCGGTTTCAGGCTTGCGATTGGGAGCGATCGCCCGCAGGCGCTTGCCCTCGCGCACAACGAGCGTGGTGTAGTCGCTACCCAGTGCGAACCGGTCGGCCTTCTCCATCAGCGTCTCGGTGCGCAGCGTGGCGAAATCGAAGACTTCCAGCCGACCCGGCACGTCCTTGTGCCCACCCCGTCCGTGCGCGCCGGCGATCGGCAGCACGGTCCAGACGACCTTGTCGCCCAGCACGCCGGCGATCTGGCCGAAGCGGTTCTCCGGCACTGGAAACGGCGCGATGCGACGCTCAATGCCTGGCAGCTCGACCGGACGCAGCTGCGCGCGCACATCCGCTTTAGCATTGGCTCCAGGAAGATCGTCCGCCGTCAGTCCCTTGGGCGGGGGATCGAAGGGCGGCGTTCCACCGCTTTGCAGCGCGATCAGGTAGGGGCGTGCCGCGCGCGGAAAACTCAACTCGAACTGAACGCTGTCGTACACCGGGTCGAAGGTGCGGATCGAAAGGAAATACAGGTATCGCCCTGTCGGATCGAACGCCGGACTGTAGTCCCGGAATTCGGGTTGGGTCACGAGCGCGCCCGCGTTGCGCGCGACATCGTGAAGCTTGATCGCGCAATGCCGCAGCGACGTCCAGAACGAGTAGGCGAGCCAGGTTCCATCGGCGGACCAGGCAAGGTCGTCGGTGCGACCTGCATCGCTTCGATCGATGAGCGTCAGCGCGCCGCTGTCGAGATCGCCGATCATCACTTCGTTGCGGTGATTCGCGAGTGCGATCCTGCGGCCGCGCGGGGCGGCGCGCATCGCCACGACGTGTCCTACATCCCATGAGAGCGAGCGCGTCCGGCCATTTTCGAATAGCTCGACGCGCTCTTCGCCCGATCCGTCGCCGACCGCTACAACTGTCGCGCCGTCGTCCAGCCATTGTCCGTGGCGAAGGCGGCCATCGCGATCCTGACCGTGCTGGCGAACGGCGCCCTCCCACAGGGCGAAAGTGAAGAACTTTCCGCGCGCGTCGAGCGCCACGCTGTGGCCTTCGGGGTGCACGTGGATGGACCCGAGGTGGTCGGCGGCCGGCACAAACCTGCGCGCAGCCTGCGTGCGATGTGACGGCAATGCGATATCGACGTGCACCGTCAGGTCGCTGGCCGGATCGAACACCCATAGCTCCGCACCGCACTGATACACGATCCGCCGACCGTCCGTTTGCGCATGCCGCGCGTAGAAATCTCCGTGATCGGTATGGCGGCGCCCATCGGAGCCGTCGGGCAGGCACGAGTAAAGATTGCCGACGCCCTCCGTGTCGGACAGGTAGTACACGCGCCCGTCCACCCACATCGGGCTCGTTATATTGCCGCGCAGCTCGGTCATTCGACGATAGACTCCAGTGCCGCCGGCGTCGATCCAGAGGTGGCCGGCGGTTCCGCCGCGGTAGCGCTTCCAGCGTGCCGGATCGGCCGTGTTGCGGCCGATGACTCGCGTTGCTCCCGGACCGAACGCGAGGTGATTGACCTGACCCAGCGGCAGCAGCTGGGGCGCCCCACCGGCCGGGTCGAGCGTGTACGCCCGATAGTTGCGGAAAAATGGTTGCGCATAGGTCGTGACGAACAGGATGTGCCCGTCGGGCGTCCACCCACGGACGATGACGTCCGGGCCGAGCCACGTCATGCGTCGCGCGGGTCCGCCCTCGGCGGACATCAGATACACCTCCGGGTGCTGCTCGTCCCGTCCCACGAACGCGATCCACTGTCCATCGTGTGAAAGGCAGGGCGTGGAAGGCTCCGATAGTCCGGCGGTCAGCCGCCGAGCGATTCCCCCGGACACCGGTACTCGCCAGAGATCGTCGTCGCTCACAAACACGATGGTCTCTCGATGCAGGGTCGGGTAACGCAGATAGCCGTGGTTGGCCATGGGTTTCTCTCAATAGCGCCGGGTATGGAGGCGCAATTGTAATGAGAATAGGTCGCGTCGTTGCGGCTGCATCGGCATTTGCCCGCAGCGCTTGCCGCAACCCGGTCTTTGGCGTAACTTCGGCGATCTACGCTAGGGGTCCTGGCACTGCGTTCGCCCGGTGAGATCACACCCTTGGTACCTGTGCGGATAATGCCGGCGCAGGGAAGCGTGTCTCGTCCCGCTCCCTGCTCCGTGCAGATTCCGCTGTTGCAGAGGAGCACCATGAACGCCAACGACCAGTTTTTCGCCCGCGATGCGCATGTCGACGCCGCGGCGATCGCCCCGCTCCCCAATTCGCGCAAGATCCATGTCGCCGGCTCGCGACCCGATATTCGCGTGCCGATGCGCGAGATCGCGCAGTCGGACACGCCGGCGAGCTTTGGCGCCGAAAAAAACCCGGCGCTCGTCGTTTACGACACCTCGGGGCCTTACACCGATCCCGAAGCAGGCATCGATATTCGCTCGGGCTTGCCCGCGCTGCGCGCGAAGTGGATCGAGGAACGCAGCGATACCGAGGCGCTGGCACAACTTTCCTCTGCCTACGGTCGCGCACGCCTTGCCGAACCCGAACTCTCCGGCATGCGTTTCGACCTGCATCGACTGCCACGTCGCGCCAAACCCGGTGCGAACGTCTCCCAGATGCATTACGCGCGTCGCGGCATCGTCACCCCGGAGATGGAGTTCGTCGCCATCCGCGAGAACCTCAAGCGGGAGGAAATGCTGCAACGCGATGCCCGAACTCGTCATGCGCCAGCATCCGGGCCAAAGCTTCGGCGCTTCGATTCCAGAGTTCATTACGCCCGAGTTCGTGCGCAGCGAGGTCGCTCGCGGCCGAGCCATCATTCCCAACAACGTCAATCACCCGGAAACCGAGCCGATGATCATCGGCCGCAATTTCCTGGTGAAGATCAACGCCAACATCGGCAATTCGGCGGTGTCCTCGTCGATCGCGGAAGAAGTCGACAAGATGACCTGGGCGATCCGCTGGGGCGGCGACACCGTGATGGATCTGTCGACCGGCAAGAACATCCACGAGACCCGCGAATGGATCATCCGCAATTCTCCCGTGCCGATCGGAACGGTCCCGATCTACCAGGCCCTGGAGAAGGTCGATGGCAAGGCCGAAGAGCTCACATGGGAGATGTACCGGGACACGCTCATCGAGCAGGCCGAGCAGGGTGTCGACTACTTCACCATCCACGCCGGCGTGCTGCTGCGCTATATCCCCCTCACCGCGAAACGCATGACTGGCATCGTCAGCCGCGGCGGGTCGATCATGGCCAAGTGGTGCCTCGCACACCACAAGGAGTCGTTCCTGTACACGCACTTCGAGGATATCTGCGAAATCATGAAGGCATACGACGTGAGCTTCAGCCTCGGCGACGGATTGCGGCCGGGCTCGGGCTATGATGCCAACGACGAAGCGCAGATGGCCGAACTGGCGACGCTCGGTGAACTGACGCAAGTCGCGTGGAAACACGATGTGCAGACGATGATCGAGGGCCCCGGCCACGTGCCGATGCATCTCATCAAGCACAACATGGAAGAACAGTTGCGACTGTGCGGCGAGGCACCCTTCTACACGCTGGGGCCGCTCACGACCGACATCGCGCCAGGCTACGATCACATCACGTCGGCCATCGGCGCGGCCATGATCGGCTGGTACGGCACGGCGATGCTCTGCTACGTCACCCCGAAGGAACACCTCGGGCTGCCGAACAAGACCGACGTCAAGGACGGCATCATGGCCTACAAGATCGCCGCCCACGCGGCCGATCTCGCGAAGGGCCACCCGGGCGCGCAGATACGCGACAACGCGCTGTCGAAGGCGCGCTTCGAGTTTCGCTGGGACGATCAGTTCAACCTTGGGCTCGATCCCGACAAGGCGCGCGAATTCCACGACGAGACGTTGCCGCAGCACGGCGCCAAGCTCGCGCACTTCTGCTCGATGTGCGGACCGCACTTCTGTTCGATGAAAATAACGCAGGACGTGCGCGACTACGCGGCCAAGCTCGGCGTCGACGACGATGCCGCACTCGCCAAAGGCATGCAGGAAAAAGCCGTCGAGTTCGTGAAAAAGGGTGCCGAGATCTATAGCAAGGCGTAGTCACCCCGGGTCAGCCACGCCCTCGGGGCAACTTGCGGCGGTGCGCGCGTACCGCCGCCGCGACGTAGATCATCGCGTTGACGACAATGACGAGCCCTCCGAGCGCGGTCTGTGCGTCGCGCGTGAGGCCGTCGGGATACAGCAGCGACACGATGTAGTGTTCGACGAAATCGCCGGTATAGCCGACTTCACCGGCGCGCGTGCGCAGCGCTACTTCCAACGGCGTCAGCGGGCAGATCCTCCCGGTGAATTCGACGAAAGCCGCCCACGCGACGGCAGGCACGTGCAGCCAGGCAACTTTGATCCAGCGCAGCACCAAGAGCCCGCCCAGCATGACAAAGAGTACGAACGCGGCGTGCAGAACGAGAACACTGTCCGCGGCGGCGCGATAGGCCATTGGCGCCCGCCGGTCAGCGTCTACGTCGTCGCTGCGATACGCACCGGCAGGCGACGACGGCCCCACGGCCGGCCGAAGCGCTCATAGCGCCCGGACAAGGCGGTGTCACAGTGAGGGCACCGACCCTCGGGCGTCAGGGTGTAACTCAGGATCTCGTACCAGTCGCGGACGATCACGGGCTTGGCGCAACCCGGACAGAACGTGGTGCCGCCTTCGCGATCGTGCGTGTTGCCCGTGTACACGTAGTGCAGCCCTTCGGCCAACGCGATCTTGCGGGCCCGGGCAAGTGTCGCCGCTGGTGTGTGCGCGATATCGGTGAGCTTGTAGTCAGGGTGGAACGCGGTGAAATGCAATGGCACGTCCGGCCCCAGCTCGCGCACGATCCATTTGGATTCGGCTTCGATCTCGGCATCGGAATCGTTCTTGCCCGGGATCAGCAGCGTCGTGATCTCGGTCCAGACGTCGGTCTCGTGCCTCAGATAGACGAGCGTGTCGAGCACCGGTTGCAGGTGCGCGCCGCAAAGCTTGACGTAGAACTCGTCGGTAAAGCCCTTCAAGTCGACGTTGGCCGCATCCATCTTCGCGTAGAAGTCGCGCCGCGCCTCGGTTCCGATATAACCCGCAGTGACCGCAACAGCCTTTATTCCCAGTTCGCGGCAGGCATCGGCCGTGTCCATGGCGTACTCGGCAAAGATGACGGGGTCGTTGTAGGTGAACGCGACGCTCCTGCAGCCGTCCGCCTTGGCTGCAGCGGCAATGGTCAGCGGCGACGCCTCATCCATCAGCGTGTCCATCTCGCGCGACTTGGAGATGTCCCAGTTCTGACAAAATTTGCAGGCGAGATTGCATCCCGCCGTGCCGAACGACAGCACGCTCGATCCCGGGAAGAACTGATTAAGCGGTTTCTTTTCGATCGGATCGATGCAGAAACCCGACGAGCGGCCGTAAGTGCTCAGCACCATGCCATCGCCGACGCGTTGGCGCACAAAGCATGCACCGCGCTGGCCCTCGTGCAGACGGCAGTCGCGCGGACACAGGTCGCACTGGATGCGCCCGTCGTCAAGCCGGTGCCAGTAACGGCCCGGATAATCGGTCATTGGTGTACCCCCACGCTTGCGGCTTGCGCCGCGGCGCAATTCCGTGCGCCCTCCTCGTGCGGGTGAAAGAAGTGAAGCAACGACGTGTCGGCCGCCGCCAGCACTCGCGGACGCGCGCTTCGCGCCTTGGCTTCGCCACGCTCGTGCAGGCGTCCTTGGGGCGGCCGAGCGGCGCTCATGCCTGCGCCTCTATGGTCAGGAGCTCGCTCTCCTTCCACTTCGTCACGCCGTACCGGAAAACGTTCAGCTCGGCGCTCCAGAAATTGGCCGGCACACCCGCTTTGACCTTGAGCTCGGCGAGGAAGTCGCGCGGCTCCGGCAGGGTTGCCCACACCTGTGGAAGGAATGTCGCGCGCCGTCCGGCGTATTCCAGAATGACGCCGTCGTCGCCCGGCACGAGCCGCGCAAGCAACTCATGTTCGTTCGCGACACACAGGCGTTCCGCTGCCGTCAGCAGCGATACTTCGACTGACAAGCCGTCGAATTCCGCATCCTTCAGCGGCGAGAATCGGGGATCGCGAAAGGCCGCCACCCGCGCATTGTCGCGGACATCTTGCCCGAGCGGACGGTGCGCCTTAACCGTTCCAATGCATCCGCGCAAGGCGCCCTGATGAAACAGCGTGACGAACGTCGCGCCCGGCGCCGCCAGCGCTGGATGTTCGGGCCAGTGACCGTTCATGCGTCCCAGCTCCGCGCCGATCGCACGTCGAGCCGTTGTCACCAGCGCCAGGCCGAGCACGGCATCACGCACGTGCCGGCTCCTCCGAGAACGCGAACGCGGCGTAGCCGACCACCCGCGACCTGTCGCCGGCGGTGTCGCCCGAATTGCGCAGGTCGAGCAGCTCCGGCGAGAGTGCGTGGCGCCGCGCGCAAAGCGCGAATCCATTGATCGGCGTCGCGCCGCAGGCCTGCTCATGATCAAGCCTGCCTGCAAGCGCAAGCACCGACTCCGCCGTCCGGCGGTCGATCCGGCGCGCTTCTCCATACGGGTGGTAGTGGGAAAGGTCCGAGCTGATGACGATGAGCGTTTCCCGTCCTCCCCAAAGCGTCTCAATGACCTCCGCCACCGCTTCGGCAGAAGCCTCGCCGACGGCAAATGGAACGATGGCGAACTTTCCGAGCACGCTCTGCAGGAAGGGAAGTTGCACTTCGAGAGAGTGTTCGTGCGCATGCGCATGCGCGCTTTCGACGACTTGCGGCAAGGCGCGGACAAGCTGTGCTGCTTCGCGGTCGACCGGGACGCTGCCGAGGGGTGTCGCGAACGCCACCGCCGCGGGGAGTGCGAGCCCGCGGACCGGCACGCGGTGGCATGGACCCAGCAAAACGACGCGCCGGATCGCATCGCGTCCGGCAGCCAGCCGCGCGAATGCGCTTGCGGCGACCGGGCCTGAATAGACATATCCCGCATGTGGCACGATCAACGCCTTCGGCCACGCGGCGCCGCTCGCCGGCGGGCTTGTCGCCGCAAGGTACGCGCGCACATCGGCGGTAAGCTGCCAAGGCACGGCCGAATAGAACATGCCGGCCACGGCGGTTGGTCGTATTTCCTGCACCGGATTTCCCGCGAATCGTTTACGCCCTATATAGAGGCGATTCGCCATGGGGCAAGCGTATTCCGAAAAGCTGTGCCCGTCTATTTGGTCGGACTCGGCGCTTTCCGATCTGCCATGTGCTGCAAGTAAGCCATGAGGTCGGTGAGATCACGGTCGCTGACAACCTTGACGCCGAACGCCGGCATGCGTGCGGCCGGCCATTTGCGCAGCGATTGCGGATCGCGGATCAGGCGCCTGAGGGCATCCGGGCGCATGTATTCGGTGGGGTTGTACGGCACGTTCAGATCGGGCCCCACGGTGGAGTCGCCGCCCAGATTCAACGTGTGACAGACCGAACAGTTCTTTATGTATACATCGAAGCCGTGGCGAACCGGACTGCGTGCCGACAAGGTCGGTGCCGGCGCCAGCATCGGGTAGCGTTTGGCGAGCGGCGCCACGGCCTCGATGCGGACCACCTGGTACGGCCACTGCTCAGGCACGATGGCTCCGCGGTCCGGATGCAGCCACACGACGTAGAACGGACCCGCAGTCGCTGTGACGCCGGCTTTCAGCGGCGGCCAGGGGGCATCCGTCGATTCGACCGCGAGATACGCAACGGCGCCGTCTCCGGCCGCGAGCAACGCGGCCGCCGGAAGAGACGCGACGAACCCGTCGCGCGTCACGAAACGTATGGTGTCATCGGCCCGCACGCCGGGGAGCACGGCGGCGACGGGTACCGCATTAAATGTCATGTCGCGCTTGTAGGCGACGTCGTTGGGGATCTTCAGCGTGGTCGCGGCAGGAAGTGCCAGCAGCGCCGCCGGCGCATAGCTTACCGTGTTGCCACCGGTCGTCACGGTCAGTGCGGGCTCGTTCGCCCATGCGCAACAGGCGAGCGCGATACCGAACACGCCGATTGCTGGCTGGCGGGCCGCCCGCATCGCGTTCAATCCGGCGTCGACTGCAATCGAACGAGATAGCCGCCCGATTTTTCGTCGCGCTCGAGCTTCAGCGTACCGAGGCGTTCAGCCTCTTCGAGCAAGCCGTTGAAGGAACGGAAACCATAGAAGGATTCGGTGAATCCAGGCTTGCGGCGCTTCAGCGCCTGCTTGACCATCGAGCCCCACACTTTTTCGTCCTCGCCGCGCTCCGTGATCAGTGCCTCGACCGTCTCCGCGATCAGATCGAGCGCTTCCTGGCGCCGACTGTCATCGCTTTTCTTTGCCGGTGCCACGCCTTCCACCGCGGCAGTCGCCTTGCGCGGCGCCCTTCGTGCGGCGGTCTTTTTCTGCTCGCGCACCAGATCGTCGTAGAAAATAAACTCGTCGCAGTTGGCGATCAGCAGATCCGACGTCGAATTCTTCACGCCCACGCCGATCACGCGTTTGGCGTTCTCGCGCAGTTTCGAGACCAGCGGCGAAAAATCGGAATCGCCGCTGATGATGACGAACGTGTCGACGTGGGCCTTGGTATAGCAGAGGTCGAGTGCATCCACGACCATGCGGATATCCGCCGAGTTCTTGCCGGACTGGCGCACGTGCGGGATCTCGATCAACTCGAAGGAGGCTTCGTGCATCGGTGCCTTGAACGTCTTGTAGCGGTCCCAGTCGCAATAGGCCTTCTTGACCACGATGCTGCCCTTGAGCAGGAGCCGCTCGATCACTTTGCCGATGTCGAATTTGTCGTACTTCGCGTCCTGCACGCCGAGCGCGACATTCTCGAAATCGCAGAACAGGGCCATATTGACGACTTCGGCTGGATTCGGCATGACACTCCCAGGAGCGGCGGCCCGGACAAGACTAAGGCGAGGCGGGATAAAATGGCAGTTGCAGGCTGCTACGATAGCAGTAACAGCGCATCATGGAAACGGCCGCGCCCGTGAACCCGGTTGACATCGATACAGCCAAACTCATCCATGCCCTCCTCTCCCCTTCCTCTGCTGTCGCTGCTTGAAGCTCGCGTCGTGGGGGTGCTGGTGGAAAAACAGCATACCGTCCCCGATACGTATCCGCTCACGCTGAACGCGCTGACCGCTGGTTGCAACCAGAAGAGCAGCCGCGATCCCGTGTTGAACGCCACCGATGCTGAAACACTGGTGGCGATCGATCGCCTGAAGTCGCTTTCGCTCGTCATCGAATCGAGCGGCGGACGAGTGATGCGTTATGCACACAACACCGAACGCGTGCTGGGCATTCCTTCGCAGGCGGTCGCGTTGCTCGCTACACTGATGTTGCGAGGCACGCAAACCGTCGGTGAGCTGCGGATCAACAGCGAGCGGTTGCACCGTTTCGCGGATGTGTCCGCCGTCGACGCCTTCCTGCGCGAACTTGCGGGACGTGCCGACAATCCTCTGGTCGAGGAGCTTCCTCGTGCGCCCGGCGAGCGTGAAAATCGGTGGACGCACCTTTTGTCCGGCCGTAGCGCCGAGGCCATCGCACCGATGTCTTCGAGCGGGACCGACTCCGGCAACGTTGTCACCCTCGGCGAAATCGCGGTGCTGAGGGCGAGCGTCGACGAGCTTCGCGCGGAGGTCGAGGCGCTGAAGCAGAGCATTTCGCACCTGCGTGAGGAGCTGGGCGCGAGTCCCGAGCACCGGTCGGCCGGCGTATAATTGCCCGACCATTTCACGCAAACGGAGTTGAGCCATGGGCATGTTAGACGGTTTGCTTGGCGGACTGATGGGTGGCGGTACCGGCTCTGCACAACAGGGACAGAGCCCGTTGGTGATGATGGCGTTGCAATTGATCCAGCAGAACGGCGGTTTGCCGGGGATCATCAGCAAGTTGCAGAACGGCGGTTTGGCGCAGCAGGTCGGATCCTGGGTCGGCACCGGCCAGAACATGCCGGTCAGTGGCAGCCAGCTGCAGGAGGTTCTTGGCACTGGCTCGATCGGGCAGATCGCCCAACAGCTCGGGATGTCGCATGGCGACGCGAGTTCAAATTTGGCGCAGATGCTGCCTCAGATCATCGATCACCTGACGCCAACCGGACAGGTTGCCGACAACCACTCCGACATGCTGGCACAGGCGCTTTCCGCGCTCACCAAGCGCACTGCTTGAATCGCTACCGGTAGAATGAACCCGGCCGGGCAACGCGTGTTGCCCGGCCTTTTGTTTGGCGCCCCCGCGTGGGGCATCCCGAAACGCTTCGTCGCAATGCACGGGGCTTGCTCAGAGGCTCGCTGATCCATGCTTCTTCCCGACTTGCTCACGGCGGCAGTTCTCGGCCTTGTCGAGGGGCTGACCGAATTTCTTCCTGTCTCCAGCACCGGCCACCTGATCGTCGCCGGGTCGTTGCTGGGATACACGGGCGACAATGCAAAGCTATTCGAAATTGTCATTCAAGCCGGCGCCATTCTTGCCGTGTGTTGGGAGTATCGCGCCAAACTGTTTGCGGTCGCGACGGGACTCTCCAGTGATCGCTCGGCTCAGCGCTTCGTGCTCAATCTGTTCGTCGCATTCTTGCCGGCAGCGATACTCGGGCTGGCTCTCGGCAAGGCGATCAAGGCGAATCTGTTCGCGCCGGTGCCGGTCGCGTCCGCCTTCATCGTCGGCGCCTTCGTCATCCTCTGGGCGGAACGCCGACAGAAGCGCAACCCGGCCAGCGTGCGCATCGACAGCGTCGACGCCATGCGCTGGCCAGATGCGTTGAAGATCGGCTGTGCGCAGGCATTCGCGTTGATTCCCGGCACTTCGCGCTCTGGCGCGACGATCATCGGAGGCATGCTGTTCGGACTCTCCCGCACTGCGGCGACTGAGTTTTCGTTTTTCCTGGCGATCCCTACGCTGTTCGCTGCCACTGGCTATGAATTCCTGAAAAATCGCGCCTTGCTTGCCGGCAGCGATTTATCGATGATCGCCGTCGGTTTTGCCGTAGCCTTCGTCAGTGCATTCCTCGTGGTCCGCTGGCTGCTGCGCTACGTCGCCCATCACGATTTCATTCCGTTCGTGTGGTACCGGATCGCATTCGGGGTGCTTATCCTGGCGACATCGTATTTCGGCCTCGTGCATTGGGACTAGATCTGCGGTGCGCGATGTGTCGCAGAAAGGGCTTGGCCCTGCGCTAGCCGTCATCGGCGTGCTCGGCTTTTCGTTCAAGGCGATCCTCGTCAAGCTCGCGTACTCGATCGCCTCGATCGATGCGGTCACGCTGCTCGCGCTGCGCATGATCTATGCGGCGCCGTTCTTTGCGGTCAT
Organism: uncultured beta proteobacterium; assembly: GCA_963829375.1. Classification (GTDB taxonomy): domain Bacteria; phylum Pseudomonadota; class Gammaproteobacteria; order Burkholderiales; family Casimicrobiaceae; genus PALSA-1003. The sequence goes on along the minus strand of CAWHIS010000005.1, from coordinate 64,041 downwards.
GGCCTGGTGGGCGATGCGGCGCGAAGGCACGACGCCGATCGCCCGGGCGGACTGGATTCGGCTCGCCTGGCTGGGATTCATCGGATACTACGTCTCGAGCCTGCTCGATTTCATGGGACTCGAGTACGTCACCGCCTCGATCGAGAGGCTGATCCTGTTTCTGTATCCGACGATGGTCGTGCTGTTGTCGGCCGTGCTGTTCAAGCAGCGCATCGGCGGCCGTATCGCGCTGGCGCTCGCCCTGTCGTACCTAGGCATTCTGCTCGTGTTCGCCCACGACCTGCGCGCCGGCACCGATCCGCATGCGCTGTGGCTGGGTGGCGGGCTCGTGTTTGGCAGCGCCCTTTGCTACTCGCTGTACCTGGTCGGAGCCGGTCCGGTCATCGCCCGCCTGGGAAGTCTGCGCTTCATCGCGTGGGCGATGCTGATCTCGTCGGGATTCGTGATCGCGCAATTCCTTGCAATGCGTCCACTCAAGACACTGGCGGCACCGCTGCGCATCCAGTTCCTGTCGCTCGCGATGGCGATTTGCTCGACCGTATTGCCTACTTTTCTCATCGCCGAGGCGATCAAGCGTATCGGTGCCAATCGGACTTCGCTGATCGGCTCGCTGGGACCGGTATTCACCATCGCGCTGGGTTACTGGATCCTGAGCGAACCCGTGCACTGGATCCAGTTGGGCGGTGCGGCGCTGGTGCTGGCCGGCGTAACGTTGGTCACGCTGCAGCCCAAGCGACAGTGACCTGAAGGCGGAGCGCTATACTCATCGACTCACGGAACCTCTTCGGTTTCCAGACCGTCTGATTCAGCAGGAGCTCGCATGGCCCCCGATACCATCGAACGCAGATCCACGCTCGCACTCAAGGACGACGCATTGTTGCGCCAGCAATGTCTGGTCGACGGCCAGTGGGTCGACGCCGACTCGCGCGCGACCTTCAACGTCGTCAATCCCGCCACCGGCACGCGCATCGGCACCGCGCCGAAGTTGGGCGCGAGCGAAACCCGCCGCGCCATCGATGCGGCGAACAAAGCGTGGCCGGCGTGGCGCAGCAAGACCGCCAAGGAACGTTCGGCGATCATGCGCAAATGGTCCGAGTTGCAGCTTGCGCATGCCGACGACCTCGCGCTGATCCTGACCACCGAGCAGGGTAAACCGCTGGCTGAGGCCAAGGGCGAAATCACCATCGGCGCCGCATATACCGAATGGTTCGCCGAGGAAGCTCGACGCGTCTACGGTGACGTCATCCCCACGATCGGCAACGACCGGCGGCTGGTCGTCATCAAGGAACCCGTAGGGGTGTGCGCCGCGATCACGCCGTGGAATTTCCCGTCCTCGATGATCACGCGCAAGGTCTCGCCCGCGCTGGCGGCAGGGTGCACCGTCGTCATCAAGCCGGCCGAGGCGACACCCTACTCCGCGCTGGCGCTCGCTGAGCTCGCGCAGCGCGCCGGATTTCCGCCGGGCGTGCTCAACGTCCTCACCGGAAATGCTGCAGCCATCGGCGGCGAAATGACGTCGAACCCAACCGTGCGCAAGCTTTCGTTCACCGGCTCGACCGAAATCGGCAGGTTGCTGATGAAGCAGGTGTCGTCGACGGTGAAGAAGATTTCGCTGGAACTCGGCGGCAACGCGCCCTTCATCGTCTTCGACGATGCCGACCTCGATGCGGCGGCCGAAGGTGCCATCGTGTCCAAGTATCGCAACACCGGGCAGACCTGCGTGTGTGCCAACAGGCTATTCGTGCATGACAAAGTCTACGATGCGTTCGCCGCCAAACTCGCCGCTCGTGTCCGCGCACTCAAGGTCGGGCCGGGGACCGAGCCCGGGGTGGCGCAGGGGCCGCTTATCAATCGCGAGGCGCTGGACAAGGTCGAGGAGCACGTTGCCGATGCGACGGCGCACGGGGCAACAGTCACGGTAGGCGGCAAGCGTCACGCGCTTGGCGGCACATTCTACGAGCCGACAATTCTCACCGGCGTGACACCCGAAATGAAAATCTTCCGGGAAGAAACCTTCGGACCGGTCGCGCCCTTGATTCGCTTCTCGACCGATGCCGAAGTGATCGATCTCGCGAATCGCACCGAGTTCGGCTTGGCGTCGTACTTCTACTCGCGCGACATCGGCCGCATCTGGCGGGTCGCTGAAGCGCTCGAGTACGGTATGGTCGGCGTCAACACGGGCATGATCACGACCGAGGTCGCACCTTTTGGCGGCGTCAAGCAGTCGGGCCTGGGTCGTGAAGGATCGAAATATGGTATCGACGAGTATGTCGAGGTCAAGTACGTTTGCATGGGCGGCATCTGAGGCACTGAGCCTCCGCGCCCATCCCACATCGAAGCGCGGACGCGAAGGTCCGCGCTTCGCCTCTTCACGAAAGCATCAGAACGTCGGCGCCGCTGGTTCGGGGTCGCCCTTGGGCGCGGGGAATCGCGCCGGGAAATAGTCGCTGTCCGACGCGGCTGGGGCCGGGGTGGACGCTGCCGCTGCCACTCCCTCGTGCTGCGTGTCCTTTGAAGTGCCCCAATGCGGCGTCTCGACCGCGAGCACGACGAAACCAAGCACTACGAACCATACCGCCGCCTTCAGCGGTGTTGAAAAACGGCCTGAACCCGTCTTCGAATCCTTGGCGTTGACCATGACTGACTCCTCGTATTTGCGGCAATCGTGGCGCCCCGCCGCGAGGCGGCGACGCCTGGTGTTGCCGGCGGTTCCCCGTTACCGCCGACCAATCCAGTCTAGGTCAACGTGCGTCGCGCGTCGCCGGACGTTTCAGCTTCGGACATGCAGAATATTCACGCCCCTGCGAGCCCGCAGCGGCTTGCGCGCAACGCAAGTCGCGCGGAGTAAGCCCACTCGGAGGGTCCTGACGCTACCAGCCCGCGGGCGGTTTCTTGAGGACTGTAATCACGCGATCCTGGATGCCGAGGTAGCCCCCGCCCACGAGGTCCTTGAGCAGCCGACTGATCATGTCGCGCGAGGCACCGACGCGCTCGGCGATATCCTGCTGCGTCAATTTCTCCGGCACGATCATGACGCCGTTGCGCTCGACGGCAAGCGTGGTGATCAGGCGAACCAGCCGGCCGTAAACATCCGACAAGGCGAGGCTTTTGACATTCTCGGTCGTCGCGCGAATACGCTGGATCAGTTTCCCGATCAGGTGCATGGCGAATTCCGGATGCGCAAACAGGAAGTTGCGGAAGCTTGCGCGCGTGATGATCGCACAAGTCGTCGGCTCGACCGTCATCACCGACGCCGAACGGGGGCTTCCATCGAGCGACATTTCACCGACATATTCGCCCGGGCCGACAAAGCTCAACACGATCTCGCGCCCGGCGGCGTTACTTGCGTATACCTTGACTCGCCCTGACAGCACGATATAGAGCGATTCACTGACGTCACCCTCGTTGATGAGGATCGACGCTTTTGGAAAACTGCGGACGACGCCCTCTTCAGCGATTGCCTGCAGCGTCTTTGCCGTCAGCGGCGCGAGCAGGTCGTCGGGTGAAGACTCGGACTTGGGCATGTTCTTTACTGACGCGGCGAATACGTCAGACGCCTCCATCGTAGCATGGGCGCGGCGGCCCGGGGTCGATCGGCTACCTCCGCAACTCGGGACCGCAAATCAATGCAGCCAATGCATCATGGCAATACGTCATTTGGAAAACTCGAACTCGCTATCCCGCGCGTGCATGCCCACTCCCCAACGAGTCAGTACATCCACGGTACGGCGGGCCCGTCAGTCGTATTTGCGCACATCGTCGACGACTTTGCCATCGTTGGCAAGCGCGCCGGGAGCCTGAAAACTGACCTCGCCACGTAACTTCGTGACGTCGCGAATCGTCGCAATGATGGCGTCGGCGTTGGACGAGGCATTGTCCGCGACCTCCACGTGCAGAGTCATCCGATCGTTGCCCTCCGGGTTGTCTACCACCAGCCGCGCCTTCAATACCTCGGGATGCCGCCGGACAATTGCAGCGACCTGCGCCGGGTGCACGAACATGCCCTTGATCTTGGTCGTTTGATCGGCGCGACCGAGCCAGCCCTTGATGCGCATGTTGGTGCGGCCGCAGGGCGACGCGCCCGACAGCACCGCCGACAAGTCGCCTGTACCGAATCGGATCAACGGATAGTCGGCATTTGACAGCAGCGTGACGACAACTTCGCCAACCTCTCCCGGCGCCACGGAATCGCCGGTACCCGGCCGTACGATTTCGATCAACGCGCCTTCGTCGACGATCAACCCTTCGCGCGCTTCGGATTCATAGGCAATGGTGCCCACGTCCGCGCTAGCGTAGACCTGGTACGCGGCGATGCCGCGCGCGCGAAATGCATCGCGCAAGCTGTTGGGAAAAGCCTCGCCGGAGACGAGCGCTTTCTTGAGAGCCGGGAGCGCCGTTCCTTGCTCGTCGGCTTTGTCGAGGATGATTTTCAGGAAGGAGGGCGTGCCGACATAGCCATCAGCTCGGAGCTCGGTCATGGCCTGCACCTGCTGTTCCGTTTGGCCGGTCCCGCCTCGGAATACCGTGCAACCGATCGCGTGCGCGCCACCTTCAAGCATCGCCCCGCCCGGCGTGAAATGATACGAGAAACAATTGTGCACGAGGTCACCCGCGCGGAAGCCGGCAGCGAACAGTGCGCGCGCGAGTCGCCAGTAGTCAGTCGCGTTGCCTTCCGGCTCGTACAACGGACCGGGCGACGCGAAGACCAGTCGCACCCGCCGCCCCGCGTTGCCCCATCCGCCCGCAGCAAAACCACCGAAGGGACGTGCGGCTGTCTGGAGGTCGACCAGTTCCGATTTGCGTATGACGGGCAAGGTTGCCAACGCCGCCCGCGACGTCACTGTCGCGGGGTCGACATCGCGCAGGAGCCGAGCGTACGCAAGGGTGTGCGCCTTGGCGTATGCAAGCTGCGCGGGCAGCGCCGCGAACAACGCACGCTCGCGAAGCGCGGGGTCGCGGGTCTCCAGCAGATCGAAATGCTCGCCCATCGGGCTGCGCAGTAGCTTTAGGGCGCCCGGTCAAGCCAGCCAGCGCTTGCGACGGCGGTAGTGCTTCACATCGCGAAAGCTCTTTCTGCCCGTCGTAGACAGTCCGAGGTAGAACTCCTTGACGTCTTCGTTCTGCGCCAGGTCTTTTGCTGCACCGTCCATGACCACGCGCCCATTCTCGAGGATGTACCCGTAATCGGCAAACCGCAATGCTACGTTTGTATTCTGTTCCGCTAGCAGGAAGCTCACGCTCTCCTTCTGGTTCAGGTCCCGCACGATGTCGAATATCTCTTCGACGATCTGTGGCGCAAGGCCCATCGAAGGCTCGTCGAGCAGGATCATCGATGGCTGCGCCATCAACGCACGACCTACAGCCGTCATCTGCTGTTCCCCACCGGACGTGTAACCCGCAAGGCTCGTGCGCCGCTGCTTCAGACGTGGAAAGTAGTGATAGACCTTCTCCAGCGCATCGCGAGTTTCTGCGCGCGACCCTTGGCGCGTGAACGCGCCCGTCAGGAGGTTCTCCTCAACGGTCAGGTGCTGGAAGCAATGCCGACCTTCCATAACCTGGCAGACACCCATGCGGACCAGCTCGTTGGGGGAGAGCCGATCGATGCGCTGGCCGCGGAATTCGATCGTTCCCTTCGTCACTTCGCCACGCTCGGCGCTGAGTAGATTGGAAATGGCTTTCAGCGTTGTCGTCTTGCCGGCGCCGTTGGCCCCAAGCAGCGCGACGATCTTGCCTTGCGGGACTTCAAGCGACACACCCTTGAGCACCAGGATGACGTGATCGTAGATTACCTCGATGTTGTTCACCGAGACGTAGGACCGCGCCGGCGTCGGGGTCGCGGCGGTGGCAACCGATGTGCTCATTCGACGATGCTCTGCCCGCTGGCGGCGCGCTGGCCGCCGGACGGGCGGCCAGCGGCCCTCACGATCAGTTTTCCTTGCCGCAATCCCGCGGCGCGAGCTTCTTCCCGACGGCATAGCTCGCGGCGCTTTCGTCGACCATCTTGCGCACGAGTTCGCGGTCGCCCGCCATGAACCCCGTGACGGGCTTGAACTCCTTGCCGTCCCAGACCTGGAACTTGACCATGCCGGAGCCCTCGTGGTCGAGGCATGACGTCTTGATCGACGGAAACATGCCGGCCGCCCCCAGTTCCTTGATGCGCGCGTCGCTGAGATTCAAGTGCTCCAGGCCCCAGCGCACCTGCGTCGGCGTCATCACCTTGCCCTTGCCGTATTTCTCCTGCGCGACGCGGATGGCTTCCACGATGATGATGCCGTACACGACGCCACGCGTGTGATAGATCGACCCGATGCGGGACTTGTCTTCGAGGTTGCCCTTGCCGGGACCATAGACTTTCTTCACGATGTCCTGCATCACTGGAAAGCTCGTGCCCGGCGCCGAAAACGCCGCGGTGATGTAACCCTTGGCCGCGTCGCCCGCAGGAATGACGTCTTCTTCCGAGCCGGCCCACCACACGCCGATGATCTTGTCGCGCGGATAGCCTATCTTGGCGGCGGCCTTGATCGCGACGGGATTCATGACGCCAAAGCCCCATAGGATTACATAGTCGGGTTTCGCCTGGCGGATCTGCAGCCATTGCGATTCCTGTGTGTTGCCCGGCGGCGTCACCGGCACTTTCATGAGCTCGAATCCAAGTTTGGTCGCGAGCGCCTCGAGCACCGGGATGGCTTCCTTGCCGTATGCCGAGTCGTGATACAGGTATGCGATCTTCTTGCCCTTGAGCTTGTTGTCGCTGCCTTCCTTGCCGCCGAGATACGCGATCATTGCGGCGGCCTGATCCCAGTACGTCGTTCCGACGGGAAACACCCATTCGAATACGCGACCGTCGGCGGAGTCTCCACGGCCATAACCGAACGTCGTCATCGGAATCTTGTCCTGTGCGACACGTTCGAACAGCCCGTAGGCGATCCCCGTCGACAACGGTTCGACGGCGACGGCACCGCCGTTCTTCGTCTTGAGGCGCTCATAGCACTCGACGCCGCGCGCCGCGTTGTATTCCGTTTCGCATTCCTCCCAGAACAGCTTGACGCCGTTGATTCCACCGCCAAGATTGACCAGGTTGAAATAATCGATGGCGCCGCCGAAGTAGCCGGAGCCACCCGCCGCGTACGGACCCACGCGATACGACAGAATCGGAATGAACTGCTGGTTCTGCGCGAACGCGGTCGACGCCGCAATGACTAGTGCAAGGCTCAGGTAGGCCTTGTTGATCCATTTCATGGTCTTCCTCCAAAGGAGCTTCTGCTGCAATGATAACTCGTATCCAGCGTTGCACAGCACGGTGACTGTCGTCCAGGCGTCAATGCGGGAACGGCCAAAGGCGCAGCTTCTCCTTGGCGATTTGCCACAGCCGGGCGAGACCGTGCGGCTCGACGATGAGGAAAAAAATGATCAGTCCACCGAAGACCATCAGCTCCAGATTCGAGGCGACGCTGCTGGCGATGCTGAAGTGCAGCGTTTCGTCGAGGAAAGTCACTGCGGTGCTCAGCAGAATCGGCAACAGCGTGATGAACGCGCTGCCGAGAAATGCCCCGAGCACGGTACCGATGCCGCCGATGATGATCATGAACAGAATGCGAAACGAAAGATCGAGATTGTAGGCCTCAGGCTCAACGGTCCCGAGGTACGCGTACGCGAACAGCGCGCCGGCGACACCGCAGTAGAACGAACTGACCGCGAATGCCAGGAGCTTGGCGCGCATCAGCTGGATGCCGATCACTTCGGCGGCGACGTCCATGTCGCGCACCGCCATCCACTGCCGACCGATGTTGCCGCGCGTCATGTTCTTGGCGGCGAGTGCCATGACCGACACGATCACCAGCACGAGTAGATACTTCGCTTGGGGCGTGGCGAAGGTATAGCCCAAGATCACCAGGGGCTGCGCGGTGATGACGCCCGACGCACTATAGTTGGTGAACCAGCCGATCTTGGTGAGGCACCAGAGGATGAAGAACTGCGCGGCCAGCGTGGCGACGGCGAGGTAGAAACCGCGAATGCGCAGACTGGGGAGGCCGAAGAGGATACCCACGGCCGCGGCGGACAGTCCGCCACCAGCGAACGCGACCAGTAAAGGAATCCCGGGAATGCGCAGCACGAAGTTATACGACGCGAACGCCCCGACCGCCATGAACGCCGCGCTCCCGAGCGAGAGCTGGCCGGCATAACCCGTCAGAATGTTCAAGCCGAGCGCGGCGAGCGAAAGAATCAGGAACGGTATCAGGATGGCGGAGAAAACGTAGGGAGACGCGGTCAACGGAACGACAACGAATGCCACCGCGAGGACAATAGCGATTGCAACACGATCCTGCCTGATCGGAAAAATCGCGGCGTCGGACGCGTAGGTCGTCTTGTATTGGCCTGCTTCGCGATAAAACATTGGGTCAGATCCGTCGGATAATCTTTTCGCCGAACAGGCCTTCCGGCCGGACCAGCAAGAACAATAGTGCCAGGACGTACGGGAACCAGCCTTCGATGCCGCCGCCCACGTAGGGGCCGAGGTACACCTCGGCGAGCTTCTCGGACGCGCCGATGATCAGGCCGCCGACGATCGCGCCGGGAATCGACTCGAAGCCGCCCAGAATGAGCACCGGCAGCGCTTTTAGCGCGACGAAGGTCAACGCGAACTGCACGCCGTTGCGCGCCCCCCACAACAACCCCGCGACCAGGGCCACGCCGCCCGCGACAGCCCAGACGATGGCCCAGATCTGCTGCAGGGGAATGCCCACCGCGAGCGCCGCCTGGTGATCGTCGGCTACCGCGCGCAGCGCGCGTCCGATGCGCGTGCGATTGAAGAATACGGCCAACGTCGTCACGAGCACCGCCGCGACACCGGCGGCCGTGAGGTCGAACTTCGACACGTTAATCCCTGCCGTGTCGGATATCCATTGCAGCGGCTCGTCCTGCACCCCCAGGTCGAGCCCGCGCACACTTGCGCCCCAAACGAGTTGTGCGATCCCCTCGATCAGAAACGATAGGCCGATCGTCGCCATGAACAACGTGATCTGCGGCTGATTGACCAGCGGCCTCAGGATCACGCGCTCGATCGCGATCCCCAGGACGATCATCACGACCAGCGTCGCCGGCAACGCGAGCCAGAAATCGAGGCCGTGTTCCATCAGTCCCACGAAGGTGAGCGCCGCGAAGAACACCATCGAGCCCTGGGCGAAATTGAACACGCCCGAAGCCTTGTAGATCAGCACGAAACCGAGCGCCACCAGCGAATACATCACGCCGCTGAGAAGACCGCCGATCAGTACTTCGAAGAAGAATTGCATGCGGCCGCGCGTCGGTCAGTGGGCGACGCCCAGGTACGCGTCGATGACCGCCTTGTCGCTGCGGACCTCAGCGGGCGGCCCGTCGGCGATTTTCTTGCCGTAGTCGAGAACCACGACACGATCGGATATGTCCATGACCACACCCATGTCGTGCTCGATGAGCACGATCGTCGTACCGAACTGCTCGTTGACGTCCAGCACGAATCGGCACATGTCCTGCTTTTCCTCGACGTTCATTCCCGCCATGGGTTCATCGAGCAGCAGCAGCGACGGTTCCGCGGCGAGCGCGCGCGCGAGCTCCACGCGCTTCTGCAGGCCATACGGCAGACGGCCGACGGGGGTCTTGCGAATGTGCTGAATTTCTAGAAAGTCGATGACTTCCTCGACCTTGAGCCGGTTTTCCAGCTCCTCGCGTCGCGCGCGCCCGATATAGATGGCCTGTTCGAGAAAGGTCGCACGCATCTTGAGGTTGCGCCCGGTCATGATGTTGTCCAGCACGCTCATGCCCTTGAACAACGCGATGTTCTGGAACGTGCGCGCGATCCCCTGCGTCGCGGCCTGGTGTGTATTCATGTCGCGGCGTACTTCGCCGCGAAAGCTGATCGTTCCTTGCTGCGGATGGTAGACACCGTTGATGACGTTGAGCAGCGAGCTCTTGCCAGCGCCGTTCGGACCGATGATTGCGCGGATTTCGTGCTCGCGCACATCGACACTGATGTCGGTCAATGCCTTGACACCGCCGAATGAGAGCGAAATGTTGTCGAGCTTGAGCATCACCTCGCCGATGCGTTGAACTGCGGTCATGCGAAGCGCTCACCCATCGCAATACCTTCGCGCCACGCGCTCATTGGCGTACCTCCGCGCCGCGCGCTGCGGTATTCGCGCTCGGGGCGGCCCGTCGCGCTCATGCTGCCTTGCGCGCGGCGGTAGCCGACACCGTTTCGGCTTCGGCAATGCGCAGATCGGCCGCCACCATGCCGCTGCGGCCGTCCTCGAAGCGGACGAGCGTCTCGATGTGCTGCTCGGTCTTGCCCGAATAGAGCGCGTCGATGAGCACGGCGTACTTTTCACCGACGAAGCCGCGCCGCACCTTGCGCGTCCGGGTCAACTCGTCGTCATCCGGGTCCAGTTCCTTGTGCAGGATCAGGAAACGGTGGATTTGCGAATCGGCGAGCGACCCTTCGCGAGCGAGTTCGGCATTGACCGTTTGCACGCATTCGCCGATCAGTTTGTACACCTCGGGCTTGGCAGCGAGGTCGGTATAGCCGGAATACGCGATCCCGCGCCGCTCGGCCCAGTTGCCCACGGAGCCGAGGTCGATGTTGATGAATGCGCAGACCTTGTCGCGCGCATTGCCAAAAACCACGGCTTCCTTGATGTGCGGGAAGAACTTCAGCTTGTTCTCGATATAGTTCGGCGCGAACATCGCACCGCTTGCAAGCTTGCCGACATCCTTCGCCCGGTCGATGATCTTGAGCTGCCCGCCGTCGTCGAAGAATCCGGCATCGCCCGTATGAAAATAGCCGTCGGCGTCGATCGACTCCGCGGTGGCGTCCGGACGCTTGTAATACTCCTTGAGCAGCATCGGTCCGCGCACCAGAACTTCGCCGCTTTCTGCGATCTTCAGCTCGACACCGGGCGCCGGGTTGCCAACCGTGTCGAAACGCACGCCGCCGTCGGGCTGCAGGCAGACGTAGGCGCAGGTCTCGGTCGACCCATAGAACTGCTTGAGATTGATGCCGATCGAGCGGTAGAAGCGGAACAAGTCGGGACCGATCGCCGCGCCCGCCGTGTAGGCCACGCGAATCCGGCTCATGCCGAGTACGTTGCGCAACGGGCCGTAGATGAGCGCGTTGCCGATGAGGTACAGCATCCGATCGCCCGCGGCCACAGGCTTGCCGTCGAGGATCTCGGCGCCGCAACGGCGCGCCAGCGCAGTGAAGTAATGGAACAATGCCCGCTTCGGCGCGCTGGCATCCTCCATGCGGATCATCACTTGCGTCAGCAGATTCTCGAACACACGCGGCGGGGCGAAATAATACGTCGGGCCGATCTCACGCAGATCGGTCATGACCGTTTCGCCGGACTCGGGACAGTTGATCGTGAATCCGACGACGACCCATTGCGCATAGGAGAAGAGATGATCGCCGACCCACGCCATGGGCAGATAGGAAAGGATGCTGTCATCGGGGCCGAGCGCATCGAATCCGCGCGCGCCGTCGGCGGCAGCGATGAAGGCCCGATGCGTCTGGCGCACGCCCTTGGGCTTGCCGGTGGTGCCGGACGTATACAGCATGACCGACACGTCGTCGGAATGGCCCTTGGCAACTTCCGCTTCGAAAAAGGCCGGATGCGCGCGGTCGTATTCGCGGCCAATTTCCAGCAGCCGGTCGAAGCTCGTCACACCTTGGTAGTTGCGTAAACCGCGGGCGTCGTCGTAGTAGATGTGCTTGAGCGTTGGCACCTGCGGCAGGGACTCCTGCACCTTGTCCACCTGCTCCTGGTCCTCGACGATCGCGTAGGCGATCTCCGCATCATTCAACACATAGACGAATTCCGCGGCGGGTGCATCCTGGTACATCGGCACCGGAACGCCGCCCAGCGCCTGCGCGGCAGCCATCGACCAGTAAAGGCGTGGCCGGTTGTCGCCGATGATCGCGAGATGCATGCCGCGCTGGAACCCTTGCGCAGCGAGACCACAGGCCAGGGCGCGCACGTCGGCGGCCACCTGTGACCATGTCCAGGTCTGCCAGATCCCGAGGTCTTTTTCGCGCGTTGCCGGATGGTTGCCGCGCACGCGCCCGTGCTCGAGCAACAGCCGTGGGAAGGTATCCAGGCCTGCTTTCATCTCCTCCGCTCCTGCTGACATGCAAGCATTTGCCGGCGTGGGCGCCGGTCGGTCCGCTATCTTAATGGAAAGTCGGGCAGGCCGCGGCGCCTATTGGGCTTTGATCCCAGCGGCTTTGATGACTTTGGCTGAACCGTCGATCTCGGTCTGCACGAATTTCTTGAATTCGGCAGGCGTCATTGGCATCGCCTCCATCCCGAGATTGGCAAACCGCTCCTTGATTTCGGGCGTCTGCAGCGCTCGGGTCACGTCACCGCTGATCTTGGCAACGATCTCCGGCGGGGTGCCCGCAGGTGCAAACAGACCCACCCAAAGGTTGTAGTCGAAGCCGGGCAGCCCGGCTTCGGCAATCGTCGGAACGTTGGGCAGCACGCTGGAGCGCTTCTCACTGCTGACGCCCAGCGCCACGAGTTTGCCCTCGCGAATGTTAGGCAGGGCCCCCGAGATCGGCGAGAAGAAATACGTAACGCGGCCGGTCATCGTGTCGGTCAGCGCCTCCGGCGTCCCCTTGTACGGAATGTGAACGACGTCGATGCCCGCGGCGAGCCTGAACTTCTCCGCATTGATGTGGGTACCGCTGCCTGTGCCCGCCGACGCAACGTTGAGTTGTCCCGGCTTCTGCTTCGCCATCGCGATCAAGTCGGCGACCGATTTGATCCCCGAGGACGGCGCGACAACCAAGACGTTAGGCTGCCCCGCGAGCAGCGCGATGTCGACGAAATCCTTCTGCGTATCGAAGGTCAATCCCGTATAGATCGACGGGTTGTACGCGTACGCCGCGGAATGCACCAGCAGCGTGTAGCCGTCGGCTGGCGACTTCGCGACGACGGCTGTGCCGATAGTGCCACCTGCACCTGGCCGGTTGTCGACGATCACGGACTGCCCCCACATCTCAGAGAGCGTCTGGCCGAAGGTCCGGGCCAGGGTGTCGGTTGCACTACCGGCGGTGAACGGGACGATAAGGTGCACGGTCTTGTTGGGATAGCCCTGGCTGAATGCGGGCGGCGTGCAGCCCAAGGCGACCACGACTGCGATCATCCAATGGCCAAGTTTCATATCTTCCTCCTTGCGGTCACGTCAGCCCGTCGCCGACCGGGACGTTCTCGGGCTCGAGTTTCAGTCCGGAAGCCTCGGCCTGCAACACGAGCAGTTTGGCGAAATCTTCTTCTGTCACTCCGTGGCCGATCAGGCTCTGAAGCGTGTCGCGCGTGATCGACGCAAGCGGCATCGGCACGCCAAACCTTCGGCCAGCGTCGAGCCCGAGATCGAGGTCCTTGCGCAGCAGGTACGGCGTGAACGTCACCTTGAAGTCGAGGTTGACGAAGGCGGGCGTCTTATAGCGCGAGAACGTCGATCCCAGCACGCTCTGGTTCATGAAATCGAGGAACGCGTGGCGCGGTACTCCTGCCTTTTGCGCCAGCACCGTAATCTCGGCCAGCGACTGGGTCACGACGCCGAGGAACACGTTGTGGCAGATCTTCACGATGCGCGCGAGTTCGCCCTCGCCGACGTAGCTGGCGGCAGGCGCAATCATCTTGAGATACGGCAGCGCCGCGTCGAACGCCGCCTTCGGCCCCGAGCACACAAATGAAAGCCGGCCGGCCTTGATCACCTTGGCGTTGCCGGACACCGGCGCGGCAAGCAACTCGATGCCGCGCGCGTGGAGCAGCGTGCGCAGCTCTGCCGATCCTTCGAGGGAAATCGACGAACACTCGACGATCATGCGCGGTTTGCGCGAACCGGACAACAATCCCGCCGGTCCGGCGATGACCTCCTTGACATCGTCCCAGGTCGACACCATGCAGAAAACGATGTCGCATCCGGCAAGATCGGTGACTTCTTCGGCAACCTTCGCGCCGTAGGCGGTCAGCGGATCGGCCTTGGCGCGCGTACGATTCCATACCGTCACGTCGGCACCGCCCTTGGCGAGTCTCGCCGCCATTTCGTAGCCCATGCGGCCGATGCCGATCCAGCCGATCCTCTCGTTCACTCTTTCACTCCTTCACTCCTTCACCCCGTGTCACTCACTAGATGACCTGATCCGCTCGCCGCAGCAGCGACACCGGTATCGTCAGCCCCAGCGCGTTCGCGGTCTTCATGTTAATGACCAGCTCGAACTTGGTGGGCTGTTCGACGGGCAGCTCACCCGGCTTTGCACCCTTGAGGATCTTGTCGACATACGTCGCCGCGCGCCGCCACAGCTCTGCGATGCTCGGGCCGTAGGCCATCAAGCCACCAGCCTCCACGTGGTCCCTTGCTGCATACATGGACGGCAGCCGATGCTTCAGTGCCATGTTCGCAATCTGGCCGCGGTTCGCGAATGCGAGAGCGGATGGGATGACAATCAACGCTTCTGCGCGCGCTGTCGTCAAGGCAGAGAACACGCGCTCGAAGTCGTCGGCGCGGCTCACTTCGACGGATTGGAGCTGTAGCCGCAACGCGCGCGCAGAGCTTTCCGTTTCCTTGTAGTCAAGCACGCCACCCCGGTCATCGGGATTCCACATGATTGCAGCTCGGACGAGCCCGGGGACAGCTTCCTTCAGGAGCTCCAGCCGCTTGGCGTTGAGCTCCGGAGAAATGCTGGTTAGGCCGGTGACATTCCCGCCGGGGTGGGGCAGGCTCGCGACGAACCCAGTCCCGACCGGATCGGTACTTGACGCCATTGCGATCGGGATCGACTGTGTCTGTCGCTTGACCGCCGCAACCGCGACATCCGTGGACGTGACGATAACGTCGACCTTGAGGCGCACCAGTTCAGCGGCGACCTCGGCCATCCGCTTGGGCTTGGCTTCGCCGAACCGACGTTCCACGACGATGTTCTGTCCTTCCACATATCCACGCTCACGCAGGCCCTGGTTGAACGCCTCGACGAATTGAGGAGCAGAAGCCGGAGTGCCTGGATGGAGAACGCCGATTCGGGGGACCTTCGTCGTCGGTTGCGCGTCCGCGAGGCTCGCTTTTGCGAGCAGGGCACTCAATGCGGCGCTGACGAAAGTCCGCCGGTCCATCATTGAAGCACCGCGTCCGCGCGCCGCAGGAGCGACGGCGGCATCGTCATCCCCAGCGCCTTTGCTGTCTTCAGATTGACGATCAATTCGAACTCGGTAGGCTGCTCGACCGGTAGCTCGCCCGGGTTGGCCCCCTTGAGGATCTTGTCCACATACGTCGCCGCACGCCGCCACTGCTGGGCGAGGTTTGGTCCGTAGGCGATGAGGCCACCCGCGTCCACGAACTCTCTTTGTGCATACATGGACGGCAGCCGATGCTTCTGCGCCAGGCTCGCAAGCTGTTTGCGGATCTCGAATGCGAAGGGAGATGAAACGACGAACGCCTCCGCGCGTCCGGTTAGCATCGCGGCAAACGCGCGATCGAACTCGTCGACGCGGCTCACTTCGACGGATTGGAGTTGCAGCCGGAGCGAGCGGGCTGCGCTCTGCGTCTCTTTGTAGTCAAACAAGGCACCGCGGACATCGGGATCCCACATGATCGCCACTCGGGAGAGTCCCGGGACGACTTCCTTCAGCAGTTCCAGCCGCTTGGCGCTGAGCTCCGGAGAGATGCTGGTGATCCCCGTGACATTTCCGCCGGGTTGCGCGAGGCTGGCAACAAAGCCCGTTCCGACCGGATCGGCGCTGTTGACCATCACGATCGGGATCGTTTGCGTCTGTCGCTTGACCGCCGCAATCGCCGCATCGGTGGCGGTCACGATCACATCCACTTTCAGCCGCACCAGCTCGGCGGCGACCTCGGCTATGCGCTCGGGTACCGATTCGCCGAACCGGCGCTCGACGACGACGTTCTGTCCTTCTACATACCCGCGCTCGCGCAGCCCCTGCTTGAACGCCTCGACGTTCTGCGCAACAGCAGTCGCAGTACCACTATGGAGAACGCCAATTCGAGGGACCTTAGCTGCCGGCTGCGCGTTCGCGGCGAGCGGCGCAACGAGGGTGCCGAGGGTCAGCGCAACGATCAGCGCGAACGCCGATTCCATACCGACGAACCCAGGGCCAGATATCCGCATCAACATCTATCCAATCTCTAAGTCGCCGAACAGCTAGTACGGATTGGCGATCGGCAATTCTTCCGCTGGATACAGCGAAATGATCTTCGGTCCCGCCGGGGTGAGGATCACTTCCTCCTCGATGCGTGCAGCGGAGATGCCGTCGCTCGCCGGACAATAGGTCTCGACCGCGAACACCATGCCGACCTTGAGCTCGATCGGCTCCTTCAACGAGTTGAGTCGCGAGATCAGCGGCCGCTCGTGCAAACCCAGCCCGAGTCCGTGACAGAAGTTGAGTCCGAAGGCATCCATCTCGCTCGCGAAACCGATTTCCTTCGCCTTGGGCAATGAACGCGCGATTTTGTCCGAACCCACTCCCGGTTTCAGCAGGTCGATGGTCCGATCCATCCACTCCCGTGCCTTGCGGTACGCCGTGCGCTGCGAAGGCGTCGCGCGGCCGACGTTGAACGTCCGGTAGTAGCACGTGCGGTAGCCCATGAACGACTGGATGATGTCGAAAAACGCCTGGTCGCCCGGCCGAATCAGGCGGTCGGTGAAGTTGTGCGGATGCGGGCTGCAGCGCTCGCCCGAGATCGAGTTGATCGCTTCGACGCAATCGGAGCCCATGCCGTACAAGCGCCCCGTGGCGAGCGCGACGATCTCGCTCTCCTTGACACCCGGCTTCAACGCCTCCGCGATGTCCTGATACACGCCGTCGACCATCGCCGCGGCCATGTTGAGCAGCGTCAGCTCGTCGATGTTCTTCACTTCGCGGGCCTGTAGTAGCGTCTGCTGGCCGTCGCGCACTTCTAGCCCTAGCTTCTGCAACTCGAACAGCATCGGCGGCTCGACCACGTCGAGACCGAGCGGCATGTTGCCGACGCCTTCCGCGTCGAGGATCGCCTTGATTTCGCGCGCGGCGTCGCGAAACAGTGTGATGTCGCCGCCGACCGCGCCGCGCAACCCCAACAGCCCCGCGCGGCAATGGTCATGGTGCAGCCACGGCGCGTGCAGCCGATGGTGCTTGGCGGCCGAACCGAAGTCCCAGATATAGGGATCACCGTTTCCGGTCAGCAGCGAATAGCGGGTGAGCTTGTCGCGTGCCCACTCGCCGATGACCGTGCTGGTGGTATAGCGGATGTTGTGCTGATCGAAGCTGAGCAGCGCGCCGAGGCCCGAACTCGCCAGCGCCGCTCGCGTACGCGCAAGGCGATAGTCGTGCAGGCGGCGAAAGTTGACGCGCTCCTCGAAGTCGACTTGAGTGTGCCCGGGCGCCTGCAACGGGCGATCCCATTGGTAATGCGGATCGATGTCGTCAGGCCGGATGATCTTCGGCTCGCTGCTTTTTCTGGCCATGGCAATGAAGTTCGGCGCTAGCGTTTGCCGAAGGCTTTCTCGTAATAGGAGAGATCGATGTACTTCGCCGGGTCGTCGAGATTCTTCTTCGGCGTGCCATATTTGCTACGAAGTTGCAGCACGGTGCGAATGCCTTCCATGTCGAGCGCGACGTCGCGGGTCATGCCACCCTTGTCGGCGAGCAGCAGGTCATAGGATCGTTTGGCAAGCGCAGGTGTCATGTCGCGAATGTTAGCGACGAGCAGCGCCTCGACAACCTCGCGATTGGCGCGATCGTAGAGCCAATCGGTTCCGGCCCGATAGGCGCGCAGAAATCCAAGCACGGCGGCCTCGTGTTCGCGCGCCCAACCCCCCCGCGCCATCCCGACCGTCCCCTGGTACGCGCCCAGCGACTGGCCGGTCGCCAGCTGATTGAAACCGCGCTCGCGCGCCAGCAATTCGAACGGCGTGCGCAACAGCGTCGCGTCCTGCTTGCCCGCAAGGAGATCGCGGTAGCGACTGGCAGTCCCTCCGGCCCGCACGAAGGTCACATCGGTTTCGGCGATTCCGTTGCGGGCGAGGAGTTCTCGAACCATGAAAGCGTAGCCCGTGGTCATCGCGTCCACCGAAACGGTCCTGCCCTTGAGCTCGCCGAAACTCTTGATGCCCGGCGCCGAGACGATCGAAGCGAAGCCATCGTCGCCGCCCAGGAACGCGAACAGGTCCGGGTTGTCGGGTATTTTTGCTTCGCCCTGGCCCTCCTGGTAGGCGATGACGTTGTCCATCCCGCCGAGCGCGATGTCGAAGGTGCCATCCAGCACCTTGGTGATCAAGTACACCGACGTCGGCGTATAGGAGAGCTGGACGCTGACGCCTTGCGCTTCGAAGAATCCCTGGCGTTGCGCGGCCCACACGGGCAGGTTCCAGCCGCCGTCGAAGGCGATGACCCGCAGCGGCGTTGGCATCGGCGGCGCAGTTTGCGCTTCGAGACGTGTCCCAGAAAGGCCTGCCGCCAACGCCAGCGCGATCAAGCCACAACGCACAATGTCTCCCCCCACCGTCGCTCCGTCTGCAATTCGCAGGCGGATTCAGAAGGGATTAGATCATATCCGTGCGCGCGGCGCGCAGCGCACGAACGTTCTTCTAAATGCCGGTCGCAGCACGCGGCCGCACATGTGGCCTGACACGCTCGACGCGCCGAGGCGGGTGCGCGACGATTCCGGCAATGATGCATTCGACCATGCTTGGCGCGACTCGCGCCAGATCGTAGGTTGCTCGGTCCAGCACCCACTCCCGCATCAACCCGCCGACGCATGCTTGCAACAATTGGGTCGCAAGCGCCGCGTCGGTATCGGCCGGTAATTGCCCCAGATCCATGCCCCGCCGCACCAGTTTTTCGACGATGCAGGAGACAGTCGCAGCGCTCGCGATCGCGACGGCCCACGATCTCGCCCAGTTCGCCGCACATCTCCGTCTTCAGGAAAATCACTTCGAATACGGCTTGCGCCCGGGGATCGGTCGCCAGATGGCGCAACGCGCCGACCATGAGATCGCGAAGCACGGTGAGCGGGTCGTCGGTCGCTTCGCCGGTTGCGGCAGCAAGCATGGCATCGAGCGGCAGCGTGGCGCGCTCACACATCGCCGCGAAAAGCGCCGCCTTGTCCTTGAAGTGCCAATACACGGCACCCCGGGTCACTCCGGCCGCGGTGGCCACTTCGGCCAGCGACGTGCGCGTGACGCCCCGGTCGCGAAAGACCGCCTCGGCCGCGTCTAGCAGCTGCTCGCGCGTGACGGCAGCCTCCTCCTTGGTTTTCCGAGCCATTAGTCGCCGTTCGTAGTTGCGATCGAAATATTCAGGGCGTGCTTTACAAACATTCGTGATTGTATGTAACATGGCGGCCGTATGCAAGTGGTGGTTCCGAGCTTCCCCAGGAGTCGATTCATGCTCGCCAAGCAATCCCGGATTTTGCTTCTCGTTGCGGTTCTTGTTCCTGTTCTCGTTCTGGCAGGCTGCGGTAAGTCCGGGCCTCCGGGGGGGTTCGCACCTCCGCCCGCTCAGGTAACGACCCTCGTCGCCGCACCCAAGGACTTTCCGGCGGCCTTCGAGTACGTTGGCCAGACGCAAGGTTCCAAGGACGTCGAGGTTCGCGCCCGCGTCACTGGGATCATCGAGAAGCGCTTGTACCAAGAGGGCTCGCCGGTGAGGGCCGGGCAGGCGCTGTTCACCATCGACCCCAAGCTGTACGCCGCGCAGGTCGCCGCCGCGGAGGCCGACGTGACCCGCGCTATCGCCCAAAAGGCGCAGGCCGACCGCGAGCGGGCGCGCCTGATTCCGCTGGCCGAGCGCAAGGCCATTGGCCAGAAGGAAGCGGACGACGCGACCTCGAACGCCGAACTCGCGGCGGCGAGCGTGCAGGCCATGCAGGCCAAGCTCGATGAGTTGAAACTGAACCTGGGCTATACCCGCGTCGTAGCGCCGATCTCCGGACTTTCGAGCCGCTCGATGAAATCCGAAGGTAGTCTGGCCACGGCCAACGACACCCTGCTGACCGTGATATCGCAAACCGATCCGATCTGGGTCGCCTTCAATATTTCGGAAAACGACCAGCTGCGCTTCACACGCGCCGTCGCCGAAGGCGCGCTCACGCTGCCGAAGGACAACGCCTACGAAGTCACGGTCAAATTGTCCGACGGCCAGATTTTCCCGCGTCGCGGCCGCATCAATTTTGCCGACACACGCGTCAACCCGTCGACGGGCACCTACGAGATGCGCGCCGAACTGCCCAACGCGGACCTGGCGCTCAAACCGGGTCAATTTGTCCGCGTCGTGCTCCGTGGTGCGGTACGCAAGAACGCCATCGCGCTACCACAGACAGCCGTACTCGATGGCGCGCAAGGCAAGTTCGTCTATGTCGTCGGCAAGGACAAGGACGGCAAGACCGTCGCGGAGCAACGTCAGGTCGTCGTCGGCGAGTGGGTCGATGCCGACGGCGGCAACTTCTGGCAGATCGATTCGGGCCTCAAGCCCGGTGATACGGTCATCGTCGACGGCATTGCGAAGCTGATGCCAGGGGCAGCGATCGCGGTCGGCGGCGAGGCGCGTACGCCGGCCACCACCGCAGCCCAGAAATAGACGCGGAGAACCCCACTCATGTTCTCGCGCTTCTTCATCGATCGGCCGCTGTTTGCCGCGGTCATTTCGACGTTCCTCGTCATCGCCGGCCTCGCGTCGATGCGCGCATTGCCGATCGCGCAATATCCGGAAATCGCGCCGCCGGTGGTCACGGTGCAGGCCGTCTATCCCGGCGCGTCCGCGCAAACGCTCGAGCAGACGGTGGCGTCGCCGCTCGAAAACGCGATCAACGGCGTGCCGGGCATGATCTACATGAGCTCGTCGTCGTCGGCGAGCGGCACGGTGCAGATCCAGGTCACGTTCGAGATCGGCAGCAACGTCGATATCGCGGCGGTCAACGTCAACAATCGGGTCAAGCAGGTCGAGCCGCGCCTGCCCGAGGAAGTGCGGCGTCAGGGTGTCACGGTCGAACGCGGCAGCTCCGCCTTCCTGCAAGTGCTCGCCTTCTACGCCCCCGACGGGCGCTACGACGACCTGTTCACGTCGAACTACGTCACGCTGAACGTCCTCGACAATCTCAAGCGGCTCCCGGGCACGACCAACGTACAGATCTTCGGGGCGAAAGACTACGCGATGCGCATCTGGCTCAAGCCCGATCGCCTGGCGCAGCTGAAGCTCACACCCAACGATGTGATCGCTGCCGTCAACGAGCAGAACGCGCAATTCACCGCAGGCAAGATCGGCCAGTCGCCGGTCGCCAAGAATCAGGACCTGGTCTACACCGTCATCACCCGCGGTCGGCTGGCCGATCCGAAGCAGTTCGAGCAGATCATCGTGCGCGCCAATGCCGACGCGTCGACGGTGACGCTCGCGGATGTCGCGCGCGTCGAGCTGGGGTCGAAGGACTACGAATTCATGGGGCGCATCAACGGCAGACCCGCAACGCTGGTCGGCATTTTCCTATCACCTGGCGCCAACGCGCTCGAGGTCGCGAAGACCGTCGAGACCGAGATGGCGACCCTGTCGCAACGCTTCCCGGAAGGACTCACCTACTCGATTCCCTACGACACCACGCGCTTCGTCAGAGTGTCGATCGGCGAGGTGCTCAAGACGCTGAGCGAAGCGATGCTGCTGGTGTTCCTGGTCGTCTACCTGTTCCTGCAAAGCTGGCGTGCCGCGATCATTCCCTTCGCAGCGGTCCCGGTGTCCCTGATCGGAACCTTCGCCGGAATCTACTCTGCTCGGTTATTCGATCAACACGCTGACGCTGTTCGGCATGGTGCTGTCGATCGGCATTGTCGTCGACGATGCGATCGTCGTGCTCGAAAACGTCGAGCGCCACATGCGCGAGGACGGGCTGACGGCGCGGGACGCGGCGATCAAGGCCATGCGCGAGGTGACGAGCCCCATCGTCGCCATCGTCCTGACGCTGACCGCGGTGTTCGTGCCGATCGCATTCCTCGGCGGCCTGACCGGCGAACTGTACCGCCAGTTCGCGGTGACGATCTCGATTTCGGTGGTGATTTCCGGCCTGGTCGCGCTGACGCTGTCGCCGGCGCTTTGCGCACTGATACTCAAGCCGCACGTGCAACCGAATCGGTTCTTCGCCGCATTCAACCGTGGCTTTGCGCACGTGACCGCTCACTACACCGACGGGGTCGTCTGGATGCTGCGGCGTGGCACTCTCGGCGCCGTGCTGTTTCTCGGGATGGTTGCCCTGACGATCGGGTTGTGGCGAATCACCCCGGGGAGCCTCGTCCCGGACGAGGACCAAGGTTTCTACATCACCGTGGTCATTCTTCCCGATGGCGCGACCCTCGAGCGAACCTTCAAAGTCGTCAATCAGGTCGAAGCCGCGATCCGATCGAACCCCAACAATCAGGACATCATCGCGTTCACGGGGTTCGATTTCGTCGGCGGTACCTTCCGCAACAACGCGGCGACGATTTTCGTCACGCAGAAGCCCTGGGAGGAACGTACCGTGACCGCGGCGCAGCTGGCCGGTGAGCTGTTCGGGAAGACCGCCGGCATCAAGGAAGCCGAGTATTTGCCGTCAACCCACCGCCGATCTTTGGCCTGGGTGTCGCGGGCGGATTCGAGTTCTACGTCCAGAATCGTGGCGACGGCGGTGCCAAGCGGCTGTTCGACGTCTCGCAGGCGTTTCTCGCCAAGACGCACGGCGATCCGCAGTTGGCGTACACGCAGACCTTGTGGCGCGCCACGGTCCCGCAGCTCGCGATCGACGTCGACCGCGACAAGGCGAAGACGCTGGGCGTGCCGATTTCGGATGTCTACAGCGCGCTATCCGCCACGCTCGGCACCTACTACGTCAACGATTTCAACAAATACGGCCGCGCCTGGCAGGTGCTGATGTCGGCCGAACCGGATGCGCGCCGGAAACCCGACGACGTCGGCGCGGTCTACGTTCGCTCGGCCAAGGGCGAGATGATTCCGCTGTCCTCGCTTGTTACCGTTCGCTACTCCTCCGGACCGGACACGCTCGAACGCTTCAACAACCTGCCGTCGGTGAAGATATTCGGGTCGGGCGCGCCCGGCGTCAGTTCGGGCCAGGCGATCGCGCGCGTCGAACAGATCGCCCAAGAGACGTTACCGTCGGACTTCAGCTACGACTGGGGCGGCACCTCGTATCAGGAGAAGAAATCGAGCGGAACCTCGACTCTTGCGCTGGGTCTCGCCGTCGTGATGGTGTTCCTGATCCTCGTCCGCGCAATACGAAAAGCTGTCGCTTCCGCTGTCGGTGCTGTTGGCGCTGCCGTTCGGGACCTTTGGCGCTCTCGCGGCGATCTGGCTGCGCGGGCTTACCAACGACGTCTATTTTCAGATCGGCCTGGTCACCCTTCTCGGACTGGCCGCGAAGAATGCGATCCTGATCGTCGAATTCGCTGTGCTCAAGCATCAGGAAGGGCTCACGCCGTCGGGCGCGGCCATCGAGGCGGCGAGACTGCGCTTCCGGCCGATCCTGATGACGTCGCTGGCGTTCATTTTCGGCGTGCTGCCATTGGCGATTTCCACCGGCGCGGGTGCGGGTGCGCGCCATTCGACCGGCACCGGCGTCATGGGCGGCATGGTCGCCGCAACATTCCTCGCGGTGTTCTTCGTGCCGCTGTTCTACAAAGTGGTCGTCGAGCGCCGACTCACCGAAAAGCGCAGCCACGACGAGCTGCTCGACGAGATCAAGCACCTGCGCGTCGCCTCGCATCACGTGCCGCAGACCCCCGGGCATCCGCCGATTGGCAGGCATGGAGAAGGCCATGCGTAAATCACTCGTTGCCGTCATGCTGGTCGCCGCTCTTGCGGCGTGCACCACCACGCCGACCGTGCCGCCGGTCCTCGATCTGCCGCCGGCCACCGTGAGCGACCCGTCGCTGGAACAGTGGTGGCTGGCGTTTGGCGACACGACGCTGAACGCGCTCGTCGACGAAGCGCTCGCGCACAACCTCGACCTGGCCGCGGCGATAGCTCGCGTGGACCAGGCCCGCGCGCAATATAAGGCCGCAGAATTTACGCAGCTCCCCGACGTCAACGTCAGCGCCGGCGCAAACCGTTCCCGGTTCAGCCTGGCCGACAACCCGCTGCCCTTCGGGACACCGGCCATCAGCAACAACTTCACCGCGAGTCTCAACGCTTCCTACGAGCTCGATCTCTGGGGCAAGTACCGCATCGCGACGAGCGCCGCACAGAACAACCTGTTGGCGTCGGAGTACGCGCGCGAGACCGTACGCACCGTCGTCGCCGCCGAGGTCGCGCGGGCGTATTTCCAGCTTCTCGCCAGCGACGCGCAACTGTCGAATCTCAACGACACGCTCAAGTCGCGCAGCGAGACCGTCGAATTACAAAAGGATCGCTATCAGGCCGGCGTGATCGGCGACTTCGACCTCACGACTGCCGAAGCCGAGCGGGCCGCGGTCGTGTCCGATATCGCGCTCGCGCAGCGCATCGTCGCGCAGAACGAGGCCGCGCTCGCCGCCCTGGTCGGACGTTCGCCACGCGAGGTATTCGCGCCGCAGCTCCCGCGCGACGTGAAAACGGTCTGGCTGGTCAGCGTGCCAAGCCTGCCCGCCGGCTTGCCGTCGCAGATGCTCGAACGCCGCCCTGACATCCGGGACGCGGAGAAGTTGCTCGCCGCGGCGAACCAGCGCATCGACGTCGCTCGCGCCAATTACTTCCCGGCAGTGACGTTGACCGGGAGTCTTGGATCCGAATCGTCGCTGCTGAAAAATCTGTTCTCGGGCCCGGCGATGATATGGAGCATCGGTGCCGGCCTCGTCCAGCCGCTGGTCGGGCTGACTCTGATCAAGGCCGACGTCGACCTCAAGACGGCGCAACGCGACGAAACGGTGATCAACTACCGGCAAACCGTGCAGTCCGCGTTCAAGGATACGCACGACGCGCTGGTGGCCAACCAGACGACGCGCGACGCGCTGGCGGCGCAGACGGAGCGCAAGGACAAGTTGCAGCGGGCCCTCGATCTAGCCAACGTGCGCTACACCTCCGGTTACTCGCCGTATCTCGAAGTGCTCGACGCGCAGCGCCAGCTTCTCCTGGCGCAGACGCTGCAGATTCTCGCCGCGCGCGATGTGCGCTTGGCAGTGGTCGACCTCGCCAAGGCGCTCGGCGGCGGCTGGGATTACAAGACGGCAGTAGCGGGGCCGTAGCTCAACCCACGCCTGACGCCGCGCGCGTCACTGCAACTGCGGCTTGCGCAGGAAGTCGTACCGGTTGGCTGAACGTACCTTCACCTCGACCACCTCGCCGTCGCGCGCCAACGTCATTGGCACCTCAACGCCGGCAGGGCCGACGCGCCAGGTCTTGCGCAGCAGGTCGGCGAGTCCGGTCGGGTGTTCACCGCCAACTTCGAGAACGACGTCGCCAAGGCGCACGCCCGCCTCTTCCGCCGGCGCGCCTCTGGCCAGTCCGCCCACGACGAGACGTCCTTCGGTTTCGGCCGTATACATTCCGAGCCATGGCCGCGCCGCGCGCGCACTGCGCCCGAACTTGAGGAGGTCGTCGAGAATCGGTTCGAGCAGATCGATCGGGACGAACATGTTGCCCTGGACATTGCTGCCGTTCACCGCTTCCTGTACGAACAGTGACCCTATTCCGAGCAGACGTCCGTCGCTGCCGATGAGCGCGGTGCCACCCCACTGCGGATGTGCCGGTGAGGTGAAGAGTGCCTCATCCAGCAGATACTCCCAATAGCCGGCAAATTCCCGCTTGGCGAAAATGTTGGCCTTGAGCGCGTGCGGGCGGCCGCCGTGCCCAATGACGATCACGTTTGCGCCGACATCCGCGAACTGCGCGGAGCCGCGCTTCAGCATCGGTGCATTGAGGTGCCCCAGCGGCTGCACCAGGCCGAAGCCCGTCGCAAAATCGTATGCGAGCGCATGACCTCCGACGACCGTTCCGTCATGCGCAGTGAGCCATATCGTTTCGGCCTCGGTGATGATGTAGCCGATGGTCAGTATCAGGCCGTCGTCGCGAATCACGGCGCCGTTGCCGACCCGCTCGGTGCCGAGAATCGACGCAGTGAATGCGTCCTCCGGAATCTCGGCGCGGATCAAGACCACCGCCCGCAGCGCTGCGTCGAGGTCGAACTCGACCACATCCGGTTGCGGCTGCAGGTCGCGGGGGAAAGACCACTCGGTCGTCTCGGCCATTCGTAACCTTCGCAAGAGGTGGGTTTTGCGCCGATGCTCTTTTCAGTTTAACGTCAAGCGCCGACGCCGAACATCGGTAGGGCGCAATCAGTACTTGCAATATTATGACTGTAGCATTATGCTTGTGTCATACAACCGGTTGTGTACCTCCGCGTGAGGGCTCGCAACCGCCCCAGCGATTCGTTTGACCTCCAATCCTCGCCAGCGTCATTTCGGTGGCGAGCCGTGCAGCACCCACACCACAGGAGATCGCCATGGGAATTGCTTTGCCTCTATCCCTCTTCGTCGTCATGGCATTCGTCATCGCATTAGGTGACGTCAGTGCGCAATCGTTCTCGGGCCCGACGATAGGCCGCGCGCCCCGGGTCCACTCGCATCCGCAGAAGCCACCGCCAAACCCGGCCGGGACCGCTTTTGGCGATCCCCTGCCCGGACTCACGCCTGCCCAGCTGACGGACTTCGCCAACGGCCAAGATGCGTTCGAGGAAGAGGACACGCCGGAGAGCGGTCTCGGTCCGATCTTCAACAATGTCTCCTGCGTGGCTTGCCACTCAGTCCCTGCCACCGGCGGTGGCAGCACCATCCTGGAGACGCGATTCGGCAGGACAGTGAATGGTCACTTCGACCCCATGTCTTCGCGCGGCGGATCGCTGCTGCAGCAGGCGGCGATCGACCCACTTGTGCAGGAAACAGTGCCTCACTCAGCCAACGTCGTGGCGCAACGGCAAACCACACCCCTGTTTGGCCTTGGGCTGATAGAAGCGATTGCCGATGCGGACATCATCGGCAATGCGCTCTCCGACAAGCCTGATGGTGTCTCAGGTCGAGTGGCGATGATTCAGGACGTGGCGACCGGTCAGACTCGGGTCGGGCGTTTCGGGTGGAAGGCCCAGGTCGCCACGGTGCTGACGTTCGCCGGCGACGCGTATCTCAACGAAGTGGGCATCACCAACCGTCTGTTCCCGCAGGAGAACGCCCCCAACGGCAACGCGGAATTGCTGGCCAAGTACGACAAGGTTGTCGATCCCGAGGATACGACCGACCCCGCGACGGGCAAGGCCGACATCGACATGTTTGCCGACTTCATGCGCTTTCTCGCGCCCCCGCCGCGACTCCCATCTACGCAGGCAGCCAGAGCCGGCGAGGACGTGTTCGCACAAATCGGCTGTGCAACCTGTCACCGGGCATCGATGACAACGGGGCCCCACAGCATTGCCGCGCTGGATAGGAAAGAAGTCCGTTTGTACTCCGACCTGCTGTTGCACGACATGGGATCGCTTGGCGATGGCATCGAGCAGGGTCCAGCCGGGGCGAGGGAAATGAAGACCGCGCCGCTCTGGGGCCTGCGCGTGCGCACTGCGCTGCTGCACGACGGCAGCGCTCCGACCGTCGACACGGCGATCCGGCAGCACGACGGCGAAGGCTCCGTTGCGCGTGAGCGCTACGTGCGTCTGCCGACGAGCCTGCAGAATCAGTTGCTGGAATTCCTGAATTCGATCTAGTAGCCATCAGCGGCCGCGCATTGTGCGCGGTCGCTATCGGCCAACTCGGCTGCGGCGATGCGGGCACTTGTTTCCGCGCAATCCGCGCCTCATGTTCGACGAGGCGTGCCAAGTCCTGCAGGCGTGTCTACCGCGATCCGACCCGCGTCCGCTATCATTGGGTGAACGCGCGCGCGGGCGCGTTCGAGAAACCATGTCCCTCGACCTCACTTCCCTGATCAGCCAGTACGGCCTGGCGGTGGTCTTCGCCAACGTTTTGGTCGAGCAAATCGGATTGCCGATCCCGGCGATCCCCACGCTCGTCGTCGCTGGCGCAGCCGGAGCCGCCGGACAGCTTTCTTTGCCGATGGTATTCATCGTCGCATTGCTGGCGTGCCTGATCGCCGACGGCACGTGGTATTTCATCGGTCGGGTCTACGGCAGCAATGTGATGAAGACGCTGTGCCGGATCTCGCTCACGCCCGATTCATGCGTGAGTGAGACGCAGTCACGCTTCGAGCGCTGGGGCATCAACGCGCTCGTCGTCGCCAAATTCGTTCCCGGCCTGTCGCTGATCGCGCCGCCGCTGGCCGGAGCGACGCGCATCGGCATTCCCACCTTTCTGTTGTTCAACGGCATCGGCGCGGCACTGTGGGTTGTAGCGGGCATCGGGGGCGGCGCCCTGTTCGGCAACCAGGTCGAGTTCGTCCTCGCGCGGATACAGGACTACGGAGTGGTTGCGGTCGTTGTGATCGCCGCCTTGCTTGCCGCCTACGTCGCATTAAAGTGGTGGGAGCGGCATCGCTTCTACGCCAAGCTGCGCATGGCACGCATCAGCGTCGACGAGCTCTATCATTTGATGGAGCAAGGCGCGCGGCCGGTGGTCGTCGACGTGCGCTCGCGCACCGGGCGCAGCCTGGAGCCGCGCCGCATTCCCGGCGCGCTGCTCGTTCCCCTCGAAGCGATCGAACGGCACGCCAAGAACCTGCCGCTCGATCGCGACATCATCCTCTACTGCACTTGCCCGAACGAGGCTTCTGCCGCGAATGCCGCAAAGCAGCTCATGAACCACGGTTTTACTCGCGTGCGGCCCCTCTACGGCGGACTCGATGCCTGGATCGCGGCAGGTTACGCCGTCGAGGTACTGGAGGAACTCGATCCGGCGCAAGCGGCGTCGAATACCGAGAGCGTGCGGGTCTGACCAACGATGGCTGGCATCAACAAGGGGCGAATTCTCGCCGAAGCGCTGCCGTACATCCGCGCGTATCACGGCAAGACGCTGGTCGTGCGTTTCGGCGGCAAGGCAATGACCGATCCCGTGCTCAAGGCCGGTTTTGCTCGCGACGTGGCGTTGCTGCGGTCGGTCGGAATGAAACCGATCGTGGTCCACGGTGGGGGCTGGCGCGTCGATGAATTGACGCAGCAAATGGGCATCGAGAACCGCCGTTATCAAGGTGTGCGCATCACTGATGAACGCACGCTTACGGTTGTCGAAATGGCGCTCGGCGAACTCAACCAGGAACTCGCCGGCCTGATCAACAAGCACGGCGGCCGGGCAGTCGGACTCGACGGCCAGGATGGCCGTTTCATCCATGCGCGGCGCAAGACACTGGAGGGCGACGCAACGGACCTGGGCTTCGTCGGCGAGATCGAGGACATCGACACCGGCCTGATCGACCTGCTCCTCTCGCGCGAATTCGTTCCCGTGATCATGCCGATCGGCGTCGGCGTCGATGGCACCGCATACCACATCAATTCCGATCTGCTGGCGGGAAGTCTCGCGCGATCGTTGCAGGCGGAGAAGTTGATCCTGATGACCAACATCGAGGGCGTGCAGGGCCGGGATGGAAAGCTCGTCTACATCATCACTGCGAGCGAAGCCGAAGCGTTGCTGCGCGATGGCGTCGTTCAAGGCGGCATGGTGCCGCGCGTGAGCGCGGCGCTGGATGCCGTGCGCCAGGGCGTTCGCTCCGTCCACATCATCGACGGCGGCGTCCCGAGTGCGCTGCTGCTCGAAGTGCTCACCGCGGCCGGCGTCGGCACTGCCGTCCGCTCCGACGCGGGTCCACACTTTCTGGAAGACAGCCGGGCGTACCTGCTCGCGCAGTAACGCCACCGCGCCGCTAACCAGTCCACCCGAGATGACCGAGGAAGTCGCGGGTGCGCTCGGTCAGTGGCGCATCGAAAATCTGCGACGGCGGCCCTTGCTCGACGATGCGGCCGCCATCGAAAACCGCCACCCAGTCGCCGACGCGGCGCGCGAATGTCATTTCATGCGTGACGACGACCATGGTCATCCCTTCATCGGCCAAGGTCTTCATGACGTTCAGGACTTCGCCGATCGTTTCCGGGTCGAGTGCGGACGTCGGCTCGTCGAACAACATGACATCGGGTTCCATCGCCAACGCTCGGGCGATGGCCACGCGCTGCTGCTGGCCTCCCGACAGGGCTGAGGGATAGTTCGCGGCCTTGTCGCCGAGTCCCACCTTCATGAGCATCGCGTTCGCACGCCGTGTCGCCTCCACCGCATCCTTGCGCAGAACTGTCAGCGGTCCCTCGGCAACGTTCTCCAGCGCGGTGAGATGCGGGAACAGTTCGAAACTCTGAAACACCATTCCCATGCGCGTGCGCACGCCGCGCAGCGATCGCTCGTCGCGCGGCAGGCTCGCACCTTCGAATTCGATCTCGCCGCCGTCGAGGGTCTCGAGGCCGTTGGTGCAGCGGAGCAGCGTCGATTTCCCGGAACCCGACGGCCCGATCAGGCAGACGACTTCGCCCGCATGCACGTCGAGGTCGACGCCGCTCAACGCCTGGAAGGCCCCGTAGCGTTTGATCACGCCGCGATAGCGAATGATCTTTGCGCCGGATGCCATAGAGCGAAGCACGTGAGGATCGGTCTGGTTCATTCCGTCACCTTGAATCGTCGCTGGATCCAATCCACCAGCTTGGCCTGGGGATACCCCAAAAGCCAATAGATCGCCGCCATCGCCGTCAGCATTTCGAGGACGCGGTAGCTTTGTGCGCGGATCTGCATCGACACGTAGGCCAATTCGCTGACGGCAATCACCGATACCAGCGACGTATCCTTGAACAGGGATACCCAGGTGCTGGCCAGCACCGGCAGGACGCGCCGCAGCGCCTGCGGCACGAGGACGCGACGCAGTGCCTGCGTCCGGCTCATGCCCAGCGCCATCGCCGCCTCGGTTTGTCCGCGGCGCAGCGAATTGATGCCGGCGCGGAAAGTCTCTGCGTTGTACGCGGTAACGTTCAGCGCCAGCGCGGCGAGTCCCGTCGCCAGCGGCGAAAGGCCAAGGCCCGTCGCGATGGGCAGCACGTAGAAGGCCCAGAACACCACGAGGATCAGCGGGAGGTTGCGGAACAGTTCGACATAAGCCGTCGCGACCACGCGTATCGGTGACCACGCGTACAGCCTCAATGCCGCGACGATCAGGCCACACGGCACGGCGATCGCCATCGTCGCCACGGTCAGCATGATGGTCGTGCCCGTCGCGGCAAGCAGTGCTTCGCGATGCTGCCAGACGACGCTCCAGTCGAAGTTCATGGGACTACGACCGGCCCAGGTGCGCGACACGGCGGTAGACCATGTCGACGCCGCGCGTCACCGGAAACAGGATCAGGAAGTAGACGAGCATCGCGAAGGTATAGACCTCGATCGGCTGGAAGCTCTGCCCGGCGAGTGTCTCCGACTGACGCATCAGCTCGGGCACGGCAATCACCGATGCGATTGCCGTGTCCTTGATGGTGATCGACAGCAGCGAACCGAATGCGGGCAGCATGCGCACGATCGCCTGCGGCAACACGATGCGGCGCACGATCTGCGCACGCGACATGCCGAGCGCGAGCGATGCGCGCGTCTGTCCGGGGCGTACCGACTCGACCCCGGCGCGCACGATCTCGGCCACGTACGCCGCCAGGTGCACAGTCAGGCCGATCAATGCCGCGAAAAATGGCGGCATGGTCAGCCCGATGAAAATCGGCAGCGCGAAAAAAGTCCAGACCAGGACCACCAGCACGGGGATCGCACGCATCGAATCGATGTAGAGGATGACAATCGGGCGCAGCCACTGCGGGCCGTACAGCCGCAGCAGCGCGAAGACAAATCCCATTGCGATGCTGGTCAAGCCCGACACGACCGAGAGCACGAGCGTGACGCCGATGCCGGACGCGAGAAAGCGCCAATGCTCGGTGATGACGGAAAGGTCGAAGTCCATGCGGCCACATCCTTCCGGCGGGGCGACCAGCACAGCCGCTGGCAAGAGTCAACTTAGCGCAAGCATTGGGGACGGCGGCCAATTTGCTTTTGTAGGTCCGAATTGATTCGGACCATGCGCAAAATGAACACCGCGCGCGAATGAATTCGCGCCTACAACGGCGCTACTTCATCGCGTCGACGACCCTTGCTTCGTCAGCCTTCAGCTTGGCTTCGAGCTCCTTCTCGAGGCCGCGCGCCCAGGCGAGGAACGCCGGCTGATTCTTGTCGACGGCCATGCCGACCGGCGCCGCCTTCTCCGTACTGTTCTGGCAATTGTTGTCCTTCGGCAGCACGCCGAGCTGTTTGAGCTTGCGGCCCATGGCGACCCACGGGACTCGATTGATCGGAACGGCATCGGCGCGATTGGCCATCACTTCTTCGACCGGCGCGGTGCCGGAGCCGGGAACGCCGCGCAACTGCGCCTTGGGGAAGCGTTCCTTGACCCAGCCCTCTTCGCCACCGCCGGTGTAGTAGGCGATCGTGATCTCCGGCTTGTTCAGATCGTCAACGGTCTTCGCCGCGGCGAATTTCGGATTGGATGCGAGGCCGAACATGCAAACGCTGGTATTGGAGTAGATGATGAAATCGACGACTTTCAACCGGTCCGCGGTTTCCGCCAGCGGCGTTACGGAAATATCGACCTGGTTCGACGCCAGCACCGGAACCTTGGTCTCGTGGCTGACCGGGACCGCCTCGAGCTTGACGTTCAGGCGCTTCGCGTATTCGTTCGCGAGCAGCCATGCCGGCCCACTCCAGGCCTCGCCCGATCCGGAGGTGTTTTCCACCAGCCATGGCGCATTGGCGAGCACGCCGACGCGCAGCACGCCTGCCTTCTTGATCGCATCGACGCGCGGGCTTGTGCCGGGGGTGGGAACGGCGACATCGGCGTAGGTCGTTACCGCGCAAGCCAACGCGGCGAACGCGATGCCGCAGCGAACAACGGATTTCATGGGCGCTCCTCCAAGTGTGCGTCTGGCACGACGCGGTCCGCTCGTTACGATGCGACGGATCGGACTCAAGTGTAAAGGAAATGTCGCCTGAGGAACCTCGGTCCCTCCGTGGGCGTGGCAAAATCGAGGACCCGAGAACGAATGCAGAACCCTACGTGAATCGACAAGCGCACGGCGTGAGAAACGGAGCAACGCTGCGCCGCATCCGGGCGCAATCGGATGCGCAGCGCCGCACGTGAATTCGCCTGCCCGGTCCCATCGCCTCCCGCAGTCGGTGGTCGTCATGGACCAGCCGAAGCTGTTCCGTTTCGTGGTGTTGTCGATTTTGCTGCACGCGTGGATCGTCGTACTGTTCGGGACCACAACGTATAACGGGACACGTCGCGAACGTGACTTCGGAGGCGCCTTCGACGTCAGCCTGCGCGCACTGATCGAGGAGCGTGGATCCGGTTTCAAGCTTGCTCCGGGTGCCGATACGGTTGCGCCGGGCACCGCGCTTCTGCCGCACGCGGGTAGCACGCAGCGTCCGCTGCAACACCGCCCAGTAGTCCGGCCGCCCGAAGTGAGCGCGCCGCCGCCAACCGTCGTGCCGCAGGCCGAAACCGCTGCGCCGCCACCTGAACCCGCGGCGCCATCCTCACCGCCGGCGGCAGTGCCGCTCCAGCGTTTGAATCCCGAAGCGCCCGACGAAGTCGACAAACCGTATGTACCCGCGCCGCCACCTCCTCCCCTGGAACGTGAAGCGGCGCCACCGCTGCCGCCCGCTCCGCGTGAAATGCCTCCACCACCGGCGCCCGCAGAGCGTATCGTCCCACCGCAAATCGAGCGCGACACGCCGCCCGCCATCGACACGACACCCCGCGAGGTCCCGGTTCCGCTACCTGCGGAAACCAAGCCGCGCGAGGCCGCGCCAGCTCCGGTCGAGCGTGCAACGCCCCCGATCATCGAACGCGAGATCGCTCCCACACCGGAAGTGAAGCCGCGCATAGTTCCAAGCGAACCCGCGCCGACCCCCGAGCGCCTGCCCGCGCCAAAAGTCGATACTGCGCCGGCGCCTCCGGTGGCGACGCCGGTTCCGCGCGTTGCGCCACAGGAACCGGTCGCTCGCCCCGAACCACTTGCGCCAAGCACTCAGCGCGACATCGCTCCGCCCGCCGCACCGGCGCCCGAACCCGCGACCGCGCCTGCGCCACGGAGTACGCCGAGCGACGTCGCGCCACGCCCTGCGGAACGCATCTCACCAGACCGGGTGCCTGCGACCCAACCGGCGCCGCGCACCGACTCGCCGCCCGCAGAGGTGCCACCGCGCCTGCGGTTCGGCGCCCCCGAACCGGATCAGGACATGTTCAAGCCAAGGCAGGATCTTGCGCCGTCGGCAGAGCCGGGGGCTGCACCGCGTCTCGACCTGGAGGAAGCCAAGAAGCGAGCGGCGCGCGCCGTTGTGCGCGAAGGATCGGGATCGCGCGGTCTGTTGCCGGTCATTCCACCGCCGCCGGAACGCGAGTCGAAGGCAGCGCGCGCATTGGAAAAGGCAGCCAAGCCCGATTGCCGCACCGCGTACGCCAACATGGGCTTGTTGGCAGCTGTACCGCTAGTGGCGAGTGCCATCGGCGACGGCGGCTGTCGATGGTAATTGCCGAGAGATACGCAAGGAGCAACGCCGAATACGATCGTTATTGATGCTGCTTGCCGCGCTGGCCTTTATCGGCGCCGCTCTTGCCCAGTCCCGTGGACCTGACCCACTGCGCGGGAGCAACCCCGATCGCGCTTGCGCGGGGACGCGGTTACGCGGCGATGGTTGCCATTCTCGACAAGGCGGGCCAGTAGCCAGCCATGCCGTTCTGGCTGTCAGTGAACGAAATGACCCGGATCCGTCGTCAGCGGCACTGTGAACGCGAAGGTGGAGCCCTTCCCCACCTCGCTCTCGACCCACATCTTGCCACCGTGGAGCTCGACGAACTTGCGTGAGATGGCCAGCCCGAGCCCCGTGCCTTCCACTTTTTTCGCTGCTGCGCCGACCTGGCGGAACTCCTCGAACACAGTCGCCTGATCCTCGGGGGCGATTCCGACACCGGTGTCGGTCACCGATATCTCGGCGCTGCTGTCGAACATTCGGGCCTTGACGTCGATGCGTCCTCCCTCCGGCGTGAACTTCAGTGCGTTGGACAAAAGATTCAGGAGCACCTGCTTCACCTTGCGCTCGTCGGCGTGGATCGTCGCGAGGCGCTCGTCGACCATGCGACCCAACGTGATGTCGCGCCGGTGGGCACGTTCCTTCATCAGCATCAGCGTGTTCTCGATGGCGGTCGGCAAATTGAAATCGCCGAGGTTCAATTCCATCCGCCCAGCCTCGATTTTCGACAGATCGAGAATGTCGTTGATGAGTGCAAGCAAGTGTCGGCCCGAGTCCAGAATGTCGGCAAGGTATTCCTCCTGCTTGTCATTGATTTCGCCGAACATCCGCTCCGCCAGTACTTCCGAGAACCCGATGATGGCGTTGAGCGGCGTGCGCAGCTCGTGCGACATGTTGGCGAGAAACTCGCTCTTGTGCTGGCTCGCCACCTGGAGCTGCCGGCTCTTGTCCTCGATTTCGCGGAACAGCCGCGCATTCTGGATAGCCAACGCCGACTGCGTCGCGAAGGTCTTCAGCAGATCGATCACGTGCGGTGCGAACTCGCCAGCGGTCTTGCGATAGACGGCCAGGCCGCCGAGCAGGAAGTTCTCCCGCAGCAGCGGTACCACCAGCAGCGACCGACAACCCACCCCAATAAGCAGTTTTCGGACGCGGCTCTGGTAGGCACGGTCGTCCCCGATATCGTGGATCTGGACTGGCTCGCCGGTAACCGCCATCCGTCCTAACGCGCCTTCGCCCTTGCGGATCGGCGATGCGCGCAGCGTCTCGACCAATTCATCGGGCATGCGATCCGAGGTGTGCAGGTAGAACTCTTCCTGAGCATGGTCGTACTCGTAGATCGACCCGGCGTCCATGCCGGCAAGCTCGGTTGCTCGGGAGACAATCGTCCTCAACACAGTCTCCAGGTCGAGTGTCGAACTAACCGCCTGCCCGACTTCGCCCAGCGCTTGAAGTTCTCCTACCGATCGCGTCAACTGCGCGGTGCGCGCTTCAAGTTCCTTGAACAGGCGCACGTTCTCGATCGCGATGACCGCCTGGTCGGCGAAGGTCTGCAGCAGCGCGACCTGTTTTTCGGGGAACGGTCCCGCCTGCGAACGGCCGACGGCGATTGCCCCGATGGGGCTTGCCTCGCGAAGGAGGGGAACGGCGACGATGCTGCGAAAACCACCCGAAACTGCGGCTGCGCGCGCCGAAAAATCCGCATCCTCGAGCACGTCGGGAATGACGACGGTGCTGCATGTCATGATTGCGCGCGTCGCCGCCATGTCGCGGCCGGGCCGTTTTGGCCAGAGACGCCGCATGGCTTCGGCGCCTTCGGCAGTGACGTTCACGAGCGCCGCCAGATGGATCAACTTGCCGTCGAAGGTAAGGACGTTGGCGGAGCTGCCATTGCAAAGCTTCAATGCCGCCGCCACGATGGTATCGAACACCGGTTGCACGTCCGTCGGCGACTGGCTGATCACGCGCAGGATCTCGCTCGTCGCGGTCTGTTGCTCGAGTGCTTTGGTCAGATCCGCGTTGCGTGCTTCCAGTTCCTCGAACAGGCGCACGTTCGCCTTGAACAGGCGCACATTCTCGATGGCGATCACCGCCTGGTCGGCAAAGGTCTTCAGCAACTCGACTTGCGAGTCGGAGAATAATCCTGGCGCCGCCCGTCCGACAAAGATCGACCCGATGACCTGTCCGTCGCGGACAACCGGCACCCCGAGTCCCGCGCGGAAGTTGGCTGCGCGCGCAAAGTCCTTGATTTCGTAGCTTCGATCGGCGAGCAGATCCGCCGTTTGAACGACGGTGGCACTCCGAATCGTGCGCGCGGTCACGGTCTGCTTGTCGACTTGCATCGGGTAGTGGGTACGCACGACTTGGACCGCTTCGGGGACGACCCCGTGAACCGCGGCCAACTCAATCAGCTCGCCGTCAAACCTGGAAACGACCGCGACCTCGGCGTTGCAAAGTCTTCCCGCCCCCTGCGCGAGCAGATCGAACACCGGCTGGGTGTCGGTTGGCGAGCTGGCGATCACCCGCAGGACTTCGCCGGTCGCGGTCTGCTGCTCGAGCGCTTCGGCCAGGTCCGAGTTGCGCGCTTCCAGCGCCTTGAACAGCCGAACATTCTCGATCGCGATCACCGCTTGATCGGCGAACGTCTTGACCAACTCGATCTGCTTGTCCGTGAACGGCTCAACCCTCCTCTTCCAAATGACAATGACGCCGAGTAATGCGTCGGCGCTCAACATCGGGACCGCCAGCATTGTCCGGAAACCCCCAAGTTTCTGCGCATCGCCGCGCTTGTAGCCGGTTTGTTTCAGCACGTCGTGCCAGTGAACGGGTCGTCGTTCGAGTCCAGCGACTCCCGATATCGACCCGGGGCCGAGAGGCGCGGGATGGTCGCGCAAATAATCCAGCATTTCGGGCACGACGCTGTAGCCGCTGGCGAGGCGAAGAAGCTCACCGTCGAACCTGTGCACATGGCCGTGCTCGGCACCGCAAAGTCGAACCGCGCGCTCGACGACGGTGTCGAGCACCGGCTGCAGGTTGAACGCCGATCGGCTGATCACGTTGAGCACTTCGCTCGTTGCCGTCTGCTGCTCGAGGGCCTCCGTCAAGTCTGCGTTGCGTGCTTGCAACTCGGTGAAGAGGCGTACGTTCTCGATCGCGATGACCGCCTGGTCCGCGAACGTCTTGAGCAGTTCTACTTGCGCATCCGCAAAATGCCCCGGCTTGGCCCGGGCGACGAATATCGACCCGATGACCTGTCCCTCGCGGAGCATTGGAACGCCGAGGCTTGCGCGGTAGTGCGCCGTCCGCGCGGCGTCCTTCGATTCATAAGTAGGATCGGCAAGAACGTCTGGCACATGAACCACCGCGCGACCGTTGATTACGCGCGCCGACACTGTCTCGGCGTCGACCCGCATGGGGTAGTGGCGTCGGATCGCGTCCACGCCTTCGGGGCTTGCGCCATGAATTGCACCGAGCTGAATCAGCCCACCCTCGATTGTCGAGACCACGCTTATCTCGGCGTCGCACAGTTTCTCCGCGCGTTCGGCGATGATGTCGAACACCGGTTGAATATTCGTGGGTGATCCGCTGATCACGCGCAGAATTTCGGCAGTCGTCGTCTCGCGCGCCAGGGCTTCGGAGAGCGCGCCATTGCGTTCTCCCAGTTCCGTGAATAGACGTGCGTTCTCGATCGCGATGACCGCCTGCTCGGCGAACGTTTTCAGCAACTCGACCTGCGAGTCCGGGAAGGGTCTCGCTTTCGCGTGATAGACCGTGATCGCTCCAATGGGTTGTCCATCCCGCAGCATGGGTACCGCAAGGACGCTCAGGTAATCCGCCCTCGTGGCGACCTCCTGGTACGCATATTCCGGGTCCTGGCGAATGTCGGGCATGTGGACGATTTGGCGCGTGAGGATGGCGCGCTGGGTGGTGCCGCCTCGGCTCGGACGGCACGGATACGCGGTGAGGAATGCGGCGGTGCCCTCGGGGTCCAGGTTTTGGATGGCGCCGATATGGATGAATTCGCCGTCGAACCGGTAGACCGCGCTGAACACGGCGTCACAAAGACGCAACGCGCTGGCGGCGATCGTTTCGAACACCGGCTGAACGTCAGTCCGCGAGGCGCTGATAACGCGCAGGATCTCGGCGCTTGCCGCCTGCTGCTCGAGCGCCTCGACCAGGCGTTGCTCGGCCCGTGGCTTCGATCGAGGCCTCGCCGCGGGTTTACGGGTGGCAGGCCGCTTTGCTGCGACCTTGGTCTTTGCAGGTTTTGCCGCGCGCGCCATCGCCTCCCCTTTTGCGACCCGTTGGCAAAACTACCGATACAGCGGAACAGAATACGCGATTAGGGCCTGTCAACGCTATGGGCGTAGACAGTTCAATGGCCGATCTGCAATGCCTCGAGAAAGCGGGAGACCATGTTGTACGCGGCAACAGTGGCGACAAGTTCGACCAGCGCGCGGGTATCGAAGTACGCACGCAACGGTTCGAATAGCGCGGCGGGAACCTGCACGTCTCGCGTCATGGCATCGGTGAGAGCGAACACGGCGCGCTCGCGCGGCGTGAACTCGGCGCCCGGGGCGGCCTCGCGCAGCGCCGCCAGCTTTGCCTCGGTCACGCCGATTTTGCGTGCGACCGGTGCGTGCGCTTCGAATTCGAATGGCGCATCATTCAAGATCGCGACCCGCAGGATCACCATCTCGCGAATGTCGGGAGGCACGGAGCTCTGGTTGCGTACGGCGGTCAGCATCTTTTCCCAGCCTTCCGCGATCGGTGCGCTGTTGAGCAGGATCTGATAGAGCAGCGAAATGTCGCCGCGTTGGGTCTTGATCGATGCCTCGATGGACGCCAGTTCAGCGCGCGTGCCGGGAACGACCGGTGGAACACGGGTGGCCATCGTCACTCCCCCTTGATCTTTTTGTCCCTGATGATCTTTCCCCACTTGGCGGTATCCGTTTTCACGAGCACGGCGAGTTCCTCGACGGTGCCCGCTGCCGGCTCCGCGCCCGAGTCGAGCAATCGCGTGCGATAAGGCTGCGTTGTCAGAACCCTGCGCACCGCGCGGTTCAACTCGTCGATGCGTGCGGAAGGAGTTTTCGCCGGCGCGAACAACGCGTACCAGTTGTTGGATTCCACGCCGTGGATGCTCTGCTCGTCGAGCGTCTGCCCGTCGGGCAGCAGCGGGCTCCGCTTGGGCGCCGCGATCGCGAGTGCCTTCAACTTTCCCCCGCGCACGAAGCCGATCAAGCCCGGGATATCGCCGAAAAACCCGACGACCTGGTTGCCCATCACGTCGGTCAACGCGGGCGCGGCGCCTTTGTACGGCACATGGAGCAGATGGGCCTTGGTCGAATCGGCCATCAGTTCCATCGCCAGATGCGGCATGCTGCCGACGCCGGATGATGCGATCGCGAGCCCATCGGCTGTCTGCTTCGACATGGCGACCAGTTCCGCGGCGTTGCGCGCGGGGTTCGCAGGATTCACTACAAGTACTTCGGAATTGTTGACCACAAGCGTCACGGGAGCGAAATCGCGTTGCATGTCGTAAGTAAGGTTATCGTAAAGCGCCGGGTTCATGACCGCGGCGCCTGCGCTCGTGAGCCACAGCGTGTTCCCGTCGGCGGCGCCTTCGCGACCGCTTGCGCGGCGATGCCGCCATTCGCGCCGGGGCGATTGTCTACGATGACGGTCTGATTCAGCTCCTTCGCCAACCCCTCGGCAAGCACGCGCGCGACGAAATCCACCGGTCCGCCGGGTGGAAAGGAAATGACGATCTTCATGCCACCGGTTTGCGCGTAACTCGGGACCGCGGTCAATACGCACGCCGCGGCAAAGGCGGCCAACAATTTGTTCACCGGCGTTCCTCCATCAGGCGGGGCAGCATACCGCGAAGCTCAGTCGCAACGCACCGTCATGCCGCCATCGACGACCAGTTCGGCGCCGGTAATGAACCGCGCTTCGTCCGACGCCAGGAACAGCGCGGCGTTGGCGGTATCCATGCCGTCGCCCATGAAGCCCAGCGGTATGCGGGCCTGGCGCTGGCGCAGCAACGCGTCGACGTCACCCCCCATGCGCTGCTTCGCCAGCCGCGCTTCGACCATCGGTGTATGCAACTGCCCCGGCACGACCGTGTTGGCGCGAATGCCTTTGGGCGCGTACTGGACCGCGATACTGCGCGTCATCTGAATGACACCGGCCTTGGTCGCGGCGTATGCGACCTGCGCGGCGCCAGTCCAGCGTAGCCCCGACGCCGATGCAATGTTGACGATGGCACCTGCACCTTGTGCTTCCATCACCGGCAACACGTGTTTGCAACCCAGAAACGCGCTTTTCAGGTTGTGGGCGACTTGCGCGTCGAACGTCTCCTCGGACATGTCCACCGGGCCGCCCGCGGCAGAACCACCGACATTGTTGACCAGGACGTCGACCCTGTTCCATCGGGCGCGACATGCTTGCACCAGCGCCGCGACGGCCGCGCCATTCGTGGCATCGCAAACATGCGCCTCGATCGTGCCGCCGATAGCATGAATGCGGGCCAAGGTTTCCTCGAGGTGCCCGCGATCGCGATCGACCGCCCATACCCTGGCGCCCTCCTGCGCAAAGCGAAAGGCCATCGCCCGGCCATTGCCCCAGCCGGGACCCACGCAACCCGCGCCGATCACGATCGCCACCTTGTCCTGCAACCGTCCGCTCATTGCTGTCTGTGCTTCAACCTCGCGCGGTGTCGCCGCGAGCGCGGCATGACACAACGATGCGAGCGAAAGCATACATGATTGGCAATGTCCCTCGGACAGGTCGCGGTGCACCGTTCGGCGAGCCGAACA
This sequence comes from uncultured beta proteobacterium, assembly GCA_963829375.1. Taxonomy (GTDB): domain Bacteria; phylum Pseudomonadota; class Gammaproteobacteria; order Burkholderiales; family Casimicrobiaceae; genus PALSA-1003. Next base: position 22,656 of record CAWHIS010000005.1, on the reverse strand, counting down.
CGCAAGAGCCGCAACGACCGGCGCAGCGGTTTGGCAACGCCCCGCCATCCAGCAGCGGAAGTGGAGGCGGCGCGCAATGACGTGGCACCCGGCGGCGAGTGCGGGCACAGGTGCTGGCAGCGCGCGACTCACTCAGCCGGGACGCCATGAAAGCTCCGCTGGTGACGGCGGGCACGATCGCGTCGATATAATGATGCGGTGACAAAGTGTGACGTATTGATCGTGGGTGCAGGTCCCACGGGCCTGGTGCTGGCGCTCTGGCTCACGCGGAGCGGCGTCGGCGTGCGCATCGTCGACAAGATCGCGGAGCCCGGCACGACGTCGCGCGCCCTCGGCGTCCAGGCACGCACGCTGGAGTTCTACCGTCAGCTTGGAATCGCCACCGAGGTCGTGGAGCGGGGACTAAAATTCGCTGCCGCGAATCTGTGGGTCAAAGGCCGTCAGGTCGGACACGTGCCCTTCGGCGACATGGGTGTAGGTCTCAGTCCATACCCGTACATGTTGATATTCCCGCAGGACGAGCACGAGCGATTCCTGATCGATCGTCTGAACGAACTCGGCGTCCGGATCGAGCGGCCGACGGAACTTCTCGATTTCGAAGATCGCGGTGAACGCATCATCGCGCGGCTCAAGCGCGCGGACGGCATCGTAGAGACCTGCGAAGCTGCGTATCTCGCCGGCTGCGATGGCGCGCGCTCCACCGTGCGCGAGCAGTTCGCCACCGGATTCCCTGGCGGCACCTACGCCCACATGTTCTACGTCGCCGATGCGGAGGCAACCGGCCCTGTGATGAATCACGAGCTCCATGTGGCGCTCGATGACGCCGGCTTTCTCGCAGTGTTCCCCATGAAAGGAGACCTCCGTGGCCGATTCATCGGCACGGTCAAGGACACGATGACAGACCCGTCGCGCCCGCTCGAATGGGCGGACGTAAGCACGAAGGTGATCGAACAGCTGGGCGTGAGAGTCGTGCGTATCAACTGGTTCTCGACCTATCACGTTCACCATCGGGTCGCGGCGCATTTCCGCTCCGGACGGGTGTTCCTGCTCGGCGACGCCGCGCACATTCACAGTCCGGTCGGCGCGCAAGGCATGAACACCGGTCTGGGCGACGCTGTCAATCTCGGGTGGAAGCTCGCGGCGGTAGTGAACGGCGGCGGAACACCGGCCCTGCTCGATACCTTCGAACCCGAGCGCATCGCCTTCGCAAAGCAGCTGGTTGCCACGACCGATCGTGCGTTCCAGTTAGTGACAAGCGACGGAGCGATCGCGCGCTGGGTTCGTGTGCACGTCGTGCCGCGCGTACTGCCGGCGTTTTTTGCGCGCGCACGCGTGAGGCGTTTCATGTTCCGGACCATCTCGCAGACCGCGATCAACTACCGCCCCAGTGCGCTCAGCAACGGCGGCGCTGGGTCGCTGCGGGCCGGCGACCGGCTGCCTTGGGTCAGCCTCGGAACGGCCACCGACGCCGACGACAATTTCGCGCCGCTCCGCTCCCTCGACTGGCAGGTGCACGTTTATGGAGCGCCCGCAGCGGCAGTAGTCGATATGTGCAAAGCGCGCGGCGTCGCGCTGCACGCATTCACATGGCGCGACCAGATGGGTGCCGCTGGACTCGTCCAGGGCGCAACCTATCTCGTGCGCCCCGACGGCTACGTAGGTTGGATGAATCGCGCGCTCCGCACCGATGCGATGGCACGTTATCTCGATATGTGGGGCGTGCATCCTCGTTCCGCGAATTAGCCGCTGTCCTACACAAGGTCGCCGATGTCCTACGCGCACATGCGCCATTGGATGATAGGCGGCTCCACGACAATCGCTCACTCTTTAACCGCGCGTCAGGATTGCGCTGCGGCCGCCATCGATGCGGCTGCAGGCTCGATCGCGCGTAGCAGTCATTTGATCCAAGGAGATACATATGCAGATGCAATCGAGATCGTTCCGTTGTGCCCGACGATGGCTGGGCGCACTTGCTGCGTTGACGGCCATCGGCGTCAGCGCGCCTGCGCTTGCACAGCAGGATCAAAACCAGCTCGTAACCTCGGCACAGACGACGTTCAGCGATTTCCAGCGCGACCCGGACATGACATGGTTCCGTGCCAACGTCGGCAGAGCCAAGGGGGTGCTGATCGCACCTGAAATCGTCAAGGCCGGCTGGATCTTCGGTGGCTCAGGCGGCCGCGCGGTGCTCTATGCCCGCAATGGCGACGGCAGGTGGTCGGGGCCTGCGTTTTACAACATCGGCGCCGCAAGCGTTGGCTTCCAGGCGGGCTTGTCGGTGTCGCAGACCATCACGCTGGTCATGACCGAGAAGGGTTTGAATTCCCTGCTGGCGAACTCCGTGAAACTGGGTGGCGACGCGAGCATCGCGGCCGGCCCCGTCGGGGCTGGCGCCAACAGCGACGTCACAACGGACTTCGTGGCATTCAGCCGCGCGAAGGGATTGTATGGCGGCCTGAATCTCGAAGGCTCGGTGATCAGTCCCGCCAACGACTGGAACAGTACGTACTATGGCAGGAGCGTGTTGCCTCCGGACATTCTTGTCCGAGGCGATGCGCGTAATCCGCAGGGCGAGCAATTGGCGGCAGATATCGGTCGCGCAGCAACCCTCCGCTAACGCGCAGATGCGTCGCGCGTTCGAAAGCACGCAGCGGGCCTTGGCGCCCGCTGTATTTTTGTCCTGGTTTGGCGGCGACTCGAAGCATGGTCACTTTTGACATCGATACCGCGAATCGTCGATAATGCGGGCCCTTCGGCGAGCTAGCTCAGCTGGTTAGAGCAGAGGAATCATAATCCTTTGGTCGGGGGTTCGAGTCCCTCGCTCGCTACCAAATAAATCAATAAGATAGCGTCGATCTCCCTTCCCTCAGGGCCACTCTGCGGGACACTGGCGGGACACTCGGCAAAGAAATGGCAGCCGCCAGCGCTCCCAATCGTGATCTCGTCGATTAATCCACCCTTAGCGGTTGGCCGACAACCTTCGACGACCGCTATCGACCGAGATGGAATGGACACCGCCCTCCCTCCGGGGATGAAGGGCGGGGCAATGAGGAAGGGGCCCTCCAGGACCGAACGGCATCGATGTGCCAAAGTGGAAGTGTTGATCAACCACTTGAGGAACGGAGGGCCCGCAATGAATGCTACGACATATGGATTGGATGTTGCAAAGCGAGTGTTCCAGATGTATTGGGTCGACGCCCAAACTGGTGAGATCGTTAATCGACGGTTTGGACGCGACGAGTTGATTGGGTTTCTGGCGCAGCGGCCGGCAGGACGGGTGGCGTTAGAAGCGTGCGGCAGCGGGCATTGGTGGGCGCGCAAGATCAAAGCGCTGGGGCACGAGGTCGTGCTGTTGCATGCGAAATTTATTCGACCCTTTGTGCAGACCAACAAGACGGATGCCGCGGACGCGCGGGCGATCTGGACGGCGGTGCAGCAGCCGGGAATGCGGACCGTGGCGGCTAAGACAGAAGACCAGCAGGCGATGCTCAGTCTGCACCGGATGCGCGCCTTGCTGGTCAAGTTCCGGACCCTGCAGGTGAACCAGTTACGCGGGTTGCTGTACGAGTTTGGCGTGACGTTTCGGGCAGGACGCGTGGCTGGACTGACCGAGATCCGAGCACGCATGGGCGAGCTGGCGGATGCGCTGCCGGGAACGATGATCGGCAGTCTGCAGGACCAGTTGCAACGCATCGATGGGCTTGACCAAGATATCGATCGGCTTGAGCAGCAGATCGGCGTTTGGCAGAAACAGGAAGCGGCGTGCCGCGCGATCGCGGCAGTGCCTGGCATCGGCAAGCTCACTGCGACGGCGCTGGTAGCGACGATTGGCGATGCCAAGACGTTCAGGTCGGGCCGTGAGTTTGCTTCGTTTCTAGGATTGGTGCCACGGCAAAGCGGTACCGGTGGCAGGATTCGCTTGGGATCGATCTCCAAGCGCGGCGACCCGTACTTGCGCACGCTGTTGATCCATGGCGCGCGATCGGTGCTGTACCACGCCAAGGTACCGACGACGTGGCAGAAAAACATTCAAGCACGACGACCGGCCAACGTGGCGGCAGTGGCCTTGGCCCACAAGATGGCACGAACGGCGTGGGCGATTCTGGCTCACGGCCAGGCGTATCGGAAGGACTACGTGAGCGTGAAGCCTGCGTAGCTCACTAACCTTGAACAGGAGATGAGCCGATAGGTTGCTGAGGTTGATTCGCGTGTGATGGCAAGACAGGTCGGACCGCAAGAACGCAAACCTGAACACAGTCGTGTGCTTCAAAGCACGTGGCCGAGATGAGGACGTTCTTGGCGCATTCCATCAGGGCCCGCAGGCTTCGGCTTGCATGACAAGGCCGACTATAAGACTGCAGCCAGTACCTCGTTGCGGCATCACATCAAAATCAGCTTGGCAAACCGGGCGGTGTCCATATAAGGATCGCGGTAGGGATGCCCATTACTGGGCACCCACCGGGTCGCCGGAGGCAGTCGCCCGCCCCCGGCTCCCACAGAACGCAGCGTGCAGGTTTCCCGCACTACGCTCTTCAGAAGTTGATTCACAGCACCGCGAGAGCTTGTAACGCCCGATAAGGGAGATACAGCTTTGGTCGCAGTAACGGCAACCGCTTCTTGATCTGCTGGAGGACTTCCCAGGCAAGGTAGCCGTGGCGGCTCCGGCTGCAAAGCATCCTGTGCCAATAACGCTCCACCGCCCGATACACCTTCTGCAACGCACGGATGTTCCCGGCGATGCCGTAGTAGGCATAGTGGCCGCGCAACACGGTGTTGAGGTTGTCCACTTGCTCCCGGACCGGCAAGTGCCGCATTCGCCGCATCAGATCCTGCAGAGACAGGAGGCTGCGCCGCAGGCGTGACTTCTCCGTGCGCATCCCAACCTTGAAGTTGCCTTTCAGGTTGCGCGTGCAATACAGCGTGAAGCCCAGAAAGTAGATCGTCTCTGGGCGCCTCCTGCCGTGCTTGCCCGCGTGTCGCTGTGCGAATCGACCAAATTCGACGAGCTTGGTCTTGGTCGGTTCCAGGGTCAAACCGAACTTTCCCAGCCGTTGGCACAAAGCCTTCTGAACGCGAAGGGCATCTTCTCGGTATTGGAAACACAGCACAAAGTCGTCGATGTATCGCAGCATGTAGGCTTCGCCTCGCAGACGCGGCTTGACCACGCGCTCGAACCACAGGTCGAGCGTGTAGTGCAGGTACACGTTGCTCAGCATGACGCTGATCGAACCACCTTGTGGTGTCCCCTCCTCGTTCGGATGAACCTCTCCGTCTTCCAGAATGCCTGCTTTCAACCAGCGCCGGATCAGGCTGATCAAGCGCGGATCTCCGACTCGGTGCTCCACAAACCGGAGCAACCATTGATGACTTAGACTTCCGAAGAAATTCTTCAGGTCCGCCTCTAGCACCCAACCCACCTTGCTACCAGCGATCACTTCGTTCAGCGTCGCCAGTGCATGATGGGCACCCCGCCCCGGCCGTCCGCCAAACGAGCATGGCAGAAACTCCTGCTCATAAATGGCAGACAGCACCTGCGCGGTGCTGCGTTGGAGTGCCCGGTCAGCGACAGTCGGCACACCCAATGGGCGCTTCTCCTGCTTACCGGGCTTCGGTATATACACGCGCCGAATGTCTGGCGCGCGATATCCTTGGCGGTGAACCGATTGCAGCATGGCTTCAATCCATTCCCCGAAGCTCTCCTTCGTCTGCGTCACCGTCTGGCCGTCCACCCCGGGAGCCGAGCGGTTCGGAATCTGACACAGATTCGCCCATACCCGCTCCCGTGTGATGTGATGTGCCAGTGAGGTAAACCGCAGGCTTGGTTCACACCGAGCTTTCACTGCTATTCGTTCGAGTCCTGTTGCCATGGTTGGTGTGTCTTCTCTTTGCATAGAAGCCCTGATCTCCCGTTGTATGGAGCCCATGTTGCCCACGAACAATTCAACGTCTGCTGGCCGCTTCCCCATGTAGTCGGCTCTCCCGACCGCCGAGTACTATCAGCCAGTCTGACTTCCGTCAGGTCATCGGATCGTCCTCGCCTTACCGGCTTGTCGGACCCTACAAGCTCGCGCTTGAACCTGACGGATCTCCCTTGTTCACATGAAACCCTTCAGCTGCATGCCAGCGGTACGAACCCCGGAAGCACCCCAGAACACTCGCCATGACGCATCCTGGGATTCCGCCTTCCCCGTTGCGGGATTGGGTCGGCTACTTCCACCACGATCGATTTCGGGGCTATGTTCCCGTTCACTGTCGTTCCGGCCTACAACCTCCCTGTCTACGCTTCGCAATGACTGTTACCAGGCATCACGCAAGACTCGGTACGCCGCTGCGAGCTAAGCATTACGGCGGCCGCCATCTCAGGCGACTGAATTCCATGCGCTTACAAGGCGCAACCCGCACAGATCCGTACGTGCGGAATTCCCGCATACGGTTCTTATCGCGAGTAGATGACGCCGGGCCGCGGTGAACGGCGCCGCGTGTGCGGGCCTGCGCTTGGGACACAGCTGGGCCGGCACAGAGTCCGGACCGTGCTTTGCAGTTCCGCATTCCTCGCGATCCCACCGCTTCCCTCCATCGACTCCGCCACGGGGACACCCGTGTTGTTCGCCGACTTCATCGGTACTACCAGTGAGTGTGACTTCTCCAGCTCGTACATCATCGGCTTCGGCTCCTCGCCTTCCCGATGCGGGCCGTCGGCGGATACCGCCCCCGGCGGTCAAGCTGGAGATCTCCCGGTTCCCGTGCAAGGAGCGTGCGTGCATGCCAGGTTCTACGACCACGCCGGGTCACCCACATGTTTGCGATAACGCACGCAGATGTATTGCCTTCCGCTACACAGACAGCGTCGGCACCCAGGATCAGTTTTCTATCGCGGCTCAATGGCTGGCCTGCATGTACCCCTGCCGACGCTTCGCCGACACCCTCGCGGATGCCTGCGCACGGCTCGGGGCCGATGTGGCTCGCTATGCCTTCATCGCAGTGGACTTGCACCACCTACTCCTTGCCGGTCTCCCGGCGCACCTGTGTAAAAACCCTTCGCTATTTCAGTTTCGGCGGTCATCCGACCCCTCCGCAATCAAAAATAATTGAATGTAGCGCGATCTGAGAGGTCGAGTTTTCGGGACAGATCACGCCAACGCGTTTTTACACAGCCTCGGCCAGTTCCAGACGTTCGCCCTCACATCTCAATTTGCCGCGAAGCAGCCGTTGACGAGGGGGCCGGCATCTGGCGATCCGAAGCCGCCGGGCACTTCTGCGCGCCGTGGAGTCCTGCCTGCGCGTGCACAGCCCTTGGTGACTAGCCGCGCGCAGCTCGAGCTGCGAGGTGAGCACGAGCTGCCGGTGCCCCGCTGGCGTTGCCCGATCCGCCCCGGCTCCCGTCGACTGAGGCCCTTTCCCAGTACGGGCGGTCGCCCTGCTATGGTCGTCTCTCGCCCGCAGCCGCGCGCTCGTCCCCGGGGCTACTTCTCCACGTCGACCGTGACGTCGGTGCTCCAGGTGATGTCGACCTTGTCGCCCACCTTGACCTGATCGAACACCTTCGGATCGACGATCCGTCGGCTGTATTTCCACCCGTTCGGCCCGACAAAAGTCATCGACGACGCGCTCTTGTCGATGTCGGCGATAGTTGCCGTCATCGTCCGCACCGTCGACGCCATGCCCCCGGGCTGCGCTTCCTTTCCCATGGTGGAGGCCGTGTCGGCGGTATTGACCGCCGCCTCGCCCGCCGGCTTCAGGCGCACCAAGACGTTGTTGTTGTACGTCGCCTTCACCTTGTCCCCCACCTTGAGCTCGTCGAAGCGCTTGGCGCTCGCGGGCACGTCGAGGGCGACGAACTTGCCATCGGCCGTCTTGATGTTCACGGCACGTCTGCTCTGATCGATCGTCTCTACGGTGCCCGCAACGGTGACGGTCTGTTTCGGGAGCTCTTTGACCTGCGCCCAACTGGGCAGGGCGAGGGCCAAGAGCACTGCGAACGCGCTCAGCATCGTCGTTACTCGCTTCATGTTCTCTTCTCCGTTTGGTTGTCCATCGCTGGGGTGTGTCCCGTATCTCACTGTGCGGCAAAGGTGCGCGCCTGAGACATGCCATCGTTCATGTTTAGGTGGGACCTTGTCAAGTGCCCGCGGCGCGCGGTCCGTACCGATCCCAACGCGGCACGAGCGTCCGCTTCGGTCGACTCCGGTCTGTCGCTGATCCTGCGGTCCCCTTAAAGTGATCGAGTAAGAGGCTGGCGCGCTAAGCCTCGCGCCCCCGCCGCTCCCTCGGAGCGCTCGAACCAGCCCCTACTGGTGTTGGAAATTGTTTTCCAATCCACTCAAGTTGGAGGACTGGTCATCGAAACAAGTCAACAAATTTCGCGGTAGTACGTGCAACCCGACGCCGTTAGTGCATGGACAGCAACCTTCTCCGGCGTATACAAGAAATATTCGTCAACGTGCAACAGCGGCTCACAGGCACTGCGTTAAGGACCGCGGGCATCTGCTAGACTATCCTGAGTGGCCGAGGGCTCGAACCTCGTGCCGGCACTTTGTGCTCCGGTCTACACCGTGCCGCGGGAGGAGGCCAGATGAAGCGATTGGCTCTGCTGCCGGCATCGGCGCTTTTGGGTCTTGCTTTTGCCGTCGGCACGCTCACCCAGAGCCCGTCCGCACGCACCGCAGTTCCCGCGTCGCCCACGTCCGGCGGCTCGAGCGCCGAGACGACACGCCAGCTCTCGGTTGCGAACAAACCCTGGAAAGGCGATTTCGACGCGATGCTCGAGCGCAGGATAATCCGGGTCAGTGTGCCTTACAGCCGCTCGCTCTACTTCATCGACAAGGGCCGCGAGCGCGGTATTGCCGCCGAGCTCATCCGCGAGTTCGAGCGCCGGGTGAACCAGAAATACGCGAAGAAGCTCGGCAAGCGTCCCCTTACCGTGATTGTCGTGGCAACCACCCGCGAAAAGCTGTTCCCCGATCTCAACGATGGGTTGGCCGACATCGCGGTCGGCAACCTGTCGGTCACCAAGGAACGGCTCAAGGTTGTCGACTTCGTGGCCCCCGACGACAAGCTCGTCAACGTCGAGATTCTCGTGAACGGGCCGGCATCGCCCGAGATCACCGCGCTTGACGATCTGTCGGGCAAGGCGATCCATGTGCGCAAGTCGTCCTCCTACTATGCGAGCCTGACCTCCCTGAACGATCGATTTAGGCAGGCGGGCAAGCCCGAAGCCAAGCTCGTTCTGGTTCCCGACGCGCTTGAAGATGAGGACATGCTGGAAATGATGAACGCCGGGCTCCTCGAGTTGATCGTCGTCGACGACTGGAAGGCAAGAATGTGGGCGCAGGTCTTGCCCAAGCTGAAGGTGCGCGCGGACATCGAACTGCGGCCGCCGACAAAGAGGGGTTGGGCTATCCGCAAGGACAACCCGAAGCTCGCGGCGGAACTGAACGACTTCTACGCGGGCTGGGCCAAGAAGGAAGGCGTGGTCCCGCACCTCCAGCAACAGTACATGAAGAGGATCAAGGCACTGCGCAGCGCGTCGGGCGCCAAAGACCAACAGCGCTTCACGGATCTAATCGCCTACTTCAAGAAGTATGGCACGCAGTACCACTTCGACCCGTTGATGCTTGCCGCGCAGGGCTACCAGGAGTCGACGCTGGATCAGCGCAAGAGGAGCCCCGGCGGCGCCATCGGCGTGATGCAGTTGATGCCGGCGACCGCGCGGTCGCTAAAGGTCGGCGACATCACGGTGCCCGAATCGAACATCCATGCGGGCGCGAAGTATATGGATGACTTGATGACCCGGTATCTCAATGACGCCAAGTTCGACGAGCAGAACCGGACGCTATTCGCGTTTGCGAGCTACAACGCCGGGCCAGGGAACATCTCGAAAATGCGCAAGGAGGCCGAGAAGCGCGGGCTTGACCCGAACCAATGGTTCAACAATGTCGAGACCGTCACCGCAGAGAAGATCGGTATCGAGACCACGACTTACGTGCGCAACATCTTCAAGTACTACGTCTCATACAAGCTAACGACCGAGGCCGGGGAAACCAAAGAGAAGGTGAAGGAGCAGGTCATCCCGGCGAAGAAGTAAGTCAAGAAGCGCACAACGCGCCACGTCACCGTTCATACTGTCCCTCAGTCTGTGGAATGTCTGCTTGGGGCCTGAATTGAAGGTCTGGTTAGGGTCGGGCACGGCCATCCACTCGCCGGTGCTGAGCGGCGGCGCCACGATCCACGGCGGCCGAATTCGGGCGCTAGCTCCGCGAGTTTGGCCGGCAACCGTGGGATGGACCACCAACGGTCGCTATAGCGGAGATGTCGGTTATGATCACCTGCAAATTCCGGTGAAGCTGGTTGCAACGGCACTGCCAGGCGAACGCCTTGAACAAGGGAGAGTTTAATGACGCGGATTCTGCTGTTAGGCTTCGATCCCGAGACTGTGGATTTTTCTGACCCTGCATTGCCACCAGGCATGACCGTTGAGAAGGTTCACGCTGGCATCGCAGTTGCGCTGAAGCAGTTCACGGATCGGGGCTGGGAATCCGATGTCTGTTTCATCCGGCCGGACGAAACCGCTGGACCGACAGTGGAGCGCCAGTTACGTTCGATGAACTACGATTGTGTGGTCATCGGAGGAGGCGTGCGCCTGCCGCCCCGCAACCTTGCATTATTCGAAGTCGTCATCAATGCTGTTCGCAAGGCTGCCCCAGGCGCGGCGATTGCCTTCAATACACACCCGGGAGATAGTGCCGATGCTGCCGCCCGATGGGTAGCGTCGGGGAGTCGAGCTGTATAGTCCGGCCTCCGATCTTATCGAAGTTGGTTTAGAGAGGCTCGGTTACGAGATGCTCTGGCAGGGCGCACCCGAACCTCAGTAGTCTTTCATCAAGCGCGCCCAATCCGACCCCGAGGCATGAAGCGGGCGGACGTTGTCCGAATGGCTGTTGGGTGAGCGTAACCATTCCACCTGCTCCGGTCAGCCAACATCGACCACTTCATCGCTGTCATTGCTGATGCTTGCGTTCTGTCAAGCGCGAACTGGCTTGCTGCATGGTGCATCGCGCCCCGATTTCCTGCGCACCCTGAGGCATGTACCGCGCGACGTGCGCCGCGCCATGGAGCTCACGCATGATCCGCCCCGGCGAGCGTCTGCTTCGCAGTAATTGAATGGCAGCTTGCCAGAGGTGTGAAAGGCCGGAGCGGGTCGGGCACGGTCCTTCAATTCACCGTGATGAGCGGCGGCTCGATGACCGACACCGGCCCTTCATGCCCGAATGGCAGCTGCGCTATTGAGCCGCCACTCGGTCGATTTGCTTCAACGCCGGCAGTCGACCCTGTGCCGACTTCGCGCCGAGCCAGAAGCGGGCATTGAAACCGATGGAACCGGCCGTTCGGATCGCGGCAAGGGAGCGCCACAACATTCATCAGCGGAGTGAGAACGAGCCTGACGCAGCTCACCCCGGCCTACGAGGTCGACCAGCGCATCGCCTGGTAGCCACGACCATCGACGCCCGCCCTCGGGTATGTTCGGGCCGAGATGACCGGTGCCTTGGCGGAACGCAGCAACCGGCGCGGACCTTACCCCGCGGTGAGTGCTTCGGAGGCGTGGCGCTCATACCGGAAACCGCCTCGCGTCTGCACTTCGAAGGCGTGCTGCTGCGTCGCATGGCCATGAGGCTGCTACGCCCGCTCGAAATGGTGTTCTCCTGCCGCAAGGACAACGACAACCCGCTCCTGAAGATCTTTCGGCGAGCGGTGCTGGAGAAACTTACGAAGCCGTAGACAGTGGATATATCGCGTTTGAAGCGCCATTCCGCGGCCGCGTCGCCAAGGCGCTGCACGCGGTACCACCCCATCGTGGATGCGGAGTTGGCCGCGCCGGCCAAGCAGCCGGGTGGCGAACCACTATCGCCGTCGTTTTCCCCCACTCTTCCGCGTTCCCTTCACCGGCTGCTGCGCCTCCGCGATCTCCTGCCCGCTCCGCCCTTCCAGCTTGGGTTTGATGTTGTCGTCGATCCACTTCTGGTCCCACCACTCCACGGGTAGCACCGCGACGCCATCGAGATAGATCCCGAAATGCAAGTGGTCGCCAGCGGCAAGCCCCGTCTCGCCGGTCTTGCCGAGGATTTGGCGCTTGGCGACGGAATCGCCCACGTTGACGTCGATGGAACTGAGATGGCCGTAAAGGGTGAAAAGGCCGAGGCCGTGGTTGAGGATGACGGCGTTGCCGTAGATGCCAAGGTCGCCGGTAAAGGCCACGGTGCCGCTGTTGGCGGCTTCGACCGGGTAGTGCTTCGTAACCGAGAGGTCATAACCGAGGTGGTACGCGGTATCGATCGGTTCGCCGTTGTAGGTGTAAGTCCGTTGGTCCGCGAAGTTCGCCTCCACCTTCGAGTTGCTGAGCTGGGCGAACGCGTCCTTCCACAGCATCGAGGGTGTGGCCTTCTTCGTGATCGCGGTGATGCGGTCCTCGTTTTCCTTCCGCAGCTGCCTATTCACGGCGACGAAGACGTCCTTTGGCGCGCCTTGCCGCGCGGTGACGTCGATGAGCAGCGGCGCCACCTTGTTCTGCAAGAAGCTGTCGGATATAGCGAGGGTGCTCTTCTTGTACCGGACGTTCTTGAGCTCGTAGACGAGGCGCATCTCGCGCGTGTTGCCGGCTTTATCGGTGGCGACCAGCATGGGCCTCGCCTCCGGCGGGGCGTTGTAGGGATGCGCGAAGAGGGCCAGGAAGTGGTCCGGATGGTCCTTCATCTGGCCGGGGAAGCCCGGGAAGAAGTAATCCCCCATCTTCACCCCGCTCGTCGCCGTGTCCGCCGACGCCTTGTAGACGATGACGCCTACGCCGCCGAAATTCACGTAGCGATCGTCGGCGATGAGCTCCAGCGTGGGCGGCGTGATGTCGATCGTGAGGTTCTTCTCCAGCACGGCTTCATTGCCGCTGAAGAAATGCCACAGCGAGGCATCGCGTGCGGTGACGTGAAGCACGGCGGGCCCTTCCTTCACGCCGGACACCTTCGTCACGGCCACCGCAATCTTCTTTTCGCTCACGGGTCTGTCGAACTGCTCGGAAGCGAGGCTATGCTCGGTCCCGCCTTGGGACAGCGTCGCCGTGACAGATTTCAAGCCTGTCCCCGTGTCGGTGACCTGGATCTCAACTGGTGCCATGCCCAGGACGTCGACATCGGGCGAGACGGTGATCTGCGGCGGCACGGATTCGAAACGTGGCCGCAGGTAGTAAGCACTGCCGGCCATGGCGGCGATAACGATCAGGATGAGGACGACAACGATCGGGAGCTTGCTGCGAGTTCGATCGGACTGGGAAAGTGCTCATTCGGTCCCTAAGTAGGTTGGCGGCGAGTGTACTGACGAAGGCGAGCATCCGCTCGCCGAACCGCTCACTGGCGGCGGGTGACAGCATATCAGCCGGCACATAGCGACGGCGTTAGCTCGGAGGATCGGGATCCGCATTTTGATGAGCGCGATGGCCGCTCGGTCGCCAGCACTCACATAGGTTCATCGAGTCACAAGTCTGGATCAATGTTGCCACCCAAACGTGCCCGCTGAACCCTCCTCAATGAGTTCTTCTCTTCGTGGCTGGTCTTGAGCCGGCGGTCGATGCGCGAGCCGGCTTGCTGGCCACGTGGTCATGCGGGGCAAGCGTTACCAGCGGCAAGATCATCGGGCTGGAATGGCGTTCCCTATTCTTGCCCTTTTGTCTCTCGCGCTTGCCGCGGCGTGACGGCGCATGAAAGCTTTCATGCGCGGGGCGATATCGGATTTGTAGAGCGAACCATTGAAGATGCCGTAGTGCCCGACGCCGTCCTGCACATGGTGCTCGCGCAAGCGCGCAGGCAGCTTGCTGCACAGACCTTGCGCCGCCTCGGTGACGCCGACAGCCACCATCTCGTCCTGGGCACCCTCGAGTGTGAGCAGCGCAATATCTTTCAGGGCGGCGCAATCGACGCGTCGTCCGTGCACCTGCAGCGTGCCCCTGGCCAGTTGCTGGTCCATGAATACGCGCTCCAGCGTCTCGAGATAGAACTCGGCCGTGGCGTCCATCATGGCGTTGTACTCGTCGTAGAAGACGCGATGCTTTTGCGCGGCGGCCTGGTTGCCCTGCGCCACGTCCTTGAAGAATTGCACATGCTTGCCGATATGCGTGCGCAGATTCAGCGACACGAACGCCCCCAGCTGCAGGTAACCGGGGTAGACAAGACGTCCAGCACCTGGATAGCGGGGTGGCACCTTGTGCACATTGAGGCGCATCAGAGCCAGAGGAATGTGGTTCGCAAACTTGGTGACCGCGTTTCGATTGACGCGGATGTCGATGGGACCGGCGAGCAGCGACAGCGTGCGCGGCCGATGCGGATGCCTGTCCTCGGCCATCACGGCTGCGGCACATAGCGCAGGCACGGCGGCCTGGCACAAGCCGACCAGATGCACGTTTGGCCCCAGCGCATCGAGAAACTCGACCAGGTACTGCACATACTCGTCAAAGCCGAAGCGCCCTTCCGCCACGGGCACCAACCGGGCATCCACCCAATCCGTGATGTAGACATCGAAATCCGGCAGGAATTCGCGCAGCGTGTCCTTCGAGAGGGTGGCATGGTGACCCGACATCGCAGCGACAAAAAGAACTTTCGGCGCCTGGGCGGTGCCGGCATGATGGAAGCGGCGCAGCTGGCAAAACGGCTTCCCGACCACGACTTCTTCGACGACGGGCGCTGGCTTGCCGCCGATGGTGAGCGACCCATAGTTGAAGGCTTGCTTCGGATACTGTCGGATCAGACGCAATACCGTCTCGACGCTCGCGGCGTGGTAGCGATTGAGACGACGGTCGCGGAGCGGATGGCGAGAGTGCGTGACGAACCGGTGATGCCGGTTCAATGTCGTGTGCACGGGATGCAGCAGTTGTTCGACGAGGGTGCGAAGTCGGTAGCGCATGAAGATCGTTCCAGGTGGTCAGAAATCGATAAAGCCTTTGCGGCGGCGTTTCCCCCGGCGCGTCCATCGGATTGACATCGACCTGTGCCGCGCCGGCTCGCAGTATGCCAAACATCGCCACGAAGCGGGAATATTGGACAGCATGACGGCCATTCGATCGCCCACGCGCCACGCGCGCTGTCAAATTCCAGTGGCGGCTGCAATAGGGCATCCAACCAGAGTGACCGGTTTGCGGAAGCCGTCGGCGGCATGACCGTTGCTATGAGCCCAGCTCTCGATCGCAAGGCGGCTCTTGGCCGAGGCTGTGTAAAAACGCGTTGGCGTGCTCTGTTCCGAACCTCGACCTCTCAGATCGCGCTACATTCAATTCTTTTTGATCGGGGAAGGGTCGGATGACCCCCGAACCTGAAATAGCGAAGGGTTTTTACACAGCCTCGGCCGTTTGCGCCAGTTGACCGCCGTCGGCGGCATGACCGTTGCTATGAGCCCCCGCACTAGTCCGATCGCTCTACCGGCTCGCCGCCCAGCATCGCATTCCACTTAGTTGTCAGTTCGCGCACGCGCTCGGGTGGCGCAGGATCGACGCCGGCTTGGCGACACAGCTCAACTTAGCGCACATAGAATCCGGCGTCGCACGATCGCAGTCGACGGCTTTCCTTCCGCTAGCTGCTTTCGTGGGAGCCGCGACGGCGCAACTGTGATCGAGGATCGTCGTCGCGGTGTGAAAAGCCGCTGTACCGGCTGATGCTGTGCAGCACACGCCACGGCTAGAAACGGCCGGGGCGCTCACCTATTCACGTCTGAGCCGTCCAGCATGGCGCTGGCGCTCGCCACTGTACGCGAAATCTCGACCGTCAACTCCTTTTACAGTAGACGCAAGAACAGTCGGGTAACAAATTCGCAATACATTGATTCGGAGCAGTTGCGGCGCACGCGTACGGAACTTGCTTTAGTTAGAGTCTGGTCGGAGGTGGCTCACCTAAAACTGTGGCACCGCTGCGCATCACCAAGCCGCATTGCGCAACACAAATGCCGACTCGCGGCCGTTGGCGTCACGATCTGTCGTGGATCATCGGTTGACTACAAACATAAAGAATGCGTGACGACTCGGCGGCTCGCCGCCTATACGATCTGTTGGATATGCTTGTCATGATGCGCTTGGACTTTGGCACAAACGCCGAGGGTAAGACCGCTGCGTTCGTGCTGGGCCCGGAGAAAATTCAGGCCGTACGCGACATGCTAGACCAGGCAATTGCTTCGACGAAGATCATCATCGGCACGCTGGAGCGGCCACCCGAAGCAGACCGCTGGCGATGAAGATCATGACAGCAGATAGTCGATGAGCACGCTCGCCAGGGAACTGCTCGCGCAGATTGACGGCGCGACGCGCGCCGGCGACCTCCGCGCGCTCAGGCAGGCGATGGCGCGTTGCGCGACCGCAGTCACGGCCGGCGAGTTCGAAGCGGGCGAAGCGGGGCTAATACTGGTGGCGGCCCAAGAGGCACACAGGGCGATACGCGATGCGCGAGACGCGGAGCTAATCGCCAAGGCTGCCAAGACTGCGGAAATGAAACACTGCGCCAATCACGCGCGCGTCGCGTTGACGTTAGACCACATCAAAAGACTCGATGACCGGAACTGGACCACGCAGTTGCTTGCGGCAGGCAATGCGCAAAAGGCTCGGATGCAGAAACGCAGATGAGCATCCTCGAATTTTCTCGTCCGCCGGCGGGGTTCTCGCGCAACTTCGCACCGCCTCGCAAATTTTGGAGAAGGACGTCGAGCCGAACCGCATTGAAGCCGGGCCGAAGCTGAAATGAGCACACTCGCCAGGGCATGGGACGAGTTCATGGGAGCGATCGAGGAAGCGCGCGATCTGCATCGGCGCGGCACCGACGCTCTTACCATCGCCGTTATAGTCGGCTACGCGCGCGAGTTGCTCGACATCATCGAAGCGGAAATTGCTGCCAATCCAATCGCAATCCCCGGCGCGGCCGGCGCTGTACTGGCGTTGCTCCGGGGGCGCCTCAACTCTTTAGAGCGGGACGTCATGCCGACCGAGCATCGACGAGTTCAGCCAGTCAGCCAAGAAGGGCCATTGGTTTCGGAGTCGCCTGGTCGGTAGTGCTTCGCGAGCACGCGGCGCACGACATCTTTGTCGATGGCGAGGCCGAACGCATAAGAGAACTGCTGGGCGATTCGTACACAGCCGAACGCGGTCGCCGGCATTGACGCGATTTGATCGAGCGGCCGCCGGGCTTGATCGCGGTGCGATCCGGGTTCCGTCTAAGCAATTGGGAAGCGCAAGCTGCGGATTGGAGTGAAGCCGATCACGTTGCAATGCGGGAGCTTATCGACGGGCGCGCGCGCGAGCACTTCGAGGCACATTTGGACCACGCGCGCGTTCTGCAAGCGGAGCTGCGCTCGTCGGATGCGGGCCTTCTTTCACAAGTGCTGGCAGGGTGGCACGACGCAGGCATACACCCTGCTCAAGAGGAATGTTGGGAGGAGGATGGCGAAGCCAGAGGCGACCGGAAGCATCCAGACGCGCATTGAGGCGAATCCAATTAGCTTCCAGCAGGTGCCGCGCCATCGCGAACTACGGCCCGCTCGAAAGCCCCTCTCGCCTAGGTTTGCCGAAGGTACTGGTAGACCGTCTCCCGACTAATTCCGTATGCTCGCGCTAGGTCAGCTTTCGGAATTCCCGCGTGCGCCTGTTCAATTAGCTCACTGGCTTCTGTAGTGCTCAGCGCTCTTTTGCGGCCTTTGTAAACCCCCCGCGCCTTGGCGAGGGCGATACCTTCGCGCTGGCGCTCGCGAATCAGTTCGCGTTCGAACTCGGCGAAGGCGCCCAGCATGGTGAGCATCAATCGCGCGCTCGGGTCCGCGCCACCTGAAAAGACAAGGCGGTTCTTTACGAACTCGATTGAGATGCCACGCTCGTTAAGCTGTCGAACGATCCGGCGAAGGTCCTCGACATTTCGAGCAAGCCGATCGAGGCTGTGGACGAGCAAGGTGTCCCCTTCCCGGACGTACTCCAGTGCGGCGGCCAACTGCGGCCTCTTGGTGTCCTTGCCACTAGCTCTATCCGTGAAGGCCTTGTCTAGTTCGATCCCGTCTAGCTGGCGCTCCGTGTTCTGGTCAAGTGTACTGACCCTGATATATCCGACGCGTTGCCCTTTGTGCATGCTGCCTCCGAAAGGCCGGATTGGCTGTACGGAGAAGTCTATAACGTTGCCTGACATTCGTCAAGTAATTCCAATATCGACTCTATTCTGACGCACTTTGACATTGGTCCACATGTCCTCTTAGGGTGTACCCCAATCAGACGTCCATCAGGAAGGCTGGACAAGTGCTTTTGCCACGTAGGGTTCACCTCCAACGGCTCCAAAGATAGACTCCAAGGCGGCGACCTCAACTCTGATAAGCGATCGAGTCCTTGAATCAAGGTGGGAGGAAGCACCGATGAGTCGTTATTGCGGCGAGAAAGACACCCGGCCGATCCTGGAAGCGGCGGCTCACTGGAAGCAGGTGGCAGCGCGATTTCCGCTGATGGCGAAGTTTGCTTCATCGCTGGAAAGCTAGAGCTCGCGCGGTTTTCCGCGGAGTGGCTGATGTAACGCCGCTATCATCAGCCACTACCGCACGTGCCGCGATATGAACGTGGACGGCAAGGCGTCCGGGTCAAGTAAGAGGTTTGACACAGTGATACTCATGTGCCCGCGCGTCCGCTTCAAATGGGGCGTTCGCATAGCCGAACGCGACGATTTGCTGCAAGTAGACCGGAAGAAACGCAGCTATTGAACCGGCAGCCTCATATTGATAGACGTGGCGAAATTCGTGGCTCAATAAACGTTGGTTCGCGTGATAACCACGACAAATGAGAACGGCGTAGCCAAGCGCGAAGCCAATCATGCCCGGGCCGAGCAACCCGGCTTGAAGTGCTGCTTCGCGTAGTGAAGCATCATCAGGAAGCGGCAGGTCATCAACAACACCGATACGAATGTTCTCCGGCTTTATGACACCGACCCCGCGCGCAATCTGCAAACTGGCTTGTTTAAGCGGGATGCCGTTCGCAAGGACGACACCGGCCTGTGCTTCCGCCCACGCTACTGCGCGAGGCAGAAACAAGGGTAGTGACGCGGCAAGGTCAACGGGCATGGTCCCTCAGGGACGAAACTAACCTGCACCGAGAAGACAGCGCGTAAGCGCCGCCGGCGAGCTGTCCGCCTGGCGCACTGGTCAGTACGTTTTGTACGGTAAGAACTTGCCACTCATTACGATGCGAACACGGTCGCCTTTGGGGTCTGGCTCGCGCGTCAGGTCCATAGAGAAATCAATAGCGCTCATGATGCCATCTCCGAATTCTTCGTGTATCAGCTCCTTGATCGTCGTGCCGTAGACGTTCACCAGCTCGTACACCCGGTAGATGAGCGGGTCGGTTGGTACTGCGGTCGGCAGTGACCCCTTGTAGGGGACGCGGTGCAGCCAAAGGATGTCGTCGGCGGTCAAGTTGAATAGTTTGCCCACCACCTTGGCCTGTGCTGCCGTAAGCATCATCTGGTCCAGACACGCTGCCGTCGTCCACTCCTTGCTTTGGCCGACCTTCTTCGCCACATCCGCCCACTTGATGTTCTTCGCAACCTTGGCCGCGACAATTCTGGCTGTAACGGCTTCTCGACTCATCGTGATACTCCTCGGCTGGTTGATGGTCCAGGTGCGATCCTTGTGGACACCACGCTTGACGTAATCGCTACGGAGAACTGAATCCCCTGGCGTTTATGAGAGACCCGTGGCCCGACGTTCGCACGGCGAGCGACCTCTCAATCATCACTGCCCGGCTGCCGCTCCCAGAATGCGCAGCCACGATTTGCTTGGGAGCGCAGGTGTCCTCCCCCGCCCGAATACCAGCACCATACGGCTCCGCCACGGCGCTCACCAAACCACCGGCATGTGTAGCATCCGCCGGGATGATCGAAGAACGGGACGCAGAACGGGATAATGACGTAGCTCTGCGACGACGCCGAGGCGGCAGGCAGATCAGGTGGTAGCGGGCCGAGCATGACGCAATCCTAAGCAGCAATGATGTGTCCTAATCGGAATTCGACCTGACGGACAATTGATGCGCCTTCCATGCAAGGACCAAGACCGACACTCAGCCGTTATTGGGTGCAGCGCCGTGAACGGGTGCAAGCGCGAAACCGGTCGTTCAGTCCGGGCTCGTCAACTGGCGCTTCTATGAGGACGTTTGTCAAGCCCCCTTGAATTCAGGTGTTCAGTGTTTCAGTGGATTGTCTCCTCTTGTGCAGTTGTCGTGACGTCGTTATCCATGATTCGGTTGCAGGTGCTTTGCGTGTCGCTGACCCAAGATGCATCTGAGATTCAAAGGTCGGGGTGTATAGAGCCGAGCCCGTTGCTCGGTCGAACTTCTATCCGTGCCGGCACCCGGCCGGTCACCACATACCACATGCGCGCGAAGCGCTGGGTCCAAACCCCGGTTACCAACGCGCCCCATCTATGCGGACGGTCGCTCGCCGGCGACCCGCGCCAGTTTCGGGCGCGTTGACCTTTAATGCTCACGATGCATCCTTCTCCGCCATGTTCAATAACGTTCTCTAACCTACCCGTCGATGGCTTTGAGCTGCGCCCCGCTCGGGACCAGTCCGTCCTCCAGGTAGCGCCATAGCGCAATGGCCAGGCGCCGGGCCAGCGCCACAATGCCGATGCGTCGCATGCGCTTGCCACCACTGGCGAAGCGTCGGTTAAACCACTGGCTCAGTTCACTCTGCGGCTGGTAGCGCAGCCAGCTCCAAGCGAGCTCCACCATTAAAGTACGCACCCGTCGATTGCCGGCCTTGGAAATGCCCTGCTCGGTTTCGCTCTCCCCGCTGGCGTAAGGCGAGGGCGTCAGCCCGAGACAGCCTGCCACCTCGCGCCGGTTGCGAAAGCGTCGCCAACCAAACAGCTCCTTCGCCAACACCCAGCCGCTGGTTATACCGATCCCGCGTAGCTGCGCCAGCCCAGCGACTTGCGGTTCGCTGCCAGCGGCCACCGCCTGGCGTTGCGCAGCCTCAATCATTTCCATTTGCTTCTTGACCAGCAACAACCGCTCGCTCTCGCGCTCGATCTCGGTACGCACACCCGGCGCAAGCTCCTGCGCATGGCCCGTCCACCAGCGCTGCCACAGCCGCCCGCCGACATGCTTCACCCGCAGATTGTGTAACACCAGCAACGCACGAATCCGATTGCTGTGCGCGGTGCGCTCGTGCCCCAGCCGCCCCAGTTCCCGATGCGCTCGCCGCGCGTCTTCTTCTTCCGGCGTGGGCACCCGCACCACCGACCACACCCGAGACTCGTCCGCGTGGTAGCGAAGCAACATCGAGAGCAGCTTGTCAGCGTCCAGCCGGTCGGTCTTGGCGCGCCGTGCGCGACGGTTCACTTCAATGCTCGCCGAATCCACCACGACGTTGTCGATACCCTGCGCGAGGAGCCAGCGGTGCAGCCAGAAGCCGTCGCGTCCGGCTTCATAACAGCTGTGCACTCTCGCCTCCGGCGCCAGCGCGCAGCGTGCCTTGGCCTTGGCGATGCACTCGAGCAGCTTCGCAGTGTCCCCTGCCGCCACCGTATAGCGGCTCGGGCTGCGCACCCCGTCGCTCAGCGCCAGCTTCCAGTTCTTCTCACTCAGTTCGAACGCCATGTACAGCTCGCTCGCTTCTGCCGTATGCTTTCCTTGAAGGGCTGTTCCAGACGCATTCATTTCGCTCTCCTTCCGTTAAATCGAGTTCGTCGAACTCTCGTTTTAACTCAAGGGGGCAAGTCACGAACAGTCCTTCATAGTATCTATCGGTAGAGTCGACGACTGGCGCGGTGGCGATAGGTGTGGCATCTCTGTTGCCGCGCCTTTCGGTTCGCGGTGCCCCACTAGCAACACCATGGCTCCGTTTCCAGTCGCCGCTCATCGAACCGGACATGCGGATTTCCCGCATCCGGCTCTCGGACAAGACATTATGCTTTCGCCCACGGAAAGTCGCGTGTGCCAAGGTCGATGGTAAATCTGCCGAGTGCGCGTTTCCCAGCTCCATCGATCATGACAATAGCCCGCAACTACCTGCGCCGCCCGTCTCCGGCCGGCGGGTTCCTCGAACCACGTTCGAGTTCTCCCTTCGCTTCCACATGGTATGCATTTCGCAACCCCTGGAGACTCCCGAGTTTCGTAGGGTTGCCCCAATCTCGACTCCCTCGTCGCTTCCTGCATCCGCCTTGAACCAAGGCTCCTTTCCTCCATCGGCGTTACCCGACTTCGTCGGTAATACGAGCCTCTCCGCCACCCCGCCACGCCCGAACTGTCCCTCACGGGCTTCCGGTTGATCGTGCGCTCGACCACGTAGTTGGGTTTCCCGTGTTGCGCGCGCTTTCCGTGTGTACATGCTGTCGCCACTACCCCGGCGCAGCGACTGGGCTTACTGCTTCGCTCGTTCACCCAGTCGTGTCAGCCTTCCCCGATATGGCTGTCGGGTGGGCCTGCGCATCGACCTTTTCGAGGATTGCTCAGCGTTCACTCACGTTACGGCCTGCACACTCGCGCTGTCACCGTATTTCGTGACACCTTTACCCGAAGGCTTCAGCCATTTCGTTACCTCCATGACTGCTCCGGTGCTTCCGGCTGGAGCATTCGCCGGGTGGGATTTGCACCCACTGGAAAGCGCCGCCTTATCA
>CAWHIS010000004.1:0-285553 GCA_963829375.1 uncultured beta proteobacterium | reverse complement strand
TGGCTGACGAATTTAACTACAGGTCACGTTCTGCCACCAGGAAGGGCGCGCAAATCGTCACGAGCCGTATGCATTGTGTTGGAGTCGAGGGCAACATTGTGCTCCAGCGTCGCGAAGCCGCCGAAGTTCATCAGGTTGGCACCGCCGCATGCCTGGACTCTGATCCTGCTGGTCGCGGTCTTCGCCCTGTTGATTCAACAAACGATTGATCCCAGACCAGCCGATCGAGCGCGCTGCCCAACTTGCTTGGAAGTGCAGTTCGCGGTTCATGCGCCGCGCACCACCTGGGTGCCTGCGGGGCGCGACCCGCAGACACCCAAAGCAAAAAAAACAAACTGTAACTATATTTGCCAAATGCCTTTGTTCGGGCTTATTGTGCATGTAGCTGACAATATGTTGCAGGCAAGTCGCCTGATTCTTGACGCCAGTCAATACAGGACTCAAGGCAGAGGAGCTAAGCTCGAATCCTAAGTCCACGCAGCTGCATTACGCCGAGGGCACCGCACCGCCGTGTTGCTCGAGAAATGTTTTCTCAACCCGGGAGATAACCATGGTACGAAAGACTCTGGTGCTGAGCCTGCTGGCAATCGCGCTTGCGGCACCGAGCGCCTCTGCGCAAACAGCGCCGGCCGGCGCCGCCCAGCCATCGGCGAGTGCCGTCGATTCCGGGTCGGTCCAGGCCCTCAAGGACATGGGTGCGTTCCTGCAGACGCTGAAGCGGTTTCAGGTGTCGACCGAACTGACCGGCGAGCGCGTTCTGGCCGATGGCCAAAAGCTGCAGCATACGGCGACGGCGCATATGGACGTCGAGCGTCCGAACAGGGTCCGCGTCTCGATGCACAGCGCCCGTTCTGAACGCGTGCTCATCTTCGACGGCAAGACGGTAACACTCTATACGCCTGCGCAGAAGTACTACTCGACCGTCGAACTGGTCGGCACCATCGGCAACCTTATCGACCGGCTGGAGGAAAAGTACGGTGTGCAATTCCCTTTGCAGGATCTCTTCCTCTGGGGTACCCCCGCCGCGCCGCTCGACAAGTTCGAATCGGCAATGAATGCCGGCCAGGATTTCGTCGGCGACGACCTATGTGACCACTACGCCTTTCGCCAGGCCAAGGTCGACTGGCAGATCTGGATCACCACCGGGAGCAAGCCGCTGCCGCGCAAGATCGTGATCACCAATCGCACCGACGAAGCGCGTCCGCAGTCGGTGTCGATGATCGACTGGAATTTGAAACCCAACTTCAAGGACACCGTGTTCAAGTTCACGCCGCCCAAGGGTGCTACCAAGATCGAGATTGTTCCGCTGAAGACCAAGTAGAGGAGCGCCAAGATGAAGACATCATTCGGCAAGTTGCTTGCGGCCGTGGTGGCCGGCCTTGTTCTGGCCAGCTTCGCCCTGGCCCCTTACGCTGATGCCGCGGGTGGCCGCGGCGGTGGTGGCGGTGGTGGTGGCGGCGGTGGTGCCCGCGCCGGAGGCGGTGGTGGCGGCGGCGCCCGCGCCGGAGGCGGCGGCGGTCAGGCGGCCGCCGGTGGCGGCGGCGCCAGGCAGAGTGCGCAGGTCAACAACAGCCGGGCTGATACTCGCACCAACAATGTCCGCAGCGGCAGCGTCAACAACGTCAACAACGTCAACGTCGACCGCAACGTCAACGTCAATGTCGAAGGTCATGGCGGTTGCTGCGGCGGCGGTTGGGACAATGACTACCATCCGGTCGCGACTGCGGCGGCGGTGGGCGCTACCGTCGCCGTGACTTCCGCCATCGTAGGCTCGATGGTGCAAAGCGTGCCGCCCAGTTGCGTGCCGGTGAACTACGGCGGCATGGTCTATCAACAATGCGGCAGCACCTGGTATCAGCCCCAGGGACCGCAGTACATCGTGGTCAATCCACCGTATTGATCATTGCTCGATAAGGATCCGAAGCGCGCGATCCTGCCCCGAAAACGGATGCCATGGCACCGAAACAGAGCCTCAGCGCCGCTGGCAACATCGATTATTTCCTGTAAGGGAAAGCATATGCGCAAACTATTCGCCGTCGTCCTGATCGCCGCCGCCCTGGGCGCCGGCGTGAGCATCGCCCAGACCACTCCTGCCGCGGCCCCCCCGCGCACGGTGAAGGCCATTCAGCCCGGGCTCCTCGAGGTCACGGGTGGCCGGGTGAACGAAATCTATGGCGCGGGCATCGAGAAGATCACGGCGGCGCCGGGGCGATCCATCGAAGTAAATTCGCCGTGGGGCCACATCAGTTTTGGTTGGCCCCAGGACGTGAAGCCTGTGGCTTTCACGATCGTGACCGCCAAGAAGGGCGGGGTCACGATTTCGGCGCCTGGCTTCACCGACGCGAATCGGGCCGACTACAAGGCCGCGTTCGAAGCTGTCATTCCGATGGCGATCGCCAAAGCGCAGGCGCAAAAGGAAAGCAAGCTGACGCGATAGCGCGGCGGGGACCGGATTGCGCGCGAGGATCGCAAGGACAAAGTAGACAAAAGGGCTTCCATGCCGTAGGGGGAGGCAAGGTGGCCAATGAACACGGAGAAAATGCCATGACAAAAGAAGCCCCCAGCGTCGCGCAACTCGATCACTTCCTTTCCACGTCATCCATGCGGCTGGATCGCTGGCGAGAGTTGAATGCCAAGGCGCAGACCTGGGCAGCCGATGCGCAAAGCGGCAAGCGCGGTGGACGCGCCGCGGTAGAAGCGGCGCTTGCGGAACTGAACGCGCTCGAGGACTTTTTCGCCTACCCCGGCCCGCGGCTGATGAACGCGCTCACCGAACGCATCAGCAGCGACGACGCGCACGGCGCCGCGCGGATGGTGCAGAGGATGAGCGGTGCGCTGCTGTCGGGCAACTATCGCTACGACGGCGGCGAGTGGGAGACCGCGGATGACGCTACGGACGCCGAGCCGGACCGCCTGCGAGGAGGGCTCGGCGGCAATGAAGCCCACCGGCCCTACTTCGAGACGCTGTTCGTCACGCCCACGCCGTCCGCCAATCGCGCGAAGGTTGCCCGCGACATCCGCCGCCTGCGGCGCGTCGAGGACGCGATGATCTACGAGCCGGTGCTGGTCGGCAGCGTCGAAGATGCCCTCCTCGGCGTCATCCTGAACGGCAAGATCGAAGCGGTCGTGATCTTTGACGGGATCCCGGTGCCGTCCCAGCACGACGTGCCGCTGCTGCGCGACCTGCTTGCTGCGCAGCCCGAGCTCGACGTGACAAGCTTCGCGCCACGTGAAGTCGGAGTGACCCTGGCGCGCTTCATCAAGCACATCCGCCCCGAACTCGACATCTACCTCCTGACCGACCGGCAGGTGGAAAAGCTGGCGGGTGATCCGGCGGCCTCGATGATTCGGCGTGTGTTCTATGAAGTCGAGGAAATGATGGAGGTGCACCTCAACATTCTCGAAGGTGTCGCCGACCGTTTTTCCACGCCGCATTTCGACAACCTGAAAAATTACGCCGCACGGCCGATCGCCACGTTCCACGCGCTCCCGATCGCGCGCGGCAAGTCGATCATGAAGTCGAACTGGATCCGGGACATGGGCGAGTTCTACGGACAGAACCTGTTCCTCGCGGAAACTTCGGCCACCACGGGCGGCCTCGACAGCATGCTCGAGCCGACTGGCACCATCAAGGTGGCCCAGGAAAAATTTGCCCGGGCTGTGGGCGCTGATCACGTGTTCTTCGTCACCAACGGCACCTCGACATCCAACAAGATGGTCTACCAGGCGGTGACGGCGCCGGGTGACATCGTGATTGCTGACCGCAATTGTCACAAATCGCACCACTACGGGATGGTGCTGTCGGGTGCCCAGCCTCTGTACGTCGAGGCTTTTCCGATGACCGAATACTCGATGTACGGTGCGGTGCCGCTGCGCACCGTCAAGAAGGCGCTGCTCGACCTCAAGGCGGAAGGACGGCTCGATCGGGTGAAGATGGTGACGCTCACCAACTGTACGTTCGACGGGCACGTCTACAATACCCGCCGGGTGATGGAAGAGTGCTTGGCCATCAAGCCGGACCTGATCTTCCTGTGGGACGAGGCGTGGTTCGGGTTTGCGCGCTGGTCGCCGTTCCTGCGCCCGCGCACGGCGATGGGCGCGGCGGCTGCGCTGGAGGAGTGGCGGGCAAGCCCCGCCGCACTGGCGGCGTGGCAGGCGCAGGCCGCCGAGCTCGGTGAGGATCTCGACCCCAAGGATGCGCGCCTGCTCAAGCGGCATCTGGTTCCGGACCCGCGCAAGATGCGCATTCGTGTCTACGAAACCGACTCGGTGCACAAATCGATGTCGGCCCTGCGCCAGGGTTCGATCGTTGCTGTGCGCGACGAGGACTACAACCACCACGTGTCTGCCTTCCGCGAGGCGGTGTTCATCCATGCGTCGACGTCGCCTAACGCGCAGATCATCGCGTCGCTGGACATCGCCCGTCGGCAGATGGAGCTCGAAGGCTACGAACTGGTCATGCGCGCGTTCGAGATCGCCTTCGCGATCCGCCGCGCCGTTGCCGACCACCCGATCATCTCCAAGTACTTCCGTGTTCTTGGCGCCGACGCCATGATACCGGCTGAGTTTCGCAGCTCCGGTTTTCGCGACTTCCTCACCCCGGGCAGCACCTGGATGACGGCGCTGAAGGCCGTGAAGGAGGATGAATTCTTCCTCGATCCCACGCGGATGACACTGGTATGCGGCACCGCGGGTTACGACGGAACCTCGTTCAAGAACCTGCTGGCTTCGAAATACAACGTCCAGCTCAACAAGACCTCGCGCAACAGCGTGCTCTTGCAAAGCAACATCAACAACACGCGTAGCGACGTTGCGCTGCTGATCAAAGTGCTGCTCGAGATCTCGCAGGAAATCGAGGCCCGGCTCGCCGAGGGCGGCGACACCGGGCGCGCCGCATTTGCGGCACGGGTGAAGAGCCTGATGGAAGACGTACCCGACCTGCCGAACTTCAGCCGTTTCCACGACGGCTACCGCGAGGACCCCGACAGCATCACGCTCGAGGGAGACATGCGCGGCGGCTTCTTCGCAGCCTACGAAGAAGACGACTGCGAATATATTCCACTGATGAGCCCGAAGATCGACGAGCGGTTGAAGGGCGGCCCGGAAATGGTGTCGGCCAACTTCGTAATCCCGTACCCGCCCGGCTTTCCGATCATGGTCCCGGGGCAAGTGATCGACGCCGAAACGATCGGATTCATGCGCAAGCTCGACGTCAAGGAAATCCACGGCTTCAACGCGGTGCGCGGCCTGAAGCTGATCAAGCTGTCGGCCATCGGCAAGGCGCGTCGGGGCGGACAAGATACGCCGGCGCACGCACCCTCACCCAAGGGCAAGACAGCAGCCAAGGGCAAAGCACCAGCCAAGAAAGGGTGATAACTGATGCATGCATTTATTTACGGCTGTCTGGCCAGTTGCCAAAGCCAATACCGATCGACCCGCCCAAACGAGTTGCTCTACGGCGCCATCTAAACGGAGCACATCATGATTGACTGGTTCTTCGCTGCGCTGAAACAGTACCCGGAAATCGCGATTTTTCTGACGCTCGCCTTCGGGTACTACTTCGGCAAGTTCACCTTCAAGGGGATCGGCCTCGGGGCGGTGACCGCCACCTTGATCGCCGGCGTCGTGATCGGGCAGATCGGGATCACGATCAACCAGCCGCTCAAGGCGTTTTCGTTCCTCATGTTCCTGTTCGCCGTCGGCTATGCCGTCGGGCCGCAGTTCGTGCGCGGGATTGCCAGCAATGGCCTGCCGCAGGCGACTCTTTTCGGTGGTGCAGTGCGTGTTCAGCCTGGTCGCCGCCGTGGTGATCGCCAAGGTCGCCGGCTACGACCTTGGCTACGCGGCCGGGCTTTACTCGGGCTCGCAGACGATCTCCGCCGCGATGGGACTCTCGACAGACGCCATCAACCGGCTGGGTTTGCCGCCCGATCAGGCGAAGGCGCTGCTCGACTCGATGCCGGTCGCCTACGCCGTGAGCTACATGTTCGGCACCATGGGCTCGGCGATCGTCATCGCAGTTCTCGGCCCGAAGCTGCTGGGCATCGACCTCGTCGCCGCCTGCAAGGACTACGAGGAAAAGCACGGAGGCGGCAAGAAGGAGCTGGGCGGGCAGGGCACGGCCTGGTATCAGCGCGGGGTCCGTGCATACAAGGTGCGGCAGGGCGGCAAGGCGGCCGGGCTGCGGGCGGCCGAGGCCGAGGCGCTGGTTCCCGACTCGCGCCTGTTCATCCTGCGCCTTCGCCGTGACGGAAAGATCATGGACGCGACCGCGGACACCGTCCTGAAAGAGGGCGACGTGATCGCGGTCGCGGGCGAACGCGAGGTCCTCGTGAATCTGCTGCAAAACGCAGAGGAAGTCGACGACCGCGAGCTGCTCGCCATGCCGGTGGAGGGCGTGGACGTCCTGGTGACGAACAAGGAGGTCGACGGCAAGACGCTGGCAGAGCTGGCGACGCGCCCGGCCGCGCGCGGCGTGTTCCTGCGCAAGATCACGCGCGGCGCGACCGCCACCGACATTCCCATCCTGCCGAGCACCGAGATCAATCGCGGCGACCTGCTCACCGTCGTCGGCCGCACGCAGGACACCGCCGCCGTGACCAAGCTGCTCGGCGTCGCCGACCGTCCGACCGACGTCACCGACATGGCGTTCGTCGGCGCCGCGATCGTGGTCGGCGGGCTGATCGGCGCGCTGGTCTTCAAAGTGGCCGGCGTGCCGCTCACGCTGTCGACCGCCGGCGGGGCGCTCATTGCCGGGATCATCGGCGGCTGGCTGCGCTCGGTGCGCCCGTCCTTCGGGCGCATCCCGACGCCCACCGTCTGGTTCATGAACTCGGTCGGCTTGAACATCTTCATCGCCATCGTCGGCATCTCCGCCGGCCCGGGCTTCGTCAACGGCCTGAAAACGCAGGGCATCGGTCTCTTCCTCTGGGGCGCGCTCGCGACCACCATCCCGCTGATTCTCGGCATGTTCATCGCCAAGTACGTGTTCCGCTTCCACGACGCGCTCAACCTCGGCATCGTTTCCGGGGCGCGCACGACGACGGCATCGCTCGGTCTGGTCTGCGACCAGGCGAAGAGCCAGATCCCGGCGCTCGGCTACACCGTCACCTACGCCGTGGGCAACACCCTGCTGACGATCTGGGGCATGGTCATCATCATGCTGCTTTCATGAGGCGCGCACTTCCGGCCAATGAACCCGCAAGGAGAATTGAATGGACGATATAAAGCTCCAACAATACGAGAAACTGGGCCCGTTCGAGATCAAGGACTTCCTCCAGAAGGTGGCCTCGAAGGCCGCGCTGGAGTCTTCCATCTCCTACCTGAACGCCGGTCGCGGCAACCCGAACTGGGTTGCCACCGAACCGCGCGAGGCGTTCTTTCTACTCGGGCAGTTCGCGATCACCGAGAGCAAGCGCGTGCTCGACCTGCCGCCGGGCGTCGGCGGCATGCCCAAGGCCGCGGGCGTTGCGGGCCGGCTCGAAGGCTGGCTGAAGAAACACGACGACATGCCGGGCGCGCCCTTCCTGCAGCGGATGGTGCCGTGGGCCGTGAAGAAGTTCGGCTTCGACCCCGACAAGTTCGTGCACGAGCTGGTGGATTCCATCATCGGCGACCACTACCCGGTGCCGGACCGCATGCTGGTGCACAACGAACAGGTGGTCCACGAGTATCTGCAGTGGGCGATGTGCGGAACCCCGCGACCAAAAGGCAAGTTCAAGATCTACGCGGTCGAGGGCGGCACCGCCGCGATGTGCTACATCTTCAAATCGCTGAAGAGCAACCGGATCATCAACCCCGGCGATACGATCGCGCTCGGCGTGCCAATCTTCACCCCGTACATCGAGATGGCCCACCTGGAGGACTACGACCTCAAGTTCGTCGAGGTGCACGCGACGCAGGAGCATCAGTTTCAGTACCCGGATGAAGAAATCAAGAAGCTCCTCGATCCCAAGATCAAGGCGTTCTTCATCGTCAACCCGGGCAACCCGTTCGCGGTGGCGCTCGATCCCGACACGATCAAGAAGATCGGGGCCGTGCTCAAGAAGCGTCCGGATCTCATCCTGCTGACGGACGATGTGTATGGCACCTTCGTGCCGGGCTTCCGTTCGCTGATGGGTGAGTTCCCGAAGAACACCATCGGCGTCTACTCGTACAGCAAGTACTTCGGCTGCACCGGCTGGCGCCTGGGCACGGTCGCGGTCCACGAGGACAATATCTTCGACGAGATGATTGCGAGACATCCCGAGCCCATCAAGAAGATGCTGGACAAGCGCTATGGCGGACTCACGCTCGAGCCGCGCAAGCTCGCCTTCATCGACCGCATCGTGGCGGACAGCCGCGACGTCGCGCTGAATCACACGGCGGGCCTGTCACTTCCGCAACAGGTCATGATGACGCTGTTCTCGCTCGCCGAGCTGATGGACGAGAAGAAGGATTATCAGAAGGCCTGCATCGGCATCGTCAAGAAGCGCGTCGAGGCGACACTCGAGGGGCTGGACCTCAAGCTTCCTCCAAACGAGTACTTCGACTGGTACTACGGCCTGATCGACTTCGAGTTCTTCGCGCGGAAGCACCTGGGCGAGGACATCGTCAAGTGGATGAAGGCGAATGTGCATCCGCTCGACATCGTGTTCCGGCTGGCCGAGGACCACGGCATCGTGTTGCTCAACGGCAGTGGCTTTGCCGCGCCGGACTGGTCGGTGCGCATATCGTTCGCAAACCTCGACGATCACGTCTACGACGACATCGGTCGGGCAGTGCGCGCCATTGCGCGGGGTTACAGGCAGGCCTATGAGGCCGCCACCGGCAAGGGCGCCAAGCCTGCCGGCGCCGGGAAAGCACGCATTGCGAAACGCGGGGCCAAGTAGCGCTGCCGCCCGCGCGAGTCGCCATTCAGGTGACGTGCCGCGGGCGAATGAGGATATGTAGCGCTCCGACAATGGATTGATTTTCGCGCGGCCTGTCTCGGGTTGCGCATGTTCGCGATGACTCGCACGCCATGGTTACCGCGGAATTCTCTCGAGGGGAAACGTGGACTTCCTGTCATGGAAGCGGCAAAGCGAACTGGGGCGTCTCGTCCTGATCGCTATCGCACTCGCAACGGCTGCGTGCGGGTCGACAGTGGAGCCGTCAAAGCCCGCGGCTGTAGCGGCTGAATGGCGTGAGTTCGATGGATCCTGGAACGCCGCCGGTACCCGTCAGACCATTGCACTCGGCGCAGAGCGAAAAGCCTCGATCGTCCAACTGCAGGGCACGATGTTGCTTACCGGGGCGGATCGGCCAGGCGTGGGTTTCCGCGCGGAAGTCATCGCTCTCACCGACAGCAACACAGGTCTCGTGGGCCGGAGCGTCTGGACGGACGAGCGCGGCGACCAGGTGTTCAGCGAGCTCAAAGGCGAAGGCACGGCAGAGCGAAACCGCATCACCGGTACGATCCTGGGCGGCACGGGCCGCTACGCCGGCGTGACGGGCTCCTACGAGTTCGCCTGGCAGTACGTAATCGAGTCGGACGACGGTTCGATCCAGGGACGCGCGGTGGGCCTCAAGGGCCGCGTTCGCTTCGGCCAGCCCAGCGCATGAGGTCCGAACTGTGATCTTACCCAACCTGACTCTGAAGCGGGCAGCGCCCTTCGTGATTGCGATCGGGATCTGGTTCGCGCCGATTCCGGCCGGCCTGACGCCGCAGGCATGGCACCTGTTCGCGATCTTCGTCGCGGCGATCGCATCGGTGCTGCTCAACGCATACGCGCTCCTCACGGCTGCGATGATGGCCGTGGGAACCGTCGTCCTTACCGGGACGATCGCGCCGAAGGATGCATTCTCGGGTTTCGCCAATACGAGCGTGTTGCTCGTAGTGGTCGCGTTCGTCGTCGCGCAGGCGGTGGTGAAGTCCGGTCTCGGCCGGCGCATCAGCCTCTTCATGGTGGGCCGTTTCGGTGGGTCCTCTCTCGGCCTTGCCTACAGCATCGTGCTGACCGACGCGGCCATCGCGCCGGCGTTTCCCAGCAACACAGCGCGCGGTGGCGTGCTCTTTCCGATCGTGCTTTCCGTGGCCAAGGGAGCGGGCTCCAATCCCGAGGACCCCGAAGGGCGGCGGCTCGGTGGCTATCTGATGTTCTGCGGGATGGCGAGCCTCGCCGTTTCGTCCGCCCTCTGGTTGACCGCCACCTCGGGCAACCCGATCGGCGTGCAGATCGCGGAGAAATTCGGGGTCAAGATCGAATTCGGATCCTGGATCCTCGCATCCTGCGTGCCTGCGCTTACTGCGATTGCCATCTTGCCTCTGCTCGTCTCGAAATTGTTTCCGCCCCGAGTCGGCAAGACGCCGGAAGCTCCCTTAGCCGCACGCGCGGAACTTGCCAGCATGGGCCCGATGTCGCGAGACGAATGGATCACGGCGATCACCTTTGCGTTGATGGTCGCTGGCTGGGTGCTCGCCGACAGGCTGAAGATCAACGTGACCAGCGTCGCGTTCATGGGCCTCGGCGTATTGCTGGTGGCGGGCGTGCTCACGCTCGACGACATCTCCGAGCAGGGTGACACGCTCGCGACCTTCCTCTGGCTCGCAGTGCTTTTCGCCCTGAGCGGGCAGCTGAACGAACTCGGCTTCATGGACTATGCGGGCGAGCGGCTTGCATCGCACCTTGGTGGCCTGTCGTGGCCGATGCTGTATGTCAGCCTGATCGTCCTCTACGTCGGCATCCACTACCTGTTCGTGAGTCAGTCGTCGCAGATACTCGCGCTGCTCGGTGTGTTTCTCGACGTGGGCGTTCGCGGCGGCGTGCCGGCGCCGCTGATGGCGTTTGGGCTGCTCTTCGCAAGCAGCTATTTCTCGGTGATCACCCCTCAGGGCGGAAGCCAGAACATCATCTTCGCAGCCAGCGGCTACCTCACGCAGGGCGAGCTCTACAAGCTGGGATTCTTCACCACGCTTGCGTTCCTTGCGATATTCCTGCTGATCGGGACGCCGTGGGTGCTCTTCGTCACGCATTGACGGATGCCGCTTGAGCAATCAGCCAGAATGACCTTCCTTCCCGACACGAGAAACGAAGGCGACGCAGTCAACTCCAGAGCAAAGAAAGGCAACCCATGAAGCAGCTAGCTGTGTCTCTGTCAAAGGCGCTATTTCGAGGTTTGCTCATCGTTGTTCCGGCGTACCTCGCCGTCTTACTCCTGCTAAAGGGAATGAAGTCGGTTGCCAATCTGGTGCGTCCACTCGCCCACCTTCTCCCCGACTGGGTCCCCGCCGATGAGCTCCTCTCCCTTCTC
This sequence comes from uncultured beta proteobacterium, assembly GCA_963829375.1. GTDB lineage: Bacteria > Pseudomonadota > Gammaproteobacteria > Burkholderiales > Casimicrobiaceae > PALSA-1003. The sequence goes on along the minus strand of CAWHIS010000004.1, from coordinate 274,282 downwards.
CTCGTTCTCGCGATCTTGGTCGCCATTGGCGCTTCCGTTGGAACAGGCATGGGGAAAAGGGTCCGGAACTGGATCGAAAGGACTGTCTTCGAAAAGATCCCTGGCTATGGGGTTATCCGGAGCCTCACGCACCAGGTGGCGGGGCAAAGCCGCGGGAGCACCTGGAAGGCCGCGTTGGTCGAGATCGAAGACGCCCTTGTCCCGGCGTTCATCATCGAAGAGTTCGAGGACGGGCGCTACACCGTCTTCGTCCCGTCGATCCCCACGCCGTTCGCAGGTGCCGTCTACATTCTCGAGCGGCAACGGGTACACCCGGTCGACATCCCCTTCACCGATGCGATCAGAGTCGTCTCCCGATGGGGCTCGGGTGCAAAAGACCTGGTGGCCGCCATCGAGAAAGACAAAGGCGGCAAGCCCGTGGAACGAACACCGGACCGCTGACGGCCGCCGACGAAGCGAGCGGCGTCGAACGACCGCCGGCGTGCCGAACGCGTCAGTTCAAGTCACTGTCCTTGTAGTACTTGGTTCCCTTGGCGGTGAGTTCGAGCGCCAAGCCCTTATCAGTGAGTTGGTAGAGCCAGACCCCCGGCGCCACCGCGACCGCTCCCTGGTAGGCGGCGCCCTTGTCACCGCTCTTCGCTGCGGCGGTCGCCTGTGCGCCGAACTCCCAGCCCGAGTTGACGAAGTCGTTAAGCGCCTTCTCGGTTTCGAACACCCAGACCACCTGGAATTTCTTGACCCCGAAACCCAGGCCAGCCTGAACCTCTGCCATCTTCATGTACGTCGCCGCCTTGGTCTTATTGTTGACCGCGATGCCTTCACCGGAACCGCCCCCAGCGACGAGGATTTTCATGCCGAAGTTGCTGAAGGCGGCGTAGCCGGCGGCGGACTCGACGGCCTTGCGCGCCGACGGCTGCGCATTGTAGACCGCGGCGAGTGCATCCTGCGCCGCCTTGCGCACCTCCGCCTGCTCTTCCGCCTTGCTTGCGCCGAGCGCGATGCCGGGCGCGGCCAACGCGAAAGCCACTGCCAATACCATCATGCGACGATTCATACTCCCTCCCGTTCAGTGGGCTTGTCGATTGCACGAGCCGGTATTCAGATTCACCGAGCGGTGTCCACCACGTGGTGTCCCTGTCCCCGCGCCCACGCCTATGATAGGCTGTAGGCTGTACGGTGTACAGCATGAACTGTATACTACTTGCGCAAGCTGTCCGATGCCGGACAATGCTTCGTTGTGGTGGTACAGCTTTTCGCGAAGTGCACCAATGTGTTTCTGGTCCAGCCGTGGACGAAGGTCGAGGCTCGGGGAAGAGCGAAGTGTTAAAGCCTTTTGGTCGCCGTTCCACTGTTGGGCATTCTCGGGTTAACTGATGGGAGATAATCGATGAAGAAATTGGCGTTCCTGTCTGCTGTTTCGGTTTCCGCACTTGCTGCTGGGTTCACGTCGGGGGCGTTCGCTCAAGCCTGCAATCCCGACGGTGGCAACTGCCGCAACATCAAGGTAACGGTCCAGGGCAACCAGGTATCAATCGATCCGGCTACCATAACGGTCACACCGCGCGCAGCGCCCGCCGTCAAGATGGTCTGGTACTTGGCGACACCGGGCTACATTTTCGTCGACCAGGCCGCCAACTTCCCGGCGGAGTACTTCAAGAGCAATGATCCACGATTCTGCTATCCGTGGACGACCAACACCGTTTACGTCTGCACCAACTGGAACGCCGATGCGTTTCCGTGGGGCACCGACTACACGCTCAAAGTGCAAGCGGTGTCCGGTGGCGCCCCGTTGTCAGGGAGCGGCCGAGTCGTCAACAACTAGCCGCAATCGCCGAGCTTCCGGAAACCGGAAGTCGAGGCGCCGAAGCTCATTGCTGCCGGCGCGCAGGCGCTCTCGATGGGTGGAACCAGCGCGAAGTGGTCCTGCCGCCGGAGTGGCGCGCCGGCAGGCGGGAGCGCTCCGCAAACCTAAGGAGCCGAACTATGAGAATGAACGCGAGTTGGCTTTCCGGGGTCATCGTGACGGTTGCGTTGGGGCTCGCGTTCGCGGGTGCTCCCCTGGGACAGACGACGTCCACCGTCGACGTGCGCAATTTCGAGGTGATCTCGGTCGATGGGAACAAGCTCGTCGTCCGCGATGAAAGAGGCACGCAGGAGCTCACTGTGCCGGACGATTTCCGCTTTACGGTCGACGGCAAGAAGATGTCGGTGTCGGAGCTGAAGGCGGGCATGAAAGGCACGGCCGCCGTCACGACCACGACCACGATCAAGCCGGTCGTCGTCACTGAAGTGCGCGAGGCCGAAGTGCTGCGCGCGTCGCCTGTTTCGATGACCGTGCGCACAGCCGATGGCGCGCGCAAGTTCACCCAAACCGAGCTGGACACCAAGGGTATCCGGATCTTCAAGGATGGAAGCCCGGTCCGCTTGTCCGATCTCCGGCGCGGCGACAAGCTGTCGGCGACGGTCATCACGGACGGACCGCCTATCGTCCTGACCGACAAGGAAGTGCAGGCGACACTCGACGAGCCCGAACCACCTCCAACCAAGGTAGCGGCGGCAGCTCCAGCGCAGCCCATGACGCCGGCCGCCCCTCCCCCGCCGAGCGCGGCCCCGCCCGCATCGCAACCGGCCGAACCCGCTGGGCAGGGGACGTTGTGGTACTGGGTGATCGCCGTGCTCGTTGCGGTGGCGGCGTTCGTCATCGTGCGTCGGCGAAAACAGGCGTGAACAACTTGCCGAGCGTGAAGCAGACTGCACCCGCGCGACCCGTCGCGCAACGTGACACTCGCACGCTTCCGTAGTGCCCGGTTCGCGTGCTGGTTGCGCCCACCGTATCGGCTGCCCGACGATCGGCTGCGCCCGAGCAGGCACCACGGTAAGCGGCCCAGGCAAGATCTGCGCACGGCGACGTATTCGATCCGCACATCTCGCGCATGTTGTCCGTACATCAAGCCGCATGTGAGCAAGGGCGTATTAGCCCGAACCGGCAACGGTACGATTGGCAGGGCCAGCAGACCTAAGGAGAATCAACGATGGCACCACTGGCAGCGGAACTCATCGGCACTTTCTGGCTAGTTCTCGGCGGTTGTGGCAGCGCGGTGCTTGCCGCGGCGTTTCCCGAGTTGGGCATCGGCTTCACCGGCGTGTCGCTCGCATTCGGCCTGACGGTGCTGACGGGGGCCTACGCTCTCGGACCCATTTCGGGCGGTCACTTCAATCCGGCGGTCTCTTTCGGGCTTTGGGCCGGCGGCCGCTTCCCCGGGTCGAAACTGCTGCCCTATGTGATCGTACAGGTGCTGGGCGCAGTGCTCGCCGCCGGGGTTCTCTATCTCATCGCGAGCGGTAAGGCCGGCTTCGATCTCCAGGCCGGCTTCGCATCGAACGGCTATGGCGAGCACTCGCCAGGAAAATACGGCCTCGGTTCCGCGCTTGTCTGCGAGGTCGTGATGACATTCATGTTCCTTATCGTCATCCTGGGCGCGACGCACACGCGGGCGCCGACCGGCTTCGCGGGGATCGCGATCGGCCTGTGTCTCACGCTCATTCACCTCATCAGTATCCCGGTGACGAACACGTCCGTGAATCCTGCGCGCAGTACGGGACCGGCTCTCTTGGTGGGCGGCTGGGCGCTCCAACAGTTGTGGCTCTTCTGGGTGGCTCCGATCGTCGGTGCCGTGGTCGCGGGTTGGTTCTCGCGCGTGGTGTTCCATGAGGACGTCCGACCGCCGGTCGTCGGGGGATGAGTAAACACAGCAGGTCGGCGATCCGGGCGTTGGGCTACGGGCGAAGCAGCGACGGACCACGAACAGTCATGAACACCGGTGCGCAGTGCAATAGGCAGCTTCAGGACTTTGCTATGATGTACCGACTCCATCCAATGAGATTTGCTTGATGAAGTCCAGAGCTTTGCGCGTGGTGCTGATCGTCGTCGCTGCACTTTTGTTGCTGACGCTCGTCTGGATTTGGTTCACCCTGAATTGGAGCTATTCCGAGGGTGAACGGGCTGGCTATATCCAGAAACTCTCCACCAAGGGGTGGCTGTGCAAGACGTGGGAGGGAGAGATCGCCATGGTGACGATGCCGGGAGCCATTCCGGAGAAATTCGTCTTCACGGTGCGTGACGATGCGCTGGCCGCCAGGATCAATGCCCTCAGCGGGAAACGGGTGGTGTTGTCCTACCAGCAACACAAATTCGTACCGACCTCATGCTTCGGCGAGACGGAGTACTTCATAACTGATGTCCGAGAAGTGCTTGATCAACCCTCGGTGCAGCCCGCCACGCCGCAAGGCCAACTCCAGACGCCGCGCTGAGCCCTCACAGTTTCGCTCGACGTTCTGCGCGGCGTACTTACTAACGATCGTCGGTTCAGGTTGCCTCTGCGGTTTCCGTTTCTTGGGCGGACTCCGCTGCGCCCCGTTTGACCGCGACCCAACCGGTGAACAGTTGGTATCCGAGGGCCAGCAGCGTGGCGCCGACGAACATGCCGAGGATACCGCCGGTTGCCATTCCGCCGAGCGCCCCGAGCAGGATGACCGGCATCGGCGCGTCGACGCCCCGACCGAGCATGAGCGGCTTGAGGACGTTGTCCGTCATCCCGGCTACAAAGAGCAGCACGGTGTAGGCGATCGCCTCGACCTTGCCGTAGTCCCCGAGCCACCAGATGTAGCCGATGGCGGGTAAGGTCACGATCAGGGCCGGCACCTGCGCTATGCCGAGCACCAGGACAATCATCGCCAGGATACCGGCCCAAGGCACGCCGGCGACCAACAGGCAGAGACCTACGATGATCGCTTGAATGAACGCGACGCCGATGACGCCCTGTGCGACGGCGCGTATGGTCGCCGTCGAAAGCTTCGCGAACTCGGCGCCGCGCGCGACGCCGGCGACGCGCTCGAAGATGGCAAGGCTTCCACGGCTACCCGATTCGCCGAAGGCCATGAGGATGCCGGCGATGATGAAGGAGGCGAGGAACATCAGAAGGCCGCCGCCGATGCTCGCGACGAAACCAAGAGCGGACTTTGCCAGATCGCCGATCTTCGGCTGCATGCTGTGAATGAGGGCCGGGAGATCGTCGTGCGCTCTTGACCATAGCGCATACGCCTTCTCGCCAACCACGGGCCACCCTGCGACGGAATCAGGCGGAGCGGGAACCTCGAGCGTGTCACTCTGCACGTCGTTGACCAATCGATGGATCGAGTCGCCCAGCGAACTCATCAGTATGGCGGTCGGTGTAATGATCAACACGATTCCCAGGATCACTATCAGGGTCGCCGAAATGCCCTGCTTGCCTCCAATCTTCGCAGCCAGGAACTGATGCAGCGGATATAGCGCGACGGCAAGGATGAGTGCCCATACCATCAACGGCAGGAACGGCGAAAAGATCTGAAAGCAAAGCACTGCCAGGGCGAATATGAGTGCGGCGCGGATAAGAACATCGAGGAGCCCCGCGTAGCTACGGGGCTCGAGAACAACTTCACGCTCGCGGTTTAAATTCATGTCTCGCTCCTTCAGCTTACCTGCACCGAACTCTCAAGGAAAAAAGCCACCGTTGGTCGTTGAAGACCTCCGCAATTAGCAATCCTAAGCCTGTGCCGCGACGGCTTCTTTGACCCACCGCAGCAAAAACGAGGTCTCCGACAAACTATATGCCTCCCGACGAAAAGGGGATACTGCGCCAATGCGAACCGCCGTGCTATTGTACGAAACGCTCCTCCGTTGGCGCCTTTGAGCGGTGTGCCCTTTGGGCAGATGTGTGTGGAGTTGACCAATGACCAAGAAACCTTCCGCGCCTGCAGGGGTAACAGGCAAACCCGCTTCTCCCTCTTCATCGGGGGTTCCCGTCGACGTCACGCGGAGCCGCGACCAGCAACGACGCGACGAAGCCGCGGCGCACTGTACGAGCGATGGGCAAATCGGCCGGCCAGCGGATCGCAGCCGCCACCAAGTCTGCGGGGAAGAAAGTCGGGAAAGCTGCCGCACGGGTGAGTGACCTGAACAAGGACGGCAAAGTCGATCGCGAAGACGCGAAAATCGCCACCGCCAAAGCTAAACGAGTCACATCAAAGGTGTCGGAAAAGGCCGGAACACTGGCCAAGAAAGCAGCGAAGCACGACATGGTCAAGGATGCCGCGGCGGGTGCCGCAATCGGTGCTGCGGTGGCGATCCCCGTGCCGATCGTTGGCCCTGCGGCAGGAGCAGCCATTGGGGCGATTGTCGGAGTCGCCAAGAATTTGAGGTCCACAGCCAAGACCAAGTCAGAAGTGCCGGGAAAGCAACCCGAGCCTTCAACCGTCAAGTCCGCCAGGAGGCGGATTCGCAAGCCACGCTGATCCGCTGCCGCTGCGTCTGCCACGAACCATGACGGACCACGGCGGCGCGTGTCGATGCGCGCGCGCTCGTGCTACCATTTCTGTGAACGTCGCAGCGCCCGTAAACTGAAGAGGCATACGCCGGAAAATCAGGTCGCCTACGCATACGCAGCGGCCACTCTCGGACAGGTGCTGCGCTATGGACGTCCGGTTTCGCAGGTATTGGTGCGCATAGTTGCGCCGGCGTGGGATCGGCAGATTGGTCGGAATTCTGCGAGCCGCCGAGGACTCGGCGGTTGAACCGCTTCCGACGCTTTCTCGTGGGGGGGCAACATGGACTTCTCTGCAATCAGTAGTTCGCTCGACGTCGCGCTAGGGACGCAGCTGCCTCGCATTCTCGGTGCGATTGCGATTCTCATCATCGGCTGGATCGTGGCAGTCACGGTGCGTGCCGGAGTCCGTCGGCTGCTCAGAGCGATGCGACTCAACAGCCAAATCGCCGAGACGACCGAGCACAAGCTCGACGTCGAGTCGGGCATCGCCGCCGGCGTTTTTTGGCTGGTCATTCTCATAACCGTCATCGGCGTGTTCAACTCCCTCGACCTCGTGCTTGCGTCCGGCCCGTTCGAGGTCCTGGTCAAACAGATCGCAGGATACATACCGCATCTGGTGGCAGGGACGATTCTCGTGCTCGTCGCTTGGCTCGCCGCGATCGCGTTACGCGCCATCGTCAATCGCGTGCTCGATGCCAGCGGACTTGACGAAAAGCTTTCGGCCAGCGCGGGCATGGAGCCGATGCGCAAGAGCGTCGGCAACATGCTCTTCTGGCTGGTGATTCTGCTGTTCCTCCCGGCGATCCTCGACGCCTACAATCTCGGTGGGTTACTTGACCCCGTCAAGATAATGGTGAGCAAGGCGCTGGCCATGCTGCCGAATGTCTTCGCCGCATTTGTCATCGGCTTCGTTGGCTGGCTGCTCGGCAAGGTGCTAGCCGGGCTGGTGACCAACATCCTCGCCGCAGCCGGCGCCGATCAGGGCGCGCATCGCATGGGACTCGACGCTACGGTGCGGATCTCGCAAGTCGTCGGCACCATCGTGCTGATCCTGGTGTTCGTGCCGGCGTTGATCGCCGCCTTGGATGTGCTCAGGATCGAGGCGATATCGAGACCAGCAACCGACATGCTGGGCAAGATGCTAGTGGCAGTTCCCAACATCGTTGCCGCAGCGTTGATCCTCACCCTCACTTACTACGTCGCGAGGTTTGCCGCCGGGCTGCTCGCGCGCCTGTTGGCCGGTATTGGTCTCGACACGCTCCCCGAGAAACTTGGACTTGCGGGCGTCTTCGCCGGCAGCACGCAGCCCTCGCGGCTGGTGTCGATGCTCGTGCTGTTTTTCGCGATGCTGTTTGCGACCGTGGAGGCAGCGAATCGACTCGAATTCAACCAGGTTCGCGACGTTGTCACGCTGTTCATCAAATTCGGCGGCAACGTACTTCTAGGGGCCACGATCCTCACCATCGGGTTCTGGTTGGCCAACGTCGCCCGCAGCGTGATCCAGCGTGCCGACACCACTCACTCAGAAAGCCTCGCCAGCATCGCTCACATAGCGATCCTCGGCCTGGTGATCGCGATGGGACTGCGCGCGATGGGCATTGCCGACGACATCGTTAACCTTGCGTTTCTGCTCACGTTTGGGGCCGTTGCCGTGGCCGTCGCGCTGTCGTTCGGGCTGGGCGGCCGCGAGGCTGCCGGGCGCCAGATGGAGTACTGGCTGGCGAAGTTGCGCAAGGATGGTTGAGCGGCGCGATAACGTCTGCCGTCGCTGCTGATTTCGTTTGGGCGTCGGACCTGACCCCGCCCACCTGGCGGGGCTATGATATCGGCACTGGACCGATGACGTGCGAATGACCGCGTTCCCTGACGGCATGACCGCTCTGGGGACTGGACATGTGGTACGCTCCGCACTTGTTTGTCTTTGATCTGGTGCAAGGTCAGTTTCTGCGCGTGCGCCTATTGTTCCGGCAGGTCTGCTATGCGTTTTCGTATCGCGCTTGGTAGGGCGTCACGCGCCAACCAAGATCACCCACGTCGCGCTGAGTACCGTCACCCAAACCGATCGGCGTTGCGTGCACCTGACGCAGGCTCATGCATGCATTTGATTCGTTGAGGAGAACACGATGGCTATGAATTGGCAGTGGCGCGGCGATGTTCCTGATGCGCGGTATCCTGGCCGCTGACCGTTCGCTCACCAAGATCCGTTGCCGATGAAATCCCGAATGCCGACATCTGAATCGCGTTCGTCGATCGCCGCTGTGGTGCTCGCGGTGGCCGGATTAGTTTTTCCGCTAAGCGCGCACGCATCCTTCCTTCCGCCCGAGATTATGGACAAGGCGGCGATGTACCTCGCGTGGTTCGTCATCATCGTTGTTCCGATCGGCGGGATCGTACTCTTCTGGCTGGTGCACGTCCTGCCGGAAAAGATCGCGCACAAACGCCACCATCCGCAGCGGGACGCCATCCACACGCTGTGCCTGCTGTCACTGGCGTTTGGCGGCTTGCTGTGGCCGCTTGCCTGGCTGTGGGCGTACACGAAACCGGCTGGCTACCGGCTCGCCTACGGCACCGAGAAGCACGAGGACTATTTCCACGAGATGGGGGAAAAGGCGCAGGCGGGAGAGTTGTTGGAGCATGAACTTGCGCATCTGCGCGAAGAACTCGATGCGCTGGCTGCGAAGGGAACGCTGACCGCGGAGCTGAGGCTGCTGCGCAAGGATCTCGTGGCGGCGCAAGCGGCGCCCGCCGGGTCGGTTGCGGCCCAGGCTGCGCGGACCGGGTCCGGCGCGAAGGCCGGGGGTGTCTGATGGAAGCCCTGCTGCTCGCTATCTACGCGTTCTTCGTCTGGCTGATCTTCATCAAGTTCAAGTGGCTGCCGTGGAATACCACGTCGCAGGTCACGGTCGTGATCATCCCGATCGTGGCCTTGACTGCGCTGGTCTTGGCGCTCAACGTGGTCGCCCCGTCGACGTCCGACGTGCGCGTCATCAAGTATGTCGTGCAGGTGATCCCGCAGGTACGTGGGCGCGTGATCGAAGTGCCGGTCGAGCCTAATCGGCTGGTGAAAAAAGGCGAGCTGCTTTTTCGGATCGACCCGACCCAGTACCAGAACGATCTCAATGTCGCCAAGGCCAAGCTCGTGGCCGATGAAGCGAAGCTCGCACAGGCCAGCGCGGGCCTCGTGGATGCTTCGGCCGGCGCGCGGCAGCTGCAGGAAGAACTCAAGTCCGTCAGCGGGCAGGTCAGCGCGCTGCAGCCAAGACTGGAACTGGCACGGCTTCGTGTCCGGCAAAATCGGGAACTGGTGTCCACCGGAGCGGGCGACCGCTTCGCGCTGGAACAGGCCGAGACCAACGTGATAGAACTCGAGGGACAAATCGCGACGGCCAGGGCGAACGAAGCACAAGTAGTGCAGAAGCTGTCGGGGCAGGTGAATGGCGAGCAGGCATCCGTCGCGGGGGCGCGTGCGCAACTCGCAACCGCCAAGGCACAAGTCGACGTGAGTCGCGCCGACCTCGCGAACGCACAATGGAATCTCGACCAGACCTCGGTTTATGCGCCGGCCAACGGCTACGCGATCAACGTTCAGTTGCGGCCGGGCTCCTTCGTGACCGCATTTCCGGTAGCACCCGCCATGAGCTTCGTCGAGGAGATCTATCAGGTCATCGCGCTCTACGCCCAGAACGAATTGCAGCTGGTGGAGCCCGGCAACCCGGCGGAGTTCGCACTCAAGACGTACCCGGGCCACATCATCAAGGCGACGGTCGACTCCATCGTATGGGCGCAGGGTCAGGGCCAGGTAGCGCAATCGGGCACGCTTCCGCAGACCGGTGCTTATCCGCAGGTGCCGGGTCGGTTCCCGGTCAAGTTCGACGTCGCCGAGCCTGATCGCGCATTGTTCCTCGCCGCCGGCGCGGAAGGCGCCGGCGCGATCTACACCGAGCACGCGCATGCGATCCACATCATCCGCATGGTGATCCTGCGCGTCGGGTCCATCACCGATTACCTCGTGCTGAAACTGCACTGATGCGCGCACGTCTCGTCCAACGAAGGCTACTGGTATCGGCCGTCGCGGCCGCCGTGGCCGGCTGCGCGCTCAACCCTCCGCCCACGACCGGCGAACTGCAGAAGGAAGCCCTGCCGCACACAAGCGTGCCCTCGGCGTGGAAGGCTGGAGACGGCGCAGCGGCGCCGGTGGCCGACCGCTGGCTCGCGTCGTTCGACGATCCCGCGCTGTCGGCGCTCGTCGTCGAAGCGGTGACGTACAATGCCGACCTGCAGGTGGCGGCGGCGCGCATCGAACAGGCCGCGGGGTATGTCGCGGTAGCAAGCGGCTCACTTTTTCCGTCGGTAGGACTGGCGGCCACTCAGAGCGGCAAGTCAGGCGGTGGCGGCGGCCTGAACGCGGTGTTCCTGAATGCGTCCCTCGAGCTCGACGTGTGGGGACGCCTGCGCTACGGCGAGGCCGCGGCAGAGGCGCAGTCCGCAGCCGTTCAAGCCGACTACGCATATGCCCGCCAGTCACTCGCGGCAATGGTGGCCAAAAGCTGGTTCGTCGCCATCGAAGCGGGAATGCAGCATGCGATAGGCGACGAAGCGCTGCGCTCGTCCGAGTCGCTGTTGCGGCTTGCGCAGGACCGATTGCGCATCGGCAACGGCAACGAGCAGGCGGTGGCGGAAGCGAAGGCCAATGTCGGCAATTTCCGCGACCTGTTGCGGCAGGTCGACCTGGCGCGCGAGCAAGCCCTGCGCGCGCTCGAACTTCTGTTGGGCCGTTATCCGGCGGCCGAGATCGCGGTCGCACAGCGCCTCGCGCCAATGCCCGCACCGGTGCCCATGGGCATGCCGTCGGAATTGCTCGAACGCCGACCGGACGTTGTTGCTGCCGAGCGCCGTGTCGCCGCAGCGTTTAACCGAATAGGCGAAGCGAAGGCGGCGCAGTTGCCTCGGATCAGCCTGACCGCCGGTGGCAGCAGCATAACGAGCGATGTGTTCGTGTTGCAGGACCGAAGCAACCCGGCGTTCAGCTTTGGCGCCAACCTGATTGCGCCGATCTACCAGGGGGGCGTATTGCGGGCGCAGGTCGAGATTCGCACTGCCGAGCAAAAAGAGGCTGTGGCGAACTATGCCCGCATCGCGCAACGCTCATTCGGCGAGGTCGAGAATGCGCTGGCGGCTGAGAACGTGCTGCGTGATCGCGACGCTATCCTCGGCGCGAACATCATCGACAACGCGCGTGCCCTTGAGCTCGTGCAGATCCAGTATCGCGTCGGTAGTGCCGACTTGCGTGCCGTCGAGCAGCGCCAGCTTGCGCTATACACCGCGCAGACAAACAGGTTACGCGTGCAAAGCGAGCGGCTCGCGCAGCGCGTCAATCTGTACCTCGCACTGGGTGGCGGTTTCGACTTGCCGGTGATGGAACCCGTGGCGACGCAATGAAATTCTTGTGGGAATGGGGAGCTTTCATGCTTACCCGCATGCCTTGACCGGCGAACGATCCGACGACACGACGATGGGGATGAACATGGCAAAGAACAAAGCGGAAAAGAAGGACGCGACGAAACGCAAGGCGAAGAAAGCCAAGGGGGGAACCGAGAGCGCGAGCTCCGAAAAACGCGGCGGTTCAGGCTCCAGCGATAAGCTCTCCGGCAAGGATTATGCGGAAGACCTGAAGAAGCTCCACGGGGAGCTCGTCAAGCTTCAGGAGTGGGTGAAGCTCAAGGGCCTCAAGGTCTGCATCGTATTCGAGGGCCGCGACGGCGCGGGCAAAGGCGGCACGATCAAGGCGATCACCGAGCGGGTGAGCCCGCGGGTCTTCCGCGTCATTGCGCTGCCGGCGCCGACCGAGCGCGAGAAATCGCAGATGTACGCGCAACGCTATCTACCGCACTTGCCGGCCGCCGGCGAAGTCATGATCTTCGACCGCAGCTGGTACAACCGTGCGGGCGTCGAACGAGTGATGGGTTTCTGCACGGAGGACGCCGCGCGCGAGTTCCTTAAAGTGGTTCCGGCCTTCGAGAAGCTCATGGTCGATTCCGGGATCATTCTGCTCAAGTACTGGCTGGAGGTGAGCCCCGAGGAGCAGACGCGCCGGCTCGAGTCGCGCGTCGACGACGGGCGCAAGATCTGGAAGCTCTCGCCGATGGACATCAAGTCGTACACGCGCTGGGACGATTACACGAAGGCGCGCGACGCTATGTTCGCGGCGAGCGACACCGCATGGGCGCCCTGGTACGTCGCGCGCTCCGAGGACAAGAAGCGTGTGCGGCTCAACATCATCTCGCACCTGCTCTCGCGGATTCCGTACAAGTCGCCGCCGCCCGAGAAGGTGAAGCTGCCGAAGCGCAACGTGCGCGCGCAACCACCGGCGGAATCGGTCAAGTTCATCCCCGAGAAGTTCTGACGCGAAGGCGGCGTGCCAACCAGGGGAGATCAGGCAGGTGCCGCGGGCCATCGCTGCCGTCGAAGTGATTCCGACGGCATAACGACATGTCGCCGATCTGTCCTGATCGGGACTAGACCTGACAAACAGAGTCTGATGGAATTTGAAATGCGTTCCGTCCAGCGGCGGAGTTCGACGACGCCGGTCGTTCAATCCCGGCGCGTCAACTGGCGCCTTCGACCAGTTCCAGACAGTCGCCCTCACATCTCAATTTGCCAGGAAACAGCCTTTGACGAGGCGGCCGGCGCCTGGCGATCCGAAGCCGCCGCCGGGCCACTCCTACGCGCCGTTGCCCGATCCGCCCCGGCTTCCGTCGATTGAGGCCCTTTCCCAGTACGGGGCGGTATGGTCGTCTCTCGCCCGCAGCCGCGCGCTCGTCGCCGGGGCTACTGCACCGCGAAGTTGACTTCGGTGCTCCAGGTGATGTCGACCTTGTCGCCCACCTTGACCTGATCGAACACCTTCGGATCGACGACCCGTCGGCTGTATTTCCACCCGTTCGGCCCGACAAAAGTCATCGACGATGCGCTCTTGTCGATTTCAGCGATAGTTGCCGTCATCGTCCGCACGGTCGACGCCGTGCCCCCGGGCCGCGCTTCCTTTCCCATGGTGGAGGCCGTGTCGGCGCCATCGACCGCCGCCTCGCCCGCCGGCTTCAGGCGCACCATGACGTTGTTGTTATACGAGACCCCCACCTTGTCCCCCACCTTGAGCTCGTCGAAGCGCTTGGCGCTCGCGGGCACGTCGAGGGCGACGAACTTGCCATCGGCCGTCTTGATGTTCACGGCCCGTCTGCTCTGATCGATCGTCTCTACGGTGCCGGTAACGGTGACGGTCTGTTTCGGCAGCTCTTTGACCTGCGCCCAACTGGGCAGGGCGACGGCCAAGGCCACTGCGAACGCGCTCAGTATCGTCATTTCTCGCTTCATGTTCTCTTCTCCTTTGGGTTGCCCATCGCTGATGGTATGTCCGGAGTTTTGCTGGTTCATTACCGCCACGCATCGGCGGCTGTAAAGGGTCGAGGCGCCCCACTGCTAGCAGCGCCTCGGCGCGTGAAGAGGAATCGCGCGCGATACAAAGCATGCGCTCTATCCCGAAGTGGTGACTTGACTTTTGTCAAACTAGTGGCGACCCCTCGCGCGGGACGCCAAGATAGCCTTACCAATGCGCACACCGACGCCGGTAGACGTCTGCGAAACTGCGGGCTGTTGCTATACCTGCCAGAATTTCCATGGCCGTTACAGCGGCGTGGCGTTGCTCTGCGAAGCGCCGCCGCGCCCACGTTGCCTGTGCTACGCATCCTGGGGAACGCGAGCCGAGGGGTGACGACGAGATCCACGAGACTCGCTAAATCGATGAAACTTGTCTTACCGAGACTTTGGTTGGCGAACCGGTGTTAGATCGTGCCCACGGATGACGGTCTCAGTTCGGCCGTCCGCAGACGGTCGGCGTCGCCGCCCAAGTTGCCCGGAAGCTGACGTTCCACCATGGCTCCTTCTTTGGTCGTTTAACGCTTGAGCAAACCGGCGTGCGCCCTGGTACGTTCGTGTTTGCAGCGCCGTGCGCACCAAGCGACTACCGGTGCAGGGACATGCGCACGCGCGCTGCCGACCTTGGCAATCGTGGGACGCTATCTGCCTTCGGCGTTCCTAAAGGCCGGGCGGCCCAGGAATGGGTATCGGGTAGTAATCGAGGACGCAACGCGTGTCGCTGTACTGCGAAAACGCGATGAGATTGCCGGTCGCGTCGCTGCGCCACCGCAAGGACGAGGGCGGCCCGAGATCGGAGACCTGCGGCGCGCCGTAGATACTGAACAAGAGGGAACGCACATTCGGACAGTCTGCGGCGTACTGTGTGCCAAGACTGACCCGGGCCAACCTCGGCTCGCCCACGGCGAACCAGAAATGAACGACGAACAGGATGTTATTCGTCGCGTAGGGGGCAGTGAGTAATCCCCGCTCGCCGTTCCGCGCAATGGCGGGATTCTCCACGCGCACGGCAACGCCCTTCGACGCGGCAATGACGTGCTGCGGGGACATGCCCCATGTCGCATATTGCCAGTCCGCATGAGCGGATATTGGTACGATCCCCATGAGGCAAAGGGTCATGCGTGAGAGCATCGCGATCTCCAAGACGACGATCGTCGAGTTTCGACGAAGTTGAATGCGTAGGTGACGAAGCGGGCGCGCATAACATTCGTGCGTTCCTATACGGTCACCGGACGGGCTATTCTCCGCCGCCGGACATACGTCGGCAATCGGCCCAACAGCTGCCGTACGACGAAGTCCCCGACAAGCGGCCGTTCAATGGCACTATTGACCCAGCAATGGCTGTCGCTGTCGTGGCGATGTTGAGTGGCTGCGCAACGCGCCCGATCAACCCCCCGATCGAGCAGGTCAACCTGAAAACCGGGTATCGCTTTGAAAACCGCTGGGAACACCGCCAGAACTATGACGCCGAAAATCTGGTCGTCCTCGCGTTCTCTGGAGGGGGCACGCGGGCGGCTGCCTTCTCGTACGGGGTCGTCGAAACCCTGAAGCGCGTGGAGATCACGGGACCCAAGGGCAGGAAGTTTCGCATGCTTGACGAAGTGGACCTCGTCACCGGCGTGTCGAGTGGCAGCTTCACCGCGCCGGCCTACGGTCTCTACGGCGACAAGCTCTTCGACATCTACGAGAATAGCTTCCTCAAACGCGACGTTGAGGGCGAACTGACCCGGTGCGTCCTGAATCCGGGCAACTGTGGAGCCCTGTCCCAGGCCGCAACGCGCGATGGTAGGCTGAGCTTGAGACAAGTCATAACGGTGCTCGCCGCCGGCATGCTTGCGGCGGTCATATTGCCGGCGTCTGCGCAGGACATCGAGCCGCGCGCCTATTCAAACGCGCCTGTCGGCGTCAACTTCCTGATCGCGGGTTACGGCTATACGCGCGGAGGACTGGCGTTCGATACGTCCGCACCCGTGACGAATCCGCAACTCCACACATCCAACGCAGTCCTCGCCTACGCGCGAGCGCTCGATCTATGGGGCAAATCCGGCAAAGTCGACGTGATCGTACCGTATAGCTGGCTATCGGGAACAGCAGACTTTCAGGGCGCATCGATATCGCGCACCGTCAGCGGTTTCGCCAATCCGCTGTTCCGGCTCTCCGTCAATCTTTACGGCGCGCCCGCGCTGACGCTCAAGGAGTTTGCGGACTACCAGCAGGATCTGATTGTCGGCGCGAGCCTGCAAGTGTCGGCACCCTGGAGCCAATACGATGACAGCCGTGTAGTGAACATAGGCACGAACCGCTGGTTCTTCAAGCCGGAGTTGGGCGTTTCCAAGGCTGTCGGTCCATGGACAATGGAATTCAGCGCGGCTGCGACCCTGTACACAGACAACAACGATTTCTACGGCGGCAACAAGCGTGCGCAGGATCCGGTCTACTCATTTCAGGCACACGCGATTTATGCCTTCCCACGAGGAGCCTGGGGCTCGCTGGACGCCACGTATTTTACCGGTGGCCGGACAACCCTTAACGGTGTCCGGAACTACGACTTGCAGCAAAACTGGCGCTTGGGCGCCACCTTGGCGCTGCCCATCGACAGGCTCAATTCGGTCAAGTTCTACGCCAGCAGGGGTGTGTCGGCCCGGACGGGCAACAATTTCGACCTGATCGGCATTGCCTGGCAGTACCGCTTTGGGGGTGGTTTGTAATGGCTCGCTCGCGCGGAAGCGGTGCGGCGGCAGCCGAGAATGTGGCCATCGAGCGTCAGCTTTTGATCGCCGCGTGCGTCGGCGTTGGGTCGGTCAGAGTCAACCACGCCTGGCGCTGAACGGCGGCACTACGATCCGTAGCAGCCCTTCACACGCCGATGGCTGCCCTGCGTTGTACAGCGGCCGCGCGATCAAATCGCGTCAATGCCGGCGACCGGCCCAGTTCCAGACGGTCGCCCTCACATCTCAATTTGCCGGGGAGAAGGCGTTGACGAGGCGGCTTGCGCTGCGAAGGTGAGCACGAGCTGCCGGTGCCCCGCTGGCGTTGCCCGATCCGCCCCGGGTCGGCACATGACATCCGTAAAGTGGCCCTCGCGGACAAGGTCCATTACACCAAGGTCGCAGCCAAGCACGGCGAACCCTACGCAATCGATCACACCGGATTCATTTATCTGGTCGACCGCGATGGAAAATATTTGGGTTTCTTTCCACCCGGTACGCCACCCGACCGCATGGTCGAGATCATCCGGCAGGACTACCGGGCGGCTCTGGCGACCGCCGTGAGGAGCGGCGCCGACTTCGGGCTCTGTACGGTCTTGCGGATCAGGATGTCCGGCGGCAACAGGTTCTTGCCTCCGTAATACGCATCGTTCCAGTCGCTATTGACGCTTACGACGGTGCCGTCGAGATTGAGGCCGCCGTAAACGCCCTTCGCGCGGGAAAACGAGATGAGATCCGCGGTGACCGTCGACTTGGCGCCCGCACCCACGGGACCTGCGGCAATGCTGGCGTCCCCACCGATCTTGAAGGAAGTCGACAGCAGGGAGTTCAAGCCTTTGTCCGTCATGACGACGATGACCACTTCCGATACTTCCACACCCGCCTGGAACCCCACGCTGGCGGTTGCGAGATTGTAGAACGCGGGTCCGGTCCAGGGGACAGCAACGGCTGGGTGCGGGCCAGCCTCCCTCACGACGAGCACCGCCCGTCCACCGGATCCGCCGACGATGAAGCCCGCCTTCACGATCTGCGGAGCGATCAGGATCGCCTTGGCCCGGTCGAGGTTGTCCTGGATCCACGTCTGGTCCGGATCGCGCACGAAGTTGTTGAGCGTTACCTGGGCGTCCGACACCAGCTTGTCCTGGTCTGCGGAGGACATCGGCTTCCCCGGATCCGTCGTTGCGCACGCGGCGACGGTTGCGGCGACCAGAACGAGCAAGGCTGTGCGGCGCGAAGCGTTCAGTGGTTTGCTGGACATCGTGATTTCTCCTTTCGAGGAACTGCCGGTCGGAAAGTCACCGGCCTGGTCAAACAACGGATGGGCATCGTTCTGACTGCAAACGTCACGTTCGATTTGTGGCAGCGAGGATCGTCCCGCTTGAACCTACAGGGTACACGCACGCGGACGGTCCGTCAGCAACGGGCCCGCAGATCCGCCGCCATCGCCACGTGGGAGTGCTGCCGCGAATGGCCGCCCACCGGATATTTGAGGCACATTCGCTAACGGCCGGTCGTGGCCCGCGCTGAGACGATGACCAACGGCCAAGCCCGACCCAGGGCGGCTCAGTATGGCTTGATGCATGTGTGGTTGCTACACACGAGACCACGTACGCAAGCGTTATCGCAGTATCCACCCGTGTCACCAATTTTGCCGTTGCTCGTTGCTGCTGCGTCCGGAGATTGCGTAGCGCAGCCGCAAATAAGGAGCACGGCAAGGATAAGGATGAATTTCATGAGAACCTCCAACCCGGCTTACGGGCGACACTGCCCCAAAACCTGTTTGACGACGACGACCTTGACTCTACGACACAAGCGTTGCCGGCGGACAGCCCGGCACAGGGGAAACCATTCTATCGCCACGTTCCACACGTTGCCTGGCGTTGGTCAACCCATTCGACATCTACGCCACAGAAAATTTGCCCGATTTGATACGATACGACCGCTTTGGAGAAAAATGGGGGCGACGTAGTTGTGGCCGATCTCGGCCGGTCAACGAGCAATGACGACCTGGCACTGACTGCCAGATCAAGCCTGAGTTATCACAGCAGATCCAGCTGGGCTGGCGTCCAGCGGCTGAACTTCTGGAACTAGGTCAGTCTTCCTGCTGTCACGAGTTAACTGTAATGTCCTTCGTCTGCCCCGATTCCGATACGAGATCTCGCGCGGCCATTCCATGCAGCAACGCCCGAATTGACCGTATCACCCGGCGATAACCGAACCCGGACTGCCTGGGGGTTTGCGCCTAGTTTGATGGACATCAATGGTCGCCCGGATGCGATGGGTGATCATTCAAGTTACTGAACCAATCTTTCGAGGGATCTTATGGACCCGATCAAACAAGCAGAGCGTAGCTACGATATCTCGACCAAGGTTGCGCAACTGTTCCGGAAGCGCATAGACATCGCCCAAGCTCACTATCGCGAACGGATGACGCGCGCGTTCAATGATGGCGTCGCTGCATTGATGACAACGCCGAAAACGCCGTGGGAATTCTGGAGCCAAAGCTGCGAATATGCAGTGGATGCCGCGCAGCGCTCGGTGATGTTCCTGGACACGCTGCGCCAGCGCGGCAACAATTACCGCGAGCACACGGGCAAGGGCCAGCCGCCACTGCTGCACTTCGACTACGAAATCATGCTGGACGGGCGCAAGTTCGAGCGTCCCGTCAACTACGCGCTGGTGCGGATCGTGCCGCCCAAGGGCGTCACCGTCGATGCGAAGCGACGCCCCTACGTGATCATCGACCCGCGCGCGGGTCACGGTCCCGGCATCGGCGGCTTCAAGGATGATTCGCAGGTAGGTGTGGCCCTGCGCGAGGGCCACCCCGTCTACTTCGTGATCTTCTTCCGCGAGCCCGAGCCCGGGCAGACGCTTGTCGACGTGTGCGCTGCCGAGCAGCAGTTCGTTCGCCGCGTGCGCGAGTTGCACCCGCACAGCCCGAAACCCGCCGTCGTGGGCAACTGCCAGGGTGGCTGGGCAGCGATGATGGTGGCGGCGTCCAGTCCCGATGACACCGGCCCGATCGTGATCAACGGCGCGCCGATGTCGTACTGGGGCGGCGCGTGGGCCGAAGGTGAAGGCGACAACCCGATGCGCTACTCCGGTGGGATGCTGGGGGGGACGTGGCTCGCCTCGCTCACGGCCGACCTGGGCGCGGGCATCTTCGATGGCGCGTACCTGGTCGAGAACTTCGAGAACCTGAATCCGGCCAACACGTTCTGGGACAAGTACTACAACCTCTACGCGAAAGTCGATACCGAGGCGCCCCGCTTCCTCGAATTCGAGCGCTGGTGGGGCGGCTTCTTCCTGATGAACCGCGAGGAGATCGAATGGATCACCCGCAACCTGTTCGTCGGCAACAAGTTGTGGAAAGGCGACACCGCCGGCGGGACGGGCAAGGGGTTCGACCTGCGTGACATCAAGTCGCCGATCATCCTCTTCGCGTCGATGGGCGACAACATCACCCCGCCACAGCAGGCGTTCAACTGGGTGGCGGACGTCTACGGTTCGACCGAGGAGATCAAGGCGCGCGGCCAGGTGATCGTCGGCCTGCTGCACGAGGATGTCGGCCACCTGGGCATCTTCGTCTCCGGCAAGGTCGCGAGGAAAGAACACGCGCAGATCGTCTCGGTCCTGAAGTCCGTCGAATCACTGCCGCCGGGCCTGTACGGCATGGCGATCCACGAGCGTAAACGTCCCGACGGCAACGTCGACTACGAAGTCGAGTTCCAGGAACGCCGCCTGGAGGAGATCGCAGGGCGTCTCAACCGCTTCCAGCGCGTCGACGAAAAGCCGTTCGAGGCGGTGGCGAAGGTTTCGGAATTCAATCAGGCGGCGTACGAAAGGTTCGCACGGCCGCTGGTGCAGTCGATGGCGAACGAGACCGCCGCCGAGATCGCGCGCGAATTCCACCCGCTGCGGGCCCAGCGCTGGGCCATTTCCGACATCAATCCATGGCTCGCGTGGCTGCCGGCGACGGCCGATGCAGTCAAGGCGCAGCGACGGCCAACCTCGCCGGACAATCCGGCCCGCAAAGTCGAGAAGTTCACGTCCGAAGCGATCAGTGCCTCCTTGGACTATTACCGCGAAGTCCGCGATGCGGTCGAGCGAAGCGGCGTTCTTCCAGACCTACGGCAACGTGTTCTCGTTGTATCTGACGGATGCGCATGAGCCCGGAGAAGCAGCGGAATCCGCCCCGGTCGACGCGCGCGAGCTGCCGGTGGTGAAAGACGCGCTCGATGCGATCGCCAAGGGCAGCTTCCCGGAAGCACTCACCCGAACCGCATCGCTGCTGGCCCGCGAAGGCAAGCCATTCCCACTCGAGCGCATCGCGCTCAAACGCGAACTGGTGGACGAGTACCACGACCTGTTGCCCGATCTGGCGCCAGACCAGTGGCGACACATCCGCGGCGAGCAGGACATCATCGTGCGCTATGCGCCGGAGCAGGCGCTTGCAACGCTCCCGACGCTGCTCACCGATCCCGCCGACCGGGAGCGGCTGCTGACGGTGGTCGAGCGCATTCTCACCGACGCGCGGCTATCGCGCGCGCAACCCTCGGCCGAACAGCGTGCGATGCTCGCGCGCCTCGCCGAGGTACTCGAGGTGCCGGCCAGTCGGCGCCGCGGGATCGCGCGCACCCGCAAGGCGGGCGTCAAGCGGCGCATCGCCGCACCGCGCGCACCCGCGAGCGGGCGTTGAGGGACGCAATGAACGACAAAGCCGAAAGAAAACACGAGAAATACCAGCGTCTTCTCGACTTCTGTCGCAGCCTGCCGTCGACGCCGACGGCCGTCGCGCATCCCTGCGACGAGAGTTCCCTGCGCGGCGCCGTCGATGCGGCCCGACTTGAGCTGATCACACCGATCCTGGTCGGTCCGCGCGCGCGCATCGAAGCGGTTGCCGCGCAGCACGCCATCGACATCGCGGGACTTCCCGATCGTCGATGCGGCGCACAGCCACGACTCGGCCGAGAAGGCCGTCGCCCTCGTGCGCGAGGGCAAGGCCGAGGCGCTGATGAAAGGGAGCCTCCACACCGACGAGCTGATGGGGGCGGTGGTGAAGCGCGACACCGGGCTGCGCACCGCGCGCCGACTCTCGCATTGCTTCATCATGGACGTGCCGACCTACTCCGAAACGCTGATCGTGACCGATGCCGCGATCAACATCGCCCCGACGATGGAAGACAAGGTCGACATCATCCAGAACGCGATCGACCTTGCGCATGCCCTGCACTTCGCCGAAGTACGGGTCGCGATCCTGTCGGCGATGGAAACCGTCAATCCCAAAGTGCCCTCCACCGTCGAGGCCGGCGCGCTGTGCAAGATGGCCGATCGCGGCCAGATCACCGGCGCGATTCTCGACGGTCCGCTCGCGCTCGACAACGCGATCAACCTGGAATCGGTGGCGATCAAGAAGATCGACTCACCGGTGGCCGGTATCGCCAATGTACTCGTGGTACCGGATCTCGAAGCCGGCAACATGCTGGCGAAGGCCCTGACTTTCCTGGCTGGTGCCGACGCCGCCGGCATCGTGCTCGGTGCACGTGTGCCGATCATCCTGACGAGTCGCGCCGATTCGGTGATGACGCGGCTCGCCTCGTGCGCGGTCGCGGTGCTGGTCGCACAGGCCCACCGTGAAGCCGCCACCAAGACCATAGGCTGACCGTTGGATGCCGTAGCGGTCATCAACGCGGGCTCGTCGAGCATCAAGTTCTCGCTGTTCACGGCGACCGGCAGCGAACTCGCGTTGGAAGCGCGAGGGCAGACCGAGGGGCTGTTCACCTCACCACGTTTCGTCGCGAAGGACGCGCAAGGTCGGAGCCTCGCCGAGCGCTCGTGGGGAGATGGCGTGCGCCTCGGCCACGAAGGCGCACTCGATCACCTCGTCGCCTTTCTGCGCAAGGATTTCGCGCAGCATCGACTCGTCGCTGTCGGCCACCGTGTCGTCCATGGAGGGCTCGCCTACAGCAAACCCGTCCTCGTCGATGCGGCCGTGCTGGCGGCACTCGAGAAGTTCGTCCCGCTGGCGCCCTTGCATCAGCCGCACAACCTCGCGCCGATCCGGGCGCTCATGGAGCGGGCGCCGGCGCTGCCGCAGGTCGCCTGCTTCGACACGGCATTTCATCACGGCCAGCCGCCGGTCGCCCAGGCGTTCGCGTTGCCGAAGGCGATCACCGATCGCGGTGTGCGGCGCTACGGTTTCCACGGGTTGTCATACGAGTACATCGCGCAGGCGCTGCCGCAGTACGACGCGCGCGCCGCGGCCGGCAGAACCATCGTGCTGCATCTCGGCAACGGCGCCAGCATGTGCGCGATCGCGGCGGGCAGGAGTGTCGCGAGCACGATGGGCTTCACCGCTGTCGACGGCTTGCCGATGGGTACGCGCTGCGGCGCCCTCGACCCGGGCGTGATGCTCTACCTGATGGACGAACTCAGGATGGACGCGCGCGCAATCGAGAAATTGATCTACCAGGAATCGGGTTTGCTCGGCGTCTCCGGCGTCTCGAGCGACATGCGTACGCTGGAAGCGAGCGCGGATCCGGCGGCGAAGGCCGCCATCGATCTGTTCGTCTATCGGATCGGGCGCGAGCTCGGCTCGCTCGCGGCCGCCCTCGGCGGCCTCGACGCGATCGTCTTCACGGCCGGTATCGGCGAGAATGCCCGGAAGCTGCGCGCGCGCGTCTGCGCCGACGCGGGATGGCTTGGCGTGGATCTCGATCA
This sequence comes from uncultured beta proteobacterium, assembly GCA_963829375.1. Classification (GTDB taxonomy): domain Bacteria; phylum Pseudomonadota; class Gammaproteobacteria; order Burkholderiales; family Casimicrobiaceae; genus PALSA-1003. The sequence continues at coordinate 251,061 of CAWHIS010000004.1, read as the reverse complement.
TGCCGCTAACGACGCGAACGGGCCCCGGCTCAGCACGGCGGCAAGCCGCGTCGCGGCGTGGGTAGTGCCGACCAACGAAGAACTCATGATCGCGCGTCACACGTGGCGCGTGCTCGAAAACCGCTGAAGGAGCATCGACGATGAATCTTGAAGTTCCCCGCCCGGTACTCAACGGCCGCAAGGCGCTCGTGGTGGGCGTGGCGAACGAAAACTCGATCGCCTGGGGTTGCGCCAAAGCCTTCCACGAGCTCGGCGCACAAGTTGCGATCACCTATCTCAACGACAAGGCGCGACCGCATGTCGAGCCGCTCGCCCGGGCCGCGGAGGCACCGTTGTTCCTGCCGCTGGACGTGAGCGTGCCGGGCCAGCTCGAAGCCGCATTCGAAGCAATCGCGGAACAATGGGGCGAGCTCGACATCCTCGTCCATTCGATCGCGTTCGCGCCGAAGGACGACCTGCAGGGCGGACTTCTCAACTGCTCGGCCGAGGGCTTCGCCAAGGCCATGGACGTATCCTGCCATTCGTTCGTGCGCATGGCGCGCCTGGCCGTGCCGCTGATGAAGAACGGCGGCACGATGTTCGCGATGAGCTATCACGGCGCGAACAAGGTCGTGCCGACGTACAGCGTCATGGGACCGGTGAAGGCTGCGCTCGAAGCGTGCTGCCGTTACCTCGCCTTCGAGCTTGGCGACAAGCGTATTCGCGTGCACGCCATCTCGCCGGGGCCGCTCAAGACTCGCGCAGCTTCCGGCCTCAAGGATTTCGACCTGCTGCTTACCGAGGCGGCAGCGCGCGCACCGATCGGTGAGCTCGTCGACATCATGGACGTGGGCTTCACCTGCGCGTATCTCGCGACGCCGTACGCGCGGCGCGTATCAGGTGGGACGGTGTACGTCGATGGCGGCGTCAATATCATGGCATGAGCTTGAGTACCGGAGCGTGCAGCGCAAAGGCACCCCAATGAACGCGGAGGGAGCGGGAAGATGAGACTCTGGATCGGCAACATGGCACCGGGCACAAGCGACGATGAGCTCAAGGATTTTGTGAAGAAGTACGCGCCTGATCTCGAATGCACGGAAATCCAGCGCGTCGAAGGCGGTGGCACGCATCCGGCCGCGATGCTGAGCTTTACCGGCATGACGTCGGCGCAGCTTGGAAATCTCGCGTTGCGCCTGCACGGCATGTACTGGAAGGGACGTTCGCTCAACTGCCATACGTTGATCACCTGAGGGCGGCTTGCAAAGAGCGATGATGCACACCACGACACTCGAGGACGCCGTTGCGCTGATCCCGGATGGCGCAAGCCTCATGATCGGCGGATTCATGGGTGTCGGCACGCCCGAGCGTTTGATGGACGAATTGGTGCGCCAGGGCAAGCATGACCTGACGGTCATCGCGAACGACACCGCGACGCCGGGCGTAGGCATCGCCAAGCTCATCAGCGCAAAGCTCGTGCGCAAGGTGATCGCGAGCCACATCGGTCTCAACCCAGAGACGCAGCAGAAGATGATGTCCAAGGAAATCGACGTCGAGCTGGTGCCGCAGGGCACGCTGATCGAGCGCATCCGCGCCGGCGGCTACGGTCTCGGCGGAATCCTCACGCCGACCGGCGTGGGTACCGTCGTCGAGGAAGGCAAGCGCAAGATCGAGGTGGACGGCCGCGACTATCTGCTCGAGTTGCCGCTGCGTGCCGACTTCGCGCTGGTGCACGCATTCCTCGCGGACTATCTCGGCAACCTGACCTACGTGCTGACCGCGCGCAACTTCAATCCGGTAATTGCAATGGCTGCCGCGACCGTCATCGTCTGCGCCGAACACGTCGTGCCGGTAGGCATGATCTCGCCGGACAATGTGATGACGCCGGCACCCCTCGTCGATTACCTCGTTGCCTGACTGCGACCATGGACGCACAGACCGTTATTGCCAGACGCATCGCGCTCGAGTTGCGCGCCGGGATGCTGGTGAACCTCGGCATCGGCATTCCCACGCTGGTCGCCAACTACGTGCCTGCCGGCATGCACATCTTCTTCCAGTCGGAAAATGGACTGATCGGCACTGGCCCGATACCTGAGGAAGCCATGGCACAGCCGCGTCTCACCGACGCGGGCGGCCGGCCGGTGGGCGCGATTCCCGGTGCCTGCACGTTCGACAGCGCGGTATCCTTCGGCCTCATTCGTGGCGGGCACGTCGACATGACGGTGCTTGGCGGTTTGCAGGTCGACGAGCTCGGGCACCTCGCCAACTGGATGGTCCCGGGCAAGATGGTGCCGGGCATGGGCGGGGCCATGGATCTCGTGACCGGCGCGAAGCGCGTCATCGTCGCCATGCAGCACAGTGCGAAGGGAAAGCCGAAGATCGTGCGCCGATGCACGCTGCCATTGACGTCGGTGCGCATGGTCGACATGGTCGTGACCGAGCTTGCAGTGATCTCGTTCGCGGGCGGTCGCCCGGCGCTGGTGGAGACCGCACCGGGCGTCTCGGTGCAGCAGGTGCTGGCCGCGACCGACGCGGAGCTGGCCGTGCCGCCAGATGTGCCACCCATGGCGCTTTGACGAATCCGCGTGAAAATCGTCGAGATCACCTATCGCTACGAAGTCTCGGACGGAGCCGCACGTCCCCGCCCCGCCGACGCGGATGCGGCGCGCCAGCGCCTGGACGAAGGAAGCCAGGCGATTGCCGCGCTCCTCACCAACGACGTCGAGGGAACAGGTACTGCCCGCCGGGTCATTCCTGTCGACGCGCGCGATCTCGGTCTTGCGCCGAGCGACCGGAAGGCTCCGGCACAGCGCCCTTACGCAGCGGTGCTCGGTTGTTCGGACGCGCGCGTGCCGATCGAACTGATCTTCAACGAAGGTCCGAACGACCTGTTCGTCATCCGGGTCGCCGGCAACGGCCTTGGCAGCGAGGTGCTTGGCAGCCTGAAATATGCGGTCGATCACCTGCGCGACAGTCTGAAGCTTATCGTCGTCCTCGGGCACAGCGGCTGCGGCGCCGTATCGGAAGCGGTCGATGTCTTTCTCAACCCGCGCGCCTATCTGCCGCTTGCGGTGAAGCACTCCCTGCGCAACATCCTCGATCGGCTGCTCATTGTCGTGCACCCGATCGCCCAGCGAATGGCCGTAGTCTACGGACCGCAGGTCACGCGGCGCCGCGGCTACCGAGAGGCGCTCATTGAAGCGGCGGTCGTCTCGAACGCAGCACTCGCGGCCTACACGGTGCAGCAGGAACTCGGAAGCGATGATCCGCACGGGCTGCGCGCAACGTACGGCGTCTATCTGCTCGCGACGCGGCAAATATGGGCGCCGCGTTCCGGCAGCCCGTCATGCGACGGGCTCGCGTATCCGCCGGCCGATCACGTCGCCTTCGAGGAGTGCGCAGATGCCATAGTGCGATCGGATCGGATTGCGCAGTTGCTCGGATAGCAGGCGGAATCGGAATCGAATCGTGTCAATGCCGCGGGAAACTCGATGCGAACGCTCAGTCCCCGTCGGGTGAGCGCTCGGCGACATGATGCCGCCACATCACGTAGGGGATCAGGGTCAAGGCGGCAATCACGAGATAGGCGAGCACCGTCGCATTGACTGCTGGCGAAGCGTGATTAAGCGTCGCGACCAGCAGTGCGAGTCCGGGGTTACGCGCGGCGCTGGAAATGGCGGTTGCGGTGCGGGTCGCGGGGTCCGGCCCGCCGAGCAGGTGTCCGGCGATCAGAGCGAGGATCGTCGCCAAGACGATGCCTAGCGTTATGCGCAGGCCGGCGCCGACGACGACCTGCCAGATATCGATCAACGCCAGCACAACCAGAAGAATCAGGAGCACGCCGCCCGCACGGCGAAGCTTGGGCTCGAGCCACGCCGCCCGTTTTGGCAGCACACGTCGCACCAGCATGCCAAGCGCAAGCGGCACCAGCTGGGCCGTGAACACCTGCCGCGCCAGATTCCGCGGATCGACGGTCGCCGTGCCGCCGTAATACTCGTTGAATGCTGCAATCGACAGCGGCATCGAGATAACCGCGAGCGCGGCCACGGCGATCTGCAGCGCGGGCGCAAAGGATCGATGCCCGCCGGCACCGAGCGAGCGGCGCAACGCGACGGGCGCGCCGGGCGAGATAGCCATCAACATGATTCCGATCTCCGCCGGCCGTGGCAGATCGAGCGCGCGCGCGACGAGCCAAGCCAACGCCGGCACCGCCACCAGTACTGAGAACAGGCCCTTGAGCATCATACCCGGCCGCTCCACGACCCAATGGAACTCGCTCGGGACGATGGCGAGGCCGAGGTCGAACATGATAGTGAATACCGTCACGACCGCGACGGCGGTAAACAACCACTCCGGGATGATGCCGGTTACCGGCATCGATCGACTCCGGCAAACGGTGGGTTGCGGAGGAACGCTCGATCCAGTACGTCGCATCCGCTCGCGGCGTTCAGACTTCGATGTGCGCACGTTCCCTCAACCGGTACTTGCGGTGTTCCCGTTCGACGACCCGCCCAAACCTTGCGAATCGGCAACGCGGGCAAGCGCGAGATCGCTGGGCAGCGTGTAAAGTGGTTCGATTGTTTGATCGAGCCGCTTGAGCTCATCTTCCACCACATTATGCCGATGGGGTGGCAAGGACTGGACGAGATTCTGGAGCATCGCGCGCAATCGGCGCGCCACCTGCACGTTGTCCGCTCCGCAGGCACGAATCTCGGTGCACGCGACGTGGACGAAGTCCTCCCAGTTCGGCGTTCGGAATATCACACGCGGCCGGCCGCTCTCGTCCGCCACGATTTCACTGCGCAGCTGCCGCTTGCCCACTACCCGCAGCAGTCGATGCAACTGATCGATCGCGAGCACGGCGGTCGTCGGATCGTTGATCGCCGGGGAGAGGGCCTTCAGGCCGATGTCAACCAGAATGCGAAAGGCGAACATCGGATCCTGCTCCAGAGTGCGCTCGGGGCCGAACGCCACTGTCGCTCGCAGTTTGTGATCCTTGACCGCCACCGCGCCGCCGTGGAGCACGAACAGCGGCTCTTCTGTCGCGACGAAGTCGCCAACTTGCTGCGCAAACTCGATCACACCGTCGCTTCGTCGCGCCATCGCCACGAGCGTCGGCAGGTCGATGGCCAGCACGATTTCCGACTTGCCCTCGATGCAGCACGACGCGACTCGCAGAACCAGGCCCCGGGCGCCAACTCCCAGCGTCGGAAGGCCTCTTCGTCGGGTCCGGATAGACAGACTTGATGACCGCGAGGCCTTCTTCGCTGATTTTGGCCAGGATGCTGACCGGGCGCAGCAAGCGCGCGGCATAGTCGATCAGGAACAGGAAATCGGCGATGCAGGCGACGCCGAGCACTCCTGTCACCAGCGCGACAAGCTCATGCACCGATTCCTCCAGGCGGTTCAGCGCGCCGACGGCGAAGACCAGCGTGAAGACGAACAGACCGACGCTGTAGCGGACGACGTTGTCGCGCAACAACGTTGTCGCGATGATCCGCGGTGTAAGTTGCCCGCCGGCGATCTGGATCGCCACCAGCAGTGAGCCGAACGTGAACACGAGGAACGACAGCGTAAGCGTGATGACCGTCTGGTACATCGCCTGCGCGCCCGCGACGGCGAGGCCGGCGAGTCGCCAGTGGAGCCACGCATCGAGGGCGTGCAGCGTCGGCGCGGTCAACAGTTCGACGGCGATGGCGATGAGCGGGACCGTCCACAGCGCGGACTTGAGGTAGCTCGTCGCGCGGTACATGCGATTCCACGTCAACTTGCTTCGGATGAAGGGCAGGGCCCGTCGAATCTTGGCGACCGCGCCCGTGACGGCAGGCGTCGGCTTGGCTTGCAACGGGTTGGGACTCATCGCTTGGTTTCCGTCATAATTGTCCATCCCACCGCTCCCCCGATGTGCGCGTGCTAGTGTGACAACGAAATCAGCCATGGACAAGCCGGAGACATCGGTCAAAAGCTTGGTAGCCCAGGAGCGTGATCGGTTGCTCGATCCCGTCGATCGGGTGTCGGAGATTCTTTTCGGCCTGATCATGGCGGTCACGATCGTCGGCTCGATATCGATCGCCGCCGGGCGAGACGAGATACGCACCGTCACGCTGGCGGCGCTCGGGTGCAACCTCGCCTGGGGACTGGTCGATGCCGTCATGCATCTCGTCCGGACGGCGACCGAGCGATCTCGCAATCGAGCGCTGGCGAAGGGCATCGCCGGCGCGGACGCCGGCATCGCACACCGGTTGATCGCAGCAACGCTGCCCGAGCATATCGCCGCGATCACCGGGACGGATGAAGTCGAGGGCATGCGCCGCCGTTTGCTCGGCCTGCAACTGGATGGGCGGGCGATATTGGGGGGGAGAGACTATCTGGAGGCCTTCGGCATATTCCTGGTTGTCGTGATCGCCACGTTCCCGGTCGTGGCTCCGTTTCTTCTCACCCGCAACGCTGCACTAGCGCTCAACGCGTCCCAGGCGATTACGCTGGGAATGCTCTTCTTTGCGGGATTTGTGCTCGGACGTCATGCAGGACATCCCAAGCCGCTGGTCACCGGCGTCGTGATGGCCTTGTGCGGCGTTGTGCTGATTGCGGCAGTCAAGGCGCTGGGCGGATGATCGCCGTGCCGGCGCGGCGTATGTGACAATACGGGGTCGCAGGCAACTCTCCCCCGTCTTCGAGCGTTTGACGTTTGTCGATATCCGCCCGCGAATTCTGGCGCCGAATGGCCGTGCAAGTCAGGAACAAAAGGGCCTTCGGCCTGCGAGCCTCGACTGCAACGGGTGGAGCTTTTCAGTTCTTGAGGAGAACGTAATGACGATGAAACTGCAATTTCGGACGGTGATGTTCGCAGCGTGCCTGGCGTTGACGGCTTTGTGGGGAAGCGCCCGCGCGGACGAAATCCCGTTGATCACCGGGGAACACTGGACCAAGTCGTCCGACGACCTCAAAAAGGCCTATCTCGTCGGAATGGCGAACGTCGTCCAGGTCGAGACGGCATACAGCGGCGCGAATCCGCCTGCGGACGCGCAGAGCGTGGTGCCGCGAATGGTGCGGGGTCTGAAGGGTCAGACCCTCGACAGCGTGCGGGAAGCACTCAACAAGTGGTACGCCGCGCACCCTGATCAATTGCAGCGTCCGGTCGTCGAAACCATCTGGTTCGAGATGGTGGTTCCGGGACTTCAGAAACCCAAATAGCGGAGACGGAAGATGAGACGAGTGGGAACGATCGTGGCGATTGCAGCCGTTGCCGGCGTGATCGGATGCACGAGCATGACCCCGCAACAGCAGGGAACCGTGAGCGGCGCGGCCATCGGTGCAGCCGCGGGAGCGGGCATCGCCGCCATTGCCGGCGGGAGCGGCTGGACCGGTGCGGCCGTAGGCGCTGTCGTTGGGGGTGTGGCCGGCAATATCAAGGGCAGCAAGCAGCAGTAACCGGCCCGCAAGCCCGTCGTGAATTTCACGACATCGCGGGCCGTAGGCTGGCGCCCCGTGCTCGCGGATACGACGCCGACGCTCAGCACTATGCGGTCTGCGTGAGCGGGAGCGTACGGAATTACTGTCGAGCGCCGCGCAAAGCGAGCGTCACGTGCACTTCGCCGCCGTCGCGGCGGGACGTCATTGGCAAGCCGGCACGGGCGAACACGGAAAGCATCGATTTGTTCCCCGCGAGTACATCGGCTTCTAACGCGGCGATCCCCTGCTCACCGGCGATTCGCGCGAAATGCCGCAGCAGACGGCTCGCAATGCCCAGACCCTGGTAATCCTCTTCGACGACGAACGCCACCTCCGCCGTGCGTTCTGCATCATCCGGGTTGGACACGACGTAACGGCCGGACCCGATCACGATCTCGTGTTCGCCGACACCGGTCGTCACGACGAGCGCGACTTCACGCCCCGGTTCGACCTTCATGATGCGATCAAGCCCGACATCGGTTAGCTCGCTCCGGTAGCTGAACAGCCGCGTGTAAACCGAGTCCCGGTCAAGTTGCCGAACCGCGTTGGCGATCCTTGCGCGATCGTCCGCGCGCAAGTGCCGGATCGTCACCGCGAGGCCGTTTCTGAGTGTCTCGGCGGAAGTGAAGTCGCGCGGATCAGTCATTCTCTGCTCGAGCGACATCCAGGATTACAGACGTTCAGACGCACAGCCACTCCACGCGGTCTCTGAACGCGCGTTCGTGCAAGCCTTTTCCCGCTACTTCTTCATCGCAGGCTCGACAGCGATGGCGAACCCCTCCGTGTACGTCGCCTCGACCTGGTCGCCCTTTGCGATCCGCTTGAATTGCTCCGGATCGTGGACAGGAAGAACAACCGTGCGCTTCGGCCCGCGCAGGGTAACGGTCTGGTTAGCGGGGTCGACGTCGATGACGTCGGCGACGACTGTCACCTGCCTGCCCGCCATACCGGCGGGCTGCTCGCCTGGCTTGGCGCCCTTTACGGCCATCTGCTCCGTCCGCTCGACTTTTTGGCCGCCACCCTTCTTCAGCTCGAGTGTCACGGCCTCGGCATACTGGGCGTCGACCTGGTCGCCAACTTTCAGGTTGGCGAAGTTCTTCACGTCGGGGCCGACCGTCACGGTCACCTCGTTGCCCTGGGGTCCCTTCAGGGTGACTTCGCGCGTCGCTTTGTCGATTGCAGTGATTGTCGCGGTGAGCTTCACCGTCTGGGCAACACCCGCCTTGCCCGGCGCGCTGCCGGCCATCACTGCGCCTGTCTGCGCCGTAACGGGCCCCGCAGCGGCCACCGTGATTGCGAGTCCGAAGGAAACGATAAGTTTGTGCATGCTGCGCCTCATGAAGTTGATTGGCATGAATCGGATAAAGCGTGTCGTTGTACAACTCGGTACACGGACCTCGGCTCTACTTGGCAACGACCAGCGACCACCCATTGCCCGGGTCGAAACGCTGCATCTTGCCCGCCTGCGAAGGCGTCGCGGGTCCAAGATCGGCTTGATACACCTTTCCATCCTGGTTGACGATGAAGGTCACGATCCCGGAATTGCCGTATTTCGCCGCCAGGCGACCACGGCGAAGCTGCCGATCGCCGGTCCATGCACGACATAGTCCAAGGCGCCCGACTCGGCGTTCTTCCCTTGACCCTTGAGCAGCCGATAATAGTAGCCGAGAAATGGCGTCGCGTGCTTGTCTTTCTTCTGATAGCCCTCGCCAGCCGCGCGTACGATCAGTTCGCCAAGCGGGCTGCGCGGCTCGCCCGCCTTCACCGGCCAATACAGGCCATCGCGTTTGCCTGAACCGCTCGCGAATTTTTGCGCGTGTGCGAGCATGGTTTGTATCCGCTTCAGGTGTGTGTACTTAGAGCGAGCGTGCGACCGGGTCAGAACAGGATACCGAGCAGCCTCTTGAGCAATTCCTCCAGCGGCATCATCGTGAGTGCCAGCGGCACGATCGGCGCGAGGGTGAGAACCGCGAGACGGATGATCATGTCCCTCGTAACCGGCATGAGGCGCATGGTTCGTACCACCTCGAAGCTGTTTCCCAGATCGGCGAGCGACTGGATGTCGCCGCTACCCACGAGCGCCTCGTCGGCGGGCGCGCCGCCGCGCAGCCATTTCGAGTCGAATTCACGCACGTAACGCTCGGCCAGTGTCCCGTACTCGCGCAATCCCGTCCGTTTCGCCTGCGCAAGCTGAGGCGCAAACACCAGCAGCGGGCCAAGAACCAGCGCCAGCACAAAGACCGCCATGATGGCGATCTCGCCCTTGAATTCGGGCAGTGCCGCGCCGAGGTAGAAGATGCGGTTGGCGAGCTGGCCGGCGAGCAGCGTGCCATGCGCCAGGGCAAGCAAGGCGAACGCGTAGGCAGTATTGGAAAGGAATCCCAGGCCGCCGACGCGGTCCGGATGCGTGGGAATCAGGCTCAAGTCGATGCGTGACACCTGCCAGAGAAAGCGCGTCCAGATGAACAGGCGGAAGTACCAGCGGCACAGCAGGAACTGGAAGATCGGCAGGCTAACGTAGCCGTACCACATCCCGGCGAGCGACAGCGTTGAACCGCCGGAAGACGGTGTCGCGTACCAGGTGGTCGTGTCGAGCGCCGTGTAGTGACGCCAGACGATCAGGATGCCCACCCCATACACGACGGCGATCAGCAGCGTCTCGGCAAGCACCGAGTTGCGCAGCCGAAACGCCGAGGCGATGGCCGCCTCGAATCGCGCCATGGCACCCTCCGGAATCAAGCGGCGCTCAAGGAACTGCTTCACCAGGGTGCGCATGCGCCGGTGCACTACCAGCTCAGCCGCGATCAACAGTGGCAGTGCGATCAGGTAGCGGATGTGAACTTCCACGTCGAGCAGGAATGGTACGACCGTAGTGGCACCCAGCACCCGGCCTTCAAGAGCCGAGAGCAGCAGGAGTGGCAACCAGGCGAATAGCGAAATGACGATGATGCGTTCGCGCGCCATCATCATCGCATCGTCAGACAGGTGCGCCCGACGCAAAAGCTGGAACAGCGGGCCGCCCAAGACGAGTGAGAAGTCCGGTGTGCCCCGGAGCAGGACAGGCCCGTCGCTGGGCTCTGGCGTAAGAGGTTTCACTTGTAGTTCCACCCCGCCGAGACGAGGTTCATACCGTCAAAGGACATCCAGCACCGAGACTTTCAGTACAGCAGACCCAGATCGAAGATCACGACTTCCTCCGCACCCGGGAAATGCGGCAGATTGCGCTGCGCGTGCATCTCGGACTGTTCACGTTCAGTCGGCGCGCGCGGCGCAATCCCGCGCATTAAATTCTGCGTGTGCTATCGGCAAAAGGCTAAATGCAAAGGTCAGTGCAGGTATTGACCGCAATCAAACACTATGCAGTCGCGTCGCAGTATGTTGCCGGTCGTGCGTGCACCGCGCGTTCCCGAGCCTCGCATCACGGATGTCGCCGACCACGGAATCCCTAACGCGCGGTGTTCCTGTCGCTGTTGTCGATGGGGGCCCCGATCTCCGTCCCACTCGGCTGGAACTGGAGGCGCCGACGGAAATTTTCGCTGTCTGACTTGGCACTCCGGGTGGCGACTTCGGCAGCCTCCGGATAGAGCATAGGCTCCTTGCTCTTGTCGATCTCGAGCAGCTTCGTCTCGTCGTTCACGCGCACGCGGTACTTGCTTAGATTGTAGAGGAGGTACATCGCGAAGAGATTGTCGATGTCCTCGTAACGATCCTGCTCTTTCCGGAAGTCACTGGACAGGACCGAAGGAAATCGGTTCGGCAGGTCCTTGAACGCAACCTGTTCCTTTTCGTGTGGGTCCACGTAGGTCGAGCCCTCGTACTTCTTGTACCACACCACGTCCAACCCGTATCCGCGCTCGTTCCACCGCGCGAGGAGCTTCATCGCCATCTCGGTGGGAATGTTGGCGTTCGCAGCTGCCACCACCCTGCGCCCGGAAAGAACCTTCGCACTCGTGACCTCGAGGTCCTGGTACCCTGCGCCGTACTTGAACCCGGCGCCGATGGTCTTGGCGCAGTTGAGGCGCAAGTAGTCGTAGCGTATTTCGCCTTTGTGGTACTCGGTGTTCCTGACCCGGTTGTGATAGTCGTCGTTGATACGCTGGAAGAATGCCGCAAGGGCCTCCTTCTCCGCGACAGGGACTCCGTAGACGCGCACGCCGATGACCGATCGCTTGTAGATCTCGCCGAAATCGAGACCGAATGAGGCCGTGTCACCGAGCGACGAGTTGGTCTTGAACAGGTACTCCGTCTTCGGAATCCTGACCATGAGATCGTCGGTGTAGAAGCCCTTGGCATGCTTAGACGCTCGGTCGGCGTAGAAGTTGGCCGAGTAGACCAGGTCGTCGCCAGGCACCTGGTCGCGGATGGCCAGGGCAATGTGTCCCGCCGAGCCGCCCTTGGAGGTGCCGTAGCTGATCAGCAACTCCATGTCGTACGGGTCCTGTCGCAGGACGTTCGCAATCTCGTCGATGTTGGCGGGCTCCGGGCCGCCCTTGGTTCCGAAGTCGGCGGCTGCCGCGTTCACGGCGAACACGAGCGCCGTCACTATCCACCAAAGAATCGTCTTCATAATCGCTGCTCCCTTGACGCACCGCAATCCCCGCAGGCTGCAGTATGGCAGGCGCGATCAGTGCGGAGTCATCTGCGCACCCGCCTCCTACCCTAAACAAGTCCGACCTCAGCTATGCTGCGCCAGATCAATGGACCCGTCGGCGCGCACGGCTAGACTGCAACCTCGGCAAACGTTGCGTTCACCACCAAGGGGACCAAGTACTAGAAGGACGGTGATCTGAAGTGAGACAGGCGAGGCACCCATGAAAAACGACGGATCTACTCCGTACACGCAACGCGACCTGACGCGTACCGTGCTCGCGGTTCTGCTGATGGTGATTCTCATCGGTGCCTCGTTCTGGGTCTTGCGCCCGTTCCTGCTCGCGATCATCTGGGCGGCGATGATCGTGGTGGCAACGTGGCCGATGATGCTCAAGCTGCAGCACAGGTTGCGCAGCCGCGCCTTGGCGGCGACGATCATGTCCGGCGCGATGGTTCTCGTGTTCGTCGTGCCGCTCGTCCTGGCGATCCAGACGCTGGTCGATAACGCGGATACGATCACGGGGTGGCTGCGCACGTTGGCCACGGCACCGATACCTCCGCCACCCGAATGGCTCTCCCGTATTCCGCTGGTGGGAGCCAAGATTGCAGAGGGCTGGACGAGCATTGCTGCGGCCGGCAAGAGCGACCTCGTCATGCGCCTTGCGCCGCACGCAGCTGCCGCCGCGCAGTGGCTGGGCGATGCACTCGGCGGCGTCGGCATCCTGGGCCTGCAGTTTTTCTTGACCGTGATCATCTCGGTGGTCATGTACACGCAGGGCGAAGCGGCGAGAGCAGGTCTGACCCGTTTTGGCCGCCGGCTCGCGGGGGATCGGGGCGAAGGTATTGTGATACTTGCCGGTCAGGCCATCCAGGCCGTCGCGCTTGGCGTGGTCGTCACCGCGTTGGCGCAGACCGTTCTGGCGGGCCTTGGCCTCGCTGTAGCGGGAATTCCGTTCGCCGGACTGTTGACGGGCGTGATACTGCTGCTCTGCATCGCGCAGATCGGGCCTATCCTCGTGCTCGTTCCCGCCGTGATCTGGCTCTTCTGGAGCGACCAGACCGCGTGGGGCACAGCTTTGCTGGTCTGGACCGTCGGCGTCGGCACTATGGACAACATCCTGCGTCCATTTCTCATCCGCAAGGGCGCCGACTTGCCGATGCTCCTCATATTTGCAGGGGTGATCGGGGGCCTGATCGCATTCGGCCTCGTTGGCTTGTTTGTCGGTCCGGTTGTGCTCGCCATTACCTACACGCTGCTCAAAGATTGGATTGGCGAGCGAGACGCACCCTAGCGAACGAAGTTGTACTGGACGCTCATCTGGATTCGCGTATCGTTGGCGCTGAGGCCGTCGAACGTCTTGTAGCGGCCATAGAGCACTTCGGCGCCGACGTTGAACGCCCCCCACGGATTCCAGATGAGGTTCGCCGAGTAGTACTGGCTGTTGGTGAACGATATCGGCGACTGGTAGGGCTTGTTGCTCATGCCGAGATAATCGACCACAGCGGTCGAGCGGAGCTTGGGCGTCCAGTAATGCGTGTACCCGGCATAGCCTCCGTATTCCTCGAGCGCCTGCAGGTTGCCGTTCGGATCCACCACTGCATCGAGACCCGAGCCGGTGATGTCCGCGACGTAGCGAGCGATGCCCTTCCCCCATACGCCTCCGGCGACCAGGTAATCTTCGCCGACTGTCTTTAGGCTGCCGGCGAGATTGATGCCGTATCCGTTGGTATAGTCATTCGTTCCCGTGCCGCTGTTCCATCCAAGGCGACGATAGACGCCCGAGAGCTGGACGTGGCCTGCGTCGACCTCGTATCGTCCCCGCAGGGTGACGTCGGGGGACGTCGACTTGCCGCCACCGGTCGGCGCCGTGATTTGGGATTGCGGTGCCTCGAGCGACAGTGCCACATTCGTGTTCTTGTCCACTTTCCATATGTATCGACCTTGCGCGAGCAGGAGAAATGGCGCAGCGCCCGGTCCTTCGAAGTCGAGCGTGTCGGGTAATGCATCGTTGTCCATGAAAGCGCTGAAGCTGTAGCCCGCTGCCAAATTGTCCAGCTGCCCAAACGCATGCCGAAGCTGGAACTGATAGCTGCCCGGTTGGAAGTTGGAACTCGCGTTGCCGAACAAGTCCGTCTCGAAGTACAGCCGCGCGGGACCTACCTCGGTGTCACGCCTCCAGTCGATGTTGAGGCGCGTCTGCTTTGCCTGCGCGGTGAACTGCGTGCCGAACTGCGTGTCAGGTCCGGAGGTCGGCATCGCGGACGTGACGAAATAGTCGAAAGTCCCGATGGGCTTGGTGTCGTAGATGAAGTCGAGCTTCGCGTAGCCGCCTACCTTCATGATGGTATCCGTGCCCGGGATCTTGAAGAAACCCTTCAGCGACGGGTCGATCGGCGCGTTGTCGACGCGCTGCGCCGCGTCTTCGTTGCCCTTGAGGGTTGCGGGAGGAATGTAGGGCGCCGCGGCGGATGCGGGCAATGACTGCACCGCGGCAACTGGCGGCTTGGCTTCGGTGGGCGCTGGGGCCGCGGGCGTCGTGGCTGTAGGCGTCGCGGCAGTCGGCGCGGCCGCAGCTGGCGCGCGTTCGGCCTCGAGCGCCTGCACGCGTGCCTCCAGCCTCTTGATGGTTTCCTTCAGATCGCTTAGTTCATCGGCATGGGCTCTCGGTGCAAGCGTGACCAAGAATGCGGTCAGGATAATCAGCGCGCTGACGCTCAACGTGCCACTCTGTTCCCTCCCATCACGTGTGTGTGGCGTGGCGTCGAACGCGTACGACTGCCGAGGTGACATCCACTCATGATCGATGTTGCGCATCGTGCTGCCCTCCTCCTCGGCCTGGACTTCATCGCGGAGACCGCGTGCGGTCAGCGTGTTTCCTCGGGGGCGTCGCCGCCGCACGCTCGAATGAGGGCAGCCCGCTCGCCCTTGCCCGCGTCGTATCGGATCTTCCTCGAAGCGGCCCAACACTTATTGTCCGACTCCCTAAGGCGGGGAGGTCATTTTCCTTCGGGCTTCGCCTTCCAACTTTTTGCCCCCGCATTCGCTTGCCGCAATTGCTCGGCAGTCATCTTGTCGGCAACGTCCTGCATGGCGCGCGCGGCATCAGAGCGCGCACCGCCTGCCGGAAGCGCAAATACGGCGAGTTGAAGCCAGGTCATGGCTTCGACATTGTTCTGCGGGACACCTCGCCCGGCAGCGTACATCAGCCCCAGATTAAGTTGGGCGAACGCCATTCCCTGCTCTGCTGCTCGCCGGAACCATTTCGCGGCTTCGGCGTCGTTTCTGGCAACGCCAAGTCCGGCCGCATAGCTGGCCCCGACGTCGTACTGTGCGTTTGCAACGCCATGATCCGCAGCGCGCTGGAACCACTGCATCGCAGTGCTGTCGCTTTGCGCAACGCCTTTGCCTTCGGCGTACATCTCTCCGAGTCGATATTGGGCGACGGGAACTCCCTGCTCTGCGAGCGCGCGCCACACTTCAACGGCTTTCCCGTAGTCCCCGCTCTGATAGGCGGCGACACCGTCCTCGATTGTCTCCGCGGCTATGGCCCATTCAATCGTCGTCGAGATGACGAGCGCTGCGACGAAACCACGCACTACTGGCATTACAAGCGGCAGAATGAACTTCACGGCATCCGTTCGTAGGTTAGATTCGGCGTTAGAGAGGACCCGTTTGCAGTGCAGGATGATCCGGCACGACTCCAGCATGCGGGGAGTGAAGCGTTGGTGAACACGGTAGTTCCTGAAGATGCGAGGCGGGACTGACTCGTATAACACAACTCCTGCGACGACGGCCACGATGCGCCTTCGAAATCCCAAATGTTGCGTCATCTGCGCGGGCACGTAATGCAGGCGGGTCGCGCGCGACCGCTAACGCAACGACCACCCGAGCAATAGCAGGCCGCCCGCAGCGATCCAGCTGCCGGCCACCCGCCAAGCGATGCGCATCCAGCCCGCTTGCCACGCGGCGGCGCCCGCGGAGGCAAGTGTCGCGACAACGAACACCGCGGCGGCGACGCCCGCTATGCCACGCATGCCCGCACCGGCCTGCGCCATTGCACAACCGTTTGTATAACCGAGTACGATGCCGAGCACCGCCGCGATCGCGGTCGTCGCACCCGGCGACACGCGCGGATCTGCCGCGACTAGGCCGCCCATCACGAGCAGCGGCAGCCACGCGAGCGAATCGGGCACGGCCATCGCCACCCACACGCCGACCGTGCCGCCGAGCAGCCACGCACTGGGCAGCACGAAGATCGCACGCCGCGCATGCGCCTTGCCTTTCAGGCCGGCGAACACCGCCAGTGCGACCGCGGGAAGCAGATCCTCCGGCGTCAGCGCGAAATGGGTGATGCCGTCGTAGACGGGACCGAGGCCGGTCTCGATCAGGTGCGCATCCGCAAGTGCGGGACACAGCGCGAGCAGCGCCGCGATTCGACGGGCGTTCATGTCGTCGCCTGCCACAGGAAGAACACGCCGGCAAGTCCGACGCCCCCGCCCGCAATGCGCAACGCGATCTGGCCCGCAGGCCAGCGATGGATCGCGCCGATCGCAATTCCGATTGCGTGCAGGCACCCGGTCGCCATGACGAATCCGAGGCTGTACAGAAGCCCGCTCTGGCCCGGCGGCAACTCCGTGCCATGGGCATGCCCGTGAAAGATCGCAAAGAACGCGACGAGCGCGGCCGCGACGTACAGAGGCGGTTTGCGCTCGGTCATCACCGCCGCGCCGAGCAGGACGGCGGAGGCCGCGATGCCGACCTCGACACCGGGGAGCGGAACACCTACCAGGCCGAGGAAACCGCCCAGCGCCATCACGATCGGGAAGGTGACGGGCAAGAGCCAGATCGCCGGCGCGCCAAGCTGCGCGCCCCAAAGACCCACGGCGATCATCGCGAGCACGTGGTCAAGTCCGGAAATCGGATGTGCGAACCCGGTGCCAAATCCTGTCGCCTCGCCCGCTTGTACGTGCGCGAGCGCGGGCGACGACAGCAGGACGAGCAACGCCGCGAAGAGACGCATCACCCCTCCACCATCAGAACGAGCCTTTGGAGGGTCCAAAACGCGCCGAGCGATCCGACGGCGTAGGCTGGAAGCATTTCGACCCACCGCGGCCATCGCATCTCGAGCAACTGGAACGCCCGATGCAGCAGCAGGATCAGCGCGACGAACGCCAGCTGGCCGATCTCCACACCGATGTTGAACATGAGAAGCGCGAGCGGGATATCGCCCTGCGGCAGTCCGATCGCCGCGAGCCCACTCGCGAAGCCGAAGCCGTGCAGCAATCCGAAGACGAACGCGACCACCCACGGATGGCATATGGTGAAGCTCGTCTGTCCACGCCAGGCCCGGATGATCTCGGGACCGAGGAACAGGATCGACAGCGCGATCGCCGCGTTGAGCGGCGGCGCCGGCACCTGGACGTAGCCGAGCGTGGCAATCGCGAGCGTAATGCTGTGCGCGACCGTGAATGCCGTGATCGTCTTCACCAGCATCCACGGCGTGCGCACGATGAGCAGCAGGCCGAACACGAACAGCAGGTGATCGACGCCCAGCAGAATGTGCTCGATGCCCTGCGTCAGGAACGTCAGTGCCGTAGCCGCAGGCCCGCGCACTTCCGCGATCTCGACAAACGGCGCAGACGGTCGCGCAACCATCGTCCACGTGCGGCCGTCGAGCAACTCGATGCGCACCAGCACATCGGTAATCGTGACCTGCAGCCCGGGGAAATCGATGCGCTTGCCAGCGAGGCCGCCGGGGCCCGCGTCGACCGATCGCCGCTCGAGCAGCGAATCGGTGAGCTCCTGGACCGTTGGCTCCTTGACGTTGCGCACGCTTTCCGGCATTTCCAGCACAATCGGCAGCCGCATGCCGGCGAGCACCGGCGTCCGCCACAATACGTCGAACTGTCCCGGAGCCGTTTCCTTGAGCTCGAGATAGGCAGGACGCGCCTCGTGCGCGAGCGCAGCGAGCGGCATGAACCACAGGACGGCGAGTACGAGCGCGCGCAAGCAACGAGCCACGAGCGCGCTCATTGCGGGCCTTCGCCGGACGAGGTCGGGATCTCTTTTCTGCGCGGCGACGCGGCGATGCGCGCGGACGTTTGCGCGTCCGGCGGCGTAGGCAGGAGCACCGTGTACTTCGCGCGCATGTCCTTGTATGCCTTCTCCCACGCGCGCGCCTTCGCCTCGGCGAGCCACGCGGTCTTCACGTCGCCTTCGATCTCCTCGAAGGGTGGAATTCGGCCCGGCACCAGCGTGTCGACGAACACGAGATGCCAGCCGAAGCCGGATTCGACGGGTCCCTGCCACGAGCCGGGCGGCAGCTTCGCAACGGCGAGTGCGAAGCGCGGCCCGAACTCCTTGCCGAGAAATTCCGGCGCTCGCTCGCGGTAGTACTCCTGGAACATGAAAGGATCCGCGAGCGAGGTCGCGACCTTCGAGTCCTCGGGCTGCCCGGAGAGCTTCGCCAGCGCGCTCGCCGCATCCTCATGCGCACGAGCGCCGCGCCGATCGGGAGAAAAGTACAGGTGGCGAAAACTGACGCGAGGCGGCTGCTGGAACTGGTCGCGGTTCTGCTCGTACCAGCTCGCAAGCTCGGCGGTCGTCGGCTCGCGGGCCGCGGCGACATCCTCGGCGAGGAACTGCATCTTCTGCGCCATGCGACGCTTGACGATCGTGTCGTCCTTGTCGAGACCCATCGCGAGGCCTTCGCGGTACAGGACTTCCTCCTGCACTTTGCTGTCGACCAGGCGGCTAAGCTCCTCTGCCGTAGGGTCGCGCCGCCACTGCGCCTGGAACAGCAGCGCCATCTGCGCGAGGTCGTCGAACGTCAAGCGGATCTGCTTCGACGATTCGACGCCGCCGCGCCCGCGATCGGTGTAGGCATACACAGCGAACAGCACGGCGCCGATCAGCAGGAAATGGACGAGCGGTTCGTGACCGGTGTTGCCCGCTTGCGATCGCGGAGGTAATGCTCGTCGACCCACGACACGCGCGCCGGTCCGCGTAGCTGCAGATCGGCGGCGATCAGCGAGCCCACGTTCGTCGCGTCAGCCGCCTGCCATGCGGCGTCGAGCTGTGATTCGAGTCTCGCGGCGTCCATCGCATCTCCCGCAATCCCCAGCAACAGCAGGTAGAGCGATTGCCGCGAAGCGAGCTCCGGATTGCCGAGCCACCGTCGCACGGCGGGTGCGGCAATACGCGACTTGACGGTCAGCAACGCGGCGTATGGTGCGGCCGCAAGCTCGCCATACGCGATCTCGGCGACGAACAGCTCCGCATTCTCGAGATACGGAAGCATGAGCGCGACGCGATCGCGCCATTCTGCCGCGTTCATTGCCGACGAGCGTTTGCCGGCGGCAATGACGCGCAGCCACGGCGCGTGCTCGGCGCCGATCGTTCCAACGCTGATCCACATGGGCCATGCGTCGTCGCTCAACAACAGCAACGGTCTGCCGTTACCGACAGGCGCGACCTTGACCGGCGGGCCGGCGACGAGCACGTTGATCGCGTACAGCGCGACCCTCATCATCTCGGCCTGGTCCTTTGCCTTGAGGATCAGCGGCTTCGCCTCGGGAATCTGGCTGATCGGCGAGCCCGGAGTATTGGCGAGCTGCACCACACCCGCGTATTCGGAGTGGTCCGTCACACCGGCCCAGTCGAGCGGCGTGTCGATCTTGACCTCGAAGCCAAGCGGGTGCTTGATCGGCTCGCCCTTGAAGTACTTGTAGGCGTCGC
Source organism: uncultured beta proteobacterium (assembly GCA_963829375.1). Classification (GTDB taxonomy): domain Bacteria; phylum Pseudomonadota; class Gammaproteobacteria; order Burkholderiales; family Casimicrobiaceae; genus PALSA-1003. Next base: position 231,305 of record CAWHIS010000004.1, on the reverse strand, counting down.
CGGGGTCGGTCACCGTGTTGCCGATGCTGAAGGCGTCGAGCGACCAGCTCGTGTGGACGTGGGTCTCGCCGAAGTACGCGTTGCGGTCAGGGTTTGGCGGGGGCACAGGCGCTGGCGCCGCAGGAGCTGGTGCCTGGGCAAGGATCGTGTTCGTTGCGCCGGGCCTTTCCTGCGCGTCGAGGCTTGTGAAGTGACCCAGCAGTGCCACTATCGATACCGGCGCAATCGCCACGCCCACTAACGATCTCACGAACGACAACCGCTTCGACTTCATCCGACCTCCCTCGAAATCGCTGTCCCATTACGCAGAACGCGCCATTTTACGATAGTCGAGCACACGCGCATTGACTTTGACACGCATCAAAGACGGGGCAAAGCGTCGGTGCATTCGCGTGCCTGGATTAACGTCGACTTCGGTGGACCGTTTCAGCCTGACTATTCCATCACTACGCTCAGCGCAAGCGAGCAGCGCGCAGCCAGCCGATAGCGAGGAACGCGGTCAGCAAGACCATGCCGACGATCCAGCGCAGGTCGGGCACGACCACTTCGCCACGCACGGGAATCAACGCGACTTTCAGCGCGGCCAGCTTGTACGGCATCACGTCGAGGTAGGCAGGATCGCTGATCAGATCGAAGAACGCGCGTCGATTCGGATAGCGCATTACAAGCACGCGGCTCCAGTCATCGATTTCAGTATCGAAGGCGAGCAGGTTGCTGTGCAGCACGCCTGCTCGACCGGGGACTCCCGCGACCTCGCCGCCGACCACCGGGTACGTGCCGAGCCGCGCCACCAGCGGCAGCGCGATGGACTCGTAGTAGGCGTTCGCCTGTGCCGGGGTGCCCTGAAACGCTTCGGTGCCTGGAACACGCTTCAGCCTGTCGAAGTAGCGCATCAGGTTGAGCATGTACACCGGCTGCCCGTCGTCGGCCTCGCCCCACGCCCGGAAGCGGGACAGCACTTCGGCCTTTTCCGTCGGATCCATCGGCATGCGCGGCTCGATTTTCCGGATGTAGGAGTCGACTTCGCTGCGAGTCAGCTTGCCGCTGCTGCCGGGTGTCTGCCACCACCAGAAGACGGCGAATACGACCGCTAGCACGATTGCAACGGCCAGCTCGAATCTGTGTTTGCTCATGGTCTTGTCGGTTTCACGAAAGGTGTTCGAGCAGCAGCGCGTTTACGCGCTCAGGGGCATCGAGTTGAAGCCAGTGGTTGGCACCATCGACGCGGATGTACTCCCAACCGGCATCGCAGAACCGTTCGGAGTTCCGCATCTGCGCCTCGGTGAGAAAGAGGTCGCCGTCGCTGTAGATTCCCACTACCGGCACCTTCACTCGCGGGTACTGGGCGGGGAAGATCAGGCCGAGATTGGCGCGGTAGTAGTTGAAGCCGGCGGTCAGCCGCCCGGGACGGGAAAGCCGTTCCCGGATGTGCGGAAACTCGGCGGGATAGCGCGTCATCATACGCAGCGGCCACCAGTCGAAGCTGCGTGCAAAGAATTCCGCGAAGCCGCGCAACTGGATCAGCAGCACGTAGTAGCCCTTGAGCTTCTGCGCCACGCCACCATGCGCATAAGCGAGCGGATGCCCGACCGACAAGGCCATGTAGCGCTCTACCCGCTCCGGATGCCAGAGCGCGAGGTGCCAGGCCTGCACCGCGCCCCAGTCGTGTCCGACCAGTCGCACCTTCCGGATGCCGAGCGCATCGAGTAGACCCACGAGATCGGCGACAAGCTTCTCGATCTTGAAGTCTGAGGTGCTGAGCGGAATCGCGCTGTCGCCGCAGCCGCGCGTGTCAGGCGCAATCACCCGGTAACCCGCAGCCACCAGCGCCGGGATCTGGTGGCGCCATACGGTGTGGTCGTCGGGAAAGCCATGCACCAGCAGCACGTCGGGACCTGCGCCTTCGACGATGACGTTGAGCTGCTGTCCGTTGACGGTAACGGTGCGGCGATTGAAGTTCATGGATCACAGTCCCTGATGGATGGGGCGGTAAGGCGCGACCGCCGATCCATCGTTTGGCTGTCGCTCAGCGTGTATAGGTCGGGATGCCGGCCGAGATGTAGTTCATCTTGTCGGCGCCCTGGTCCCTGATCATCTGATCGATGGACGCCTTGATCCAGCCGGCGTCCATGGTGCCCATGTAGGCGCCGCCTTCGGAGGCGAAGTTGATATTGGCACCGGTCACGACAAAGAATACGTCGGTGTCCACGGTGTTGTCGGCCGGCGTGTTGAACTGGTGCACCGAGCCGCCCGGCTCGTAGAGGTAACTGCCGGCGGTCTGCTTCTGCTCCGGGTATTCGGTGTAGTACCAGGAGCCCGACATCGTGTAGGCGTGCACCGTGCCGGTGTGAAAGTGCAGCGGCAGGGTCACGCCGGGCGCGAACCTGACGCGGAGTACCCAGACGCCGTTGCACGGGTCCAGGAAGAGCGGATAGACGCTGATGCCGGGGTGCAGCAGTCCCTTGAGAAATTTGCCGGCGTTGGTGTCGACACACAGCAGCTTGTCTTGGTGCGTAATCGTTTCGGGGGCGTTCATGGTTCTCTCCTTGATGGTATGGGTATGAAATCGGTTGTTGCGGGTGGTGCGGCGTCAGTGTAGGGCAGTGGCCGGGCTGGCCGGGTCGATGAGAATCTTGGCGTGCTTTTCCGGATCCTTGAGTGCATCGAAGGCATTGGCCACACCAGCGAGGCCCACCACACCCGTAATCATCGGCGCGCAATTGACCTTGCCGTCGGCAATCATGTGCAGCGTGTCGCGGTACTCCAGCGGCGAGTGACCAAATACGAAGCGCAGGTCGATTTCCTTGTGGATGGCCAACGCCGGCTCGTAGCGGTCGACCTGCATGCAGACACCGGCGACGATGATGCGCGACATCAGCGGCGCGCCGTCGATGATCTGCTGCACGATGCCCGGCACGCCGACGCATTCGAAGATCACCGGCCGCTTCGGCGCTGCCGCGCCGAGCTTTTCGGCCAGGCGCCAGGCCACATGCCACGGCACCGGCAGCTTGCCCAGCTTTTCGCGCGTACCGATCGACAGTTCGAGCAATGCCGGCAGGTCGCGGATGAATTCCTCATTCGGCCGCTCGGCATACGGCGAGCCTGCCTTTGGATCGATCACGATGTCGGCACCGCAACGCTGGGCGAGCGCGCGCCGACCGGGCGAGAAGTCACTCGCGACGACCGTGGCGACGCCCCGGGCCTTGAGCACGCAGATCACTGCCAGGCCAACCGGGCCACAGCCGATCACGATGGCGACATCCTTCTTGGCGATTTCACTGCGTCGCACCGCGTGCCAGCCGACTGCCATCGGTTCGGTCAGCGCCGCCATGTCGGATGACAGACCATTGGGTACCGGCACCAGGGCCGATTCCTGCAGCAGCATGCGCTCGGCGTAGCCGCCGGTGGCCACTGGAGAAAGTCCGGCGAGGTGAATTTCGCCACCCACTCGCAGTACCGGTTGCCCGACGACGCGCGTGCCCGGCTTTAGCTTGCGCTCGCACCCGGGACCGAAGTCGAGTACCTCGCAGCACAACTCATGACCGAACACGAAGGGATCGGTGCTGGCGGGCACGATCTTGCCGGCGCCGACCTTGGCGAGCAGTTCCTTCATGTGGTCGCAATGGTGGCGCATGTGCAGGTCGGAACCACAGATGCCGCAGCGTTCGACGCCCACCAGGACCTGGCCGGGTCCGGGAACAGGGTCGGGAAGATCAACAACACTCAATTCGGCGTTCTGGCAAACGACGGCTTTCACGCGAAGCTCCAAAGGATCGGTAACATCAGTGAGCGAATGATGCAGTGTTAGCCCGGATGCTGTATTGTCATTTGGTGACCCATGGGAGGCTTTTGGTGACATGAACGAGAAGCGGCAGATGCTGGTGCGAGCGCGGGCACTGACGGGTTTTGCCGAACTCGTACGGGCGCAGGGTGGCGATGCCGCAGTTCTTCTCCGTCACGCCGGCCTGAAGCCTGCGATTCTCGATCAGCCCGACGCCACGCTGCCGCTCGACACCGTGGCCCGGTTGTTCGAACGTGCCGCACGATCGCTCGGTCTGCCGGACTTCGGGCTGCGGCTTTCCCGGTACCAGGACATATCGGTGCTCGGCGTGATCGCGCTGGTCGCGCGTCACGCCGCGACCGTCGGCGACGCCCTGCTCGGCGTAAGCCGCAACTTTTCCTATCACACGGCGTCCGCCCGGATCCAACTGGTCGATGACGAGCGGGCCGGATACACTCAGCTGCGATACGAAATGGATCACGATCCTGGCGTGCCGCGCCGGCAGGTGATCGAACTTTCGATTGCCATCGCGCACCGGTTCCTGCGGCTCGTGACAGCGGACTCCGGCAAGGACTGGCATGTGGGCTTCATGCACCGCGCGGGGCTAAGTCTTGCGCGCTATCGCAAGTTCTTCGACTGCGCAGTCGGCTTCGCCGACGAGGCCGACAGGGTGGTCTTCCCGACGCGGCTGCTGGCGGTTCCGATCGACGCGGGTAGCCGGCAGCTACAGGCGGCAGCCGAGCGCTACGTCAGCAACCTGATCCGGCGCTTTCCGCTCGACATCGGCCAGCAGGTGGAAGCGCTGGTCGAGCGTCAGCTCGCAGTCGGTGGCATCGGTATCGACAGGATCGCGGCGCAATTGGGCATGCACCGGCGGACCCTGCAGCGCCGGCTCGAAGTGCAGGGTCTCTACTTCGAGAACATCGTCGACGGCGCGCGCCGCAAACGCGCGGACCAGTTCTTGCCCCATGCGGCGATCCCGCTGACCGAGATCTGTCAGCTGCTTGGGTATACCGAGCAGAGTTCGTTCAATCGCGCATGTCGGCGCTGGTACGGTGACACGCCGCTCGCGACACGGCAGCGGTTGCGTTGACGCCGACAGCCGACATATCCTGCGCAGCATGGCGCTGAGGATTTTGGGCATTCGTGATGATGACTTGCCTGGACACAACTGAGCCTTGAATGTATGGAGTCGTGCCGGGATGCCGAGCGAGATCTACGACGGTAGAATCGGCGATAGCTGAACGGCCTTGGCTGCGAGCGGACCCCCGTCCGCGTCAACCGACAATCTTCTGTGCCGCAAGCACGATGCCGGCCAGGAACAGCCCTTCGACGGCGAGCAGCGCGAACGCGCGCGCGCCGACTTTCGTCATTTCGAGCGGCGAGGTCTTGAGACCCACGGCGGCAATCGCGATGACGAGGCATGCGCGGGCTACGTCGTTCAGCGCCACGCCGATCGGCTTGGGAATGAGGCCCAGGCTACCCACGATCACAAGTCCGACAAATGCCAGCAGGAACGGCGGCAGCATTGGTTCGCCGCGGCCTGTTGCCTCGGTGCGCTGCAGGCGATGACGCACGGCGAGTGAAATCGCCGCCACCACCGGCAACAGCATCGCGACGCGCAGCAACTTCACCAGGACCGCGTAATCGCCGACTTCTGGCGAGATGCTGTAGCCGGCGCCAACCACCTGCGCGACGTCGTGGATCGTCCCACCGAGAAAGACGCCGGTCTGGTGCGCGTCGAGGCCGATCATCTTGACCACCACCGGGTAGAAGACCATCGCCAGCGTCGACAAGACCGTGACGCCGGCAATCGTGAAAATCAGCTCGCGTTCGGACCGCTCGTCGCGCGGCAGCACGGCCGCGATCGCGATCGCCGCCGACGCGCCGCAGATCGCCGTCGCCCCGCCGGTCAGGATTCCGAAACGGCGCGAGAGCCCGAACAGTTTCGCGACGCCAATGCCGAAACCGATCGTGACAACGACCACCACGACGACAAGTCCACCGTTGAACCAACCGAGGCCGCCGATCTGGTCGAACGTGATGCGGGCGCCGAGCAGGGCCACGCCGAGCCGCAGGATGCGCCGCGCGGCGAAGTCCACCCCCGGCTTGGCGCGGCCTTCGCTGGCGACCGTGTTGAGCGCCATGCCCAGCAGCAGCGCGTAGAGCAGCGTCGGGCCGCCGCGGGTGTCGGCGATGAACGTCGACGCGATGGCGATAACGATGCTCATCAGCAGTCCGGGCCAGAGGCGGTTGAAGTCGTTCCGCCAGTCCAAGGCGCGCAACGAAAGCGAGGCGAAGGATGATTGCGTCATGAATGTCACTCCATGGATTTCTTTAGCGCGGGCGATCCGGATCCGTTAATGGGCGACAGGAGCGATGATGTGCGCTTACCCGGATAGTTCGCGGATGAATTCTTCAGCCCGCGGCCATTCGCCGAAGCCCGCGGCGGGATTGAGGTGCCCGACCGCACCTACATCGACAAGGCGGCTACCCCACGCCGCGGCGAGTTCCGCAACGCGTTCATAGCGCCCGAGCGGATCGTTGGTACTCGCGGCGACGATGCTCGGAAACGGCAGGCGTGCGCGCGGCGTGGGCAACCAACCATTCTCGCGCAGCACGTCCTGCGTCGGATAACCATCGGGCAGCGGCAATTCGAAATCGGGCGGTGCCGCAAGGAGCGCTCCGTGGATCGGACGCCGATGCCGTTGCGCCCAATGCACGGTGATCATCACGCCGGCGCTGTGCGCAACCAGAACGACGGGCCCCTCGATCGCCGCAAGCGACGCATCGAGCTTGGCGACCCAGGCGGCGCAGGAAAGCTTGTCGCGCTCCATCCGCGGCACGGAGACCGCGTTTGGCAGCTTCTGTTCGAGCAGCGTTTGCCAATGGTCGGCAACGTGGTCCCGCAGGCCAGGGACGATCAGGATGGTCGGCGTAATGTTGGCGTTCAAGTTCAATCCTCCGTGGCTCTGCTAACGAGCCACGCCACCGCGACAGTGCGGTGGTGGGCGCGTCTCTGTACGCATCAGAATTGGTCGTCGGCGAGGAGGAGCGCACCTGCTGCACCGTGCGTAACCGTGTCGCGCAATCCGGGTGCGTGCGTAAGGCAGTGGTCGGCGAAATGGCGTGCCGTCGCGATCTTCGCGTTCAGGAAGGCGGCATCGCCGTCGCCGGCAGCGAGCTTGGTCGCGGCGACCTGCGCCGCACGCGCGATCTGCGCGCCACCGCAGACGATCCCCGCGAGCTCGAGGAACGGCACTGCGCCGAGGAGAACCGTTCGCGGATCCTCGCCGAAGCGCGTTGCGACGAAGCGCCCGGCTTCCTCGAGTGCATCGATGCCGGCGCGCAGCCGGTTGCCGATCACTGCAAGATCTTTGTGTCCCGAGGCGACGAGCGCAGACTCCGTCGCACGCATCCCGGCAATGGCTTCGGCGAGCGCCTGGCCGCCGTCGCGGGCGATCTTGCGGCCGATCAAATCGTTCGCCTGGATGCCCGTGGTGCCTTCGTAGATCGTCGTGATCCGCGCGTCTCGCACGTACTGCGCCGCACCCGTCTCCTCGACAAAGCCCATGCCTCCGTGAACCTGCACACCGAGCGAGGCCATCTGCTGCGCCATCTCCGTGCTCCATCCCTTGACGATGGGGATCATCAGCTCGGCAAACGCGAGCTGGCGCTTGCGCGTGTCCGCATCGGGGTGACGGTGCGCGCGATCGAGCGCCGCGGCGGTCACGTATCCGAGCGAACGCGCCGCTTCGGTGTTTGCCCGCATCGTCATCAGCATGCGCCGCACGTCGGGGTGGCCAATGATGCCCGTAGCCGTGGCACTTTTCGGCGCACCGATGACGCGGCCCTGCACGCGGTCGCGCGCGTAGGCGACCGCACGCTGGTAGGCGCGATCGGCGATGCCCACTCCCTGCATGCCCACGCCGAAGCGCGCGTAATTCATCATCACGAACATGTACTCGAGGCCGCGATTCTCTTCGCCAACAACGTAGCCGACGGCGCCGTCTTGGTCGCCGAACGCGAGTACGGCCGTGGGGCTCGCATGGATGCCGAGCTTGTGCTCGAGCGAGACGCAACGCACATCGTTGCGCGCACCGAGGCTGCCGTCAGGATTCACCAGGAACTTGGGCACCACGAACAACGATATGCCTTTGGTGCCGGGCGGCGCGTCGGGTGTGCGCGCGAGGACCAGGTGGACGATGTTATCGGTGTAATCGTGCTCGCCATAGGTGATGAAGATCTTGCTGCCGTAGAGCTTGTAGCTGCCGTCGACTTGCGGCACGGCCTTCGTGCGGATCGCGGCGAGGTCCGATCCCGCCTGCGGCTCGGTGAGGTTCATCGTGCCTGTCCACTCGCCGGCGACCATCTTCGGTAGGTACACACGCTTGAGCTCGTCGGAGCCGTTGAGCTCGATCGCCTCGATCGCGCCCGCGGTCAGCATCGGGCAGAGCTCGAAAGCCATGTTCGACGCATTCCACATCTCGTCGATGGCCGCTGCGACGAGGTGCGGCATGCCCTGCCCGCCGAAATCCGGGTTCTTGGCCAGACCGTGCCAGCCCAGCTCGCAGAATTGCCGGTAGGCATCCTTGAATCCGGCCGGGGTGGTCACGCTGCCGTCGTCCTGCCATCGTGCTCCCTCGCGATCGCCGACGGGATTCAACGGATCGAGCACGCCGACGGCAAACTTGCCGGCCTCCTCGAGGATCGCCGCGACAGTTTCCGGCGTTGCCTCTTCGTATCCAGGCAGCCTGGCGATCTGGTCGAGTCCGGCGAGTTCATCCATCACGAACTGCATCTCGGCGAGCGGTGGTCGATACTGGCTCATGAGTCCCTCCTTGGCAGCGCAGTCGTCAACGCGCGGGCGCCGCGACCGCAGCTGTGTCCTGCTCGGCAAGCCTTGCGCGAATCACTTTCTTGTCGAGCTTGCCGACGCTGGTCTTTGGAATTACGTCGACAAAGTACACGCGGTCGGGTACCGCGTACTTTGAAATCGTGCCTTGTCCCGCGAAGCCCGCGATGTGTTCGCGAATCCCCTGTTCGGTCGGCAACTTGTCGGCGCCGGACTTGGTGACGACGAACGCGACGGGGCGTTCTCCCCACTTGTCGTCGGGGATGCCGACTACCGCCGCCTCGGCGATGCCGGGCACACGCAGGATCAGGTCCTCGATGTCGAGTGAGGATACCCACTCGCCGCCGGTCTTCACGACGTCCTTGATGCGGTCGACAATCTTCAGGTACCCGTGCCCGTCGATGACGCCGACGTCGCCGGTATGCAACCACCCGCCGCGCCAGAGATCTTCCGAGCGCTCGGGCTCACCGAGGTAGCCCTGCGTCAGCCACGGCGCGCGCACGACGACCTCGCCCTGGCTCACGCCGTCGTGGGCGACGTCGTTCATGTTGGCGTCGACGATGCGCAGTTGGACGAACGGAATCGGCCGCCCGGCCCGGCAGCGGTAAGGTATGCTCTCGTCCGCCGACGCATCCAGCAGCGACGGGAGGAGGTGCGCGAGCGTCAGAATCGGGCAAGTCTCCGACATGCCATACCCGGCGAAGATGTCGATGCCGCGGTCGACCGCAGTGCGGGCGAGTGGCAGCGGCAGCGCCGACCCGCCAATGATCACCTTCCATCCGCGCAGGTCCGTCGTGGCCGATGCGGGGCTGCTTAACATCATCTGCAGGATCGTCGGCACGCAGTGCGAGAACGTGACCTTCTCGCGTGCGATCAGGCCGAGCAGCACGTCCGGCTGGTAACGCCCGGGATAGACCTGCTTGACGCCGAGCATCGTCGCGACGTACGGCAGGCCCCACGCGTGGACGTGGAACATCGGCGTGATCGGCATGTAGACGTCGCTTGCGCCAAACGTCGCGTGCGGCGCGTGCGCGAGCGCCTGCCCTGCCGCCATGGTGTGCAGCACGAGCTGCCGGTGGCTGTAGTAGACGCCCTTCGGCAGGCCGGTGGTGCCGGTCGTGTAGAACGTCGTCGCCCGCGTGTTCTCGTCGAGGTCCGGAAAGACGAACGACGGCGCGGCACGGTCGTCGAGCATGGCCTCGTACTCGGCGGCGAACTGCAGCGGCGTCGTCGGGGCGGTCGCGCCGTCGTTGATCAGCACGAACTTGACGCCGGGCCGGATCTTGGCATGAATCTGCTCCAGCAGCGGCAGAAATTCGGCGTTGACGAGAATCACGTCATCGGCGGCGTGATTGATCGTGTAGAGCACCTGCTCCGGAGAGATGCGCACGTTCACCGTATGCAGCACGGCGCCCATCATGGGCACCGCGAAGAAACACTCCAGATAGCGGTGGCTGTCCCAGTCCATCACCGCGACTGTCGAGCCGCGCGTCACGCCCAACGCGGCGAGCGCAGAGGCGAGACGGCGCACGCGTTCGGCAAGGGTCGCGTACGTATAGCGCCGTTCGGCGCCGTAGACGATCTCTTGCGTGGGCGCTTTGGCGACGCCGTACGCGAGGATCTGTCCGATTGAAAGCTGGGGGTCGCAGGCCGACGGCGTGCATTGGATCGTAAAGTCCTTCATGGAATTCTCCTGGATGATATGGGTTAGGATGAGGCCACGCGGTGGCGCGCTGGCGCGCTCTCCGTGGCTTGCGTAAGGAACGATTCGACGATGCGCGCCGACTCCGATGCGCGCGTGACGAGGAACAGGTGCCCGCAGTCGACAATTTCGAGTCGCGCGTCTGGAATCAACCATTGCATGACGCGGGCGTTGAGGGTGGGGACGATCGGATCGTCGGCGCCGGCCATGATGAGCGTCGGCTGGCGCAGGAGGAACAGCCACGGCAGACTGGTCCAGCCGAAAGCGGCAGCGAGTTGCAGGTAATAGCCGCCGCGACTCGAAAAACGAATGTGACGGAACGTGCTCGCAACGAGGTCCGGGTCATTGCGAAAGGCGCCACCGTAAATTTCACCGGCAACGCGCTGCGCATGCGCCTTGTCGAGATAGCGCCGAGGGGTCGCCATCTTGAGCAGCACCGACGGGTTCGCCGGTACCATGATCGCCCCGGGCGAGGTCGCAGCCAGAATCAGCCGGCGGCATCGCGACGCATGCTGGAACGCGAACTGCTGCGCGATCGCGCCACCCCACGAGACACCCAGCACGTCCGCTTCGCGCAACGCAAGATGATCGAGTAACGCGGAGGCGAGCTTCGCAATCGACGACGGCCGGTACGGCGACGGCGGCGTCGGCGAGCCGCCGACGCCCGGCACATCGAAGATCACCACCGTCGGCGTTGCCAGCGCGTCGATGAACGGAAGCGCCAACTCGATGTTGGCACCAAGACCATTCAGGAAGAGCAGCGGCGTTCGGTCGGGATCCCCGGGCCGGACTGCGTAACGGACGGCATGGCCGCCGATGCGGGCATGGTCGATGCGCAGCGAGCTTCTCGACCGCACGGGTCGTGTAAGTGAGTCCATCGCGAGCTAACGTTCGAAGACGTAGGTGCCGGGCGCGGCGGCGAGCGGCGCGTGACGCGCGCCGCCGAGTGTCGCGGGCGCGGGGCCCAGCGCACCGGATCGCGCGCGGATCCACTCGCGCCAATGCGGCCACCAGCTCCCTTCGACCTTGGTTTGCCGCTTGAGCCAGGTATCGGGCAACGTGGCGCGCGCCGGGCCCGCCATGAACCACGAGCGCGCATTCCCGGGCGGGTTGATCAGGCTCTGGATGTGCCCCCCGTTCGACAGCGCGAACGTAGTGCGGCTGCCGTAGAGACGCGCAGTCTGGTAGGTGCCCTGCCACGGCGTAATGTGATCGGCGAGTCCGCCGACGACATAGCTGTCGATGCCGATCGCGCCAACGTCGATTCGCTTGCCGCGGACGACGAGTTTCCGCGGCGCGGCAAATGGGTTCGCGCCGATGAGGTCGAGGAAATCGGCATGCAGCCGCGCCGGCAACCGTGTCGTATCGTTGTTCCAGGCCAGGATGTCGTAGGCCGGCGGGTCGTTGCCGAGCAGGTAGTTGTTGACGACGTAGTTCCAGACGAGGTCGTTCGGCCGCATCCAGGCGAACATCCGCGCGAGTTCCTTGCCTTCGACCACGCCGCGCTTTTGCGACGCCGCCTTCGCTGCCTTCAGGGTCGCCGGCGTGATGAACAGGCCGGGGGTCGTCTGGTGGATCGTCGACATGTCGAGCACGCAGACTGCGAGTGTCGCCGAATGCACCTTGCGCTGGCGGCGCGCTGCGAGGTAGCCGAGAAACGCTGTCAGCGTAATGCCCCCCGAACAGGCACCCCAGACGTTGACGTCCCGCGAGCCCGTGATCTCGCGCATCGCATCGACAGCCTCCCCGAGCGCCCCGACGTAAGCGTCGAAGCCCCAGTCCGCGTGCTCGCGCGTCGGATTGCGCCAGCTCACGACGAACGTCTGCACACCGCTGCCCAGCGTCCACTGCACGATGCTCTTCGACGGAGCGAGATCGAACACGTAGTACTTGTTGATCTGCGGCGGCACGATGAGGAGCGGTCGCCGGTGCACCTGCGGCGTGGTCGGCGCGTACTGGATCAGCTCCAGCAATTCGTTGCGGAAAACGACGGCGCCAGCGGTGGTGGCGAGGTTACCGCCGACCTTGAACGGCCGGGCGTCGACCTGCTTCGGCAGCAGCGTGCCGCTGGTCAGGTCTTCGACCAGGTTGGCGAGCCCGCGGATCACGCTGACTCCGCGCGTGTCGACAGCTTTCTTCAGCGCCGCCGGATTGGTGACGATGAAATTGGTCGGGGCGAGCGCATCGACCAGCAGCGAGACGACGAAGCGCGCGCGGTCGGTGTTCGTTGGATCGAGGTGCGCCTCGTCGACGCAGGCGTCGAGCGTCTTGCCGAGCGCGACATAGGCCTGCAGCAGCCGGCGGAACGCTGCGCTGTCGGCCCACTTGGGATCGGCGAAGCGGCGGTCACCGGCCGCCGGCGCGATGGCCGAGCGGCCGGTCGCGACGTGCAGCAGCTCGCCCAGGAACTTCCCGTATTGCCGCGATACGGCGCGCGGCTGCCGCACCAACCGGCCGAGCAGCGTCGATGCCGTGGCCAGCAGTTCCTTGCGGCGGATGCCGACGAGCGGGTTCGCCGCCAGCGTGTTGTGCGATGCGTGCAACGCCAGTTCGAGCGGCGCGGCGGCTGCCTCCTTCTTCCCTGCGCGCCGGGGCGCAGCGGTCTCCCCTTTCTTTGCGGTGCGGCGGGGCGCACCGGTCGCCCCGTTCTTCGTGGTGCTGCGAGCCGCGGTCGTGGTTGTCATGGTCGCGTTCTTCCGGTGGGCGGGTCAGGTGGTGGTGCCGGTCATCAGCATCGCCAGCGACTCGGCGATCAGCGCGGGTTTCGTCTCGCCTTCGATCTCGATCGTGTTCTGCATCGTGATCAGCGCGCGTCCGGGGGATTTTGCTTCGGCGTTGAGTAGCACAACCCGGTTGCGCACGCGGGCACCGGCCTTGACCGGCGCGATGAAGCGGACTTTGTCGAGGCCGTAGTTGAGCGCGGCGGCGGCATCCGGCGGTATCACGCCGGCCTCGATCGCAAGCGACGCCGCAAGCGACAGCGTAAGGTAGCCGTGCGCGATCGTTCCGCCATACGGACTCTCCTTTCGCGCGCGCTCGACGTCGACGTGAATCCATTGCCGGTCGCCAGTGCAATCGGCGAATTCGTCGATCTTGTGCTGGTCGACTTCAACCCAGCCGGAGACGCCGATCTCCCGTCCGGTGAATGCGCTGAGCCCTGCCATGGTGTAGCCATCAGTTGCCAAGCTTCTCTCCCTCGGTTGGTGCACTGCCGGTTCATCTGGCGGCGTTGGTCGCCGCCGCCGACGACGGGCTCAGGAGCCAGGTTGAGAATGCGGGTGAACAGATGGCGGTACTCCTCGCCGGCATCGAACGTAAACCGCGGGTCGCCGTTCTCGGCGAACGCCTTCGCGATTTCGTTCCAGTCGTCGTCGGTCAGGTATTTCTGCGCCGCGGGAATGATCACCTTGGTTTCCAGCGTCATGTGCGGCCATTCAGCTTCCGCGTAGCGATCGACTGCAGTAGCGAAACCGGCAAAGGCCTTCTCCGGATTCGCCTCGTAACGGTCGAGTGCCTGCTCGAGCTCGGCGACCAGTCGCGAACCGGTGACGTGCTGCCGCTCGAGCTCGTCGAGCGTCTCGTTGAAGTCCGCGGTGCGCGAGCGCAATTTCCGGAACAGGTAGGCATCTTCCTTCGGATGGTGCAGCTTCTCGGAAAATCCCTTGATGTAGGCGAGCATCGCGCGTAGCAATGGAAACTCCGGCGCAGTACCGCGTTCGCGCGCTTCACGCACCAGATACTCGAGGCCGTTGATCACGGCGGCCAGTGAGCGGTGCTCGTCGCGAATCGTCGTGACCGGCGCGCTATACGCCGCGGCCTGGACGTTGCTCTCGACGGTCGACACCAATACCGGAATCGTGGCGTGCTGGAGAACGCGCTGTGTCTCCGAGCCAAGGAAGAGGCCGCGAATGCCACGCTGGCCGTGCGATGCCATGAACACGAGATCGCAGCCGCGCGCTTCGGCGGCATCGAGGATCGCCGCGTACGGGCGGTCGCTCGTGACGTGGAGCGAGTCGTACGCAACGCCCGCCGCGCGCGCAACCACTTCGGCCTTGGCCAGTAGTGCACGGGCCTCGCCTGCCATCTGCTCATTGAAGGCCGCCGGCGACATCACGCGCTCGAGAGCGCCGACGCTGCTCGCGCCGTAGTCGGTCTTGGCGTGGAAGAACGTGACCTTCGCGCCGATCGAGCCGGCGAAGAGCACGGCCTGGCGGACGGTTTCAGTAGACAACTCGGAATCGTCGATGGGGACGAGTAGATGGCGGTACATGGTACGTCTCCTAGCCGAGGCTGGGTTGGTTGGCGGAGAAAAGCGCGGAGCGGTTGGCGTCGACTGCAACCGCGCCGTGGGTCGTGCTCGATCCCAGGTTCTCGATGTCGACTTCGACTGTGCCATCGACGATGCGCGCCGGATATGACTTAGCGCAAAAACCGTCGACCCCACGCATGCGCCCCGTCCTGACGTCGAAGCGCAGACCGTGCGCGCGGCACTGGACGAACGCGCCTTCGAGCTTGCCGCCGGCAAGCGACGATCCGTTATGCGGGCACGAATCGTCGAGTGCATACACCTGGTCACCCACCCGGAAGATCGCGATGACCTTCCCGTCGACGAACACCGGCCGGCCACGGTCGACCGGAATCCCGGCCAGCGGGGAGACGGGAATGTAACGGGTCATGGCGGGATCCTCGAACGGCGCGACCGGCAGGTCAGTAGGGTTTATCGCCGATGATACCGGCGCGCTCCATCTTCCTATGACACGGCGGGTAGTCCATCACCGCGTAGTGCTGCGTGCAGCGGTTGTCCCACATCGCCATGCTGTTGGGCCTCCAGCGGAAACGCACCTGGAACTCCGGGACGAATGCCTGGCTGACAAGGTAACTGAGGAGAAGGCTCGCCCCAGGATTCGCGTCCTGGCCGAAGCGGACGTTCTCCGGCGTGTGGTAGTTGGTGAAATGCGTCGTGAAAGCGTTGACGAACAGGATCTTTTCACCCGTCTCGGGGTGCGTGCGCACTACCGGATGCTCCGCGTCCGGGAACTGGGCATGCAGCGCGAGCCGTTTTTCGATCGGCATGGCGGCACCGAAGCTTGCCTCGATGCTGTGCCGCGCACGCAGGCCGGCGATCTGTGTCTTCACGTGCTCGGGCAGCCGCCGGTAGGCCTCACCCATATTGGCCCACATCGTGTCGCCGCCCACGGGGGGACACTCGACGCAGCGCAGGACACAGCCGAACGGCGGCTTCTCGCGCCAGGTGGCGTCGGTGTGCCACGCGTTCTCATAGCGGTCGATCGGAGCGTCCGGCGACTTGTAGATGCGCACGAGGCCGGGGTTGTCCGGGTCGCTGCCGGCAACGGGGTGATCCTCGAGCTCGCCGAAGTGCCGCGCGAAGGCGACGTGCTCGGCGCGCGTGATGTCCTGGTCGCGGAAGAACAGGACCTTGTGCTTGAGCAACAAGGCACGGATTTCGGCGACGAGCCCAGCGTCGCGCGATGCGACGCCCAGGTTCACGTTGGAAAGCTCGGCGCCGATCGTGCAGGTCAGCGGCTCGGCCTTGATGGAGCCGCGGGTGGCGACAATTGCGGGGCCGGCGGTGGCGGTGGCGGTATCAGTCATTTGGTATTCTCCTCGGATGAACGGCCCTCGATCGTCGAGCGGCGCGTCGCTGCATTTATGAATGGGTGAGAAAGATCGTGAAAGCCCGTCGTCTCGGCGTTCGGAGGGATCAGACGGGCCTGTCGCCGATGATGCCGGCGCGCTCCAGATTGCGTACCGCCGGCCAGAAGTCCTGCACGGCGTAATGTTGCGTGCAGCGGTTGTCCCACAGTGCGACACTGTTCCGGCGAAACCGGAAGCGGACCTGGTATTCGGGAACGTACGCCTGGCTGATCAGGTAGTTGAGCAGCAGCGCAGCGCCCGGGTTGGCGTCCTGCCCGAAGCGAACGTTCTCGGGCGTGTGGTAGTTGGTGAAGTGCGTCGTAAAGGCGTTGACGAACAGGATCTTCTCGCCCGTCTCGGGGTGCGTGCGCACCACCGGATGCTCGGCATCGGGGAACTGCGCCTTCAGCGCGAGCCGCTTTTCGATCGGCATTGCCGCACCGAAGCTCGCCTCGATACTATGGCGGGCGCGCAACGGCGCGATCTGCGTCTTGATGTGCTCGGGCAGCCGCCGGTACGCCTCGCCCATGTTGGCCCACAGCATGTCGCCGCCGACCGGTGGGCACTCGGTGCAGCGCAGCACCGCGCCGAGCTGCGGGCGCTCGCGCCACGTGGTGTCGCAGTGCCAGGCGTTCTCGTATTGCTCGTTGCGGCTGTCCGGGCCCTTGTAGATGCGCACGAGCCCCGGATGGTCCGGATCGCTGCCGACGACCGGATGGTCCTCGAGCTCGCCGAAGCGCCGCGCGAAGGCGACGTGCTCGGCGCGGGTCATATCCTGGTCGCGGAAGAACAGCACCTTGTGCTTGAGCAGCAGCCAGTGGATCTCGGCGAACAATGCGTCGTCGCGCGACGCATCGCCGAGGCTCACGCCGGAGAGCTCGGCGCCGATCGTGCAAGTCAGCGGCTCGACCTTGATCGACGCGCCCATTGGCGAGCGGGCAAGCGCCGGAGCCGCGTCAACGGTATTCATCATGTCACATTCTCCTTCAAATGACGAAGATCGACGATCCCGTCGTCTTTCGCGACTCGAGGTCGCGATGCGCCTGCACTGCATCCTCCAGCCGATACTTCTGATTGATTTCGATCTTGATTCGGCCGGCCGCAACATGGCCAAACAGCTCCCCGGCGAGCTCCGCCTTCTCCGCCGGATCCGCAATATAGTCGGCGAGCGCCGGGCGCGTCACGTAGAC
This sequence comes from uncultured beta proteobacterium, assembly GCA_963829375.1. Taxonomy (GTDB): domain Bacteria; phylum Pseudomonadota; class Gammaproteobacteria; order Burkholderiales; family Casimicrobiaceae; genus PALSA-1003. Next base: position 214,122 of record CAWHIS010000004.1, on the reverse strand, counting down.
CGAGCCCTTGACTGCCAGCTGCGTCGCATCGATCGGTGGCACCGGCCCTGAGGCGGTCCCTACGCAGACCAGGAGGCCACGGCGCTTGAGCGAATCGATCGAGCCGGCGAAAGTATCCTTGCCGACGCTATCGTAGACGACCGACACGCCGACACCTCCGGTGAGTTCGCGCACCTTCTTCGCGACGTCCTCCTGGCGATAGTTGATCACGTGGTCACATCCGTGCGCCCGGGCCACTGCAGCCTTCTGCTCCGACGAGACCGTGCCAATCACCGTGAGACCGAGCAGCTTCGCCCACTGCGACACGATGAGGCCGACACCACCGGCTGCGGCGTGCAGCAGGATCGTGTCGCCCGCCTTGAGCGGCCAGATCCTCCGCATCAGGTAAGCCGAAGTGAAACCGCGCATCGTCATCGCCGCGGCAGTTTCGCACGAGATCGCCTCGGGCAACTTGATCAGGGGCGCCGACGGGATGATCCGCTCGGTGCTATACGCGCCCAGCGTGTTGATGAACCCGGTGTACGTGACCCGGTCTCCCGCCGCGACATTCGTCACGCCGGGGCCGACCGCCTCGACGACGCCCGCCGCCTCGACTCCCATGCCGGCAGGCAACGGTACCGGATAGACCCCGGCGCGGAAGTACGTGTCGGCGAAGTTGAGGCCGACCGCGACGTGGCGCAGCCGCGCCTGGCCGGGCCCCGGGTCGCCGACGGCGACCTCCTCGACCTCAAGAACCTCGGGTCCGCCTGCCTTGTGAAATCGGATTGCGTGTGCCATGGTCGCCTCACGCGGCCTTGCGCAGGAAGCCCTGCTGTCGGCCCTTGGCGTTCGGGGCGAAGCCGTTGGCGGCCAGCGTCTCCTCCACCGTGTCGTAGAACACGCCGATCTTGCAGATCTCGCGCGCTTCCTTGCCGGTCGCGACTTCGCGGCCGAACTCGCGCGAGATGCGCACCAGCTGCTCGATCTGCTTCACGGTCGACATCTTCTTGGTGCGCGACTGGTTCCAGAGGTTGTCCTCGATGCCGCAGCGCACGTGCAGGCCCATGGCCAAGCCCATCATGTTGATCGGCAGCACGTTGCGCATGCTGCTTTCCACGGTCAGCACCGAGCCGTCGGGGATGGCGCGCAGGAAGTGGGCCAGGCTGTAGATCGTCGGCTGGTCCATGCCGCCGCCGATCGCCACCCAGTTCATCACCAGCGGGCCCTTGTAGACGCCGCGGCGGATCATGCGCTCGACGGACTCGTAACTGTTGATGTTGTAGAACTGGAACGCGCTCTGGATGCCGGCGGCGCTCAGGCGGCGCACGTGCTCCTCGACCCAGCTCGGGGCGGAGGGCACGATCATCTCGCGGTAGGCTTGGTAGTTCTCCGGCTCCGCGAGCGACGTGCCCGCGATGTCCTCGATTTCCATCTGCTCCACGACGTTCATCTGCGTGGTGTTGACGGTGACGGTGACCTGATCCGGCTTGGGATCGAGCTCGGCCAGCATGTGGCGCGTGTCGTCGGACAGCCACCTGGCGGCGCCGCCCTCGTTCTCGGGCGCGAAGGAGATCGAGCCGCCGACCTGAATGATCAGGTCCGGCACGGCCTTGCGCACGCCGGCGATCAACTCGTTGAACTTGGACAGGCGCTTGGAGCCCTTGCCGTCGAGCTCGCGCACATGCAAGTGCAGCACCGTGGCGCCGGCGTTGTAGCAGTCCACCGCCTTCTGGACCTGGGCTTCCATGGTGACCGGGATGTCTTCCGGGAAGTCGGAGGGAATCCATTCGGGGCCGTACGGCGCGGCGGTGATAACGAGCTTTTCCTGGTTTTCGGGGAACAGGGATCCGTCTAAGAAGTTCATGGCTTTTCCTTTGCGTGGTCGAGTTGAATGAAGTTTCAGGGTTGGCGAGGCTCGTCGGCCTCGAGTTCTTCGAGCAGAATCGGCGCGCCGACGCACATGCTGTGGAGCCCCTGCAAGCTTGCGAGCTGCAGGACGGCGGTAATTTCGTCTTTGGTCGCGCCGACCTTCAGGGCGCGCTGGATGTGCCGGCGTACCCCCGGCGCGTACAGGTGGGTGCACGACGCATCGAGGGCAATGCCGATCAGCTCGATGGTCTTCGCGTCGAGCACGCCGGCCACCGCGGGCGCGATCGCCATCGCAATGACTTTCTCGGTCCATGCGGGATCGAGCTTGGCGAAGGGCTCCCAATCGGGATTCCAGTTACCGGTCGCCTTCTTGCGGGAACGAACGGGAATCGCTGGCGGTGCCATATCGTGCGTATCCATTGCGGTCATGGTCCTTGGTGTCGACTAAGCGGGCTGGGGATTCAATTGGTTCTCGAGCGCGGGCTCGCCAGCCTCGACGCTCCGGCAGTCGGCTTCGTAAGTCCGCGCCGCCAGTATGAACACGCCGCCCGCCACCAGGCAGATCACCGGCACGACGGACATCGCGAACTGCAAGCCGTAGGCATCGGAGAGTGCGCCAGCGAGCAGCGGACCACCCGCGAGCCCGAACAAGTTGCGAGTAAGCGACAGAACCGAGGCTGCCGTTGCCCGCAGGCCCGGGTGGATGACATCGATGACGACCGCGTCCGTCGGACCGACGCTGCCGGCCATGACAAAGCCGCCGGCGATGATCAGCAGGAACTGCGTGGTGCCCGGCGGCACGAGGGCAAAGGCGGTGCACATGAACACCGTGGTCAGCACCGCAGCGGCGGCGGGGACGATCAACCGTGCAGTCGGGAACCGTGCGCTCAGGCGGTCGGCCACCGTGCTCCAGACGAGCGCGCCGATGCCGCCGACCAACACCACGATACCCGTCCTGAGACCCGCCTGATCCGGCGCAAGGCCATAGTAGCGGTTGAGGTAGCTCGGCAGCCACGCCCAGATCGTCGAAACCACGAGCAGGTTCAGACCGGCACCGATGCAGGTGACGAGCGCCGTACGCGGCCGGAGCAGTTCTGCGACCACGGCACGCGCGGAGAGCCGGTGCTTGCTGGCCGTGTAGTCCTTGGAGGGCAGCTGCACCGTCTTGTAGTCGCGCACGATCAGCAGGAACACGAAGCAGAGGACGAGCCCGGGGATGCCGACCGCGCCGAACCCGGCCTGCCAGCCCCAGTGCTCGGCAATGAACCCGCCGAGCACGACGCCCAGCACCGATCCCATCATGCCCGCCGCGAGGAAGGCGCCGAGCACAGTGCTGCGCATCTTCGGCGGAAACAGACTCGCGAGCAAAGCAGCGCCCACGGTGCCGTACGCAGCCTCACCCACGCCGACGAGAGCACGCGCACCGATCAGTTGTCCGTAACTCGTCGCGAACGCGCACGAGATCGTCGCAAGGCTCCAGATGAGTGCCATCAGGAACACGCTCTTCACCCTGCTCCAACGGTCGGCAAGCAAGGACAGCGGAACCGCTCCGATCGCGACGGTGATCGAGACGACCGAGACGAGCGCGCCCAACTGGCTGTCCGAGAGGTCCCATTGCGCCTTCAGGTGCGAGAACATCGACACCACCACCTGGCGGTCGACGTAATCGACCACCATCAGCGCGAAGAGGATCGCGAACACCGACCACGCGTAGCGCCGCGGCGCCGGCAAGTGTTCCGTCGGTTCATAGGCAACGTGGCGTACTGTGAAGGCCATGGGTATCGTTCTCCAGATGCGGAACCCAAATGGGCTTCCGCGTAAATTCGTGGTGGCTTACATGCCGCTCTTGATGGAATGCATTGTGGGCTGCACCGGATCTTCCCGATTGACCTGGCGTGGCATAAACTTATCCATTCGGGACAAGTTCCAGACGATCGATGAGCGGACTCATTCGCAGCGCGAGCCTCACCCATTACCCCGAGGTTGCGCGGCGTGCCGGGCTCGATCCACAACGGATGCTTCGCGAGTTCGGTCTGCCCCCACGCTGTCTGGACGAGCACGAGCTCATGATCCCGATCGCTGCGGTGCGGCGGCTGCTCGAGGCTTCGGCCGACAGGAGCGGGGTCGAGAGTTTCGGCCTGCAGATGGCCGAGGCGCGCCGGTTGTCGAACCTCGGTCCGCTCGGGCTATTGATCCGCGAGCAACCGACGATGCGGCTTGCACTCGATGCGTTCGCGCACTACAGCAACCGGCAAAACGAGGCGCTGTTCCTGACCATCGAGGAAAGCCTCGATGTCGTCGTGGTGCGCGAGGAATTGATCATGGGCGGGTCGGGCTCCGTGCGGCAATCGACGGAGCTCGCCATCGGCGTTGCGTTCCGGATGCTGGGAGCGTTTCTGGGCTCGGACTGGCGACCGCGACGCGTGTGCTTCGCCCACGATGCGCCTGCCGATCGCTCGGTCCACGAACGGGTATTCGGCCGCCACGTCGAGTTCGGCCACGATTTCAACGGCATCGTCTGCGCACGCGCCGATCTCGAAGTACCCAATCCCGATGCCGATCCCGAGGTTGCGCGGCTCGCGCGGCAGATGCTGGACGCGAACTCCGCGAGCAAGGCACCGGACATGATCACCAGCGTGCGAGAGTTAGTGGTGATGCTGCTAGGAACCGGAACGTGCACGATCGATCGGGTCGCCCAGCACATGGGCATCGACCGGCGCACGATCCATCGCCACCTCGCCCATGAAGGAGAGACTTTTTCCGGTCTAGTCGACGCGGTGCGGCGAGAGCTCGCGGAGCGCTACGTCAAGGACCGCCACCGGTCGCTTGCAGAGGTTTCGTCGCTGCTCGGTTTCTCCGCACCGAGCGGGTTCTCACGCTGGTACCGTCAACGCTTCAAGAAGAAGCCATCGGAGCGGCGCGCCCGCGTTGCGCCGAGATGACGAGACGCAAGACGACTACCCCAATTGGATGATTGTTGGCCGAGCAGCGCTTTGCTACTGTCTTCTTGCTGGCCTTCGAGCGTGATTGGTGTGCAGTCTAGAAGCCCCGTACGGCTACATGGTTTTTTTATTTGCGGGGTACATTGATCGCCGTCAAAGCCGTGTGCTGCCTTGGGTGTAAAAAAGCAACTTAGCTAGCGCGAGAGATTCTGATGAGCCGCTCCGAAGAAACCCCACGCATCGTGTCTGTGCACCTCGCAGCCACGGAGATCGAACCGCGCAAGCCAGCGCATGACGCCCCGACCGAGGCGCGTGGAATTGTAAATGGCACCCTGCTCGGCATGATAGCGTGGGCCGCATTGATCATGCTCGGCCTGTGGGTTTGGAGATTGATTGGTAATTGACTGCGTGGACGATCAGTCGGGTGGCCGTCTGACGCGACCATCTCGACGCGGCCCGCACGCACTCACGACCCGCTGCCAGCGATGTTCCTGAACAGCGCGCGCGAGCGCGGATGACAGCCTGAACAGGTCGTCGAGCGGTTAGTTCTTTCCCCGACGCTCCGCTACGCAGCGGCGCCGGTGCGCAGCCACCCGCCCGCGTTCGCGTTCAATGCGGCGTGTACTTGAACTTCTGTCCGCCGATGCTCGCCTCGTACATCAGACCGCCTTTCGCTACCGTGAACGTCGCCATGCCCTTGTGGTACGCGCCCACCGCTGTCGCGTCCTTCACATATCCCTTGCCAGCTCCGAAGGGAAAGAAGTACCCAGCCTGTGGCCCTACGGCGTACAGCCGCACCTTGTTCGACACCAGCGTCGCACCGGAACCGCTATCGCCCGTGAGTTGGTAATAGCCGTAACCGACCAGACCCACGAGCGCGCGCTCATTCAGGAACTGCGCGAGCGCGATGCGCAGAGTCGACAAACGACGCCTGCTACTTCAGTATTGATTGCCGCTGCAAACGGCAAGCGACAAAACTTTGCTCCAGGAGGCGCTAGCGATGGACCGTCGGAAAGTCCTGCTTACCATCGGGAGCGGCCTGCTTTCGATATCGTTCACCAGTCGCGCGCAGAACCTCGCGAAGGTTTCGCGCATCGGAGGCGCCATCAAGTTGGCATTCCCCGATCGTTAGTCGTGTGGTCATGGACCGCGTGCTAATTGTGTCGATGTGGCGAACGGCCCGCACCGCGGGCCTCGCTACTTCGAACCTTCCAGGGGCAGGCTCAGCGTCAGCCAGAGGTTCCACCCCTCGGGTCGGCGCTCGGCGCCGAATTCCCAGTAGCTGCGCAGATTGATGTACTCCTTGCCGCCGCCGAAGGGAAAGAAGTACCCCGCCTGCGGTCCGACCGCGTAGACCCGCGCCTTGTTCGACCCCAGCGTTGCACCGGAACCGCTATCGCCCGTGAGTTGGTAATAGCCGTAACCGACCAGACCGACATAGAGAAGCCAGTCGCGCAACTGGATCAAGGTCGCGATGCGCAAAGTCGACAAACGACGCCTGGTACTTGTTCCCGGCGGGGCGGGCAAGACTCGTGACGAGACCGACGCCCAGTAGATCACCTGGCGCGACCATCCCGGGCGTCACGGATCCAAACCCTCCCGCCGAGCTGGACCATGATGGTCGCCACCATTTGGCTTTGCACGCCGAGTAGATGCATTTCACGCCCATTGCGGCGTGAAACGACGGAAACGTCACGATGCCATCAATCGCGGATCGGTCCAGCAACTTCAAACGACCGTCCCGCACCGCAAGCAACACACCGAAGTGGTGCTGCCTCATCCTTCCGGCCATCCCGGCAGCGGGGAACAACAACGACACCGCCGTCGCGATAAGCACGCTTACCATGAAGTTCCATACCAGCTCACCGATTCTGTCGTCGCGTGCACGCATGCAGTGCACGAACGGCCATTTGCGCAGCAGAATGAAAGATGTCCGCGCAGGCCGCAAGGACAAATGCCATCGATCCGATCCGAATGGCCAGGGCAGTCAAGACGAGTGAAGCCGCAAAGAAAATCAAGAAACACGACAGGGGCTCACGACCAGGAAAGCTCGATCCCGAACCCGGCCATGCCAAGTCCAAGGCAGCCGAGCAGCCCCGTCGCGGCGATGACAGCCCAGCGATACGCCCAATCGAGGAACGGTGCGTAGCTTCGCATGCCGACCAACATATCGTGGATGATTCGGCGTGGAAGCGACGCGCCTGTCACGGGAACGACGGGCATGACCTGCCTCGTTCTGGGTCCGTGGTCCGAGTAGTCAGGAGATGTTCGCCGGAACACTGCCGGCGAGCCGCTTCATCTCGAGTGCGACGCCGCAATGACGCCATGGTGGGCAAGGGATCGCAAATCCTGAACGCCGATCGCGCGGCGAATTTTCCTGACCAACAGTATCGATGCCGACGCCGCCGCCATCCCGGCAATGGTATCCACCAAGTAGTGCCCACCGCATGGCGGCGTGGCGACGATGAGCAGGACGTTGAGCGGGACCATGATGGTCAGCAGCCATCTCATAGTGCGAGCAGAGTAGATGAAGATGACGCCCATGGCAGCATGCCAGGAAGGGAAAGTGACGAGCCCGGCAATCGTTGAGTCATCCAAAACCGTAATGGCGCCGTTGCGCATGGCAAGAAACGCATCGATGTGATGCTGCCCGATCATGCCCGGCATGCCGGCGGCAGGTAGGAACACCGAGATGGCCGTCACGATCAGCAGGCTCGCCATGAAGTTCCACACCAACTCGCCACTGTCTTCACCGGGCGCCTTCATACAGTGGATCAGTAACAATCCCGGAAGCTGCATTCCGCCACTTGCGTAGGCGATCCAGAGCGCGGTACGGACTATCGAGTGTTGTTGTATCCAGGCATTCACGTCGTCCGGGTGAAACCCGATGGCCACATCCAGATGCGCGAAAAGACTGTCCATCAGCGGGAAGTTCGCCCATGCGGCCCAATACGTCAAAGCGATTCCACCCGCTGCAAAGGCCTGCAACTGCGCAATGGAATGGAAGAAATCCGCGCACGCCGACAACACGTACGTCAGCGACTTGACTCGCCAAGCTAGCGCGGAGAAAACCATTCCGGCCGCGAAGGCGATGAGCAGGAGTTGAAAAGCCTTACCGAGCCAGTAACCATCAACGCTGAGCCTCATCACGGAAAGTCCGATCCCGCCGACAAGTGCTGTCATGGCAATGACAAGCCACCGATAGAACCAATCGCGGGAGAGAACCTTACGCATCGCCAGTATGGGCTTGCTCGTCATGCACGGAGATCAGACGTGATTGAACGATATGCCAATTGCCGTGAGCATACGGTCACTCGACCCCGAAATAGTGACGCCATTCGCTTCCCATGTTGTCATCGGTCACCGAGGCTTTTCCTTCAGTGCGAAGAAGTATTTCCGCGCAGGATTCGATCGGCTTCTGCGCGCTGGGTATCGCGTCGCTTCGCATGCCTGCCTGAAACGAGATCAGGCGATCGAGCGCGGCCGTGTCCTCTGCGCGATCGAGGTTGAGTACTGGATGACCGTCGATGCGATATGCTTCCAGCGTCTGCCGCCAGCGTTCGAAATCCCACGGGATGGGCGACATCGAGACGACCATGTGGTTGGTGAACCGCGCGCCAAAGGGAAACGCGAGGCAGGCGGTGCGTTGTACCCGGTCCGAGTTCGTCGTGTTGTAGAAAAAAATGCCTCCCGGGCGTAGATGACCCTTGACCAGTTCAAGAAAATCCGCCGAAAGGAGGTTGGCGACATTGGCCCGGAAATACCATGTCGTATTGGACACGATGATGTCGAACTGGCGCTCACCATTGAGCCGCAGCCAGCGCCGCCCGTCGTCGATGACGATCGTAACCTTGGGATTGGTCAGCACCGACGCGACTTCGGGTACCTCAGCCGCAAGCTTCAGGTAGCCGGGGTTGATCTCGACGATCGTGAACGAGGTAACCGACGGATTGTTCGCGATCACCTGTGCCCACGATCCCGATGACAAGCCGACCATAAGGACATCGCGCGGCGCCGCATGATAAAGGCTGAGACTGTAGGGTCGCAGGATGCCATTGGTGTCGTGCACCAGGTCGGTATTGAAGCGTCCGTCGTAGCTTCCGTCGCCATATACGACGCCGGACCGGTCGACCGTGATGATCCCGTTCCTGTTCTCGAGAACGCGTGCAAATCGATCACCCGAGTCCGCCGTGCGTTTCGGCGGGAGCCTTTCCAGGACGTCCGTCGCCAGCACGGGAAGCAGCAGCACGGACAATAGGCCACACGCGACGGCAGATCCTGCTCGCCGCCATTTCTGATGCGACATCGGTGGCAATGTTGACATCAGTAGCACACTGCAGGTCAGTCCCGCGACGAGCAGGAATTGAGCGATGCCGATCAGGGACAGCCGGTCCATCAACACAAAACCAGTGAGGATGCTGCCTGTTGCGGAACCCACGATGTTCGCCAGATAAAGCCATGCCGTGCGCATGCCGGTGCGGGCATCGGCGGCGATCCCGAGTTGCGCCAGGCACGGAAGCAGCATGCCCCAGCTTCGGGCAAGGAGGTACACGAGCGCCAACGCAATCCCGACGACGCCAACTTTCAGCCAGGCCATGTGGTCGAGTATCGGCAGAAACAGCAGTCCAACCACGTTCGCTATGATCAGACTCGCGGAGGCACGCCTGATGATTGTCTCGGGTACTGCCGTCGCACAGAGCACACCGGCTTCGCGGGAACCGGAGGCAAGGCCGACGAGAAAAGCCCCCAATGTGGCGGCGAACGCTGTTGCGCTGCTGCCGGTCGCGTAGGAGATAGTGCGAAAAAAGAAGATTTCGTACGAAAGCGAGATGAAGCCGCTTGCACACGCCAGAGCCAAGACATAGGAAAAGCGCAGTACTGGAGAGCATGCGGCCGACGTCGCGCGCGATTCCGGAACCGGCAGCGCACCACGCCGCTCGCGCAAATGCGAGCCAAGCGCACCCAGCGCGACCGCGATGTTCATTGCAACGGCGACGTAAACGGCGCCCTGCATCCCGACAAAGGGAAACAAGAGCGCGATGCACACCAGGCAGGCGGCGCCGGCGCCGAGCGTGTTGACGTAATACAGAATCCCTAGCGAACTTCCCACGCTATCGAAACGCCGTGCCAGGTGACCGACAAGCACCGGCAGGGTGGCGCCCATCAACAACGTAGGTACCAGCACCAACCCAAGCGCGACGGCCGCGGTCAGCGGCAACGGCATCCCCAAGGCAAGTCTTCCAACGCGGTCGAATAGACCGAGCGAGAATATTCCAAACGCCGCCGTCAACAACTCGATGCAGGCGAGCAATGGCAGCAAGGGAATGCGGCGCCGCTTGGAGACCCATCCGCCTGACAGGCTGCCCAAGCCGAGGCCGAGCATGAAGGCGGTGACCACGATGGTGACCGACTCGATGTTGACGCCGAAAATACGAAACAGCGCCCGCTGCCACACAAGTTGGTAGATAAGCGCGGGAAATCCGGAAAAGAAGAACAGCACACAAAGCACGCGGACCCAGGGTGCCGCACGAGTGGCAGCGCCCAAAGGGACGGGAGCCGCCGCCGAGATTTCTGCCATCATGCGCGTGTTTCCGGGCGACTGAAGAGTGGCGACTCGCGTTTCACAGGGGAGTCGCTCGGCCCTTCGCCCCCGCCTTCACCGGCGTCGGATCGCAGCGCCATCGCAGTCGGTACAAAGCGCAGATGCCACCATCGCGTGCGCGCCATGACACTGGTCATGGCGATGGTTAGGGCGGCGATACCGCCACCTGCAATCACATCGATCAAATAATGGCCGCCCTCCGAGGGCAGCGACAGCAGCATCAGGCCGTTCAGCACCGATACGAGACCGAACACGCGACCCATGCCGCGATAGACGTATAGCAGCAGCACCGCAAGTACCATGTGGTACGAGGGCATGCTGATGATCCCCTGCATGTCATACACCGAAAAGCTTGAAGCGGTGCCGCTGCGCAGCGCCAGTAAGTGCGGCAAATAAGTCGCCTCCGCGGGCCCGGGCACGCCGAAGTGTACGAACGCTCCGGCGGCGGGAAAGATACCCGACATCACGCCCGTGATCAGAATGGAAATCAGTGCGCCGCACAGAAATTCGGCTGTGCGGTCGATTCGTCTGCGATGCGCAAAATAGATAGTGGACGCTGCGCACTCGGGCAGCAGGATCGCGTATACGACGACAAAGAAACCCTTGAGCAGTCGGTTCGAATTTACGAACTGGAACCACGCGGGCCAACTGAAGCCCAGGCCGGCGTCGATCCGGGCAAGGTCGTCATCGACCAACGGTAACCCGAGCGTCGCCGCCAGATACGTGAAGATCGCGGCCGCGAAACTGAACGCAACAACGAGTGCGCCCCATAGCGCCATGTCGGCGATTTGCGCGTTGCGCCTGATCGAGGCATAGAAGAATCCAAGCGCAAGCAACAGGCCCATCAACACGGCGGTCCGTCCCCAATGGCTGAAGGTCAGGCCCGCGTGTCTGGCCCACAACCAGTCGCCGATAGCGAGGGCCCCGATCGCACTCGCTGCGATCGCCTTCATGGCGAATCAGTACTGGCCGTGACCGCGTTCATCGCCTGACGTGGCGATCGCCAGTCCGGCATGAAACGCGGAGGGTTCCGGCACTCCGCGGACGGCGCCGTAGCGCGATAGCCGTGGTAGCCGATGCGTCCAAAAACCCCTTTCAATTAAGCCGGACCGACAACGTTGTGACGACCCCTCGTGGCGTTGTGACCACGACATTGAAAAAGCCGCCCGTCCCGGTGCAGACGACGGGAACATCGTATTCATCTATCTTCACATCGCTCGGGCCGGTCCCGAAATGCTGTCCGATCCCGATGACATAGTTGGCTACCGTAAACGAGGTCGTTGCTCCAGCCGCGATAGCCGCGCCGCTGAATCCGATCGTGGTTCCTGCAGGCATCGGGTTGTTGTTGACGTCCACGATGCGAATGTGAACGGTCGCGCTTCCGCCCCGCTGGCGAGAAAGCTGCACAGGCGGCTGCCGGGGTCGCGGTTATGTTCGCATGGCTCCCGGACCAGATTGCGACATACGACCGGCCAAGATACGTCGTCTGCTGGGCGTTCGGGATCTTCGGGTTCGCCAGAACGCCGTTGTAGAGGCCGTCCGGTGGCGTGCTGCAAAGCCCGTTTGCATTCGGCCCGATGCACGGTTCACCCGGAGTCCATTGTCTGTTCTCGTTGTCGTCGCGGAAGATATCCGGGCTCAAGTCGTACGTCGGCTTGAACTCTGGCCCGAAGGTGTTGCCGCAATTGTCACAGACGTTGTTCCCATTGGCGTCGAAGAAGTCTTCTTCGCCTCGAATGTAGCCCATGACGACAGCGCGCCCGCCAGGCGGGCGATTGCCGACGGCGGAGTAGGCCACCGAGCATGCTCCAGATATCCCGCTGACCGCAGAGTTCGTGGTCTGTTGGGGAGGGGTCGTGTTGCTGCCGTTATCTGAATTCACGACAACGCCGGTCAGACACGACGCGTGGATGCTGCCGTACGCGGCGGTGAAGCTCACTGCGCTGCCATCGGGAACCGGGTTGCCGAAATCGATCCGCCATCGAGAGCGTCACGCAGGTTTGCGGTAGTGGCAGAGTAGTGCAGTCCGGACCAGCGGGCCCATCAAATTCCCACCCTTCGAAGTTGCCGATGGTCGTGCTGATCGATAGGCGAGCATTTACCGCAAGTGCCGTCGAAACCACCAGGACGTTGGATACCGTCGTAATACCTGCATTGGGCAACGACGCAGTTACTATCACGACAGGCGTCGGCACGGTTCCGGCCGACACCACCGTGGAAACCTGTCCGTTCGCACCCGTCAGCGCGGTCTGCGGCAGCAGCGACAACCCGCCCACGGTGGTATTCAGCACGAAGTTGACCGGCGTCCCCGGCACCGGGTGGCCGGTCTGGTCGAACACCTGAAAGGTCAGCATGGAGAATTCCTGGCGGCCAATCCCGCCCGTTCCCTTGAGCGCGATGTTGGTCGTATCTGCTCCCACAAACTTTAGCGAGCCCAGGCCGCTCCCCGTCAGGTTGGAGGTGTTGATTGCGTAACCTAGGGTCGCCGACCCTGCGCTGACGGTGCTCACGATGATCGTACCGTTCTGGTCGATGGAAATGACCGTCCCGCTCGTGGTTCCCGCAGTCGATGCGGTTATGGTGAACGCGCCCACAACGGTCCCCGCGAAAATCGTCACCTTGGCATTGCCGTTCGAGTCCGTCAGTGCGGTGCCCGATGCCGGGCTGAAACCCCCGGTCTTGTCCGACGTCACGAAAGTAACCGCAATGTTCGGCGCGGGGTTGCCGTTGCTGTCTTTCACTTGCGCCTGAACGATCCCAGGGCTCGTCGGAGATACCGTGTTGGTGGTATTGCCTGATGAATCCGTCATCGTGAGCGTGATGCTGGATTGGGTGGTAGGGGATGGCGAAGTCGTTCCGCAGGATGGCAGCAACGGGTTGCGGGTGGGATCGGGTACGCAATTACTGTCACTGCCGCCGCCACCCCCACACCCGAACAGCGCCGCGAGCGTCGTGACGACCGCCAACCACTTCAAGCGGCTGCCGAGTTGTGCGATTGTTGACATTCTCATCTCCCTGAATAAAGCACGTTAAGGCGTTGCGTAGTTGAATCGTTAGCCGCGCGCATCCGCAGCGATCAGTCCGTGCCGTTGAGCGTACCCTGCGCAGCGTCGGCCAGCATGAGCTCGGGCGCAGGGTCAGTTAGGGCAACGTCGCGCGGCAGATCCCTGCCCAGTACGACGCGAACATCGGTGTCGGCGCGTAACAAGACCGTCTTGATCATGAGCGGTTGATTCGGCATGCGGCTTCGCAGCGACGACGCCACATCGGCGTACCCGTCGCGATATTGGATCTCGGTCACTTGCTGGCTGAAGGGCTTCTGATTCGTCAGGCGCGCCTTCGGCACGCCACTCGCGACGAGCTGCTCGGCAAGTCTTTTTGCCATACCGGTGATGCCGTTGCCGTTCGACAATTCCAGCCGATAGGTTTGCACTGCCGCGACGGGCAACTGCGCCAGCCTCAGCTCGAGTACGTTGGGTGCGAGTTGTACGAGTTCGTGGGCGCCTGTGCTGTCGACGATCGCCGCGAACAACGGTGCAGCCTCTTTCATGGATTCGTCGGAGGCAGCGGGCTGCGATACGAGTTGAATCGGTTCGCCCGCTTCCACAGGCTTATCGAGCGCGACATGATCCCCAACGCCGGACGGGGATACCGCCATCGGCACTGCCGGCATCGCCGCTGATGAATTAAGGACTATCCCGGGCGATACGACAGCCACTGCCCGGGCCGATGCGACGGCCACTGCCGCAGGCGATGCGATTGCTGTTACCGCAGGCGATACGATAGCTCCTCCCGCGGGCGATCCCACAGGCGGCGTCGCAGACGCGGGCGAAGCGAGCTCAGCCGCGCGGGCAAATTTATCGTTGGCCGCGGCCGCGTCCCCGCGCCGCGCGAGCGCGGTGCCGAGGTTGTTCCATGCCCGCTGGTTGGTCAGGTCGAACGCCGTCGCCCGGTCCAGAGCCACGATCGCATCGGCTGGTTTACCTTGCAGCAGGTACGCGTACCCAAGGTTGTTCCACGCGTACGAGGCTACTGGGAGTGCGGCTACGACAATCTTGAACTCGGTTACCGCCTCGTCGAGCCTGCCCTGCTCCGCATACGCTGCGCCGAGGGCGTTGTGCGCATCGACAAAATTGCGGTCGAGTGCGAGGGCCTTCCGGTACGCGTCGATCGCTTGATCAAGGCGATTTTGACCTTGGTAGTAGCGCCCGAGCTGATAGTAACCGTCGGGCCGTTCACTCGCACCGGAAACGTTCATCGTCGGCTTTACCACGAGCGATGACATCGGTACCGGCGATGCGCAAGCAAACAAGAGGGCGGTGCCGCACAACGTCGCATATGTTAACAGTTGCTTTTTCATGGTATCCGCCTTCGTGGTTGGCATGAACTCACCGTCCGCCAAGGGCCGGGAGCAGGATGCGGTAAACCTGGATATATGCCGGCCCGAGTAGCACCAGTAACAGCGACGGGAAGATGCAGAAAATGAGCGGGAACAGAAGTTTCAGCGAAATCTTCGCGGCCGCTTCCTCCGCGCGCAGACGGCGCTTGGTGCGCAGGCCATCGGCGTGCACCCGAAGCGACGCGCCGATGCTCGTGCCAAACCGCTCGGCCTGGATCAGCATCGCCACCAAGATGTCAACGTCCTCGACCCCGGTGCGCAGGGCCAGGTTGCGCAGCGCTTTTTCCTTGCTGGCACCGGCGCGCAATTCCAGCGTGACCAGATGAAGCTCCTCGCTCACCACCGGACTCGTCAGCTTTATTTCTTCGGCGACGCGAGCGATCGCGGCGTCCATGGCCAGGCCGGCCTCGACGCAGATGGTCATGAGATCGAGTGCGTCGGGAAAGGTCTCGAAGATCTCACGCTGGCGGACGAACACCAGCCTGCGCATGACGACGTTGGGTAGGTAGTAGCCGATCGCGGCGACGACCAGCAACGCGGCTAGGAGCGCGTTGCCGTGCAGCTTGGATCCCGTCGTGCTGGCGTAGAGATAAAGCAGCGCCGGAAACAGGAGTGCTAGCGCGGTCTTGGCGGAAAAGTAGACCACCGGTGCGGACGGGCTGCGAAAACCCGCGTTCATGAAGTAAGTCCGAATCGCAGAGCCTTCCCAGCCCTCCTCGGGGACGGACAGTTTCGCCAGGGGTCCGGTAAGCTGGACGATCCGTTGCACCCACTGTGAAGGCTGACGCTCAGGTTGAAGTGCCGGACCGCCTGCGATGACCTCGAGCCGGTCGCGGACCGGATTCGGCACAAACCAGCTCATCGCAAAAAACGCGAACCCGAAGACCGCAAGAAAGAGCAAGGCGAGGAACAGGATCTGCGTGACGTCCATGGCTGTTGTCCGTTCCTAGACGTGGATCTTGACGATTCGCCACATCCAGAAGACGCCGAGGATCATCATCAGCACCGCGCCGCCGACGAGCCTCAGCCCCATGGGGTCCTTCCAGAGCACACTGATGAAAGCCGGATTGACTAAGTTCATCGCGATTGCCACACCGATCGGCAGCAGTGTCAGGATCCACGCTGAAAGGCGACCTTCGGCGGAAAGCACGCGGATCTGCCCGAACAGCTTGAGGCGGGCGCGAATGATCGCGCTGATGTTGTCGAGTAGCTCGGCCAGGTTGCCGCCGGTTTCCCGCTGGATTAGCACGGCGATCACGAAGTAGCGAAGATCCGTTATCGGAATGCGAGCTGCAAGATTCAGCAAAGCCGTATGCATCGAAACGCCATAGTTCACTTCGTCGAAAAGGGTGCGGAATTCCCCGCCGATGGGGTCGCTCAGCTCGTCGCTAACCATCTTTACCGCTGTCGGGAACGCGTGCCCCGCGCGCAGCGCCCGGCCAATGAGATCGAGCGCGTCCGGCAGTGATTGCTCGATCTTGACCATTCGCTTGGCACGTGCGTTGAATGCATAGGAGATGGGCAAGACACTCAGGATCACCGCCGCGACAAGCGCAAGGAAAAATGTCAGGCCGAAGTAGAGTGCGGCTGCCGCACCGGCGACGGCCGCGACGAGCATCAGGCCCACGAGCTCCGCGACCGACCAAGTGAGACCCGACTGCTCCAGCATCCGGTCGACCTGCTGGACGCGGGGGGCCAGGAACAACAGCCGCTGGATCGCGGGCGTTTCGCTCAGCATGCGGCTCTTGAGGATGGAAATCTCTTCCCCTACTTGCGACGCCCCGGCCGACATGAGCCGCAGCCGCCTCGCGATCCGCTTGGATTCAGGTCCCTTGGAGGTATTCCACATGAGGTAAGCGCCTTCCACCAGCAGCACCACCGCAATGAATACGAGAACGCCAAAGACCAGGTAGAGGAAATCCATGCCGGGGTCCTATTCGTAGAGACGGCTCGGGTCGAACAACCGGTCGGGGAGCACGATGCCAAAGCTCTTCAGTCGATCGCCGAACCTCGGACGCAGTCCGGTGGCGGCGAATTGACCCTGTACGGTGCCGTCGGTCGCAATGCCGGTCTGCGCGAAACGCGAACATTTCCTGCATGGTGATGATGTCGCCCTCCATGCCGGTGATCTCCTGGAGGCTGACGATCTTGCGCCGGCCGTCGGTCAGGCGCGAGATCTGGACGACGGCCGTCAAGGCGGAGCCGATTTGCTGCCGCGTGATCCGCGGCGGCACGTTCATGCCGGATATGCCGATCATGTTTTCCAGGCGCGTCAGCGCGTCGCGCGGGGTATTGGCATGGACCGTCGTCATCGAGCCTTCGTGACCGGTATTCATCGCCTGCAGCATGTCGACTGCCTCGGCGCCGCGCACCTCGCCGACGACGATGCGGTCCGGACGCATGCGCAGACTGTTGCGAACCAGCGCGCGCTGCGTCACGTCGCCTTTGCCTTCGATGTTGGGCGGGCGCGTCTCCAGGCGCACCACGTGCGGCTGTTGCAGCTGCAGCTCCGCTGCGTCCTCGATGGTGACAATGCGTTCGTTAGCCGGAATGAACGCCGACAGAACATTGAGCAACGTCGTCTTGCCGCGTCCCGTTCCGCCCGAGATGATGAATTTGACCTTGGCCTTGACGAGCGCCTTGCATGATCTCCGCCATCTCGGGCGTCAGCGTCTTGAAGCCGACGATGTCGTCCATGCGTGAGCGGCACGGCGGCAAAGCGCCGGATCGACAGCATCGGGCCGTCGACCGCCAACGGCGGGATGATGGCGTTGACGCGCGAGCCATCCGGCAGACGCGCGTCCACCATCGGGCTCGACTCGTCCACGCGGCGGCCCACGCGGATACGATCTTGTCGATGATCTTCATCAGGTGCGCGTCGTCGTTGAAGACGGATGTCGGTCAGTTCCAGCTTTCCGCGGCGCTCGACGTAGACCTGCCGGTAGCTGTTGACCAGAATGTCCGAGATCGTCGGATCGACCAGCAAGCGGTTCGATCGGCCCGAGCCCCATCACTTCGTACTGGATGTCCCGGACCAGATTGCGCCGCTCGATATCGTTGACGACGACGTTTTCATCTTCCAGCAGCCGCTCGACCAGATTCCTGAGCTCGTCCTTGAGCCGCTGCGGTGGAAGATCTTCCATCGCTTCCAGATTGATGCGATCCAGAAGCGTCTGGTGGATGTGAATCTTGAGTGCGGCATACTGTTTCTTGTCGATGCCCATCGGGCCCTTGGCCGCAACCGCGACGCTAAGAGGCTCGTTTCTGATGGTTTCCAGCCGGTCTCTCAATGACATGTTCCGCTCCCGTGTCCTTCGCTGACCATTTCGTGTTTCATGTTTCTCACGCGCGGCCGAAGACGCGCGACAGCCAGCCCTCGTCCCTTTTTGTCGCGTCCCGCGTGAGATCGACGGCCATTTCCATGAGGCTCTTGCTCACAGGGTTGCCGCGACTCAACTTGATGATGGGGACGCCTTGGTTCACCGAAGCCGCAACCGCGTCATAGCTGTTGGGGATCGCTCGAAATACCTTCATCCCCATGGTCTGCTCGAGATCTTCGAGCCGAATGTCGGTCGACTTTTCGTGCCGGTTCAAAACGAGCTTGATCTTGTCGCGCGGGTAATCGAGGTTGCGGAAGAGATTGAGCAGCCGCTTGCCGTCGCGGATGAAGGGCAGTGTGAGTTGCAACACCGGAAAGACGATGTCGGCCATGTCCAGCGCCTTGATGCTGACCGCATCCAGTGAACGGCCGACGTCCAGGATGATGAAGTCGTATTGCTGCCGGGCCAGCCGCAGGATTGTGTCGATGTGCTCCGGGCGCACGTCGGTGGACTGTGTCGGATCCTCCGGCGCGGAAAGAACGCCGCAGTTCGGTCCGACGTTCAGCAGACTGGAGGCGAGCAACGACGCATCCAGGCGATCGATCTGCCGCGCGATATCGCCAAGATTCATTGCCGGTTTGTCCCCCGAGACGAATAGCGATGCATCGCCGAATTGCAGGTTCAGGTCGATGACGATGGTGCGCTTGTTCGCCTGGCCCAGCGCGTACCCGAGATTGGTGGCCAGGAACGTCGCGCCGCTGCCGCCTTTGCAGGAAATGAATGCCAGGATTTGACCCGCGTGTCGTGAGTGCAGCTCGCGCGTCTGGCGCAGGCGACCCACGGCCTGCAGCAGGGCTTCCTTCGAAGGCCGTGCTGGAAGCACCTCGCGCACGCCCGCCCGCATGGCCTGCAACAGGAAATCGGCGGAATGGCCCTCGCAGACCACGATTACGCCCATTGCGGGATGCAGGGAGGAACTCTGGGCCAGCCGTGCAAGCGCATCGAGGTCCGTCGGAGATAGCGCGCAAATCAGGACGTCGGGCGCCGAGCCGTTGACGACTGCGGCGAGGTCGGAGCCGGAACTGACGGGGCCCGGTGACCTCGGTGGTGCCGGGGTCGCTCTCGAGCATCGCGGCGATTTCGTCGCCGTGTGCCTTGTCGGGAGATATGACTGCAAACTTCACGATGTGTTTCCTTTCCTTCTGCGATGCGCCGTTAGCTTATGTTGAAGCCCATGCTCTCGGCGGGCATCACCACGGCGGAGGCCGGAATGTTGATCGCGAGATCGATGCCCAACGCGGCCAACAATCCAACCATCGGGTGATACGGAATTGATGTCACGCAATCGTCGGCGACCGCGATGCACGCCTTGACGAACTTGATGCAGCTGACCGTGACTCGCAATGCGTCGGCACACGCCGAGATGTTGTCGGCAGGATCGGCCGGCAAGTTCCCGGCCGAGATCGCGACCCTGTTTCCGCCGGCATCGACCGCCATGTACACGATCTTCACGCTCGTATTGGCGTGATCTCGACGCCGGCCGGCAGGTACGCCGTGCCCGTCGAGCCCCCTCGGAAGATCGACTCGCGCTGAATCGCGCCGATCT
This sequence comes from uncultured beta proteobacterium, assembly GCA_963829375.1. Classification (GTDB taxonomy): domain Bacteria; phylum Pseudomonadota; class Gammaproteobacteria; order Burkholderiales; family Casimicrobiaceae; genus PALSA-1003. Next base: position 194,405 of record CAWHIS010000004.1, on the reverse strand, counting down.
CGGCAGAGGTAAACGTGCGGACCACCGCTTCGCGTGCTGCATGCCGCGTGACTTCCTGCGTGGTGGTCCAGACGTACATCAGGCGCCCGAAGTCCATGGTGCCGAGCAGGACCAGAAAGAAGATGATGGCGAGCAGGGCGAATTCGACCGTCGCGGCACCGCGTTGCGGCCCCGTTGTCGAGAAGGGGATCGAGGACTTCATCGCAGGCTAGTTCATGTAGCGCATCGTGGTGTGGGGTGCGAGCGTGACCCCGGTGAACTTGGTGCCGGAAACGAAGGGCATGACGCCGCCGATCGTGATGCTGTAGCCGGAGATGCTCACCTGGATGTCGGTCGGCGCCGTGCCGTCGGCGCAGGCAGCCGGCGTGCAGGTGACGTGAACCTCGCCGGTAGTCAGCACCGGCGAAAGATTGGCGGCATTCGCTTCCGTTACGACCAGATCCTTTGCGTTGCCGACGGCGACGCTATTAATCGTCGCTTTAGTCGCAGTCGACATGTAGCGGGCGCCGTCGCGGGTGGCTTTCGCCAGTGCGTCGTAGTGCTGGAATGCGCGCCCGAATTCGAAAATGCCCGCCGTGATAAGCAGCATCACTGTCAGCACGAGCGCGAACTCGACGATCGCGGCACCGCGCTGCTGCTCCGGGAGGATTGTGCAAGTCTCACGCATGGCGTCAGCGATAGAGCCTGATTTCGGAGGTCGGGACCGGCTGGATCAGACCGGCAAACTCGACCATCAGGTGCCTGTTTGCCGGACCGCCGGTGAAAACCGCCGGAATTTGCATGAAGAATTTTCCGACACCGACCACTGGCAACCGCCCACAGGATGCCGATCCGACGGGCGGGTTCCTGCAGTCCACGATCACCAGATTGAGAATTCTCCGGTTGCGCGTTCCCGCGTGGGACGGCGCCTGAAAGAAAGTGCCTGAGGTCTGGTTGTAAGGCGCTGGAGGGGTTCCCACGGGAAAGCCGGCGCCTGCGGTCGTCGGATAGTTCGCCGGGTCGAAATAATTGAGCGCCGTGTTGTGGTACAAAACCGAACCGTTGGCAGTTGCGACAGTGAATGGCGTTCCTGCTTTCGGTGGGGTGCTGGTGTCGGCGGTGTAAGCGGGACCATAAGACCAGAGCACGCCGTACTGGTCGAAAGTAGCTGGCGCGGTAGCCGGGGTGTTGTTAGTTGGCGGAGCATTGGGCGTCGTCGCTGGCGGCAGGCTGTAGACCGGCTTCTGGTTGCTGGCATTGACGGCTACCGATTCCTGACTCGGAAGCACCGCCGAGCCGGGTTGCATCCAGAGCTGCGGCGTCTGTGATGCAGCAGGGCTGAGACAGCCAGGATTTCCGGAGGGGCCGCAATGGTATTGCTTGATATTCGTATCGGGCGGCGCGCTGGCAACGATGCAGACGGACGGCGAAGAGTAGTCATCGAAGCGCGAATTCAGGGACGCGGCGAGCGACGCGGTCATCCCGGTGTTGGTATAAACGCTGACGGCACCGCCCGAGACGACGGCGCTGCTGCCGTCGCAAACGAAGGGGGCGGTGAAGCTGGCGCTGGAATGGGATGCGTTACAGGCCGCAGGGGGCGCGTCCACCGGGTTGACCAGGTACGGGTCCGAGTGTGCACCTCCAAGCGGATTCAGATCGAACGCGTTGTAAGTGACGCCTCTGCGGAAGCCCGCCTCGAGCAGTTCGTTGGTCGTGGTGTACTTGCTCGTCTTGTTGGCTGGGTCGATAGCGCAAACGCCGATCGGCGTGACGTCGGTGACGAAACGGCCAGCGACGGCGTAGCCGGAGGCATCGGTGCTGGCGTTCGCGCTGCCGGTCACGCGCATGAAAAATGTGTTGCGAGTCTGGGTTGGGGTGTTCACTTCCAGAAACGTCTTGCCCGACGCGGTGCTGTCGGTGGTGACACCACCGGCGGCGACGAAGGTGCAGCTCGGACTGCGCAGCGGGAGGCGATCATCCGCGTTTGGGCACGAGCCGAGGCGCAGGTTAGCCGCAGCAATGTGAAAGCTGCTGCCGACCAGGTTGCTGGTGTTGTTTTGATTGAATGTGGCGATGGCGTCGGCGATCGCAGCCGTCACACCCGCTGCGGTCTGGTTGAGCTTCTTCGCGCCGGAAAGCGCGGCCGCATCCGCCGCGTTTTGCAACTCGGTCTTGCGCGAGTACGTATAAGCCAGGTCGACGCCGATGCCCATGAACGCGAACAGAGCGATGGCCGCGATGCCCATGATCACCGCCACCACGCCGCGCTGGCGGCGGCGCATGCCGTATCTGGCTCTCATGGTGAGTTCGCGCAACTATCCTTGCGCCTACTGAGTCGAACTACCGCTGACGCCGATCGTGAACACGTTCGCCGCGGGCGGCGGGGTCTTGAACGATTCGCGGTAGCGGAGCATGGCCTCTTCGGCAGCCTTGCCGTCGAGGCCGGCGACGGGGTTGCGGTTGCGCGAGGCGTCGGGGTTGATTGTCTGTTGCGCCTTGGCGGCATTCACCGCGTCACCAAACTGCGCGTCCAGTCGGGGCGACTTTGCAAAGAACTCGTCCAGCGCAGTTGGTGCTGCGTGCGCATGGAGCGCAATGGCTCCCGCAGCAGCGGTCAGAAGTTTCAATGTGGTGACAAGCTTGGTCATGTTTGGCTCCTTTATTTCACTTGAAATCCGCTCGGTCCGTTGGGCGCCGTGGGGTTCGGTGCCTCCGCGGGTGGCGCCGTGGTTGCAGGTGTCGCGGGTGCCGGCGGCTCGCCTTCCATCTTGCCGCCGAGGAAAAGCTCCCATCGGTTGGGCTCGACATAGCTATCGGTTGGCAGCCGGTAGTTGGCCGCGATCGGCTTGACCAACCGTGGCGTGACGACGAACAACAGCTCGGTCTTGTCGGTCTGGAAAGCGGTGCTGCGAAAGAGTGCGCCGAGAATCGGGATCTCGCCCAGGATCGGGAACGCCTTGATGTCGGTTCTGACGTTGTTCTTGATGAGGCCTCCGATGATGAAGCTCTGGCCGTCATAGAGCTGCACCGTAGTAGACGCGCGGCGCGTCGTGATCAGCGGCGCTACCGAGCGTAGTGACGTGTTCGAAGCCTGGATTGGCACGCCCTCCGGGGAGAGTTCGGACACTTCCGGCGACACCTTGAGATTGATACGGCCACCCTCGAGCACGGTTGGCGTGAATTTCAGTCCGATGCCGAAGTCCTCTTCCTGTAGCGTGACCGGCGCGACGCCGCCGATCCCCGTAGCGGAGCCCTGTATCACAGGAAAGAAGACCTTTCCGCCGGAGAGAAAGCTGCCTTCCTGCCCACTGATCGCCATCAGGTTCGGTTCGGCCAGGATCTTGATGAGCCCATCGGTCTTGTCGCCGTCGATGGTGATGAATTCGCCGGTCAACTTGCGGAATGCGTCGACGAGTCCGGCTCCGCCGCTCAGGAAGTCAGCCAATATGGTGTACGTCCAGTCCCCGTTGGTTTGGTTCAGTTTCAGCCGTGCTCCCAGCTTGTTCACCAGCGTCTTCTCGATTTCCGCCACCTTGACTTCAATCAGCACCTGCTGCGGTGCGGCCACCGCCAGGAGGTTGACGACTCGTGGCGAAGTTCCGTTTTGCCCGCCTTGCTGGGAGCCGCCGGACGCTCTGCGGACGTACGCATTCGCCAAATCGAGGACGTGGTCGAGCTTCACCGAATCCGTCACGTTCCCAGTGAGCACCAGCGAATCCGCAGCGGCGCTCACGACGATGTTTTTCTCGGTCGGCAGCAACTGCAGGATCGACGCCCGCAACGGCGCGGTGTCCATGCCCACGATCACATCCATCACCGTGCATTGCCCCGATCGATCGAGGAGCACGACATTGGTCGAGCCGACGCTCTTGCCCAGCACATGGATTTCCTGCGGGCTCAACAGCACAACGTCGACGTCGGCCACACCGGGGCGTGTGCTGGCCGCGGACGAGTACGATTCCCCTTTGCTGCGCGAGTCCGTTGTCGCCTTGCACGTCGAAGGGTACGGCAGCCCGCATCTGGTCGGGATCGCCCAGCACGATGCGGGTGATGGACGTCTGCAGCCCTGAGCAGCGTGGACTTGCCGACGACGACGTTGATGGCGGGGCCGGCATCGACCCGGTCGCATGGAGACGCGCGCAACGACTCCTGCGCCAAAGGTGGTGTCTTGGATGGCGCAGGCTTCTTGTCAGCGGCACCCGCATTTAGCGTAACGACGGCGAGGCGAGTCGCCACTGCTGCCGAGCCAACGCGCGTCCCGATCGCGAGTGCCTGAAGTTGCTCTTCATGACTTCTCCCTGCGACAAAATTGCTTCTCATTCATGGCGATAGTAGTCGATATGCTGCGCGACGCGCTTCTCAGAAGCCTCGGTCGCCCGGGTGATGCCCGGATCACTTCGACGCACACACGCGGCACGAGCGGTGGCGCTGCTGCCGTCATGCACCACCTTCTTCTGCACGACAGGTTGCGGCTTGGCCGGCTCAGCCTTGGTCACGATCGGTTCCGGCGGCGTGCTGAGCAACGTCGCCTTCGTCGCGCCATCGGTTCCCGCCATCTTGAGATCGACCTGATTGCGCAGCATGAGCGACAGCGTGCCACGCTACGCGCAAGGTCAGCTTCTCCGCCTGCTCCGGGTCGTCACCCCTCGACCGTGACGGCGCTGACCACCTTCGGCTTGGTTTCGTCACGACCCACTTCCTGCGCCACCGCCAGCACCAGGATATGCTCAAGCACGATCTTGGAAATCGTCTGATCCTTGTTTCCGCTCTTGGCGTTTTCTTCCTGCGTATTAACGATGATGTCCACATAATTGCCTGGCAAGGCGAAGCCCGCGACGCCGATCACGTCATTGACCCGTACCGTCATCGCCCGCTTTCCCTCCGTGACGACCGCGGACAGACCGCCCTTCGACCCCATCGGCGCGAGTTTCGATTCGAGGACCGGCTCGCCGTTCAGGACAGATGCCCGCAACACGCGGGAATCGAGTTCAGCGGGGTTCGCGAAGCCACCTTTCGGCGTCGAGTTCGCGGGCCAATCGACCGCCTTCAGCATGGCCGGCGTGAGGCGGCTGCCGAGGTCGATGTCGGAAGCAGCAACGACCAGCTTGTTGGCGGAGCTGGTCGCCTGCTGGGAAAGCCAGCGGGCGCCAATGATGACAGCGCCGAGGCCGGCAATCACTGCGGCAACCATCATAATCAGGGCTCTGGTGTTTCTCATGATGCGAATCCTCTATAAGGCGGTAGATGCGATGAAGTAGTTGTCCCACGCACGATCGATCGCTTGCGTTGCTCGAGCCGCGGTTCGCCGCCTTCGTAGTGCGCGAAGTCGCGGATCTGGTCGAGCAGGTCCTTCGGATAGCAGGCGAGAAGCGGCCGCTGCTCGCGCTGGTGGCGACTGCGTAGATGGTCGAAAACCGTTTCGACATGCGCGATTCGCAGTTCGTCGCAGACCTGCCGGAAGATCGCGCGGTATTCGTCTTCCGTCAGCGCGCCGACATGGATCTTGTGGCCCAGCCGGCGCATGAAGGCGGGGTCGGCCAGGTCGGAGGGTTTCAGGTTGGTCGAGAAAACCAGCGCAACGTCGAAGGGGACCATGAACTTGTAGCCGCTGTGGAACGTGAGGTAGTCGCGGCGGCGGTCGAGCGGGACGATCCAGCGGTTCATCAGCTCGCGCGGCGAAACGAGCTGCCGTCCCAGGTCATCGACGATCAGGATGCCGTTGTTCGCCTTGAGGTGCGGCGGCGCGCGATAGTAACCCGCGCTGCGGTCGAACTCGAGGTCGAGCATCGCCAGTGTCAGTTCACCCCCGGTGATCGCGATGGGACGCTCGCATTCGACCCATCGTGCGTCGCGCGTGGCCTTGCGGTCGAGCGTGTTCGCGCCCTGCGCGCCGGCGTGGACAGGCGTGTGCACGCACGGGTCGAACACCTGGATGACTTCGTCGTCGATCGTAATTGCATGAGGGATAGCGACGCTGCCGCGCAGCAGTCGATGCAAGCGCTCGGCAAGGAAGGTCTTGCCGCTGCCAGATGGCCCGTGGAGGAAGATCGCACGACCCGAATTCATGGCGGCCCCGAGCTGATCACGGATGCGCGGCTTGACCACGACGTCGTGAAAGCCGCGGGCAACGTCCTGGCGGGTCACGCGCATGCCCGCTACCGACTGTCGCCCGACGACCTGCGCATACGCGTCGAGGCTCACCGGCGCAGCGCCCGCGTATTGATTTCTGGCGAGGTAGCCGGCAGCACGCTCGCGGCCGGCATCGGTGAGCTGGTAGTCGACATCGCCGTCGGTTCCACCTCGGCGTACGACGTCGCACAACCGTTCGGTGCGCATGAAGCCGATCAGTTTTTCGATCACGCTGGCAGGAAGCCGGAGGTGTGCCGAAAGTTCGAACAGTCGCAACTGTCCGCGCAGGAACAGGACCTTGCTCAACAACTCGACCAGCGAGAGGAAAGCGAGGCCCGTTTCCTCGAGGCTACGCGGCGCGGGCGGCAGATCGGCCACCGCGCGTGGCAAGCTCGTCACTGGTTCATCGAAAAGGGCCCTTGCGATTGCCATGTTTCCTGTTCTCCCGACGGCTGACAGTTGCGTCGCCGCATGCAAGGTCAGCGCAGCCCGCGCGGGCGCCGCACCTCCTCGAATATCAGTCGTGCTGATCTGATCCGTCGCACGTCATATACGTTTGTCCGCGCGTCATATGCAGCCAGCCCAGTTTCCAAGCGAAAACTGCCGCCTGGAGTCAAATACGGCCCAGTCTCCGTGCGGAAACTGTCGTTTGGCCTCAAAACAAGTTGAGTCCTTTATGCGCAAGCACGATCTGCGCCACCGTCCCCATTGCGATTGCTACGCCGAATGGCACCTTGCCCACCGAAGCCGCGGGCGCATCCACCGTCGCCCTGCCGGTGGTCGCGGCGCTCATGAGCGATCCGATCAGCATGTTCTTGACGTTCGTCAGGAGCTGGCCGAGCGCACCTTTGGCCAAGCTCACTCCCAGTGCGACTACGCCGCCTGCGATGAAGCTCAGCAATGCCGCAGAGGCAACGTCCCACGGGCCCAGAAATGTGCCCACCATCGCCATCAGCTTGACGTCCCCCGCCCCCATGGCGCGAAGGAGATAAAGAGGCAGCAGCAAGGCGAAGCCGACCAACATGCCTTTCAAGGCAAAGGCGAGCCCGCCGCCGACCAGCGCCGGGTAAAACATCTGCCAAGCGAACCCCGTCGCTGCTCCGGCTAGCACCAGCCAGTTCGGGATGCGACGGCTGCGAACGTCGAGCACCGCCGCGCCAACGACAAGTGCGGCGACGAGCAGGAGCTGAATTTCGGTGTGAAAGAGCCCCGGAATGTTGATCAGTCCGTTCTCGACGGCGAAGTGTTCGTTCATGAAGTCGAGTGACGGCGGGGATCGCAGTAGCGTGGCCTCAGCAGCTACCTGATGGGAAGCAGCTCGAGATGGTGGTGAACAAGGTCTTCAGGCTCGAACCGGCGCTGCTCACAGTAGCGGCTATGGCCACTGCAATCAGAACCGCAATCAGCGCGTATTCGATCGCGGTGACTCCGGACTCGTCGGCGCAGAACGCGATTGCAAACTGGTGCAGGCGTTTCATTGGCGTTATCTCCTGTGAGACGATCGGCTATCCGCCATCGGTATGGATTGGGAGTGCGAGGGTGCGGTCGCCCGCACCCTCGCGCGCAGCAACAACGGCTAGCAGCTCGCCGGAGTCGCCAGGCAACTCGCGATTGTCGAGAACGTGGTCTTCAGGTCGCTGCCGACCGTGGCCACAGTTCCTGCGATCACTACGGCGATCAACGCCGCGATCAGCCCGTACTCGATCGCCGTCACGCCTTCTTCGTCCTTGACAAAACGCTTAATGCTCATGAGCAATACATTCATTGAATATCTCCTGACTCAGTTATCAGCAAACACTCCAGGGACAAACCGGATGTCTCGAAGTGCACCTTTGGTACGAGCTTTATTGTCCTTGGCGAGCCGTGCCATGCTCTCGTGATGCAACATGCGCAACTCATCGGGCCTCTCGTTTTACTTCCCGGCGCGCGATCATTCGTGCGCCGAAAACCGTCGTTGCCTTTCTCTATCGAATGCGTTGCCATATTTAATACCGCACCTCCAGTGTCGTCGTCAAGCCTTTGTTTTAACAGTCTTTTTTGTCACCTTGTAGCTAACATGATGTTTATACGTTTCTCGATAAATTTGGAATTCCTGTAGCTGACATCGACCTCTCAATGGGAAGAGAACGGCGTGATATTTTTCATCGTATTTCGAAGCCTTCGAAACCAGCCATGCGAAGGCAAAGGCCACGATTCGGGCACAGCAATGTTTTGTCGCGCACGTTCTCCTCGACCCGCTCTCTGTACACGACTAAGGACTGAAGGTCGTTCGCCCACCGACAACCCTGCAACAGACCCAGTGCCTTCAATTGCGTCGTATTCACACAACATAAGGGCATGGTGATGACGGCTTGTCCGATTGTCGGGATTGAGAACGCTTCGATCTCGAGGCAATGCTAGGAGAGCAAAATAACGCCGAACTTCTCGCGCGCTGCGTCACATTCCCTCTCGGGCCGCGGACCTCGTTGATCAATTTCAACAAACAGTCTTCGAGCCCTTGATGCTTGCGTTCGACGACAACGCGCCGTGTATTCGCGAACGACAAGCCGCGACGACTCCGGTGCCGCTCAATGCGGACGCGGTGCGGCTCGTGCGCAAATGGCTCGGGAAGCACACCACGCACGTGTTAGCTATCATCGGACCGATATCACCGATTTTCGGTGGCACGATCTACGGCACACCTGGGTGAAATGGCACGTGCAACCCTGCAAAAGTCAACGCCGGCGAGTTGTTGATGGCGTTCAGCTGAACGCTATGTCAGCGCAGTACCGAATTGTTAGAATACGTCGATGAAGGGTCCACCGATGGATCGTCGTACAGTCCTGTTTATCATCGGGAGCGGCCTGCTTTCGATGTCATTCACCAGCGGCGCGCAGAACCTTGCGAAGGTTTCGCGCATCGGCTACCTGGCGGGCGGTGCCCGTCCGCCAGACGGCCTTCCTCCCGCCGTGTTTCGACAGGCGATGCAGGAACTTGGCTACGTCATCGACAAGAACGCCACCTACATTGGGCGATGGGCAGATGCCAACATCGAGCGATTGCCTGCACTCGCCGCCGAGCTCGTTCACCTCGATGTGGATGTGCTGGTGACCTTCGGCGGCCCGGCTGCGCAGGCCGCGAAGGCGGCAACTGCGACCATCCCGATCGTCGTCGTCGCGCCAGGTGATGCACTGGGTGTCGGCCTCGTCACCAGTCTTGCCCGGCCCGCCGGGAACATCACGGGCATCACGGATCCGGCCACCGAGTTGAGCGCCAAGCGACTCGGGCTCCTGAAGGAAGCGGTGCCGGCTGCCACGCGTATCGCGATCATCTGGAATGCCAATGATCGGGCGATGACGCTGCGCAAGGGCGAGGTCGAAAGAGCCGCGCGCGTCTTGAACGTCACCGTACAGCCGCTCGCGGTGCGGAAGCCCGAAGACATCGACGAAGCGCTTTCCGCGATGACCCGGGAACGCCCCGACGCGTTCTTCGTGGTCTCGGACGCGCTTACGACAAGCAATCGGAACAGGATCCTTGACTTCGCCGCGAAACAACAAGTTCCTGCGATGTACGAGTTCGGTGTGTTTGTCCATGATGGCGGGTTGATGTCGTACGGACCGACGCTCGACGAGATGTATCGGCGAGCCGCCACCTACGTCGCCCGAATTCTCAAGGGAGCGAAACCAGGCGAGTTGCCTCTCGAGCAGCCAACCGGTTACTTCCTGCTGCTCAACCTCAAGACCGCCAAAGCACTCGGCCTGACCATTCCGTCCGGGCTGCTGCTCCGTGCGGACGAAGTCATCCAATGATCGTCATGCCGCAGGTAAGAGCAATGTAATGTCGTCGGCAGAATGGAGTGAGGCAACCGCCGGAGATGCTTGCAATGCAGACGTCCGATTTTAGAAGCGCGCCTTGCTGCCCGCAGGGTGAACCGACTACAATGCGCTACGTTCGCAGCGCATCACCGAATCGCAGGCAACCGCATGCTTGCCGGCTCGACCCCACCCAACAGCAATAACCATGGCAGCTCCCCAGTCGTACGGCCCGCTTGGCACTCGAGTGCTCAAGCTGATGGTGATCCTGCTGTGCACCATCAACGCGCTGATGTGGAAGTTCTACACCGAGTCCACCATGATGGCGGTCGTCTGGGGCGGCATCGCCATCGCCTTTGTGGTCTGGATCGTCGACGACATGCGGCGCTGAGGTCTACGCAGCTACATCGAGGCCCTGACGAAGCAGACCGGCCATTTCGTCGGCGGTCACCGGCGCACCGAACAGAAAGCCCTGCACGATGTCGCAACGATGTTCGCGCAGGAACGCCAACTGCTGCGGGGTTTCGACGCCTTCGGCGACTACCTTCAGATCGAGGCTGTGGCCCAGCGCGATGATGGCGCGTGCGATCGATGCATCGTCGGCATCGAATGACAGGTCGCGCACGAATCCGCGGTCGATCTTGAGGCTGTCGAGCGGAAAATGTTTGAGGTAACTCAGGCTCGAATATCCGGAACCGAAATCGTCGATCGCGACGTGCACCCCCAGCGCTTTCAACTGGGACAGCACGGTGCTTGCCGCTTTGGGATCCTCGATCAGGAGGCCTTCGGTGATTTCCAGCTCGAGGCAATCGGGGGCAAGATTGGCTTCAGTCAGCGCCGAGCCCACGGTCTCGAGCAGTTCGGCACGAAACTGCCGCGCGGACACGTTAACCGCCACGCGAATCCGCGGCAAGCCGGCGCGTTGCCAGGCGAGGTTCTGTGCGCACGCCGTACGCAACACCCACTTGCCGATCTGGAGAATGAGGTTCGACTGCTCCGCGATCGGGATGAACCGGTTGGGTTCGACCAGTCCAAGTTCCGGATGGCGCCAGCGCAGAAGCGCCTCGGCACCGATCACCCGGTTCGTCCTGAGGTCGACCTGCGGCTGGTAGTCGAGGAACAGCTCGCCCCGCTCGATGGCCCGACGGAGCTGCCCCTCGAGGCTTAACCGCTCCTGTTTCATCGCGTTCATCTCGACGCGATAGAACTGAAAATTGTTCTTGCCTCTGTCCTTCGCATCGTACATCGCGACGTCGGCATTCATGATCAGCGTCTCGATGTCGCCCGGATTGCTGGGATACATGGAGATCCCCGCGCTCACGGTCAGGAAGTACTCCTGATCGTCCAGCGGAAATGGCCTGGCCAGCGCGCCGACGACTTTTTCCGCGACCAGTGCGACTGCTTCAGCGCTCTCCGCGTCTTCGAGGATCACGGTGAACTCGTCACCGCCCAGCCGCGCTACGGTGTCGACCGTGCGCAACGTATGCGTCAACCGCTCGGCGACCGACTGCAGCAGACGATCGCCGGCACGATGCCCCAGCGTGTCGTTGATTTCCTTGAACCGATCGAGGTCGAGCAGCATCAGGGCCAGTTGACTGCCACCGCGCTCGGCGCGCGTCATGGCCCGGACCAACCGATCGCGAAACAGGGTCCGATTCGGCAACCCCGTGAGCGAATCGAACTGCGCCACGTACGCCAGGCGCTCTTCCGCGCGCTTGCGGCCGATCGCGGTGCCGAGCGACGTCGCGATCGCCATGAGAAAGCTCGCATCGTCCTTGCTGAAGCGAGCGGGCTCGCGGCTGTAGGCTCCGATGACACCAAAAGCGCCTTCCGACGTCGGCACGGCCACCTCGATGCCGCTCTGCAATCCCTCTTCTATGAGATGCGCAGGCGCCGCGTCCCCGCTGATGTTGCGCAAGTCGTCGATGATCACGGGTTGCGCTGCATGAAGCGCTCGGCCCGTCGACGACTCGCGCTCAACGCTCGCCGGGGCGTCGGCGCGCCACCCCACACCTGCGATCTGCAGCAGAGGGTCGGTGACGCCCGCAAGCCGGTAGACCGCCGAATGCGTGACGTCGAGGCCCGATGTGCTGATCGCCGCGGCATTCGCGATCAGCTTGTCGATATCGCGCGTTTCGAGCGCGTACTGGCCGTAGATGGCAATGGCCTCCTGGCGAAGGGCGTGCGTGCGCACCGCATCTTCCGCATCCTTGTACGCCGTCACATCGGTTACCAGCGCATAGCTGCCCCTGACGGTGCCGTCGGCGTTGCGTTCGGGTGCGAACGCGACCCGGATATGGCGCAGCTTGCCATCGACGCATGGATGCGTGCGGTCGTAGCTCACCGATTCGCCGGCGATGACGCGCTGAAACAGGGCCGCGGTCTTTGCGTAACTGCTCGCTCCGATTACCTCAGACAGGTGCTTGCCGAGGATGGCGTCGACGGTGAACCCGAAAAACGCGGCGTATTGCGTATTGGAGAAACGGCAGATCAGATGGCGATCGTAGTAGACGATCATCGCCGGCACGCTTTCGGTGATCAGACGCAGCTGCCGTTTGCTGGCACGCAGCGCATCCTTGACGCGCTGCAGTTCGTTCGGAGCTGCGGCACTTCGGATCGGTCGAGACTCGGGCGGCACCGGCAACGTCGCTGCGCCCGTGTGCGACCGCACAACGCCGTGAGCGGCCGCTGAACGGCGACGGGCCAGGATCGTACCGCCGATGCCGATCGCCAGCGCACCCACCACGGCGAGCGCAGAGGCGAGCGGGTGGGCCGAGCTGAGCTGGACGAAGTCTGCGGCGGTCATGGCCGGCCAATAAGTGACGTCGGGCGGCCAAGTTTGCGGCGACCCGCCCCTCGTGGACGCGATCCCCGCGGTGTCGCAATATTCGTGCCCCGCGGACGGGGCACCCCTATTCCAGCTTGCCGACCCGCCGGACCAGCAATGACGATTGGAGTACGGCGCTCTCAAAACAGAAACGCCACTGAAAAATCCCCACCACCCACCCTACGGCGTGCCAAAGGGGATGAAGCTGGGCACTGGCGCGAGGTTGCTTCGGTCTAGTGACGTCGGAGTTGCGATCCCTGATGGCTGCAGGCGACCCCTTCTCGGTCATACGCCTGACGAAGCCGCCCGTCCGTTTCGCCGCGATTGCAGGGCGGTCTAAGCCCGTGACCGGATCAGGTTGTAAGCACGCGGGGAGCAGGCGTAGTGTTACTTGTGTGCTCGGCGCAAGCCGTAAGAATCAGCCGAGAACTGACACCACTAGGAGAAGATAGATGACCTCGAGACGCAACTTCCTCAAGACAACCGGCGCGATGACGGCCGGGATTGCGGCCGCTTCTACGGCTTCCGCTTCGCCCGGGAGGAGCTGGGCACCCGGTAAGTACCGCGGCCCTCACGAAATGCCGACCAACGTGACGCTTCTGGCGATGCAGAATAGCGATGGCTCAGAGACTCTGGGCGCGAAGCTCGACCACGACCTCGTCTTGGATGTTCGCAAGGCCTCCCAGTTGCTCAGCGTCGCCGCACCAACGACGCTCGAGGAACTGCTCAAAGAGGGTAACGCCAGAGGCCTCAATAAGCTGATCTTTGACGCACAGAACTCTCCCAAGGCCAAGCCAGCAATGGTCAAGGAATCGTCGATCGCCTACGGCAGGTTGTTTACGAATCCAGGCAAGATCGTCTGTATCGGACTGAATTATCGGGCTCACGTTGCTGAAACCAACGAGAAGCTGCCCAGCGTGCCAATCTTGTTCAACAAGTACAACAACGCCCTAGCGGCACACAATTGCACGATCAAGCTGCCGCCGCGGGAGATTTCGTACAAATTCGACTACGAGACGGAACTCCTGATCGTCATGGGGAAAAAAGCCCGCAACGTGTCCGAGGCTGATGCCCTGAACTACGTCGCTGGTTATTGCACTTCACACGATTTCTCCGCGCGCGACTTGCAGCTGGAAACGCCGAGTGTCCAATGGATGATCGGCAAGACGCTTGATGGTTTCGGCCCGATTGGCCCCTATTTTGTGTCAGCCGACCTTATCGGCGACCCGAACAACCTCAAGATCGAGACTTACGTTAATGGTGAGCAGCGCCAGTCGTCCAACACCAGTTTGATGATTTTCAATCCACAAAAGCTGATTGCCTACATTACCAAAATGTGGACGCTTGAGCCGGGTGACATCATCTGGTCGGGGACTCCTTCGGGCGTGATTCTCGGATATCCCAAAGAGAAGCAAGTGTGGTTGAAGGCCGGCGACGAGATCGTGAGTACGATCGAGAAACTTGGTTCGTTGAAGTTCCGACTGGCGGGCTCCAACGGTTCAGTGTCCTAATGGTCTGGCCGCTTTGGGGTCGGTAAGACACTTTCATTGTCCCAATACGAGCGGCCGCCGCACAACTCACACCGGCCCGCCAACGGTGAACGGCCGGTGTAGATCATAGAACCGCCGCTCCTCACCGTGAGGGGACGGACCGTGAACGACCGAGGATCGCGGTAGGGATGCCCATTACTGGGCACCCACCGGGTCGCCGGAGGCAGTCGCCCGCCCCCGGCTCCCACAGAACGCAGCGTGCAGGTTTCCCGCACTACGCTCTTCAGAAGTTGATTCACAGCACCGCGAGAGCTTGTAACGCCCGATAAGGGAGATACAGCTTTGGTCGCAGTAACGGCAACCGCTTCTTGATCTGCTGGAGGACTTCCCAGGCAAGGTAGCCGTGGCGGCTCCGGCTGCAAAGCATCCTGTGCCAATAACGCTCCACCGCCCGATACACCTTCTGCAACGCACGGATGTTCCCGGCGATGCCGTAGTAGGCATAGTGGCCGCGCAACACGGTGTTGAGGTTGTCCACTTGCTCCCGGACCGGCAAGTGCCGCATTCGCCGCATCAGATCCTGCAGAGACAGGAGGCTGCGCCGCAGGCGTGACTTCTCCGTGCGCATCCCAACCTTGAAGTTGCCTTTCAGGTTGCGCGTGCAATACAGCGTGAAGCCCAGAAAGTAGATCGTCTCTGGGCGCCTCCTGCCGTGCTTGCCCGCGTGTCGCTGTGCGAATCGACCAAATTCGACGAGCTTGGTCTTGGTCGGTTCCAGGGTCAAACCGAACTTTCCCAGCCGTTGGCACAAAGCCTTCTGAACGCGAAGGGCATCTTCTCGGTATTGGAAACACAGCACAAAGTCGTCGATGTATCGCAGCATGTAGGCTTCGCCTCGCAGACGCGGCTTGACCACGCGCTCGAACCACAGGTCGAGCGTGTAGTGCAGGTACACGTTGCTCAGCATGACGCTGATCGAACCACCTTGTGGTGTCCCCTCCTCGTTCGGATGAACCTCTCCGTCTTCCAGAATGCCTGCTTTCAACCAGCGCCGGATCAGGCTGATCAAGCGCGGATCTCCGACTCGGTGCTCCACAAACCGGAGCAACCATTGATGACTTAGACTTCCGAAGAAATTCTTCAGGTCCGCCTCTAGCACCCAACCCACCTTGCTACCAGCGATCACTTCGTTCAGCGTCGCCAGTGCATGATGGGCACCCCGCCCCGGCCGTCCGCCAAACGAGCATGGCAGAAACTCCTGCTCATAAATGGCAGACAGCACCTGCGCGGTGCTGCGTTGGAGTGCCCGGTCAGCGACAGTCGGCACACCCAATGGGCGCTTCTCCTGCTTACCGGGCTTCGGTATATACACGCGCCGAATGTCTGGCGCGCGATATCCTTGGCGGTGAACCGATTGCAGCATGGCTTCAATCCATTCCCCGAAGCTCTCCTTCGTCTGCGTCACCGTCTGGCCGTCCACCCCGGGAGCCGAGCGGTTCGGAATCTGACACAGATTCGCCCATACCCGCTCCCGTGTGATGTGATGTGCCAGTGAGGTAAACCGCAGGCTTGGTTCACACCGAGCTTTCACTGCTATTCGTTCGAGTCCTGTTGCCATGGTTGGTGTGTCTTCTCTTTGCATAGAAGCCCTGATCTCCCGTTGTATGGAGCCCATGTTGCCCACGAACAATTCAACGTCTGCTGGCCGCTTCCCCATGTAGTCGGCTCTCCCGACCGCCGAGTACTATCAGCCAGTCTGACTTCCGTCAGGTCATCGGATCGTCCTCGCCTTACCGGCTTGTCGGACCCTACAAGCTCGCGCTTGAACCTGACGGATCTCCCTTGTTCACATGAAACCCTTCAGCTGCATGCCAGCGGTACGAACCCCGGAAGCACCCCAGAACACTCGCCATGACGCATCCTGGGATTCCGCCTTCCCCGTTGCGGGATTGGGTCGGCTACTTCCACCACGATCGATTTCGGGGCTATGTTCCCGTTCACTGTCGTTCCGGCCTACAACCTCCCTGTCTACGCTTCGCAATGACTGTTACCAGGCATCACGCAAGACTCGGTACGCCGCTGCGAGCTAAGCATTACGGCGGCCGCCATCTCAGGCGACTGAATTCCATGCGCTTACAAGGCGCAACCCGCACAGATCCGTACGTGCGGAATTCCCGCATACGGTTCTTATCGCGAGTAGATGACGCCGGGCCGCGGTGAACGGCGCCGCGTGTGCGGGCGTGCGCTTGGGACACAGCTGGGCCGGCACAGAGTCCGGACCGTGCTTTGCAGTTCCGCATTCCTCGCGATCCCACCGCTTCCCTCCATCGACTCCGCCACGGGGACACCCGTGTTGTTCGCCGACTTCATCGGTACTACCAGTGAGTGTGACTTCTCCAGCTCGTACATCATCGGCTTCGGCTCCTCGCCTTCCCGATGCGGGCCGTCGGCGGATACCGCCCCCGGCGGTCAAGCTGGAGATCTCCCGGTTCCCGTGCAAGGAGCGTGCGTGCATGCCAGGTTCTACGACCACGCCGGGTCACCCACATGTTTGCGATAACGCACGCAGATGTATTGCCTTCCGCTACACAGACAGCGTCGGCACCCAGGATCAGTTTTCTATCGCGGCTCAATGGCTGGCCTGCATGTACCCCTGCCGACGCTTCGCCGACACCCTCGCGGATGCCTGCGCACGGCTCGGGGCCGATGTGGCTCGCTATGCCTTCATCGCAGTGGACTTGCACCACCTACTCCTTGCCGGTCTCCCGGCGCACCTGTGTAAAAACACGGCAATGCTATGAGCGCACAAATGTTGGGCGCTCAGATCGCGCTGTATGCGATTCTTTCGTGATACGGAGGGGTCGCATGACCCCCCAATTCGAAATCGACCCACGTTTTTACACAGCCTCGACCCATGTCGGCCGTTGCTCCGCGCAAGAACCGGACATTCACACCGCGAGACCGATGTGATTTAGACTACCCTCGTCGTACCAGCCGGAGTCTCCGTTGATAACTCGCCGCCAATTGCGTTTCTCCTTGCCGCTGCTTGGCCACGGCAAGCGGTTGCAGATCCGCGTCGGTCTACACGCGGGATCGCCCGGTCGGCCCGGAGCGCCAGCGCCGTCCGCAAGGTTTCCTGGCATGCCGCGAGCCCGCAAGACACGGGCACCACTTCCGTGACCTCGCCCTTTTCCTTGAGTCGCACGGCTTCCTCGACGGCAATCTCGTCGAACGGGTTCATCGACATCTTGACGTTGGCCAGTTCTACCCCGTCTCGTCGGCCACCCGCACCTTGACGTTGTAATCGACCACCCGCTCCACTGCCACCAAGAGTTTCATCGCTTGCGCTCCAGTCGTGGGTCATGCGATGGCGGTAACGGACTTGACTTGCTCCCGCAGCAAGAGCTTCTGGACCTTGCCCGTCGAGGTCCTGGGCAGCGCCCCGAAGATCACCTGCTTCGGCACCTTGAACCGCGCTAGATGGTTCCGGCAATGCTCGATAATTTGAGTCTCGGTTGCACTGGCGTCCGCCTTCAGCTCGATGAAGGCGCAGGGCACCTCACCCCACTTGGCGTTGGGCATGGCCACAACCGCCGCCGCACTCACCGACGGGTGGCTGTAGAGCACGTCCTCCACCTCGAGCGAGGAGATGTTCTCGCCGCCGGAAATGATGATGTCCTTCGACCGGTCCTTGATCTTGACGTAGCCGTCGGCATGGATCACCGCCAGGTCGCCGGTGTGGAACCATCCGCCCGCGAACGATTCCTCGGTTGCCTTGGGATTCTTCAGGTAACCCTTCATCACCAGGTTGCCGCGGAACATGATCTCGCCCATGGTCGAGCCGTCCCGCCGCACCTCCTGCATCGTCAGCGGGTCCATCACCGTGACCGCCTGCTGCATGTGATAGCGCACGCCTTGGCGGCTGTTGCGCTCGGCGCGCTCGGCTATCGGCAGGCTGGCCCACTGTTCCTGTTTGGCGCATACCGTGGCAGGGCCGTAGGTCTCGGTCAGGCCATAAACATGGGTGATATCGAAACCGATGCGCTCCATACCCTCGATGATTGCGGCCGGTGGCGCCGCGCCCGCGATCAGAGCGCTGACCTTGTGTTCGATGCCGGCGCGCAATTCGTCGGGCGCATCGATGAGTAGGCCATACACGATCGGCGCGCCGCACAGGTGCGTTACGCGTTCCCTGCGGATCGCCTCGAAGATCAACTTGGCGTCGATGCGCCGCAGGCAGACGTTGGTGCCTGCGTTCGCAGCCATGGTCCAGGGGAAGCACCAGCCGTTGCAGTGGAACATGGGCAGGGTCCACAGATAGACGGCGTGCGGCGGCATGCCCCAGGAGATGATATTGCTTGCCGCGTTGAGGTAGGCGCCGCGGTGGTGATAGACCACGCCCTTGGGGTTGCCGGTGGTGCCCGACGTGTAATTCAGCGCGATGGCATTCCACTCGTCCGCCGGAAGCGACCAGGCGAAGTCCGGGTCGCCCTCCTCGAGGAGTGCCTCGTACTCGATCTCGCCCAGCAGCTTGCCGCCCTGGTAGGACACATCATCAACGTCGATCACGAGCAGGCGGTTGGGCCCCATCATTTTCAGCGCCTTCTCGATCACGGATGAGAATTCCCGGTCGGTCAGCAGTACCTTGGCCTCGCCATGTTGCAGCATGAAAGCGATCGCCTCGGCGTCCATCCGTGTGTTGAGGGTATTGAGCACCGCGCCGGTCATCGGCACGCCAAAGTGCGCCTCATACATGGCTGGCACGTTGGGCAGCATAGTGGCCACTGTGTCGCCGGGAGCGACGCCGCGGCGCATTAGCGCCGAAGCCAACCGACGACAGCGCTCGTAGGTCTGCTTCCACGTGTAATGCTGCTCGCCGTGGATGATCGCGATGCGTTCCGGATAGACGAAGGCCGACCGTTCGAGGAAGGTCAGTGGCGAAAGCGGGACATAATTCGCGTCGTTTTTGTCGAATCCGAAGTTATACGGGTTGATATGCTTCACGATCTACTCCTCTGGTCGCATGAAGGGACCTGTCGTGCCCGGGAGCACCCGCCGGGCACCACCGTGGAAAATGGTTAGGCTACTCAATCGACTCCAAGAAGAACAATTATTTTGACGCTATCGTTCTCGGTGTGTATGGCCTGTTCTGGATTGGGGTCGCGATGCACTGAGCAGAGACCGGCCGCCCGCCCCGCCGCCAACGATCACCACGCGATGCGTCGAGGACTGTTGGGACGATCGGGTTTCCGGAATCTTGACGTAAAACGGACTGGTCCATCCCGATTCACCGTTTGCCCCATGGGGCCGGGTCTTGAGGCCCGGTTCCCATGGCGGCGCCGATTGGCGCTTGCACAGTCAGGCCCGAGCCGCCGCAGCAGCGACCATGCCTAGCGGCAGCACATCCTCCCGCGTTGCATCGATGTGGTGTGCCGAAGCGGAAAGGCGGTGATTGATGAAGGCGACCGAGATCGCGCCCATCAGCCCAGCCGTCGCGATCACCAGGAAGTTCTGCTCGAGCGGCAGCTTCAACGAGACCAGGAAGCCGATCAGGATCGGCGCAAGAATCGCTCCCGCGCGTCCGACCCCTGCAGCGAAGCCCACGCCAGTCGAGCGGATGGCGGTGGGATAGAACTGTCCCGCATAGGCATAGGTCAGGATCTGAGTACCGGTCGTGGTCGCGCCCACGAAAGCGACGATCAAGTACAGCACTTCTTGCGAAGTCTTGACGGTCATCAGGTACAGGAAAACCGCACCCAGTAGATACATGACCATCAGCACGTATTTGATATGGAACTTGTCGGCAAGCCACCCGCCCGCGATCGCGCCAACCATCGCACCGCAGTTCAACACCAGAAAGAAGGTCAGTGCCGAACCCAGGCTGTAGCCGGACATCGCCATCAGCTTGGTCAACCAAGAGCTGAGTGCGTAGATCATGAACAGCCCCATGAAGAACGCGATCCAGAACATCACCGTGCTGAGGCCGCGGCCCTCGTGGAACAACTTGCCAACCGGCGCGCCATCGGCCCTGTCCTCGGCCGGCACCAGGAACTCCTCGTGCGCCTCTATCCGCAAGCCCGGTTGGATCCGCCCAACGATCTGCCGCAGATGAGTGTCGTCATGATGCTTGATCAGGAACGGTAACGATTCCGGCATCGACTTCATGATGAATGGGATCAGCAGCAGCGGCGCGCCGGCCGCGATGAACACCGATTGCCAGCCGTAAACCTCGATGAATTGCTTGCCGATCAGAGCGGCCAGGATGCCGCCGACCGCGTAGCCGCTGAACATCAACGTCACCATCCGCCCGCGGATCTTTTGCGGCGAGTATTCGGTCATCTGCGCGACGATATTGGGCATCACACCTCCGATGCCGAGGCCGGCGAGGAAGCGCAAGACGCTGAACGTGACCGGATCGCTGGTGAATCCGGCCGCCGCGGTGAAGAGACTGAACAGCGCCACGCAGATCGAAATCGTCCAGCGGCGACCGATCTTGTCTGCGAGAGTGCCGAGGAATATCGCGCCGAACATCATTCCGAACAACGCTGAACTGGCCATTATGCCCGCCGTCGAGGCGTCGACGGCCATGGACTTCATGATGGAAGGAAGCGCGATGCCTGCGACGGCGATGTCGTAGCCGTCGATGATGATGATCAGCACACATAGGAGAACCACGGCGTGGAAGCGGTTGAACTTGGCATTGTCGGCCAGCTTGTGTACGTCGATCCGATGCATAGTCTTCTCCAAAGGTACATGCGCGATGCAGCCGCGCGATCCGAGCTGGACTCGATGGCTGCCGTCGCCTTCGCGCCGGCACAGGTCATGGGAATACGCCTGTCAACGGTATGCGCGTGGTGTGGATCGCACGTCTGTGCGCTGGGCCACACAGCAAGCATTCACTGCCAAACAAAACCATGCACCTCCAGTAACCGCATCGGCAAGATTGCGTTCGCCGGAGAGACGACGACCGGCCGTCTGATTTCGCAATACGTCAGTCAGAAACTGATTCCGGCGACGCTGGCACTTTTGCGACGTGTCCCCCAACATTTTTGTCCGACGTTGGGGCCGTTTGTCCTTCCTAATGAGAGGCGACGTGGCCCGGAACTATCCACGCCTGTACACCTGGTCATAGCCTTCACGCCAAAGCGTCCACTTTGTAGAAAATTTCGCGGATGACCTGACCGTCCGCGATTGGCCGGTCGCCGACATTGACGCGATTCGATCGAGCGGCCGCTGTACAACGCAGGGCAGCCATCGAGGTGTGAACGGCTGCTGCGGATCGCAGTGCCGCCGTTCAGTGCCGAGGCGTGATTGGCTCTGACCGACCCACTCCAGCCGCTCGCATGGCCGAAAGCAGCCCTTCAACAAATAGGCCCAAGCGGCATCGAACGATCTGCGCGCCGCTATTGAATCACCTGGTCGGCACGCACCAGGATCGACTGTGGAATCGTAAGACCGAGTGCCTTGGCGGTCGTCGTATTGATAACCAGTTCGAACCTGCTCGGATGCTGCACCGGTAGGTCGGATGGTTTTGCGCCGCGCAGGATTTTGTCGACGTAGGGCGCCGCGCGGCGAAACAGGTCGACGTAATCGATTCCGTACGAAATCAGCCCGCCCTCGACCACTTTTGAGCCATCAAAGTACATGGCTGGTATCTTGTGGCGCGCCGTCAGGTCGATGATCGACTTGCGGTGGACGGTCATGTAACTGTCGGTCATGACGATGAGGCCGCTGCCCGGTTCATGTCCAAGGCCGGCAATCACCTTTTCAATGTCGACTTCGCTGGCTACGGGCGCCATGACTGTGTTCACGCCGTATCTTGCCGCCACCGCATTCAGTGGCTGCAGGTAATATTCCACGTAAGGCGCCGTTTTCGGATTGAATATCACACCCACGCGCGTCACGCGAGGCGCGAGTTCCTTGAGCAGTTGCAGCCATTTCTCGACCAGCGACGCTTCGAGGTTGACGAAGCCCGTGATGTTGCCGCCCGGTCGTGCCAGCGACTCCACGAAGCCGCTGCCGACCGGGTCGGAGACCGCAGTGAAAACGATGGGGACGGTCCTCGTCTCCCGCTGCAACGCTGCGGTCACCGGCGTGGTGTGGGCGAGGATCGCGTCAGGCTTGAGCGCCACCAACTCCTTGGCGAAGCCCGCAGCGCGATCGGCTTCGCCTGCGATCCAGCGTATGTCGAGCGTCAGATTGCGACCCTCGGTCCAACCCGACATCGCGAGCCCTTCCTTGAAGGCCGAGAGGCGCAGCTGCGCGTCCGGATCGCTTTCGGCGTGCCCCAACAAGACGCCGATACGTCGGGCTCTTTCAGCCTGTTGCGCGCGCACATCGAACGGACCGGCGACGGCGCCGAGCGCGATCAATCCAAGTATCGTGTCACGTCTGTTCATCGGAGGGTAATCAGGGGAGATCCCTATTTACTCGGTGGCTACAGGGACAATACCTTGGCACCTGCGTCGCGTCCAACCTAAATCGATCTGAATCAATCGCCCGCGCGGGCGGCGCATTTGCCGTGCCGCAGCGAGCGGCTCGCCGCACCATCGCTATTGAATCCACCATTTCCGCCAAGATTCGACGAGGCGTATGCACGCGAGTGGCGGGTTTCGGAGCGGAAGTTCGACCGTCTCCTCCTGGCCGACTCCTGCCGAATCGTTGGCGATCTCATTCGGCAGAAAACGGCCCCTGAGCGGTCATCGAATTTTACGAGAACCGGACGATCAACATATGAATCTGGCGCCACCGAATGGAGGTAACGCGCCTATGCTCGCAAGGTGGACAGCGGCAATCGCTAAATCACCTCGTCCGCCCGCGCCAACACTGACTGCGGAATCGTGATGCGCAGCGCATTGACAGTCTTCATGTTGATGAGCAGCTCAACTTTCCTGATTTGTTCTACTGGGAGGTCCTCAGGTTTCTCCCCCTTTAGAATACGGCCAGTGTTAAGACCGATTCGACGGAACGCGTCCGCATAGTGCGTTCCGTATGACATGAGACCTCCAGCGAAGACGAACTCGCGGGTCGGGTATATGGTTGACACTGCGTAGTGGGCCGCCAGTTCGACCAGCAGCACACGCTGGGTCAGGAAGAAATTTTCACCGCTAACCACAACTGCGCCCACCCGTTCGCGGGCAAGCGTGGCGAAAGCTGACTCGATCTCGCTGGGACTGCTTGCATTCAGAATCACGATAGGCGCGCCAAGAACGCGCGCCGCGTCCTTCAAGACACCTGTTTCGGTCGCCGTTTCGGGAATGTTGGCAGGGTTGACGAGCGCCGCAATTGTCGTGGCCGGCGGCATCAGGTTGTGCATCAACTCAAGGCTCTTGGCGATCAAGTCCACATTTAGGACCGTGATACCCGTCATGTTGCCGCCGGGTCGTGCCAGGCTCGGGACGAGGCCGACTTTGACTGGGTCGGTACCGATAAAAAAAACAATCGGGATTGTTTGGGTCACCGCTTTAGCAGCCAGCGCTCCAGGGGTGCTAGCCCCCACGACGATAATGGCGACCTTACGACGAACCAAATCCGTAGCTAATGCAGGCAACCGATCGTTGTCACCCGCTGCCCACCGGTACTCGATCGCACAATTCCGGCCCTCGACATAACCCGCATCGGCCAAGCCCCGGTGAAATTCGCCGACGTACTCGCGCATCGTCTCAAATGTTGCGCCACTGAGAAATCCGATCACTGGCATTGCCGGCAACTGCGCGCGTGCGGCGAGCGGCACGGCTAGTAGTCCACCTGCAATGCTGCTGACGAACCTGCGCCGATCCATGACTCTCAATTACCCCGTCAACGAAGAGAAGTCCAAGCATCGTACGCCAATCGTGGGAATCGAGCGCAGCAACGAGCGGCTGCTCCTGGCCGCTATGGAGAGATTTGCATAGCGGCCACTATGTGCAGGTCGCAACTATGCACAGTTCGCACAAGTAGGTAGTCGCCAGCCCAGGCTTGGCGCGGCATTCGGCGATGTCGGTCGGCGTTGAACTGGACATAGTTTCCGCAGCCGAGTGCAGTGGCGGTCCCACTTCAGGAGACCGCCATGGGAAACATTCGATCATCTCGACGCAGCCGCATCAACTGGTTCGCCCGCGGGCCTTTCGCGCCTTACGTTGATGCGTTCAAGCAGTACCTGGCCGACCGCGGCTACGCCGCGAGCACCGCTGCGAACTATGTGGGCAGCGTCGCCCACTTTGCCCAGTGGATTCGTCGCCGCCGTCTGCGCATTCAAGGTATCGACGAGGCAGCTGTGGTTGAGTTCCTGGACGAGCATCTGGCTCGCTGCTGCTGCACCGGATTGGTTCACCGTGATCGGCGCGATCTGAGCGCCGCGCTGGGTCATCTGCTGGTGGTGCTGCGTGCGCAGGGTGCGATTGCTCCGCCGGCGGCGCGCACGACGCCGGCGGATGACGAACTGTGCCGCTACGATAAACACATGGACCATGTGCGCGGCTTGGCCCCGAAGACGAGGGCCATTGCTGTGCGCATCGTGCGACGGCTGCTAACTTCGCGCTTCGGTGATGGACACGTCGACATCCCAGCGATCAAGCCTGAGCATGTGCGGCGCTTCTTCGCACAGCAGGCCAAGCTTTACAGCAAGCCGGCGAACGCTGGCGTGGTGGTGTCTGCGCTGCGTGGGTACTTCCGCTACCGTGCTTCGCTTGGTGACGCGGTGCACGGCTTGATTGGTGCGGTGTCCTACTCCGCGAACTGGCAGTTGGCCTCGTTGCCCAAGACACTGACGGCCGAAGAACTCGAGCAGTTGGTCGGCTCGCTCGGCGACCCGGATCGCTCTCGGCGGCGCGCCGACGCCATCGTGCGCTGTGCCCTTGATCTGGGACTTCGCAGCGGCGAGATCGCCCGACTCGGTCTCGACGACATCGACTGGCGTGGCGGCACGATCACACTGCGGCACACCAAGGGTCGCCGCGAAGACGTGCTGCCGCTACCGGCGACCACCGGCCGGGCCATCGCTGCCTACCTGAAGCTCGAACGCCCCAACACCGCCAACCGGGCGGTGTTCGTGCGTCATCTTGCGCCCCGTGACCAGCCTGTCGGCCCCGACCTGGTACGCAAGACGATCCGGCAAGCCTACGCGCGCGCCGGACTGCCCTACACGCGTTCGCACCTGTTGCGTCATACGATGGCCAATCGCCTGCTGGCCGGCGGCTCCTCTCTCAAGGAGGTAGCCGACGTGCTGCGCCACCGCTCGCTGAACACCACGCTGATCTATGCCAAGCTCGACAGCCGCAAGCTCGTGGCGGTCGCCCTGCCGTGGCCGGGGAGCGCGGCATGAGCGCCGCCACTACCCTGAACGCGCGCGTGGAGCGCTATCTCGTCGAGCGTCGCCGCTTGGGATTCGAACTGGGCAGCCCAGCATACGTCTTGCGCAGCTTCGCGCGCTACGTCACCGCCGTCAGCCATCGCGGACCGCTGACGGTCGAGATCATGAGCGAATGGGCGCGCCGCGACAGCCACGGCAGAAACGACCCGTGCACCTGGGCGCGACGGCTGAAGAGGTTGCGCTCGTTCACGCGATGGCTGCAGCAATTCGAGCCGCGCACCGAGGTTCCCGACGACGCAATCTTCGGGCGCCCGCCCGAGCGGTTGGCGCCGCACATCTACGGCGAGCAGGAAATCGTTGATCTGCTGGCTGCCGCCCGCCGGCTTGGACCTACGCCGGGCCTGCGCGGGGTCGTCTTCGAGACGCTGTTCGGTTTGATCGCCTGCTCTGGACTGCGGGTTTCCGAGGCGCTGGCGCTGCGCAACGTCGACGTTGATCTCAAGCACGGAATGTTCACCGTCCACCAGACCAAGTTCGCCAAGTCGCGCCAAGTGCCCATGCACCTGAGCACACTGGAAGCATTGCGTCGCTATCGATGCCGGCGTGACCGGTCGGGCGAGTCAGCGCAGGAAGATGCCCCATTCTTCGTCGGCACACGCGGCCGACGGCGGGGACTACCACTGGGCCAACGCCAGGTGCAGCGCGTGTTCGCCAAGCTGCGCCAGCAGTTGGGCTGGTGCAACCGCGGGGGGCACCACGCCCCGCGCATCCATGACCTGCGGCACACCTTCGTCGTGCGCCGCATCCTGCTCTGGCAAGCGCAGGGAGTGGACATCGATCAGGCGATGCTATCGCTGTCGACCTACGTCGGGCATGCGAAGGTGACCAACACCTACTGGTACCTCTCGGCGGTACCGGAGTTGATGGCCTTGGCCGCAGGGCGCTTCGAGTCGTTCATACGGCAGGCGGAGGTGTCTGATGCGTAATGCCACCGCACCGAAGCCGCCGTCGTTCGCTGCGCTGGTGCAGCAGTTCTTCACCGAGTACCTGGTCGCGCAGCGCGCGGTCAGCCCACGCACCGTAGATTGCTACCGCGATGCGCTGATGCTGTTCCTGGAGTTCGCCGGCCGCAAGCTCGGCAAGGCGCCGACCGCACTACGGCTGGTCGATATCCAATCCGATCTGATCTTGGCGTTCCTGGATCATTTGGAACACGAACGGCACAACGCGGTTCGCAGTCGCAATCTGCGGCTCACCGCGCTGCGCACGTTCCTTAAGTTCGCCGGTCGGCGTGACCTGTCCTCGCTGCACGTCGTGGAGCGGGCGCTGGCCGTGCCGATGAAGCGCTTCGAGCGGCCGCTGCTGGGCTTCCTTACCCGCGAGGAAATGCTCGCGGTGCTGGGGCAACCGGGATCGAGCTGGACCTCGCAGCGTGATCATCTGCTGCTGGCGATGCTCTACAACACCGGCGCGCGGGTCTCCGAGATCGTCGGCGTGCGCGTGGTCGATATCGTGCTCGAAGGGGCCGCTTGCGTGCATCTGCATGGCAAGGGACGCAAGCAGCGATCAGTTCCGCTCTGGAAGGCGACTGTGGTCGAAATCCGTGCGTGGCTGCGCTTGAACCCGACGCTGCGTGGCAAGGCCGCGCTACTGCCCAATCGCGATGGGCGTGCGATGTGCAGATCCAACGTCACGCAGCGCCTCGACCTCGCCGTCGGCCGCGCGTCCGCACACGTGCCTAGCATCCTAAAGAAGCCCGTCTCGCCGCACACGCTTCGACATACCACGGCCATGCACCTGCTGCAGTCGGGCGTTCCCTTCAACGTGATCGCACTTTGGCTCGGGCACGAGAGCACGACCACCACGCATCGTTACGTCGAAGCTGACCTCGCAATGAAGGAGAAGGCCCTCGCACGGTTGGAGGCGCCCTACACCAGAATGCATCGGTTTCGGGCTCCCGACTCGCTCATGCGGTTCCTGCAAACACTATAACTATGCGCAGCTCGTGCCGGCCCCGAACGCCCAGCGGCATAGGGGCCGGCCCAGTCCATCTCGACGGAACTGCGCATAGTTGCGACCTGCGCATAGTGGCGGGTCAGCGACCTTCTCCGTCACCCCAGGGCGCCCGGCCTGTCCGTCACCGGCGTCCGGTTGATCATCCCTGATCACACCTTGGGGCTTCCCGTGTTGCCTGCGCTTTCCTTGTGTGCATGCTGTCGCCACTACCCCGGCGCAGCGACTGGCGGCACTACCTCGCTCATCCATCCAGTCGTGACAGACTTCCCCGATACGACAGTCGGGTCGTCCTGCGCATCTAGCTTTTCGAGGCTTGTATGCTTTCTTCAGTGGTCAAGGTTGTTGTGCGAACCGATGGTGTTTTCGGCTGCCTTCGGCAACAGTGAAGAGGCCGGGGTGGAGGGGCCTTTTGAGGCATCTGCCCTCCCCCAGAGGGACAGACCGAGTAAGAACTCCCCCACCCACACCACCCAGCGTCGATGAAGAATCTAGCGGCATTGCGACCGCCGATTTGACCGCAAGCTCACGCCGGTGGGTGTTCCACCCCAGCAACCGCAAGCGTAATCACTGGAGAGACACCATGCAAACCTCATCCGTAGCGCTCAACATCGGTGCCGATATCGGTAAGGACGAAGTGGCGATGGCGTGCACCGAAGGAAGCTTCGCCGCGCGTAAGATCCGCAACCAGCGCGCGCGTTCTGCTCGCCTTCCTCAAGGACCTGCCCGCGGGCAGTCGCATCGGAATGGAATCGACCGGGATTTATCACGAACTGCTCGCCGAACTTGCGCACCAGTGCGGTTTCGTGGTCTACGTGCTCAATCCCAAGGACACCCGCCACTATGCCAAGGCAATGGGGCTTCGCGGCAAGACCGATCGCGTCGATGCCGAGCTCATCGCCCGCATGATCGCCCACGAGCACGAGAAGCTCCACCCATGGATTCCACCCACTGGCGAGCAGCGCCAGATCGACCGATTACTTAAACGGCGCGCCAAGGTCAGCCGCATCCGGGCCACGCTCACTCAGTCGTTTAAGGACGTGAAGGGATTTGCTGCCGAGATCAAGGCGCTGAGGGAACGATTGGATAAGCTCCTTGCAGGCCTCGACGCGAGGATCAAGATGCTCATCGAGGCGAGTACCGAGCGCAAGCAGGACTACGCTCGCTTGCGCAAGATTGACGGGGTGGGCGCCGTCGTCGGCAGCAGTATGCTCAACACGCTCGAGAGAGTTCCATTCAGCAATGCCGATGCCTTTGTGGCATTCACCGGCCTCGATCCGCGTCCCGATGAGTCCGGACATCATCGCGGCCGGCGCCGCCTGTCCAAGCGCGGACCGAGCGAACTGCGCCGGCTGCTCTACCTCGCCGCCATGGCGGCAGCGAAAACCAAAACCTGGAAGCCCATCTACCAGCACTATCGAGCAGGAGGGCTATCCACCACCGCAGCTTTGGTCGTCCTCGCACGACGCATCGCGCGGACTGCATGGTCAATCTATACCCACAAGACCATCTTCGACGCGGAACGGCTCACAAAGCAACCGTCGAGGCGGAGTCCCGCAGTGCTGAGCCGGTAGGGAGCAGCGCTGGAGAGCTCCCGTATCCTGGCGAAGGGATGGCCGACGTGATGACGCAGTACTGCCACTGAGAGATTGCGGAGGTAACGAATAACGGCGAGGTTTCGCGATTACAACGATGCTAGCGACGGGCGGAGGTGGTCCGTCAAACTTGCAAACTCTGCGACGACGGAGAGATCCGACATCTACGAGGAGGCGGGGATTGGCTGCGCCCTCGCTGCCGCAAGGGAACGAAGTTCTTAATCGCTGGATGCTTGACAAAAACCATAGAATCTTGCTTAAGCCTCCATCGTTATTTCGAATCCGACGACAGGGCTTTCACCAGCCGGTAGAGATATTCATGCCCATCGAGGAAAGATTTGACGAGAATGCGTTCGTCTTTTCCGTGAATGCGAACATCGACGACATCGGTGCCGAGGCCCGAATGCCCGTACGTTGGGATGCCCGCGTTACGCAGATAGCTGCCGTCTGTTGCGGCGGCGAGCATTGTCGGGATTACGGGAATCCCCGGCCAAAACTCGGGTGTCAGCCGCTCGACCGCCTGCATGATCTCCGGATTCAGCGGCGATGGCGGGCTAAGCACGGGCGTGCCAATCGGCGTGACAGAAATCTGATCATCGGCGAGGACGCGCACCAGCGTTTTCTGGACTTCTTCGACGGGCTCCCCGGGCAGGATGCGGCAGTTCACGCTCGCGCGCGCGGTCTGCGGTAGAGCATTGACGGCGTGCCCGCCCTCGAGCATGGTTGCGACGCAGGTGGTGCGCAGTATCGCGTTATAGCCAGGCGTGGTAGCCAGGCGAGCCACGGCGGCCGGGTCCGGCTGCGAAGAGGCGACGGCCCTCATGTCGGCTGCCACCTCCGCCTCCTCGAGCGCGGCCGAGCGCTCGAAAAAAGCGCGCGTGGTCTCGTTCAGTTTGACCGGGAAATCGAATTGAGCAAGCCGCGCCAAGCCTTCGGCCAGATGGTAGATGGCGTTGTCCTTGGACGGCAGGGAGCTGTGCCCGCCACGATTCTTGACCTCCAACCGGTAACTGAACGACACCTTTTCGCTCGTCTGAACGCCGTTCCTCAGCGGCTTGCCGTTTTTTAACCCAACACCACCGCCCTCGTTCAGGGCGAACTCGGCGTCGATCAGGTCGCGGTGGTTCTTGAGCAGCCACTGAATGCCCAACGCATTGGCATCGAGAATCTCTTCGTCCGTCTCCAACGCGATGATAATGTCCCGATTAGGCCGGAAGCCCTCCTGTTTGTACCGGATCAGGTTGGCGACAAAGACCGCCGCCATGAACTTGTCGTCCCACACACCACGCCCGTATAGATAGCCGTCCTGCTCCAAGAGTTTGAATGGATCGACCGACCAGTCCTCGCGCTTGGCTTCGACGACGTCGAGATGGGCAAGCAGCAGAATCGGCTTGCGCGCGCCCGTGCCGTGAAGCCGTGCGACGAGGTTGCCCTTGCGCGGCGCAGGTGAAAAGACTTGCACGTCCGCATCCGGGAACCCCGCGGCCTTCAGTCGTGCGGCCATGGCATCGGCAGCCTGCAGCGTATCGCCCGTCGCCGTCACCGTGTTGATCTCGACGAGTTCCTTATGGATGTCGCGCGCCAGTTGCTGGTGAGAGGTAAGCGTCTGGGTCCAGACCGAAAATGACACACTCATGAAAACGATGGCAGTGAAGACCAGCGCGCTTGATTGTTTAGCGGACCTCATAGTGTTGCCCCCAAAAGGTACGGTGCTCGTAATCGGCAAAAGGTTATATTGACCTACCGCGACGGGTTGAAGCTCTTCGAAGATATATGAAGGGCCAACGACAGGTAGAGAACCTAAGAGGTCGGAAAACTAAGCGTCGTTTATTGAAAAGTCTAATCCAGAGTTGCGAAAATAGCCTTACCGGTTGTCGATCCGACTCGATATAGTGGGACCTAAACGCTGGCTTGACCGCAGAGCGGCCGAAGGCGAGTATTGGTCGGTTGCTCCTTCGAACTAGGCACAGCCAATCAATGACGTGATCCAGCGTCCGCTATGGGCGAAACTCGCGACCATCTGCTCTTGGCCGGTCGCCGGCATTGATTCGATTCAACGGAGCGTCCGCTGCGTGTCCGACTGCGGTTGGCCGCGCGACAAGGGCCGCTCAGAATCGGAGAGCTGCCTCTCGGGACCGGAAGCCATTCGTCCCTAGACGACCCATTGCTGACTTTTGGCCTTGAGAGAACCGGACGTTCACGAAGTACGCTGTGCGGCCAACAGAAGGCATTCGCCGTCGCTACTGTCTGAGCCTGGCGACACGCTCCTCGTTACGGTGCGAGTGCCTGACTTCTACTGCTCGGGGATCCCGGCCTTGCGCAGACCGGGATAGAAGTACTCATCAAGCTGACGCACAAATTCAGGTTCATCGGAGAATCGCGTCGCTTTGTCCCTGGCGATCGTATAACCCGGCTGGCGTTTCAACAACTCACGCTTGGCAACGGCTGCCTTCTCCGCATCACCATGCTGCGCATAAGCTGCTACAAGCAATAACTGGTTGTGCCACGAGGTATCGTCCAGCGCCGCCGCCTTCTCACAAGCCGAAACCGCAGTGTCGTATCGGCCCAGCATGAGGTTACCGCGGCATACGTACATGGCTTGGAATGCGCCGCCGGGAGGATTGATCGCTATCGCGCGCTCTGCCACGGCGAGAGCCTCCGCCGGGTGACCCGTCGCGAACATGATCCATGCACGACCCCCTAGTGGCGCCAAGCTTGTCGGATCGAGAACCGCCATTTTATCGTTAGCAGCCGAGGCTTCTCTCCAGCGGCCCAACCCAGCGAGTGCCTCGACGCGTTCGCCCCACGCGGATAAATCCTGGTCATCAACCGCGATCGCCCGTTGCGATAGCGTGTCCATCTCCTCCGCAAAGCGGCCGCGATCGACGGACAGGTCTTCGTAAGTTTCCCAATGAAGTGTAGTGACACGACAAACCAAAGCCGGCACGAAATTCGGGTCAATGCGCAATGCCTCGTCACAGAGTTTGCGTGCTTCCTTCACGCCTTCAAGCGTAGTCCGGCCCGCGTCCCATGCCGCATACCCGCGCAGTACGAGGTTCAGCGGGCTGTTCGTTGTCGGGTGAAGTACGGCGCTACGTTGTTCGACACCGAAGATCCCCCCGCGAACACGGGTAGCGATTCGCGTCAGTAGGACGGCTGGGTCACTCGTGACGAGCGAGGCCTCGATTTCCGTGCGGTCGCTCCATTCTTGCGTTCCAGTAGTGGTATCAACGCTACGCGTTGTGATAGCGATGCGGTCGCCCACTCGGTTGATCTCGCCTTCGACAAGGTGGCGCACGTTGAGCTCACGGCCGATCTTGCGCTCGTCGAGGGGCGTGCCTTTGTAGGCCTCCACGACGCCGCGAGACGCGACACGGGCTTTCCGCCATCGACCGAGCGCAGTGGTAAGGTCTTGCGTGAGCCCGTTGGCGAGTTGCACATCGGCCGGGATTCCCGATGGCGCAGAGAAGGGTAGGATCGCGATTGAAAACGGCGGCGCCGTAAGGGTCGGTGCAGTATTCCAGAATTGGGGCAAAGCCCACGCCGCGACGCCAGCGATACCGATTGCGACAAAGCCCACAGGGAGCCACCGCCATCCGAAGGCCCGCGTCAGGCGCCGCCAGCGCCTACGGCCACTGCCGGGCGTTTGTAACGCCTCGCTAGCAAGATCTACCCGATACACCTCGACCGGACGGGCGATGTTCTTGACTTGCTGCGCCCCAAGGTCCTCGAACGTGAAACTTAGCTTGTCCAGCACCTGGTCGCGCACAACCTTACTGGTGCAGATCCCTCCGGGCTCCGCTAACGTCTGCACCCGCGCTGCGACATTGACGCCGTCGCCGAAGATGTCGTCGCCATCGATGATGATGTCGCCGACGTTGATGCCAATGCGAAACTGGATCCGCTGCTCCGGCAGCACAGTGGCATTGCGCTCGGCCATGCCCCGCTGCACGTCGACCGCGCAGCGTACCGCATCAACGATACTGGGGAACTCGAGCAACAGACCATCGCCAGTCGTCTTGACGATCCGGCCGCCGTACTCGGCGATCTTCGGGTCAATAAGCTCCCGCCGGTGGGCCTTTAACCGCGCCAGAGTGTCGCTGTCGTCGCGACCCATGAGGCGGGAATATCCCGCTACATCGGCTGAGACGATTGCCGCCAGTCGGCGTTGGTCCCGCATCATCCGCTTCCTTCGGCTGAGGCTGGATGTCAGCGAACTATAGACGGAGCGTACGAAATCTACAATTCCGTGCGCGGAGGACGGCATGCAATCGGTCTACTGGCATCTCCATTCTATTGCTAGACCGTCTGACGACTGACACCTTCACGCCCTGTGGTGGTCGATTGCACCGTTGAAGGACTGCTTACGGACAGATTGGCTTAGTCGGGTAGCCAGGCGCGGTTGCCCGCGCCCAGCCCCCTAAGAACCGAGCATGGGTCTTTCGATCCACTCGGCTCAAGCCTCGTCAAAGGCATCTTGCGACACCCGGTGACACAACTGCATGTGCGGCATGAGAATGATAATCATCTGACGGGCCTCCTCGCCGCGTGGAAGCGGCGGGGCTAAAGTTAAGGTGCGATCCCACCTTAACCCGAAGGAGGCCCGCAATGAAGTTTAGCGGAATTGACTTGCACTCGAACAACAGTGTCGTAGTGGTCAGTGACGAGGAAGATCGAATCGTGTATCAGAAACGCTTGCCCAACAATCTGGAACAAATCCGAGCGGCGCTGGCGCCGTATCGTGACGAGCTGGCCGGCGTCGTCGTCGAGTCGACGTACAACTGGTACTTCCTGGTGGATGGATTGATGGACGCGGGGTACCGGGTACATCTGGCGAACACGACGGCGATCAAGAAATACGAGGGACTGAAGTACAGCGGGGACGTTGCCGATGCGGCGTATCTGGCGCAGCTGCTGCGGCTGGGGTTGTTGCCGGAAGGCTACATCTATCCGCGCGCGGAGCGTGCAGGGCGCGATCTGGGGCGCAAGCGGATGCAGCTGGTGCGCTGCCAGACGATGCAGATACTCGCGATCGAGAACATCCTGGCGCGGCAGACGGGCGGGCGGATGAGCGGCGAGCGGGTCAAACGCTTGACCGCCGAGCAGGTCGAGCAGCTCGGCTTTGCACCCGATGTGGCACTGGCGCTGGAGGCGAACCGCGCGGTCAGCTCAACGCTACAGCAGCAGATCGAGGTGCTGGAGAAGCGGCTCAAAGAGCGGGTGAAGTTGCGAGCGGAATACCGTTTGCTGAAGACGGTGCCCGGCATCGGTGAGACGCTGGCCACCACGATCATGCTGGAAACGGGGACGATCACGCGCTTTGCCAGCGTGGGCAATTTCAGCTCCTACTGTCGCTGTGTGGACAGCCGGCGCGAGAGCAATGGCAAGAAGAAGGGTGAAGGCAACGCCAAGAACGGCAACAAGTATCTCGCCTGGGCCTTCGTGGAGGCCGCCAACTTCGCGCTGCGCTATTGTCCGGAGGCCAAGCGCTTCTATGAGCGCAAGAAGCGCAAGACCAACGGCATCGTGGCGATCAAGGCGATCGCGCACAAGCTCGCGCGGGCGTGCTACCACATGCTCCGTGAGCAGAAGCCCTTCGATGTGCAGCGCTGTTTTGTGTAAAGGGTTTGGCCAAAGGCGGTGAGCCAGGAAGCAGTCTGGTGAAAAACCATGCGAATGATTGGACCCCGCCTTTGTGCCACCCGATGGAGTGCAGATGACTGAATCGCCCAAGCCGTGAGCCCGTTGCGGACTGGCGTCGCTATCGCGACAGCCACACAAAAATGTGACCAACCCCTTGGACACGGCTTGGTACCAACGTTTCTCTGGGGCGGCCCATGCCGCCAGGGCGGTCGCAGCAGATCGCGACATGCTTGAACCTGATGGGTGACTGGCGCGATTCGGTTCGCAGCCAGCGGAGCGAGAAAACGGATGCGGTTAGAGTCTGCAGGAAGACGGGTGGCCGCGAATTGTGCTTGGAATGTGAACGCGACGACACTCGGATTGCGACGAAATGCTATTGCCTCTTGACACAGGCCCGTCAATGGGTGACTGCTACGACAATTGAGATGGTGCATTGTAAGATTGCCTGCGGCATCCGACCCGCCTTCCGGTTTCTTCACAATATGTCGAGTGCTCCAAGGAGTGCTCTTTGTGATTGGTTCCTGGCAGGTAGAACACAGGCCATCTTGCCTTCGCCAGACACGGTGAAGCTTCCCGCGACCGCGCGGCGAGTTCAGCATGTTCTTGCCCCATCGGGACTCGAAGTACTGTTCCCACTTACGATCATGCGGATTCGCGTCGGCCTTAATCTTGATATGCCGCTGGATTGGCGTATCCGATTCGTGCAGCAGGATGAGCTCTCGCTGCGTTCCATCCTCTTGTTTTTCGGTGGTGGCAAATACCCATTTCCGGGCGCCTTTGGTCTTAAAGTATTTCTCCTTAATCCATCGAGCGCCTTTGTTCGGATGCCTTCTTGCCGCCCATTGCCATAACATTGACCAGACACTGGCATCAACGCGCGCAAAGGTTTCCTTGGCGACTACATGACTGTGATAGTTCGCCCATCCCCGTACCACAGGATTGAGCAGCCCTATCAGGTTTGCCTGTTTAGCCGTCTTGTTGGCCTTGATGACCTCCCGGATCTTGTCAAGATGCGCTTTGACGTTCGCTTTCGACGGCTTCATGAGCAGCTTGCCGCTGTACTTGCGAATGTTCCATCCGAGGAAGTCAAACCCATCCCTGATGTACGTTATTTTGGTCTTCTCCGGCGAAAGGACTAAACCGCGTTCCACCAGAAATTGGACCACCGCGGGCTTCACCTTCTGTTCCAGCCATTCTTTCGAAGTGCCGGTAATGATGAAGTCGTCCGCGTAACGCACCATGTTCATTTTCAGACCTGTCCACTTCGCTGTCGGGAACGTCTCCGCGAGCATCGCTTCGAGACCATCCAACGTCATGTTGGCCGCCACCGGCGAAATAATGCCCCCTTGTGGGGTGCCGGCGTCCGTTGGGAAGAGCACGTTTTGATATACGAATCCCGCCTTGAGCCACTTCTTTAGGATCACCCTATCCGTAGGGACATTGGCGACCATCCAGTCGTGACTGATTTTGTCGAAACAGCTTTGGATGTCGGCCTCCAGCACCCATTCCGCACTGGTCTTTTTTGCAAGAGCATTAAAGCATTGTTCTCCTGCATCGGCAGTTGAGCGTTCCGGTCTGAACCCGTAAGAATTCAGATCGGCGGTGGTTTCCGCAATGGGTTCCAACGCCAGCAAATAGAGCGCTTGCATGGCGCGGCATTTCATCGCGGGTATGCCGAGTGGCCTCGTCTTGCCGTTTTTCTTCAGAATAAATACTCTCCGAAGCGGAAGGGGCGAATAACCCCGCCTCTTCAACGACGCTATCGCGTTGGTCTTTGCCACCGGTGTTTTCCACGTTACCTTGTCCACACCGGGGGTATTCTTGCCTTTATTTTCAGTCACCCGCTTGACGGCCAATGCTTTGCCGCTAAACGAGTGGGTCAGCAGCCATTGCAAGGCTTTCACCTTGTTGTGCCTGCCGCCCTGTGTTGCCTTCACAATACGCGTCTGCAGCCGCCTTACCTGACGTTGAGCCTCGGCCCAATTGATGCCGTGCCACGTCCAGCCAGAAGGTGCACACGCCCGTGTTGCTGCGTCCATTTGCTCTCCTCCCGTTAGGTTGGTTCTACAAACTCTCTTGTGAAGAGAGACCATAAGGAAGTCTGCCCGCTTTCGCGTGGGGTGATGTCGCAACCCCTATCCGACCCATTACAGGGCGGCATTCGCTTTTTCCTCAATCCTGTTCCCGTACCGCCACGGGCAGACCTTGCGGCCTGCTGTCTCCCGAAGGAGAACGATACGGGGTTTCCACGTTCCACTTGCAGAAGTACGTCGGGGTAGGCGGCTGCTTTCGACCGGGAGGCGTATGGGTCACGAGAGCGCACAGTCCAAGCGCTGTTCCCACCTCCATCACCGTTTTGGTTCAAGCGTAAAAGCCACTTCCGCTCATTCCAAATGACGATCTTTATCGCAGCTTCAAATGTTTTCGCCATACCGTCTGGAGGGTAGCCAGGCGCGGTTGCCCGCGCCCAGCCCCCGAGGAACCGAGCATGCAAGTTTCCCCGCACTCGGCTCGAGCAGTACAAAGGCCAGTATCGGTACGTCACTGACCCGGGAACTCGGAATGCTCCCCGAGCGCCCTTCGCGATACCCATCCGCAGCCGCTGTACATGTCTTGCGACAATGTTGGGGGCGCACACGCCCAGTGTTGCAGCGTTCATTTGCTTTCCCCCACACTAACGGTTCTCCAAACTGTCTCGCGACGTGCCACCTATCGGACGTGGGCCCACTTTCGTGTCAGGTAACGTTAAAACCTGTATCCGCGCCATTACAGCGCGGCATTCGCTTCTTCCAATATCCTATTCCCGCAGCACTATAGGCAGACCTTGCGGCCTGCTGTCTCCCGAAGGAGAGCGATACGGGGTTTCCACGTTCCACCTGCAGAAGTATGTCGGGTTAGGTGCCTGCTATCGGCCGGAAGGCATTTGGGTCACGAAAGCGCACTAGATAGACGCTGTTCCCTCCTCCATTACCTTTTGGTTCAAGCGTAAAAGCCATTTCCGCTTGTCATGAGTGACGACCTTTATCGCAGATTCAAATGTTTTCACCAATACCAACTATCTAGCACTGCTCCGGCTCATGGCTGCCAGAAGGGTATGCCTCTCGCGATTGATACCCCGCACCTCACGATGCTTCGTTACGTTGTCAGAGCCGCTCTTTATTCAGGCCCCTAGATTCACCCGGTGACACGGATGGTTCCCTCCATTGAAGTGGGAACAACTTCCACAAGCGACTTCGTGTCGCACATCTGGCACTCATCCGGCTTGTGGCTGCCAGAAGGGTACGCCTCTCGCGATTGATACCCCGCACCACACGGTGCTTCGTTACGTTGTCAGAGCCGCACTTTATTCAGGCCCCTAGATTCATCCGGTGACACGGATGGTTCCCTCCATTGAAGTGGGAACAACTTCCACAAGCGACTTCGTGTCGCACGGACGGCTTTTGGCCGTTCTGAGGCATTCACTGCGCGAATCTGAACGGCTGCAATCCGTCGTCTGAAGCGGTTGGCCAGTCGGGTCGGCGAGCGATAACTGATGGCCCGCATCCGGCCATTCGCGTCGAGTCGGATATCGCGTGCAAGCGGTGAGCCCGGCGCGATAGCTGCATCCGCTAGGGATGCTACCGAACCGCTGGAGCATCCTGTGGAGCATCGACCAAAATGCCCGCGATTTTATTCGAGCTTACCGATCCCCCGCACTACCCTCTGTAGCCCCGCAGCGTCCCTATTCCAGAATGTCGAAAAATCGCTTGCGTCGAGATACTGGACGGGCGTATCGACGGTCGCCATCGCCGCGACGAACTTCGGATCGCTGGCCCCGACGCGCGCTGCTTCGCGCAGCCGCGCCAGCACCGGCTCCGGCGTTCCCGCGGGCGCGAACAATCCCGACCATTGGAAGAACACGGCATCGTAGCCGAGCTCGACGAGCGTCGGCACTTCCGGCAACGATGCCAGGCGCATGTCGCCCCAAGACGCCAGGACGCGCAACTTGCCCGCCTTGACATGCTGGATCACCGTCGACGGCCCGGACGACACCGCATCGATGTTACCGCCGAGCAGTGCAATCACCGCCGGCCCCGCGCCCGTGAACGGCACGTGCAGAAGCTTGATGCCGGCGCGCGCGGCGAACATTTCCATGGGCACGTGCATCGTGCCGTAATTGCCGGACGAGCCATAGCTGATCGCACCCGGTCGATTTTTCGCATCAGCGACAAATTCGACCAGGGTTTTCCAGGGACTCTCCGCGCGCACCGCGAGCACGGTGGGATCGGCGGTCAAGCGCGCGATCGGTACGAGCTGATCGAGCTGGAACATCGGCGTGCGGCCGGTGATCTTGTCGGCCTCGGGCAAAATGGAAATCGACGAAAGCGCCAGCAGCAGCGTGTACCCGTCAGGCTTCGCTTTCGCGACGTATCCCATCCCGATGCCACCACCCGCGCCGGCCTTGTTTTCGATGACGACCGGCGTACCCAGGTTGCGGCTCATCGCGTCGCCGAAGGGGCGAGCGACAATGTCGGCGACGCCGCCTGGCGGAAACGGAACCACCAGCGCGATCGGCTTCGACGGATACACTTCCTGCGCGACGGACGGACGCACGCAGCACAACGCGATGCCGATCGCGCCGAACGTCAATGCGAGCGCGCGCGCGAGCATCGTGCCTTGCGTCCGGGCTACGTGCAGGCGATCACGCGAGCAGCCAGACCACCAGGCCGCCGAGTATCGCCCATTTGACCATGTAGTACAGCGTCTTGCTCTTGCGCTTGAGCGCTTTGGCTGGAAGACGCAGGTAGTACGCGAATCCGAAAATCTTGTTCAGCACGCCGACTCGATCGCCTTCGGCGTTGTTGGTCTCGCTGGCGCGGATCACCGTGTTCTTGAACCAGTGGTTGATCTTGCCCATGACCTTGCTCTTGAGCGGACGCTCGATGTCCGCGAACAGGATGATGCGCAGGGTATCGGTCTTGTTTTCCGCCCAGTGCATGAACGTTTCATCGAACATCACCGCTTCGCCGTCCCGCCAGGAGTACTCCTGCCCGTCGACCCAGATGCGGCACTTGTCGGAATTCGGCGTCGAAAGGCCCAAGTGATAACGCAGCGAGCCCGCGAACGGGTCGCGGTGCTTGCCCAGATCGCCGCCTGGCGGCAGCGTGGCGAACATCGCCCCGTTGATCGTCGGGATGGACTGAACCAGCGCCACGGTTTTCGGACACAGCGCCGCGGCTGATGGCAACGGCTCGTTGTACCACTTGACGTAGAAACGCTTCCAGCCGCGCCGAAAGAACGAATTGAAGCCGAGGTCGTTGTAGGTGGCCGCGGCGCGGATGTGACCTGCTTCGAAGAGCTTGAGCGCTTCTTCGCGCATTATCTGCCAGTTGTCGGTGAGCGGTTTAAGTTCCGGAAATTGCGCCACGTCGATGAAGGGCTTGTTCGGAACGGCCGAGAACATGTACATGAGCACGTTGTACGGCGCCATGATCGTCGAATGGTCGGTGATCTGGCGGTAGAAGCGGTGGCGCACAGAGCCGCGATAGTGGACATACACCGCCGACGCGATGAACGAGTACAGGATGAAGAACTTCGGGGCCAGGAAGTTGGGCAGGTGCTCGAACATGTGGGCGATCCAGCGAACGCGTCGGGTGGCCGTCCGCAAATTGGTAGTGAATTCAACATTATAGCCCTTAGCCGCGGTTCGAGCCACTCCAATTCAAG
Organism: uncultured beta proteobacterium; assembly: GCA_963829375.1. Taxonomy (GTDB): domain Bacteria; phylum Pseudomonadota; class Gammaproteobacteria; order Burkholderiales; family Casimicrobiaceae; genus PALSA-1003. The sequence continues at coordinate 153,942 of CAWHIS010000004.1, read as the reverse complement.
GGCTCAGCGGACCACTTTCCAGCGCCGGTGCACCCAGAACCATTGATCCGGATGCCGCAGGACAAGCCGCTCCAGCGCCGCGTTGTACGCGCGCGTTGTGGCTCGTATCTCATCGTCGACTTTTTCCGATTCGACGGGCTTGACCGCTTCCTCGAAGCGCAGCACATGCCGCCCGTCTTGTTCGCGCCAGCCGGCGGCAGGCAGGACGGGAGCGCCGGTCGCGAGCGCGATGATCGCGAGACTCTTGAAGGTCCACGCGCCATGACCGAAGAATTCGCTCTCGATGCCATCTGGCGGGCCGGCGTGCTGGTCGAAGGGAAACACGATCATGTCGCCGGCAGCGAGCCGGTCGAGAATGCGATCGAGTGATCCACGCTTGCCCATGACGCCGAATCCCGCGCTACGAAACCGGCGGTTGACGAGTGCGTCGAGCCAACGCGGCTTGATCGCGCGGCGCACGAAATGGATCCGGCCGTGCATTTCCGGGAAGTTCGCGAGGCCGGCGATGGTGGCGACCTCGAAGTTTCCGAAATGACCGGTCAGGACGAGAACGCCCTTGCCGATCGCCAGCGCCGCCGCCAGCACATCGACATTCTCGACCCGGACGATGGCCGCCTTGCGCGCCTGCGACATCCAGCGAAAGCGCAGGAACTCGCCGAACAGCCGCCACAGGTGAGCGTAGTGCGCCTGCGCGAGTCGTACGATTTCAGTCTCCGGTACCGAAGTGCCGAAGACGCGGCGGAGATTCTCCAGAATAATGCGCCGCCGAAAAGGAAGCACTTGGTACAGCAGCCTCCCCGCGAATGGCGTATGCGTCTCCTTCGGCAGTGCCAGGGCCACGGCCGACGCCGTGCTTTTATCATGGGTCAGTGATACCGCGATCGTGCGAATGCGCTGGCGATCGAGGAGCGCCTGCGCACGCGCGTTGCACACGACTTGGGGCGCGCCGTAGGCGTCGCGCGCAACCGAAAAATCCTCAGGTTCGATCTGGCCGAGCGCAAGCTCTCGCGGAAACAGCTTGGCGCACGCTTCCTTCGCGGCGAAGCGCGCTGCAAGGCTCGCGATCCGTCCGGCGCCGGCGCCACTGTCCTCGAGTTCCTGCGCTGTGAATATGCGAGGCGGCGAGTCCGGCGGACTGCCGGCAAGCAAGCGCTCGATGCGGGCGATCTCGACCGTGTCGATGCCGCAGCGCGTCGCCCCTGCAGCTGGCGTGTCCGCGGCTTCCACCATCGCGGCTACGCCGCGCGGACAATCAGCGCGGCATTGGTGCCGGCAAAGCCACGGCACAGAATCAGAGCGGTGTTGCCACGCGGCTTCTGCGGTGACGCCGAGATGCGGATGCCGGCGCAGTCCGCGTCTGGGGCGGCGAGTGTCGCGATCCCCGGGACGATGCCGCGACGCAAGGCGGCAAGTGCCAGCACGGTTTCGATGATGCCTGCGGCGGCGATGAGATGCCCGATTGCCCATTTGAACGCCGTCACCGGCGGCGCATCGGCGCCGGTACCGAAAATCCTGCGGATGGCGATCGCTTCCGACGTGTCCGACTGCAACGTGCCGTTACCGTGTGCAACGATCATGCCGATGTCGCCAGGCCTGAGCTTCGCATCGTCGAGCGCCTGGCTGATGGCGCGCGCGAGTCCGTCGCCGTCGTCGCGGATCGCGAGGAGGCCCAGCGCTTCGCCCGCGTAACCGCCCCCCAGCACCTCACCGAGCACGTCGGCATTGCGCTGCCTTGCTGCCGCCTGGGTCTCCATGGTCAGCGCGCCGGCGCCCTCTCCGAACACGCTGCCCGACCGGTGCGCATCGAAGGGCCGAATCGTATCCTTCGCGAGCAAGCCGCATTGATGGTAGTAGAGCACCATCTGCGGTTCGATCAGCGCGTCGTGACCGACGGCGACCGCGCGATCCGCCTCGCCGTGGCGCAGTGCTTCGGCCGCTTCGATCACCGCCAGCGTGCCGCCGCAACTGTGGTTGGTGATGCAGGCGTTCGCGCCCTTGAGGTTGTACTTGATACCGACGTGGCAGAGCACATTGTTCGGCAGCGTGCGCAGCAGCCACATGGGATTGACGACGCTCGCCAGCTCGCGGCCGAACCCGCCCAGATCGCCACCGGCCTCGCTCATCAGCGGAAAATACTCGTACTGGGTGTTGTACGCCCCTCCGCCCGACCCGACGTACAGGCCGCTGCGGTCCGAGAAGATCGCCTGCGCAGCCGGATGCATCGCGTCGCGCACGACGATGAACCCCGCTGCATCGATGGCCTGGCTCGCCGCGTACATACCGAACATATCGGTGCGCCGAATCAGCTTGTGCAGCTTGCGGTCCTCGACCAGCGCGCGCGGATTGTAGTCGGCCACTTCGGCCGCAACGGTTACCGGCCAACCCGTCGTATCCCACTGCGCGATCGGTGCGATCGCGGAGCGGCCCGCCCCCACCGCGTCGAGGATTGCATCCGGCGACATCCCCGATCCGCAGACGGCGCCGGTGCCCGTTATCACCACCCGAGCCGCCACTCTAGTTGCCCTCAGTTTCCATGCGCATCCGCGCCGTCAACTTCTTCGGGGTAGCGCAGAACGACGCAGCTGTTCGATCCGCCGAACCCGAACGAGTTGGACAAGGCCATCCGGACGCGACGTTTTTGCGGGCCGCCGACGACCAGGTTGAGATCGCAGTCGGGATCGCGATCGACGAGATTCGCGTTGACCGGCATCACGCCGTCATGAATCGTCAGCGCACACACGATGACTTCGACCGCACCTGCGGCAGCGATGAGGTGTCCCATGCTGCTCTTGGTCGAACTGACAGAGACGCCCTTCGTGCCGGCACCGAAGACCGCGTGGATGGCCGCCGCTTCGCTCTTGTCGTTCATCAGCGTCGACGTGCCGTGTGCATTGATGTAGTCGATGTCTTCCGGACGCGCGCCGGCGTCGCTGATGCCCGCACGCATCGACTGGATGGGTCCGTCGCCGTCGGGCGGCGAGTCGGTGATCCGGTACGAGGAAAGCGAGTTGCCGTCGCCCGCGAGTTCGGCATAGATGCGCGCACCGCGGCGCCGCGCCGCTCGCCATTCCTCGAGAACGAGAAAGCCCGCGCCCTCCCCCAGCACGAAACCGTTGCGCGTGGCGTCGAACGGCCGGCTCGCGCGCTCCGGGGTGTCGTTATCTGCCGAGACAGCCGAGAGGAGACAAAACCCGCCGATGCCCACCGGGCTGATCATCGAATCGAAGCCGCCGGCGAGCACGAAATCGGCGCCACCGCGACGAATGAGCTTCAGTGCCGTGCCGATCGCCTGCCCGCCGGACGCACACGCGGTATGCACCGAAGTGGCGTAACCCCGAATCCCGAAGCGACGCGTCAGCAACGCCACGCCGGCAGTCGATTGGCTGCGGCAGAACACCATCGGATCGGTCGCGGCGTCGTCCGTGAGCAACTGGTCGGGATGCAGTTCGCCGTCCGCGGCGGAATGTCGTTGCACGCTGGCGAGATCGGCGTATGCGACACCCATCATGCCGGTGCCGACGGTGCAGCCCCAACGCTCGCTCGTCGCCGGAGTCGGCGCAATGCCGGCGTCGTTGAGCGCCTGCTCTGCAGCCGCGAGAGCAAAGCGGTGCGAGCGGTTGGCGAACTTGAGAAGCTTCCTGTCGGTAGCAAGCCCGTCCGTGCTGAAGCCCTTGACCTCCGCGGCGATGCGCGTCGAAAAGCCGCTGGCATCGAAGAGCGTGATCGGCGCCGCGCCGCTGCGGCCGGCAAGCAGGGCGTCCCATGTCGTTGCAACGTCATTGCCGACCGGCGTGACCATGCCGACACCGGTAATGGCGACGCGGCGGCGGTCCGGATTCATGCTTCGTTCTCCGGCCACGGGCCCGCGCCGAACTCCACGCGCGCCGTTGCCACGGTCTTGCCGTCGAGCGCTGCGGAAAGCGCGACGCGCAGCGTCCCGTCGTCGCGAGGCGTCGCATCCGCCCCCAGCTCGAGCGTCTGACCCGGCGTCGTGAACGCGCGGACCTTGACGTTGGTCATGCGTCGCAGCCGCAGCGACTCCGATCCCGCAATCGTCGATTCGCCGGCGAGCTTTGTGGCCAGATGCATTTGTGCATCGAGCATCAACGTCGCCGGGAACACCGCCTTGCGCGGAAAGTGATCGCGAAAAAATGGCGCGTGCTCGGGAACGTGCAGCATCCCGCGAATGGAACGGCCCGCAACGTGCTCGGTCTCGACGGGGCGATCCAGGTCGACGCCCCTGAAGCGATGCGGGGTCGCGCCGTCGCCGCACAGCAGCGCAAAGCGCTCGCGCAGCGCGTCCGGCGAGTCGAACTCGACTGCCGGCAACATCGGCCCCAGGCAGTGGATAAGTTCTGCGACGGGATTGTCGCCAATACGAGCCCAGCCCCCGTAGGCCACCGCTGCATCGTCGCAGTCGGAAAGCAGCACGCCGAGTTCGAGCATTTGGCCTGGCCGAGGTTTGTCGTAGAAACGTGTCTCTGACGCGAGCGCCGCCACCGGACGGCCGCGGAACTCGATCTCACTCATGGCGACCCACGCGGCGAGTTGGCCCACCGCCTCGGCGACCAGCGCGGGTGGAAATTCGCGAATGCCGTCAGGGATCGCAAACACGCCGCGAGCGCTCTTGCCCGGCTCGAGCGCGGTGATGCGATCGACGAAGGAAAAAGCGGCGAAGTGCTCATCCATGCGCTGGTGCAGGATAGGGCCCTCTAGGCTGCTGCCGGCGCTTCCTTCTGCGCGCGAACGACGAGCTTGCAGAAAGTCTCCGGCGTGAACAACCGCGGTATGTCTGCGACCTTCATCGGCGTCTTGAAGCGCTCGGCCGGAATTTCGGACAGGTACGCGCGGAGCTGCGCCATGCCTTTTTCGGTAACGATGCCCTTTTGCTCGAATTCGGCTTCAGGCAGATCGCCGCGCGCGTTCTCGACGATCTTGCCGCGCGGAATCTTGATCTTGAACGCGCGCTCCAGACGAAACACCATGTCCAGGAAGTCGATCGATTCCGCGTCCAGACCCTCGATCAGCGAGACATCGAGCTTGACGTCCTCGACATCGCACCCGAGGGCATCGGCCATCGTCTCGGCGACCTTGGGGTACACCGCCAGAACCTCTTCCTTGCTGATTTCGGTCAATACCATTGCCTTCACTCCATTTTGAAGCCGCCATCGACGGCGAAAATCTGTCCGGTCACATAATCGGCATAACGTGAAGCGAGAAAGCAGACGGCGTACGCCACTTCTTCAGGTTTTCCGTAGCGCTTGAGCAGGATCCGCGACGTGACTTCGCTGCCCGCCATGTCGCGTACCGCTTCGGACATTTCGGTCTCGATCACCCCTGGCGCAACGGCATTGACGGTGATTTTGCGCGCCGCAAGCTCGACGGCCAAGGACCGCGTAAAAGCGTTGATCGCGCCCTTGCTGGCCGCATAGTTGGTCTGTCCGCGGCCACCCTTGTCGCCGGCGACCGACGACAGGTTGATGATCTTGCCAGACCGCTGGACGATCATGTGCGGCACCACTGCGCGCGTCATGTTGAATACGCCGCCGACATTGGTGTCCAGCACCATCTCGACGTCCTCGTCGTCCATCGCTGCCAACTGGTTGTCGCGGATCATACCCGCGTTGTTGACCAGCAGATCGATGCGTCCGGCGCGATCGGCGATCTTCTCGACGGCTGCGGCGCACGCCTTTGAATCGCGGACGTCGACCTGCTGCGCGGCAAGTTTCTGGTTCCTGGCCGTCCCTGCCGCGACGACATCCGCCGCGGCCGCCGCATTGTCCCGGTACAACAGCGTCACGTCCGCTCCGTGCTCAGCGAGCAATTCGACGATCGCGCGGCCGATACCACGACTGCCACCCGTCACGATCGCAATCTTTCCGTCGAGGCCCGCGTCGGTAAGCATCGGTTCATCCCGAGATGCAGAAGCCGCCATCGACCACGAGGGTGTGTCCGGTGATCATCGCCGCTTCGGGCAGACACAGCAGATACACCGCACCGGCGACGTCCTCCGGCGTGAGCACCGGTCCCGCCGGGGTGCGCCGTGCAAAGTCGGCGAGCAGCTCCTCGCGATTGGGAAAGTAGTGGAGCGCATCCGTATCGACCACGCCTGCGCTGACCGTGTTGACGCGGATGTTCCTCGGCCCGAGTTCCTGCGCCAGCGTCCGCACCAGGGATTCGAGCGCGGCCTTGGACGCACCGATGAAGCCGTAGTCCGGCATTGCCCGCTGCGCACCCAGACTCGACATGGCGACGATGCGCCCGCCCTTGGGCATCAGCGGCACCGCGCGTTGCGCCAGCAGGTCGAGCGCGAAGGCGTTCGTTTCCAGGCACCAGCGCCAATGCTTGAGCGACATCTCCATCGCAGGCTTGAGCACACCTGACGCTGCATTGCTGACGACGATGTCGAGGCCATCGAAGTGCTTGCCGATCTCGGCGAACATCTCGTCGACGCTGTCCGGAATGCCGACGCTGCCCTGCACTGCGTGCGCCCGCCGGCCGAGTGCGCGCAATTCCGCGCAAAGCGCCTCGGCCTCGTCGTGGCTGTTGTAGTAGTTCACCGCGACGTCCGCCCCGGTCGCGCCGAGCTTGCGCGCGATGGCGCGACCGATGCCGCGCGCGGCACCGGTGACCAGCGCGACTTTTCCGGCGAGGGGGCCTGACATCGCTATTTGAAGGACTTTTCGACAGCCCTGCGGGCGCCGGGGCGGGTCGGCGGCCCCGCTTGCTACTGTGGGCAAACCGTAATTATCGCCTGCTTCGCCCTCCAGAGCAACGACGGGGCCCCGCCGATGGCCTTCAGTCGGCCGCGTGTACGCCGACTTCCAGATGGTGTCGCGCGTGCGTGGCAGCGCTTTCGGCACGCCATTCCCGCAACCAGCCGCGGAATCGCGTCTTTCCGATTGTCGCGGCAGCTTCGCGATGCCACGCGGCAAACACCGCGCCATCCTCCGCGAACATCAACACCGCATCCATGCCCTTCGACCGTCGCAGCGTCGCGATTGCCTGCTGTGGGGTTTGTGCGATCGGACCGGCGACGTTGAACGACGTATTCACCGCGACCTCCTCGCCGATCCTCCGACCGAGCGCCTTGAGATATGCGTACGTCAACGGATCCGCGCTTTCGCGCACGATCTGCAGCCGGCCGGTGCCGTCGGCATGAATCACAGCGGGAATGCGCTCGCGTGCGCCCGCTTTCGCCCGCGCCGTCAGCACCATGTAGTTGTAGGCGTTGTAATTATCGTCTGACGCACCGTCGGACAACTCGAACCAGCGGAGAGCCGATTCAAGCGTCATCATCGGCGCGAGCGGCCTGATCGCCTCGCGATATTTCACACGCTCGTTGAGTACCTCGCGAGTGCGCGGATTGCAGGGATTGGCGAGAATGGAACGGTGGCCGAGCGCACGCGGACCGGTTTCTGCGGCGCCCTGGAGAACGGCGATGATGCCGTCACGTTGGGTGATGAACGCCATCAGGTCGGCGATGGCGTCGCGCTGTCCGGGTAACGTAGCATCTCCCAGACTGATCCACTCGACGTCACCTGCAGCCGCCAGTGCGGCTCGGATGTCGGTCGCGCGGGGCGCTGTACCGCAGTAGAACGCATGCTCCAATGGCGGCCCGAGGCCCGCGCCCGCGAGCTGGGCAAACAGGTACGCGGCTCCCAGCGTGACGCCCGCATCATTCGGTATGGGCGGCACCCACAGATGCAGACGCGTGCGCTTGCCGAGCTCGCGCCGGTACCAGTCCTCGTCGAAGTGCTCGAGCAGACGCATGTTGGCCACCGCGTTGAGCGCGGTCCCGCCGGTGAGCACGAGACGATCGCTTCCGGTTTGACGAATGAAATAGTCGATGACGTGGATCAGCGCATCCTCGAACACGAGCTGCGTCGCCGCCGCTTTGTCGAGCCGATCCTGCGTGTCCGGGCGATGATGAATGTCTTCCACGCGCAGGACCGCGTCCGGGTTCCACATGTCCTTGGTAGCGATCGGCTTGCCGAGGATATCGATCAGCTCAGGGGAATAGGGTCGCTCGAAGAGATCGCGCGGCCAGTTGGCCAGGGCGCGATTGAGATAGACCTGCCCCTCCGGTTCGAGCCGGAGCACATCGCGCAACCGTCCATACACGGTATTGGTTTCGCGGTTGGAATTGCCATACGCAGCCGCACCCATATAGCGGCCCTCGCTGCTGAGCCACGTCCAACCCCCTTGCGTCGAGCTGATGACGCCGTAGAACGTGCCGAGCGAATCGAACACGCTCTCGTTGCAGCGATGCAGGCGCATGCTTGCGCGCTCGGCCACATACAGAGAAATCGAGCCGAGGTCGCCCGTTCCGTCGAGCACCGAAATCATCACTGGCGTCTCGCTGTTCGCGAACGGCGAAACGGCATACGAAAACCACGCGTGATTGTCGTGATGCGGCATGCCGATGACGGGAACGGGACCCGGCAGGTCGAGCGAGCGACCGATGTGACGCGGGCCGCGCGTCGCCGGGTCGAGCTGCGCCGCATTCATAACCGGCGTTTCGCGGGTGCGAAACAGGCTCAGGCTCGCGGGAAATTCCTCCAGGACCGTGCGCATGACAGTCGCCGCGAAGACCGGGTAATCCCAGGTCGCGAGAAATGCCGCGATGCGCTCGGGTCCGATGCCGATTCCGGCCATCGTCGCCTTGAGCGACGCCAGCGCGTGGCGCGGGAAGTCGGTGCTGTGCTTCTCGCCGGAAAAGCGCTCCTCTTCGTTGTTGCAGATGATGCGCGGTCCGTGCCGGCGCGACACTTCGATGAGCGCGACACCGGAATTGTGCATGCCCGCGGGGCCGATTCCTGCGAGGTAGACAGTCTCTCCACGATCGAGCGCGGCGCGAATTTCATTCAATCGTGCGACCGCGAACGGGCTATTCGAGCGGTGGATCCTCTTGCGTGCGTAGAACCATTCGAAGAACGGCCGCAGGAGCCGGAAACCGGCTGCGGCGAGCCGCGGGTGGCGAGGGCCGGTGCGGGTAACGGAAGGGGCGCGCAAGCTTTGTGCAGACGACGCGTCGGCGTCGTGTTGTGTGGGGAGGATCGAGGTCACGACTGTGTACTATACCGGACAGTCGGGCATTTCGTCCGGCGCCGCCGTTTTCAGCGCGATGACAAGGCTGCGCGCCTTGCCCGAATCAGCCGCTGCGCCTCCAGGCACCAGTGTTTCTTGATGCTGAACCACACGTCCGCAGCCCAGTAGGCGTTGGTTCCGCGCCCTTCATCGGCGCCCGGCGGATTGCCGTTGTCCGCGCCCGGCACATACGCGTTGATCCAGTCGCGCATCTGCGCGTCGCTCGCCAGTGCCTGGGTCAGTGGAACGAAGATGTGATTGTAGGTCGCGGGCAGCGAAACGTTGCGCACCTGCGCGGTGCCGTTATGATGAAACGGCGCCGCACCGGGCCCGGTCCACGCGACGAGATCGAAATCGATATTGAACGCAGTGAAATCCTCAACGGAATTGGGGATGGAATGCAGCCGTTGCGCCATGCCCCAATGCACGGGCGAGGCAAGCGCAATGCCCCCGGCACCCACGACGGACGCGTAAGCTACGGAAACACCGACGACGGGACGGCGTGCGCCGGTGAGTGGATCGACGATCTCGAACCGGTCCTCGGGCGCATCGCTGGTCGGATTCCAGACCGCGATCTTGTCCGTGAATGCACCATCGAGCTCGTAGAGTACCTTGACCGCCTGGATGCCGCCCTGGCTGTGGCCGATGAGGAGCGGACGGACGCCGTCGTGCTCGTAATGCCACGCGATTTCCCCGGCGATCCTTGCGGTGCTTCCGAACGGGCTCTGCGAATAGTCTCCGTCAGACGGATCCCTGATCTTGGCTTCCGGATAACCCATGCCAGCCAGGAATCTGGCGAAGTTCATCATGAGCAGATTCGTTCCGGCAACTCCACCGTGGACGAGGATGATGCGTGGTGTCGGGCCCAGCGCTAGAGTCGTCCTTACGTCGTGTTCAGTAATGCGTTCCGGATCGAGTTCAAGGATGCGACGTTCGAGCGCAGGGTCGAGCTTCATCGACTGCTGCCCCGTACCCGCGGTCTCTCGTGCCGATCCCGGCGCGTTCGTAGCTGACCGAGGCGTCGCGCAGCCCCAGAGGATCACGGTCGCGCACATGGCCATCGCCAGCGCGAACGACTGCAGCTGAAAGGAATAGGGCCGATTCATGGTCTAGAGGGTCCTGATGGACTCAAGCATAGCAGTAGCGACACGATCAACGGCATCCCGCCGGAACACCGTCGTACGGAACGAAATGCCGACGTTGATCACATCCCCCACGGTTGTGAACGCGAAAACCATCGGTGCCAGCGGCCCGGTGGGCACGGCGCGAATATAGTCCAGCCGCGGGACCCGGGTTCCTCCTCGGGCCCACAGCGCATCGATACGAAGCGGTGTCGTGCCGGCACAAAGAGCAAAGTGCTTGGCATAGAAGCGTTGTCGCTGAGGTGTTGACATGAACCGCCACGCCACGGCGGTGAAGTTCATGGCAATCACAGTTTGCAAGTAGCGCTTTTCCCGCTTGGCCGGGCCGCTCTGGCCGCTAACTGCGGCGGCGAGGTCGCGCACGGACAGGTCATCGGGCACCGGGTGTGAAACACGAAAGGAGGCAAGATATGGCGCCAGGGCATCGCTGGCCTCCGGGCCGAAATCACGCCGAATGTTCACGATCGACCCAATCGCAATCTCGTTGCGCTTCGACGATTCCATCCGTCGTACCGTCAGCGGCGCCAGCCCCTTCAGCAGGATGGCTACCAGCAAATCGTGGGACGTCATTTCCCATGCGGTGGCGCAGGCGTCGAGCCTTGCGCGATCGGCCGCTTCGATCCGGACGAAGGCGAGCGCATTGTAGCCGTCCTGCGGGGCCGCGTACCGGGGACGGAATGCGTGGTGGCAGTTGGCAGCGAGACGCGGCAGGCTCAGCAGCGCCCTGGCGCACGCGAATAGCTGGTGGCGCAACAAGTGCGCGTACGTCGGCCCGTAGCGACGCGCAGCAACCCCCGCCAGCGTTTCCTGCACAGTGCCGTTGAGGTACCGATCCACCATGCCTTGCAGCAGGACGACGATCGAGTCTCCGCCCGCGACAAAATGGTCGTAGGCCAGGCCGAGATAGAATTCCGCGCCGTTGTCGATCGCGAAAAAACGGAACGGGTCGATGCGGCCTTCGCGTGCGAAACCTGCGTTGAGCTCGCGCTCGATCTCCCGGCACACCGCGGCGATGGCTTCGCCAGCGGCTGGAATCACGCGCACGGCCACGCTCGCCGGACCGCCCGTCCACTCGTAGCGTTGCCGCCGCGCGTCGAGCTCCAGCCCGGTGAGACCGAGATCCTGGAGTTGCCCGCGCAATGCTGCCTCGAGACGCACCGGATCGATCGCCTGCGCTACGCATACGACGTGCACCGCGTTATAGGGGTGGAGAGCGCGCCAGCGCAGGATGGAAGCCTGGAACAGGTTCAGCTTGCCTTTCATCCCGGGGGATTCCGCGCAGCCACGACACGATGCTCGTGCACCAGACGTTGGGCCTCGATGCACCAATGCTTCTTGACGCTGAACCAGATATCCGCCGCGGGCAGAAGGTTGCCCGTATCGACATCACCCAGGTCGAGCGGAGGCGTTTCGCCCGGTCGGTACCCGTCGATCCAGGCGCGCGTTTTTGCATTCAGCGCCAGTTCCTTGGCGTTGGGAAGCCCGATATGACTCGTGGCCGCCGGCAATTCCACGTTACGAACCGCTGCGGTGCCCGTCGCGTGGTAGGCCTCGCCCCCGGGGAAGGTCCCGGCGATCGGATCCCATAAAATGGTGAACCCGGTGAATTCTTCGACCGAGTCCGGGATCGACCGCAATTTGGCCAGCATAGTCCATTGCCCCAGCAGGAGGCGCGGCAGCTTGCCGGTGGCGAGCGCCGCGGCAAAGGGGACCTTGAGGCCGACCACCGGCCGTTCTCGGCCATCGGACGGGTCCGTAATCGAGGTGCGGCGCTCCGACTGGTCCGTCAAAGGGTTCCACACATCGATCGATGCATGAAAGGCGCCGGTGAGTTCATGCAGCACTCGGATCGCCAGCATGCCGCCCTGGCTGTGGCCGATCAGCATCGGCACCATGCCTTCGTGCTCGTAGTACCACGCCAGTGTTCCGGCGAGCTTTGCACTGTCGGCAAAACTCGAATACGACAGCGTGCCGTTAGCGGGATTGCGCAGCCGCTCCTCCGGATACCCCATCGCCACCAGATATTCCGAGAACGGCTGCATGGTGACCCAGATGAGGCTGCCTTGAAGGTCGATGATGCGCGGCGCCGGCGCGTGCGAAAGCACGTCGCGAACCTCGATCGCGGATATCTGCTCGGGGTCGAGCGCAAGAATACGGTCCTCGCTGGCCGCGTCGATCACCGGTGGGGCAACCAATGGCGCCGCTGTCGCAGCTGCCGGCATCCCCAGCATGGCGATCACAGCCATGGCTGCCATAACCAACGGCGCCACGCGTTGTAGCGCAGAACCCCGAGACAGTGCGATCACGACGCCCGCATCCCGAAGCGCGGCACGAAACGCCCGGTGCGTTGGAGATAACTTGCATACGCGTCGCCATGCATCTTCAGCATGTGCCGCTCTTCGTTGCGCGCCTTGAGATTCATGAGCACGATGTGGACCACCGCTATCGCGACCATCGGCGCAGTAGCGACAATTATCGCGGAACAGAGCATAAGCTTGATTGACAACGCATAGATCGGGTGGCGCACGCGCGCGAACAGCCCATCCGCGATCAATTCGCCACGCTGCTGTTCGCTCACTGCCATGCTCCAGTTGGCATCCATGCGCGCCCAGCACCACGCCGTCAGCAACAGGCATACCAACGCGACCGCCGCCGCCGCCCAGCGCAGGCTGGAATAGACGGGGTCCGTCAGCGCAAAGGCGGGTGTATGCAACCACGCATTTCGCCGCACCAGGGCGAGATACGGCAGCGTGAGCCAGCCGGTGACCAAGGGCACCCAGACCATCCACATCAACCGTTCCACGGATTGTTTCGGCACCAGCCCTCCCAGCCGGTGTGACTTGCGGTGCACGCGAACGACCATCATGCCGACGCCGAACCAATAGGTCCAGATCGTCGCCGTCAGTATCGCGCCGGGGATATCTCGAATCATCGCCGTCGTCCGCCCGGGTCTGTAGGCGCGAATTCATTCGCGCGCGGTGGCGGTTCAGCCAATGGTCCGAATGAATTCGGACCTACGGGATCACGGCGCCTCAACACAGTGGGGATTGACACAAGATGGCTCATACGCCGGACTGTCTCGCCAGGTCGGCGAGTCGATGCTTTAGGACCTTCCCGTTCGCCGCCACCGGCAACGTCGGCACGATGTGAATCTCCGCCGGCTGCTTGTAAGGCGCAAGCAAGGGGCGCAGATATACCGCAATCTCCGTCGCGGTCGCGCTCGTCTTCGGTCGCAGCTCGACGAACGCGATCACCTCTTCGTTCCCGGGCACCGTACGTCCCACGACGGCAGAATGCGTGATTGCCGGATGTGAATTCAACGCAGCTTCCACCTCGGGAGGATAGACGTTGAACCCCGAACGAATGATCAACTCCTTGGTCCGGCCCACGATGAACAGCGTTCCATCGGGATCGCATCGCGCCAGGTCGCCGGTGTTGAGCCAACCCGCCGGATTGATCGTCCTGGCGGTGAGCGTTTCGTTCTTGTAGTAACCGAGCATGACATTGGGTCCCCGCACCCACAATTCGCCGGCCTCACCGGCAGCCACAGCACGACGATCCGGATCGCGTGGATCGACGATACGCAGCTCGACACCCGGCAGCGCGCGTCCGACCGAACAATCGGTGCGCGGTGCATCGAGCCGCGTATGCGCGATCGTCGGCGCCGCTTCGGTCAACCCATAACCGTTGTGCAAGGGCAGGCCGAGCACGCGCTCCACTTTTGCCTTGAGCGAGGCATCCAGCGGCGATCCGCCGGAAAAGCACGCCCGCAGCCGCGGCGGCCTCGCGCGCTGACCGCCCGCTTCGATGAAATCGATGAGCTTGGCATACATCGACGGCACACCCTGGAGCATGGTGATCCCCTCCGGGTCCATCAGCGCCGCCAGCATCGCCTGCGGCGTGAACCGCGTCTCGAGCTGGAGGGAAGCGCCACCGTACAGCGTACCCAGGGTGACCGACGCCAATCCGTAGACGTGCGATATCGGCAACACCGCGTACACACGATCGTCGGCGCGCAGACTGCGCAATGTGCTCGACAATCGTGCGATGAACAGCAGATTGCGGTGCGACAGCATCACCGCCTTGGGATCGCCCGTCGTACCCGACGTGTAAATGAGCGCCGCGACCTGTCGCGCGGGGTCGGCATGCACCGGCTCGGAGCGGCATTGATCGTTGCGCGGCGCCATCATGACCGCACCCAGCCCCGAAAGCGATAGGCTCTCGCCGGCACCGCGTCGCACGGCGTGCGCAGCGGCTTCCGGTGAAACGTCGACGGTGAATACGCTGCGCCGGGGCTCGCAATGCGCGGCGATGAAGTCGATTTCGCGCGCGGACAGCCGCGCATTGACGATGACCGCCCATGCGTCCAATTGGGCGACGCCGAACAGCAACGCAAGTAGCGCCGGGCTGTTCTCCCCGACGATGAGCACCCGATCGCCGCCGCGAACGCCCGCCTCTTCGAGTCCACGAGCGGCTGCGTCGGCGGCATGGACGAGCGCGACGTACGTCCAGCGATGCGCGCCATGGCGAAGCGCTTCGGCGTCGGGATCGATGCAGCCGAGCCTGGGGATGTCGCTGATCCTGCGCGGAAGCGAGGCGAGCACCCGGGGAACATCCGCAAGTTCGCGCTCGTTGCAGTCGATGGAAGAGTAAGCGCGCTTCATGTCGGTGTACGAATCGGGTTGCAACGCTGTCTGGCGATGCAGATGGACGGCCTCCGCCTCCGTACCTTGCTGGGCCATATAATACCGCCGCCTCATCCTCTTCCGCCAAGGAACCCAAGGGTCAACAATGCAAGCAGCCGATTCCCGCAGCGAAATCGTCGGTATCGTCGGCGCCGGACTGATGGGGCGCGGCATCGCGCAAGTCACCGCTCAGGCCGGCTTCGAAGTGCGCCTCGTCGATGCCAAACCGGGGGCGGCCGGCGATGCCAAGCGTGCGATCGCGGACGTGCTGGCGACGCTGGTCACGAAAGGCAGGATTACGGCTGGAGACGCGGACGCCGCTGTCGCGCGGATCGCCCTGCCCGAGGCACTTGAAGGACTCGCCCCGTGCACGATCGTGATCGAGGCAATCGTCGAACGGCTCGACGCCAAGCAAGCCCTGTTTCTCGCGCTCGAAGCGATTGTCGGATACCCGTGCATTCTGGCAACCAACACCTCATCGCTTTCGGTCACGGCGATCGCGGGCGCGTGCAGACGCCCGGACAGAATCGCAGGACTGCATTTCTTCAGCCCGGTCCCACTGATGAGACTCGTCGAAGTCATCGACGGACTGCTGACGGCAACGCCGGTTGTCGAGCGCCTGTTCAAATTCGGTGCCGCGCTCGGCCACACGCCGATACGGGCGAAGGACACGCCGGGCTTCATCGTGAATCATGCGGGACGTGGCTATGGCACGGAGGCGCTGCGCATCGCAGGCGAAGGTATCGCCGACCACGCCGCCATCGATCGAATTCTAAAGCTCGCTGCCGGTTTTCGCATGGGACCCTTCGAGCTGTTCGATCTCACCGGCCTCGACGTTTCGCATCCGGTGATGGAATCGATTTACCACCAGTTTTACGAGGAGCCGCGCTTCCGCCCTTCCCCTGCTACCGCGCAACGGCTTGCGGCGGGCGTGCTCGGACGCAAATCCGGGCGTGGTTTCTACGACTACCGCCCCAGTGAGGGCGCGGCGGCGGCGCCGCCTCCGATCGCTGGACATGCGGCCAGCGTGGTCTGGATCGGGCAGGGCGAACCCGCGAGGCGCGCGACCGTCGTGGAACTTGCGGGCAAGCTGGGCGCGTCGATCGATGCGGGCGCGACGCCAAGTCCCGATGCGCTCTGCGTCGTCCTGCCGTTGGGGAAAGACGCGACGACCTGCGCGCTGGAACAGGGAGTCGATCCCGTGCGAACGGTCGCACTTGACACCCTGTTCAGTCTCGGTCGGCATCGCACATTGATGACTACGCCCGTAACCGATCCGACGCACCGGGACGCCGCGCGCGCGTTGTTCGCCGCAGACGGCGCCGTGGTCGACGTGATCCGCGACAGTCCGGGTTTTGTCGCACCGCGGGTTCTTGCGCATATCGTCAACGTCGCCTGCGACATCGCGCAACAGCGCATCGCCAGCCCTGGCGACATCGACCTCGGTGCCCGCCTCGGCCTTGGCTATCCGCAGGGCCCGCTGGCGTGGGGTGATGCCCTCGGGCCGGCGCGCATCCTGGCGATACTGCAGGCGCTGGTGGCGGCTTATGGTGACCCGCGGTATCGCCCAAGCATATGGTTGTCGCGGCGGGCACGGCTGGGCGTATCCCTTCTCTCGCCCGACACTTGATCCGATTTTGCACCGCGCCGCAGGACGAGTAGGATTACAGATTCCGGCACACCTCGACAGGACATCCATGAGCAAAGGCAAGGGTTCCAGCGGCTTCAAGGGCAAGGAAGCGAAAGGCGCACCGCCCACGCCGTTTTCCCAGGGCAAGCGGCCGATGCCGCCCTCAGTACCACGCATCATGCCGCGCACGAAAGCGAGTTCGAAAGGACGATAGTTGCAGGTCCGAATTTACTCGGACCACGTCCAGAACAACGAAGGCGCGCAAGCGTACGCCTGGCCTTCCGGTGACTCCCTTCGGAGTTGCTCGCTTCGTAGCTCCGCTTCAGGAGGCCATTCACGCCTAACGTTTTCTCCCCTGCCGGCACGGGGGACGTTGATGAGGAGGAGTCCATGAAATCAGGCAAACGTCGCCATCTTTTGCGTACGGCTGCTGCCCTTGCCGCGGGCGGGGTCGCCACTTATGCAGCGCCAGGTCGCGCGCAGATGCAGGCGCGCACCCCGTTCATCGTGCCGGCGACGTTCATTCCGATCGCCGGGACGACGGAGCTGTATCCCGTGCGGCGCATCTACTGCATCGGACGCAACTACGCCGCGCATGCGCGCGAGATGGGCTCCGACCCGAACCGCGAACCGCCGTTCTTTTTCCAGAAACCGACCGATGCCGTCCAGATAGTGCCGCCCGGCCAGACGGTCGATCACCCTTATCCGACCCTCACCAAGAACTATCACTACGAGATCGAGCTCGTTGCAGCGCTGGGCAAGGGAGGACGCAACATTCCTATCGACCAGGCGCTCGACTGTGTCTATTGGTACACGATCGGTCTCGACATGACGCGGCGCGATCTGCAGCGCGCGATGGGCGATGAAAAAAAGCCCTGGGAAATCGGCAAGAGTTTCGATCACTCCGCGCCGATGGGCCCGTTGCAGCCGATCGCTTCGGTGGGGCACTTCACCAAAGGTGCGATCTGGCTCAAGGTGAATGGCCAGATCAAGCAGAGCGCCGACCTCTCGCAGATGATCTGGACCGTTGCCGAGCAGGTCAGCAAATTGTCACAGGCGTTCGAACTCGCGCCCGGGGACATCATCTACTCGGGCACGCCGGAGAACGTCGGGCCGGTAGTGGCCGGCGACGTGATGGAAGGTCACATCGACGGTCTGCCGAATATCAGCGTCCGCGTCGTCTGAACCGCGGGGAAACCTCAGTGTAGTTCGGAAGGTACGGGATCGAACGCGTCGGATGGTCGACGCTCTGTCGGCGTCCGCAGAAAATATGCCTGCTTTTGCCGCCACGCGCTTCCGGCGTAGAGCTGTTCGACCGTGGCGCGAGCGGCGCGACCGATGCGTTCGCGCAAGGCAACGTCGTCGCGCAACGTGCGTATCAGCGCGAGGGCCTCTACGCTGGTGTCGAACAGGAAACCGTTTACGCCGTGGACGATGTAGTCCGCATAGCCGCCACGGCGACCGCAGACGACCGGCAGACCACAGGCCATCGCTTCGAATACCACGCGCCCGTACGCCTCGAGCCAGCGTTCGCTCGTGCGATAGTAGAAGCAATCCAGATCCTGCAGAAAATGAATCGCGGGTTCGGCACCGGCGGGCAGCAGCGCACCCTCCACCGGGCCACCGGGCAGGTCGCGCAGGCAAGTGCCGCCCATGATGCGCAGTTCGATGCCGTCCGCGGCCAACGCCGCATAAACCGCAGGATCTTCGTCGTGATGCTTGCTCACGACGTCACGGGACAGCCGGCCGACGCGGAACGGATGTGGATCACGGCGCCGTGCCGGCGTAAACCGCGCGAGGTCGATCGGACTCTCGATGACCAGCCCGGGCCTGGAGGAGAGCTTCTGCAGCGGGCTCGACGTGTAAACGATTTCGACCGGCGCACGATGCCAGGCCCGCAAGCGTTGAACCGCCTTGTCCAGGCGATCCGGATGAGGATCGTCCGCCGCGGCAACGCGGCCTTGAACCAGTGGCCGATGCGAAAATAGGCGCCGACGAAGATGAACGTGCCGCCGGTCGGAAAGCGTCCGAGCCATGGCCTGATGAGCTGGATGGGGTAGCGCTCGCTGAATTCGGGTGCAGGCGTGAACCGACTCCACAAATTCACCCGCCGGCGGGCGCCCAACAAGTTGAACATCTCGATCGTGCGCCAGTCGCTTCCACCGTTGATATCCCAGAGCGGGTTGATCAGATGGATCGCATCACCGGAGGATGCGGACGGTTTCGGTGACGACCACGGCAGACGGTCGAGCGGAGGCATGCGGCGCGCAGCGGACGATGGTCCGTGTGCGACTGCGCCGCAACCGGCGAGTTGCGCAGTTTGGTCAGGCTATTGTGTAAGCAAACCTTTCGCGGCGGAAAGAAGTGTCACACGCTCGCGATCGAAGCACCGATGCAGTGGGTGACCCACTTCGCGGTCAGCTTTTCCTGCACCACATTCTGCTCGAGCCGCGCGCGCAAGGCCCCGAAATCGACCGCGTCCAACGGTTGATCCTGATTGAAGCACGAGAAGACGTAGCGAAGCTTGCCGGTGGCAGGATCATGTTGCGGCTGCAGGCACTGCGCGCAGATCTCCTTCATCATGCATTGCATCGGTGAATTGATCGAGCCGATGCCGCGATGCGTTGCCTTGAGATGCGGCTTCAGCACGCCGTGGCGCGCCGAAGTCACCGCCGCCATCATCCGATCCGAGCCGATGGCGATGACACGATCTGCAGCCGAGAACGGGATCGGCTGCTCGCCGAGCGTGCCGTTGGCATAGGCGAGCATGGCCTGAACCATGTTGCCGACGAAGGCGCGATCCTGCGAGCGATTGGCGACGAATCCGGGGGCCTCGTCGCAGCACCAGACGACCACGTCGGCTGCCGCTTCGATGTCGGCGACTTTGTAGCGATCGACCATGCTCCGGTAGCCTGCGAAATAGAGCACGCGCGAGCCTGCGGCACGAAACGCCTGCGCGATCGAGAACAGGACGGCATTCCCGAGGCCGCCGCCGACGAGGATGACGGTCTCGTTGCCCGCAATCTCGGTCGGAGATCCTGTCGGCCCCATCAGGATGACCGGTTCGCCCGGTTCGAGTTGCGCGCAGAGATCCGACGAACCGCCCATTTCGAGCACGATAGTCGATACCAGTCCCTGTGCTCTGTCTACCCATGCGCCGGTGAGTGCGATGCCTTCCATCGCCAGGCGCGTTCCGTCGACCTTGCGCGCAAGCGTTTCGAAATTCTGGAGCCGGTAGAATTGACCAGGCGCAAAACGCCGTGCGGCCGCGGGCGCGCGAACGACGACTTCCACGATGGTCGGCGTGAGACGCACGACGCGCTCGACCTTTGCGCGCAGTTCGCCGTTGAGCTTCGCGATGAACGCTGCATCGGATTGCGCTGATGCCGCCTGCACGCGGCCCAGCATGCGGCTGACGATCGGATAACCCTGCGTTGCGCTCGCCATCGCCTTGACCACATTGCCGAAATACGACGGGTGCAGATCCCCGAAGAAGCTGATCGCGCGCCCGTCGTCCTCGACTGCCGTCAGCACGCAAGGGACGGCCGGCTTGGCAAGGCCTTTCTCGGGGGCGACGCGCTTCCCGTCATCATCGAGCGCCTGGAAATACCGGCCATCGAGATGGAAATGCTGCGGGTCCTCGCGGGCCGCCACCGTGTTCGGCTGCGTTCCCGCCGCAATCAGGATGGTGCGTGCGGGGAGAGAAGCGTGTGCTGTTTCATGCCAGACGCCATCCCCATCGTTGTGCTGGACTGAAACCGACAAGGCGCTGGCGCACCCCTGTGTGTCGACTTCGATCGCGAGCGGCGTCAGTCCTTCGGCAAAGCGGATGCCTTCCTCCAGCGCCTTTTCCACTTCCTCGTGATTGAGCGTGTACGACGGGCTGTCGATCAAGCGCCGGCGATAGGCGATGGTAACGCCGCCCCAGCTGTCGAGCAATTCGAGAATGCGTGGCGCTCGTCCTTCCCTGCGGGCACGCTCGCGTTCAGCACGTATCGTGCGGGCATGCGCAAGGTACTCCTCCGCCCTGCGCCGCTCCTCCGGCAGCCACGAGGCTTCGACGCGATCGCGCCCGTCCTCCGCAACGAGCGCTTCATAACGCGAGAGAAACTTCTCGACCTGGACCGGGTAGTAGGCGAGCGATTCGGTCGCCGTGTCGATCGCCGTGAGTCCACCACCAACGACGACCACCGGCAAGCGCAACTGCATGTTGGCGAGCGAATCGCGCTTGGCCGCACCGGTGA
Organism: uncultured beta proteobacterium; assembly: GCA_963829375.1. Lineage (GTDB taxonomy): Bacteria > Pseudomonadota > Gammaproteobacteria > Burkholderiales > Casimicrobiaceae > PALSA-1003. The sequence continues at coordinate 133,151 of CAWHIS010000004.1, read as the reverse complement.
GCTGCAACGCCATCAGGAAGTCGGAAGCGGTGCGAACGCCGTTGACGAGTCCGTTTGGCAGATCGAGCAACGTCGGCTTGCCTGCGCCGGCCGCGAGCGCGATATGGTCGAAGCCGAGCGCAAAAGCGCCTTCCGCATCGAGCGTGCCGCCGAAGCGCACGCCGCCGAACAGCGCATAGCGATCGCGGCGTTCGAGCAGGATGCGTATCAGCTTCAGGAAATTCTTGTCCCACCGCACAGTGATGCCGTATTCGGCAACGCCGCCGAAACCCGCCATCACGCGGTCATCCAGCGGCTCACGCAGCGTTGCGATGTCGCGAATCGGCGCGAATGCAACGCGCTCGCCGTGCGGGGTCACACCAGCGATGTCGCCCGCGAGCGGCTCGATCTTCAATCCGTCGATGCCCACGACCGTATGACCGTCGTTGAGCAGATGATGGGCAAGGGTGAACCCGGCGGGCCCGGTACCGACGACCAGGACCCTTTTGCCTGTCGCATCGCGGGGCAGCGGACGCCGCAGATTCAGCGGATTCCACCGCGTCAGCAGCGAATAGATCTCGAAACCCCACGGCAGCGACAGGACGTCCTTGAGCACGCGCGTTTCCGACTGCGGAATATCGACCGGCTCCTGCTTCTGGTAGATGCATGCCTTCATGCAATCGTTGCAGATGCGATGACCGGTCGCGGCGACCAGCGGGTTGTCGACACAGATGATCGCCAGGGCACCCAGCGCCCAGCCTTCGCTGCGCAGCTTGTGAAACTCCGAAACCTTTTCGTCGAGCGGACAGCCGGCGAGGGTTACGCCGAACGGCGACTTCTTGAACGGCGGCGCGGAACCGTCCGCGGATTTTTTTTCGCGCAAGCCCGACGAACACGAATCCTTCTGCTGCTCGTGGCACCAGATGCAGTAATGCGCCTGATCGAGTCCACCCGCGAGGTCGGTACCCGGATCGGTCAGTGCGAAGCCTTCACGGCGGCGCAGATGGCTCGCCGGCAGGCGAAACATCGAGACATCGTTGCGTGTCTCGGCTTCGACCGGCACCAGGCGCATGAAGTCGAGTTTGCGCGGCGTCTTGAACAGCACGCCGGCCTTGTGCCGGGCCTTGCCTTCGGCGCTGTGCACCGCCCACGCCGCGTAGCGCAGCGCGAGATCGATGTCGGCTTCATGCGCCGCTTCGTCCTGCCCCCAGATACCCACAGCACCGGCGAATGCGAGTTCTCCCGCAATCCCGACGAGCGGCGCTCCAATCTTGGGCTCGAGTTGCGCGCGCAATGCAGCGCCATCGAAAGCTGTCGCGACATCCTGCTTGTAACGGTTGAGTGCCTTGCGCTGCACGACCTGGCGCTTGCACCCGAACAGCGGCGCAAGCTCGTTTTGGGCTGCTTGCAGTGCCGTCACCTCGGCCTCCACTCCGAATAACCGGGCAATGAAGTCCTCGAGGTGCGGCGCAAGCGCAAGCAGAAGCTCCGATTCGCCCAGGCGACCGAGCCCCGCCGGGTCTGCACGGGCGGCGCTCAGGCGGTCGTCCAGCGAGGAATCGACGGTGGCGAGATACGCAAGAAACGCGCTGTCGAGGCGCGCGAGGCCCGAAGTCGCGTACAGATCGCCAAAAGTCAGTCCAAAACCGGGCTGGAGCATGCGCGAAATCCTGATCAACAATCACGCTCGTTCTCGCGGCTGCGAGAAGGGGCAAACCGCACATTTTACCTGTCGCGTCATGTTCTCGTCAGCTGCGTGCGTGCATATCGATATAAATGCGAAATCGGGGCATGACGGCGGTGTTGGGTTCCCCCGCGGCCGGACGACCGCTATCATGCGACCACGGCATCTCGCCGGTACGGCTGGCGCATCAACCATGGAGCAACGATGAGACCGAGCTTTAGCGAACCTCGCACCCTGTCCGCCGTGATCGCATTGGCGGGGCTGCTCGCAGGATCGGCAGTTGCGCAACCAATCAAGCTGGGCGAGCTCAACAGCTACAAAACCTTCCCCGCGTTTCTCGACCCCTACCGCAAGGGCATGGAGCTCGCCGTGGATGAGATCAACCGCGGCGGCGGAGTGCTAGGACGCAAGATCGAGCTCATCGTGCGCGACGACAATGGCGCGCCGGGTGATGCCGTGCGCGTCGCAGAGGAGCTCGTATCGCGAGAAAAGGTCGACGTCCTGCTAGGGACATTCTCGTCCGCGGTAGGACTTGCGGTTGCCGATTTCGCCAAGCAGCGCAAGGTGCTGTTCATCGCGTCGGAGCCGTTGACCGACAAGATCGTTTGGGACGGTGGCAATCGCTATACGTTCCGATTGCGTCCGTCGACCTACATGCAGACGGCGATGCTGGTCCCCTACGCGGCCAAGCTCGGCAAGCGGCGCTGGGCGATCGTGTACCCTGACTACGAATATGGCAAGTCGGCGACGGCGGCGTTCAAGCAGCAGATGATCGCGCTGCAGCCATCAGGCATCGAGTTCGTCGAATTCGCGACGCCACTGGGCAAGATCGACGCGGGCCCGGTCGTGCAGGCGATTGCGGATGCGAAGCCCGACGCGATTTTCTCGTCGCTGTTCGCGGCAGACCTGGCCAAGTTCGTGCGCGAAGGAGAATTGCGCGGCGTGTTCCGGGATCGGCCGGTATTCAACCTGCTCGGCGGCGAACCGGAATATCTCGACCCGCTCAAGGAGGAGGCACCTGCAGGTTGGTACGTCACCGGCTATCCGTGGTCGGCGATCGCGACGGCCGAGCACAAGCGCTTCCTCGACGCTTATCAAACGAAGTACAAGGACTATCCACGCCAAGGTTCGGTGGTCGGATACAGCGCGGTGATGACTGCGGCGGCGGCCATCCGCAAGGCGCGCTCGACCGACACCGGGAAACTCGTGGCCGCGATGGCGGGTCTCGTGGTCGATACACCGTTCGGACCGGTCACGTTCCGGACGCTCGATCACCAGTCGACCATGGGCGCGTACGTCGGTCGCCTTGCGGTCAAGGACGGCAAGGGCGTCATGGCCGACTGGAAGTATGCCGACGGCAAGGACTACCTGCCTTCCGACGACTGGGTGCGCGCACACCGGCCCGCCGATTGATGCGACACATCGCGCGAGCGCGGCGAGGCCGTGACGGCGGGGCGGGCCGCCGCACGCCTTTGCCGGCGTGAATTCGTCCGCGCTGGTTCTGCAGCTGCTGAATGGACTCGCCGGGGCGTCGGCGCTGTTCCTCCTGTCCGCCGGCCTGACCCTCATTTTCGGCGTGACCCGCATCGTCAACTTCGCGCACGGCTCGCTGATGATGCTGGGTGCCTATCTCGCGTACAGTCTGATCGGCACGCTGGGCCATGGCGTTGGATACTGGATTGCGATATTGCTCGCCGCGCTACTGGTCGCCGTGCTCGGCGCGTTGATCGAATCGCTACTGCTCCGGCATCTGTACGGGGCGCCGGAGTTGCTGCAACTGCTCGCGACCTTCGGCATCGTGCTCGTCGTCAAGGATGCGGTGCTCGCCGGCTGGGGTCCCGAGGATTTGCTCGGCCCGCGCGCCGCCGGGCTGCGTGGAGCTGTCGATATCGCCGGCGGAGCGCTCCCGACCTACGATCTTTTTCTCATGCTGGTCGGTCCCGCCGTCCTGCTTGCGCTATGGTGGCTGATCGCGCATACCCGCTTCGGCGTGCTGGTGCGCGCTGCAAGCGAGAACCGCGTCATGGCTGCAGCACTAGGCGTGAACGAGCGGTTCCTGTTCACGACGGTCTTCGCGCTCGGCGCAGGCCTCGCAGGGCTCGCCGGCGCACTGCAATTGCCGCGCGAGCCCGCCACGCTGGGGATGGATCTCGCAACGATCGCCGATGCGTTCGTCGTCACCGTCGTCGGCGGACTCGGTTCGATCCCCGGTGCATTCATCGCCGCGCTGATGATCAGCTTGCTGAAATCGCTGTGCATCGGACTCGGCACCGTCCACCTCGGCGGCATGGCCATCGCCTTCCCCAAGTTGACGTTGGTCGCGGAGTTCGTGTTGATGGCCGTCGTGCTGGCGGTGAAGCCGCAAGGTCTGCTCGGACGCCCGCCGCAGATCGCTGCGACCACCGTTACCGAGTTTCGGCACGCGGTGCCATCTGTAGGCCGCAGGTCCGCGCTCGTCGGCATCATTCTCTTCGTTGTGCTTGCAGCATTGCCTTTCATCGTCGACGACTACGCGCTCGTACTCGTGACCGATATGCTCGTGTTCGCGCTGTTCACTGCGAGTTTGCGCCTGCTGCTCGGACCCGGCGGCATGATTTCGTTCGGCCACGCGTGCTATTTCGGCATCGGCGCATATGCCGCGGCGCTGGCGGTCAAGCATGGTGTACCGATGGTGGGCGCGCTTGCACTCGCGGGGCCCGCGGCATTTGCGGGAGCGGTGGTCTTCGGCTGGCTGTGCGTGCGCCTGTCGGGTGTTTATATGGCCATGCTGACGCTCAGCTTTGCACAAATCACCTGGTCGGTCGCGACGCAGTGGGACGACATCACGGGTGGATCGAATGGCATCGTGGGAGTATGGCCCGCGGCATGGCTTGCCAGCCGCGAGGCTTACTTCTGGTGCGTGTTGACCCTCGCCGGTGCGGGGATCGCGCTGCTCGTGTGGTTTGCCCAGACCCCGTTCGGCTATGCGTTGCGTGCGGTGCGTGATTCTCCGCTGCGCGCGGAAGCGATCGGCATCGATGCACGCCGCACGCAATGGCTTGCCTTCGCGTGGGCGGGGGGCTTCGCGGGGCTCGCCGGCGGGCTCTATGCGTTTTCGAAGGGCAGCATCTCGCCGGAGACCCTGGCGATTCCACGCTCGGTCGACGCGCTGGTGATGGCACTGCTCGGTGGCGTCGACGCGCTTGCCGGGCCTTTGATTGGTGCCGCCGTGTTCACCTGGCTCCAGGATACGCTGCCGCGCGCGACCGAATACTGGCGCGCCATCTTCGGCGTCGCGATCCTCGCGCTGGTGCTTGTTTTTCCGACGGGCATCGGCGGTGCGATGACGCGCTGGCGCGAGCGGGTTTCGACCTGATGACTGCCGGTTCAGCGTCGTTGCTCGCAGTTGAACATCTGCGCAAAGCGTTCGACGGCGTCGTTGCCGTCGATGATGTTTCCTTTGACGTTGCGGCCGGTGAAATGGTCGCGTTGATCGGACCCAACGGCGCTGGCAAGACCACCTGCTTCAATATCATCAACGGGCAACTGAAGCCCGATGCGGGCGAGGTGCGTCTCGCCGCCAAGCGCATCGATGGCTTGCCACCGCGACGCATCGCCGCCTTGCGGGTGGGACGCACCTTCCAGACCGCTGCGGTGTTCGCGTCGATGACCGTGCGCGAGAATGTACAGCTCGCGCTGATTGCGGCCGCTGGCGAGCAGTGGAGCGTTACGTCGCGTGCCACTCGCGCGCACTTGTCTGAAGCCGACGCGCTGCTCGACCGGGTCGGCGCGGGCGCGCTCGCCGCGCGGACTTGCGCGACGCTTGCTTACGGCGACCTCAAGCGGGTCGAGATCGCGATTGCGCTCGCCGCCGCGCCGCGGTTGTTACTGATGGACGAACCGACCGCCGGGACTGCGGCGCGCGACCGCGCGGAATTGATGAGCCTGACGGTAGACATCGTCCGCGGCAGTGACATCGCTGCACTGTTCACCGAGCATGACATGGATGTCGTCTTTAGCCACGCCGACCGGGTGATCGTACTTGACCGTGGCCAGATTATCGCGCAAGGGTCGCCGGCGTCGGTGCGCGCCGATCCGCGTGTGCGCGAAGTCTATTTCGGCGTCGACGCGAGCTAATGCCTCGTCTCCTCTCCTTTGCCGCCGTCGGGGAAGTCTGGAATCACCTACATGACCAGTACAATCTACGAATAATTCGACCATGAGGCATACGAAGCCAATCTTGCCTTACCAGTGGACCCCCTTCGTGAGTTCCGCGAACGCTAGCTGTTCCGGCGTGAGCGCGGGCACTACCGCATCCTTCTTGCCCATCGACGCAGGACTTTCCGGGAACAGGTTGAATGCCGTGTTGAACAGCACCCGCATGAGCTTCGGCGCAATCGCGTAGCCGACAATGCAGGCCACGCCGACCCGGTCGGCGATCCGCACCGGTTTGTCGACGATCGCGCGGACGACGAGATCCGCCGCCTGCTCGGGCGTCAGCCCCGGCATCTGCTGGTAGAACTTCGTCGGCGCCGACATCGGCGTGTACACCAACCCCATGTTGATCGTTGTGAAGTTGATACCGCGGTCGAGGAATTCGGCCGCGGCGCACGCGGAGAATGCGTCCATTGCAGATTTGGACGCGATATAGGCCGAGTACCGCGGCGCGGTCGACAGTACGCCGACCGTCGAGATGTTGATGATGTGCCCACGCTTGCGTTCGAGCATGTTTGGCAGAAAACCCATCGTCAGCCGGAGGACGCTGAAATAGTTGATCTGCATCGTGCGCTCGTAGTCGTGGAAACGGTCGAATGCGTTCTCGACCGCGCGCCGGATCGAGCGGCCGGCATTATTTATGAGGTAGTCGCAGCCACCGTGTTCCTTCAACACCTGACCAACGAACGCGTCGCACGCGACCATATCGGCTAGGTTGACCGAGTAGGTCCAAACCTTGCCTCCGAGCTTGTCGATCTCCGCCTTGGTCTCGGCGAGGCGCTCCTCGCCGCGCGCGACAATGATCACCTTCGCGCCGGCCTCCGCGAGCTTGATCGCGGTGGCTCGGCCGATACCTGACGATCCCCCCGTCACGACGACGACCTTGCCCTTCACGTGGCCGGACAGTGAATGGTCGATGAACAGGTCGGGATCGAGGTGGCGCTCCCAGTAGTCCCAAATCTGCGCCGCGTAGGCGTCGAGCCTGGGCGCCGCGATGCCGGAGCCCTTGAGGGCCTTCACCGTCTCGCGGTTGTCGTAGCGCGTGGGCCAATTGAGCATCATCAGCACGTCGCGTGGGATGCCGAGGTCGTCCAGCACTGCCTGCACCAGACGCTGCACCGGCGCGAGCGTGGCGAGGCCCTTCCGGATTGGCGCCGGGATGAAGCCGAACATGCGGGTATTGATGCGCAGCTCCATCTGCGGCGCATGGGCGGCCCGTGCGATGATGTTCACCGCCTCGCCGACGCGGTACGGGGTCGGGTCGGTCAGGTGAAAGCAGCCGCCGTCGAGCCCCTTCTTGTGCGCGATGCAGTCCATCGCATCGGCGACATAGTCCACCGGCACCAGGTTCATGCGCCCGCCCTCGAGGCCGAGCATCGGCACCCAGGCGGGAACCAGGCGGCGGATCTTCTGCAGCGTCTTGAACAGATAATACGCGCCGTCAACCTTGTCGATCTCGCCGGTCTTCGAGTGGCCGACGACGCCGCTGGGCCGGTAGATGCGGTATGGTACTTTGCATTCGCGCCGCACGATCCGCTCGCCCTCGTGCTTGGTCTTGAAGTACGGATGGTCGGGCAGCACGGCTTCCTCGAACATGTCTTCGCGGAAAACGCCATCGTAAAGTCCCGCGGCGGCGATCGAGCTGACGTGATGGAAACAGCCGACCCGGAGCTTATCTGCCAGTTGGATCGCGTTGCGCGTCCCGTCGATGTTCGCAACCTGCTGATCCTCGGCCGATGCGTAGAGGTCGTAGATTGCCGCCACGTGGAAGAAGTGCCTGATCTTCCCCTTGAGCCTGCCTACCTCGGCGTCGGAGATCCCGAGGTTCTTCTTCCCGAGGTCGCCAACGACGCCGATCAATTGCTTGTCCGATGCCTCCAGGCGCTCGCGCAGCGCATCGAGCTTCGTCTGCGAACCCTTACGAACAAGTACGTAGACCGGCTCGCCGCGCTTCAACAGATTGGCGACCAGAAAGCGGCCGATGAAACCGGTACCACCGGTAACGAGATACGCCATGATTTCCTCCCGAAATGATGTCTGCGATCAGTCTCCGATCGCGCGCGACCGCCCTGATCGTTCGGCGTCCCGGCAGGTGCAGACTAAACAATTGCGTTCCGGCGCCCAACCCCCTGATCGGGTGGGCCGCGACGCCTCGGGCGCGAACTACGATGCGCGCTCGCATCAGGCTTGGGGTCAAGTTGGAGCAAGGGCATCCGGAGTACCTACCGAGGCATAGTTCGGGCCATATGGAGACGGTCAGCGTTGCCTCGCAATTCGCTTCGTAGCGATCGCATTTGGTGCAACGGCACCGGACCTTGGTACGTGACGCGCCGAGCGCACCATTGGCCGTAATAAAAAGCGCGGATAATGCCGCGGCGCGTTGCAGCAGTGTGCGACGATGGCGGTTTGCCATGGGTTTCTCGGTACGACTTGCGGCCGCGGCCCCACAGCTGACCAATTTGCTTTGAGCAAAGGAGCACGGACGATGAAATGGGAATCGAGTGAGATAGACGTCGCTGCGAAGGTTGCGACACTTCTGATTGCTGCCACGCTAGCGGCGGCGCCTGTCATGGCGCAGACGGTCAGCGGCGTCTTGGGCTCGCCCAGCGCTACGACCACGATTCCCGGGAACCAGCTCCCGCCACCGCCACCGAAATTCGGTGGAGTCATCAAGGAAAGTGCCACGGATTCCAAGCCATGGTGGCCGCCGCGCGTGGTGCCGCCCAAGGGCGCACCCAACGTGCTGCTCATCATGACCGACGACCAGGGCTATGGCGTCAGCGGCACGTTCGGCGGCGTGATCCCGACGCCCGCGCTTGATCGGGTCGCGAAGGCCGGCCTTCGTTACACCCAGTTCAATTCGACCGCGCTATGCTCGCCCACCCGTGCAGCGCTGATCACCGGCCGCAATCATCACGCCGTGGGATTCGGTGTTATCTCGGAGCTGTCGACCGGATATCCGGGCTACGACTCGATCATCGGCCCGCAGAACGCCACGGTCGGCAGAGTCCTCGCGGAGAACGGCTACGCGACATCGTGGTTCGGCAAGAACCACAATACGCCGGGCTTCCAGTACAGCGTCTCCGGTCCGTTCGACCAATGGCCGTCGGGCATGGGCTTCCAGTACTTCTACGGCTTCATGGGCGGCGAGACCGACCAGTGGCAGCCGTACCTGTTCCAGGATCACACGCAAATATTCCCCTGGATCGGCAAGCCCGGTTACAACCTGACTACGGATCTGGCGGACGAAGCCATCAAGCACATGCGCAATCTCAACGCCGCTGCGCCCGACCAACCTTTCTTCGTTTACTACGTGCCGGGCGGGAGCCACTCGCCGCACCAGCCGACCAAAGAGTGGATCGAGAAGTTCAAGGGCAAGTTCGACATGGGCTGGGAAAAGATGCGCGAGGAGATCTTTGCCAACCAGAAACGGCTCGGCGTGATCCCTGCGAACGCCAAGCTCACGCCCTGGCCGGATGAGTTGCCGAAGTGGGAGTCGCTTTCGATCCTGCAGAAAAAACTCTATGCACGACAGGCCGAAGTGTTCGCCGCCTACACCGCGTACACCGACTACGAGATCGGCCGCGTCATCCAGGCGGTGCAGGACATGGGCAAGCTCGACAACACGCTGATCATCTACATCGACGGCGACAACGGTACCAGTCCGGAAGGGACGCTCTCCGGCACGTACAATCAGATGACCGCTTATAACGGCATTCTGGACGTCCCCGAGCCTCTCCAGCTTCTGCACCTGGAAGACTGGGGCTCGGCCGCGACCTACCCGCACATGGCGGTCGCATGGTCATGGGCGTTCGACACCCCGTTCAAATGGACCAAGCAAGTGGCCTCGCACTTCGGTGGTACGCGGCAGGGCCTTGCGATTTCGTGGCCCGGCCACATCAAGGATGTCGGTGGTATCCGTCACCAGTTCCATCACATGATCGACATCGTGCCGACGATTCTCGAAGCCACCGGGATCAAGGCGCCCGACCAGGTCGACGGCATCAAGCAGAACCCGATCGAAGGCGTGAGCATGGCCTACACCTTCGATTCGGCGAACGCCAACGCTTCCTCGACTCGCAAGATCCAGTACTTCGAAATGGCCGGCAACCGGGGAATCTATGCCGACGGCTGGTACGCCAACACGCATCCGCCGGTGCCGCCGTGGCAACTCAACGCCAAATTCCCGCCGGTGAACGAGTACCGATGGGAGCTGTACAACCTGGCCGACGACTATTCGCAGGCCGACGATCTGGCGGCGAAAATGCCCGACAAGTTGCAGCAGATGCAGGCGTTGTTTCAGCAAGAGGCGGTCAAGTACAACGTACTGCCGCTGGACAATTCGCAGTTCCAGCGCGCGATCGCGCCACGGCCGAGCGCGACTGCTGGCCAAACCGTGTTCACCTACGTCGGCGAGAATCGCCGGCATCCCGGAGGGCAATGCGCCGAACATCCTGAACAAGTCGTTCACGATCACCGCCGAGATCGACATTCCGAGAAGCGGTGCTGAAGGGATGATCGTCACGAACGGTGGGCGCTTTGGCGGCTACGCGCTCTATCTCCTCAAGGGTAAACCGGTCTTCGTGTACAACCTCCTTGATCTGAAGCGCACGCGCTGGGAGGGCGGAGTGGGCGGCGAAGACTGGCTCGGCGTGATTCGCTCAAGCCGGGCAAGCACACGATCGAGTTCGACTTCAAGTACGATGGTCCCGGCATCGCCAAGGGTGGCACTGGCGTGATGAAGGTGGACGGCCGCGTGCTTGCGACTGAAAAACTCGAGCACACGATCCCGTTCCTGCTGCCGCCCGATGAAACCTTCGACGTCGGTGTCGACACCCGCACGCCGGTCGACAGCAGCTACGACATCCCGTTCCGCTTCAACGGCAAGATCGACAAGCTGACCTTCAAACTCGGGCAGTCGCAACTGACCGCGGCGGAAGAACAGCATGTGAAGGAAGCGATCGCTCGGGCGCACGACTAGAGACGTGGTAGATGCTAAAGAAGATCCTTGCCTTCGCCTCGATCTTGGAAATCGCCACGGGTCTCGCCCTGATGATCGATCCTCGATTCGTCGTCGCGTTGCTCGTGGGTCCGAACACGCCCGTCGAGGAAATTCCGATGGGCAGGCTCCCCGGCATCGCCATCCTCGCGCTGGGATTGGCGTGCTGGCCGAGCGTGCAGCACGCCGAGTGCTGCTTCGCCTGCGTTGCGCGGGATGCTGCTCTACAACGTCGCTGATTGCGCTGTTCCTCGTCTACCTGTTCAAAGTCGGACACCTGGGCGGCGTGCTGCTGTGGCCTGCAGTCGCGCTCCACGCGATTGTCGCCGTGTTGTTGGTCTGGACGTGGCGTACCGAGCGACGGCTGAGGATGGCCGGGGAATCACTGAGATGATCGATCGCACGGCGTAGACGGAATGCACAAGTCCGGTTTCTTCTTGTCCGTCGCGCTCGTGCTTGCGTCGGCGTCCGTCGGGGCATATGCATCGAAGGAAGGCGAAATATTGCGCGTATCATTCGAGTTGCGCGCCGGTGGCTACGACGGCTCGACCTACGAACTCACCTATGACCCCGCAACCGATCGCCTCAAAGGGACGTACTATCAGGCTGTAGTGAAACAAAAGTTCGACGTTTTTTCGCACGGAAATGACCGCTAGATACGGTTGAGATCGTTTGCCTAGCAGTATGTAGGCGCGAATTCATTCGCGCGCCAGTGCCGCCTTAGCCGCCGTGGTCCGAATCAATTCGGACCTACAGCATCTTTTGTCAACGTTGTCAATACCAAGGAGCAAGACATGAACAAACGAATCTGTGTGTTGGTGGGTGTCTCCGCGCTAGGGGTCGCCGCGATCGCGGGCGGCCAAGGGATGATCATGGACATGGTCGCCAACAAGGTCATTCAGAAATACCAGGGTTCGAGCTGCGAGCAGTTGTGGCAGAAGAAAGGCCAGCCCAAATCGCCGGAAGAACAGAAGGCCGTGAATTTTCTGCGCAACGATCCGCAGGCACGGCAGGCGTTCTTCGACAAAGTCGCAGGGCCGATCGTCAACAAGATGTTCGAATGCGGAATGATTCCGTAAACCATTGCCGCGGGCGGTGCCTCGTTTCCGAGAGGGCGTGAGGGACAGTGCGGGCCATGCGTAGCTTGCGACGAACGAAGGCAACTGGAGTTGTAAATGAAAGCGTTGATATTGATCGGATGTATGGTGTTTGCCTCGGGCGCATTCGCGGCCGATTGCATTACTAACCCGCGCGGTAAAGTCATCTGCGCCAATGGCGAGCAGGCGGTTGCAGTCAACCCGAACACGGGTACGGTTACCACCGCCCAAAAGCAACCGAACGGGGCAACGACCGTGCAAAACAGCAACGGGGCCAAAGCCGCCTACAACCCGAATACGGGCAATGCCGCGGTGTCGCAGAAGAATGCGAACGGAGTAACCACGACGCGCACATCCCGCGGTGGCGAGGCGAAGACGAAGAACGGCATGGGTGTAGCGCAGGGCCCCAACGGCACGACGTGCGCGAAAGGCCCTAACAACGCAGGCTGCAAAAAGGAATGAGCCTGTTGCCAACTTTCGGGCGTGCGATGCTGCTCGCGGCAGGCGTGACGCTGGCTGTGGGCGCGAGCGCGCAGTCTGCGCAGCCGGCACCGCAAACTGCCAAGACGTCCAAATCCTCCAAGCCCGCGAAGAAGCCGAAAGCGCCGGAATACAAGCTGGTGCTCGAGCCCAAGGCGATGGATCTGCTCAAGGCGACCAGCGCCCGCCTCGCGGCGGCCAAGTCGATGACATTTACGGCGACCGTCGGCTATGAGTTTCCGAGCAAGCTCGGCCCGCCGATCGCCTATACGGTGCGCTACGACGTGACGATGCAACGGCCCGACAAGCTGAAGATCATTATGCCCGGCGACGGGCCGGCGTCCGAGTTCTACTACGACGGCAAGACGATGATGGCCTACGCGCCGGCCGAAAATCTGGTCGCGGTCGCCGATGCACCGCCGACCATCGATGCGGCGCTGATGACAGCCTACAACACGGCGGCCACCTTCTTTCCGTTCACCGACCTTCTCGTGGCGGATCCCTACGTCGCGATGACCGACGGGGCGATCCTGGCGTTCTACATCGGCCAATCGACGGTGGTCGGCGGCACCAAGACGGACATGGTGGCGTGGGCCAACAAGGACGTGTTTCTGCAGATCTGGATCGGCGTCGACGACAAGCTGCCGCGGCGGGTCCGCGCGATCTATGCCGCCGATCCGCTGCAGCTGCGCAACGAGCTGGAGCTTTCGAACTGGCAGCTCGATTCGACGATTGCGGCGGATGCGTTCACGTCGCCGAAGGCGCTGGCGGCCCCGCGCATTGCCTTCGCGCACCCGGGCTCCAAGCCGCCGGCGGGCATCAAGCCATTGGTCAAGATGTCGCCGTCCAAGGCAGGGACAGCGAAACCGCAATCGAAGTCACCCTGAGCGGAGGTTTGCGATGAAAACGATGGTTACCATCACCTGCGCGCTGATCATCAGTGCGGCCGCCCTGTGGACCGGTCCGGCAGCCGGCTGGGCATCGGCCAACCGCGCCGGTGGCAGCACGAGCCACAGTTACGGCTCGACGAGCCACGAAAATCGCTATGGCGGCAGCTCCACGCATGAGGCGGGCGAGGGGACGGAGCACACCAACGCGTACGGCGGCAGCACAGCGCACGCGGAGGGAGGCGGCACGGAGCACACCAACGTTTATGGCGGCACCACGGCCGGTGCCTACGGTGCCGGTGCCGTGCACACGACGCCGTACGGCGCGACCGCCTATCACCCGCCGGTCGCCGCGTATCCGCACCTATCCGGCCTATCACCCGCCGGTTGCGGTGCCCTATTACGCGACCACCTGCTCTGGCTGCGCCGTGGCCGCGGGTGCGGTCGTCGGTATGGCCGCGGGCGCTGCCGTGGCTTCCGCGAACACCGCCGCCGCAACGTCGAATGCCTACGCTGCCGGAGTTGCGACCGGGAGCGCGAACACCGCCGCCGCGACGAACGCCGCCTATAACGCCGGCGTGGCCACCGGTGTGGCCGTTGCGAGTGCGCCGGTCGGCGGTACCTACGCGATGGGGATCAACTACGCGGCGGTGCCTGCGGGGTCGATATCGATCAACAAGAACGGCGCCACCTACTACCTCAACGGCAACACCTGGTTCCAGCCGGCCTATGGTGCGAACGGCGTCTACTATCGCGTGGTACCCGCGCCGTGACGGGTTCGATTCTGGGATTGCGCATTCGCTGCTAACATTCGTTGCCGCGAAGTGGAAGGACGGCCTGATTCCACCCGGCTGGTCGGCCGCGCCAAGGCGTCCTGATACGTTGGATGGGAGTGGGGTCAGTGAATGTTCGTGTCGCATCGTCAGCGGTTGCCTGCCCCGATTGCGACCTGCTGCAGCGGATTCCGCCCCTCCCGCCAGGCGCCAGGGCGCGCTGCACGCGGTGCGACTGTTTCCTCGCTAAACAGCCTGCCGGCCCGCACGATATGCCGCTGGCGCTCACCATCGCGGCGCTGATCGCCTTTGTCGTCGCCAATACTTCGCCCCTGATGGACCTTTCAGCCGTCGGGCGGACCGCAAGCACGACGATCGCCGGCGGTGCCTACCAGATGTGGCTGGAAGGTGAGCCCATCGTCGGCGTCCTCGTCGCTTTTTGCGCGGTGATCGCGCCCGGGGGTTACCTTCTGTTCATGCTCACTCTCCTGCTCGCGGCGCAGCGCTCCTCTCCTCCACGCTGGATCGCCGAGTTGCTACGCTGGGCGCACCACTTCCAGGTCTGGTCGATGCTCGAGGTCATGATGCTCGGGATACTCGTGGCGTTGATCAAGATTGCGCAATTGGCCACCGTGCAGGCGGGGATCGCGATGTACGCGGTGGGGGCGCTGATCCTGCTTGTTCCAGCGATCATGGTCACCTTCAATCCCCGCGAGCTCTGGCAGCGGATCGAGTGGGTCGACGGCGAAATGCCGCCGCTGACGACACCGCCCGGCGCTCCTGTCGCGGAGCCGCGAAAATGACGGGAGCCGCTGTCACTGCCGCACAGGCGGGACTGCTACCGTGCGAGGCCTGTCAACTTCTGTCACGGCCCGCCAGCGCAACCGAGCCCGGTTTCTGTCCCCGCTGCGGCGAAGCGCTCGAAGTACGCCACCACGCCTCGATTCAGACCACGTGGGCGCTCGTCATTGCCGCCGCCGTCTGTTACATCCCTGCCAACGCCCTGCCCGTTCTGAATACAACGACATTGGGCACGTCGGAGGGCGACACGATCCTGAGTGGCGTTGCGTTTCTCTACACGTCGGGATCGTGGCCACTTGCCCTCATAGTGCTCGTAGCGAGCGTCATGATCCCGCTTGGGAAGCTGGTGGCCCTCGTCTATCTGCTGGTCACGGTGCAGCGCGGCTCGGTCACCAGCAGTCACGAGCGCACCCGCCTCTATCGCATCGTGGAATTGATCGGTCGTTGGTCGATGCTCGACGTATTCGTCGATGCGTTTACCGTTGCCCTGGTCCAACTCCAGCCGCTGATGTCGGTGGCACCCGGCGCCGGGGTGCTATTCTTCGCGGCCGTCGTGGTTCTGACGATGCTTGCGGCCGAATCCTTCGACCCTCGCCTCATCTGGGACGCCACGAACCCCCACAAAGCTCGCCATGGCTGAAAAAATCGATCCGGACCAACTTCCGCAAGCGACCGTCGTGCGGAAGAAGCCCATGCGGATCTCGATCGTCTGGATCATCCCGATTCTCGCCGCCGTGGTGGCCATCGGCATCGCGATCCAACGCGTCCGTAGCGAGGGCCCCACCATCAGCATCGCCTTCAAGGCGGGTGAAGGTATCGAAGCCGGCAAGACTTTCATCAGGTACAAGGATGTGCGGATCGGCCAGGTGACCGCGGTGGAACTTTCCGAGGATTACTCGAAGGTGCTCGTCAAGGCAAAGATCGCCAAGCACGCGGCCGGGTTGATGGTCGAGGACGCCAAGTTCTGGGTCGTCGAGCCGCGCATCTCCCTGAGCGGCGTCTCCGGGCTCAATACACTCCTTTCGGGCAACTACATCGGTTTTCAGGCCGGCAAGTCGACCGAGGATCGCCGCGATTTCGTCGGGCTCGACGAGCCGCCCACCATAACGGACCAACCGGGCCGGCGTTTCGTGTTGAAGGCGAACACCCTGGGGTCACTGGGCATCGGAACGCCGATCTACTACCGCCGCCTGAACGTCGGCCAAGTGGCGTCGTACAACCTTGCACCCGACGGGAAGTCGGTCGAAATCACGGTGTTCGTCGATGCGCCGTACGACAAGTACGTCACGACCGAAACGCGTTTCTGGACCGTAAGCGGGATCAACGTTTCCCTCGGCGCGGATGGCCTGGAAGTACGCACGGAGTCACTCGCGGCGCTCCTCGCGGGTGGTGTCGCGTTCGATACACCCGACTTCTTTTCTTCGGCGGCCGAGGCTCCGGCGAACACCTCATTCGCGCTATATCGCGACCGCGCCACCGCGATGAAGCAGCCCGACCCCGTAGAACGGCGTTACGTGCTCCATTTCAACGAGTCGGTCCGTGGCCTGTCGGTCGGCGCACCGGTGACGCTGTTCGGGTTGCCCGTGGGCGAGGTCACCAGCATCGGACTGGACTTTGACGCCGCGACCCTCGTGTTTCGTCCTCGGGTGCTCATCACTTTCTTCCCCGATCGGCTCATCGCACGGTTGTCACCGGGCGAGCAGACCACAGGAAAGACCTTGACTGAGATGACGCCCGAAGCTCGCCTCCGAATGATGCGTCGCATCGTCGAGCAACAGGGTCTGCGCGCGCAATTGCAGACCGGCTCGTTGCTCACCGGACAACTGTTCGTTGCCTTCGAATATTTTCCGAATGCGCCGAAGGTGAAAATCGACTGGACGCAGGATCCGCTCGAGCTGCCCGTGGTCCCTGGCGCTTTCGCCAACATCCAGGCGAAGCTCAACAGCATCCTGACCAAGATCGACAACATGCCACTCGATGCGATCGGCATCGACGTGAAGAATGCGCTTGCGACACTCGACCAGACGCTGAAGGATGCCGATACCCTCGTGAAGGGTATCGACGCCAAGTGGGTGCCCGAGGGAGCGAAGACCATCGAGGACCTTCGTCGCGCCATCAACTCCGCCGACGGGGTGCTCAAGAACGCGGACTCGACGCTCTTCAGCAAGGACTCGCCGGCGCCGCAGGATCTGCGCGACACGTTGCAGGAAGTGACACGGGCGGCGCGCTCGGTGCGGGTGCTCATCGACTATCTCGAACGTCATCCCGAAATCTTCATTCGGGGCAAACCAGCGGAGAAACCCTGATGCTGCGCTCCACCCGCTTCGCCATCGTTTGCGCCGTCGTGGTGTTGGCCGCAGCATGCGCGTCTCCGCCGTCGCACTTCTATACGCTGAGCCGCACTGCAACGCCCGGCGCGCAAACATCGAACGTCTCGGTCATGGTCGGTCCCGTCGCGATACCGGCTATCGTCGATCTGCCGCAAATCGTCGTCAGCACCGGGCCGAATCAGGTATCGCTGAACGAATACGAGCGTTGGGCATCGCCTTTGCAAAACAACATCTCGCGGGTGGTGGCCGAGGATCTCGTCGCCATTCTGGGGACGCCTCGCGTGTCGCTGTTCCAGCAGTCGCTGAACACAACCGCCGACTACCATGTGGCGATTGAAGTACAAAGTTTCGAATCGGCTCCCGGTGAAGCCGCAACGCTCAACGCGGTATGGGTCGTGCGTCGGACCAAGGATGCCAAGTCCGAAACCGGCCGCACGTCGGTTCGCGAGGCAACCCTGCAGAAAGACTACGACGGACTAGCCGCGGCCCACAGTCGCGCGCTTGCGCGCATGAGCCAGGACATCGCAGACGCGATACGTGCGCTCGACCGCGTTGCACCCTGAGGGCATTTGCTTCGCGCAGGGCCGACAGCTTCGCGTCTACGCGATTACGACATTCCCTTCAATTTGCAATAGACCCACCCTACCACCGCCCGGTGTAGGCTCGCGACCGGCGGCCGAAAGCGCGAGGCAATCGCCCCTCCACGACCACCGCCCCCCTGAACGAGGGGTCTTTGCGGGTCGGGGTGCGTGGATCATGGCCTCACTCTTATCGAGGGCCCCATGGGACACGCAGAAAACGACATCGCCACGCTTGCAGCCGACGCCGCAACCATCGTCAACCTGAAGAACGTCTTTGCCGGACAGCGCGCCGCATTCCTGCGGGATGGCACGCCGACCGAAAAGACAAGGATCGATCGCATCGACCGCGCAATCGGCTTGCTCGTGGATCATCAGAAGGCGATCTGCGACGCGATTTCCGAAGACTTCGGATGCCGTGCCTACGAGCAGTCGATGCTCCTCGATGTGTTCGTTGCCATCGAACACCTCAAGCATTCCCGCAAACACTTGCGGGAATGGATGAAACCCGAGCGCCGCAGCGCCAATTTTCCGCTGAACCTGCTCGGCGCGCGCGCTGAAATCCACTATCAACCGAAGGGTGTCGTTGCCAACATCGGCCCCTGGAATTTTCCGGTGCTTGCGGCTTTCAGCCCGCTGGCACCGATGCTCGCTGCCGGCAACCGCGTCATCCTGAAGGTCTCCGAGCTGACGCCGCGCACGGCAGAGCTTTGCCGGACATTGATCGAGCAAGCGTTCGACGCGACCGAGGTGGCGTGCTTTTACGGCGGTCCCGACGTAGGCGCCGCGTTTGCCGCGTTACCCTTCGATCACATCTTCTTTACCGGCAGCCCGCGCGTCGGCAAGTTGGTCATGAAGGCCGCCGCCGACAACCTGACGCCAGTCACGCTCGAGCTGGGTGGAAAATCGCCGGTGATCGTTGCGGATGATGCAGACCTCTCGCAGGCAGCGTATCGCATTGCGTGGGGCAAGCTGCTCAACAGTGGCCAGATCTGCGTGACGGCGGACTACGCGCTGGTTCCCGAAGATCGATTGCGTCCGTTTGTCGCCGAATTCGAGCGCGCCGTCGCGCGCCTCTATCCGACGCTGCGCGACAATCCCGACTACACCGCGATGATCTCCGACCATCACCGCCGGCGCGTGCTCGCGTATCTCGACGATGCGCGCAGCAAGGGCGTCGAAGTCATCGAGGTGAACCCGGCCCGCGAAGATTTCGCTGCGGCGACCACGCGCAAGATTGCACCGACGCTGGTGATCAATCCGGGCGACGACTGCCGCGTGATGCAGGACGAAATTTTCGGACCGGTCCTTCCGATCAAAACCTATCGCAAGCTCGACGAAGCGTTGACCTACATCAACGCCCGCCCGCGGCCGCTGGCGCTCTATTTCTTCGGCGACAGGAAGCAAGCCGATCACGTGCTTGCGTCGACGATCTCGGGCGGTGCGTCGATCAACGACGTCGCGGTTCACGTGCTGCAGGACAACCTTCCGTTCGGTGGCTCCGGCAACTCCGGCATGGGGAATTACCACGCCGAATTCGGCTTCAAGACTTTCAGCCACGCGCGAGGCGTCTACCGGGGAATACGCGCCGATCCGCTCTCCGTCCTGCGCCCACCCTATACCAAGTGGACGAGGCGCGTGCTGGCCTCCCTTTCCAAGCGATAGTCGCGCGGGGCGGAGCTCGCTTCATGCCAAGTGTCACCGGCCGCGCGCTGAACGCGGCGCTTCGCGTCCTGGTCAAGCGGCGACTGCGTAACGGTCTTACGGTCGGCGCCCTCCGTGCGGCGAGCGCCAGTTTGGATCGATGGATTGCGCGAGGCGCTACGAGCCGGCCGGGTGATTCGGTGGCATCGACAAGCGTTCCCTGCGAATGGTTTCGCCCCGCCGCCAATGATGCGCAGCGTATTGTGCTGTATCTGCATGGCGGCGGGTTCATGGCCCACCTCCCGTCCGCGTATCGCGTCTTTGCGCGCCGGCTTGCCGACGCACTTGGCGCGCAGGTATTACTGCCCGATTACCGGCTTGCTCCTGAGCACCCCTTCCCCGCCGGGGCCGACGACTGTCTTGCTGCCTATCGCTGGTTGTTGACGCAGGGCCTAAGACCCGAGCGCATCGTCATTGCGGGCGATTCTGCCGGAGGCAATCTGGCGCTGGTGACGGCGATCCGCATCCGCGACAAGGGTCTTCCCACGCCTGGATGCGTCGTCATGCTATCGCCAGCAACTGACCTCGCCGGCGCCAGCGCGTCGCTCAAATATAATCGGGACAGCGATCCAATGCTGATACCCGAAGCACTGCAGTTCGTGCGGACGACGTATGCACCGGATGCCGACGTGCATCACCCGTGGATTTCGCCGATCTACGACACCTTCGAGCGCTTGCCGCCCCTCCTGTTCCATGCCGGCAGCACCGAGCTGATCGTCGACGACTCGATCCGCGCCGCAGACAAAGCGCGCTGGGCCGGCGTTTCCGTGGAACTCGAGGTCTGGCCTGCGATGCCGCACGTATTCCAGATGATCGACTGGCTCCCCGAGTCGCGCGCGGCGATCGCCGACATCGCACGCTTCGTGCGGCAGCGCGTGCCTGCGTGGATTCCGGAATTGGGAGAACAGCCGTCATCGATCGCGGGCGCATCCGGGAGGACGCAGTTACACGAGTCAGCGCGCTAAGGTCCCGTGCTGGACTGAGGAATTGCCGCACCACGACGGACAACGCGATGCGCGGTCTATGGCTCGAACGAGAAAACCCGCTTCCAGTCGCGCTTCACACTTATGACCGTCCAGCCCTTTTGCTTTGCCTCGTCGTACAGCGCCTGCGTAAACGTACCGATCTTGCTGTCAGGCAGCCCGGTCGCGGGTCCGTAGGCGTACTCGCGGCCCGCGTCGTCGTGCAGCACGATCATCGCGAGTCGCGCCCCACCGCTTCCGGTTGCCCACTCCAGCATCTGCTGATCACCATCCGAATTGCCGAACGCCGCCTGCGGGCGGCGGCCGATCATCATATTGATACCGACTGGCTTGCCGCCCTTGTCGTCCACGAAAAAAAGATCCGGTGCATGAATCAACGCAGGCTGGCCGTCGCGGATCTCGTAGTCGATCTTGAACATCGTTCCGACCACCTGCTCGGGAGGTATCCCGTAGACCTGCTCCGCATACGCGCGCACGAACTCCTGCCCGCCGCCGGTTACGATATAGGTGCGGAAGCCGTTAGCCCGCAGATACTTCATCGCTTCCTGCATCGGCACATACACGAGGTCGGTATAGGGGCGCTGGAACTTCGGGTGCTTCGCCGTCGCCAGCCAGGTCCTGACCACGTCGTGGAAAGCCTCGACGGATAGTCCGCTTTCCGACGCGGCGACGATTTTGAGGAGATCTCGCTCGTTGAATTTCGACATCGCCTCGCGATCGCCGGTGACCACCGCCTTGAACGGTTCCTCGTTCGCCAGCGCCGGCTTCGAGCGTACTACTTCCTTGACCCGATCGAGCGCGAACAGCACCTGCGTGTATAGCGGTTGCTCGACCCACAGCGTTCCATCCTGGTCGAAGGTGGCGATGCGGCGCTCGGGCGGCACGAACTGCGGACTCGACGCGTCCGTGGTCTTCTGGACGAAATCGACGATCGCCTGCCTGGCAGGACCGTCGGTCCACGATGGAAGCGGATCGACTCGGACCGTCGCGCAACCGCCGAGCAGCAGCAGCGCACACAGCAGGAATCCGCGCAGGCGATCAAAGCGAGAAAGATTCATGAATCGGTTTCCTTGGCACGTTGGTCCGCCGCTTCGCCTTGTGTGATCGCGGGAATGATAACAGGCAATCGATGGCGCTATCGACACAACGCGCACATTGAATTCGATGAACTACGACGATCCGCGACGCCTCGTCGGGCTCAACCACCGTGTCGCCGATCACCTGCACGGTGATGGTCTGCGTCACCGGCCCGCCGCTCGTGAAGGTCAGCGGCCCCGACGTCGCGATGTAGTCGCTGCCGGCCACCGTGGCGCTGCCATCCGCCGTCGCGAAGTTGACAGTCGCATTCGCCGCCGACGAGATCGTCACCGTGAACACGAAGTTCTTGGTGCCCGCATTGCCCTCGGTCGCCGAGACGTCGTTGATCGTGAGCGTCGGCGGCGCCCCGGCCACCGTAAAGCACTGGGAGAATTCCGAGGTGCTGAGGGAGGAGTTGCCTGCCGTCGACACTGTCAAGGCCAGCCGGGAATGTACGCCAGCGGACATACGCGCCGACCGATTGGAACCGCGATCTGGTGCTAGCTGCCAGAACAATCCCGGGCTACGGCAGGCTATGAGCCGACGCCGATCGGCCCTATCTATCGATCGCGAGGAATTGAAAGCAGTTGGAGCGAGTCCAAACTGCCGGCAAAATACGTGCGGCGGGTTCTCACTGGACCCAGTCGGCAGAACCTACCGGTGGAGTCACTGAGCAAGGTGGAGTTGGCAGTGAACCTGAAGATTAATCTGTGCGTCGCGATTTGCTGCAGCACACTGGCGGCAGCTCCTTGTATCCACGCTGCAGGTCCGCGACAAGATCACCCTTTCATCGGCACTTGGGTTATTACGCTTCCCAAGGATTCGTGCCACGAAATCTACCGGGTGCGCCATGACGGAACGACGGTGGTCACGAGCGCCGATGAGGTGTCGGAGTCCGAATACACGGTCTCGGACAAGCCGAGCGCGAAGGGTTTCTACAAATGGTCTGAAAGGGTCACAAGGGACAACGGCAAGCCGGATTGTTCGGGCCACATCACGAAAGTTGGGCACGAGTCCACCAACTTCATCTATTTCCATCCGTCGGTCGACACCTTCTTTCTCTGCCCGCGCGAAGACACTCGTTACTGTATCGGCCCGTTTGTGCGTCTGACGGGCAGTAACGTCTAGCAGTCGTTAAACTCTAGCCGAACCTTAGCCCTGTGCGTTGCCGACAGGCATGTCCAACTCGTAAGGACGGAGACCACGATGCCTGACCTGCCGACCGGCACGGTCACCTTTCTCTTCACCGATATCGAAGGCAGCACCGGACTCTGGGAGCACGAACCCGCTGCGATGGGAACCGCACTCGCTCGCCACGACGTGCTGGTGCGCGATGCCATCCATCAGCACGAGGGCTACGTCTTCATGACCGCCGGCGACGCATTCTGTGCGGCCTTCCACACGGCACCGAGTGCGCTCGCTGCCGCCTGTGATGCGCAGGTGGCCCTTGCGAAGGAACCATGGACAGGGGCGGCCCGGATCAAGGTCCGGATGGCACTGCACACGGGAGTGGCCGAGAGTCGCGACAACGGGTACTTCGGCCAACCATTGAATCGAGTGGCTCGCTTGCTGGCTGCCGGGCACGGAGGCCAGATCCTGCTCTCGCTTGCGATGGAGCGACAGGTTCGCTGCAGCCTTCCTGCCGGTGCCAGATTGCGCGACATGGGTGAGCGACGGCTGAAGGACTTGATACGCCCGGAGCGGGTCTACGAGCTCGTTGTACCGGGACTTCCGGCCGATTTCCCCCCGCTCAAGACGCTGGACGCTCGCGCCCAAAACCTGCCGATACAACTCACGAGCTTCGTGGGTCGCGAGCGGGAAATGGACGAAGTGAAGGGTTTGCTGCGTTCGTCGCGGATGGTGACATTGACCGCAACAGGCGGCGCCGGCAAGACACGTTTGTCTTTACAGGTCGCCGCGGACCTCATCGACGAATTTGCCGACGGCGTCTGGTTCGTCGAACTGGCACCGCTCGGCGACGCCGGCCTGGTCGCGCAAGCGGTGGCAACCGTGCTTGGAGTCAAGGAACAGCCAGGAGAGTCGATCACGGACACCCTGATCGGCAAGATCGGCGACAAGGAACTGCTGCTGGTCCTGGACAACTGCGAGCACCTCGTCCTGGCATGCGCCGAGTTGTGCGAGGCATTGCTCTCCTCTTGTCCAGTGGTGCGTGTCCTCGCGAGCAGCCGCGAGGCGCTGCGGATCGTAGGTGAGACTGCCTGCCGCGTGCCGTCGCTCCCGTTACCGGACCCCAAGGAGATACCGCGTGCGGAGTCGTTAACTCGATATGCCGCGGTGCGACTCTTCGTCGATCGTGTGCTGCCTGTGAAGCCTTCTTTCCAGGTCACCGATGTCAACGCGCCGGCGGTCGCCGCGATCTGCCAGCGTTTGGACGGCATCCCGCTGGCACTCGAGCTGGCGGCGGCGCGCATGCGAGCGATGTCGGTAGAAGAGTTGAACCAGCGACTCGACAAGCGATTCAGCGTTCTAACCGGAGGATCCCGCACCGCTCTTCCGCGGCAGCAGACGCTGCGTGCGCTGATCGACTGGAGCTATGACCTGCTGGACGCAGAGGAGCGGGCTCTGTTCCGCCGGCTTTCGGTGTTCGTCGGCGGCTGGACAATGCGGGCAGCGGAGGAGGTCTGTGCTGGCAAGGACGTCGCGGAGGCGCGAGTGCTCGAGCTTCTTGCCTCGCTTGTCGACAAGAGCCTGGTTGTGGCCGAGGAACCCAGCGGAGGGACTCGTTACCGGATGCTGGAGTCCGTGCGCGAGTACGCCCGGGAGCGGCTGAACGAATCGGCGGATGGAGATGAAGCCCAGGCACGCCATCTCAGGTTCTACCTTGCGCTCGCCGAGGAGGCGGGCCCGGCTCTGACCGGCCCGAAACAGGGCGAATGGCTTGGGCAGCTCGATCTCGAGCGGGAGAACCTACTTGCTGCGCACGCGGCGTGCGATCGCGCGGAGAACGGCGGCGCACTGGGGTTGCGGTTGGTTCATGCGCTGAAGAGGTACTGGGTGAGTCGAGGCCTTATGATGCTCGGGCAGCGGGTAACGGTGGAAGCCCTTACACGCACGGACGCCCAGGCGCGCGACCTTGCGCGATGCCGAACGCTATTTGCCGCGGGGCAGTTCGGGTCCTTCATGGGCCGCTATGCGGATGCGCGACCCCGCCTCGAGGAGAGTCTGGCGATCGCCCAGGAGATCGGAGACAACGGGCTGAGCGCATCGATCACGAACACATTGGCGCTTGCGACGCTTGGGCAGGGCGACCATGCCGCAGCGCGAAGCTACTTCGATCAGGGGATCGTTCTCTCGCGGAATAGCGGCAACAAGCGCGAGCTGGCGGTGGCGCTCAACGGGCTAGCGCAGCTCGATCGCATGGAAGGCGCGCTGGACGCCGCGGACGCGCTCTATCGGCAAGCGCTCGCGCTCATGCATGAGCTCGGAGATCGGGAGACCGCGGCCGTCATGCTGCTCAATCTCGCGATCGTGGCGATCGGCCGTCGCTCGGCTGCGGGTGCGCGAGAGATCCTGCAGGAGGTTTTCACGATTTCCGCGGAGGTGCACTCGAAACCGACCGGACAGTGCGGGTTGGACGTGTGTGCCGCTCTCGCTGCGCTGTGCGGCGAGTGGAAAAAGGCGGCGCAGTTCTTCGGGGCTGTCGCGGCGCAGACGGAACAAACCGGATATCATCGCGACCCGGCCGACGAAGCCTTCCTTGCGCCTCTGGTCGCGCAGGCTCGAGCACTGCTCGGCAAGGAGACATTCAACCGCGCCGAAGCGGAGGGCCACGCCCTGTCGTACGATAACGCGATCGATGAAGCGCGCGCATGGCTGAACGACCTTGCGTGAGTCGATCGGCGCGCCGCCCCCGGTGGAGGACGCGTCGAAGCGTTCAGATGAAATAACACGGCACGCGAGTTGAGTCGCTAGGCTGACTGGCAGAGTGTCGCAAGTAGATGGCCAAGTCGAGTTCGCACCGTCCCGCCAATCCGGCAAGCCGAATCAATTGCCCTAACAGTTCGTGCTTAGTAGCGTTTGAGGACGGTTAGCATCACATTCGGAACCGTCAAACGGATATTCGACGAACGAACGGCTAAAAGTGGTCGTCCTCTGCCAAACAGGGTCGTTAACGATTCGGCCGGACCCGGCGACCTCCGATCACAACGCATTGGGCTTCATAGCAGTCATTGATTGATGCGTGTCGCCCAGAATCCGGCATCCCGTCGGCCGCACGCCGGAGTCGCTGGCATTGACTTGGAGCAAGGCCGGTCTGAGCACTCACGCGCAATGTTCGACCCTCGAGACCTCCTGCAAAACAGGGAGTGTTCGACCCGATGGAGCCTGAATCAATGAACGCCCAATCAAGAGTCACTAGCCGGGCCCTCGCCGTTGCGACGGCGCTCGCGATGCTGGCAACTTATTGCCCCCGGCTGGAGGCACAAGCAGCCCCGATCGGGACGCCTTCAACTGGTCCCCGCATCGGACTCGCGCTGTCAGGCGGCGGCGCGCGCGGCATCGCGCACATCGGCGTGCTCAAGGTGCTAGACGAGCTGCGCGTGCCGATCTCGTGCGTGACGGGCACCAGCATGGGAGCGGTCGTCGGGGCGACGTTCGCTGCGGGGCGGCCGCCGGCAGAGATGGAGAAGATCGTCCTCGAGGCCGACTGGAACGCGATCTTCCGGGACAAGCCCCCGCGCGACGAAATCGCCGTCCGGCGCAAGATCGACGACTACAAGACGCTGTTCGCACCGGAGTTCGGCGTCAAGGACGGCGGGCTCGCGCTGCCCAAGGGCGTGGTCGTGGGCATCACGATCGAGTCGTTCTTCCGGTCCATGTCGACGCCCGCCTTCGGCGTCACCGACTTCCGGAAGCTGCCGATCCCGTTCTGGGCGATGGCCACGGACATCGAGACGGGCCAGGAAGTCGTGCTCGATCACGGCAGCCTGCCGCAAGCGATGCGCGCGAGCATGTCGGTGCCCGGCGCGATGGCCCCGGTCGAGATCGATGGGAGGCTCCTGGTCGACGGCGGCATCGCCAACAACCTGCCGATCGACCAGGCGCGAAAGCTGTGCGCCGACGTGATCATCGCAGTCAACATCTCGACCCCGCCGCTGAAGCGCACCGAGATCACGTCGGCGCTTTCGGTCGTTGGGCAGCTGATCAACTTCCTTGGCATAGAGAGCGTGGACAAGCAATTGAAGAGTCTCGGCGACAAGGACATCTTGATCGCGCCGGACCTGGGCGACATCTCCGCAGTCAAGTTCGATCGCTCGAAGGACGCAATCCGCATGGGCGAGGAGGCCGCGCGTGCGCTCGCCGACAAGCTCCGGCGCTACAGCCTGCCGCCGGAGCAGTACGCGGCGTTGCGGAACACCCAGATCGCCGAGCCGCGGGCGCTCGGCACCGTCGACGAGATCCGCGTCGAGGGGCTGGAGAAAACGAACCCGGAAGTCGTGCTCAAGCTGGTCGAAAGCAAGCCCGGCGAGCCGCTCTCCGAGGAGAAGATCGGCGCCGACCTGCGGCGCATCTTCGGCACGCGCGACTACGAGAGCATCGGCTATCGGATCGTCGGGGGCGACACCGGCCCGCGCGCGATGGTCATTCAGCCGACGGAGAAGGCCTGGGGCGCCGATTACCTGCGTTTCGGCCTGGCCCTTGCCAGCGACTTCCAGGGCGACAATGCGTTCAATGCGCTCGTCCAATACCGGAAGACCTGGCTCAACCATCTGGGAGGCGAATGGACGACGGAAGCCCAGATCGGCCAGAACACGCACGTGTGGACCGAGTTCTACCAGCCGTTGAACGAGGCCGGACAGTGGTTCATCGCGCCCAATGCGCTAATCGGACAGCAGACGCGCGCCGTGTTCGTCGGACAGGACAAGGTGGCGGATTACCTGATCAGCGTCGGACAGGCCGGCGTCGACCTCGGCGCCAGTCTGGGAACCTGGGGCCAGCTGCGAGGGGGTGCCGTCTGGTCGAAGGTCTTTGCGCGCGTCGACACGGGCTCGCCTGTCCTGCCTACGGTGCGGGAGCCGACCGCGGGGCTGCGCGCGGCGCTCTTCGTCGACCAGACCGACACCGCCTGGTTCCCGACCGCTGGTTACGGGTTCAACGGGACGGCCTACGCCGCAATGACGTCCTTCGGATCGGCGCAGAGCTATCAACGCCTCGAAGGGAATGCGCGCGGCATCCACAGCTGGGGGCCCAACGTGCTCAACGTCGCCGTCAGCGGTGGCACAGCGCTCGGGTCGGATATGCCAGCCTACGAGTCCTTCACGCTCGGCGGGCCACTGCGGCTGTCGGGTTACCGCGTCAACGAGTTCTCCGGCCGCGAATACGCATTCGGCCGGCTGATGTACTACCACCGGATCTTTGCGCTGCCGGACATCCTCGGGTCGGGGCTCTACATTGGCGGATCGGCGGAAGTCGGTCACATCACCAACCGATTCGACAGCTCGCCTTCGCCGGGAACGCTGTGGTCAGGATCGGCGTTCCTCGGGGCGGATACGTTCCTCGGGCCCGCGTACTTAGGCTTGGGCTACGGCGGAGCCGGCAACTGGAGCCTCTACCTGCTGCTCGGCGCGCCATAGGTTGGTCTCCGATGCAAATGTTTCTGCGTACCTATGTCGCGGTGATCGCCCAATAGCAGCAATACGCCGCCGTGCGCAAGGTAACCCTACCCGGACAACCTCCGCACGAACTGGTCCGATGCCTCATCGGCATAGCCAAAGGCTGCGTCGCCGACGCGTTTGGTCACGCCCCAACGTGGACAGGCACAGGGTCCCCAATGTACCGGACAATTTGTAGTGCCACCGACAGGAGCCGCTGAACCGTGTTGCGTCCGCCGGTGGCCAACTCAGGCTTCGCGCGAGCGTGATAGTGCCGCGACCCGGCCCTTCGGCTGCTAAAACGTGGGCGGCTGATCGCGGACAGCGCTGTTTGCAATCGCGGCATGCGCACGACGAATCTGATCGATATGGGCATTGTCCCCAGCAGCCGCTGACGCCGCGAGTTCCACTGTTTCGGTGCGGCCAGGCGCGTAGTTCGCCGTGACACTCGACACGCGGTGCGGGTTGGAAATCGCCGCCGTGCTGTCTGCTTCGACAGAACCCGATGCCTTGTGCTGTGCTTCCACCCCATATTGCACACCGACACCCAACGCAGCACCCACCAACAGAATCGCGATAGATCTCGAGACCATGACAACTCCTCATCGAATGTAAATAGATGGCCGTGCTCGACTGCTTGGCCAAAAGCAAAAATGCGGCGTGTTATGCCCAGTCACGTCACCGCCGCCCTCCTGCGCCGCCGTAGCGGATGCCACGTGGCTAACATGGCAAGACACGTGCCAGGGCGCTTGGCATTGCGATGCCATAGTGGGTAAGGCACTGAAGCGTTACGCGAAGCTCATAGGGTTTGCGGCGCTCACCGCGGCGCACGCGTCATGCTTCGCGCAAGGTTCGACCCGTCGGGTTTGTCGCAACCGGTTGTGTCAGTCGAACCTGCCATGTCGGCACAAGCCGATATTCGACTGCACCTTCAAGGCTTGGTGTTCAACTCGGGAAATGCGCGCTCCTGCCGACCGCAATAGCCGAGAGCGTTTGACCTTGTCGTCAACCCGGTATTGCAGTATCGCCGGCTAATCGACCGTTTCCAGTTCGCGCGCGACTTTGCGCCCACCGGCAGCACCGGCTTTTGAAAACACCATCGTTCCGTCATCGACGGCGCCATATCGGAACAACAGGATGTCCCTGGCGTAATTCTGATGAAGCTTCCACGGCAGCTTGCTCCCCTGCTTCGGGAACTTGTGGAGCGAGCGCTGGAAATACCCCGAAGAGAAGTCGATCCACGGTTCAGGCATGACCTCGGGGTCGTCGAGTATCGGCGTCGCAATCGCGGTCCCCGTCGCCTTCATGTGGTTCAGGAGGCGGCAGACGTATTCGCAGATGAGATCAGCCTTCAGCGTCCATGATGCGTTGGTGTAGCCGAACGACGTTGCGAGGTTCGGAACGCCCGAATACATCATGCCCTTGTACCCGAAGGTCTTCGAATAATCGATCGCGCGGCCGTCGACCGTCGTCTCGAGGCCGCCGACGAACTTCAGGTTGAGTCCGGTCGCGGTGACGATGATGTCAGCGTCAAGCGTCTTGCCCGATTTCAGCAGGATGCCGTTTTCGGTGAAGGTTTCGATATGGTCGGTGACGACGCTCGTACTGCCCGACCGGATCGCGACGAACAGATCGGCGTCGGGCACCAGGCACAGCCGCTGCTCCCACGGGTTGTATGTCGGTGTGAAGTGCGTGCCGACGTCGTAATCGGGACCGAGATGCTCGCGCACCAGGTCGAGCAGCTTCTTCTTCACACCATCGGGCCGTGTGCGCGCGAGCTTGAATACCCACTGCTGCAACAAGACGTTGCGCCAGCGGGCGATGCCGTAGGCGAGCCTCAGTGGCAGCCAGCGCCTGAGCCCATTGGCGAACCGGTCCTCAGCCGGCCAGGAGATCACGTACGTCGGCGAGCGTTGCAGCATGATCACATGACTGGCGGTCTTTGCCATTGCCGGCACCAGCGTGACGGCGGTCGCGCCGCTGCCGATGACGATGACCCGCTTGCCGGCGTAGTCGAGGTCCTGCGGCCAGAACTGAGGATGGACAATCTTGCCCTTGAAGCGCTCGGTGCCCTTGAAGTCGGGCGTATAGCCTTCGGCGTAGTCATAGTAGCCGGCGCACATGAACAGGAAATTGCAGGTGAATCGAATGGACTCGCCGTTACGTGTTGCCTCGACAGTCCAGCGCGCCGTGTTCGAGTCCCACGATGCTGCGCTCACATGGTGACCGAAACGGATGTGCGCGTAGATGCGGTTTTCGGTCGCCGTCTCGTGGAGGTAATTCAGGATCGATGGCCCGTCGGCGATGGCCTTTGCTCCAGTCCATGGTTTGAAACTGTAGCCGAGCGTATACATATCGCTGTCGGAGCGGACGCCGGGGTAGCGGAACAGATCCCAGGTGCCGCCGATGTGGGCGCGCCCTTCGAGAATGACGTACGTGCGATCGGGACAGTGGGTCTGCAAATGACAGCCGGCGCCGATGCCGGAGATGCCAGCACCGACCACCACCACGTCGAAATGCTCGATCGTCATGGCTTTCTCATATCGATGCGAGGATCGGTCAGGACAAAAACCCAGGCCGTTGATAGGCCGGATTCGGATACGTGTAATAACCTTCGCCGGTCTTCATGCCTAGCTTGTTGGGGTCGACGAAGTGCTTCTTCATGTAGGCGGCGTTCTTCTTGAATTGCTCGTCCCCGTTGACTTCTCCCCAATAGGCGGCGACGTTGTAGGCGGTCTCCATTCCGATCACATCCAGAATTCCGAAAGGACCCACGGCCATTTTCGAGGTGATCATCCAGGTCCTGTCGACGTCTTCCGGTGATGAGATTCCGTTGGTTACCAGCGACTGTGCAGCCATCAGCCAGGGCACGAGCAGCGTATTGATCACGTAGCCGCTCTGTTCCTTGTCCAGGCGGATGGGAACCATCCCGATGGCTTTGGCAAACGTCACGACAAGTTCGAAAATCTCCGGATCAGTTCCCGGATGCCCCATCACTTCCCCGATGTTGCGTTCCCAAATCTCGTTGGCGAAATGCAGCGCCAGAAAGCGGGCCGGCCTGCCGGTGGCGTCGGCCATTTGACTCGGCAACAGCGTCGAACTGTTCGTCGTGAAGATCGTCTTGGCCGGACAATGCTGATTCAGTGAGGCATAAACCTTGCGTTTTATCTCCGGATGCTCCGGAACCGACTCGCTCACCAGATCAGCATCCTTCCCGGCATCCGCTAGATCGGTGGTATACGAAAGACGAGCGAGTGCTGCATCCGTCTCTTGCTGGCTCTTGCCTCGTTGCTTCCTGAAAAGGTCGACATATTGCCTGTGGGACGCGCGACACGATTCCAGCGACTCCTGGCGCAGGTCGTACATGGTAGTTTCGAATCCATGCATCGCGCATTGAAACCCGATCTGTTGTCCCAGCGTGCCGGAACCGACGACGAGCACTTTCCTGATGTCCATGGGCTCTCCCTCCATGTGTCGTGCTGAACGGCTGAACGGATGGCAGTCCAACTGCGCGACTTGTGCCAATATCATAGTCTCGATCGGCATCGGATTGCCGACGATTCGGGGGACAGCGTGTGTCCGCTGTCGGCTTGACACGGTTTTCCGGTGCACGTAGTGTCGGCTTCCGGACACTGCCAAATGTCCCTGTAGGAGAGCGTTCGCGATGGACGTCAAGGTCCGTTCGGCCCCGGAATTTACAGGCGAGGCCGATTCGATTTTCCTTGCCACCAAAATCTCCGCGCCACGCGCGAGCGCGCGGTGGGTGCAGCGCCCGCGTCTGCTGTCCCGGCTTGGCGTACCGGCCAAGTCTCCTATAAATCTCGTCCATGCCGGGCCGGGCTTTGGCAAGACAGCCTTGCTTGCCCAATGGCAGCGCGATCTCGCCGCTGCCGGAATCCCCGCGGCATGGCTGAGCGTCGATTCGAATGACGACGACGTACACATTTTCGTCGCCTATCTTGCGGCAGCAATCAATCGCGTATGTCCCGAAGTCGGGCGCGATGTCATCGATCTGATCACACGCAGCGGTCAGCTGGTGCCACCGGCGACGCTGCTGGCCCCGCTTGCGAACGCAATTGCAGACCTGAAAAGTTCGCTGGTGCTGATCATCGACGATTTCCACTTCCTGGTGTCCGGCCAGATTCAGGACTGGATGACGGAATTTGTCAGCAGGGCTCCTGAAAACCTGACGATTGTCATCGCTGCGCGCGCCTTCCCGCCGCGCCGCCTGTCGCGATTGCGAGCCGCCGGACAAGTGGAGGAGATCGGTCCTGACGATCTCGCGCTGACTTTCGAGGAGGTTCGGGAGTACATGCGCGCGTCCACCGAAGTGACGTTGGGCCCGCGCGACATCGATGCGTTGCGCGAGCGAACCGAGGGTTGGGCCGCGGGACTGCAGATGGTGGCGATCGCGCTGCGCGGAAAGCGCAGTGTCGGCAATCTGATCGAGTCCTTCAGCGGTGCAGCGCGCAGCGTCAGCGGCTACCTGCAGGAAGAGGTCTTTGCCACCTTGCCGGAAGCGATTCGCGGACTTCTGATGCGAACGTCTATCCTTGGCCGCTTCTGCGCCGACGTCGCCGCGGCTGTCGCCAGCGTGCCGAATGCCGACAACCTCATTGCCGAGATCGAGCGGCGCGAGCTGTTCGTGCTTCCGCTCGACGACCAACGACGCTGGTACCGCTATCACCACCTGTTCGCGGATTTTCTCTCGGCAGAGCTGACCCGCAAGCACCCGGAGGAGCTGCCCGGGTTGCACGCACGCGCCAGCGAATGGTTTGCAGACAACGGGTTCTGGCGCGAAGCCGTGCATCACGCCGTCGAGGCCGGCGACTATATCCGCGCCGTCGATGTCGCGAATCGGTGCGGCATGAATCTGGTCCGTGACGGTGACTATTTCGTACTGCAAACGCTGCTTGCGAAGCTGCCGAAGGACCTGCAGCGCAAGGGCACGATCCTGCGCCTTGCCGAGGCCTGGGTACTCGCGGTCAATGGACAAGCTGCGGCCGTCGACGCAATCCTTCGCGCCATCGACGACGAGACTGACGCTGCGACAGCGACACCAACGTTCGAGCCGGAGATGCGGGCGATCCGCCTGACGCTGGCGTATGTGCAGGATGACTCGGAGCGTATGAGCAAACTCCTGCGGGATTCGCGAGGGACGCACGCAGAATCGCAACCCTGGGTTATCGACGTGCTGAAGTGCGGCGCAATCGTCGATCACATCTGGCACCGCAGGTACGCAGAAGCGCGCGATTTTTATCCGTGTACGACGGTCTTCAAGCGCGTGTATCAGCTCGTGCTGTTCGGATGGAGTTGGTGGTATCAGGGACATCTCGCCGAGGCCGAGGCCAGCTGGCAAGCAGCCGCCGACTTTGGCGACGGCGAGTCCGGCGCTCGTTCGCTGGCGGCAATGCTGCCGCGCATTCCGATGGCACGGCTCGACTACGAACGCGGCCGTTTCGATAATGTCGAGCGTGCGCTGGCCGGCAGGATAACGCTGCTCGAACAGGCGTGCACTACCGATCTGATGGCCAACGCAATCTACGCACTCGGGTGGAGTCGCGCGGCACGCGGCAACGCCGCAGGTGCGATCGAACTCTTCGATCGGATGCGCCTGCTTGCGGCAGACCGCGGCTGGGTTCGGATGGAAGCCAGCGCCATCCTCGAGCTGATGAGGCTTACCTGGAGCACGCGGCCCGACCATGCGGCTCACCTGGCGCAACGCCTGCGCGCCATCGGGCCCACGATCGCGCGCAAGGCCCTTTCCACACATTGGCTGGGCGCCCGACTCTGTGCGCTGGGTACGGCGTTTCATCGCGCGATGGCGAGTGTCTCGGACGACAGCATGCGCGTATTGGAGACCATCGCCGTCGAAATCTCGGAGATGGCCCCGCCGCTGGATGGTGTCACTGCGACACTGCTACTGGCGCATGCGCTGCACGAGCGTGGGGATCGCTCACGTGCGTTGGACGTCATGGGCCGCACGCTTGCGTGCGCGCAGGGCCTCGGCATCGCGCGCACTTTCGTCGACAGCGGCGACTGGGCGCTGTCGCTGGTACGCGAGTTGCGGGCGTCCACGGCCCGGCGCCCAGCCGAGGTCCGCGACGATTACCTTGATCGCATATTGCAGCTGGCCGACGGCGATCGCCCCGCCGCGGCCACGCGCCCCGCCGCCACCGCGGCGCCAGCTTTGTCTGAACCGTTGAGCGCGCGCGAACGCGAAGTCCTGTCGCTGGTCGGGCGAGGCCTGAGCAACAAGGAGATCGGGCGTTCGCTGCAGATCGGGCCAGAGACGGTGAAGTGGCACTTGAAGAACATGTTCGGCAAGCTCGGCGTTGCGAATCGCGTCCAGGCCGTGAACCGGGCGCAGAGCTTCGCCATCCTCGACTGAACAGCGCCCGCCATTTGAAGCGGACTCGCGCTCGCGCGTCTGGCCCACGCAGAGTTTCATAGTCCCTTCGGCCCGCTAGGCCATTTGATCCCCGGGTTATCCGTCTCGCCCCCCACAAGGGGGGTTCGGCCTGCGTATGTCGCGGACTACCATGCCCCATCAGCGTTTTTTGGGTGCAGCAACCATGAAAAAATTGAGCGGTCAGGACGCCCTGTTCCTCCACATCGACCAGCCGAATGCGGGCACGCACGGCACGATGATCTACATCTACGACCAGGAGGACGTGCCGGGAGGTGGCCCTCTGCGTTTCAAGCAGATCCTCGCCCACATCGAACGGAATCTGGACACGGCACCGTTCTTCCGGCGGAAGATCGTGCAGCTGCCCTTGAGCCTCGGCTACCCCTACTGGGCGCTCGACGATCGGTTCGACATCAATTTCCACGTTCGGCACTCGGCGCTGCCCAAACCCGGCGACTGGCGGCAGTTCTGCATCCTCGCCTCGCGCATCCAGGCGCGCCAGATCGATCTCTCTCGTCCGCCCTGGGAAATGCACATCATCGAGGGTCTCGACAACATCGACTGGCTGCCTCGCGGAAGTTTTGCCATTCTCACCAAGGGCCATCACGCAGCGATGGACGGTAGCGCATTCGCCGAACTCACCTGGGCGCTGCACGACCTGGAAGCCAAGAAAGGCCGCCGCAGGCCAGTGGTGCGCAAGGCCACCGTCACGCATCAGGAAATCGCGCCGAGCACATTGACTCTGCTGGCGCACGCGTTGCAGGACAATCTGATGGCCCCGCTGCGGATGGCGGGTCCCGCCGCCAAGGTTGCGCCCAAGCTGGGGGCCATGGCGTTGGCAGGCGTTGGCCGCCTGCTTGGCGGGGCACGGCCGGAGGCGACGAAAACACGCTTCAACGCGAGCGTGTCGTCGCAGCGAGTGTTCGACAGCGCCATTTTCCCGTTCGACCAGGTGCGGGCGATTCGTGCCGCCGTCCCCGGCGCGACGGTCAACGACGTCGTCCTGACCGTCATCGGCGGCGCGATGCGTCGCTATCTGCAAGGGCGCAAGGAGCTTCCCAAAGCGACGCTTAAAGCTGCCTCCCCGGTGAACACAAGGGCGGACAAAGGAGCCACCGCGACGGCCGGCAACAATATTTCAGTAGTCACCTTTCCCCTCGGGACCGATGTCGCGTCGCCGCTCGAACGGTTGCACGCAGTGCACGAGGCCACCGTGCGGACCAAGGAAACCGCCAATGCGGTCGGCGCGCGCGAGCTCACGGATCTGTCCAAATTCGCGCCACCCGCCACGCTCGCGTTTACCGGCCGTCTGATTAGCCTTACGGGTCTTGGCGGCGCGGGCCCCTTTCCATTGCACAATACGGCGGTCAGCAACGTCCCCGGTCCAACGGTGCCGATCTATTTGCTCGGCGCGCGCATGCGCTACTGGTCATGTGTGGCGCCGATCAGCGACGGTATGGGCCTCTTCCACGCGGTGACGAGCTGCGACGGCAAGCTCTTCATCTCGCCGACGAGCACACCGGAAATGCTGCCCGACCCCGCCCATTACACCCAGTGCCTGCGCGAGAGCATGCTCGAATTGAGCAAGGCCGCCACTGCGGCCGCAGGTAACGGCAAGGCGCGTCCGGCAACGACGCCGAAGGCAAAGGCAGCCACTGCCGTGTCCGTGCTGCGCGCGAAGAAGCCCGCAACCCCAAAAAAACGCCAACGCGTCAGCGCGTGAACCAGCAGTCACTAAAGAGCAGAGGAGGACATTACAATGAAAACGAATTTCTCCCGCGTCGTCGCCGCCCTCGCGCGGCAGTACGCCGATCGCGAGGCGCTCGTCAATGTCGAGCGCAAGCGCCGCTACACGTTTCGCGAACTGCACCTGTTGACCAACCGCATCGTCCACATGATGCAGGACAAACTGCATCTCCGGCGCGGCGACCGGTACCTGCTGATTCTCGACAACGACAACATCAGTCTGATGCACCACTGGACAATCTTTAAAGGCGAGGCCGCTGCGGCGTTCACGAACTTTCGCGACTCCGTGGACGAGCACACATGGCAGATCGACTGGATCGAGCCCAAGGTCGTATTTCTGGAGACGAGTCTGGTGGAACGCTACTACGACCTGCTGCGGCAGCGCGACATCCGGATCGTCTGCATGGACCCTCCGTCCGTCGCACGCGACGGCTTGCACTACTTCTGGGACCTGCTCGACGGCGTGTCGGACGCGCTCCCGCAAGCCGAGCACGACGTCATGCAGGACATCCTTTTGTACCGATTCACCGGTGGTACGACGGGCAAGGGCAAATGCGCCGAATACACCCTGGACAACTGGCTCGGCTGTCGCGACTCGTTCTACGCGCTGCCGGATCAGATATTCGTGCCGGAGACCCGAAGCCTGCAATTCGCACCGCTCAGCCACGGTGCGGGCATGATGGTGTTGCCGCCTTTCTTCCGCGGCGGCTGCCTTGTGACCCAGAATGTGCCGGACTTGAAGCAATGGTGCCGCACCGTCGAGGCGGAGAAAATCACGACGTCCTTTCTGGTCCCGACGTTGCTCTACCGCCTCCTCGACCTCGAGGAAGCGCGCAACCACGACCTTTCGTCGCTTACGACCATCTTCTACGGCGCTGCGCCAATGAGCCCGGGAAAGCTGACGCTCCTTCGAGCGCGCTTCGGCGGCATCTTCATGCAGGCCTACGCTTCGACCGAGTCGCCCGTCGCGGTGGGCGTGCTGGACAAGGCCGATCACGAATTCGGACCTGACGACGACACCAAGCGGCTGAGCTCCGCCGGCCGCCCGGGGCCCGGGATCGAAATGATGATCGCGGATGACGACGGCAACGAAGTACCGCTAGGCGAGATGGGCGAGCTGTGGCTGCGCACGCGCGGCACGATCAAGGGCTACTACAAGAACCCGGAAGGTACCGCATCGGAATTCGCCAACGGATTCTGGAAGTCCGGCGATCTGGGCTACATGGATCAGCAAGGCTATTTCTATATCGTCGATCGCAAGAAGGACATGATCATCAGCGGTGGGTTCAACGTCTATGCAATCGAAGTCGAAGCCGCGATCAACTCGCATCCCGGCGTGACCATGTCCGCCGTGGTCGGCATTCCCCATGAAGAATGGGGCGAAGTTGTGCACGCCGAAGTCGTGCTCAAGAACGGTATTCAGGTTAGCGCCGACGAACTGATCGCCCATGTGAAAAACAGCATCGGCAGCTACAAGGCGCCGAAATCGGTCGTCGTCGTGACCGAGTTGCCGCTCAGCGTGGTCGGCAAGGTGCTGCGGCGCACAGTGCGCGAGAAGTACTGGAAGAACCGAGAACGGCAAGTGTCATAGGCGCTGCACCGCAGCAAATCGATCTGCATCGAGCGCGCAATCGCCCGATTGTCGAATCGATTTTGTGGCACCATTGCGCCTTCGCAAACGCAAGCGATAGTCTGTCAACACGTGAAAAGACACCGCTCCTGCAAAAAATGCTTCGATTAGAGTTCTCCGTCGAGATCGAGCGCGCGGCCCACGACATCTACGAACTGATCAGCAATCCCGAAAACGACGTCAAGTGGCAGGACGCCGTGCTGGAGGTGCGCAAGCTCACTCCGGGCCCTGTGCGGGCGGGGAGCCGGTATCAGCACATGCTCCGAATTCTCGGAAAACGGATGGCCGTCGATGTCGAGATCAGCGAGCGCCAGCCGCATTCGAGCTACGTCCTGCAATGCGTCAGCGGGCCGCTCGCGTTCGAGACGCGCGTCACGCTGAAGGAGGTGCGCCGGCGTGACGGACTCGCCACGCTCATGGACACGACCGTCGAAGGCCACCCGAGCGGCGTGGTGCGTGTCGCAGCGGTCGCCCTTTCGCGCCATCGCTCCCGGGAGATCGACCGAGATCTGCGCACGCTCAAACGGATGATGGAATCGGGCGAGTTGTAACCTACGATGCCCCTACCGCCCCAACTTGCCGGCCGGCTGCGCGTACCCGCGGTCGCTGCGCCGATGTTTCTCGTGTCCGGCCCCGACCTGGTCGTCGAATGCTGTCGCGCCGGGGTTCTCGGCACTTTCCCTGCGCTGAACGAGCGCACGAGCGCCGGTTTCGCGGCGTGGCTTACCACGATCGAGGAGCGCCTGGCCCGATCGGAAGACGCGGGCGAGCAGCCTGCCCCGTACGGCGTCAATCTGATCGTGCACAAGACCAACCCTCGGCTCGAGGCGGATCTTGCGCTGTGCGTGAAGCATCGGGTTCCAATCATCATCACCTCTCTCGGCTGCAACGTTGAAGTCATCTCGGCCATCCACGGCTACGGCGGGATCGTCTTTCACGACGTGATCAACCGGAAACAGGCGGAGAAGGCCGCGGCTCGCCGCGTGGATGGGATCGTCTGCGTGTCCGCCGGCGCCGGAGGCCACGCGGGCACGATCAATCCGTTCGCGTTGGTGACCGAGGTACGCCGCGTGTTCGACGGCGCGATTCTGCTGGGAGGCTGCATCAACACCGGAGCTCACATCGCTGCGACGCTGCTGATGGGCGCTGACCTGGCGTATATCGGAACGCGGTTCATCGCGACGACCGAATCGCTCGCCACCGACGCATACAAGGCAATGCTGCTCGAATCGGGAGCAAGCGACGTCATCTATACGTCATCGATTTCCGGCATCGGCGGCAATTTCCTGACACAGAGTCTGGTCAATTCCGGCGTCGATCTGGGCAAGACACGGGACAATGTCGATGTCGCCGACGAGCTGATGGACAGCGGCGCCAAAGCCTGGAAAACGATCTGGACCGCGGGCCACGGCATCGCCGGGATAGACGAAGTACCAAGCACCCGCGACCTGTGCCTGAGACTGGCGCAGGAATTCGACGCGGCTGCTGATCTGCTGCGGCGGGCCTGACCTGCGGCCGTCCCCACCCCCCTTCAGGGGGGCAATCTGCCGCTTCCGTCGGGTGATAATGCGGGAAAATTCGTGCCGGGGGCTGGAAATTTGTCGACGCGAGAGCGTCTGTCATGGATGGTCAAATACATCAGGACTTCGTTGGCGCAGCAGCATTAGCGCTTTTGTCTATCGCGCATCGGGGCACGATGCGCCGGTCAATGGGTCAAGACTCAGTAAACCCGCAGAGCAGGAGCAATCGATGAACGACACGCAGAAATCCACGACCTGCAGCGCCTCCGCGAAGCTGGCCAGCCCCAAACGGCTGCTATCGCTGTTGGCCATCGCCGGCGCAATTACGCTCACGCTCGCGGCCAGCGCGCTGCCCGCGTTGGCGCAGACCACCACCTCGGCCAAAAAGCCCAACATCGTCGTCATCTGGGGCGACGACATCGGTCAAACTGACGTAAGCGCCTATTCGATGGGACTCATGGGCTTTCATACGCCAAACATCGATCGTGTCGCCAAGGAAGGCATGCTGTTCACCGACTACTATGCCGAGCAGAGCTGCACCGCCGGTCGGGCGTCTTTCATCACCGGTCAGTCCGGGTTGCGCACGGGCCTGACCAAAGTCGGATTGCCGGGCGCAACGCTCGGCCTGCAAAAAGAGGATCCGACGATTGCCGAGCTGTTGAAGGCACAAGGCTATGCCACCGGCCAGTTCGGCAAGAATCACCTGGGCGACCGCAACGAATACCTGCCCACGGTGCACGGCTTTGACGAGTTCTACGGCAACCTGTACCACCTCAACGCCGAGGAAGAGCCGGAACTGCCCGACTACCCGAAGGAGGCCGACTTCCCTAACTTCCGCAAGACTTTCGGCCCCCGCGGCGTGATGGACTGCAAGGCCTCGGCCACGGACGACCCGACGGTGGACCCGCGCTTCGGCAAGGTCGGCAAGCAGGTCTGCAAGGACACTGGCCCCCTGACAAGGAAGCGGATGGAGACGATCGACGACGACATCGCCAACCGGGCCGTGGATTTTATCCAGCGGCAGCAGAAGGCCGGCAAGCCGTTCTTCGTGTGGGTAAATACCACGCACATGCATTTCCGCACCCACACCAAGGCGGAAAGCATCGGCCAATCCGGGCGGTGGCAAAGTCCATATCACGACACCATGATCGACCATGACAAGAATGTCGGCCAGGTCCTCAAGGCGCTGGATGACCTGGGCATCGCGGACAACACCTTCGTCATGTATAGCACCGACAACGGCCCGCACATGAACAGCTGGCCGGACGGGGCGATGACACCATTTCGCAGCGAGAAGAATTCGAACTGGGAAGGCGCCTACCGGGTGCCGGCGATGGTACGCTGGCCGGGCAAGATCAAGCCGGGTAGTGTGTCCAACGACATCGTCTCCCACCTCGATTGGTTGCCGACCTTTGTGGCCATGGCTGGCGACACGCAGGTGAAGGACGAGCTGCTCAAGGGTTACAAGGTGGGCGACATGACCTACAAGGTTCACCTCGATGGTGACAACCTCGTCCCCTACCTGACCGGGCAGGTCGCGAAGAGCCCGCGGGTATCGTTCTTCTACGTCAACGACGATCAGCAACTGACCGGCCTGCGCTATGACAACTGGAAGCTCGTATTCCTGGAGCAGCGGGCCGCCGGAACGTTGCTTATCTGGGCGAACCCGTTCACCAACCTGCGGGTCCCGAAGATGTTCAATCTTCGCACGGACCCGTACGAGCGCGCCGACATCACGTCGAACACCTATTACGACTGGCTTCTCGATCATGCCTTCCTGGTCGTGCCCGCGCAGGCTTACGTGGGCCAATTCCTGGCGACTTTCAAGGACTATCCACAGCGACAAAAGGCGGCCAGTTTCAACCTGGATGAAGTTCTCCAGAAACTGAAGGAGAGTAGCGGACCCAAATAGGACGGCGGCGAGGCGCTGCGTGATCTTCGCGTTCGAGTAGCGCCCAACATCGCGGGCAGGCCTATTCCAGCGCTTCGACGGCGCAGCCTGGCATTCGGCGGAAATCGGACGCGTTGGTAGTGAGCACGGGAAAGCCGTGGCGGATTGCCGTCGCACCGATGATGAGATCGAGAGCTCCGAGCGTCACACCTCGTCCGAGCGAACTGACGAGGTGCGCATGGATGCGCGCAACTTCAAGGTCGAAAGGCAGCGGTTGAAACAACTTGAAGATCGATTCCACGAACGCCGAGCGACGAGCCCGCCGTGCATCCGTGTTGGCGAGATGCACGCCGACGAGCAGTTCCGAGCAGGTCGCTGCCGATATGAAGCCTTCGCCGTATGCCGGCTTGTACGCGGAGAAATCGACGGCGGCGGGTTTCCTCTCGAGCCTGATCAATACACCGGTGTCGATGATCAATCCCATTCGACGGCGTCCGGGCGCATTTTGGCCAGCCCACGCGCTATGTCTCGCGCGAAGGACTCGGCCTCGCGCGGACCCAGCCGGGGCAGCGAGCGGACAAGCTCGTCAAGGCGATCCAGGTCGACACCGACCGGGGGCGCTGCCGGCACGAGCCGCGCCACGACTTCCTTGCCGCGCACGATGTCGAATCTCGCGCCCTGATAGCGCACTTGATTCAGGACATCCGAAAACCTGCGCGCTGCGTCCGTTGCGGTGATCATCTTGCCAGCCATCGAAATGCTCCTCGGTTCAGGCGCAGATTATCAGATAATCATATGATACGCAACTTCCTGAACCTGGACACGACGGCCACGGGCAGGCTCTGCATCCGATGGAACGGGACGCAAGTCCGCACGCCAGACTCGCAGAATCGATGCTCAACAAAACGATGGACTCAATATGAACATTACAACGTATTTCTCGAAAGAACTGTTCAAGGGCAAGACCGTCTTCGTCACCGGCGGCGGCAGCGGCATCAATCTCGGGATCGCACGGAATTTTGCCGCGCTCGGCGCCAGCATCGGCATCTGCGGACGCACGCAGGCGAAGCTCGACACAGCAGCCACGGAGTTGCGGACCCTTGGCGCCAAAGTGTGCCCGGTGGCGGCCGATGTGCGCGACTATGCGGCACTCGAAGCGGCGCTTATCAGGAGCCGGCAAGAGTTGGGGCCCATCGACGTGCTAGTCGCCGGCGCGGCGGGGAATTTCCCGGTCTCCGCCGAAAAGCTCTCCCCGAATGGCTTCAAGACGGTCATCGAAATCGACTTGATGGGCGCCTTCCACGCGTCGCGCGCGGCGTTCGACCAGCTCAAGCAGACCAAGGGCACGATACTTTTTATCTCCGCCGGGATGGCGTACGTGCCCCATGCTTATCAGGCGCACGTCGGAGCGGCTAAAGCCGGCATCGACATGATGATGAAGAACCTGGCGCTGGAATGGGGGCGATACGGCATCCGCGCCAATAGCATCGTACCGGGCCCGATCGGAGGGACAGAAGGGATGAAGCGTCTTATGAACCCGGCGCACGAGTCGGCGTTCCTCGAAAGCATCCCGCTGCGTCGCATGGGCACCGTCGACGACATCGGCCAGACCGCCGCCTTTCTCGCCTCACCGCTGGCTTCGTACATCTCCGGCTGCGTCGTCGTCTGCGACGGTGGCCAGAACCTGGCAGGCTCCGCGATGTTCAACACGAACATCGAGCAGATACTTCGCGCCCAGCAAGGATGAACCGAACATGAATCCGAAT
This sequence comes from uncultured beta proteobacterium, assembly GCA_963829375.1. GTDB lineage: Bacteria > Pseudomonadota > Gammaproteobacteria > Burkholderiales > Casimicrobiaceae > PALSA-1003. The sequence continues at coordinate 90,012 of CAWHIS010000004.1, read as the reverse complement.
TTCGAAACCCTGAGCGTTGGCCTGGCCGATGGCGTGGCCACGATCGATCTGAACCGGCCGGACAAGGCCAACGCCATGAATCTGGCCATGTGGGAGGACATTCGCCTGGCCTTCCTCTGGGTGGACGAAACACCTGAGGCGCGGGTGGCGATCATCGGCGGCCGCGGCAAATATTTCACATCGGGCCTCGATCTGGGCATGGTCGCCGGGTTCAAGAAGCAAAACCAGGAAGACTGCGACGGTCGCTACCGGGAAAATCTGCGACGGCAGATTCTCGATCTGCAAGATGCGCTCTCTTCTATCGAGCGGTGCCGCAAGCCAGTCATCGCCGCGATCCATGGCGCCTGCATCGGCGGCGGCATTGACCTCATCACCTGTTGCGACATGCGTTACGCCACGACAGACGCGTATTTTTCGATCAAGGAGATCGACCTTGGCATCACCGCCGACGTTGGCACGTTGCAGCGCCTGCCGAAGCTGGTGCCGGATGGCGTCGTGCGGGAACTGGCTTATACCGGACGCCGGTTCGATGCGGCAGAGGCAAAAGCGATCGGTTTGGTGAATCAGGTTTACGACTCAGCCGAAAGCCTGCGCACCGGTGTGACCGAGATCGCCGCGATGATTGCCGGCAAGTCGCCGCTGTCCATCCGCGGCATCAAGGAGATGGTGGTCTATGCGCGCGATCATTCCGTGGCCGATGGTCTCAACTACGTTGCCACCTGGAACGCGGCCATGCTCATGTCCGAGGACCTGACCGAAGCTGTCACCGCGACGCTGCAGAAGCGACCGGCCAAGTTCAGGGATTGAGACACGTCGTTCGCGCTTGACGTTTAACGTTAAACGTTATACCCTCTTCGGGTGATCAAGAGCTTTCGCTGCGCGGACACGCAAGCGCTGTTCGAGACCGGCAAGTGCAAGCGGTTTTCAGGCATCTCCAGTATCGCGACGCGCAAGCTGGCGCAACTGGATGCGGCACATACCCTGGCGTTTCTGCGCTCGCCACCGGGTAACCGGCTCGAGGCTTTGAAAGGCGGTCGCGCAGGACAATACAGCATCCGCGTGAACGATCAGTTCCGCGTGTGTTTTCGCTGGACGGCGGCCGGTGCGGAAGACGTCGAGATCGTTGACTACCACTGACGGAGAACTGCGATGATCAAGAACGGCATGCGGCCGGTCCATCCCGGCGAAATATTGCGAGAGGATTTTCTGGTTCCGCTTGGCAAGAGCGCCAATGCGCTGGCGAAGGCTCTGAACGTGCCTGCACCGCGCATCAATGACATCGTTCGCGAGCGGCGTGGTGTCAGCGCCGATACTGCCATGCGCCTTGCGCGCTACTTCGGCGGCGATGCGCGCTCGTGGCTGAATCTCCAGACCGCATATGACCTGCGAGTTGCCGAGATTGAAAATGCGAAGCGCATCGAGCGGGAGATCGCTCCGGCGGGAACGTGAGGCCAGGTCACTGGGTTCCAACTGGGCGGCCGCAAGGCACATCAGTCCGATCCGGCAATGAGCGGATTTACAGTGGTTCGTTCTGGGAGGCGTAGTATTGTCAGACTGCGATTGGTCAACAATCGGATCCAAGGATGGACCGCCGAACATTCGTGCGTGTGTTGGGGGCCATGCTGGCTGTTCAGGCGTCGGAGGCCGGAGCTCAGCGAGTGGGCGCGCAGCGTGTCATAGGCGTCCTCAGTGCGGAACCTTTTGGAAGTCCTGATCTCTTGGCGTACTTCCAATTCCAATCGAAGCTGCGCGAATTGGGCTGGGCTGAAGGGACGAACCTGATCTTCGAACGTCGTTCCGCCAACACTGGCAAGCACATCGCTTGAGGATTGGCGGCAAATCACGGCGATCAATGTGGATAGCGTGTTCCTGGGCACGAAAATCGGCATCTGGGGCATGACCGAGGGTTCGAGCCGCCGGGCGAAAGGTGGCTCGATCATCAACATCGCGTCGGTCGCAGGGTTGATTGGCGCCGCGGCGGCGTCTGCCTACTGCATGACCAAAGGCGCGGTACGGCTGTTCTCGAAGGCGGTGGCGATCGAATGCGGCCGAATGGGAAATGGGATACGCGTCAACTGCATCTGCCCGGGCGGTATCGAGACGCAGTTGCTCGAGGAAGGACTGCGCAACTGGCACGCGGCCGGTGTTGGCGCGACGCTGGACGAGACCCGGGCCATCTTCGTGGGCCTGCATCCGATTGGCCGCCTGGGCGCACCAGAGGAAATCGGCAATGCCGTCTGCTTTCTCGCGTCCGACGCATCGTCGTTCATGACCGGGGCTGACCTGGTCGTGGACGGCGGCTACACGGCGGCTTGACCCGATTGCTAGGATAGGGGAGAACGAAGATGAACGATTCAAAGCCCGCACACGTTGCTAAGCTTGACGTGCTGATCGTCGGGGCCGGTCTTGCCGGCCTGTATATGTTGTTCAAGGTCCGCCAGATGGGCCTGACAGTCCGTGTCATCGAAGCCGCCTCCGGTGTTGGCGGTACCTGGTACTTCAACCGGTATCCGGGAGCGCGGGTCGATATCGAGAGCATGGAATACTCGTTCGGGTTCTCCGAGAAACTGCAGCAGGAATGGCGCTGGACGGAGCGCTACGCCTCCCAACCGGAGCTGCTGCGGTATGCCAACCACGTGGCGGACCGGTTCGCCCTGCGCGACGGGATCCAATTCAACACGCGCGTCACCGGCGCGCGGTTCGACGACACCACGCGACGCTGGAACGTCAGCGCTGATACCGGCGAGACCTGGTTGGCGCGATTCCTGGTCATGGCCAGCGGTCCGCTGTCGTCGCCAAATACGCCCGCGTTCAAGGGACTCGAGACATTTGCGGGGCCCGTGTATCACACCGCGCGATGGCCGAAAGAAACCGTGGATTTCACTGCCCGGAAGGTGGGCATCGTCGGCACGGGCTCCTCGGCGGTCCAGGCAATACCGCTGATCGCACGCCAGGCCAGCGAGCTGACCGTGTTCCAGCGCACCGCCACCTATGCGGTCCCGGCGCACAACGCGCCGCTCGATCCTGCGTACGAGGCGCGGATCAAGGCCGACTACGCGGGCTTTCGCGCGCGCAATCGCCGTGAAATAGTAGCCTTCGGGTCGGAAAAGCCGATGAGCCAGGTATCGGCGCTGGCGGTCACCCCGGAGGAGCGCGAGGCGACGTTCGAGGAACGTTGGCGCATTGGGGGATTCAGCTTGCTCTTCGCGTTCAACGATATTCTGACCGATGCGCGCGCGAACGCGCTGACCGCCGAGTTTGTCCGCCGCAAGATCCGTTCGGTCGTGCGCGACCCGGACACCGCCCGCCTCCTGTCACCGACGCATACCATCGGCTGCAAGCGCATGTGCGTCGACACCGGCTACTACGAAACCTTCAATCGCCCCAACGTGCGGCTGGTCGACGTGAGCGAGCAACCGATCGACGAGATCACGCCGGCCGGCCTCAGGACCGGCGGCCGCGAATTCGCCTTCGATGCCTTGGTGCTGGCGACAGGGTTCGACGCGATAACCGGCACGATGATGCGACTGGACCTGCGCGGCCGCGGGGGGATGAGCATCCAGCAGAAGTGGGGTGCCGGTCCACTCAACTACCTCGGCCTGATGATCGCGGGATTTCCGAACCTCTTCAACATCATCGGCCCGGGCTGCCCGGCGGCGTTCACCAACGTCGTCGTGTCCATCGAACACCATGTGGACTGGATCGCCGATTGCATCACCTATCTCGACGCACACGGTCGCGCCACGATCGAGGCCACCGAACAGGCTGAATCGGCTTGGGTCGCGTACGTCAATGCGGTGGCGCAGGCCACCTTGTTCCTGACGTGCAACTCCTGGTACCTGGGCGCGAACATTCCGGGCAAACCCCGGATCTTCATGCCGCTGTTCGGGTTCCCGCCTTACGTCGAGAAGTGCGCGGAAGTCGCCCGGAACGGGTATGAGGGCTTCGCGTTGGCGTAGTCAGCAAGGTCCCGCGGGGTACGGCGGTCGCGGCGGGACAATGCGGTTGCCCCGACTGCCGGGAAGCTGCGGTTGACGTACATGTGAGGTGCTCTACCGGGCTTAGAGCGAGTCCGCGAAGCCTTTGATGTCGCGAACGGTCGCCCGGAAAACGTCGGGCATAGCGCGGCGGAACATGATATCGCCTCCATGGCAGGTGCCGTTGACGGTTCTGCTGACGACACTCACGCCTGCGTCCAGCAGCTTCCGAGCGTACGCAAGGCCCTCGTCGCGAAGCGGGTCGAGCTGATTTACCGAGATGACATGCGGTGGCAAGTCTTTGAGATCGGCTTTGCTCGCGAACCAAGGCCATGCCAGCGGATTGGCGTGGTTCTTGCCCATCGGGTCATACACCTTGGCGGCTACGCTCATCAAAGCGCAGTCCAGTAAGTAGCCATCGTTCTCGTACAGCGAAGGAAGTTCTGCCTTCTTGACTGCGTACGCGTTGGAAATGTAGGGGCACTGCGCGTAGACACCGTCGATCTGGTCGAGGTGGCCATCCCGCTTCGCCTTGAGCGTGGTGGCGAGCGTAAGGTTTCCGCCGCCGGATTCACCCGAGACGATGAGCTTCGAGATGCCCAGGCGATCCTTGTTGTCTGTCACCCATTGGAGTGCCGACGTGCAATCGTTCAACCCTGCCGGGAACGGATGCGGGCCGTGCTTCCCCCCACCATTCCGGAACTCCACCCCGACGATGACCATCCCGACCGCGGCAAGTTCGTCACGCCAACGTGTGTACAGTGGCCCGGCGGCTTCGAGTATCACCATCCCGCCGCCGTGAATGTGCAGCACGCCGGGGAGTGACCCGCCGACTTTGGTCGGTCGATGGATAAACACGGTGATGTCGTTGCCGTCTACACCTTTTATCACCTCCATGCTCGATGTGACGTCGGCAAGCGGTGGCAGGTTGGTCGCCAGTGCGGAAAACAACGCCTCGAAACCGACCTCGACTATCCCAACGTACTCGAGAAGCTGCTCACGCGATGAGTCACCCTTGACAGGCACAGGTTCGGAAGCACCTCCCAATCCGAGCGGAAGCATCGCGGCAATCATGCGGGGATCGGCGCGCGGGTCGTCTTTGAGCATCATGTCCGGCGAGCCAAGCCGGCCGGGACGGATGGGCGAACTGACGGCGGTCATGGATTCCCTCCTCTTCGTTACGCGTCGGCAACCGTCGCGGTTTCTCGGGTGCGAGCGCGCATGTTGACCACTTCATGAGCGTCATGCAAGCGAATGGACAACGTTGCCGACCGAGCATAGATTCAATGTGCTCCTCGCAGCACGCGAGCTTCTCGGTTCGCCAGAGCTGCTCGCGATGAATCCACGCACGGTCCGGTCGAAGCAACGGTTCACTGCCCGGGCGGACCGCATGCGTTCGAATGTCGAAAGAGCGAAAACCCTGTCCGAACTTAACACCCACCATTTGAATGGAGGACATCATGGGTTCATCGGAAAAAATCAAGGATGATCAGAAATCGCTGTCTGCCAGCCTGACGCGTCGCCAGTTTCTACCGATGCTCGGCGCCACCGCGGTTGCCGCGGCTGCGCCCGGCATACTGCACGCGGCGCCAGGCGGGACACCGGGGAAACCATCCGACGCGGTGGCGCGATTTGTTTACGTAGCCACCTACACCGCTCCGGACGTTCCGCCTGGCGGGACGCACCCGAGCGTTGCTCTAGGTATTTATGTGTTCAGGTTGGACCCGGACGATGGCGGGTTGACACCCCTGCAGATCGTCCCGGCGTCGAACCCGTCATTCCTCGCGCTTGACCCGACGCTGACTCACCTCTATTCCGTCAACGAAGATACCGCCGGGCGCGTAAGCGCCTATGCCATCAACCCGGCGAACGGCAACACTGACCTTCCTCAACACAGCGCCTCGCGAACGGTCAGTTCACCACGCACATCAACGTCCACCCGTCGGGCCAGTATGTTCTACGCGGCGAATTACGGCACCGGCAACTTTCCGGTTTATCGGATCAATGCCAACGGGTCGATCGGCCCGATGACCGACGAATTCCAAAGCGTCGGCAATGGCACCGGCGCCCCGCCCTGACCGCCAGGAGGGACCGCATGCGCATCAGATCCTCACCGACGTCGGACGGCGGTCATGTGTTCGGCGTCGACCTCGGCGCTGACAAGGTCAACGCGCTGAACCTCAATCTGGAACGGGTTTGTTCAGCGCGAACACGGTACCGTTTGCGCCGGTCGCTTCCGGCTCGGGACCGCGGCACATGGCGTTCCACCCTGATCGGCAGCGCGCGTATGTTCTCGACGAACTTGCATCGACGATCACCGTCTCCAACTACGATCCGGCCCGCGGGGCGCTCGTCTGGAAGCAGACGATCTCGACGCTGCCGGACAGCTTCACCGGCGCCAACACCACCGCCGAAATCCGCATCCATCCGAACGGGCAATTCCTCTACAACACCAACCGAGGCCACAACAGTGTCACCATGTACGCCGTCGACGCGCTCACCGGTGAACTCGACGTCATCGGCTGGGAATCGACGCGCGGGGAGTGGCCGCGCGGGATGAATATCGATCCTTCGGGCACGTTCCTTTACGCGGCCAATCAGAACACCGACACGATCGCCGTCTTTCGAATTCAGCCGTCGAACGGCAAGCTGAAATTCAGCACGCTCGTTAACACGCCGACGCCAGTGGACGTAGAGTTCGGCTCACTTGCCTGATGTTTTGTGGACGGGGCGTGCGCGCATCTCGCGCCGTGCCCCGTCGATCGACTCCCCCGCACGCGAAGACGCATCCGCGGCAATGGTCACTAGGCCATTCGCGCGTGCACCGCGTCCGTACGTCGAACCAGCGTGATGGGTAGTACGCTGTGCGTCAGTGAGCCCGCTGTCCATGGTCACTCGGTACTTCGCTGTTACGTGTGCAATGATCGCGTCGCTGTCGCCCACCGTAACGTCGTCGTCGACAATGTAGGGGAGTTGTGCGTGGGGCGCAGATTTTGCATCGAATACATGTTCGTGCCTGAACTCGAGGTTCCCCAGTTTCAGGAACGCGAAGACCTTCAGCCCGTACGGATTATTGTCAGCGACGGCGAACAGCTCGGGATAGGAATAGAGTGTGATCATCGGATAATGTTGGTCCAGTTTGCCCGACTCGGCCTGTCGCGTTTCAATCAGCAGTTGATTGGGAATCTGTCAACCGCCGGGATCCCTGTTCCCGGGCAACGCGGCCGACTCCCGAATCCGCCGCATGGCTGTCGTCTCACGCCGAATCGAGGGGCTACTTATTCTTTTTCAGGTAATCGGCAAGGTAGTCGAGTTCGTCGGCACAGCCCTGCTCCGTCTGTCCCATGATGAATTTGGCGACCACACCGCCGATCAGAGGCACGCTCACCTTCGCATCGTGCTGGATGCGATAGACACAACCTTTGCCCTCGGGCGCGAGTTCGAATTCGGCCGTCACCGTGGCCGGCTTGCCGACGACCTGCAGCGTGAAGGTACCGGTGCGGCGGCCCTTGTCGACCGTCCACTGCTCGACGAGCTCGATGTCGCTCTCGGGGTTGAGCACCTTGGAGATGACCGCGTTCAACTCGCGGCGCACGCGGCGTTTCATCGTGACCGTTGCGCCGCCGGCGGTCTTCTTCGTCTTGCAGGTCGCGCTCAGCTCACCCAGCGCCAGCGAGCGCGCCTCGAGCCACTTCGGGTCGGTCAGCAAGGCGAACACCTTGTCGACCGGTGCGTTGAGCTTCTTCTCCACGATTTCCTCCTGGTAGTTGAGCGGGCCCACCGCGTGCACCTTGATGGCGGGAGGCAGATCTGAATCCAGCGCCCAGATTGTAGCGGGGTTGACGGCCGGCGTTGGACTGCAAGGCAACAAGATCACCGGAGGCTTCTTTGGCGCTGGCCAACGGGCCGTACAATCACGTGACTCATGGGGCCAAAATCGCTCAAGCGCTACGCTTGGCTTTCTATTGCCGCCGCCTTGTGCACCATCGTGCTCAAGGGCGTTGCGTGGCGGCTCACCGATTCTGTCGGTCTTCTATCGGATGCCATCGAATCGTTTGTCAATTTGGCGGGCGCGCTCATGGCGCTGGGCATGCTGTCAGTGGCGGATCGCCCTGCGGACGATGGCCATCCCTACGGACACACGAAGGCAGAGTATTTTTCCAGTGCCTTCGAGGGCTTTCTGATCATCGGCGCAGCCGTCTGGATTGCGCTTGAAGCGATCGACCGGCTGCACCATGCTCGACCGGTTCAAGCGGCGCCAATCGGTCTGGGCGTGGCGGTTATCGCAACAATCGTCAATTTCGTCACGGCTCGCATCCTGATGACGGTCGGCCGCAGGTCCAGGTCGATTACTTTGGAGGCCGATGCACATCACCTGCTCACCGACGTCTGGACCTCGATAGGCGTGATCGCCGGCGTCGCCCTTGTCTGGCTCACCGGTTGGCTGTGGCTCGACCCGACCATTGCGCTCCTGGTCGCGGCAAATATCGTCTGGACCGGTTGGCACCTGATGCGTCGCTCCACCGCGGGCCTGATGGATGCCTCTCTGCCCGCTTCGGACCTCAAACGGATCGAGACTATCCTGGCTTCGTACCGTCAGCAAGGATTGGAGTTCCACGCTCTACGCACGCGACAAGCGGGCAGGCGTGCGTTCATCACCGTGCATGTCCTCGTTCCCGGTACCTGGACGGTCCAGCAAGGGCATGACTGGTCGGAGCGCATTGAAGCCAGCCTTCGCAAGGCGTTGCCGGGCGTGCACGTGACAACCCACCTGGAGCCGAAGGAAGATCCGCTCTCTCAGGTAGACCAGGAACTTGATCGACCAGCGGACTGATCCCCCGATCATGGCGGGAACGAAGATCATTCGTGAGCCTGCCGATGACATGAACCCATTGCCGGGTCGGCTTGGATTTCCCTCGCGTTGCGCACGGAGAAGGTCTCGCAACGTGCAAATACGCTTTCCTGAATGCCTTACACAGATCATGGAGCGCGATCATGGACCACGACAACACGGAAATTCCTGGGGGTGCTCTAACAGCGCAAGCGCGCGCCCGCTTCTACGGCAAGTATCGCGGCGTCGTCACGAACGTTGACGATCCTGAGCAGAGAGGCAGGATCCTAGCGCAGGTGCCGGACGTGCTCGGCCTCTCGGAAACAACCTGGGCGACACCCTGTACTCCGTATCCGGGGGTCGGCGAAGGGTGGTTTGCAATCCCTGCGATCGGCGCCGGCGTGTGGATCGAGTTCGAGGCGGGCGACCCGACACGCCCGATCTGGACCGGCGGCTGGTTCGGCCCCGGCGAGATTCCCCGGGATGAAGCCGGTACCAGCGCGAGCCCCCGGCTCAAGGTGCTGCGCACCAGCACTGGCCTGATTCTCGCGCTGGACGATCACGGCAGCACCATCGCGCTTTCAGACGGCAATGGCAACAACCTGCTCAAGATTCGAATGAACGAGGGGGAGGTGCGGGTGCGCGCCAGCACCAAGGTAATCGTCGACGCGCCGCACATCGAGTTAGGGGCCCTCGCGTCGCATCCGCTGGTGTTCGGAGACGCCCTGCTCCAGTACGTCAACCAGTTAGTAACCTTGTTCAACAGCCACATGCATCCGGGGCAAACGGCACACGGCATCCCGGTGACGCCGACACCTCCGGTGCCGGTGCTGCCGCCACCTTCACCGAGTATCGTGTCACAGACAGCGAAGACGGCGTGATCGGCCTAAAGGATCGGACGTTGCCAAGGCCGGGTCTTCAGCGGGCCTGCACGCCGTGCAGCACCATCTCCGTCACGTGCTCGATGTAACGATCGAGCAGCTTGGCGTCCAGCCGGTCAATGGAGAATCCGCGCAGCAGTGGCTGCGCCGTGAAAAAGAACTCCGCAAGGCCAATCACGGTAAAGAAGAACAGCGTCGGATCCACGGCGCGGAACTCGCCAGCCTTGCGCCCTTCGGCTAGAAGGCGGCGATACCAGTCGCGCGCCGGAAGGGCGAAATTGCGCGAAAGGTCCGCAACTTCCTTTCCGCCGGCTCCAAGTACCTGCGTGCTGAGCAGGCGATTGAGGTACGGATAGCGCACGTAGTTGCGCACGATCTCCGCGACGTGGATGCGCAGCTTGTCGGATGCGCTCATGGTGCGTGCGTCAAGCGCCTCGAGCTCGCGGACGAAGCCGCCGACGATGCGCTCGATCAGCGCCGAAATCATAGCGTCCTTGCTGCCGAAGCAATACTTCACCATCGCCACGTTGGCTCCGGCGCGAGTGCAAATCTCGTTGACCGACACCGGCCCACCGACGCGTTCACGCAGCAGCTCGTGCGTCGCCGCAAGCAGCTTTTCGCGCGTGGCGTCGGCGCGTGGCGGGCCGCCTTCGCGAACCGCGGGTGCGGGAAGCGCATCGTACGCGGAGGCTTCCCGGCGCCGGCGCGCGGGCACCGCAACGGCTGACTCGCTGCGCGACGCGCCCTTCGACGTGCCGGCCCCGGCGCGCCTGGCCGGCCACTACGCCGCCACGAAGTTGAGGTTGGTGTTGACATTAATTAAATGATCATTTAATGTGGCGCCGTTGTCAAGCGCTGCTCGAGCAACGCACCGTGTCACGACCTTTCAGGCAGGAACAATGAGCGACGTTCTCATCGACAAGCGCGGCCAGGTACTTTGGCTCACGATCAACCGCCCCGAGCAACGGAATGCGCTGACCAACGACGTTCTTGGCACCCTGACCGGGGCACTGCGTGACGCGAAGGCCGATCCCGCGCTGCGCGCCATCGTGATCACGGGAGCGGGCGACAAGGCATTCTGTGCCGGTGGCGACTTGAAAAGCGCGTCATCGAAGGACGGTAATGTCTTCCAGGCACCGCAGGGTATCGTCGAGAACGCACTGGTGACGTTCTATGGCGAAGTCGAGCACTGCACGCTTCCCCTCGTCGCCCGTGTCAACGGCCACGCCATGGGCGGCGGCCTGGGGCTGGTCGCCGCGTGCGATCTCGCCGTCGCCGCCGACGACGCGCTGTTCGCGACTCCCGAAGTGAAGGTTGGCCTTTATCCGATGCTGATAACGACGTACCTGATGCGCCTGGTACCGCGACGCAAGCTCGCCGAAATGGCGCTCGTCGGCGAGCCGCTGGTCGCCGCGCAGGCAGTCGAGTACGGGCTGATCAACGCGGCCGTGCCACGCGCCGACCTCGACACGAAAGTCAACGCGATCTGTGCTGCGCTGGCCGAGCGTTCGCCCACTGCGATCCGACTCGGCAAGCACGCACTGCATGCGGTGCAGGACATGACGCTGCCGCAATGCCTCGATTACATGACGTTGATGCTCGACCGGCTGACCCAGACCGAGGACGCACGCGAGGGCTTCGCAGCGTTCACGGGCAAGCGCAAGCCGCTGTGGACGGGACAATGAGCGAAGCGATCAACGAGCGCAAAGTCCGCATCGGTTCGTGCTCCGGCTTCTGGGGCGACAGCCTCGACGGCGCGCGACAGTTGGTGGAGAACGGCCGTGTCGACTATCTGGTCGGCGACTACCTTGCCGAGATCACGATGTCCCTGCTCGCGCGGGCAAAGCTCAAAGATCCGGCGCTGGGCTACACACCGGATTTCGTTGACGCCGTGGGTCCCCTGCTGCCGCAAATCGCGCAGCAGGGCATCAAAGTTGTCGTCAACGCCGGCGGCCTCAATCCCGAAGGCTGCCGCGCCGCGCTGGCGAAAGCGGCGGAAGCGGCAGGCGTGTCGCTCAAGATCGCAGTGGTCGAGGGCGACGATCTAATGCCGCGACTGGAAGCGATCCGCGCCCGGGCGCCGACCGAAATGTTCACCGGCGCGCCCATGCCCGCAAAGGTCGTGAGCATGAACGCCTACCTCGGCGCGCGGCCGATCGCGGCGGCGCTCGACGCGGGCGCACAAGTTGTCATCACCGGGCGCTGCGTCGATTCGGCGCTGGCACTCGCTCCCTTGATGCACGCGTTCGGCTGGCGGGACACCGACTATGATTTGTTGTCAGCCGGCAGCCTCGCGGGGCACCTCATCGAATGTGGCGCGCAGGGTGTCGGCGGCCTGTTCACCGACTGGGATCAGGTGCCAGGTTGGGACGACATGGGATTCCCGATCGCCGAATGCCGGGCCAACGGATCGTTCACCATCACCAAGCCGGAGGGCACGGGCGGACTTGTGACACCGGCGTCGGTCTGCGAGCAGATGCTCTACGAAATCGGCGACCCGGGCGCGTACCTGTTGCCGGATGTCACCTGCGACTGGACCGAGGTGCGTTTCGAACAAGCCGGCACCCATCGCGTCGCCGTGACGGCTGCCAAAGGCCGCGCACCATCGACGAGCTACAAAGTATGCGCGACTTATGGCGACGGCTTCCGCTCGCTGGGCACACTGATGATCGGCGGTTTCGAAGCCACGCGTCGTGCCCGCCGGCAGGGCGAGGCCATCGTCGCGCGTGCGCAGCGCCTGGCGCACGCCCAGGGGTACAGTGATTTCACCGAGACCTCGGTCGAGGTTATCGGGGCCGAAGACACCTACGGCGCCAACGCACGTGCGCCCGAGGCCCGCGAGGTCGTGCTCAAGGTCGGCCTTCGCCATCCGAAGAAGGAAGCGCTCGAGGTCTTTGCGCGCGAGTTCGCCCCGTCAGGGACTGCAATGTCGCAGGGCACGACTGGTCTCATCGGCGGCCGCCCCGGCGTCACACCGGTGATTCGCCTGTATTCGTTCCTGCTCGACAAAGCGGTGGTGAAGGTCACCGTACGACTCGACGGTGCCGAGATCGCAGCGACCGTTCATCCGGGTGAAGCGGCTACTGCCAAGCGTGGTGCGCCGGCATTGTCGTCGCGCGACGCAGCAGACGCACCGGCACAGACACACGGAGTGATGGTGCCGCTACGCCGCATCGCCTGCGGGCGTAGCGGCGACAAGGGCGACTCCGCCAACATCGGGCTCATCGCACGCCGTCCGGAATGGGCCGCAGTGATCCGCGATCAGGTGACGCCGCAGCGCGTCGCGCAATACTTCTCCCACTACCTGAAGGGTGAAGTGACGCGGTGGGAGTTGCCTGGGGCCCACGCGTTCAATTTCCTGCTGACCGAGGTGCTGGGAGGCGGCGGAATCGCATCGCTGCGCTATGACTCGCAGGGCAAGGCGTACGCATCGATGCTGCTCGATCTGCCCGTGCGCGTGCCTGACGCCCTGCTCGGTCCGGCTCGCTGATTCGCATCATGAGCAACGTGACCAAGGTATTGGTGGCAAACCGCGGTGAAATCGCGGTGCGCATCATGCGCACATTGCGCAAGCTGGGCATTCCGAGCGTTGCCGTCCACCATGCGATCGACTCGAAAAGTCTCGCCGTGCGCGAAGCCGACGAAGCGGTCGAGCTAGTGGGCACGCCGCCAGTTGCGGCATATCTCGACATCGCAGCGATCGTGGAGGCGTGCAAGCGCACCGGCGCCGATGCCGTGCATCCGGGCTTCGGTTTCCTCTCGGAGAAGGCGCATTTCGCGGAGGCGCTCGCGAAAGCCGGCATCACGTTCATCGGCCCCCTGCCCCACGCGATGCGCGCCATGGGCGACAAGATCGAATCGAAACGCCTGGCGCAGCGGGCGAAGGTGTCGACGATCCCCGGCTCGGACGGCGAGGTCGAGAGCGCCGACGCCGCGGTGAAGATCGCCCGCGCGATCGGCTACCCGGTGATGATCAAGGCCTCGGCCGGTGGCGGCGGCAAGGGCATGCGCCTCGCGTTCGACGACACCGAATGCCGTGACGGCTTCGCCCGCGCCACTGGCGAAGCGCAGGCAAGCTTTGGCGACGGGCGTGTGTTCGTCGAGCGCTCCATCGAACAGCCACGGCACATCGAGATCCAGGTACTCGGCGACGCGCACGGCAATGTGGTCCATCTTGGCGAGCGCGAGTGCTCGATCCAGCGTCGCCACCAGAAAGTGATCGAGGAAGCGCCGAGCCCCTTTCTCGACGAGAAAACGCGCAATGCCATGGGCGTTCAGGCCATTGCGCTGGCGAAAGCCGTGGATTATCAGTCGGCGGGAACCGTCGAGTTCATCGTCGATCCGGAGCGCCAGTTCTACTTTCTGGAGATGAACACACGACTGCAGGTAGAGCACCCGGTGACCGAATTGATCACCGGGCTCGACATTGTCGCCGAGCAGATCCGGATCGCGCGCGGCGAGCCGCTGGGCTACGTCCAGGATGTCATTCGTTTCACCGGTCACGCGATCGAGTGCCGCCTCTACGCCGAGGACGCCGATGCCGGCTTCCTGCCAGCGACGGGTCAGCTGCACCTGCTGCGGCTGCCACACGGCGAAGGCATCCGCGTCGACAATGGCGTGCTCGAAGGCCAGGACGTCAGCGCCGCGTTCGATCCCATGCTGGCGAAGATTGCAGCTCATGGCGGAGATCGCGCGGAGGCGATCGCACGCTTGCGGGAAGCGATGCGCGAAACGGTCGTGCTTGGCACGATCACCAATGCGGCCTATCTGGAACGGGTGCTCGCGCATCCCTGCTTCGCAAGTGGTGACACGCATACGGGATTTCTGTCGGAGCACGCGGAAACGCTGCGGGCGCCGGCGCCCGATCAGGAGCAACTCGCGCTGCTGCTCGCCGCAGCCGCCCTCACCCACCGGCAATTCGACGCCCGCTTCACCTCTCCGGAACCGCAGGGCGCGATGGGCGAGTGGAGGAATTAGGACGTGAAGCAGGAAATTGCACTCGCCGGAATTTTCCATTCTGTCACCCTCGCCCGGCGCGCGAACTCGGCCACGCTTGGCTTCGGTGGCCGGGAGCATCGATGTGCTCTTCAGGAAGTCGGTGCCGGCGAATACCGCGTCGCGGTCGACGGCAAGACGCATCGCGTCTGGGTGGCGGTGCACCGGGGCTTTGCTTATGTCCATGCCTTTGGCCGCGCGTGGGAGCTCGAAGTGGTCGACCCGATCGCTCGCGCGCAGCGCGCCGCGGGAGGTGGTGACGCCGTTACCATCGCGCCGATGCCGGGAACGGTGGTGAAGATCATGGTCGCGGCGGGCGGCACCGTGCACAAAGGCCAGCCGTTGCTTGTCATCGAGAGCATGAAGATGCAGACCGAAATCGCTGCGCGTCGCGATGGCACAGTCGAACAAGTGTTCGTGACGGAAAAGCAAACCTTCGACCGCGGCGCAAAACTCGTCTCGCTGGTCGCACAGGAAGCCTGACGATGCGCCGCATTCAATCGAACATCGATACCAGTGCCGCGTCGTACCAGGCGTACCGCGCGCACAACCTCAAGCTCGCCGCCGAGCTGCGCGACCGCCAGCACGCTGCGCGCCATGTCCGCCCGCAGCGCGACATCGACCGGCTCCGCGCGCTGAAGAAGCTGCTCGTGCGCGAGCGGCTCGAGCTGCTGCTCGACCCGGGAACGCCGTTCCTCGAGCTGTCCACGCTCGCCGCGTGCCGTGCCTACGATGGCGAGGTGCCGCAGGCGGCACTGGTCGCCGGTGTCGGCGTAGTCAGCGGACGCGAAGTGATGGTGATCGCCGGCGACAGCTCGATCAAGGGCGGCGCGATGTATCCGCGCACGGTCATGAAAACCATACGCGCACTCGATATCGCGATCGAGAACCGCCTGCCGGTCGTGCATCTCGTCGACTCGGCGGGAGCTTTTCTGCCACTGCAAGCGGAGATCTTTGCAGGCAGGAACGGCGGCGGACGGGTGTTCCGCAATCAGTGCGTGCTGTCTGCGCTGGGAGTGCAGCAGGTCGCCGTCGTGCTCGGCCATTGCACCGCTGGCGGCGCGTATGTTCCCACTCTTTCCGACTACTCCATCATGGTGCGCGGGACCGGCGGCGTGTTCCTCGGCGGCCCGCCGCTGGTCAAGGCCGCCACCGGTGAAGACATCAGCGCCGACGAACTGGGTGGCGCCGATGTGCATACGCGCATCTCCGGCACCGCCGACTATGCGGTCGACAGTGAAGCCGAGGGCATAGCGCTGGCGCGCGAGATCGTCGGCACGTTCCGCAAGCAGCCGAAGGCTGTGCACGACGCGCGCGAGCCGGAGCCTCCGTTCTACGATCCTGAGGAGCTGTACGGGATCATTCCGGACGACGTCAAGAAGCAATTCGACATGCGCGAAGTCATCGCTCGCATCGTCGACGGCAGCCTGTTCCACGAGTTCAAGCCCGACTACGGCAATACGCTGGTGTGCGGATTTGCGTTCATCTGGGGCTTCAAGGTCGGCATTCTCGGCAACAACGGGGTGCTGTTCTCCGAATCGGCCGACAAGGCGACGCAGTTCATGCAACTCTGCGATCGCGACGGCGTGCCACTGCTGTTCATGCACAACATCACCGGCTTCATGATCGGCCGCGACTACGAGCACCACGGCATCACCAAGGACGGCGCGAAAATGCTGATGGTGCAGGCGAACGTGACCGTTCCGAAATTGGCACTGATCACCCACGCGTCCAATGGCGCCGGCCACTATGCGATGAACAGCATGGCGTGGGACCCGCGGTTCCTGTTCTCCTGGCCGAACGCGCGCGTCTCCGTGATGGGCGGCGAGCAAGCGGCCAAGACACTGGCGCAGGTCAAGTTGGCGGCCCTGAAGCGCGAGGGCAAGGTGCCCGGCCCCGACGAAGTTGCGGCGATCATGCGTCAGACGGCCGCCGAGTACGACGCGAAGAGTGATGCCTACTACGCGACCTCCGAGCTGTGGGACGATGGGATTCTCGACCCCGTCGACACGCGCAATGCGCTGGGCATCGCGCTGTCGGTTGCCCTCAACCGGCCGTTCGAACCGGGCCGCTACGGCGTGCTGCGGATCTGACGCGGCAGATAGACTTCCATTGCCCTATGATCCAGCATCAGGAGAATCGAAACGTGAATGACATGACACTACCGCACCAGGCATTCAGCCTCGCTCCCCACTATCGCGAGATCCTCGAGCAGGCCGACCGCTTCGCGCACAAGGAATTGCATCCGCTGCTGCCGAAGATGGACGACGAGGAGTGGTGGCCCGAGCACCTGTTCCCGTTTCTCGGCGAGAGCGGCTACCTCGGCGTGACCGTCCCCCAGGAGCTGGGCGGCGCGGGACTCGATCCTTTCGCGCAGGGGCTGGTCGCGCAAGCCTTTTCGCGCTGGAATGCGAATGCGGTCTTGAGCATTCTCGCCCACGACAACCTGTGCGTGAACAACCTGCTGCGCAATGCCTCGCCGGAGCAGCAGCGGAAATATCTCCCCGGTCTGAGCAAGGGAACACTGGTCGGCGCGCTCGGCCTCACCGAGCCTGGCGCCGGCTCGGACGCGCTGGGCAGCATGCGCACCACGGCAAAGCGCGACGGCGACCATTACGTGCTCAACGGCAGCAAGATGTTCATCACCAACGGGCCCATCGCCGACGTGATCCTCACCTATGCCAAGACGAGCCCCGAACGCGGTCCGCACGGCATCTCCGCCTTCATCGTGGAAAAAGGCTTCCCGGGCTTCGCGGTGGCGCAGAAGCTCATCAAGATGGGCCTGCGCGGCAGCCCGACGGGCGAGCTTGTGTTCGACGATTGCCGTGTCCCGGTGGAAAACCTGGTTGGCGTCGAGGATGGCGGTGTCGCCATCACGATGAGCGGACTCGACCTGGAGCGCTGCATGGCGAGCTTCTGCTGCCTGGGCGTGGCGGAGCGCTGTCTCGAGCTGGCGATCGACTATGCGCGCACGCGCAAGCAATTCGGCAAGGCGATCGGCGAATTCCAGATGGTCCAGCAGATGATTGCCGACATGTACACATCGGTCGAGGCTCTGCGCAGCCTGACCTACCAGGTCGCGGCGGAGGTCAACGATCTCGAGCGTGGCGGTGGCGGCCGGGGCGAAGCGCACAAGCGCACCGCAGCGGTCATCCTGCTTGGCGGGCAGACAGCGATGAGTTGCGCCGACAAGGCGGTGCAGATCCATGGCGGGTCGGGCTTCATCTGGGAAACCGAGATCAACCGGATCTACCGCGGCGCCAAGCTGTTCGAAATCGGCGCCGGCACGAACGAGGTGCGCCGGGTTATCATTGCGCGCGAGCTGCTCGGGCTGTAGCGCCGGGCCACAAACTGAATGCGGAAGGACGACATGAGCAAGGCCCTGCTGCAAATCGACAAGGGGATCGCGACGATCACCTTCAACAGCCCGCAGAACTTCAATTCGCTCGACGACGCGATGTTGGCGGATCTGCTCGTGGCCGTGCGGGCCGTCGAGGCGCGCGATGACATTCGGGTGGTTGTCTTTCGTGGCGCGGGCAAGGCGTTCTGCGCGGGCGGCGACATCGCGAAGTTCGCCGCGTCAGGCGACAAGGTGCACGACACGATCAACTCGTACGGCCCGGGCATTCAGTACATCGTGCACTGGATGCGGCACACGCGGGCGATCGTGGTGGCGGTCGTGCACGGTGCGGTGGCGGGCGGCGGCATTGGCCTGATGCTTGCGGCCGACATGGTGATCGCGGCAGAGGACGCCACCTTCGCCATCGCGTATGCGCGTCTCGGCACGAGTCCGGACGCGGGCACGAGCTATTTCCTCGCCCGCACGCTCGGCTATCGCAAGGCGATGGAACTCTACCTCATGTCCGAGCGGCTGGACGGCAAAGCAGCGAAAGCCCTCGGGCTCGTCAACTTCACCGCCCCGCGCGAATCGCTCGAGGTGGATGCCGAGGCACTCGTGCGGCGGCTCGCTGCAGGACCTGCAGTCGCTTACGCTTCCGCCAAGCGCCTGTTCCGCCAGGCCGCCGACACGGGGCTGCACCAGCACCTCGACGACGAGATCCGGCTATTCTCCGACAATACGCGCCATCCGGATTTCGCCGAAGGTGTACGCGCGTTTCTGGAGAAGCGGCCGCCCCAATTTGGAGTCGCGATCGAAATGGAGAACGCATGATGCGCACCGCTCTCGCACCTGGAATGCAACCGACGCTTGCAACCGTGTTATGGCCTTCCGATCGCGGGTTGCGGCACGCGGCCCTGGTGGTCATCGGCTGCGTGCTGCTGACGCTTTCGGCGAAGATCCAGATTCCGTTCTGGCCAATCCCGATGACGATGCAGACGTATGTCGTGGTCGTCCTCGGCATGGCATACGGCACGCGGCTCGGTGTCGCGACCGTCGTGTCCTATCTGGTGCTCGGCGCGGTAGGTCTGCCCGTCCTGGCCGGCACGCCCGAGCGCGGGATCGGCCTCGCCTACATGATCGGGCCGACAGGCGGCTATCTGGTCGGATTCGTCGTTGCCGCAGCGCTCGCCGGGGAGCTCGCAGCGCGCGGATGGGATCGAAGCTTTGCCTGGACGCTGGTCGCGATGGCGCTCGCTCATCTCGTGATCTTTGTGCCGGGCGTCGCTTGGCTCGCCGTATCGGTCGGCTGGGAGCGTGCGTTTGCGGTTGGCGTCGTCCCGTTCGTCGGTGCGACGGTCGCGAAGACGTTGCTTGGCGTCGTGACGATGCCGCTGGCTTGGCGTCTCGTGGTGGGCGCAACCGCCGCGGGTGAAAGCCTGCGTCACAAGGAAAAACGGACCACGACGAGATATCGCCGTGATCCGTGGTTACACCGGCTGCGGCCGCGAGCGACGCGCATCCGGAAGCGACCTGTCGTTACGCTGCGCGCTTGCTGGTGCGCTTCGCCGGCCGCCGCGTCTTGCCCGAACGGGACTTGACGGCGGTCGCCGCCTTGCGGGCAACGGGCGCCGTCCGCGTGGGTTGCACGACCTTGAGCAACCGCTCGATTTCCAGTGCGAGCGCCGCGATGCGCTCGGCAAGTTGCCCCACCAGCGCGCCAGCCGGCACGCCGAGGCGATCCAGCGCGTGCATGACACGCAGGTCAAAGACATGCTCGAAGCTGTCGGCAGCCACTGCAGCCGTCCCGGCGATGCTATTGGCGACTTCCGTCGTCTGGTGCGCCACGCTTTGCGCCAAAAGGCTCGCGATCAGGTTGAGTTGACACTCGACCGCTACCACGCTGTCGCGCAGTTCGTTGGTGATCGCGACCGGCGCCTGCGCCACCGTGTCGATCCCCGACTTGAACAGCTTGTCGTACGTGTCCAGGGTGCGGTGCGTGCCTTGGCGGCCCGCGTCGATCGCATTGACGAGCGTGCTGCGGCTGGTTTCGATCAGGCTCTTGGCTGCAGCCGGAAATGCTTGGTTGTTCATGGTCGCTTGCTCCTGTGCTGTTGAGAGAAAAATCTCGCGTAGCTTGCCCGGGTACTCACCGGGTGGGATCGCGATGAATGCATCATCGGGCACTAGGCAGCGGGTGCGAAACCTAGCAACGGCGGAAAGTTAGGGTGTTATGCCTAAATCCAGTATCGCGCCGCCTCCAGCCAAACCCGCAGCCTCGCGGACGCGCGATCGCATCCTGGCAACCAGCTTGGCGCTGTTCAATACGGACGGAGTTGCCAAGGTTTCGCCCAGCCGAATTGCCGCCGAGCTAGGGATAAGTCAGGGGAATCTTCACTACCACTTCCGGCGCAAAGAGGAGATCGTCGATCGCCTGGTGCGCCGCTACGAGCAGGAGGCCGAACCGGTGCTTGCCGGTCCGACCTCCGAGCTCGCTTCCGTCGACGACCTGTGGCTGTTCCTGCATCTCGGCCTCGAAAAGATATTCGAATACCGGTTCATCTACCGGGACATCGACTATCTGACGACCGAGTTCCCGTTGTGCGGCGCGAGAATGCGGGAACTCACGGCGCAAGGAATCGAAACCCTGAAGCGACTGTGCAACCAACTGGCTGCCGCCGGATGCCTGCGCGCGAGCGAAGAGGATATCACCGTGCTGGCGCTGCAGATGATCCTGACCGCCACGTGCTGGTTCACGTTCGCGCGCTTGCTACCCGAAACGGAGGACGTAGGGCCGGGACGCGCGGCCTATCAGGTCCTGTCGCTGCTTGTGCCTTTTCTTGCCGACAACGAACGCACGTATGTGGAATACCTCCGTCGGAAGTACCGCGCGTGATCGGCACGATCCACCGCTTGGTCCACGCTCGAGCGCAGGTGCGTCAGCCCGATGTCGGCATCGCGCGGTCGATGATGCGCACGCAATCGATGCCGCGCGGCAGTGTGCCGTACTGATGATGGCCGACAATGCCAAGCCGCGATTGGCAAAACGCGTCAGCCAGCCATGCCGGCGCATGGCGCACCAGCAGGCCGGCTTGTAACCCGACGGCCATCCGATCGACCAGATCGCGCGCGCGATACTCGAGCTCGGACCGGTCGCCTAGCTGCTTTATCAGCGCGTCCATGTGGCGGTCGAGTTCGGGATGGCCACCGCGGGCGGGAGCAAGCTCGGCGAAAAAGGCCTCGAGCACGGCCGGTTCCTTTTCGATCGCGCGCAGGACATCGAGGCATTGCACATTACCGCTGCCCTCCCAGATCGCATTGACGGGCGATTCACGGAACAGGCGCGGCATCGGCGAGTCTTCCATCACGCCGCTGCCCCCAATGCATTCCATCGCCTCGACTGCGTGCTGTGCAGTGCGCTTGCAGATCCAGTACTTGCCGATCGCGGTTGCAAGCCGCACGAGCAGGTTTTCGTGTTCGTTCATGCGCGTATCCATCGCGCGAGCGAGACGCATGGTCAACGTTGTCGCAGCCTCGGACTCGAGCGCGAGATCGGCGAGCACGTTGCGCATGAGCGGCTGGTCGATCAGGAGCCTGCCGAATGCCTTGCGCTGGCTGCAATGATGGAGCGCCTGGGCCACGGCCATGCGCATGCCGGCAGACGAGCCGATCATGCAGTCGAAGCGGGTCATCGCCACCATCTCGATAATGGTACGCACGCCCTTGCCTTCCGAGCCAACCATCCACGCGAGCGCGCCGCGTAGTTCGACTTCGCTGGAGGCGTTCGAGGTGTTGCCCATCTTCCGCTTGAGGCGCTGGATCTGCATCGGATTCTTCGTGCCGTCGGGGCACCACCGCGGCATGAGGAAACACGAGAGGCCCCCGGGCGCCTGCGCCAGCGTGAGGAACGCATCGCACATCGGCGCGGAGACGAAGTACTTGTGTCCGACCAGCTCGTAGGCTGCGCCTGGCCCTTCACGGGCCATTGCCAGCGCGCGCGTCGTATTGGCGCGCACGTCCGAGCCGCCCTGTTTCTCGGTCATCGCCATGCCCATGGTGAGGCCGGCCTTGTCTGCCGCGGGAATGTTTCTCGGGTCGTATGCGCGGCTTGTAATCTGAGGTTCCCACAGGCGAGCGAGCTCCGGTTGCAGGCGCAGGCTCGGGACGACCGCAAAGGTCATGGTGATCGGGCAACCGTGCCCTGCCTCGACCTGCGATTGCATGTAGAAGCGCGCGGCCCGCGCTACGTGTGCCCCGGGGCCGGGTTCGGTCCACGGCGACGCGTGCAGGCCCTCCTCGATCGCCGTCTTCATCAGCGTGTGATAGGCCGGATGAAAGCGCACGAGGTCGACGCGATGACCGAAGCGATCGTGCGTGTCGAGCTCGGGCTGGAATTTGTTCGCCAGCTGGCCCAGTTCCAGGTACTCAGGCGTCCCGAGACGGGCGCCGAAGCTATTCAGGGACACTTCCGCCCACCCCCCGCCCTCGCGGTCGACCGCTTCGCGCAGCACCGTATCCGACGCGTACAGGTTGTAATTCGCGAGCTCGGTCGGCTGGTTCAAGACCTCATGCGTGACTGCCAGGTAGCGGGCAGCCCCAGAGCCGGTCAGCGTGGTCTCGGTACACGGGTCCCGAACGACGGATTTGATTTCCGAATGATCAGCCATGACGTTATGCCACCATTACAAAACCTTCGTTTTAAACTGTCTGACTATACATCGTTACCCGACCCGAGCGGTCCGCCATTGATGGAAGACTTTCCGTGGCCAGGGGGCGATAATCGGCCCTGCCATCCCAATACCCGGAAAGAAATACTTATGCCTCTGCTGTCGGCAGTCGACCTTGCGATGTTTCTGCTGGAGTCCGAGACGCGGCCGTTCCACGTCGGTCCGTTGATCGTGTTGAGGCCACCGACGGGGTTTCGCGGCAATTTCGCCGACCAGCTGGTCAAGAAAATGCTCATGCGGCCGGTGAACCCGCCATTCAACTGCAAACTGGACCTTTCGTTCGAGCGGCGCCCCGCCATCGTTCCAATGCCCGGGGTCGATCCGGCCGAGCACGTGCATCGCATAACGCTGAAGGGTCGCACCGGGATGCAGGCGTTGTTCGACAAGGTCTGCGCGCTGCACGAAGTCCGGCTCGACCGGTCCCGCCCGTTGTGGGAGCTGTATGTGATCGATGGCCTCGGGGACGGACGCGTGGCGTTGTACGGCCGCATGCATCACGGCGTCATCGACGGACGCACGTTCGTGAAGATTCTTACGCATTGGGTCAGCTTGTCGCCCGCCGAGCGCACGGTGCGCGCCATGTGGGAGGGCGTGCCGCGAACTTCTCCCCCAAGTGCAACGCGCAAGTCGTGGTCCGACCAGATTCAGGCTTTGGGCGCGACGGCGGCATCGCTCGCCAAGCTGCTTGCCGCGCGCAGCCTTGCCACAGCCGGCGTCACCGGAGGGCTCAAGCTGCCGTTCGTCGAGGTACCGGCAATCCTGGACGGCGAGCTGACCAGCAAGCGCTCCTATGCGTATTGCACGCTGCCGCTGTCCGAAATAAAGGCATTCGGCAAACAACAGCAGGCCACCGTCAACGACGTTTTGCTGACGGTGCTGGACATCGCCTTCGACCGCTACCTGCGCGAACAACGAGCGACCCCGGCGAAGCCTGTCGTAATCGACATGCCGATCGCGCTGTCCGGAGGGAGCGGCGGCAACCAGATCGCGATGCTGCAGGTTTCACTCGGTCCGCCGGGCGCCGGCCCGGCCGAACGCCTGGACGCGGTGCGCGCCAATACCGCATTGGTCAAGCGCGAAATGGCGGGTCAGACGAATGATGCGGCGATGCTGTTCGGCACGCTGGCTCACGCCTTTCCGTCGCTGGTCGAGCGCGTGGGTCTCGGGCGCCGGTGGAAACTCGCCAATGCCGTCGTCTCGAATCCGTTCGGCATGACCGAACCGTGTTACCTGATGGGTGCCGAAGTCGAACTGGTGCTTCCGATGTCGCTGGTCCCGCCGGGGCAAACCTTGAACATCACCGCGGTGACATTGGTCGACAAGTTGCAGATTGGCTTCCTTGCCGTGCCCGACGCAGTGCCTCATGTCGAGCGCCTCGCAAAATATACCGAGGCCGCGTTTCCGATCCTCACCAGTGCCTTCGCCACATCGCCGAAGGCGCGCCAGCGCATGAGCGCGACGGGCCGCCCCGAGCGCGAATACCGGAGCGCGGAGCGCGAAGGTTCTCCAATGACCGCGAAGCCTCGGAGTCGCCAGCCGCCGCGCAGCAAAGTTCCGAACGCCAAATCGACAACCTCCTCCGCCACGAACGGGCGCCGTCGCCGCACCGCTGTCGCGCAGTGATGTCCGTCAAGATCGAACGCTCCGGGCGTGTGACGACGGTCGTGCTCGCCCGTCCCGAACGACGCAATGCGATCGATGGCGCCACCGCCATCGCGCTCGCAAGTGCAATGCGTGCCTTCGATGCCGATCCCGATGCAGACGTCGCAGTGCTCTGGGGCGAAGGCGGACATTTTTGCGGCGGAGCCGACCTCAAGGCCTTCGCCGAAGACCCCGGTCAGATGCGCCTGGCATCCGATGGCGACGCACCTCTCGGCGTTTCGCGCATTCGGCTTACGAAACCCGTGATCGCGGCCGTGTCCGGCTATGCGGTCGCCGGCGGCCTCGAACTCGCCTGCTGGTGCGACCTGCGGGTTGCGGAGGAATCAGCCGTGTTCGGCGTATTTTGCCGCCGCTTCGGCGTTCCGCTGATCGATGGCGGCACCGTGCGGCTGCCGCGCCTCATCGGCCACGGGCGGGCGCTCGACCTGATTCTTACCGGACGTGCGGTGCACGCTGACGAAGCACTCGCCATCGGACTCGTCAATCGTGTTGTGCCCGACGGCGAGTCGCGCGAGGCCGCAGAGGCACTGGCGGCGTCGCTTTCCCGTTTTCCGCAGCAGTGCCTGCGCCACGATCGGCTGTCCTGCTACGAGCAATGGGGACTATTGTTCGACGAAGCGATGCGCAATGAGTTTCGTCACGGCCTCGAATCGTTGGCCAGCGGCGAAGCCCGCACGGGTGCCGACCGCTTCCGCAAAGGCGAAGGCAAGCACGGCACGTTTGCTGGCGATCCTGCCGTCTAATTCATATGGCGCCGCATGATGACCGTGTGCGACGCCGGCAAGCGCCGCGCAGCCGTTCGGAAGGATGTGAGAATGAGTGAGGCAGTTGTTCGCGTAACCGACAGCGATCTTGGACCGGAGATTCCGGCGACGCGAATTACGCCGCCGCACGTATCGCGTCGTTGGCTGCCGCGGCCGAGGCTCAATGCGCGCCTCGGTGTGCCGCCGGACAAGCGCCTGATTCTCGTCACGTCGGCGGCCGGTTTCGGAAAATCATCGTGCCTTGCCGCGTGGTGCCGTCAACTCGCCCTCGCCGATGTGCCGGCGGCGTGGCTGACCGCGGAACGTCCGGATGGCGACGTGCACACGTTCTTCGCCGATATCGCGGCGGCGCTGCAACGAACCGGGCTGGGCATCGGCGGCGACGTCATAGAGATTGTCGGCCGCCGCGGTCGCAGCATATCTCCCAGCTTGCTCGAGAATCTGATTGTCAAAGCGATTGCCGCGGAGCCGCGGCCGGTCGTCCTGGTGATCGACGATTATCATACGATCGCAGGCCCGGCGATCGACGAAGCGCTGTCTGCGCTGATCGCCCACGCGCCTGCAAACTTGCGCCTCGTGATCGCCGGACGCAGCGCTCCGTCGATCCGGCTCGCCAAGCTCCGTGCCGCCGATGAGGTGTTGGACATCACTCCGGCCGATCTTGCGTTCGATCTCGAAGAGACGCGCTCGTTTCTGCGCGACCGTTGCGAAATCGAACTCCCCGCACACGATGTCGCGGCGCTGCTCGAAGCGACCGAAGGCTGGGCCGCGTCCCTGCAGACAGTCGCCATCGCGATGCGCACGCGGGAGGACCTGCCGCGAGTCATGCGATCGATGATCGGCCAGCCGCAGACGCTTCGCCGCTACCTGCGCGAAGAGGTCATGCACGAGCTGCCGCCCGCGCTGCGCGATTTCCTGCTGCGGACGTCGATCCTCGATGCCTTCAACGCCGATCTCGCGGGAGCCGTCGCAGGCGTTTCGGATGCGGCAAGCGTGCTCGCCGATATCGAGCGGCGCCAGCTCTTCCTCGTTTCGCTCGATGACGACGCAGAGTGGTATCGCTACCATCATCTGTTCGGCGAATGCCTGCGCAAGGAGCTTGTACAAGCCTTGCCGGACGAGGTGGCGCGCCTGCACCTGCGCGCCGCCGAATGGCTGGCGGGCGCGCGGCGATCGGGCGATGCCGTCCGCCACGCGCTCGAGGCGAATGCCCCCGAACGAGCGCTGGGGATCGTCGAGGATTGCGCGATGGAGCTGGTAGAGCGCGGCGACTACCTGACGCTGACCGGCCTGCTGAAGCGACTGCCCGGGAAAAGCTGGCGTACGAGCGTCAGGCTGGAGCTCGCTTATGCATGGGCACTCGCGTACGGCGCAGTTCGCGCCGAGACGGAGGACGTGCTCGCGAATGTCGCGTCGCTGCTGCATTCGATGCCGGCCGAGGAGGCGAAAGCGGTCGAGGTCGAGTCGAAGCTCATCCAGCTGACCGTCGCCGCAACCACCGACCGCAGCGATCAAATCGGTCGCATTTTGGCGCAGGATGAATCGCTGGTCCTCAGCCGCGACACGTGGGCGAGCGACGTTGCCAACGTCGGCGCGAGCTTCGCGTACGCTTTCGCCAATGAGTACGGGCGTTCCCGCGAATGCTTGCCGTGCGTCCATCCATTCAAGCGCGTGTACCAGTTGGTCGTCTTCGGGATCGGCTGGTGGCGACAGGGACGTCTCCCACAGGCCGCGCAGGAGTGGCATCGAGCGCTGGATCTCGCGCTGACGGAGTTCGGAGCGCGGTCGATTTCGGCTGTCGTAAGTCAGTGCCTCCTCGCCCAGATCCACTACGAGCGCGGCAACCTCGAAATGCTCGACCTTTCGCTGTCGAACCGGGTGGAATTCATCGAGGAGACCGCGCCTACCGATGGACTGATCGGCGCCATGACGTCGCTCGCGTGGTCACGGGCTTCGCGCGGTGAGTTCGCCGACGCCGAGGCGCTGCTCAACCGGCTGCGCATCATCGGCAAAACGCGAGGCTGGCTCCGGGCAGAGGCTGTGGCGACGCTCGAACTGCTGCGGCTGGGCGCCAATCACGCCATCGGTGACGCCGGATACGTGGCAAGCCGCGCGGAGGAAGTGCTGGTGAAGGAGCCGATGCCGTCCGAGATGTCGACGGTGCGCGAAGCCCTGCAATGCTTCCGTCTCGCCGCGGCGTTCCACGCGGCGTTGAACGGCTTCGCAACATCGCAACTCGACCGCTTGCAGGCGGTCGTCGAGGAATGCAATGCGCAGCGGGTCGTGCCATTGGCCATCCGGGCCAACCTGCTGTTGGCGCGTGCCTGTGTGCAACACGGCGCAACGGAGCGTGCGAACCAAGCATTCGCGGCGGCGGCAACCCAAGCGCAAGGCGCGGAGATGATGCAGACGATCCATGACGCGGGACCATGGTCGCTGGCGTTCACGCCGCAGCTGCCGCGCGCCGCCCTCCCCCCGGACACCGATTCGACGGGCAAGGTGACGCCGCTAGCCAAACCGGAACCGGCCGTTGCCAGGGGGCCCAGCCCGGTGGCGACAGCACGTACCGCCGCCGTTTCGCCGGAGTCGATCAGTTTCCGGGAGAAGGAAGTCCTGCAGCTGGTCGACCGCGGCCTTAGCAACAAGGAGATCGCCCGCGTCCTGCGGCTCGAGCCCGCAACCGTGAAATGGCACCTGAAGAACATCTTCTCGAAGCTCGGCGTCGCCAATCGCGTCCAGGCGATCAACTGCGCACGCGGCGCGGCACTGATCGCCTGACTGCCGCCCCCCTGTCACTTTGACCGGGCACGACGGCTGACCGCTCGCGTTTGCGGGCACCCCCCCTTATGGGGGCGCATCCGCACGACCCACCACCTACACTGCCTGCCATTGGGGACGGACGGGCTGCGCAGCTCAGGTGGCGTCCACACCGCCTCCCGCATCGCCCTGCCTGCAGGGCCCGGACATCAATCAGCCGACGGCAAACGCGAGGAAACGCATGAACATCACCCAGCCACTCCACCGCAATCTTCAGCTTGGCGCCGACCGGCCAATGACGATCTGCGGCGAGCGGACGCACACGACACGCCAATTCGTCGATCGGGTCGCGCGCCTGGCCAGCGCCCTGAAAAAGCTCGGGATGCGTTCCGGCGACCGGGTGGCGATGCTCAGCCTCAACTCGGATCGGTACATCGAGTACTTCTTCGGCGTACCGTGGGGCGACGGCGTACTCAATCCATGCAATATCCGCTGGAGCGCCAAGGAGAATGCATATGCGCTCAGCGACTCGGAGACGTCGATCCTCATCGTCGATGAACAGTTCAAGGGAATGGCCGAAGAGCTGCAACGCGATGTGAAGTCACTGCGCCACGTCATTTACGCGGGCGACCGCGATGCCCCGCCCGGGATGCTCAACTACGAGGGCCTGCTCGCGGGGGCAAAGCCGATCGAGGATGCCTGTCGCGGCGGCGACGCGCTACTCGGCGTCTTCTACACCGGTGGCACGACGGGATTTCCGAAAGGGGTGATGATCACTCACCAGGCATTCTGGGCCAGCCAGATCGCGGTCACCGCCGAGGGGCTCGTTCCGGCCGGGACAATGATGCTTCGCGTCGCGCCGATGTTCCACATGGCTGACCAGGCGATCGGTTACATCGGAGTGCTGCAGCGTGCCTGCCACGTGATTCTCCCTTCGTTCCACCCGGTGGCGGTCATGGAGGCGATCGCGCGCTATCGTATCGACACCACGCTGCTGGTACCGACGATGATCCAGATGCTGGTCCACCATCCCGACGCCGGCAAGCACGACCTGTCGTCGCTTCGGAATCTCCTGTACGGTGCGTCGCCGATCCAGGAAAAGGTCGTGCAAGACACGATGGCGCTCCTCCCAGGCATAAAGCTGACACAGGCGTACGGTCAGACCGAGATGGCGCCGGTCGTCTCGATTTTGGGAGCCGAGCACCATTCGGCGCAGGGGAGCGAAGCGGGAATGCTGCGTTCGTGTGGACGTGCCGGCCTAAGCGTGGAAGTCAGGATCGTCGACGCCTACGGCAACGAGGTACCGCGCGGCACCGTCGGCGAAATTGCGGCGCGTGGCCCCGGCATGATGCAGGGCTACTGGAACAAGCCCGAACAGACGAAGGTGGCGCTCCCCGGCGACGGATGGCTGCGCACCGGCGACGGTGCGTACATGGACGACAAGGGCTACATGTTCATCGTCGATCGCGTCAAGGACATGATCGTGACCGGCGGCGAGAACGTGTTCTCCGCGGAGGTCGAGAATGCGCTCGCGAGCCATCCCGCCGTGGCGATGTGCGCCGTGATCGGCATTCCCGACGACCAGTGGGGCGAAGCGGTGCATGCGGTTGTCGTGCCGAAGGTGGGGGCAACGCCTGCCGCGGCGGACCTCATCGCTCATTGCAAGGGCCGCATCGCCGGGTACAAGTGTCCGAAGAGCGTCGAGTTGCGCGATTCGCTGCCGCTCTCAGGGGCCGGCAAAGTCCTCAAGACGACGTTGCGCGAGCCCTACTGGCGGAACAAGACCCGTCGCGTGGCCTGAGGCTTGAGGCTATGGGTAGCAGCATCGACGCCACGAACGCAATGGCGGCAGAGCACGACCGGCCATCGATGAGCTGGCAGGCGCGCTGGGTGGAGCTGCTGCTGCGCACGACGGTCAAGCGCCCTGTCCCGCCGGATGTGGATCTGGTCGCACTGCGCCGCCAATACGAAGAAGTCGACCGGCGCAAGTTCAGCACGCCGGCCGACGTCACGCGCACGCCGTGTCGTAGCCGACGACGTGTCCTGCGAATGGGTGGACGTACCGTCATCGCAGCCGGAGCGCGTATTGCTGTACCTGCACGGCGGCGGCTTTGCGCTGCGATTTCCCAACTTGCATGCACGGTTTGCGGCGCGCATCGCTCGCGCGATTGGTTCGCGCGCACTGCTCGTCGACTATCGGCTGGCACCCGAGCATCCGTTTCCTGCGGGTGTGGATGACTGTCTCGCCGCGTACCGATGGCTGCTCGCGCAGGGTGTCGCGCCGCGCAACGTTGTGATCGCCGGCGACTCGGCCGGCGCAAACCTGACGCTCGTGACACTGCTCGGCGCGAAGGCGCGCGGAGTCCCGGCACCGGCATGCGGATTCGTGGTTTCGCCGCCGGTCGATCTCACGATGTCGTCGCCGAGCCTTTTCGAAAACGAACGCAGCGACGCGATATTCCGCCTCGCGACGCTGCTCATGCTGCGCGGTCGTTATGTCGGCGCCGAGCGACTCCTGGATCCCATGGTATCGCCGTTGTTCGGCGACCTCGCCGGGCTGCCGCCGCTGCTGCTGCAGGCGGGAACCCGGGAAATGCTCCGCGACGATGCGGTCCGCTTCGCCGAGCGCGCACGCGCCGCAGGCGTGGACGTCGAACTCGAGCTCTGGCACGGCATGCAGCACTGCTTTCAGGCACTTTCGTTTCTGCCCGAGAGCGGGCGCGCCATCGCGTCCATCGCGCGTTTCGTCCTCCGCTGCACCAGCTGGCCGGTGCCCGGTGCCGCGGTCGCGGGGCAGCCAACGCTCGCGCACGCGCAATCCGATTGACTCATCACCAGGAAGGCCCATGAAAAAGCTAAGCGGACAAGACGCGCTATTCCTCCACATGGATCGTCCGCATGCCGCGTCGCATGTCACGGTGATCTATATCTACGACCAGAGCGGTCTCGCACGACCGCTGCGCTTTCGGCAGATCGTCGGGCATCTCGAGAAAAGGCTCGACGTCTCGCCGATGTTCCGCAACAAGATTGTCCAGCCGCCGCTTGCCTATCCTTACTGGGCGAGTGATCCCGGCTTCGACATCGATTTTCACGTTCGCCATTTTGCGCTTCCCAAGCCCGGCGATTGGAGGCAGTTCCAGATCATGGCGGCGCGCATTCATGCGCGGCCGCTCGACCTCATGCGGCCGCCGTGGGAAATGTACGTGATCGAAGGCCTGGACAACGTGGATTGGTTGCCAAAGGGCAGTTTTGCCCTGATCACCAAGGTTCACCATGCCGCCGTCGACGGCACCGCGATGGCGGAACTGACGTGGGCATTGCACGATGTTCTCGGCGCGAAGGGCAAAGCCACGCCCGTGCTCGCAAAGCAGAAGAACGTCGTCCGCCAGGAAGCAACGCCGACGTTCCTCGACACGATCTCCAGGGTCGTGGTCGATAACGTCGCGGCACCGCTGAAACTCGCGGGTCCGGTATCGCGAGCGCTGCCCAAGCTGTCGATGGCGGCTATGAAGCTCCTGTCGCGAGCGTTGTTCACTCCGCAAGGCGGCGCCCCGCGCACGCGCTTCAATCAACCGATATCGAGCCAGCGCGTGTTCGAAAGCGTGGTGTTCGACTTCGCTACGGTCAAGCACATCCGGGCGGCGGTTCCCGGCGCGACTGTCAACGACGTGGTGCTTGCGATCGTCGGCGGCGCGCTGCGTCGCTATCTGGAGAGCAAGAAGGAGCTTCCCGCACAGTCGCTGGTGGCACTGGCGCCGGTGAACACTCGACAGGACGCGGGCGAACGGCAGACGAGCGGCAATACGATCTCCTTTCTCACCTTTCCGCTCGCGAGCGACGTCACCGATCCGCTGGCGCGACTCGAGAAGATTCAGCAGGGCACGGCGCAGACCAAGGCGATGTCGAAGGCGATCGGCGGTCATGACCTCACCGACATCAGCAAGTACGCGCCGCCCGCCACGCTCGCCTTCGCCGGCCGGCTGGCAACCTTGACCGCTCTCGGCGGTAAAGGGCCGCTGGTGCTGCACAACTGCATCGTGACCAATGTCCCCGGCCCGAGCGTCGAACTCACAATGTTGGGCGCCAAGTTCGCTTACCTTTCCGGCGTTGCGCCAATCGGCGACGGTATCGGGGCGATCTTCGCCGTGACGAGTTTCGGCGGCCACATGTCGATCTCACTCACGAGTTGTCCGGAAATGGTGCCTGACCCTGCGTTCTTCGGCGACTGCATACGCGCCTCGATCGCGGAAATGGGCGCGGCGGTCTCGGCGCGGATTTCCGCCCCCGCGGAAGTCGGCAAGAAGGTCAAGCAAGGCCCTGCTCGCCGCACCACCCCAGGCAATGGACGCAGCGATGGCAAAGGGACTGTCGCGGCCCGACGTGGGAAATCGTCCAAGCGCATATCCCGTGGCCGCGCGCATGCCGCTGCCGCAGCCAAGACCCCATGAAGGTATCGCGACGGTTGGACGCAACGGCCATCGTTGTGGCATCGTGCGTACCTTCGACGAAAGACGGGGTGACCCGCGCATGACGACCAAACGCAAGACCGCATCACGCAAACCGACCGGCGCCAGCGCCAAAGGACGCGGCAAATCCAGCGCCGGTTCGAGCACACGCGAACCAGCGGTCCTCGGCCTGGCCCGGCAGCTTCGCTCGTGGACCGATTCGGTGCTCGGCATGGCCGGCATGGCGACCGATGCTTCCATGGCAGCCGCCCGTATGGTCCTGACCAAGCCCGAGCAGCGCAAAGCCCTGGAGAAGGCTGGAGGACTGTTGCGCACAGCGCGCGAGACATCAGGCATGAGTCTGCGCGAAGTCGGCAACGCGATCGATCTGAAGGACCCCGCCCTCCTCACTCTGGTCGAAAATGGCAAGGCGGCATTGCCGTTCGAGATCATTCTCCGTCTCGCGTCGGTGCTCGGGCGGCACGACCCGATTTCGTTCGTAATGCGCTTTACACGCGCCTACAATCCGGATGTGTGGCGCGCGCTGGAGGACCTGGGTATCGGGCGGCTGGCGGTGCAGGCCGGCCGCGAGCGTGAATTCGCCAATCTCTACCGCGCGAACGACGCGGCACGCGATCTTTCCGACGACGAATTCGGAAAGCTCATCGCGTTCCTGAAGGCTGGATTGGAGCTGGCGCTCTCATTCAGGGCGTAACGGCACCTCTGGCGAGGGAAGGCAAACACGCAGCATCAAGCGAGCGGGGAGAGAGCTTCAGCGCGTGGCCACGATTGCGTCCGCACCGCCCTCGCTAATTTAGCAGGGCACGGAGCTTGTTAACGGCTTGCGACGATTGATCCGCGCACATCTCGATGCCGACTCGAGCCAAATCCGCTTTCATGACTCCCATCGCTCGCGAAGCGTCTTCCCGCGGAACTTTGCGTGAGATCTCGGCAAATTGCTCACCTCCAGGCAGTTTCGACATATCGATGTCGTAGAGCTTGCCCTTGGTGCGGTATGTCTGGACTGTCATGGGACCGAGCTTACGAATTTCTGCCGGCAACGGCCACATCCCGACAACCTCGCGCAAATATCCGATCTGCGATGGGCTCAGTACCTGGGCTGGTGTTACGCGACCGGCAATCAGGTCACTTGTGTTCTTTGCATCCAGACTAATGTTGAGCGACACCGCACCAGCCATGGTCTGTCCGTAAACGTCGTATTCGCACTTGCCCTCACCCGGCGGCACCAGTCCGGGGTCAAGTTGCGCGCAATCCTGGTTGGTCACCTTGAGCGTGAATACGGATCGACCATCCGCGGCCACCCGAAGACGAAGGCGCAGTCCGCGCCCGTAGAGGGTGAGCGCGGGGTCATCGAACTGCCAGACCGTGATCGGGGCGCCACGGGGGCGAAGATCAAGCGCGCGCACGATCTCGTTGCCGGGTGCACACAGGCCGATCTGAATTTCGGCCAGCGTTGCCTTCGCACCGGGCGATGACTCGGCTGCGGTGACGCTAGGCTGCGTCGCGGTCGTCGCGAAAAGCACCGCAAGCGTCGCGGTCGCAATGCGTGTCAATGGGATCACTTTCATGTGTTGCCGCACGGCGTGTCGTTACATCCAGCCGTGATCTTGCCTTCACCGCGATAACTGATCCACCACACGCTATTCTGTCCTTGGCTGTCAGGGCGTAACGTTCGAGCTCCGTCGAGTCCAGAAACTCGGCGCGTGCCCTGGGCGTCATGAAACAAACGAAACAATAATGGCGTCTCGGTGACGTTTCCCTTCCACGCCTGCCCACTAGACTCCATTGCTTCGGCGTGCGCACCGTGTCTCGCGCCGCCGGGATGGAAATCGTCTGTGATTCGAGTGGCCACGCGGAGCCGACGTGTCTATGCAAACTGATCGGGAGTGGGCTGATGCAAATGTCGTTGCGCAAACCGGGCTCGCACTCGATGCAGCCGGCGTTGGCGCGATCGCCGCGGTTCGCGCGCGCTCGCTGTCGGAAACCACATCCGGCATCGTCAAGGGATGAGTAGCCGTCGCGTCTAGCCGCGTGCCGCAGGCGCCGCCGATGGCCGATACGCTACCACATCCTGAGCTAGTCGCCGCACTGCCGCGATTGCGGCGTTATGCGCGGGTCCTGACCCGCGACCTCAATCGCGCCGACGACCTGGTCCAGGATACGCTGGCCCGAGCGTGGGAAAAGCGCCGCCTGTGGCAAGCCGGCAGCGATTTGCGCGCGTGGCTCTTTACCATCATGCACAACGTGCACGTCAATCAGTGCGCGAGTCGCAGGCGCGAGCTAGCGGAGACCTCGATCGACGCCGACGACAGCCCCAACGCGGGCTGGGAGATTCCGGTGCGCGCGACGCAGTCCGATCGCGTCGAGCTGGCCGAGGTGTTGCTGCAAATCGACCGGCTGCCGATCGAGCAGCGTGAGGTCCTCATACTCGCTGCGGTCGAGGAGCTGCGCTACGAGGAGATTGCGCGCGTGCAGAGGGTGCCGATCGGCACGGTGATGTCGCGGCTCAATCGCGCGCGGCAAAGATTGCGGCGCATGGCGCAGGATGCAGCAACCCCGCTCAGGGCTGTCGAACGAATTGCCGGCTGCCGCTGACCAACGTACCGCACGTTGCCCGTTGTCGAGCCTGATGTTCACACACTGGGAGCTTTATCCTTGACCGGTTGCACAATTGACTGTACTCAGCGGGAAAATTCCGGCTTAACGGCAAGAGCAGGATAGGGTTCTTCGCCCTGGAAGTCTGCGATCCCGTCCAGGAAAACTACTACAAAATAAGCGGCGTAAGAGTTCAGGACTTTGTGCGCCCGGAATGGTTCGAGCAGGACCACAAGAAAGGTGCGATGAAAATGGATCACATGGGCGTGGTTGACGCACCCTTCACGCTTGCCGAAGGCGGCTATGCGGACGTGTTTTCCAAAGGCCGATGGCATTCGCTGACGGGACCGAAGGCCAACGTCAAGCGTCGGCGGCACCGTTTGCAGATGAGGATAGAAGCCCTGCGTTGAGCGACCGTTAGCCAAGCAGCAAGCGGTCACCTCTTTGTGACGACCGTCGCGGCGTAAGGGCTCCGAGCGAGCGCCTCAGCCGCAGGCGCTGTAGCAGTAGCACAGCCTGTCCTTGTGGGACCGCGTGCTGCGCGCAGGCATCGCCGGACGCGTTGGCGCCGCGACGCGGAACCGATCAGGCGGCCTGGGACAGGCAGAGCACTTGGATCAGGTTGCTTCCGAAGGGTTGGTTGTTGTAGATGACCCACACCTTCTTGTTGAAGTGCAGCGCCCCCTCGGCGACACTAAAAGCCCACTCCGGCCACTGCGACGAGAAGCCGCCCGCCGGGACATTGACCTGCACCAGCCCGCCAGTCGAGCTCCGCCCGGCGAAGGCGATGGTGCCGATATCGGAGCCGATTCCAGCCGCGGCGAGCGCAGTCGTCACCTGCTTCACCTGTGCGTCGAGCGTCCTCTGCGCGGTGGCCGCGTCGCTCAGCGCCTTGAGCACCATCGCGAGCTTCGGGCCCGCCTTCTTGGTTGGGGTGGCCTTCGTGGTCTTTGCACGCCTGGTCGTTGCCATGTGCATTTCCTCCAGTGTCAGTGTGGTTCGTACAGTCCCCGTTCAGTCGCTTGACGTCGGGAAGCTATCGCGCAGGGATGCATTTTCCCGGTCATGCCCGGCGGCTGGATCGGAGCATGGAGACTTCGAGGCGTAGGAACAAGAAATCAGCTGCAGCTACGCGCGCTCGCCGATCCATCGTCTACGCCGGTATCCTCTGCAAGATCGCCCTTCGTGTCAACCCGCCCTTCGTCGCTCAGGTGAGCAGCTAAAGAATGCGCTCGCCGAACTTGCGTACGGCCGCATTGGAAAGGGTCAAGCCGAGGCCCGGCGCGTCATTGAGCGTCATCCAGCCATTGGCGATCTTCGGGGGATTCTCGAAGAGTTCCGCCTGGAGCGGATCGCGCTCGGGATCGGTGAACGACTCGACGATACACCCGGCCGGACTCGCGGCGACGATGTGCCCATGGATGAAGCAGTCGTGATGAGGTGCGACCTGGACGTGATTCAACTCGCACAGCGCCGCGAGCTTCCGGCCCTCCGTGAACCCTCCCATCATCGTGCAGTCGAACTGCAGGATGCGGATGGCGTGCTCCTCGAGCATGGCGCGGCAACCATAGCTCGTGAGCTCGCTTTCGCCACCCGAGAGCGGGATGTGCGTGCGCATCGCGAGCAGCTTCAATTCGCGCCGGTCGTCCGCCCAGCGCACGGGCTCCTCGAGCCATCGAGGACGCAGCGGCTCGAGAAGCCGGGCACCCTCTATCGCGGTATCGAGGTCCCACGCGCGGTTGACGTCGATCATCAGATCGTTGTCGTCACCGATCACCTCGCGAACCACCGCCATCCGCTCGATATCTTCGGCGAGAGGCAGCCCTCCGACCTTGCCCTTGAACCCCTTATGGCCCTGCGCTTTGAGCATCTCGATCTCGTCGCGAAGCTCGGCAACGTCCTTCCCCTCGCGATAGTAGGCGCACGTCACATAACACGGTACTTCGCTGCGGTAGCCCCCGAACAGACGGTAAAGGGGCAACCCGGCGGCCTTGCCGACGATGTCCCAGGCCGCAATGTCGACCGCCGAGGCGATCCGTACGATCGCCTCGCGCGACCAGCCCCTCTCGCTGGCCAGCCGCTGCGACGTGAGCGCGAATAGCCTCTGATACAGCCGCTCCGGCGCGAGCGCATCTTGACCAATGATCAACTCGGCGATTCCGGTCCGAAAAGCCTTTATCGCCGCCTCAATCGGCGTGTAGCTGGTCGCGAGGCCGATGCCTTCCAGACCATCATTCGTTCGCATGCGGACCAGGATTTCGTTAGCCCGGGGCACGATGAAATGGCTGACCCAATGCGGCCGGCCCTCGTCCGGGGCGCGGAGAATATGAACCTCAAGCTCGGTGATTTTCATGGCGCGCTCCCCGGCACGTGTAGGGCATGGACCTAACCGGACGGTCCCTCAAGGAGACCGGCCAGCCACCCTCCTAGCTGTGCGTGTAGACGGTCTTGCCGTAGGCCTGTATCAGTTCGCCCTTCGGGATCTTGCGCTGATCGCGGTACTTCACGAGCGCCACTACCATGCTTGCGACGTCTTTGCCGGGTCCAGCCGGTGGCGCATACAGATTCACCTGATTCGCGACCGTCAGCGAAGTGAAGTAGTCGCGTCGAAGAAGCCCGGCAGCAGCGTCTTGCCTGCGAGATTGACCATCTTGGTCGTGGCGCCCTTGTGCTGGGCTTCGATCGCCTTGCGATCGCCGACGGCGAGTATCTTGCCGTCCTTGACCGCCAGAGCCTCGACCGAGGGCTGCTTGTCGTTGACGGTGACGATGTCGCCGCCCGAGTAGATCAGGTCTGCGGTATCAGCTAGCGGCGGTGCCCCGTAAACGGACATCACTGCTCCGCCGAATAGTGCCGCTAACACAGCTTGTAAACGATCCTTCATTGTCGCTTCCTTTTCTCGCAGAACAGACCGGTTATGGCCGCGACCCGCAGGTTCACCGATGGTCTCAGCGTGGTTGAACCAGGATGTAGCCACGGTTCTCCACCCTATCTAACGTGCGCATGCCCTTGATAAGCGTTGTAACCGGCATCCAAACCCAACCCGCACTCGCGGGATTCACGTCCATGACGAGTACGGAGTCTGACTCGGCGTCATAGGCAGCAAGCGGCGAGATATGGCCGCCCCCTTGCTGACCCACGTCCTTTCGCCTGTAGTTGACGATCACGTAGTCACCGGCACGCTTGAGGTTCTCCACGAAGTCGGCACGAATCTCCTCCTCGGACTTCTTATCGTCAACGACGACGAGCCGAGTAACAAGATCATGCGCCGTGAGTAGTTCATCGAACTGGCGCAATTGATAGCCGTCGTCCCTGACCTGCTGCCCGTCTACCGTGACGGGCTCTCCAAGAACTTGTGCGCGAGTCTTTGAGCCCTTGCTGATCACGTTGTCCTGCGTGAAACGCGGTACCGTCAGGTCGAATCCGCTCGGGACATACCGAAGGTCCTCAGGATGCAGGCGGCTGTGATCGCGGGGCAGGTCGCGGCTTCCACTGCGCACCGCATTGAGCACGATGGCTGCCGTGGTAGGGCCGCAGAAAGCGACGTTGGATTGTGCTTCAAACTGATTCGCCAGGGCCGGAAAATCGACCTTCGCTGTTGCCCGAGCCAAGCGTGCGAGCCCCTCATCGGAGTTAAACGTTACAAGGGCTTGGACGGAGACCGGAGTTGCTTCGTCCCGTGCCTGCGCTTGTGGAACGACAGCAGTCGCCAATAAGGCCACAAGAAGAACACGCACCAGCAGTGACATCGCCTTCTCCAAATTCTGGCCGACACCCGGCAGTCCAACTCGCGTGTGCGTCCGGGTACAGGGTTGCCCTGCTCCTCCCAGCACACCTACGCCCCGGGCAGGCCGTGCATTGCTCATATTAATCCGTATGCCTGCGAGGTGGCATGTCGCTTCCGGCGGGGCTTGCGAGCAATTCTCATCGGCGGCACAATCGATCGGCGCAGACGATTTCAACTGTGACCCGGCATTGGTGTGCCCAGCGCAAATCACGAACGCGTCCAACTTGACCGGGGACGATGAGTGTACCGCGCCAGATCCAACAGACCATTGCGCAGCCGGCGCGAGGCCGAGCTCGTGGCGGATATTCTGTCAGGTCACGGTTCGCTGCGGACCCGGTCGCGCGGTTGCTAATAGACCCGCGGCCTACATCGCGAGGTCGACCATCAGATTTGGGAGGACTCCTCCATGACACGACGCCACTTTGTTTCAAGCCGCTTGATCGTTGCGGTTGCGGCAGTTGTCTGCACCGCAGTGCACGCCGCGTCAGTCGCACCCGTTGGGGGAGAACATGGCATGGTGGTCACGGCGCATCAGCTTGCCACCAAGGTCGGCGTCGATGTGCTCAAGCGCGGTGGCAACGCGGTCGATGCAGCGGTCGCCGTAGGTTATGCAATGGCCGTGGTCTACCCTGCCGCAGGCAATTTGGGCGGCGGCGGCTTCATGACCATCCAGTTTGCCGATGGACGCAAGACGTTTCTCGACTTTCGTGAATCGGCGCCGCTCGCGGCCACACCCAATATGTACCTCGATAGTGCCGGGAATGTCATCAAGGACGCGAGCACGAAGGGCCACCTGGCCGTAGGCGTACCGGGCAGCGTGGCTGGCCTCGAATACGCCCGGGAAAAGTACGGCACGCGTTCGCGTGGCGCGCTGATCGCGCCGGCCATTGGTTTTGCCGAGCGCGGCTTCGTGCTGGACGACGGCGACATCGCGTTGTTCGCCACGGCGACCGATGACTTTCGAGATGACCCGGCGACCGCGATTATCTTCTTGAACAAAGGCCAGCCCTACAAGGCCGGGGACCGACTGGTGCAGAAGGACCTGGCGAAAACACTGCGCCTCATTGCGCAGCGTGGGCCCGCCGCGTTCTACCAGGGCTCGATCGCCGACGCAATCGCGGCCTCGAGCGTTGCGGGCAAGGGCATCATCACCAAGGCGGATTTGGAGCAATACAAGGTGCGCGAGCTGGCGCCCGTCGAATGCGACTACCGCGGCTATCACATCGTGTCGGCGCCGCCGCCCAGCTCGGGCGGCGTGGTGGTGTGCGAGATCCTCAATATCCTGGAGGGTTATCCGCTCAAAGATCTAGGTTTTCGTTCGGCGCAGGCCGTGCACTATCAAATTGAGGCAATGCGCCATGCGTACGTCGATCGCAACAGCTACCTTGGCGATCCGGACTTCGTGAAGAACCCGCTTGATCGTCTGCTGGATAAGGGCTACGCCGAGAAAGTCCGCGCGGTCATCGACCCTAGCAAGGCCGGTGTTTCACCCGACTTGAAACCGGGTGTGCCGCCGCACGAAGGCACCAATACCACACACTATTCGATCGTCGACAATCAAGGCAATGCGGTGTCGGTGACCTATACCTTGAACGATTGGTTCGGCGCCAAAGTGACCGCGGCGAAGACCGGCATTTTACTGAACGACGAGATGGACGACTTTACGGCCAAGCTCGGCGTGCCGAATCTGTACGGACTCGTGCAGGGCGAGGCCAACTCGATCGCGCCGGGCAAGCGTCCGCTGAGCTCCATGAGCCCGACCATCGTCTCTCGCGATGGCAAGCCGGTCATGGTGATCGGTACACCTGGCGGTAGCCGCATTATCACCGTGGTCGTGCATTGCATTCTGAACGTAGTCGATTACGGCATGAACATCCAGGAGGCGATCGATGCGCCACGATTCCATCAGCAGTGGCTGCCGGAGACGACCAACGTCGAGATCTTTGCGTTGAACCCCGATACACGCAAGATCCTGGTCGACATGGGCCACAAGCTGGCCGACCCGCAGCCCCCCGGCCACGCTGCGGGCATTCTGGTCGGGGCGCCGTCGCTTAACGGCAAACCGCGCGGCAAGGAACACTTCTACGGTGCCAACGATCCTCGAAGGGGGACGGGGCTAGCATTGGGGTATTGACCTCTCGACGGGGGCTAGCACTTAGTTCTTCTTGCAAGGAACGCCGTACTCACGAATTCGATTTGGATGACCGCTTTCCAGCTGCAGGTATGACGGCTTCAGTTCGACCAAGTGGCCGATGCATGCCGTACAGTCGCGACTGGACTACGATCCGCAGCGGCCCTTCCAGCCGCAGCGGCCAGCCAGGGCGCCGGAACAGATTTGTTCTTTCGACAGGAGGCAGCATGAACTTGAAGCAGCAGATCGTCGCCGGCGTATTCCTCTGCGCGTATGGCACCATCGCGCTGGCGCAGACCATTGTGGGCGTGAGCTGGTCCAACTTTCAGGAAGAGCGCTGGAAGACCGACGAGGCGGCCATCAAGGGCCAACTCGCCAAGATCGGCGGCAGTTACGTAAGCGCCGACGCCGGCGGCTCGCCCGAGAAGCAATTGGCCGACATCGATGGCCTGATCGCCAAAGGCGCCAAGGTACTGATCATCCTGGCCATGGACAAGGACGCGATCCTTCCCGCGCTGACCAAGGCAAAGGCGAAGAACATCCCGGTCGTCGCCTATGACCGCCTGATCGAGCAGCCGGGCGTGTTCTACATCACCTTCGACAACAAGGAAGTCGGCCGCATGCAAGCGCGTGCTGTGCTGGCGGCCAGGCCGAAGGGCAACTACGTGATGATCAAGGGTTCGCCTACCGACCCGAACGCCGACTTCCTGCGCTCGGGTCAACAGGAAGTGCTGGCCGACGCCATCAAGAGGGGCGATATCAAGATCGTCGGCGAGGAATACACGGAGGGCTGGAAGCCCGAGGTCGCGCAGAAGAACATGGAGCAGATCCTGACCAAGAACTCGAACAAGGTCGACGCCGTCGTGGCTTCGAACGACGGCATGGCCGGCGGGGTGGTGGCGGCCCTGTCGGCGCGTGGCCTTAAAGGGGTGCCGGTGTCGGGCCAGGACGGTGACATCGCCGCCCTGAACCGCGTGGCGCTGGGCACCCAGACGGTGTCGGTGTGGAAGGACTCGCGCGACCTCGGCCGCGAAGCCGCGACCGCGGCGGTATTGCTCGCCACCGGCAAGAAGGTCGACGGTTCGGTCACGTGGGCCGAAGGCGACAAAAAGGTCCCGATGAACGCGATGTTCCTGAAGGCCGTTCCGGTCACGCAGGCCAACCTCGACGTCCCGATCAAGGCCGGTCACATCACCAAAGAAGCCGCCTGCAAGGGCGTAGCGCCGGCCACCGCACCGGCCGCCTGCAAGTAACGCGAGACCTGCGCAGGCACGCGGTCGTCGCGGTGCTCGCGCCGCGGCGGCCGCTGTCTGGTACCGCTCGACGCATGTTGAATCGATTGCAAATCAGCGCACTCGACTTGCGCCTTTCGATC
Organism: uncultured beta proteobacterium; assembly: GCA_963829375.1. Classification (GTDB taxonomy): domain Bacteria; phylum Pseudomonadota; class Gammaproteobacteria; order Burkholderiales; family Casimicrobiaceae; genus PALSA-1003. Next base: position 47,727 of record CAWHIS010000004.1, on the reverse strand, counting down.
ATGGCAGGCGTGCTGGTCGTGATGGCGCTCGTCTTCCACGCGTTCACGGGCAACTTCCTGACGCCGGAGAACCTCTACAACATCGCGCAGCAGACGGCCGTGGTCGGCATCGTTGCCGCGGCCATTGCGCTGATCATCGTCGCGCGCCAGATCGACCTGTCGGTCGGTTCGGTGCTGGGCGTCGTCGGCGTGCTGATCGCCTTCCTGATGTACAGCAAGGGCTGGCATTGGGCCCCGGCCTGTCTGGCCGGGCTCGCCGTGTCGCTGGTGATCGCGCTGTACCAAGGTTGGCTCGTCGCGTACCTGGGCGTGCCCTCGTTCGTGGTAACACTGGGCGGCCTGATGTCATTTCGCGGCGCCGCCTTCCTGATTGCCGACGGCAAGACCCAGCCGGTCAGCGACCCGCTGTTCCTGAAGCTCGGTGGCGGCCTTGAAGGCTCACTCGGCCCCACCGCGAGTTGGGTGCTGGGTTTCGCGCTGGCGGCGCTGATGGCCTGGAACACCGTGTCGCGCCGGCGCAGTGCGCAGGCGCACGGATTCCCCCTGCGGCCACTGTGGTTCGACGCCGGCTTGGCGCTGTTCTTTATCATCGTGCTGCTCGCCTTCGTGACGACCATGAACGCCTATGTGCTGGCCGACAATGGCGCCGGCCAAGGCATCCCGATCCCGGTGCTGATTTGGGGCGTGGTGGTGATGGGCCTGGCCTTCATCGCCAACCGCACACGCTTCGGTCGCTACGTGTACGCAATCGGCGGCAATCCTGAAGCGGCGCTGCTGGTGGGCATCCCTGTCAAGAAGGTGACGCTCAAGCTGTTCCTGCTACTCGCCGTGATGGTCACCGTTGCCTCAGTCGTGCAGGTATCGCGCCTGAATGCCGGCACCAATTCGCTGGGTACGGGCATGGAGCTGTATGTGATCGCTGCGGCGGTCATCGGCGGTGTGGCACTGTCGGGCGGCAGCGGCACGGTGCTGGGCTCAGTGCTGGGCGCACTGATCGTGCAATTCCTTGAAAGTGGCATGCTGCTGCTGGACGTGAGCATCGGCTACCGCATGGTCATCATCGGCCAGGTGCTGATCGTGGCCGTTGTCTTCGACGTTCTCTACCGCCGCGCGACTGGGGAACGCGTGACATGAGCCGCCACGATACTTCTTCGCCGCTGATCGAAATGCGAGGCATCCACAAGGCCTTCGGCGGCGTGCATGCTGTCGCGGACGTAAGCCTGACCGTTTACCCCGGCGAGGTAGTCGCGCTGCTTGGTCACAACGGCGCAGGCAAGTCTACGCTGATGAAACTGCTTGCCGGCGCATACCCGCTCGACAGCGGCGAGGTGCGTGTGGCGGGCAACGTGGCGGCCATCGAGAGCCCGGCCGACTCGCAGCGCCTGGGCATCGAGACCATTTACCAGACGCTGGCGTTGGCCGAGAACCTCGACAGCGTGGCCAACCTGTTCCTCGGGCGCGAGTTGACGACACGTTGGGGCACGCTGGACGAGTATGCGATGGAAAAGGCCGCGCGCGACGTGTTCCACCGCCTCAACCCGAATTTTAAGAACATCCGCGTGCCGGTGCGTTCGCTATCGGGCGGGCAGCGCCAGATAGTCGCCATTTCGCGCGCTCTGCACTTCAACGCCCGCGCACTGATCATGGACGAGCCCTGCGCCGCGCTCGGGCCGGAGGAAACGCGCATGGTGCATGACCTGATACGCAAGTTGAAAGCGGGCGGCGTTGGCATCTTCCTGATCTCCCACGACATGCCCGACGTGTTCGGCCTTTCCGACCGGCTATCGGTCATGAAGAATGGCAAGACCGTCGGCACCTACCGCACCGCCGACGTCACCGAAGACGAGGTGCTGGGCATGATCATCGCCGGCAAGAGGGTGACGCGCGTCCCCGAGTGCTTCGCTCCGCCGAGCAGCGCCGCGTGATCGATTCGCTGATCGGACTGGACGTCGGCACCTCCCAGAGTCAAGGCGGCGGGCCGTCGGCGACAGGCCAGGCCAAGTCGTGCGACCTCAGCAACACCGACCAATCCAGGTCACGAGGACGCGACGGTCTGAAGCGGAGTCGACCCGCCGATAGGCCGCATCGTCGTCGGCACCGCTTCGTGGATCGACAAGAGTCTGATCGCGTTCAAGCGGTTCTGTTCGCCGAAGTGCAACAGTGCCCGGGACCGGTTGCGCTACTACGCCTCAGCACTGATTAGCGAACGTCCCCTCCTGGTTAGCGCGAGTGGCTGGAACGGGTCGTTCACACCCGTTGGAGCGGAGGCGCCGATCGGCGGCGCTGCGCGTATAGCTGCCTTCACACCTCGTTGGCGGCTATGCATTACTCGGCGGCCGTTTGGTGTAGTCGCTTGAACTTCCGTGAGCGGCCACCTTCGGCCAGTGCGACACGAAGTCGCTTGTGGAAGTTGTTCCCACTTCAATGGAGGGAACCATCCGTGTCACCGGATGAATCTAGGGGCCTGAATAAAGTGCGGCTCTGACAACGTAACGAAGCGCCGTGTGGTGCGGGGTATCAATCGCGAGAGGCGTACCCTTCTGGCAGCCACAAGCCTGATCAGTGCTAGATGTGCGACACGAAGTCGCTTGTGGAAGTTGTTCCCACTTCAATGGAGGGAACCATCCGTGTCACCGGGTGAATCTAGGGGCCTGAATAAAGAGCGGCTCTGACAACGTAACGAAGCATCGTGAGGTGCGGGGTATCAATCGCGAGAGGCATACCCTTCTGGCAGCCATGAGCCGGAGCAGTGCTAGATAGTTGGTATTGGTGAAAACATTTGAATCTGCGATAAAGGTCGTCACTCATGACAAGCGGAAATGGCTTTTACGCTTGAACCAAAAGGTAATGGAGGAGGGAACAGCGTCTATCTAGTGCGCTTTCGTGACCCAAATGCCTTCCGGCCGATAGCAGGCACCTAACCCGACATACTTCTGCAGGTGGAACGTGGAAACCCCGTATCGCTCTCCTTCGGGAGACAGCAGGCCGCAAGGTCTGCCTATAGTGCTGCGGGAATAGGATATTGGAAGAAGCGAATGCCGCGCTGTAATGGCGCGGATACAGGTTTTAACGTTACCTGACACGAAAGTGGGCCCACGTCCGATAGGTGGCACGTCGCGAGACAGTTTGGAGAACCGTTAGTGTGGGGGAAAGCAAATGAACGCTGCAACACTGGCGTGTGCGCCCCCAACATTGTCGCAAGACATGTACAGCGGCTGCGGATGGGTATCGCGAAGGGCGTTCGGGGAGCATTCCGAGTTCCCGGGTCAGTGACGTACTGCTACTGGCCTTTGTACTGCTCGAGCCGAGTGCGGGGAAACTTGCATGCTCGGTTCCTCGGGGGCTGGGCGCGGGCAACCGCGCCTGGCTACCCTCCAGTTGGTATGGCGAAAACATTTGAAGCTGCGATAAGGATCGTCAAGTGGAATAAGCGGAAGTGGCTTTTACGCTTTAACCAAAATGGTGATGGAGGTGGGAACAGCGCCTTGGCTGTGCGCTTTCGTGACCCATACGCCTCCCGGTCGAAAGCAGCCGCCTAACCCGACATACTTCTGCAAGTGGAACGTGGAAACCCCGTATCGCTCTCCTTCGGGAGACAGCAGGTCGCAAGGTCTGCCCATGGTGGTGCGGGAGTAGGATATTGGAAGAAGCGAATGCCGTGCTGTAATGGCGCGGATACAGGTTTTAACGTTACCTGACACGAAAGTGGGCCCACGTCCGATAGGTGGCACGTCGCGAAAAAGTTCGTTGAACCGTTAGTGTGGGGGAAGGCAAATGAACGCTGCAACACTGGGCGTGTGCGCCCCCCAACATTGTCGCAAGGCATGTACAGCGGCTGCGGATGTGTATCGCGAAGGGCGCTCGGGAAGTATTCCGAGTTCCCGGGTCAGTGACGTATAGATACTGGCCTTTGTACTGCTCGAGCCGAGTGCAGGGAAACTTGCATGCTCGGTTCCTCGGGGGCTGGGCGCAGGCAACTGCGCCTGGCTACCCTCCTTCATGCCTCAAAAAACTCGCGTCGCCAATGACTGGGCTCAAGGCATAGCAGACGTAGCTTGTCGCAGCAACGGCAGTGATTAGTGAAATCACAAAAGGATCGAAGACGCACTGTCAGATTTTTTTACGGCACGCGGGTCGGTCACTTTCGCACACAGTTGAATACAAAGAAGACCGTGCAGATAGGGTCAGGAGCCCGCACTGTCGTATTTTTTTACAGCGTGCAAGTGACTCGTTTTGCATATCATTGAATGCAAAAGAGATTACTAAATGGCACGATCGATGCAGCGACATTGTAGCGTTCAGCTTAAACACTACAGATGAAATGGCATTTGTTTCTCGGTAAAATGGCGAAAAAGGAGAAATCCATGAAGATACAAGGGTTGCTTGTGAAGCTCGCCCTGATCGTAGTCGCCGTGATGTGGTCGGGTTATGCGAGTGCAGCGTTCATTTCGTTCATTGAGAATCCAGATGACAATGTTGTTCCGTTCGTCGTGGTGACCACCGACATCCCCGGTGCGACTATAACGATTGCAAATGGCGGTGTTGAAACTCAAACCGACACCGGCGGGGGCGGGTCTGCCAGCGTCAGTCTTGGCAACGTGACTGGCACGGGTACGCGCTTAGCGGCAATTGGCCTCACTCAAGCTGGCTTCATGAATATGGAGGGCGGTGGCGGTGGCGTTAGCGATATCATCGACCTCTTCACCTTTCTGTCGCCCGCAGGCGAAGTGCCGGTCGGATTCCTCGCAACGTTCAGGTCCGACGGAACCAGGGGTATTCCGACTGCAGGTGAGGGAATTACGAGTGAGATCCCCGAAACGGGAGCTCCGCAAGTCGTATTCACCGGAACGGTCTTCTTACCAGGTATTGGGCCTACTGCTTTGACAGTGAACGCTCAATCAGATCTCGAAGGAGTCGTCGTCCCCGAACCGTCGACTCTTGCGCTGCTCGGGGCCACCTTCGTAGCATTTGCGATGCGTCGTAGGCGTCCGCACCACGAGTAAGTAGTACGTAGGCGCGCGACCGACTCCGTGGGGTCGATCGCGCCCTGTCCACGTTTTGAAATGAAGGCGCTCGAACTGCAGCTTTCCCACATCGCCGATAGAAATCCGGCAATCAGCGCTTGCACCGAATTCTGTTCTTCTCGAAGAATTCAGCGAACGGCGGCTTACAACGTACATCGGTCACTGGGCCAGAAAATCGCCAGCGGCAGGTGTGGGTTGGGTTCGGGCGTAGAACTGCACTCGTCCAACGGCTGCTGGAGCAAATTGAGAAACGTCGATGACAGACCGCTTATGGAGAACTGAGCCCGATCCGTTCCTCAGTGCCTCCACTTGATCGAGCAGCCGATGCTCGCGGCCTGCTTTGCCGGCCCCAGACCGGTGCGTGCGATCTGGACCATCGCATCGAAGAGCTCGCGCGCAGCGTCGGGCTTGGAGGAGCGCCCGGCGTCGTCGATGCGGCCTCGGTATTGCAGGCTCAATCCGGCATTGAAGCCGAAAAAATCCGGCGTGCACACGGCGCCGTAATCGCGCGCCACCCGCTGGCTCTCGTCCCACAGGTACGGAAACGGAAACCGCAGGCGCGCGGCGAGCGCCTTCATGTTGTCGAACGAGTCCTCCGGGTAGTCGGCGGCGTCGTTGCTGCAGATCGCCACCGAGCCGACGCCGCGGCCGGCGAGTTCGGCCGCGTCGCGAATGATCTTGTCCAGCGCGGCCTGGACGTACGGGCAGTGATTGCAAATGAACATGACCAGCAGGCCGTTCGGGCCGCGAACCGCGTCGCGGGTATGGTGATGCCCGTCAGTGCCAGGCAGGTCGAAGTCGGCTGCGCGCCAGCCGAGGTCGCGGAGTGTCGTCGAAAGGGCCATGATGTCTGGTCGCGCAATCGAGCGCGAAGATTCCCCTCCTGTGCAAAAAGCGGCATGGCCGCGAGGCCACACCGCTCTGGATCGGCCCAGCTAAGTTAATCGGGACCGGGATCGGTATTGGCCTTCGTGCTTGTTTCGTACTGCTGTCCGATCGTCAGTGTATCGCTTAAGTCGTCTGCGTTTCGCACTTCGCAGTGGAAATTCGCCTCATCGTCCGTGCTGCCGCTGCCGTTATAGACCGGCACGTTCGGATACATGCAGATCTTGCGGGTGCGTGCAGGGCTACTCTGCGATGCCACGACATAGTCTGGCGCGACGCCGTTCTCGACCCAGTTCACGAGCGTTGAGAACAGCGCTTCCGCGTTGATCTGCGGACCGGTACCCCCGCCGCAGTGGGCGTTGCCAGGATACGGGAAGTAGCGGTAGAACTGCTGCGTGTCCTGGTAGTTGCCTTGCGCTACGGTGTTGTAGTAGTGGTACGTTCCGCGTGGAAAGATCAGCTGGTCACTGAGCCCATGATAGGTGATCATTTTCCCGCCTGCATTGCGAAACGCAATCAGATCGTCGTCCGTCCCGATCACGTCATTGAACTTCGCGATCGACGTCAGCATGTCGTTCACGAACGAGGCATACGTCACCGTGTGCCAGTCGAAGTTTGGATCCTGATGGATCCAATATCTGAAGTGGTCGGTTGCGATGCTGAATGGGTTCGTGCCCGCCAAGCCGCCGCTTAGTGAGGCACCGCGCTCGAGACCATACCAGACACGGTTGCCCTGAGCGTCCCTGGGACCATCCCAGATCTGGTTCACCGCTGAAACTTCCCTTGGGGTGAGGCAGTTCGGATCGGAGCTGGACCCACCGTATGCCCTACAGAGGAATGACTTCGCACTGTAAGTGCACGCACGCGGATCTTGAATGATACCGTCGCCCGGAATTGCGTCTTGAGCGTCGCATGCAGCGATCGCCGCGTTCGTCACGGCGTTGAGCTTGGCTGACGCGATCGGCCCGCCAACCCACTGGTTCATCACGACCTGCGGCCATAGCTCGGCGGTAATGAACCGATCCCAGTTGTAGGCATTCGCGCCGGCAAGAATGCCGTCAAAGTCCCGCGGGAAATTCTGCGCCTGATAGTGGCCCTGGCGACCACCTGTCGAGCAACCTATCCAATATTTGCGGATTGGCGCTGTGCCGTAATAGGTCTGCGCAAGCTGCACCCCCCAGACGTGCTGCTCGTGGATTCCATCCGAGGCGAAATCCTCGATCAGGCCGACATTGAGTGTGCCGTCCGGATTGAGAGCGAAACTCCCGCCCTGCGCAGCGGCGTGACCGGTATCGGTCGAAGTGCCGACGTAGCCAAGATTGGTGGAGGAGGTAACGGCGCCGACCGCGCCGGCGTAGCCACCGCCGCCAATGTCGCGGTTCTTGCCGTTCCATGGCACCGAACCTGCAGCAGTCGGGCTCGTGATATCGACGCTATTTGGGGGCAGGCCGACGCGAATGACGAGGCGCTGGCTTTGCCCGGGCAGATATCCCGCCGACGGACCCGATTCACCCGAGAATATGAAATCCACTCTGCAGTAAGGCGTGTTCCCCCCACCCGCAGCCTGTAGAGCGGCCGTGAGCTCACTTACCTGGGGATTCCCCGCCAAGCCATAAGCGGGATTGGTTGCAAGGTCCGCGCATGTCGGCAGCGCGACCGCTGCCCCCGGCACAGCCGCGAAGATCGACGCTATAGCTGCGTAAAACGCAAAGCCTCGATATCTCATGGGTGACTCCTCCTTAGACGCTTAGACTTCCAAGCCACAGCCTCCGCCGAAGCTGCAGTAAAGTTTGCCGTTCCAACCTAGGCCCGGCTTACATGGGCTCGGCAGAAGCATGCGCGTGATCGTCGAGAATTCCTCTAAGCACCTTTAGTATGTCCTGCAGTTTGGTGCCTGTTCGTGTCATGCACCCTAGTGCATATTTTTTTGAGTGTCAACCCCCCGCGATCGATTCGTCCGCCAGTGCGGATTCGATCGCATCACGTAAGCCTGAAAGACTCTGGTCCAGCGATTGGCCCGATGTATCGAAGGCTAAGTCGGCCTTTGCATAGAAGGGGGCGCGGCCGGCGAGAATGCGACGAAGGTCGTCCATCGCTTCTCCGTTGCCCGCCATCGGCCGGTTATCGCCCTGCGCGATCACGCGGCCCATGTGCTCCTCCGGCGACGCCTTGAGCCACACGGTGAAGCAGTGTTCGAGCAACCGATTAAACGTGCCCGCGTCAGACACAAGGCCGCCGGGCGTGGCGATCACGAGTGGTTGAGGATGCTGGATAAGATTGTCAAGGGCGCGCCGTTCATACCGGCGGTAGGCGGACAGGCCGTACAGTGCGTGAATCTCCGTGACGCTACACCCAGCCACCCGCTCGATTTCCCGGTTGAGCTCAATGAAGGAAACCCCGAGTTGGTCGGCGAGCATCCGACCAAGTGTCGACTTGCCGGCGCCGCGAAGGCCGATGAGCGCAATGCGCTTTCGCCGCTCGGGTTCGGTGGATTGGGCACCGAAGAGTCGTGCAAGGGCGATGCGCGCGCGCTGCAGTTCAGTCTCGCTACGATCGCGCAGCAAATCTCGCAACAGCGCTGCCTCTGGAGATGAGCCCTCCTTTGCATCGACCAATTCGGCCAGCGGGCAACCGAGCGCTCGCGCGACCTGTCGCAGCACTATGATGGACGCATTGCCGAGACCGGATTCGAGATTTGCCAGGTGGCGCTCGGAAACGCCGGCTTCAGTCGCCAGCATCCGCCGCGTCATGCCACGGCGAGCACGGACAGTGCGAATCGTCTCACCGAGCGCCATTAGGAAGCTGTCGCGCGCGGGCACAGGCGAAGTAGGGTTCATCCATCGGCCCCTGAGGTAACCTGCATTATAGTGCTTGTTTGGAGGAAGCGGGCGGGTTTTATCTATCCTGACGGGTTTACCGTCGAGTCTCCTGGCCGACCTGCTCGACCACGGCATCCCAAAGAAGCCAGACCTCGGCGTTCGTCTCAAGCGCCGTCTGGACCATGACAATCTTCGAGGTCGGATCGACGCAGATGCGTTGGCCCAAGTCGCCGACGAAGGCAAATTGGCGCCTTGTCCCGGGAAGTAGATACAACAAATAGCCGTAACCGAAGTTCGGCATGGCGTTACCCGGCGCCAGAGAATGAGTATTGCAACTTACCTCTCACTGCATGACCTCGCTCAATCCCGTCTAGTCCACGACCGATTGTCCCGACCGGAGCGGCCTTGCGGCTGCTCCGATGCACGACGCCTGCAGGAATAAAACGGCAGCCCTGTCGGTATGAGCATCCGCACAGTTGGCGCTTGCGACGTTACATTCTGCCCTATCTGCGCCAACCGGCTAAGAGGGGAAAATCATGGCGATTCGGCAAGGATTGATTGGTCTGGCAGTTCTCGGAGCGCTTGGTGCGGCGGAGCTGGCAGTGGCCGCCGGACCACCTGATGGACTACAAGTCAACGTCGTCAACACGCCGGCCAATCCGGTACCGGTTACCGGGTCGGTGACGGGAACTGTCGGACTGGCGCCGGGTAGCAGTGTGAGCATTGCGAACACGCCCACAGTAACGCTTGGTTCCCCGATCCCGCTTCCGACTACCGCTTCGATAAGGCAGCCCATTCAGGTGGAGGGCGGAGGGTCGGTAACTGGCCTCGGCCTAAACTCCACGCTTTACATCGTTCCAGCCGGAAAGCGCCTGATCGTCGAACACTTTTCGTCAGAGGCTGGAATGGCCTCAGGCACAACCGTGAACCGTTATCTCCTTGGCGTCGCTCCCGATCCAGGCAATCCGAGCACCGTTAACTTCGCCCATTTCATTGCGCCCACTTTCAGTTCGCCCTGCGGGACATGTGTGAGTGGCCAAGTGGAGGTTGTCGCCAGTCAGCCGATACGTATGTACGTAGACGCGGGACAAGCCTTGGTGGTCGGAATCACGTTTAGTGGGTCGGTTGGACCTAGCGCGTTTGCGTTCCTCAGCGTCAGTGGATACCTTATCGACGCGAATTGAACGGGTGCGGCACCCTCGTGCACCGAGTCGCCCGCGTAGCGGGGCTTTCAGTCGCGGGCTGCCGAACCAACGAGCGGATTGGCGCGCGGGTCGCCCCGACCACGATGATGCCCCGTTCATTACTTCGGCGGTCCGGCACACACACTCCGAAGCAGTTCGCGAGTGGCTGGACGAGGCGTGCTGGTATGAGGTGTACAGCTCCCGCTCTGAATTCAACGACTGCGCCCATCTCCAGGGCACGCTTTCCGCGTCAAGCCCATTTTCATTCCGGCCACACGGCAAGGTGAGCCCCGAGCGGCATCGAAGGACGCTCCCAGCGCGCCGGGGTTTCTGAAAGTTGCGCTGCATGCCGGATCGCCGTCAAGCGCCCGAATCCTGAATCGCGCTCCTCCAGCAGGTCCTGAACATCATCGAAGCTTGTTTCACCACTGGACAACCCGTCTTCGATTCGACCGAGCTGGCGCAGCCATTTTCCCGTTTGCGCGAGCGACACTCTTATATGCCAGCTGCCGCCCTCGGTACAGCGGCGAGCGAGCGCAGTGATGGCCCCGAAGGACATCAGGAAGCCCGCAGCGTGATCGAGTCGCTTGGGCCGGCAACGGTCGCGGTTGATCTGTCCCCGCCGCTTGGGCTTCCGCCTCGTTGAAGCCGCTCGCGGTCTGCACGAGCGAATCGAATCCGCGCCGACCCGCCCACGGTCCGACGTGGCCGTATGCGGACAGCGATACGTAGACGATACCGGGACGAAGTCGCGCCACCTCCTCCGGACCGAATCCTAACGCTTGGAGCGCGCCGGGGCGGTACCCCTGAACGAAGACATCGGCATCTCGCAACAAAGCGCGCAGCGTGGATTGCCCGACCGGGTCGCGTAAGTCGATCTGGCACGACAGCTTGCCGCGCCCAGTGTCGATCACCAACGGTTCGATCGCGGGTAAATGGGGCGCCGTGACAAGCAGGACGTCTGCACCATGCACGGCGAGCGTACGGCCGCACACCGGACCCGCGATGATTCGCGTGAGATCGAGGACACGCACACCGCTCAGCGGCCGCTGCGTAGCCGAGAGCGGTTGCGGCGGCGCGTCACCGATACGCTCGATGGAGAATACTGGCAGCGTGCCCACCGCCCTGCCCTGCGGGTGTTGGTCCCACTCCTCGAAGGATCGCTTCGCCGTGACCACGAGTCCCGCTTGGGCTGCAGCCTCTTCAAACTCCTCGGCGCGCCAGTTGAGCAGCGCCCGTTGCACCGCAGCCTTGTCGTAGTCGCAGGCGAGCAGCGCAAGCACCCCGTCGCGGTGATGCGCGAAGTTGGTGTGCATGCGAACCCACCGGCCGTCACCGCAGCGGTATGTCCCTGCGATCTTGTCCCAAATCTCACCAGGTTTCTTTCCGTCAACACGGAAATAGCGCTCGCTACGGAACTCCATGGCCGCATGGCGCATGTCGACGGTGACGAGTTGGTGCCGTCCGCCGCGCAGGCGCCATAGTTCGGCAGCGGCGAGCGCCGAGGCCGCGATGCTGGCTTGAGCTGCGGTACCGACCGCGAATGAAGATGGCAACACGGGTTCCGAACCAGTGAGTCTGATTCGCGACAGCGGTTCGTCGGGGTGACCGGCCGCGTGCCACAGCTGAGCCAACGCTGCCCGCGCTGCAACGGGACCGGACGCTGAATATTCCAGCGAGCGTTGCGAACTGTGCATGGCGTCTACGTTCTCGTCGGGTGGCGTAGATTGAGTCGAGCCAATCGCCTTGGATAGACCAACATTCTATTCGGGCGCAAATGGAATTTTGATTCTAGCGCGAAGACTCATGAGCAGGAGCCGCTCCCTTTATAAGAAGCATCTGTGCAAGCGGTATCGTCATTCGCTCCGGTGACACCGAGAGACGAGCAGCTACACCGGCTTCCAAGCGATCGACAAATTTGGCGCCGCGCGCATCATCCGCACCCCCGTCCAAGGCCGCCGCCAGAGTCGGGAACACCGACGCTCGCGAGAAGGCAGCCCACTGCGCGCCGAACGCTTGAGCGTCGCCATTGGTCTCGAACTGAGCCCAGATGCCATCCTCGCCGTGGAAGACTTCCAAGTGTTCGATCGTCAGATCTTCGAAGCGCCCGCTTTTCTCAAATGGATCCGCAAACTGCGCCCTGCTTCTTGCAACAGTGGGAATAGCCATCCTCCGCAATTCTTCCACGCGAATGAGGCCCTCATCGACCATATCGCCGAGAGTCGCGTAAATCGCGTCGAGGAGCGGCCTATAGCCGAAATCACCGGCGTCGTCAGTCGCCATCGTCAGGACGACCAGCCGGCCGCCGGGACGCAGCTCGCGGCTGCGCATGGAAAGGAACTCTTGCCAGTCTTCTGCCGCCTGTCTGGCAAACGCACTGCGCGCAGTCGGGTCGCGGCTAAAGGCAACTTGCACTTGATCCGGAATCTCAGCGGGCGTGCGGCTCAGCCATTGAACGGCCCATGAGCTCCATCCCAGCGTCACGCTGCACTCGGGGAGGATTTGTGCGTAATAGGAGCGCCCGATCGCCGCCGCGAATGCGGCGGAGTCGTTGCGAAGATAGCTGTCAGGGTCCGTCGCGAGTATTTCGAAAAGCGCAGCGAAATCGTTGCGAGGCAAGTCGGTGTGGAAGACGAAGAGCGATCGTTCCTGGCCAAGGCGCTCTCTGAGCGCGCCGATGGCCACGGCCATCGGCTTGAGCGAATTGCGCCCCTCCGACGCGCCATAGTCCGCGATGAATACCGCTTGCGCCGTCGGTGGCAGCGGAACCGTGCGCGCGGCCTGTTCCAGCAGTGTCACGGCCGGCGACAACCCGCCGGCCTGCACGCGCGAACTCCGATTGTATGCGCCCCTTCCCTCCATCGGCGCGGGTTCAACGAAGCCGGACGTGCCGCTCATGATCCTTGCGCGATACGAAATCGCGACGTTAAGGTTTATATTGAGGGGCAGAAAATTTAAGTCTGTACAGCGGCCGGCTATTCTGCGCGCGTTGAATGCGCCGATCAACAAATGTACCGACCGCGGCCAAGGGAGTACGATAGTCCGCCATCAAAATGAGTGCTCCACAACGTCGCAGAGGGACAACACGTGTCTAAACAAGGGTATGTGCTTGGCCCCAATGAGGGCGAACACCTCATTCGCAATGCCGGAAGTCTCTTTATCAAGGTTGACCCCAGCAGAGGTTCAGACAACATGGCCTTGGGGACACAGCAGGTCCCGATCCATGCGGGCATCCCTGTCCATCAGCACAACGAAGCGGATGAGGTGCTGTTCGTTCTGGAAGGGGCTGGCTTTGGCATCTTAGGTGACACCCGGATGCGGGTGGAAAAAGGTTCGGCCATGTATGTTCCCAATGGCGTCTGGCATGGCATTGAGAATCCCGATAGTGAGCTTTTGTTGCTTTGGGCTGTGGCACCACCGGGTGCCGAAGCGTTCTTTCGTGAGGCATCCAGTGTCCCTGGATCACCACCCAAGCAACTCACACGCGAACAGCTAAACGAGATTGCCCAGAAACATGGAATGCGGTTCAAGTGACTATCGAGCCGGGATCGTTCCTTACCAAGCCCAATCGACTCCCTCGATATTGAGGACTTGGCTCCCGGGCGCGGCGTTGACACGCCCCGATGCAGACCGCGGAACTTGCGGTCCGCGCGCACGCAACGTATTCTCCGACGGCAATTCGCATCGTATCGAGACGCGCCGGCTTGTCGCGCCGCTCTTTGGCCGCGCGCTCAGCTCGACAACGTTGAATTCAAGTGAACGCAGTCGGTCGGCCCAAGCCGCTATCGCCAACCACCGTCGGTGACACAATTCAAATCATTTGCGATAAGGAGTCGCCGAATACCATGAATCAATTCTTGAACTCTCGCCGGGCGAACTCGCTCATCGTACTCTTAGCATTGACAGTATCAGCGCTCATTGCAGGGGGCGCTGCCGCGGCCACGCCGACCGAGGTGGAGAAGGAACTGTTGGGCCTCGGTTTCAAGGTGCTCGTGGCGACGACCCCGGCACAGCAGGACTGGGTAAAGCGCATGGCGCCTGGCAAGATCAGAGCGATGCAGCGCACGGGCAAGAAGTATTTCATCTACCCGGATGCGCCCAGGAACCAGGTCTACGTCGGTGGCCCGAAGGAATATGACGCGTATAAACAGCTCCATCCGGATAGCAAGCTAGCCGGACAGGACGGGGCGAAACAGGCGAGCGAATACCGCGCCAAACAGGATACCGCGATGCAGAAGGCGACCGCGCGCGACTTGTCGGACCCTTACTATTGGACCAACACTGCTACCTGGGCCGATCTCGGCTGGTAGGTTCCGCGAATTCGAGGTCGACACAGCTCGATCAACCAGAACGCAACGGCACGGAACGACAATTCTTGGCCGACCTGGATTTGAGGATCGAGTTCGACCCAAAGAGGTCCTATCGATCGCGGCGTGCACGTTCTCGGCGCCCGGCATCCGACACATCGCGGTTGTCACAGCACTCCGCGAAGTGCAGATCGCCGCCCCTTCAGTCTCCGACGAGGGCGGCGTTCGGGTTGACTGCGAAAGCCGCAGCGTTCAAGACTGATCGTGGGTCCGGGTCGGCGTGCATGCTGATCCTCCATCGTCCCGCTTAGTGGCCGGCCGCGAGCCCGACGATGGTCTGGAACCCACCCCAGAACATGCGCTTGCCATCGAAAGGCATCTTCGAGGGGTCCATCGACTCCTTGAGTTGCGGATCCTCCATTACGGCCTTGCTGATGCGGTCGCGATCCTCCTTGCTCCGATACACGACCCACGCCAACGCGATCACTTCGCCGTCCTTGAGTTGCACGGCCTGCGGAAACGACGTGACCTTGCCGGGCTGAGCGTCGTCGCTTATCGAGTCGGAGTAATACAGAGCACCGTGGCGCAGATGGGCGTTGCCCCATTCCTCGGACATGCGCTTGTAGGTATCGAGGTTGACACGGGGAACGGGAATGACAATGGCGTCGATGTAGTGCGACATGGGACCTCCGCTGGGGAAAGTAGTTGGACCGGTCGCGTTCGCCGCCGTTCCGGCGGCTAACGCGAAACCTGCGCACACCGCAGAGCAATCCATCACCGAATGACGTCGTCCGCACGCAGGAGCAACGATTGCGGGATCGTCAGCCCTAGCGCCTGGGCGGTCTTCAGGTTGAGCACTAACTCGAATTTTGTTGGTTGCTCGATTGGCAGGTCGCCGGGTTTTGCACCGTTTAGAATCTTGTCGATATAGATTGCGCAGCGTGGGAAGAAATCCGCCAGATTCGGCCCGTAGGACATGAGGCCACCGAAATCTGCAAACGGTCGGAACGGGGAGATCGTCGGCAACCGGTTCTTCGTTGTGAATTCGGCGATCTGCTTCGAGGAATTGCGCACGATAGGCGAAGACAGCATCACCATTGCCTTCGAACCACCGCTTACGGCGGCGCGAAGCGCGGCATCGACCTCATTGGTATTGCGGACCTCCAGGATCTGAAGATCGATTCCTACTCCCTGAGCGGTGACCTTCATGGCAGTCAGTTGTGAGAACCCGGTCGTAGAATCCCAGAGCAGAGCGATGCGGCGAGTCGCCGGGATCGTAGTTTGGATCAGCTCCAACCATTTGCCAGTGAGGGTCGACAGGTTCAGAAACAGGCCGGTGATGTTGCCGCCTGGACTGGCAAGGCTTCGCGCCCACCCGGCCTGAACAGGGTCGGTTTCCAGGTCGAGAGCAACAATGGGGACGATCCGAGTCGCCGCAATCGCAGCCCGAACAGCAGCAGGTCCGAACACACACAGAATGGCTGCGTTGAGCTGGACCAATTCTTCAGCAAGGCCCGCGAGCGCCTCAGGATTCCCGCCCGCCGATCGAATCTCCAAGACGATGTTCTGTCCCTCGACGTGACCCTGCTCGCGCAGTCCCTTGCGCACGGCCGCTATCGTCTGTGCATTAATCCCTGTCGTAAGCGCGGTGGGTATAAGCACACCTACGAGCGGCATCTTTCGCGCTTGCTGTGCCTCCGCGACGAGGGGCCGTGCGAGTGGGGCGATTGCAACCACGCCGATGAACGTCCGCCGATCCATCACCGAGTCATCTGGTTAACGACAGAAACCCGACCATAACACGGCGCCCGCATGTACCGGGCCCGGCGTCAGGCGTCGACCTCTCGTCGGATGATCGAGTACTCCATTCGGTACATTGCACCGAGCACTCCTGTAGCACCGTGCTTTTCAAGTTGCGCACTGCCAAGGTCGCCTTGCAGGAGACCTGTCAAAACGTCTTGGCCGTATCCTGTCGCCAACAGCGCCCAGTCAAAGCCGGCGTCAGCGCCTCGAATGCGCTGCTCGTTTGTCATCCGGGGGGTCAAAGCCGCCTCAAACAGATGAACGCTGCCGACCCCGCGTCTTGAAGGAAGCTGAGGAAGAATGTCTTGGAGCAGCCACCCGCGCAGTGAAGACTCCGTTTCGTTGCTGGCTTGAAACGTATCACTAGACCGGCGTGACCCATGCCGAAACCAAAACTCCCAGCCACGGAACAGAAGCCCCTGGTCATGCCCCGATAGCAGGGCATCATCTTCGAAGTCCACGCGCTCGGATTGTTCAACCGCTCAAGGTAGGCATTCGACGTAAGGGTAGCGAGTTGCTCGACCTCATACATCACGAAATACCTTGGCTGTCCATGCAACGCCACCCACCGAGTCCCACGGACGAAACCTGGAATGGAAAGCCTCTCCGGAAGATGCTCGTGCGTATGCCATTCGTCGTGTTCGGAAATTGCGTCCTGAGCGACATCGAACAACAGGAGCATTGCGGCTTGTCCGAGCAGGGGCATTTCGCGATACCGGTAAGGGATAACTTCAAACTAACGTTCAGACGAACCATCCTGCGCACCGTTCCACCCAGGTCCGATTGTGCGCGCGCCCTTAATCGAGGTGCCCGCCGTGGACGCCCTCAAGCTTGTGGGTATGCGCTTCGTCGACCGAGGCGGTGTGCTCAGGGGGGCTTTCCGCGTGCGCGAGCTGCTTGATGATCAGGCCGATGGCCGAAATCACGCCGGCGACCGCAACAACCAGAAAGATCTGACCGAAGTTCAACTTCATAGCGGTCAGTTCGGCCACGAGGAACGAGCCCGCGATACCGCCGAATCGGCCGATGCCGAGCATCGTCGAAACCCCCGTCGCTCGCCCGGCGGTCGGATAAAAGCCTGCGGCAAGTGCGGGCATTGACGATTGCGATGTGTTCATGAGGATGCCCGCAACAATGACCGTCGCCGCGAGCAAGCCAACGTTGCCGACGACCTGACCGATCATATAGACCGCCACCGCAGTCAGGACGTAGCCGGCGGCCACGATCTTGTTGGCGTTGAACCGGTCCATGAGAAAACCGAAAAATACCGCTCCGACACCGCCGAGAGGGAAAAGCGCGGTGATGAGCGTCGCGGTCTTTGGATCGATACCCGCATCCTTGAAGAGGATCGGCATCCAGTTGATCAGCGCGTAGAAGATGACCAGTCCCATGAAATAGCTCACCCACAACATGATCGAGCCGACGCGATAGGAGCTTGAGAGCACTACGGCGATGCCGGACTTTGCCGGCGCGCCGGCCTTCGTTTCTGTCATGAAGAACGACTTGGCTTGCAGCGCCGTCGCCGAGATCTTTGCGAGTACCGCGCGAATTCGCTCGGCTGGATAGGCCTTCGCGACCATGTACCGGACGGACTCGGGCATCGCGAACACCATAAGAACGAGCAGAACGATAGGAGCTGCGCCGCCGAGGACGAGTACGCTTCGCCACCCGAATTGCGGAATCATCCATGCGGCGAGAAAACCGCCAAACGCAGCGCCCAGTGGAAATCCGCAAAACATGGCGTTGGTCAGCGTCGCCCGGCGCTGGGCCGGGCAATACTCGCTCATCATCGTGACCGCATTCGGCATTGCGGCACCCAGGCCGAGACCCGTGATAAAGCGCCAGATCGTGAGCGATTGCAGATCGTGCGCAAAAGAAGAGACGAGACACGCGCCGGCGAACACGGCCACCGCAGCGATCAAGACGACCTTCCGGCCGAGTCGGTCGGCGAGCGGCCCGGCGGAGAGAGCGCCAAAGGCGAGACCGAACAGTGCCGCGCTAAGCACGGGTGCCAGCGCCGGCCGCGCCACCCCCCACTCCTGGATCAGCGACGGGGCGATGTAGCCGATGGCTGCGGTGTCGAATCCATCGAGCAGCACGATGACAAAGCACATGGCAAACACCAGCCACTGGAAGCCTGAGAACGGATGCTCATTCAGGAACGACTGGACATCGATGACCTGGGTGGGTTGCATTACTATCTCCTCACTCTGACACCGCAGTCTTGGACACAGGAGAGCGATGAATCCATCTTCGCTGGCGACCAGTCTACTGCATAGACGCCTGGCCTGGCGATATCCGGGAAGCCGGCGCGCCGTTCCTTCAGCGCGAGAAGCACATTGCGCTATGCTTGTTCCGGGCGAGCGGCCCAATCGCCAACGCCCACAAGCTCTTGATGGCGACTTCCACCTTGTTCCGCTACCGGCCGGCACGCTGACGTTCGCCCGCTGGCTAGGACCATCATCTTCATGTCATCGCAGCTATTCTGATCTTGTGTGTGAACTACCGGCCCGACCGGCAAGGAGAACCCAATGACAACAACGCGTACCCAAGTCGTCATCATCGGCGCCGGCCCGTCCGGGCTGCTGCTCGGCCAGCTGCTGCATAAGGCCGGTATCGACAACATCATTCTGGAACGACAGACCGGGCAATATGTGCTCGGCCGCATCCGCGCCGGGATTCTCGAGCAGGTCTGCATCGACCTCATGGATGAAGCCGGCGTCGGCGAGCGCATGCACAGGGAGGGCCTCGTGCACGGCGGATTCGAGATGCTGTATGGCGGCAAGCGCCACCGCATCGACATGAACAAGCTCACGGGTGGCAAGAACGTCATGGTCTATGGCCAGACCGAGATCACCAGCGACCTGATGGATGCGCGGCAGGCAGCCGGGTTGCCGACCATCTACGAAGCCCATGGCGTGACGGTCCGCGACTTCGACACGAAGAAGCCGAGTGTGGCGTACTCCAAGGACGGCAAGGCGCACGAAATCGCCTGCGATTTCATCGCCGGCTGCGACGGGTTTCACGGCGTTTGCCGCGCCAGTGCGCCGCGAAGTGCGATCACCGAGTACGAGAAGGTCTATCCCTTCGGCTGGCTCGGCCTGCTGTCCGACACGCCGCCGGTATCTGATGAGCTGATCTACATCAATACCCCGCGCGGCTTCAGCCTGTGCTCGCAACGCAGCCGCACACGCAGTCGCTACTATCTGCAGGTGCCGCTGACCGACAAGATCGAAGAGTGGACGGACGAGGCGTTCTGGCAGGAACTGCGCTTGCGCCTCGACGAGGAAGGCCGCGCGCGGCTGATCACGGGTCCGTCGTTGGAGAAGAGCATTGCGCCATTGCGCAGTTTCATCGCCGAGCCGTTGCGATTCGGCCGCATGTTCCTGGCGGGCGATGCCGGTCACATCGTCCCGCCAACCGGCGCCAAGGGCCTTAATCTAGCGGCCACGGACGTGAAGTATCTGTCAGGCGCTCTCATCGAGTACTACAGGGACAGGACTGAAACGGGCATCGACCGCTACTCCGAGCGTTGCTTGCGTCGAATCTGGAAGGCCGAGCGCTTCTCGTGGTGGTTCACGAGTCTCATGCACCGCTTCCCCGATGACGGCCCGATCGTGGGCAAGTTCCAGGAGGCCGAGCTCGACTATCTCATCCATTCCGAGTCCGGCGCGCGCACGATCGCGGAGAATTATGTCGGTCTTCCGCTGGACTTCGGAGAGTGACATCCAAGAGAAAACTAACGGCAGCCAAAGCAAAACGGCAGACGAAGACAGCTGCGCAGAAATGTCGGCGGAAGCCGTAACCCTTCTAGAGGCAGTAACATTCGCAGTGCAACTACAGTCGCCAGCGGTCGCAGGCGATGCGACCGCACGACGTAAGGAGAGGAGGAATCGCGATGCACGATCGCCCGTTCCGGATACTCGGCCTGCAGCAAATCGCGGTGGGCGGACTCGACAAAAAGCGGTTGCGCGCATTGTGGGTCGACACGCTAGGGATCGAAGCGACCGGCAGCTACCGCAGCGAGCGCGAGAACGTGGACGAGGACATCCTCGTCGTCGGCAGCGGCCCGTTTAAAGTCGAGGTGGATCTCATGCAGCCGCTCGATGCCGCGAAGAAACCCGCGGTCCACGATCCGGCGCTGAACCACATCGGTTTATGGGTGGACGATCTCGCGGCGGCAGTCGCCTGGCTGACCGCGCGAGGCATGCGCTTCACCCCCGGCGGCATTCGCAAGGGCGCCGCAGGTCACGACGTGTGCTTCATCCACCCGAGGGGCAACGAGGCTTCACCTCTATCCGGCGAGGGCGTGCTGATCGAGCTGGTGCAGGCGTCGCCAGAGGTGATCGCGGCATTGGTGTAGCCTGTGTTAGGTGGAGCGCAACGCGGGTTACGTTCAACAGGGCGTCAGGGCCCGGGTTCGCGGTTGCTCAGCCTGGGTTATCCAGGGCCTGTTAACGCACTAAATTCGAGGATCGGCTGATCGACCGCCAGGGTGTCGCCTGCCGCAACGCGCACTTCCTTGACCACGCCGTCGGCTTCCGCGCGCAGCACGTTTTCCATTTTCATCGCCTCGATCACCGCGAGCTTTTCGCCAGCCTTCACTTCCTGCCCGGCTTTCACGGCGAGCTCGGTCAGGAGCCCGGGCATCGGCGACAGCAGGAAACGCGACAGATCCGGCTTGGGTTTTTCCGGCATCAACGACAGCAGGTGCGCCGCCCGCGCCGTTAGCACCGTGATCTCAGCCTGCGTGCCCGAATGGTTGACGCGGTAGCGCCAGCCCACGCGCTGGATCTGCACGCAGACGTCGCGGCCGTTCCACCGCCCGCGGAAGATCATCTCTCCGAGCTTCCAGTCCGACAGCAGTTCGTGGGGTTCGCCTTGGTATTCGACGGTGCAGCCGCCCACGATGGGCGTGACCCGCAGCTCGAATCGCTGCTCGCCCATCATCACAACCCAGTCGTTCCCGACGTTCCGCTGGTGCCCGCGCATCTGCCCGGTGGTCTGCACCGCGCGCGCGATGTAGCGGCGGCGGGCAAGTGCGGCGACGGCGGCGAGCAGCAGCGGATCGTCGTGGACGAGATCCGAGGCATGAAAGCCACGGGGGAACTCTTCGGCGATGAAGCCCGTATTGAAATCGCCGGAGACGAAGCGCGGATGGTGCATCAGTGCCGCCTGAAATGCGATGTTGGACGCAACGCCGCGAATAACGAATGCGTCGAGCGCGTCGCGCATCCGCGCGATCGCCGCATCGCGCGTCGCGCCGTGGCAGATCAGCTTCGCGATCATCGAGTCGTAGTACATCGACACTTTGCCGCCTTCGTACATGCCGGTGTCGACGCGAACCTGGCCCGGAACCTCTGGCGGCGGGATGAACTTGACGACCCGGCCCGAGGACGGAAGGAAGTTGCGGAACGGGTCCTCCGCGTTGATCCGGCATTCGATCGCCCAGCCGTTGCGGAGCACGTCCTTTTGCGCGAACGGCAGCCGCTCACCCGCAGCGACACGGATCATCAGCTCGACCAGATCGAGGCCCGTGATCGCCTCGGTGACCGGATGCTCGACCTGCAGCCGGGTGTTCATTTCCAGGAAGTAGAACGACTTGTCCTTGCCCACGACGAACTCGACGGTGCCAGCCGACTGGTACTGCACGGCACGGGCGAGCTGCAAGGCCTGCTCGCCCATCGCCGCTCGCGTTGCATCGTCGAGGAATGGCGAAGGCGCCTCCTCGATAACCTTCTGATGGCGCCGCTGGATCGAGCATTCGCGCTCGTTGAGGTACACCATGTTGCCGAAGGCATCGCCGAGCACCTGGATCTCGATGTGGCGTGGATCCTCGATGAATTTCTCGATGAACACCCGGTCATCGCCGAAAGCGCTCTTCGCTTCCGTCTTGCAGGAGGTGAACCCCTCGCGGCACTGGACGTCATCGTAGACGACGCGCAAACCCTTGCCGCCGCCACCGGCTGAGGCCTTGATCATCACCGGATAGCCGATACCCTTGGCGATGGTGACGGCTTCTTGCGGCGACGCGATCGCGGCGTTGTGGCCTGGAATCGTGCTGACCTTGGCAGCGAGCGCGAGTTTCTTCGATGCGATCTTGTCGCCCATCGCCTCCATGGCGTGCGCCTTCGGGCCGATGAAGACGATGTCTTCGTTCTCCAGCGCGGTACAGAATGCAGGGTTCTCCGACAGGAACCCGTAGCCTGGATGGACAGCTTCGGCGCCGGTGGCCTTGCAGGCAGCGACGATGCGCTCGATCACAAGATAACTCTGCCCGGACGGGGGTGGGCCGATCGCGACTGCCTCGTCGGCCATCTCGACGTGGCGCGAATCCTTGTCGGCGTCCGAGTAGACCGCAACAGTGTTGATTCCCATGCGGCGCGCGGTCCTGATCACGCGGCAGGCGATTTCACCGCGATTGGCAATGAGGATCTTCTTGAACATTTGGACGTCCTGTGACCTGGGCGCGAACAGCGGTTGTATCAGAGCGGGATGTTGCTGTGCTTGCGCCAGGGGTTCTCGACCTTCTTGTCGCGCAGCATCGCGAGCGAGCGGCAGATCCGCTTGCGCGTCTCATGCGGCATGATGACGTCGTCGATGTAGCCACGGCTGCCGGCAATGAACGGATTGGCGAATTTCTTGCGGTACTCCTCGGTGCGCTCCGCGATCTTCTGCGGATCGCCGATGTCCTTGCGGAAGATGATCTCGACCGCACCCTTCGGACCCATCACGGCTATCTCGGCAGTCGCCCAGGCGAAGTTCACGTCGCCACGCAGGTGCTTGGATGACATGACGTCGTACGCGCCGCCGTACGCTTTGCGCGTGATGACGGTAACCTTGGGAACCGTGCACTCGGCATAGGCATACAGCAGCTTGGCGCCATGCTTGATGATGCCGCCATACTCCTGCGCGGTCCCGGGCAAGAAGCCCGGCACGTCGACGAAGGTCACCAGCGGAATGTTGAACGCGTCGCAGAATCGGACGAAGCGGGCTGCCTTGATCGCCGACTTGATGTCGAGGCAGCCGGCCAGCACCAGCGGCTGGTTGGCGACGATGCCTACCGTGGAGCCGTCCATGCGCAGCAGACCGATCACGATGTTCTTCGCGTAATCGGGGGCGAGCTCGAAGAACGCGCCTTCGTCGGCCACCTTGTAAATCAGTTCCTTGATGTCGTAGGGTTCATTCGGGTTGTCCGGGATCAGCGTGTCGAGCGAGTGATCGAGCCGGTCGGCGGGATCGTCGGTTGGGACGACGGGCGGTTTTTCGAGGTTGGAGGATGGCAGGTAGCTGACCAGGCCGCGCACCATCAGCATTGCCTCGACATCGTTTTCGAACGCGAGATCGGCCACTCCCGACTTCGATGAATGCGTCACCGCCCCGCCGAGATCCTCGGCGGTCACCTCCTCGTGGGTGACGGTCTTCACGACTTCGGGACCGGTGACGAACATGTAGGAGCTGTCCTTCACCATGCAGATGAAATCGGTCATCGCCGGCGAGTACACCGCGCCGCCTGCGCACGGCCCCATGATCACCGAAATCTGTGGCACCACGCCTGACGCCAATACGTTGCGCTGGAACACTTCGGCGTAGCCGCCCAGTGATGCCACGCCTTCCTGAATCCGCGCGCCACCGGAATCATTGAGCCCGATGACCGGCGCGCCAACTCTGATCGCATGATCCATGATCTTGCAGATTTTTTCGGCATGTGCCTCCGACAACGCGCCGCCAAAGACAGTGAAGTCCTGGCTGAAGACGAAGACCAGCCGGCCGTTGATCGTGCCGTAACCGGTGACCACACCGTCACCGGGAATCTTCTGGTCCGCCATGCCGAAGTCGTGGCAGCGGTGCTCGACGAACATGTCCCATTCCTCGAAGCTCGCCGGATCGAGCAGAAGGTCGAGGCGTTCGCGCGCCGTCAGCTTGCCCTTTGCGTGTTGCGCATCGATACGTTTCTGACCGCCGCCCAGCCGCGTGGCAGCGCGTTTTTCTTCGAGTTCGCGAATGATCTCGTGCATGCGTGGAGTCCCCGATGAAGTTTTCCTGACTTTGCAGGCGGGCCCGGCCGCCAGGTTGGCCGGGTCACCGCGTCACACGATACCACCGCGTTCGATGTTGAAGGGGCCTACCCTACCGCGTGCGCATCACAGGGTGCTTGATGGGGATCAAGACGACGGCGCCAGCGGATGGCGTTAGTCCTTCCGCGCGCGGGCAAGCAGGCGCTCGGCCGCCATCGCCGGCGTGAGGTGGCCTGCGGCGACCGCATCGAGCGTTGCCGGGAGCAGCGTGCCGACGCCCGGGTGCGCGCGGAAATCGGCGCGCAGTCGCGCATCGATCAATGTCCACATCCAGTCGAGCGCCTGGCCGCGGCGGCGGGCGGTGAATTCGCCGGTCGATTGCATAGTGTCGCGGTAACGCAGCACTTCGTTCCAGAATGTCGCGATGCCGTCACCTGTGGTCGCCGACAGCGCGAGCACCGGCGGCTGCCAATTGGGCGAGGCCGGGCGCACGATTGCCAGCGCGCTCCTGATCGTGTGCTGAGCGTGCCGTGCAAGTTGCGGATCGAGGTCGGCCTTGTTGATGACGATCAGGTCGGCAAGTTCGACGATGCCCTTCTTGATCGCCTGCAGGTCGTCGCCCGCGTTCGGCATTTGCAGCAGCACCATCATGTCGGTCATCCGCGCCACCGCGGTTTCCGATTGGCCGACACCGACGGTCTCGACGACGATCACGTCGAACCCGGCGGCTTCGCAGACCAGCAGCGCTTCGCGCGTCCGCGTTGCCACGCCGCCCAGCGAACCGCCCGTTGGAGACGGCCGGATAAATGCCTTCGGCGCGCGCGACAGTTCCTCCATCCGCGTCTTGTCGGCGAGGATGGAACCGCCCGTGACGGTGCTCGACGGGTCGACCGCGAGCACAGCGACCCGGTGCCCTTCCTTGATAAGGTGCAGGCCGAGGGCTTCGATGAACGTCGACTTGCCCACGCCCGGCGCACCGCTGATACCGACGCGTATCGAGCGTCCGGTGTGTGGCAGGAGCGCCTCGAGGATGGCTTGGCCGCGCTGCTGGTGATCGCGGCGCGTGGACTCGATCAGCGTGATCGCCTTGGCGAGCGCGCGGCGTTCACCGTTTCGCACACCCGCGACCAGCGTTCGATCGGCGCTGCCCAGCGGCTGCTCCTGGCCCGGGCTGCCGCTGATTTTCGTGACGGCGCGATTCATCGGCAAGCGCTGACGCGCGCGGCACGCGGCTGCGGGTGCGCCGGCTGGCGTATTACGCCGCCAGCTTCGCCCGTGTCGCGCGGATCGCGGCGAGCACTTCCTTCGCGGCGGTGCTGATCACGGTCCCTGGCCCGAACACCGCGGCGACGCCCGCAGCCGCCAGAAATTCGTAGTCCTGCGCCGGAATGACTCCACCGACAACGACCAGAATATCGGCGGCACCCTGCGCCCGCAGCGCCGCGATGATCTGCGGCACCAGCGTCTTGTGACCCGCCGCAAGCGTGGACACGCCGATGACGTGGACGTCGTTTTCGATGGCCTGGCGCGCAGCTTCCTCGGGCGTCTGGAACAGCGGCCCGATGTCGACGTCGAAGCCGAGATCGGCGAATGCAGTGGCGATCACCTTGGCGCCGCGGTCGTGGCCGTCCTGGCCGACCTTTGCGACCATCAGACGCGGCCGGCGTCCCTCCTCCTCGGCGAAACGCGCGACGTCGCGCTGCAGATCCTTCCATTCACTGTCGTTCTCGAACGCGGCGCCGTAGACGCCCGACACGCTTTCGGTGCGCGCGCGATAACGGCCGTACACCTTCTCCAGCGCGTCGGAAATCTCGCCGACCGTCGCGCGAGCGCGAACGGCCTTGATCGCGAGGTCGAGCAGATTGCCGTGCCCCGCGCGAGCGGCTTCGGTCAACGCATCCAGCGCAGCCGTGACGGCGCCGGCATCGCGATGGGCGCGTACTTCCGCCAGCCGCTTCAATTGCGCTTCGCGTACGGCAGTGTTGTCGATCTCGCGGGTAACGAGTGGGTCCTCGACCTCGAGACGGTACTTGTTGACACCGACGATGACGTCCTCGCCGCGGTCGATGCGCGCCTGCTTCTCCGCGGCGCACTGCTCGATTCGCAGCTTCGCCCAGCCGCTTTCCACCGCCTTGGTCATGCCACCCATCGCCTCGACTTCCTCGATGATTGCCCAGGCCGCGTCGGCCATGTCCTGGGTGAGCTTCTCCATGAGGTAGGAGCCCGCCCACGGGTCGATCACATTGCAGATGTGGGTTTCTTCCTGAATCATCAATTGCGTGTTGCGGGCGATGCGGGCGGAGAAATCCGTCGGCAGCGCGATCGCCTCGTCGAACGAGTTCGTGTGCAGCGACTGCGTGCCGCCGAATACGGCGGCCATGGCCTCGATGGTGGTGCGCACAACGTTGTTGTAGGGGTCCTGCTCGGTGAGTGACCAGCCGGACGTCTGGCAGTGCGTGCGCAGCATCATCGACTTCTGATTCTTCGGTGCGAATTCCTTCATGATCCGCCACCACAGAAGGCGCGCTGCGCGCAGCTTGGCGATCTCCAGATAGAAGTTCATGCCGATGGCGAAAAAGAACGACAGTCGGCCCGCGAACTGGTCGACATCCATGCCGGTCGCCAATGCCGTGCGCACGTATTCCTTGCCATCGGCCAGTGTCAGCGCCAGTTCGAGCGCCTGCGTCGCACCTGCCTCCTGCATGTGGTAGCCGGAAATCGAGATCGAGTTGAACTTCGGCATGTGCTCCGTCGTGTACCCGATGATGTCGCCGATGATCCGCATCGATGGCGTCGGCGGATAGATGTAGGTGTTGCGGACCATGAACTCCTTGAGGATGTCGTTCTGGATCGTCCCGGAGAGCTGCTCCTGCCGCACACCCTGTTCCTCGGCGGCGACGATGTAGCCCGCGAGCACCGGCAGCACCGCACCGTTCATCGTCATCGATACCGACACGCGGTCGAGAGGAATGCCGTCGAACAGGATTTTCATGTCCTCGACCGAATCGATCGCTACCCCCGCTTTGCCGACGTCGCCGATCACGCGCGGATGGTCGGAATCGTAGCCACGATGGGTCGCGAGGTCGAAGGCCACCGACACGCCCTGGCCCCCGCCGTCGAGGTTGCGCCGATAGAACGCATTCGATTCCTCGGCGGTGGAAAACCCGGCGTACTGGCGAATCGTCCACGGTCGCTGCGCGTACATCGTCGGCTGAGGGCCACGAACGAATGGCTCGAACCCGGGTAACGTATCGGCGTGGGGAAGGTTCCTGCTATCGGCCGCCGTATACAGCGGCTTGACCGGAATGCCTTCCGGCGTGTGCCACACCAGGCTGTCGACCGGTTGGCCGCGCAGCGCTTTTGCCGCGGCTGTCAGCCACGCCTGGTAATCGGCGCCGTCGCTTCCTGCCATGCTAAGACCTTCCCTTTCCCGTCGATGCCGGTCCGTAGGCTGGAGCCACGTTGGCTGGCGCAAGTCGCGGGCGGTGGCAACAAGGTCGAATTTTACACCCGCCCATCCCTGACCGGCGCGCCGCCGAGGCCGGTCGCCGCACTTGACGCGTTGGCCCATCCAGCGAATTTGTTAGAGTTCCATGGACCGGATCGAACGAACACGAAGCCCGGGATGCCGCCGCATTTGGGCTCCCGAGGTTGCTGCCG
Source organism: uncultured beta proteobacterium (assembly GCA_963829375.1). Lineage (GTDB taxonomy): Bacteria > Pseudomonadota > Gammaproteobacteria > Burkholderiales > Casimicrobiaceae > PALSA-1003. The sequence goes on along the minus strand of CAWHIS010000004.1, from coordinate 20,027 downwards.
CTCAAGCCGGGCAGTGAATCCCGGACCACACGACGGAGAAAATGATGCCTCTTATCACTACCAGGCTCGACCCACCGATCGGCACGATCACGCTCGCCAACGCCAGCAAGCGCAACGCGCTGTCCGAGGCGTTGATCCAGGAGGTCATCGCGGCGCTGGCGGACTTCAGGGAACGCAAGGCGCGCGCCGTCGTGCTGCGCGCTCAGCCGGGCGCCAAAGTGTGGTCCGCCGGCCATGACGTGGAGGAGCTGCCGACGGGTGGGCGCGATCCACTCGGCTGGGATGATCCGCTGCGCAACCTGATCCGCGAGATCGAGATCTTCCCAGCACCGGTCATCGCGATGATCGAGGGCGGTGTCTGGGGCGGAGCCTGCGAAACCGTTTTCGCGTGCGACCTCATCGTCGCCGCACCCGACGCGACCTTTGCCGTGACTCCTGCCAAGCTGGGCGTCCCGTACAACGTCAGCGGCATGCTCACGTTCCTGAACGCAACGAGCATGCGGATCGTGAAGGAGATGGCCTTCACCGCCATGCCGGTCGGCGCGGAGCGGGCCGAGCGTCTCGGCATGATCAACTACGTGATAGCCGTTGGCGAGCTCGAGGCGTTCACCTACGAATTCGCCATGCGGATCGCCCAGAATGCGCCGTTAAGCATCGCAGTGATGAAAGAACAGTTGCGGATTCTCGCCGGGGCCCATCCGATGAGCCCGCAAGGGTTCGAGCGTGTGCAGGGCCTGCGCCGGATCGTGTACGACAGCCACGACTACAAGGAAGGTATTCGGGCGTTCAAGGAAAAACGCCGGCCGGCATTCACCGGAGAGTGATGTGAATTCGCGACGTAAGGTCGGCCGTCCTAAATCGGGCCGCCCCACCCATAGGAGGGGGCACGGTTGCACGGTCTGTCCAGTACCCTGTAGACCTGAATGAACGCTTGCGCGGGTTTCGACTCGGTGTCGTCCCGCCAAGGGACGGCCGGAGGACTCTTGAAGGCACGAATTGCAGTCGTTACCGGCATTGCCGCGGTGCTCATTACGCTTTGCGGGGTCGATGCCACCCGCCACGATCGCGACGCCGCGCCGCAACAGGTTGCCGCCGATGGCTATGCGTCGATGATCCCCTCGATGGTGTCAGTCGAGATGCTGCAGTACATGCGCTGATTCGAGCGCAGGAATCTTGATTTTCGGAAAGTGATGGGTCCCACGACATGAAAATCCCACAATCGCGCTTGCCGTAACCCTTTCACGTCGCTTCTGTCGGGTCGACACCGGCAATCGTTGCCGGCGAGGTGACTCGCGCACCTGCCCAGATCACGTCACAGCGTCTTGCGGACGCCGACCGCGAGCCCGGGCAACTGGATGGCGACCGGCCGCACGTATTCCGAACAGCGTTTCAGCCCGCTCGACAAGATCAACGCCAGCAATGTGGCACAGCTCGGGCTTGCATGGCATGCGAAGCTCGACATCGACCACGGTACCGAAGCGACGCCGCTCGTCGTCGATGGCGTCATGTACGTGTCGGGCGCGCGCAGCATCGTCTACGCGTTCGATGCGCGCAACGGAAAACTCCTGTGGAAATACGATCCCCACGTGCCGGCCGCATGGCTCGGCAACGGTTGCTGCGACATCGTCAACCGCGGCGTGGCCGCCTGGGAAGGGCAAGATCTACGTCGGATCCTACGACGGCCGCCTGATCGCGATCGATGCGCGCAACGGCCGCAAGCTCTGGGAAGTCCTGACCGTCGATCCGAAAGCAGCCGTACACGATTACCGGGGCGCCGCGCATCGCGAAGGGCAAGGTGTTCATCGGCAACGGCGGTGGCGATATGGGAACCCGCGGCTACCTGACGGCCTACGACGCCAGGACGGGCAAGCGCGTGTGGCGCTTCTACACGGTACCCGCCGGACCGCAATCGGCCAATGGCGATGCGGCGATGAAACTCGCGACCGCGACCTGGCCCGGCGATATCGCGTGGCAGTGGCGCGGCGGCGGCAACGTCTGGGATTCGATGACGTACGACCCGGAACTCAACCTGCTCTACTTCGGCGTGGGCCAAGGCAGTCCGTGGAATCGGTATCTGCGCAATCCGAAGGGTGGAGACAACCTGTTCCTCGACTCGATCGTGGCAGTCGATGCCGACACCGGTCGCTATGTCTGGCACTATCAGACGACGCCGAACGGGGGCTTCGACTTCGATGCCGCGCAACAGTTGGTCCTCGCGGATCTCACGATCGACGGCGGCCCACGCAAGGTGCTGATGCAGGCGTGCAAGAACGGCTTCTTCTACGTGCTTGACCGCAAGAACGGTGAACTGATCTCCGCCGAGCCGTTCTCGAAGGTGAATTGGGCGACCAGTGTCGATCGCAAGACCGGCCGTCCGGTCGAGGACCCGAAGGCGGCGGACTACGAAAAGGAGCCCAAGCTGATCTGGCCCGGCCCGATGGGTGCGCATAGCTGGAACCCGATGGCGTTCGATCCGCGCAACGGACTCGTGTTACATTCCCGGAGAACGAGGCACCGTTCCTGTACATCAACGCGCCGGAATCCAAGTTCAATGCGGCGGGGTGGAATATCGGCCTCGGCCTTCCTCCGTCAGCTGAGGATCCGACAGCCGCTGCACAGGTCCTTGCATTGTTCAAAGGCAGTCTGATTGCGTGGGATCCTGTCGCGCAAAAGGCAGCCTGGAAAGTGCCCTACCAATCGCCGGGTAACGGCGGCGTGGTTGCGACAGCGGGCAACCTGGTGTTCCAGGGCACTGCCGACGGCCACCTGGTCGCGTATTCGGCTGCCAAGGGCGAAAAGCTGTGGTCCGCGGATGCCCAGACAGGCGTGGTCGCTGCGCCGATGACCTACTCGGTCGATGGCGAGCAGTACGTCGCGATTGCGGCCGGCTGGGGTGGCGGGTTTCCCCGATTCCTGGGCGAAATCGCAGCGCAGAATCGCGTGCATACGATAAGCCGCATCCTGGTCTATAAGCTCGGCGGTACCGCGACGCTGCCACCCATGCCGCCCGGGCCGCCTCGGTCTGCGCCGCCGCCGCTCACTGCGAGTAACGCATCGATCGATCGCGGGCGTGCACTCTACACGGCGAACTGCAGCATGTGCCATGGCGGAGGTGCCATCTCCGGCGGATCGACGCCCGATCTGCGCCACATGTCGCTCGAAACGCGCGAGCGCTTCATCGGTGTCGTGCTGGGCGGGCTCAAGGAACCGGGCGGCATGCCCAACTTCGTCCATCGCCTCTCGATCGAGGAAGTGAACGCGATCAACGACTATCTGATCAAGCGCGCACACGACGAGATCGCCGCGACCACTGCTGCGTCGAAATGACGCGAGGCTCGAAATGGATCCTTTCTGGGCAGCGGTCATCTTCGTCGTAGGCGGCTGGACCGGCATGGTGTTTATGGCGCTGATGAGCGTCGCGTCGCGAACCACGGAGGAAACTCATCCGCTCCGCGTCGATCCAAACGCAATGGACCTGGATCGTCAGGTCAATCCAGGAGATGAAGACCATGCTCGTCGCTGAAAACGAAGTAAAGTCGATTGTCGCCGCCACCGGCGACGGAGCAACCATCGCACGCATGAGCGAGGTCCTTGCCCGCCAGCGCCGCGCGCACATCGAGCAGGGGCCGCCGTCCGCCAAGCAGCGCATCGAGCGTCTCGATCGAATGTTCGCGCTGCTCGCCGATCACCGCAACGAGATCTGCGACGCGATGGCGGCCGATTACGTGGTGCGCGCCCCGGAGCAGACCCTGCTTGCCGATGTCGTCGCCTGCGCCGACGGCATCAAGCACGCGAAAAAGCACTTGCGGGCCTGGATGCGGCCCGTGCGTCGGTCGCCCAACTTCCCGCTCGCGCAGCTCGGCGCGAAAGCGCGCGTGCAATACCAGCCGCTCGGCGTAATTGGCAACATCGTGCCGTGGAACTTCCCGGTCTATCTCACGTTCGGGCCGCTCACCGGGATGCTTGCCGCGGGCAACCGCGTGATGATCAAGATGTCCGAATTCGTCCCACACACCGCAGCGCTGGTTGAGCGACTGATCGCGAAGGCGTTCGACGAAACCGAGGTAGCGTTTTTCGGAGGGGGGCCAGACGTCGGCGCCGCTTTCGGGGCGCTGCCGTTCGACCACCTCTTCTTCACCGGCAGCCCGCGTGTTGGGAAGCTCGTCATGCGCGCCGCGGCAGAAAATCTAACGCCTGTGACGCTGGAGCTTGGCGGCAAGTCGCCGGTGGTGATCGGGCGCACGGCCGATCTGGCCATTACCGCGCGGCGAGTCGCCTGGGGTAAAACGCTGAACGGCGGGCAGGTGTGTCTGGCGCCAGACTACGTGCTGGTGCCCGAAGAACTGCGTGATGACTTCGTCGCCGCACTCAAGACGGAAGTCAGACGCATGTACCCCACGATGCGCGACAACCCGCAATACACGTCGATCATCAACGACCTGCAATATCGGCGCGTCAGCTCGTATCTCGACGATGCGCGGGCACGCGGCGTGAGCGTCGTCGAGATCAATCCGGCCAAGGAGGATTTCGCTGTTCAACGCGGGCGCAAGATGCCCGTGACGCTGCTGCTCGATCCGCCCGACGATGCGCTGGTCATGCAGAACGAGATCTTCGGCCCGCTGTTGCCGGTGAAAACCTACAAGCAGATCGACGAAGCAGTCGCGTACGTCAATGGTCGGCCGCGACCCTTGGCCCTCTACTATTTCGGCAAGGACCGCGCCGAAGCGGATCGCGTGCTGACGCGAACGACGTCAGGCGGCGCGTGCGTCAACGAGGTGATCGTCCACGTGATGCAGGACGAGCTTCCATTCGGCGGCTGCGGCAATTCCGGCATGGGCTCCTACCACGGTGAGCAGGGCTTTCGCACGTTCAGTCACGCGAAGAGCGTCTTCACGGCGGGTCGACTCGATCCCTTCTTTCTGCTGCGGCCGCCGTACGGCAAAGGCGTGCACCGGGTTTTCCGCTTCATGCTTCGCCGTTGACGCTCACCGAAGCCGGGCCGCCGGCAGATAATGGCTCCATGATCAGATGGTCCGCGCGGCAGCCCGCTCCTCCGCACCGCCCGCCTCGGCATGCATTTGCGCTGAGTCAACAGTAGGGCATTGCCCTCCGGGCCCAGCCCCCGTATCGCCGATCACGCCCCGCCGTGGCGGTAAGCCCCCGGTGCGCTGCCGGTCCAGCGCTTGAACGCGCGCTGGAACGCCGCGCTGTCGGCAAATCCAAGGTCGTAGGCCAGCGCTGTCAGCGGCACCGTGCTGGTGTTGAGTCGAACGATCGCCAGATCGCGGCGCAACTCGTCCTTCAACGCCTGGAAGGACGTGCCATCGGTGGCCAAGCGCCGTTGCAGTGTCGATGCCGCCATGTGCAACGCGTCGGCGGTGGCGGCAAGGTCGGGCCAGGCGGGTTGCGCCTGCTGCAGATGGCTGCGCACGCGGGCGCTGACCACGTCGTCGCCGCGCCGGGGCACGACGACATTCGCCTGCGCATCGGCCAGGAAGGCGCGCAACGCGGTTTCGTCGCGGCGCACCGGGTGCTGCAGCAGCGTTGCATCGAACCAGAACGCCGACTGCTGCTGCTCGAATTGCAACAGTGCGGGAAAAATCTTGCCGTAGCTGCCGGCATAAGGCGGGCTCTCGAAGGCAAAGTCGAAGCGCGCCGCCGGTAGTCGGCCGCCCGCCAGCCACGCCAGCAGGCGCCAAAAGACTCGCAGCAGCAGTTCGTGCAGGTGGTGGAACACGGGCCGCGCCACCGCCGGGTCGCTGAAGCGCAGCGCCAATCCGGCCAGCGCACCCTCGCGCACCGGCTCCAGAATCACATCATCCTGCAGCAGCCGGAACGTGCGCGCAATACGGCGCAGCGCCGCCTCCAGCGTAGTAGCACCGATCGCCGAGCGTGCGATGAAGGCATAGCTGCCGCGTTTCAACGGCCGTGACAGGAAGCCCATGGCTTCGTCGTCGAGCCGCTCGATCAGCAGCCGAAACAGCGCCACGTACTGGTCCGCAGTCACGCGGGCGCTGACTTGCTCCAGGAGTTCGGGGGGGATGCCCGCGTCGGCCAGAAAGGCGTCGCAGGGCAGGCCGCGCGCGCGCACTCCGGACAGCATGCCGTGCACGAAGGCGATGGGGATCGTAACTGGAGGATGCAGCATGGAGCCGACGGGCGTGATGGATCGAGGTCTTCGGCCATGCGATCGAGGCAATGCGCAATTGTGCGCGAAGTGGCCGGTTTATACGATAGGCGCATCAGAAAAGCAATCTGCGGATTCACCGGGCCAGCGAGAGACCAGCGTGTACCTGAAACAAGCGCCACATTGTGCCGTGCAGCAGCACCCCGACCGCGTCGCGGTGTGCTTCGGCAGCCGGCAGCGTACGTATCGCGAGTCTGTCGACCGCGTAGGGCGCCTCGCCGGCGCCGCAGTCGAATGGCGCACCGCGCTTCCTGCCTCTTTCAACCGGGCCGTCTTGACAGCTGGACGATCCGCACGTCGATGCTGCTTTGGAAATCACACAAAAGGAGATTAGGTCATGACGAAGAAATCAGAACTCTTGATGGGCTGGTTCTGCCCAACCATAGGCGATACGACCGACTTCGGCGACCCCGCCAAGAGCGTGCCGCAGTCCGCGGAAATGTTCGAGCGCGTTGCACTCGCTGCCGAAAAGGCGGGTTTCGACTTCATGCTGGTACCGGTGAGTCCCATATGCTGGGACGCCTGGGTCACGGCCGCCTATCTGGCGGCGCGCACCAGCAAGCTGAAGTACCTGGTGGCCATCAAGCCCGGCTTCCTGCACCCGGTAGCGCACGCAAAGATGATCGCCACCTTTGACCAACTCACGCACGGACGCATCTATCTCAACATGATCGCCGGCCTCAGCCCGCAGGATGCCCGTGCGGAAGGGCAGCTGGCCGACAAGGAAGCACGCTACGACCAGTTACTCGAAGAAGTGAGGCTGATGAAACGCCTGTGGGCCGAGAAAGGCGTCGAGCATACAGGCAAGTATTACGAGGTCCACAGCCCGATGATCGTTCCTGCACTCGTGCAGCAGCCGAGTCCCAAGTTCTTCCTCGGCGGCGGCTCGGAACAGGCGCTCGATATCTCGGCCGAACATTCCGATATGCACCTGTTCTGGGGCGATTATCCGGAACGCATCGCGGAGCAGATCAAGGACATCCGGCAGCGCGCGGCGAAGTACGGACGCGAGGACAAGATTCGCTTCGGCATGCGCTTGCAGATCTTTGTCCGGGAAACTGAAGACGAAGCCTGGGCGGCCGCAGAATCCTTGATCGCCACCGCAAGTCAACTGGGCGGTGCGAATATCGCAGAGACTTACAGGAAGAAGTCGGACTCGGCAGCCGATAGCCGCATGGCCGAACTCTCCAAGACCGTCGGACGCAAGCTGACGCCGCACCTGTGGACCGGCATTACTGAGGTACGCCCGGGCGCCGGTGTAGCCGTGGTCGGCAATCCGCAACAAGTGGCGGCGCAGCTGCAAGAGTTCGTCGATGCCGGCTGCAGCGGTTTTTGCCTGTCCGGCTTCCTGCATGACACTGAAGCCGAACGTTTCGGTCGCCTCGTCATGCCGTTGCTTTGCGCCTGACCGTGGCGCTCCCACTCCTGAATAGGCCGACCCTGGAAAGGATATGCACATGAGCAATTCAGCCGCAGCAATCAACCCCAAACAGTTCCGCCAAGCCCTGGGTGCTTTCACCACCGGAGTCACCGTTGTCACCACGCACGGGCCGGATGGACAGGACTACGGCCTGACTGCCAACAGTTTCAACTCGGTCTCGGTCGACCCGCCGATGGTGCTTTGGAGCCTGAACAAGAATGCATCCTCAAAGCCTGCCTTCGCCGAGGCGGGGCACTTTGCCGTGCATGTACTGGCTACCGATCAAGAGCCTGTGTCCAACCGCTTTGCCAAGAGCGGCACGGACAAGTTCGCCGGCCTGACGCTGGCGCGCGGACCCGGCAATGTTCCGCTGCTGGATGGATGCTCGGCCCGATTCCAGTGCCGCACCAGCTACCAGTACGAGGGGGGCGATCACATCATCTTCGTCGGTGAGGTGCTTGCTTTCGACCGTTTCGACAAGGCGCCGCTGGTCTTCCACAGTGGCGGCTACCGGCGCCTGAAGCAAGACGCGAGCAAGCCGGCCGACGCCAGCTTCAGCGGGAACTGGCTGGGCTCTCTTTTCGGCCGCGCCTACTTCCAGATGCTGATACCGATTCGCCAGCAATTGAAGGCCATGGGGATGCGCGATATCGATCTTGAATTGTTGGCCATACTCAGCCTGGGGGAAGGCCGAACCTTCGAGGAACTGCGCCACATCTTGGAATTCATCGGCAAGGACCTGCGCCGCGAAGATCTGCAGCCGTGGCTGGAGAAGGGATTGCTGGTGGCACATCAACGCAGCGGCCAAGCCGATGTCTTGAACCTCAGCGAGACAGGGCAACATCTGGTAATCCAGTGGCTGGCCTTCGCCAAAAGCGCCGAAATGACCGCGCTGGAAAACCTGAGCTACGAGGAAGCGCAGGAGCTCAAGCTGCTGCTCCAGAGGGTTATCGACCAGACCGGCGCAGGGCTTCCTGAACAATTGCGCAAGGAAAACGTATGGCGTGAAGACAACCTCTGGCAGAAATCGTATCCGAACCAGCCAGCCGGCTGAGCCCGACACAGTGGGCAAGTGTTTCTCGGTACCGAGCAGGCCGTCTACGCCATCGGCAGCATGGCGCCTGCGGTCGAAACCGCAGGCCACGCGGTCTGACAGAGGGTAACGAAAATGAAGACGCAACCGGTCATGCACCCACCAGCGTCCGCCGAAATGGAAGCCGACGCATCAAGACCGGACAAGGCCACCCTCTACGCATGGATTGTCTTTGCGCTGACCTTTGCCTTGATGCTGTCCGACTACATGTCGCGACAGGTGATGATCGCCGTCTTTCCCTTCCTCAAGGCCGAGTGGGCACTCAGCGATACGCAACTGGGCGCTCTCGTCAGCGTGGTCGCGCTGACGGTCGGCGTCATGATCGTCCCGGTCTCGCTGGTCGCCGACCGTGTCGGCCGCGTCAAGAGCATCGTGGCGATGGCCCTGATCTGGGGGTTGGCGACCATCGCCTGCGGTCTCTCCGGCAATTTCACGGCAATGTTGATCGCCCGTGCCGCGGTCGGTCTGAGCGAAGCCGGGTACGCCAGCGCCGGCGGCGCGATCCTGCTGCATGTCTTCCCGGCGCGCATGCATTCGACGGTGCTGGGCGCTTTTCTCTCCGCCTCGTTGTTCGGCTCGGTCATGGGCGTCGCGATCGGCGGCATCCTTGCCCAGCACCTGGGTTGGTCGATGGCCTTCATCCTGGTCGGCGCCGGCGGACTGATGCTGGCGCTCGCCTTTCCGCTGGTGGTGAAAGAGCCGTCCGCGCCCATCGGCAAGGATGCGCCGCGCCTGTCGCTGAAGCAGATCGCACACGCGTTGTTGACCACCCGCACCGCCGTCTGCGTGTACCTGGGTTTGGCGCCTTACATGTTCGTTCAATCCGCGATGATCACCTGGGCGCCGAGCTATCTGAACCGTTACCAAGGCATGGACCCCGCCAAGGCAGCAACGTATGCCGGCGTGCTGGTTCTCTGTTCCGGCGTCGGCATGATAGTCGGCGGTCACCTGGTGGACCGCTTGAGCAAGCAGGACAGGCGCAACCGGCTGCGCATCCCGGCGCTGTTCGCGTTGTGCTCCGGTCTCATCTTGCTGACGGCTTTCCAGTTGTCGCCTGGAGCCTTGCAGTTCATGCTGATTGGCGCCGGTTTGATGGTCGGCGCGTTCATCATTGGCTCCTCCGGTGCCGTAATGACCGACGTGGTCCCTGCCACCATCCACGCCACGGCCCTCGCGGTCATGTCGCTGGTCATGAACCTGCTGGGTTCCGCTCCTGGACCGATTGTCACCGGCTGGATCGCCGATCAGTCCAGTCTTCTGACGGCACTGAAATTCGTCCCGCTGGTATAGCTGGTAAGCGTCGCTGCCTATGTCATCGGTGCGAACTTCTACGAAGCGGACAGACGCCGGCTGCACGGTTGAACCCGCGCCGAATTTTGGCGGGCCGTGGCAGTTGTTCGGCGGATGCCGGACGACTCATCCCGTGGAGTGATAGCCCCTGGAGTAACGACGAAGCAGCAACGCTCGATTTGACGAGGAACGCAATAGTGTTATCTACGTTTGATCAGCCAGGTCATCTGCGACGCGCCCCGGAAAGTTTCCTGAGCAGTGACGACATTCGCGCGGTCAATGCCGGTCGCCGCGATTTCTTGCGCTCGAGCCTGATCGTTGCCACTGCGGCCATGGTGGCTCCAGCCGTTGCCCGTGCCGCACAAGCTGCCGAAGGCGATGCGGCGATTCTCGAACCCCAACCCTGGGCCACTTCCCTGGGGCAACCGGTAGCGGCGCGCCCCTACGGCATGCCTTCGCAGTACGAAAGCGCGCTGCAGCGCCGCGAATTGTCCATTCGTGACCAAAGCCGGCGCAAAATTCGCAGTCGTTTGCGCCCCTGCAAGGATTTTTCGGCATCATCACGCCCTCAGGCCTGCATTACGAGCGCCATCATCAGGGATGGCAGGATATTGATCCGCGCATGCATCGGCTGATGATCACGGCCTCCAGTCCAGATCTGATTCAACGGTCAAACGTCTACACGATGGATGACCTGATGCGCCTGCCGCCCGTCTCGCGTATCCATTTCCTCGAATGCGGCGGCAATACCGCACTCGAGTGGAGCAGTCCGCTGGTACCGACGGTGCAATACACGCATGGCCTGCTCTCGTGCTCCGAATTCACCGGCGTACCGCTGCGGCTGTTGCTTGAACACTGCGGCGTTGATTTCAAGAAAGCGCGCTATGTGCTCGCGGAAGGTGCGGACGGCTCATCCCTGACGCGTACCATCCCCATGGATCTTGTCGAGTCGGGCGAGGTGTTTGTGGCCTACGGCCAGAACGGCGAAATGCTCCGACCGGAGAACGGCTACCCGCTGCGTCTCATCGTGCCGGGCGTGCAGGGTGTGTCATGGGTCAAATGGCTGCGTCGCATCGAAGTGGGCGACAAGCCCTACGGCACGCGCGAGGAATCGCTGCACTATGTTGACCTGATGCCCGACGGGAAGCTCCGTCAATACACCTCGACGCAGGAGTGCAAGTCCGTCATCACCACGCCCTCTGGTGGCCAGATGCTGCTTACCCAGGGTTTCTTCAATATCACCGGGCTGGCCTGGTCGGGGCGCGGCAAGATCAAGCAGGTGGACGTGTCGGTCGATGGGGGCCGCAACTGGCGCACGGCACGACTGGAGGGGCCGATGCTGTCCAAGGCGCTCACCCGCTTCAACATCGACTGGGTCTGGAACGGCCAAGGCGCACTACTGCAATCGCGCGCCATCGACGAGGCCGGGCATATTCAACCCGATTACCGGCAATTGCGCGCTGTGCGTGGCAACGGTAATCCGATCTATCACAACAATGCGATCCAGACCTGGGAAGTTCAGGCCAACGGCGAGGTACGCAATGTCCAGACCATTTAAGGTGTTCGCGGCACTGCTCGCCGCAACGGTGCTACCGGCGCTTACGGCCCATGCCGCCACGTCCTATCCGGGCATCGGACGATTGGCGACTGCCGATGAAATCAAGGCCTGGGATATCGATGTTCGCCCCGACTTTCTGGGCGTACCGAAAGGTGCCAGCACCGTAACGGCTGGCCGCGAGGTATTCCTCGCCAAGTGTGCCTCCTGTCATGGCGAGAACGGCGAATCCAATGCGATGTTCACTCCGCTGGTCGGCGGCACAACGTCGGACGACGTGCAGTCCGGGCGAGTAGCCGCCCTCGCCAAGTCGTCGGTGTCTGACCGGCGCACTTTCATGAAGGTGGCCACCCTGTCTACCCTGTTCGACTACATCCAGCGCGCCATGCCCTGGACGCAGCCAAAATCGTTGACGCCCAATGAGGTCTACGGCGTGCTCGCTTATCTGCTCAACCAGGCGAGCATCGTGCCGGACGACTTTACGCTCTCGGACGGCAATCTGGCTGACGTTCAGCAGCGCATGCCCAACCGCAACGGCATGACCACCGACCACGGCATGTGGCCCGGCACGCCGGCAAGCCAGGGGGGTATCGGTAATGGCGGACGCTGGGACGTGCAAGGCAGCGCCTGCATGAAGGACTGCGTCACCGAGATCAAGCTCGGCCCAGGCGTGCCTGCGCCCATGCGCAAGGCGGCGGGCGATCCTGCCGAGCAGAACCGCCCATTCGGCGCGGTGCGCGGCGCGCCACTGAGTCTGCCTTGATCAGACAAAGACGCGGCCATGAAACCCAATCCAACCTAGTCTAGGAGACATGCCATGTATCGCCATCTGTTAGTCCCGATCGATGATTCGGAGTTGTCGACGGCAACCGTGAGTCAGGCGGTGCAGTTCGCCGGTTCAATCGGCGCCAGAGTGACGTTCTTCCACGCCAAGGCCGACTACGGCGCCAGCAGCGATGGCGCGCTCGAGCGCGTGATGTCGCCGGTGGCGTTCGGTGAGCATGTGGCAGGCGACGCGCGTTCGCTGCTCGCAAAGGCCGAGGTGGTCGCGCGGGCGGCAGGCGTTGCATACGACTCGCTCCACGTCACGAGCGACCGGCCGTACGCGGCGATCCTCGACGCCGCCGAAGCGCGCGGCTGCGATCTCGTGTTCATGGCGTCGCACGGCCAGCGCGGCATTCGCGGCCTCTTCCTTGGCTCGGAGACGCAGCGCGTCCTCCAGCACACGACGATTCCGGTGTTGGTGTCGACCGTCGAGAGCAACGTCCAGGCCCTGGCATCCAGCACGCCCGTGGCGACGATCCGTGACGAGCACCGTTCGCTCGCCGCGGTGATCAACGGCCTCGAATACGTCGTGCGCGAAGCCCGCGAGCACGGCACGGCGCCGCAGTTTCCACTGTTGCACGCGATGCTTGCCTACATCAAGGGATTTCCCGAGAAGCTGCACCACCCGAAGGAGGAGACCTATCTGTTCCGCAAGCTGCGCTTGCGCACCACGGAATTCAACGAGACGCTCGACGAGCTCGAACGGCAGCATGCTACCGGGTCCACTCTGGTGGCCGAACTCGAACAGGCGCTCGACCGCTACGAGGCGGATCCGGCAGGCGGCTTCGCCGGTTTTGCCGCCGCGGTCGACCGCTTCGCAGCGGTGGAATGGCCGCACATGACGCTCGAAACGAAGGTGATCATTCCCGCGGCGCAGAGATTCCTGACCGAAGAGGATTGGAACGAAATCGCGGAGGCGTTCGCCGAGAACGGCGACCCGCGGTTCACGTTCGATGTCGGCCAGGAGTACCGGCAGCTATTCGCCCGCATTCTGAACCTCGCCCCTGAGCCGGTCGTCGGCGGCACCAACCCCGCCGGCAAGTGAACCGGCAACGGAGCGATCGAGGAGAAGGAAAATCGGGACACCCGACGGCTACACCATGGCAGCACTCGACGCCTTCACCGGACAGGAGATCGGCGTCTCCGGTCAGGGCGGGCACCACGCTCCGCAGTGATACGCCTTGATCTGGACCAAGGTTGATTCTTGCCGATGAACGTATTGTTTCACGCGACGTACCTCTGTCTTCGCATCGGGATATCACCAGAAGGAAATGAAATGGCCGTCTTGCAGTGGTTACGGAAGACCCAGTCGCGGGCCAGAGCGATAACGGCGCTCGGTGTCGTATCGTTGGTCGTCTCGCTGGCCGCCTGCGACCAGAGCAAGGAAGCCGACAAGGCCAAACAAGCGGGCGCCGCGCCGCCGCCTCCGTCCGTAGTCGTGGCAGAAGTCGTCCAGAAGACGGTACCGATCTATAGCGAGTACGTCGCGCAGATCGAGGCCAAGGAAACGGTGGAGATCCGCGCCCGGGTGCAGGCGTATCTCGCAGCGCAGCACTTCACCGAGGGCACAATCGTCAAGAAGGACCAGCTACTGTTCACGCTCGACCCGCGCGAATACCAGGAGAAGCTGCTGCAGGCTAAGGCGCAGCTCGAGGCTGCTCAAGCGAAACTCGGCAAGGCCGAAACGGACGAGCGGCGCCTGAAGCCATTGGCCGAGCGACGCGCCGTGCCCCAGCAGGATTACGACAACGCCGTCGCGAGTCTGGAAACCGCCCGCGCGGGAGTCTCGGGCGCCAAGTCCGCAGTCGTCGGGGCGGAGCTCGACTTGAGCTACTGCACGATCCGCTCGCCGATCACCGGCCTTATCGGCAAACGGCTGGTCGATCCGGGGAATCTTGTGGGCAAGGGCGAGGCTACGCTGCTTGACACGGTATCGAGCGTCGACCCCATTCGCGTCTCGGTCACCGTCAGCGAGGCCGAATATCTCAGGCTGCGGAGCCAGCAGGCGGCGGGGCGAGTAGCGATCGGCGTACCGCTCGAGTTGGTTCTGGCCGACGGCAGCGTCTTCCCGCGCAAGGGCAAGATGGTCTTCGTCGATCGGGCCGTGGACATCAAGACCGGCACCCTCACAGGCATCGCCGAGTTCCCGAACCCGAATGCCGTGCTGCGTCCAGGGCAATTCGGCCGCGTGCGTGCGGCCATCGAGACTGCCGAGAACGCGATCCTCATACCCAAACGGGCAGTTCAGGAAATCCAGGGAATGCAGACTGTGCTGGTGGTCGGTGCCGACAACATGGTGGCGCTGCGCACCATCAAGCCCGGCGAAAGCGTGGGGCCGTTGCTTGTCGTCCACGACGGTCTCAAGCCCGGCGAACGGGTGATCGTAGAGGGGGTTCAGAAGGCCCGGCCCGGAACCAAGGTCAACCCGTCTGTCGCTCCAGCAAACGGTTTAGCGGAAGCGAAGGTGGACGAGAAGGCCCCGGGCCAACAGGCCGAGCCGAAGCCAGCCACGAAGGCCGAGGGGAAATAGCGCGTGGGCAAGTTCTTCATCAACCGTCCGATCGTCGCGATCGTCATCGCGATCCTGACTGTCATGCTCGGTGTGATCACCATCACCGGGCTGTCGGTCGAGCAGTACCCGTTCCTTGCCCCGCCCAACATCCGCGTGACCGCCAACTACCCGGGCGCCTCCGCGGAGGCGGTGGAGCAGTCGGTGGCGACCCCGATCGAGCAGGAAGTCAACGGAGTGGACCGCCTGATTTACATGAAATCGTCGAACACCAGCGACGGCCGGATGCAGCTCGACGTCAATTTCGAGGTCGGAACCGACCAGGACATCGCCAACGTCCTCACCCAGAACCGCGTGTCTGCGGCGCAGGCGCGCCTGCCGCAGGAAGTCACGCAACAGGGGGTCACCGTCAAGAAGCAGAGCCCGAGTATCCTGATGCTGATCTCGGTCTACTCGCCCACCGACTCCTACGACGCCAACTTCCTGATCAACTACTGCGGGATCAACCTGCGCGACCAGCTCCTGCGCATTCCAGGTATCGCGCAGGTGGACCTGTTCGGTGGGACCGATTACGGCATGCGTATCTGGTTCCGCCCCGACAAGCTGGCCAAGCTGGGGCTCACCCCCGCCGACGTCATTTCGGCGATCAAGGAGCAGAACCTGCAGGCGCCGGCCGGCAAGATCGGCGCGGCACCTACGCCCAAGGACCAGGAGTTCACCAACACGGTCAGCGCCCCCGGGCGCCTGGTCACGCCCGAGCAATTCGAGAACATCATCGTCCGGCAAAGCGCGACCGGCGCGGTGGTCCGGATCAAGGACATCGGCCGCGCCGAGCTGGGCTCGCAGGACTACAACGCGTTCGGACGGCTCAACGGCAAGCCGGCGGGCGCGATGGCAGTCTACCTTCTGCCTGGCGCGAACCAGCTCAAGGCCGCCGAGACAATCTACGCGACCATGGAGCGGGCGAAGGCGCTGTTCCCGTCCGGCATGGATTACAAGATCGTGTACGACACGACGCCGGCGGTCCAGGCGTCGATCCACGAGATCATGAAGACGTTCGTCGAGGCGCTCGTCCTCGTGACGCTCGTCGTCTTCATCTTCCTGCAGAACATCCGCGCGACGATCATCCCGCTGCTGACGATACCCGTCTCCCTCATCGGTACGTTCATCTTCTTCCCGCTCCTGGGTTTTTCCGTCAACACGCTGTCGATGTTCGGCCTGGTGCTCGCCATCGGCATCGTGGTCGATGACGCCATCGTCGTGGTCGAGGCGGTCATCCATCACCTCCAGCACGGGTTGAATCCCAGGGAGGCGACCATCAAGGCGATGGAAGAAGTTTCGGCGCCGGTCATCGGAATCGCCCTCATCCTCTGCGCGGTGTTCGTTCCGGTCGCTCTCCTCGGCGGGCTGGTCGGCAGCATGTACAAGCAGTTCGCGCTGACGATTGCGATCTCGGTCCTGTTCTCCGCGTTCAACGCGCTGTCGCTGACACCGGCGCTCTGCGCCATGCTCCTCAAGCCGCCACGCCCGATGCGCGGGCCGCTCGGCGCGTTCTTCCAGGGATTCAACAAGGTGTTCGACGTCACGACGACTGGCTACGTGCGGGTGGCCGGCCTGCTCGTGCGCCGATCACTGCTGACGATCGGGATCGTCGCCGCGGTGGTCATCGGCGCCGGCCTTTTCGCACGGGTCATACCTGCCGGGTTCATCCCCGACGAGGACCAGGGGATTCTCGGCGTCAATGTCCAGCTCCCGCCGGGTGCGTCGCTCGAACGCACCAGCGTGCTGCTGAAGAAAGTGGAGGACATTCTCGCGAAGACCGAAGGCGTCGAGTCCTTCCAGACCATTGGCGGTTATGGCGCGGTCACTGGCACCTATCAGCCGAACTACGGCACCATCTTCGTGCGGCTCAAGCCCTGGGAGGAGCGCAAGGGCGAAGCCTTGCATGTGAAGGGCATCATGGGGGGGCTGCAGCGGCAGTTCGTGGCGATTCCCGAGGCGGTCGTTTTCCCGTTCAACATTCCAACCTTGGCCGGATTCGGGGCCGCGTCGGGGTTCAATTTCCTGCTGCAGGACCGCAGCGGCTCCCTGACCGTCGACCAGCTAGGCGGCGAGTCGCGGAAATTCATCGCCGAAGCACGGAAACGGCCGGAGCTCGGCACGCTGTTCACCGCGTTCGACCCGAACTATCCGCAGATCAAGGTCGAGCTGGACCGCGAGAAGGCCCGCACGCTGGGTGTCCCGGTGAACGACGTGTTCCAGGCGTTGTCGGCGACCTTGGGGGGCGCGTACGCCAACGACTTCAACCGCTTCGGGCGGCTTTATCGCGTCTATGCACAGGCCGACTCGCAGGCGCGGCTGAATGCGGAGGATATCGGCAAGATCTACGTTCGCTCTAAGACCACAGACGTGATGGTTCCGCTGTCCACGCTAGTCACCATCACAGAAGTCGCAGGAAGTGAATTGACGACCCGGTTCAACCTTCAGCGTTCCGTGGAGATTCAGGGGGCGCCTGCGCGCGGCTACACCTCCGGACAGGCGCTCGCGGCGCTGGAGCAGGTGTTCGCGGAAACGATGCCCAAGGAGATGGGCTTCGCCTTTTCTTCGATGTCGTACCAGGAAAAGGTCGCGCCAGCTGCCGCGCCAACCTTCATCTTGGCCATCGTCTGCGTGTTCCTGCTGCTGGCTGCGCTGTACGAGAGCTGGCGCCTCCCCTGGGCAGTCCTTCTTGGGTCGCCGCTGGTCGCTCTGGGCGCGTTCTTCGGCGTCTGGCTGATGGGCTACGACAACAACGTCTACGTGCAGATCGGTCTCGTGATGCTGATCGGACTCGCAGCGAAAAACGCCATCCTGATCGTCGAATTCGCGAAGGCGAAGCACGAGGGAGGCGCGTCGCTCGAGGAGTCGGCCCTGGAGTCGGCCCGTCTGCGCTTCCGGCCGATCCTCATGACGGCCTTCGCCTTCATCCTCGGCGTCGTGCCGCTGATGCTGGCGAGCGGCGCGGGCGCGGGTGCGCAGAACGTGATGGGTACGGGCGTGTTCTGGGGCATGCTGGTCGCCACGGGGCTCGGCGTGTTCATCATTCCGGGCAACTACACCTTTGTCGAGGGGCTGGGCCGCCGTCGGCAGGAAACGAAGGCTGCGCCCGTCGTGCCCAGCAAGCAAGGAGCCGATTGACATGACTCCCCGGCAGATTTCCATGCTCTGCGCAGCCGGATATCTTCTTGCCGGTTGCACGGTCGGCCCCAACTACACCCGGCCGGAGATGCCGGTCCCGCCGGTCTATCGCGGGGTCGAGACCCCGTCGACGGTCGCCGGCACGGAGTCGTACGGCGACCTCGCATGGTGGAGCGTCTTTCCTGATCCGGACCTCCAGGCGCTGATCCGCACGGCCATAACGCAGAACTACGATCTGCGCATTGCCGTGGCGCGCATTCTGCAGGCGCAGAGCCAGGTCACGATCGCCCGATCGCAGGAATTCCCGACAGTGGACGCAAGCGCCAGCGCGCCGTACCTGGGGTACACGGGCTCCGACCGGCCAAGCACGTTTCTCGACAATACGTTTCAGCCGCAGGCTGGATTCGATGTCGCGTGGGAGCTGGATTTCTGGGGGAAGTTTCGGCGGAACACCGAATCCGCGCGGGCCGACCTGCTGGCTACCGACGAAGGCCGCTACGTAGTAATGGCGACGCTCGTTACTCAGGTCGCCGACGCTTATCTCACTTTGCGGGCCTTGGACCTCACCCTCGAAATCTCCCAGCGGACCGTGACCTCACGGGTGCAATCCCGCGATCTTGTGCAAGCGCGGCTCGACGGCGGCGTCGCCGGCGTGCTCGATCTGCGACAGGCCGAAACACTGCTCTATGGCGCCACGAAAACGATCCCAGACATCCAGCGGCAGATTGAGCAGCAGGAAAACTTCATCAGTATTCTGCTCGGGCAGAATCCGGGTCCGATCAAGCGCGGGCGCCCGCTCGACCAGCAGATCGCCGCGCCGACGCTACCCCCGGGCCTGCCGCTGGACCTCCTCCAGCGGCGGCCGGACATCCGCCAGGCGGAGCAGCAGCTGGTTTCCGCGAACGCGCAGATCGGCGTCGCGATGGCGATGCTCTATCCGCAAGTCACGATATCTGGATTTGCCGGAGTCGGCGGCGCCAAGATCGACAGCTCGAACTTCGGACCGTTCGGGATATTCAGCGCCCTGCCGGCGATCACCCTGCCTATCTTCAACATGGGGCGGCTGCAGGCCAACGTCGACTTCAACGAGGCGGTGGCCCAGCAAGCAGGACTGCACTACCAGCAGACCCTGCAGCAGGCGTTGCGCGAGGTATCGGACGCACTGGTCGGCGTCCGTAAGCGGCAGGAATTCCGGCAGCAGCAGGAACTGCTTGTGACGGCGCTGGAAGACGCCAGCCAGGTCGCCAGCATGCGATATGAAGGTGGAGTGTCCAGTTACCTCGAAGTCCTGGATACGGAGCGTCAGCTCTTCCAGGCGGAGTTGGATTTGGTCCAGGCGAAGCGCGACGAGTCGTCGAGCGTGATCCAGCTCTACAAGGCACTTGGCGGGGGATGGAAGACCGAGCCGGCCGCTACGGTTGCTGCCCAGTGAACTTGACTTCGCGGACAGCCCTGACTCGATGGAGATGAAGATGGCAAAGAGCAAAGCGGAAAAGAAGGACGCGGCGAAGGGCAAGGCGAAGAAGGGCGGAGGGCGCGCCGCAAAGAAAGCGGCGAACGAGCGCGACGATTCGGCACCCGGCACAGAGCTGTCCGGCAAGGACTACAACCGCGAGCTCAAGAAGCTGCACGTCGAGTTGGTGAAGCTGCAGGAGTGGGTCGTCCACAAGGGGCTCAAGGTCTGCATCGTGTTCGAAGGACGCGACGGCGCCGGCAAGGGCGGGACGATCAAGGCGATCACCGAGCGGGTGAGTCCGCGGGTCTTCCGCGTCGTCGCGCTGCCGACGCCGACCGAGCGCGAGAAGTCGCAGATGTACGGGCAGCGCTACCTGCCGCACCTGCCGGCAGCCGGGGAGATCGTCATCTGGGACCGCAGCTGGTACAACCGCGCCGGTGTCGAGCGCGTGATGGGCTTCTGCACCGAGGAACAGGCGAAAGGTTTCCTGCAGGTCCTGCCGGGTTTCGAAAAGC
>CAWHIS010000003.1:0-256007 GCA_963829375.1 uncultured beta proteobacterium | reverse complement strand
ATAGCGGCGCGTTGACATAGATCAATGAACGGCACGTCCTATTCAAGACGGGTCGACGAAATGGGTTCAGGTCGCTGCGCGCTTGCTGGGTACGACAGCGGTGTTATGTTTCGCTGAGCGGCCGGCGGCCACGGCGGAGGAGATTGCGAATGACGTCAATGGAGATTGAAGTGAGCGTCTGGACCCACATTAGGAGGCTTGCATAGTCCAACCGCGATCATTCCCTCAATTGGAGCACGCTGGTGGGAGAAACGAGACGGCGCACCCGCGGAGACCGGCCCGGCTCGCCGCGGCGAGCGGGTTCTGACGCCACCAGGAGCGTGACCCATGCAGAACGAATTTTCCATTCCGTTGTACTTCGATTATTTCGCCACGTTCGCCTGGGCACTCTCCGGCGCGGTCGTCGGCGTTCGTCGCCGCTACGACATCGTCGGGGTGTTCGTCATCGCACTGGTATCGTCAACGGGGGGTGGACTGATCCGCGACGGCTTCCTGCTACAAAGGACCCCGGTGCTCCTGACCAATAGCGTCTACTTGGTACTGATCACCCTCGCAACCGTCCTCATCGGCCTCGTCGCGAAATGGCTCGTGTCGGTCCTCAACCGAGCCTGGCTCGACAAGCTCATCGAATTGATCGATGCTGTCGGCATGCCTGCGTTTGCGATCGTCGGCATGCAGATGGCCCTCGCGCAGGGAATCTCGATTCCCGGTGTCGTGCTCGTGGGAGTGATCAACGGGGTCGGGGGCGGGCTGTTGCGCGACGTGCTTGCAAGCGAGACCCCGCGTCTGCTGCTGCCAGGCCAGTATTCGGCGTTGGTCATTCTGACCGCATGCCTGGCGTTCGTAGGGCTCAGGTTTGGACTGGGCATGGGCGCGACGCAGGCCGCGTTCGTCACAATTGCGCTGTTTTTCGTCGTGCGTGTACTGACCGTCCGATTCAACTGGACGAGCAGCGCGCTACTCCGCGAACCACCCGAATGAGGGTCGTCAATTGGCGCATCCACGAGACGCTGGCCGAAGTCAATTTGATCAACGAAAAACGTCGCATCGTGCAGAAGTTGAGTCCCACGACCCGAACGCATACAGTCGGTGCCCTGGTACGATGCGGTTTCTCGCCTCCTGCTGACGGTTTTCAGCGGGTTTTTCAATGACCCGGTCGCAGCACGTCGCGGGGCATTAGCGTACAGGTGACCATGGACTACTTCGTACACGCACTGCGCGACAATCCGGAGCTTGCGATATTTCTCACGCTCGCGATTGGCTTCCTGATCGGGCGCGTCAAGATCGGGAGCTTCAGCCTTGGGATCGTCGTCGGGTGTCTCCTGGCCGGTGTTCTGGTCGGGCAACTCGATATCAAGGTTCCGGCCACCGTAAAGATCGTCTTCTTCGATCTGTTCCTCTTCACGACCGGGTACAAGGTTGGACCACAGTTCTTTCGCGGGCTCAAGCGCGACGCCATTCCCCAAGTGGCGCTCACCGTCGTTCTATGCGTGGCGTGTCTGCTGACCGCGTTTGGGTTCGCAAAGCTGCTCGGCTATGACGTCGGAACCGCCGCGGGATTACTGGCCGGAGCGTTCTCGGAGTCCACCGTGATCGGCACCGCGGGTGAGGCGATCCAGCGCCTGGCGCTACCCGACGCCGAGAGAACCGCACTGCTGAATAACATTCCGGTCGCCTATGCCGTGACCTATCTCATCGGGACCGCGAGTCTGGTCTGGTTCATTCCCACGATCGGGCCAAAGCTGATGCGGATCAACCTGCGCGAGGAAGGTGCACGGATGCAGGCGGAGATCGCGGGAAGCGCGGAGGCAGAGCACGGCGTCGTCTCGGGGGCCCGCCACTTCGATATCCGCGCGTACCAAGTGACTAACCCGGCCCTGGTGAACAAGACCGTGGCGGAGCTCGAGGCATTGCCCGAGACTGCGCGAGTGTTCATCGTGCGAATCCGCCACCGTGGCGAAATCGTCGAAGCGACGCCCGCCTCGGTCATTCACGAGGACGACGTAGTCGCGGTAATCGCCCGGCAAGAGATACTCGTTGAACGTGGGTCCAGGATCGGCCGGGAGATCGACGACAAGGCCTTGCTCGACATACCGGTCGAATCGCTGGACGTGGTGATCACGAATCGGTCGTCGGTCGGAAAGGACCTGATGGCGCTGGCACAGATTGAATCCGCCCGCGGGGTTTTCCTGCGAAAGCTCACGCGGTCCGGGCAAGAAATCCCCATTGGCAGCATCGCCCGAATCGACCGCGCAGACGTTTTGCGCCTGATCGGCCCAAAGACCGAAGTCGAGCGGGCGGCCAGCGAACTGGGGTATGCGGATCGTCCGACCACGGCGACGGACATGATGTTCGTGGGCACCGGGATCGTGCTTGGAGGGCTCGTTGG
Source organism: uncultured beta proteobacterium (assembly GCA_963829375.1). Lineage (GTDB taxonomy): Bacteria > Pseudomonadota > Gammaproteobacteria > Burkholderiales > Casimicrobiaceae > PALSA-1003. Next base: position 253,618 of record CAWHIS010000003.1, on the reverse strand, counting down.
CCTACTCTCGGTTACCGTCGCGGGCATTCCGCTGACCCTTACAGCCAGCGGGGGTGCGCTGATCATGGGGCTGGTGTTCGGTTGGCTGCGGTCGGTAAATCCGTTCTTCGGGCGCATTCCCGAGCCGGCGATCTGGATCTTCGATACCGTCGGGCTGTGCATCTTCATCGGTGTGGTCGGCCTGAGTGCAGGTCCAAGCTTCATCTCGGGGCTTCAGAAAACCGGACTCAGCCTGGTCGTTGTGGGTCTCGTATCGGCGCTGGCGCCTCACACGATAGGCATCCTCTTCGGCCGCTATGTCCTGAAAATGAACCCTCTCATCGTTCTCGGCGCGTGCGCAGGAGCCGGGACGATCACCGCCGCACTTCGCGCCGTTCAGGATGAGGCGCGCAGCAGCGTTCCTGTATTGGGTTACACGGTCCCCTACGCCGTCGGCAACATCCTTCTCACGGCGTGGGGACCGGTGCTCGTGGCGATGATGTCCCTCGGGAAGTGAAGACAGCCAGCACAACGCAGGGCAACCATCGAGGTGTGAAGGGCTGCTTTTATGGTGTTTTCGGCTGTCTTCTGAAACAGCGAAGAAGCCGGGGTGGAGGGGCCAAGGGCTGCATCTGTTCTCTCCAAGAGACCGACGTCCAGAGAATTCCCACACCCACACCGCCAAGCGTCGATGAGGAATCTAGCGGCTACGACCGCCGATTTGAATGCAATCTGACGCCGGTGTGTTCCACCCCGACACCGTTAAGCTTAGTCAACGAAGGCAAACCCCAGCCGCAGTGCTCAACATCGGCGCCGATGTCGGCAAGGACGCGATCGTCATGGCCTGTTCGGAAGGCAGCTTCCCCGTGCGCGAGGTGGCTAATCAGCGCACGGCGGTGCTGGCCTTTCTCAAAGGCGTTGGTCGAAGCGAACCCTGAGCGCAAACAGCATTTCACGCAGTTGCGCACGATCACCGGCGTCGGTCCCAGTCGTCGGCACCGCTCTGGTCAACACACACGAGCGGATGCCGGTGAAGAGCGCGGATGCTTTTGTCGCCTTCACCGGCCTGGACCCGCGACCGGATGACTCGGGCCAGCATCGCGGCAAACGGCGCCTGTCCAAACGCGGACCAGGCGAACTGCGACGACTGCTCTACTTGGCGGCGCTGTCGGCAGTCAAGACGAAGACATGGCGGTCACTCTACGAGCATTTCCGGGCCAAGGGTCTATCCACCTCTACGGCCCTCGTCATTCTCGCTCCGCGCATCGCTCGTACCGCCTGGTCGATCTACACCTACAAAACCGAATTCGATCACGGCGTTAGCCAAGCCCTTGGCCGCACTGGGCCCACGAGCGATCAAACTGTACGGCGCTGGTGAACGTCAAAGGACCGCTGACTCTTCCGCTATGCGCATGCGTCTCGCAGGGACACGACGCTTGCGCAAACCGATACCGCCAACTACAGCCCTAATTGCTTGAAGAAATCGTTTCCCTTGTCGTCCACCAGGATGAACGCCGGAAAATTCTCCACTTCGATCTTCCAGACCGCTTCCATCCCAAGTTCTGGGAAGTCGATGCATTCGACCTTCTTGATGTTTTCTTCTGCCAGCACCGCGGCCGGGCCGCCGATGGAGCCGAGGTAGAACCCGCCGTACTTCTTGCAGGCATCGGTAACCTGCTGCGAACGGTTGCCCTTGGCGATCATGATCATGCTGGCCCCCTTGCTCTGCAGCAGATCCACATAGGAATCCATCCGACCGGCGGTCGTTGGACCGAAGGAGCCGGACGCCTTCCCTTTCGGGGTCTTGGCCGGACCGGCGTAGTAGATTGGATGCTTGAGCAGGTACTCGGGTACCGGCTTGCCGGTGTCAATGAGCTCCTTGAATTTCGCGTGGGCAATGTCACGTCCGACAATGATGGTACCGTTGAGCAGAAGCGGAGTCGAAACCGGCTGCTTGGAGAGCTCGGCCAAGATGGCCTTCATCGACTGATTCAGGTCGATGCTGACACCGTGCGCCTGCTTGCCTCGGTATTCTTCCGGTATGAGGCGGCCTGGATTGCGGTCAAGTTGTTCGACAAAGATACCATCTCGGGTGATCTTCGCCTTTGCGTTGCGGTCGGCCGAGCAGGATACGGCCAATCCGAGCGGGCATGAGGCACCATGCCGCGGGAGACGGATAACCCGGACATCGTGGGCGAAGTATTTTCCGCCGAACTGGGCGCCGATCCCCAGCTTGTACGCCTCGGCAAGCAGCTTCTGCTCCAGTTCCAGATCGCGGAAAGCTTGGCCGTACTCGTTCCCAATGGTGGGAAGCTCGTCGTAGTACTTGGCGGAGGCGAGCTTGACCGCCTTCAGGCAGGCGTCGGCACTGGTACCGCCGACGACCACGGCGATGTGATACGGCGGGCAGGCGGCAGTGCCGAGATGCTTCATCTCGCCGGCCAGGAATTGGAGAAGGTTTTCTGGGGCCAGCAGCGCCTTTGTCTCCTGGAAGAGCGAGGTCTTGTTGGCCGAGCCGCCGCCTTTCGCCATGAAGAGGAACTTGTAGGTGTCACCGTCCACCGCCTGGATGTCGATCTGGGCCGGCAGATTGGTACCAGTGTTGATCTCCCGGTACATGTCGAGCGCTACGGTTTGGGAGTACCGGAGATTCTCTTCGGTATAGGTCTTGTACACCCCCTTCGAGAGAGCTTCCTCATCTTTCCCACCGGTCCAGACTTGCTGCCCTTTCTTGGCGATGATCGTTGCGGTACCGGTGTCCTGGCATACCGGGAGTTCGAATTGAGCAGAAATCTCGGCGTTGCGCAGGAACGCCACTGCCACGCCCTTGTCGTTCTGGGATGCCTCCGGGTCGCGCAGAATCCTGCTGACGGATTCGTTGTGCTCCGGGCGGAGGAGGAAGGAGATGTCGCGCATCGCCTCATTGGCAATGACAGTCAGCGCTTCGGGATCGACTTTGAGGATCTCGTTGCCTTCGAAGGAAGCGACGGAAACATATTTCTCCGAGCCCCCCAACTTTCTGTACTTGGTCTTGTCCTGGCCGAGGGGGTATGGATCTTGATAGGCGAACGGTTTGGCTGGCATATGTTGAAGCTCCTTCGTTGCGTGGGCAATCGGGGCCGCGACAACGAGTCTTCCCGCCTTGGTCCCCGATTCTGGCCGGCCAGCGGGACGGACCGGCGGCCCTGCGAAAGCCGGCACCATCATCTATCTAGCCAGTCGGTCCGATTGTGCGAGTTGCCCTTCATTACCTGAAGCCCATCCTCACCATCCCGCGGCGCAGATAGGCGATCTGCGTCTCGAGCGGCAAGTCCTTCGGACAGACGTCGTGACAGCCGAGCAGCGACATGCAGCCGAAGACGCCGTCGTCGTCACCGATCACCTCGTAGAAATCGGCGTCGGTTCGCGCGTCGCGCGGCTCGATGCGGAACCGCGCAACGCGGTTGAGTCCCACCGCGCCTACGAAATCCTCGCGCATTCGCGCGGTGCCGCAGGCGGCCACGCAGCACCCGCATTCGATGCAGCGGTCGAGCTCGTAAATTCTCTCGGCGAGCGCAGGGTCCATCCGCCCCTCGATGCGCGAGAGGTCCGGGTTGATATCTTTCATGTGCAGCCAGCCGCGAACACGCTCGCTCATTCCGCGCATCCACTTGCCGGTGTTGACCGAGAGGTCGCTGATCAGCTCGAAGAACGGCAGCGGCGCCAGCGTGATCTCGGCCGGGAGATTCTTCGTGACCGTGCGGCAGGCGAGCCCGGGCCGGCCGTTCACGACCATCGCGCAACTTCCGCAGATGCCGGCGCGGCAAACGAAGTCGAACTGGAGCGAGGCGTCCTGCTTCTCGCGAATTTCGTTGAGCGCGATGAACAGCGTCATGCCATCCGCCTCCTCGACCGCGTAGGTCTGCAGATGCGGCACGCTGGCAGGATCGTGCGGGTTGTAGCGCAGGATGCTTATCGCGAGGCGGCGCGCCACTCCATTCCCGTTGCCCGTGCGGCGATGCAGCGTGATCGGCTTAACTGCCTGTTCGCTCTTGGCGCTGACGTCGTTCCTGAGCGTGAGATCGTTCATGACACGGCCTCCGCCGCTTCTGCCTTCAACGGCTCGTCGATGCGCTCATTGCGCCCGCGAAAACTTTCGGGCAGCAGCATTCTGTAGGACATCAGCGCTTCCTGTACCGCGAAGCGCGACGCCCCGGCCATCCGCTTCCGGATAGCCTCCACTTCCGCGAGGCGCTTCGCGGTGTCGGGATGGTCGAGGTAATCCTTCGCTCCGTAGCCTCGCCAGCCCGGCGGCAGCTCCATCTTTCTCACGTTCAGCGTTTCGTAAGCGAGCGACGGGAGCGTGTCGTTCTCGGACTTCCAGGTCGCGAGCGTTCGCTTCAGCCATTCGGTATCGTTGCGCCGCGGGTAGTCCTCCCGAAAGTGTGCACCGCGGCTTTCGGTCCGTGTGGCCGCTCCGTGGGCAACGCACAGGGCGAGCTTGAGCATCTTCTGGACGCGGTACGCCATCACGAGCTCGGGATTCGCGGCCCGCGATCGGTATTTCAAGCCGATGTTCCGGCTCCGCACCAGCAGCGTCTGGAGCTCTGCGACGGCCGACTCCAGATCGGCGCCGCGACGAAAGATCCCGACCTTTCCGGTCATGATTTCCTGCATGGCGGTGCGGATCGCCGCGACATCCTCGATGCCGCGTCCGTCGATAAGGGTGTCGATCCTGAGCTGCTCGCGGCGCAGGAAGTCGTGCACCATCCTCATCGGGATATCGAGGTCGTTTTCCGGTCGATCGCAAAAGTCAGCGACGTATTCGCCGACGATCATCCCCGCAACGACGGTTTCCGCGACCGAATTGCCGCCGAGTCGGTTGAAGCCGTGCATGTCCCAGCACGCCGCCTCTCCCGCGGCAAACAGTCCTTTGAGAGTAGGGCTCTCGCCGGTGTGATTGGTGCGCACGCCGCCCATGGTGTAGTGCTGGGCGGGCCGCACGGGAATCCAGTCTTTGACGGGGTCGATGCCTAGGAAGTAATGGCAGATCTCGTGGACCTCGCGCAGATTGTGCTTGATGTGGTGTTCGCCGAGCAGCGTTATGTCGAGCCAGAGGTGATCGCCGAAGCGTGTCTTCGCACCCTTGCCCTTTGCGATATGCTCTTCCATCCGCCGCGAAACCACGTCGCGCGAGGCGAGCTCCTTCTTCTCCGGCTCGTAGTCCGGCATGAACCGGTGGCCGTCGGCGTCCTTGAGCAGCCCTCCGTCGCCGCGGCAGCCCTCCGTGACGAGAATGCCCGCGGGAAAGATGCCGGTCGGGTGGAACTGGATCGCCTCCATGTTGCCGAGCGCCGCCACGCCGGTCTCGAGTGCGAGCGCGCCGCCGATGCCTTCGCAGATGACGGCGTTGGTCGTCACGCGATAGAGCCGGCCGGCGCCGCCGCTGGTGATCGCTGTCGCCTTCGCGACATGGGCACTGAGTTCGCCGGTGACGAGGTCGCGCACGATCGCGCCGTAGCAGCGACGGCCATCATGGATCAGCGCGATGGCCTCGACGCGCTCGAGGACCGGGATCGAGTCGCCGATCGCATGATCGCTCATCACGTTCAACATGGCGTGGCCGGTGCCGTCGGACACGTAGCAGGTGCGCCATTTCTTGGTGCCGCCGAAATCACGCTGCGCGATCAAGCCATGCGCCTCTTCCCGTTCCGTGATCGTGACCTTCTGGCCGTTGATGATGACCTCGCGGTCTCCTTGCCGCACGCGGCTCCAGGGGACCCCCCATGCGGCGAGTTCGCGCGCCGCCTTCGGCGCGGTGTTGACGAACATCCGCACGACCTGCTGGTCTGCGCCCCAGTCGCTGCCGCGCACCGTGTCCTCGAAGTGGACGTCCTCGTTGTCTCCCTGACCCTTGATCACATTGCCGAGCGAGGCCTGCATGCCCCCCTGAGCGGCCGCGGAATGCGAGCGCTTCGGCGGTACCAGCGACAAGATGACGACGTCGTGTCCTCTGCGCTTCGCCCCGATGCCGAGACGCAGACCGGCGAGACCGCCGCCGATGACCAGAACATCCGTGTAGGCGATCTTCATTGCGCGCCTCCGGGTGCCATTGCGGCGACGGGCACATAGGGTTGCCCGTAGTTGGGCGCATGCTCGATGCCGATCTTGATGTACGCCGCGAGCGTTGCGAACCCGAGAACGAGGAAGAATCCTGTCAACGCCCACTTGAGCATCTTCAGACGCTTGCGAGTCGCGTTCGGGTTCGGGGACGCAAACCAGCCCCATTTCACCGCGAGCCGGTACAGGCCGATGCCGCCGTGGAACTCGACCGCGAGCAGCAGGAGGATGTAGAGGGGCCAGTACCGATCGCTCCATACACGGTCCGAGGACTCGAACGGTCCGATGAGGTGCGGACGCGTCAGCATCACGTACAGGTGAATAGTGGCCAGGAAGAAGAGCGCGAAGCCGGTGAAGACCTGCCAGAACCACAGCGTCGTGTCTTCGTGGCGCATCATCTTCATGTGGCCACGGAACAGCTTGTACTGGCGCCAGCTGATCGGGAACTTCCGTACAGCAAGCGCCGCGTGAACGACGATCATTGCGGTCACACCCGCAACGACGGCCGACACGATGCCGGGATAAGGCTTGCCGAACACGAAGTAGCCCTCGAACATCTTCGTGATCGTCCACATCGCGTGCTCGCTCACGAGAATCGAGGACACGAAGAACATGTGCCCCCACATGAACAACGCGACGAACAGCCCGGACGCGCTCTGCGCCCAGTCCAGCCGCGCCGGCCACAGGCTCTTTGTTCGCGCATCGGAAAGCCCGACGCCGGAAATGATTGCGTTAGCCATGTTGGCCTTCCAGTTTCCGAAGCTTGTTCGGCCCCTCACTGAATCAGCGCCAGCCATGGCACGGCGATGATCAGCATTACCGCGATGAAGAGCACGCCAAAGATCGCGCCGAGCCTCCAGTAGTCCTTCGACGGCAGGTAGCCGGAGCCGTAGTAGACGGGGCTTGGACCGGTCGCGAACGGCGTCAGGATGCCCATGATGCCAAGCGTGAGGCAGAGCAGCAGCGAGTACTGCGGCATGTGCATGCCGGGAACCGTCATACCCACCGCCAGCATGACCGGCAGCATTGCCGTGACGTGCGCGGTAACGCTCGCGAACAGATAGTGCGTAAAGTAGAAGACCAGAACGAGCAGGATCATCGCGGTGAACGGCGAGAAGCCGCCCATCTGCGCACCGATGGTGTCGGCAAACCACTTGACGAAGCCGACCCTGTTGAGACCGTCGGCCAGCGCAACCAACGTCGCGAACCACGCCAGCGTGTTCCATGCCGCCGAATTCTTGACAATGTCGTCCCAGCTTACGACGCCGAACACCAGCATCATCGAGACGACGACCAGCGCGGCCGTGGTGGCGTTAATGTAGTCGCCACCGAAGATCCAAAGGCCGAGCGCGAGCAGCACCAGCAGGCCGAGCGTGATCTCACGACGGGTGAGCCCGCCCATCTTGGCAAGCTCGTCGCCAGCCCACTTCGGCACCTCGTCGCCTGACTTCACTTCCGGCGGATACAGCCAGTAGGTGACGAGCGGGATCAGCGCGAGCAACAGGATGCCGACCGGTGCGAATGCCATGAACCACTGCGTCCAGGAGAGGCTCACCTTCGCGGTCTTGTTGACCATCTCGATCGCGAGCAGGTTCGGTGCGAGACCGGTCAGGAACATCGAACTCGTCACGCAGGTCGTGGCGATCGCGACCCACATGAGGTATGAGCCGATGCGTCGCGACGACGGGTCGTTGGGCTTGCTGTCGTACAGGGCGGGCAGGTTGCGGATCACCGGATAGATCGTGCCGCCCGACCGCGCGGTGTTCGACGGCGTGAAGGGCGCGAGCAACGTGTCCGCGAACGCCACGGCGTAACCGAGCGTCAGGGTGCGCCGGCCCATCTTCTTGACGAGCAGAAGTGAGATCCGCTTGCCGAGCCCCGTCTTCTCGTAGCCGAGAGCGAACATAAACGCGCCGAAGATCAGCCACACGGTGCTGTTGGCAAAGCCGGACAGCGCCCAGGTCAGCGCCGTGTTGTACGCCTTGAAACCCGGCTTGGCGAGTTCGGCGGGCGCGAACAGCACGAACTGCGAGAGCACGGTCACGACGGTGATGCCGATCAGCCCGATCGCGCCGCCCGGCAGCGGCTCGAGCATCAGACCGAGGATGACGCCGGCGAAAATGGCGAAAAAGTACCACGCGTGGGGCGCGAGACCAACGGGCGGCGGGATCATCGCCATTACTAGCGCGAGGACGACGGGCGCGAGCGCCTTCCACGAAACGTGCGGCGGTCGAACGGTGACTGCGGGCCGCGGCGTCTCTATCGACGGTACGTGGTCGTGGGTGAGGGTGGTGGCCATGAGGAGCCTCCCAGCGGTAAATGCCGGAGGCGTAGTAGCGGCCACGACGGCCTCGCGCGCCTTCGGCGGTTGAATCGGATGGAGCCTGTACTGTCTTTCGCGCGGACAGCGGCGCGGGCGATCGGCAGGACGGGTTCAGAGGATTGATCGCGGACGTCGGCACCGGGGCGGGTGCCGGGCCGGCGGCAAAGCCGGCCGTGGAGAAAGGACGCCGTCGCGTACGCCCGGTTGGGCCTGCGCGTGCGTCCAAGGAGCGTTGTCATCAATAACCCCGAACGCATCGCGGATCGCGCGATACGGGTAAATTTTGCGCCGATCGCGAATCGGCACCTTGACCACGCTCAACAAAGCATTGAAAATTCTACGGCACGACTCAGTGGTGCCCGCGATGGAATCGCGAAGTGGCTGGTACCGATAGCAGGAAATGCGCAACTCGCCCCTGCTTGAAGGGTCTGCGCGCAACCGACGCGATCAGTCGTCGCCGAACAACCCCCACGATCGCCTTGCACGAGCAAGAGGCGCCGCGGGCTGACGCTCTGAAGCCGTGACCACCGAAGAACCGGCCTTGCTCTTGTCCAGGTGACGGCGTTCGCGCCTGCGTCCGCTGTCAGAAAATGTTCGTGCTGCTGTCGGATGACGGGTTGTGGCCGATCGCCGGCATTGACGCGATTTGATCGAGCGGCCGCTGTACAACGTAGAGCAGCCATCGAGGTGGGAAGGGCTGCTGCGGATTCGTAGTCCCGCCGTTCAGCGCCGGGGCGTGGTTGACTCTGAACGACCCTGTGCCGTCACACGCGCCACTTGGCAGCGGTCATTCAATGACCTGCGCGCGCAACAGCAGTGACTGCGGGACGCGGTACTCGCGCCAGATCAATATCATCACGACCATGTCGAGCACCGTAAGTGCAAGCGGGACTGTCGAGTGCGTACGCCCGAACCGGTGCAACTGATATGCGACGAATATTGTGAGCACGGACAGCGCCAAGGGGAACGCCCAGAGCCGTTGCCGCAACAGACTCACGGCGAGAATGACCTTCAGGATTCCATGCCGATCAGGTACGCGCTCGCAAAATGCTTGGTTTCGACGGAGCAGTTTTCGCCAGATGACGCAGCGTCATGACCAGGCAGTCATCGGGCTCCTCCGCCAACTCGTGTTGGGTAAGCGCGCCCACCAGACGATGCCGAGCGGTCGTGCTGACAAGCAGAGCAGCACGCCGCCGATAAATTCCAGCACGCCGTCGATGCCCTTGACGGCGACCGCAACCTGAAAGAGGCGGTGCAGATTCGCTTTCCCTGCCCGGCGGTGCATTGGTGCAATCTCGGCCAGAGATGTGCTGCGGCCCGTAGTCGTTAGCGTTTGCTCGCTCAGCTTGCGCCGCGTTGGTGGGGCGCAGAAGGCTCGCTCCGCTCTGAGTACGCGAAGCTTTTGCGCTGCGCGCACGGTAATCGAGACTTAGCGAACAATCACTGAATTAGGGCCTGTTCACACTACCGTAGCCCATCGACGATGAGCGCGAAGTTGATGAAAGCGACGAACATGACGTCGAGTTTTTCGAACCGCGAGAAGATCCGCCGAAAGCCTTTGAGTCGACGGAACAGCCGCTCGATCTCGTTGCGTCGTTTGTACATGGCGCGGTTGTATTCCCAAGCCGTGACCCGACCCTGCTTGGGTGGTACTACTGGGACGAAGCCAAGGTCGAGCGCCAGTTGTCGCGTCTCGTCGCCTTCGTATGCCCGGTCCATTAGCAGATACATCGGCCAAGGCGTCTTGCCCAGCTTGCGTAGTAGCTTGCGGCCCTCGGGCGCGTCGTGGGCCTGGCCGGGTGACAAGGCAAAAGTTATGGCCGTTCGAGCATCCGCGGCAACCATATGAATCTTGGTGGTCCATCCGCCCCGAGACTTGCCAATGGCTTGCGGGCCGTTTTTTTTAGAGCCCCGGTCCCATCCGGATGCACCTTGACTGCGGTACTGTCCAAACCGACGGCTTCGATCTTGATGCGTACGATCTGAGCATGCTGGAGCTGCGCAAATACCCGATCGAGCACTCCGCTCTTCGACCAGCGGTTCATCCGGGTGTAGATGGTGTGCCAGTTGCCGAACCGCTTGGGCAGGCCACGCCACTTGCAGCCTTGCTCGGCAACGTACAAGAATGCGTTCAACACCCGCAAGTTGGACAGGCTCACATTGCCGCGCTGAGTCGGCAAACAATGCTCGATCAGGCGGTACTGCGCTTCGCTGATTTCCATTCACGCAGTATCTCACAAGTTAAGTGATTAGTGTTAACACGCCCTAGTTCGTCCGTGCGCAGCAGCAGCGAGTGGGGAAGCGTCAGACCGAGCGCCTTCGCGGTCTTCACGTTAATCACCGGTGACGAATTCTTCTCCATTGGCGGGGCCGGAGCGCGGGTCCGATACTGATAAGAAGTCGCTCGAAACGCGTCGTCCAAGTGGCGCGGTACCGGCAGCCAGTAAGTTTGCCAATTTATGTACAACATTGAATATTTGTATGTTATGTTATTTGGTAAAAATAGATGTTCCATGTTCCGTGGTATAGTATTCCTATATTTGATCGATTGTCCGCCCCTGTCCCAGCCTGTCCGCAGCTGACCCCATGGCCCGTTCCCAAATCCCGCCGCTGGCTCACCTGGCATTAAAATCCCTCGCCGACGTGCTGGCCCGCCTCGAACAGGACTCCGATCTCGATCCGGTCCGCCGGCAGGCGTACCGCGGTGCCGTGCGAACGATGTGTTCGGTGCTCGGGCGACCGGCTGAGGCCCTGCCGATCACCATGCCGGAGATCGACCATCTGCTGCGCGACGTGCCCGCGCCCGCGCGAGGGCGCTCGAAGAAGACAATCGCGAATGCCCGGTCACGCTTGAAGGCCGCCCTCCTCCACGTCACCGGTGCGCCGAAGCTGCCACCGCGCGGAACTGCGCTGCGGCCGGAGTGGGCGACGTTGTACAACGCGATCACCGATCTTCGCCTGCGCAACGGCCTCTCGCGGTTGATCCGCATCGCGTCCTTCCGCGGCGTCCCGCCGATGGCGATCAACGATGCCTTCCTGCACGAGGTGCTCAGGGGTATCAGCGCGGTCAACTGGGGCCGCGACACGATGCCGTACTGGCGCACCACTGTTGCATTATGGAACGAGGCTGCGGCGACGGTTCCACGCTGGCCGCAGACCCGGTTGGCGCCGCCTCCCGCATCGAAGCGGCCGCGGCATCTTTCGCTTGAGGATCTGCCCGCTTCCTTCAGCCAGGATCTTGAGGCGTACCTTGCTTGGGTGAGCGGATCGGATCCGCTCGCGGAGGACGCGCCAGCAACATCCCTCAAGCCATCGACCCTGCGGCAGCGGCGCGCGCAGTTGCGCCTCGCGGCATCGACTCTGGCTTCGTGCATCGGTGATCTGAATCGAGTCGAGAACTTGGCCACCCTGGTGATCCCTGCGAACACGCGGTTAATTCTGAGCCGGTATCTGCAGCGCGCCGGGCGCGGCGAGCCGACCGCGTTCATCCGCGGCCTCGCGGTCACGTTGTTGGCGGTTGCCCGGCACTGGGTGAAAGTCCCGTCTTCGCAGCTCGATGAGCTCAAGCGTCTCAATCGGCGGCTTGGCAGCGCGCCGACCGGGCTCACGCAAAAGAATCAGGACCTCATCCGGCGGTTCGAGGATCGCGCGTTGCTGGTGGCCCTGCTCAATCTTCCCGATGCGTTGCGGCAACGACTGCGCACGCGCCGTCTGTCGCCGGCACGTCGACTGCAACAGATGCAGGTCGCGCTCGCCATCGAACTCCTTCTCGCGGCCCCGATGCGCCTGCAGAATTTGTCGATGCTGGAACTGGATCGCAGCCTGCAATGGCCTTCAGGCCGCAACGGGTCGGCCTACATCGTGCTGCGGCGCGATGAGACCAAGAATGACCTGGCCCTCGAGTATCCGCTCGAGGGCCATACCAAGGCACTGCTGCACGAGTACCTCGATCGCTATCGCTGCTACGCCGAGGTCAAGGACAGCGGCTGGCTGTTCGTGCGCATGGACGGTGCAAGGGTACCCGATAGCGCGTTGCGCGACGGAATCACCAAGGCGATCGCCCGTGAACTCGGCATCGCGATGACGCCGCACCAATTCCGGCACGTCGCCGCCGCCGTGGCACTGGACGCCCATCCCGGGGCCCTTGGCTTGGTCCGCGATCTGCTCGGACATCGGAACATCAAGACCACGACCAACTTTTACGCCGGGATGCGTACCCGCCAAGCCGCGCGCGAGTTTGACCGCATCCTCGCGAGCAGTCGCACGCTGGGGACCCGCCGAAGCTGACGCCATGCCGAAGGCAATCCGACTATTGCTTGGTGCGTGGCCTGCGGTCGATCGCGCGACCTGGGAGCGCGCCACCGCCGCGGTCGACTACTTCGACGACCTTGCACCCGCCGCGCGCTGGTCGGCGGAGACTCGCTACCGGGCACAAGCCGCCTATGGCCGCTGGCTTGCGTTCGTGCTCGATCGCTTCCCGGAGGTGCTGCAGCAGCCACCAGCCGAACGTGTCGACGCGGTGCGCGCGCGTGTCTACGTCGAGACGCTCGCCACGCGGATTACGGCAATAGGCATCGCCTCCGAGATCGGTTACTTGATCCTGATGCTGAGCGTGCTGGCACCGCGCGAGCGTTGGACATGGTTGCGACGGTGGCAGTACCGCTACCAGAAGCGCGCGATTGCGCGCGAGAAGCGTCACAAGATGGTCCATCCGGTGCAGCTGCTTGAACTCGGGCTTGCCTTGATGGACAGGGCTGGCGCAGAAGCGCGTGGCGGTGAGCAAGCGCGTCAGTACCGCGATGGCTTGCTGATCGCGCTGCTGGCGACGCGACCGCTGCGTCGTCGCAGCCTGAGCGAGCTCAAGATCGGTACGCATCTACGCCAAGTCGGCGACAGCTACGTGCTCGCCCTGCAGGGGGTCAACACGAAATCGGGCTATCCGGTCGAGTTTCCGTTACCTGAACTACTGACTCCATACATGACCCGTTACCTCGACCAATACCGCCTGCGTTTCCCAAAGGCGGGAGATGAGCAGGCGCTGTGGCTGTCTGCGAAGGGTGGCGCATTGAGCTCCGATGCAATCTACACACGGATTTGCCGGCGCACCAAGGATGCCTTCGGCTTCGCCATCCACCCGCACTTGTTCCGCGACATCGCCGCCACCACCATTGCCCGCGAAGCACCGCAAGCCCTCACCGTGGCGCGCGACCTTCTCACCCACGCCAACGTTCAGACGACGCTCCGGCACTAGACGCAGGCCAAGACGATTGAAGCTGCCCGTGACTACACCGCTGCCGTTCACCGGCTGCGTGAGAAAACGGCGAAGCGCTAGCATTCAACGACCATTCAGTCTCCCGTCGCAGCGAATTCAAGATTCTCGATCACCCCACCTCGCGCGAAAGCCGCCTGCCCTCTGTCGAACGAACCTCTACCGATCGAATGAACCCTACCAACCCCTATTCGGCAGTCATCGAACAGATGCGGCAGGAACGCCGTGCGCGACTGACCGGCCGCGGCGTCGATGGCGCGCAATCGAACGCCACTCCGCCTGTAGCGGAGCCGGTCACCCTGGATCCTCGTTTGCAGCGCCTCAAAGACGATCCGCGTTTCGCCAAGTGGCTCCGACTCGATGATCCGGGGGAGCGTGACGCAACCTTGGAGACGATCCAGACGCTGATCGATCGCTGCGGCTACCACGGGCGTAGTTCGCAGTCGCGGCAGGCAATGAAGAACTGGCGCGCTGCCCGAACTCGGAGAGCGGCTCAGCAACCGCGACGGCAGCGAGGTCGCCCAATGGGTGCACAGAACTTCGCCGCGCGCCAATTCGGCCTGGGTTTGGCAATACTCTGGTGGGAACATACGGGGCGTCCGCCTTCCAGGTACGCACCTCGGCTTGGCAGCATCCAGGGTTCCTACACGGAGTTCGTAGGCATGATCGCGGATGCGCTGCCACCACCGGCTCGCCAAGCGTCCGCTACCGCGTTGCCGGGAGTCGAATACCTGGTGAGGACCAGCATCAAGGACTTCCGGGCGGCGCGGAATGCTCCCGACGAGCAGCGGCAACGCGGTCTGATTGACGAAGGTCTCTGGCTAAGCGGGCCTGCCTCGGCCTAACAAGCGCGCATCGAAAGCGTGACGAATTTATCTCCCTTAGAAATGGGGCCTGGAGCGGTCACCATGGCTTTAAACGTGCCGATGTACGAATCGGCCGTGAGCCACGGGAAGCTACCATGCCCAGCGCAGAGACGACCGTATTGCAGTACCTTTCGCTTGCCCAGGCAAGCGCGATCGTCGGCCTTTCGACGCGCACACTGCGGCGCGCGATTGCCGCGAGGCGTCTTCGTGCGCACCACATTGGACGACGCGTACGCATTGAGCTTGCCGAGCTTCGGCGTTGGATCGAGGCCGACGGAGCCGCACCGTCGGACGGCGAAGTCCAACCCACTCAGCGCATGTCGAGCCGCTGACCCATGTTCACGAAAAGGCTCGCTGCTTCTGAGCATGGCGATACCGGGTGCCCCAGCATCCACTGGGACCTCTGCGCCCACGAGCGTTCGATCCCGTCGACCGCCAAAGTTCGCCATTTCGCTCGGCGGATCGCTGAGGATGTGCAACCAGGCTGGCTCATATGCTGATCTGGTCTCGCACCGATTGTCTCGACGATCCGCTGCTCGAGTTCGTCGCGCAGGTGGTTGCGCACGAACTTGCGGAGGAATGCTGTCTCCTGCCCCTTAACCAGGCACCAACTAGCGATACAAACTCTTCGCATGACAACCGCTGCCATCTACGCCCGCTTCTCGACTGAAAAGCAGGACCGCTCCTCAATCGAAGACCAAGCACGCGCAAGCCGAGCGTGGGCTAGAGCCCATGGGCTGACGGTCACCGAGGTGTTCGCGGATGAGGCGACCAGCGGCTCCGTGCCGGTGACGCAACGTCCAGGAGGTGCCGCCATGCACGCGGCGGCACTGGCACGCCGCTTCGACGTGCTCATCCTGGAGGGGCTCGACCGGCTTTCGCGTGACCAGGTCGATCAGGAACAGGTGGTACGTCGCCTGGAACATCGGGGAATTCGTATCGTCGGAATAGCCGACGGGTACGACAGCAACGCTGGCGAGTCCCGCTTTGTGCTGCGGGGCATGCGCGGCATCGTGAACGAGGTCTACCGCCGCGACCTGCCGCCCAAGATTCGCCGCGGCCTAGTTGGCCAGATCGAGCGTGGCTTTCATGCGGGCGGAATGTCGTACGGCTATCGCAGCGTGCCAGTTGGCATGAATGATCGGGGTGAGGCCGAGGGATTTCGGCTCGCGATCGTTTCCGATCAGGCTGAGATCGTGAGGGAGATCTTCGCGCGCTACGCGGCCGGTGAGAGCCTGCAACGCATCGCAGCCGATCTCAACGCACGCGGTATACGTGGGCCCGGGCGAAAGAAGTCGAAGCCGAGCACGTGGTCGGTGGCGGCGCTCTACGGCACACCGCGCGCCGGCTCTGGCTTGCTGAACAACGAGCTCTACGTCGGCCGCTACATCTGGAACAGGCGCGAATGGGTGAAGGATCCCGATAATCCCACTCGCCGGGTGCCGCGCATGCGCCCGCGTGAAGAGTGGCAGATTGTTGAGCGACCGGATCTCAGGATCGTTGACGATGAAAGGTGGCGCGCGGTCCGCGCCAGAATGGATGCGCCGCGCAAGCGCGGCGGCCAGCGCGGACGCGGTCCCGCCCCGCGAACACTCTTCGGAGGCCTACTGCGCTGCGGCGTCTGCGGTGGGGCGATGGTCGCGGTGCATAGGCGCTACTACGGGTGTGCGGCACACAAGGATCGCGGCCCCGCCGTTTGCGCAGGAACATTCGCCCCGCGGGCCGAAACCGACCGGCGATTGATCGCGGAACTGCGAGAGCAGGTCCTCGCCCCAGAGGCAATCGCGAAGATTCGGACTCGGGTCCGCGCATTGCTTCAAGATCTGCAGCGGCGCGGAAACAGTGAGTCGGAGGTACGCACCGCGCGTATCGAAGCCCTGCGAAGCGAGATCGACCGGCTCACCGACGCAGTGGCTCAGATGGGGCTGTCGGCCGCACTACGGACCCGCCTCGCGGCAGCGGAGGCAAAACTCGTCGCGCTGACGGCCACGGGGTCCCCCCAGCCGACACGCACCGTTCCCAACGCGGACAAAGTTGGCGCCCGTATCCGGGAAGTAGCGATGCGACTCGAGTCCGCGCTTTCGACCGACGTCGCCAGCGCCCGCAAGATCCTGGCGGACAAGCTCGGCGACATCAAGGTCGAGGAGCGCGACGACGGTGTCTACGCCCAAATGGACATCGGCCCCGTGCTGCTCAACGCCGCCGGAGCCGATGTTGCTAGGTCTGGTTGCGGGGACAGGATTTGAACCTGTGACCTTCGGGTTATGAGCCCGGCGACACAGGGGGCAAATCAGAGATGCGAACGCGGCTTTGTCTTCGATTCAGTGGGACTGGCGACGTCGCTCCTCGAGGCACTCGTGGACGATCTCGGTCAGAAGTTGGTCGACGTCGCCTTCGCCTATGAGGATCAACCGCGCGCACATGACGAGCAGGTAGTCGAAGGCGCCCAGTGGTTGCGTGAGATCCAGTTGGCGGTGGTCCACGCGTTCGACCATACGCACGGCGAGCGCATAGCCTTGGCGTTCGGCCTCGTCAAGTAGGTAGGTTCCATTTTCCAGTTGTCTGGCCACCGAGCCCTCCTGCGAGTGGGTGCTACTTATTTGTAGCAAGAACTTGTCGTTGTTCAAAGGAAGCCCGCGCGGGCGGCAACGCACGGTGCCAGGCCACACGGCTGACGGAGTGGCTCCACCGGGCCGCCAGATGTCGCGGATCAAGCCGGCCGCGCATGATCGTCAGTCAACGCTGCGGGCGGATGGGCGATGGTCCGCCGAATTTGCGCCTCGACGAGTGCGAACTTATCGCCGAACCTGCGTTTTCTTGCGCGGTGCTTGACGAGACCATAAGCCACCGCGCCTAGCAACAGCGCGACGACGCCAGCGGGCGCAGTGAAACCGGCGGCGATGAGCAGCGCCGCAAACGCAAATGCTTCGGCCGCGCCGAAGAGTTCAAATTGGTTGGGGGCGACCAGGTTGAGATACTGTTCGGTCGAGAAGTTGATCAAGGCCACTGGTCCCGCATCATCGACCAACAGTGCCACGCTATGGCCTTGCCGCGCCGGCACGTCGACGTTGGTGAAGCTGAACTTCCGCTCAAGCCCGTCGTGCTGGCGGATCCACACGTCACGGTGGACATCGGTCCAAATGGAACCACTCCCGTCCATACTGGACCCGGAAACCTCTTCCGCATGATCAGTGGCGACCACGTCACCGCAAAGCAAGGAGAATTCGACGCGCATCGGCATTATCCCGCTCAGACAGGTAGAGGCTTTGCTGGCGCGTGATCCGGCAACTGGATTCCGTCAGGCATGGGGCTTCCGTCAGGCAGCGATGGCGGCAAGATGGAATTCAACAGCCGCTCAAAGGCAGCGCCGTCCTTGCGCGTGAGGTTCGGCCGGAAACGGGAATACACGCGGAAGAGCATCTCCGTCGTGGTATGGCCCAGTTGCCGGGCGATCCACTCGGGACTTTCGCCCGTTGACAGCCACAGGGTTGCGGCAGTGTGGCGCGTCTGGTAGGGGCGACGCCGCCGCAGGTTAAGATGCCGCAGCAGCGGGTACCAGACGCGGTTGGTGAAGTTGTTGTGATCGATGGGTTTGCCGTCTCGATTGCAGAAGACGTACTCCGAGAGGTGCCCGGTTGCCGCGTGATGCGCCCTGAGGGCATCGCAGACGGCCTGGGAGACCTCGATCTCGCGTGCCGACTCGTAGGTCTTGGTCGTGTCCGGCTCACCCTTGACCACGGTCTCCCGCACCAGGATTAGCCGCCGCTCGAAGTCGACGTAGCGCCACTTGAGGCCGTCGATTTCCCCGGTGCGCATGCCGGTCGCGAAGCGGACCAGGAGATAAGTCCGGAAGTCGTTGCGCACCGTCTGCAGGATCTGCTGCACCTCCGTAGGCGTGAATGGCTCGACGTCGCTCTTGGTGAGCTTGAGCGGCTTGATTCTCTGGTATGGGCTGGTGAAGTGGAACCGATCAGCGGCGTCCTCGAGTACCCTGCGTAGCACTCCCATCACGTGGTTGATGCGCTGGGCCGAGAGACCGTTCTTGCTCTTCCGGCCCGGCAGCTTCCCCAAGGCGGAGCGGAAGTTCAAGATCTCCTCTCTGGTGATGAGGCCGACATCGATCTCGCCAAAGCGCGGGATCAGGTGCTGGTCGAGGGCGCCCAGCACTGTCGGCCGGTAGGACCGCCTCCACTCGATCTCATGTTGGGTGTACCAGTGGTTCGCGAATTCGCGAAATAGCGCGGTCTGAAGTACCGCCGCCACGACGCTAGTGCCAACTCCGCAGGCTGGTTGCAGCGGGAGCGCTGTTTCCGTAGTCGGGTTAATGGCGAAGCGAAGCGCGAACTTGCTGTTGGGGAAGTAACGGGAGTAATCGAATGTTCCAAGCGTGATTTCGGCTTCGATGCGTGCCAGGATCTTGCACAGTTTTTTCCGATTGCCCGTGCTGTCGGGAAGGTTGGTCTGCTCGCGGCAGCGCTTGCCTTGGAAGAAGAAATCAAGGTACAGCGTGCCTGTTTCTGGGCGGGCTCTGACTTTAGCCATGGAGCACTCCCCCGTTGGCCATCGGAATAGCGAGGCTCGTCATGGAGGTCAGCTTCATGTCGCGCTCGATGACTTCCCACACATACAAAATCTTCCGGCCCCCAAACGGTCGGATGTAATGCACCCCTTCCAACAGGACACTGTCCTTCATTTGTTCCCGGATCGTCCGCGGGTCGTATTTGATCTTCGCCGACAATTCCTCGGTGGTGAGGTAGGTTTGGCTCATCACGGTCTCCTTGCTGTAATGGGTTGGCAGATGATGCGTTTGCGCTTCATCTAAAGCCTATTATAGACAGCAATCGACGCATGTCAACGGCGTATGATTAAGGAGATAATCATACGAAGCGAGGAACTGATGCTGAGATTTCGCTTGAAGGAGCTGCTAGCGGACCGCGAGTTCCGCGAGGGACGGGTAATTACGCTGACCGAGGTCGCCGGTGCGACCGGCGTTCACCGCATGACGCTATCGAAGATCGCCAATCATCGCGGCTACAACCCGACCGCGGATGTGCTCGACAAGCTATGCAACTACTTCAACTGTCGCGTTGAGCAGCTCGTGGAACACGTTCCCGATAGCGCATTGCCTGTGACAACTCGCACGAGAAAGACCGCGAGCCGACGGTCAAGATAGTGGATCGTGCGAACCGCTAACGACACACGACTGCCACAGAACTGCCACAGAACATGTCACAGCGACGGTGTTCGACACCCGCCGCAACTGCGCAGTTGCGTATGTCAATGATTTGATGGCGCGCCCGACAGGAGTCGAACCTGTGACCTTTGGCTTCGGAAACCAACACTCTATCCAACTGAGCTACGGGCGCACGCGAGCGAATTTTACGCGCCCCCCCAAGGGGAGTCCACCAGCCGCATCTGCGGCAGCGGCTCCCGCCGAATTCGTCGGCACGATATAATGCGCGGCTTGTCGCGCGCGCCTTGGCGCGACGACAGCATGTCAACGTCAGGAATCCGCGATGAGCGACGAGCACACATCTTTCATCAAGACGCCAAAGCAACTCGCGATCGTCGTATTGCTTGCGTTCGCCGTCCCCATCGGGTTGATCGCTCTCCTGTCGCAACTGGTCACCGGGCTGATGCCGATGGGCAGCTCGGAAGCCGATAACCAGGTCCTTTCGCGCATCCAGCCCGTCGGCCAACTCGTGTTCGTCGATGCAACTTCGTCCGGCAACAAGACCGGAGAACAGGTATTCCAGACAGTCTGCAAGACATGTCACGAAGTCGGTCTCGCCGGCGCGCCGAAGTTCGGCGACAAGGCCGCGTGGGCTGCGCCGATCAAGCAAGGCTACGACGTCCTCGTCCAGCATGCGATCAATGGCCTGCAGCAGCAAGGCAAGGTCATGCCACCGAAGGGCGGCAATCCCGACTTGAGCGATACCGAAGTCGCGCGTGCCGTCGTCTACATGGCTAACGCAGCCGGCGCTGGCTTCAAGGAGCCTGCCGCGGCGGCACCTGTGGCTGCATCGGCATCCCCTGTTGCCAGCGCCACGGCAGCAACCCCGGCTGCCCCCGCTGCAGGATCCCCCGCCGCCGCGCCGCAAGTGGCGGCAGCAGCAACTGGACCGCTCGACATGAAAGCCGCAGAAGCGATGATGCAAAAGGACGGCTGTGCTGCGTGCCACAGCGTCGACAAGAAGATCGTCGGCCCAGCGTACCAGGAGGTCGCGGCCAAGTACCGCGGTGACAAGGACGCACTCGCGAAGCTTACGCAAAAAGTGAAGGCCGGCGGCTCCGGCGTTTGGGGCGCGGTGCCGATGCCACCCAACGCGCAGGTCCCCGAGGCCGACATCAACGCGCTGGTGACCTGGATACTGTCGCTCAAGAAGTGATTTATCTGCCGGAGAAGGCGGCCACGCTCTGCTACCGCCAATGAATCACTATGTCGTCGGCGACATCCAGGGCTGCCACGACGAATTCCGGCAACTCCTCGACGTGACCGGTTTCTCGCCGGCTCACGACCGCCTGTGGCTCGTTGGAGACCTGGTCAATCGCGGTCCCGATTCGCTTGGCGTGCTGCGCACGGTGAAGGCGCTTGGCGCCGCAGCTATCACGGTGCTCGGCAACCACGATCTCCACCTGCTCACCGTCGCCGCGGGTCATCGCAAGCCGCATCGACGCGATACGCTGGACTCGATCCTCGACGCCGCCGATCGCGACGAACTGCTGGCCTGGCTACGCGCGCGGCCACTGGTTGTCCGCGAGGACGACTTGCTGCTGGTGCATGCGGGGCTGCTGCCCTCGTGGACCGCATCTACCGCAATCATGTTGTCGCGCGAAGTCGAAGCCGTGCTCGCCTCCGATGCACACGAGGACTTTCTGCACCATCTCTATGGCGACCTTCCGGCCCGCTGGGACGATGCACTGACCGGTTACGATCGCCTGCGAGTGATCGTTAACGCGTGCACGCGACTGCGCTATTGCTCGGCGGACGACACGATGGATCTTGACGAAAAGCGCGGTCCCGCGCACGCGCCCGCGGGCTTTGCACCGTGGTTCGCGCACAGCGAACGCAAATCCGCAGGCGCGATGATCCTGTGCGGGCATTGGTCGACTCTCGATCTGATGTTCGCGCCGGGCGTCGCGATGCTCGACTCGGGCTGCCTGTGGGGAGGAACGCTCACCGCGCTGAGGCTGGGCGACCAGCGCGTGTTCCAGGTTCCGAGCCGGCAGCCTCTAAGCCCAACGCCGCGCGAATAGCGCTTTCTGCTTCCTGCGACAGCTCGCGGCGATGCCTGCCTGCCGCAGGCAGCGGCGGTGGCAACGTGAGTTCGACGACGAGGTTGCGGACGCCGAGGACGCGCCAGAACGACGCCAGGAAGGTGGTTTCGCCGATGTACGCCGGCGCATCGCTGAACGTCCCGTCGGAATGACAGTAGCGGATTGCTATCGATTGCACGTGTCCCTGCGCGTCGACCACTGGCTGCAGCAGTGAGCCGTGAAACGGCAGCAGCATCGTCCCGTCGGTCGTCGTACCTTCAGGAAAAATCGTGATCGTGTCGCCCGCCGCCAGCACATCACGCGCCCTGCCGTTGATTCGATGCGCGTCGCGGCGGCTCTCTCGATTGAGGAACAGCGTTCCGCAGCCCGCGATCATCAGTCCGACGAGCGGCCATTTTTTGAGTTCCGACTTGGCGATGAATCGTCCGGGTTCCACGGTATTCAGTACGAAGATATCCAGCCACGATATGTGGTTGGCCACGATCAGCAGATTGCCAGGCAGGCCCCCGGCAGGAAGTCCGCGCACGCGTGCGTCGATGCGCATCAGCCGCAGGAGCTTGCGGCTCCAGCGCCGGATCATCGACCGTCGCTTGCGCAAGTCGATCAGGGGAAATACGAATGCCGTCGTAGCGACACCCTGGAAAACGTGCACGCTCACACGAGCGTAGCGGTAGAGGCGCAGCGGCAACGGGGTATGCACGCCGGAGCCGCGGCGAGATTTGATATTGGCCTTCACACGCGAAGGCCGGCCCCCGCGCTGCCGGCTACCAAAGCGAGCCTCCGAACCGTTCAGCGTAAAGGGACGCGAGCCCGTCGCGGTCGACAATGTGGTTTTGACCCCCGCGCGATGCGATCTTTACCGAACCCAGGAGCGACGCCAGCCTCCCCGTTCGCTGCCAGTCCCAGCCATGCGCGATACCGTAAAGCAATCCCGCGCGGTACGCGTCGCCGCAACCGGTCGGATCGACGAGCGCCGCAGGCGTAACGCTCGGCACGTCGAGCACAACGCCATCGGAATAGATGCGTGAGCCGTCGCCACCGAGGGTGACGATCAAGGCATCCACTCGCGCCGCGATGTCCGGCAACGAAAGCCCGGTACGCTCACCCAACAGCCGCGCCTCATAATCGTTGACCGCCAGATACTTGGCACTGTCGATCATTTCAATGAGCTCGTCGCCGGAAAACAGCGGCATACCTTGGCCAGGATCGAAGATGAATGGAATGTTGGCATCCGCCATCTCCTTCACGTGCGCACGCATTCCCTCGCGGCCGTCGGGCGCAACGATGCCAAGCGCGATGTCGCCGACATCACCGACGTGATTAGCATGCGCGTGATTCATCGCTCCGGGATGAAACGCCGTGATCTGATTGTCGTCGAGATCGGTGATGATGAAGGCCTGCGCCGTGTACGTGCCATCGATCGCCCGCAATCCATCGGTGGCGATGCCGAGCGACGCCAGTCGCTCCGGGTAGGCACGATCTTCCCCCCCGATCGTCGCCATCACGACCGGTTCGCCGCCGAGGGCCTTCAGGTTGTAGGCGATGTTGCCGGCGCATCCACCCCATTCGCGGCGCATTTCGCCGACCAGAAACGACACCGACAACATGTGCGTCTGCTCCGGCAATATGTGGCGTGCAAAGCGGTCCGGAAAGACCATGATCGTGTCGAGCGCGAGCGAACCGCAGACGAGCGTGCGTGGTGCCATGAGAGCCGTGGGGAATGAAAGACTGTGGAAAAGTGTACCGGGACGACCGCGAGAGAGTTTACGTCAGCCAGTCGTGCGCGTTCCGATTACGCACTCGCGTCGCGCCCGATTTCTCGAACGATATGCTGCTGCCGCCGCGATACAGGCAGCACTTCCGCCACCCCACGGAGCAGCACCTCCCAGTGTGCGTCGCCATCGGCGGAAACGCGGCGCTCGAAGCCGCGAATCGCATCGCGTGCCACGAGGCAGTTGCGATGTACGCGTACGAAGCGCGAACCGAACTCGTCCTCGAGCCGGGTCAGCGACTCCTCGAGCAGATACTCGCGTTCGGTAGTGCGAATCGTGATGTATTTCAACTCGGCTTTCAGATAGATGATTTCCTCGAGTGGAACCAGCACGACGCGCGAGCGCTCGGTGACGGAGAGGAAGCGCCGGGCAGCCGACGGCAGCCGATCCAGCTTCGTATCCGACAACGGTCGCAGTCGAGGCACCTTGTCGAGCGCAGAAAGCAGACGTTGCACGCGCACCGGCTTGACCAGATAGTCGATAGCATGCACCTCGAAGGCGGCGATCGCGTGTTCGTGGTAGGCGGTCGTGAAAATCAGCACCGGAGGCGTGGGCAGCTTGAGCAGATGACGAGCCAGTTCGATGCCATCCATGTCGGGCATGTGGATATCGGTGAGCACGAGGTCTGCCGGGGTCGTGCCCAGCAGCGTGAGTGCTTCGCGGCCACTGCCGGCCTCACCGACAACGCGCAGCGCGACGGCATTCGTGCAATCATCGAGCAATTCGCGCAGCCGTCTGCGCGCCGGGGCCTCGTCGTCGACGATCAGTACCCGCAACGGCGCATCAGTCATGCGCGTCCCTGTCGCCCGAAACCGTGCGATATGGCATCCGAATATGCACTTCGTAAACCTCCTTGTTCACTTTGCTCTCGAGCCCGGCCTCCGCATCGAAATGCAGCGCCAGCCGTTCACGGATGTTGGCAAGCGCCATCTTGTTGCCGCCCCTGTGGCGGCTGCCACCCTGATACGGGTTGCGCAGGATCGCATGCACTTCGCCGCGGCGAAGGAAGATATTAATCGCGATGACCCCGGGCACGCTAGACGGCTCGATGCCGTGATAGACGGCGTTCTCCAGAATCGGCTGCAGAACCAGGGGCGGCACCATCGCGTCCTTGGGCATGTTGTCCACGTGCCACTCGACGCAAAGGCGATTGCCGAGGCGGAGCTTCTCAAGATCCAGATACTGCCTGCACAGCCCCACCTCGTCGAGCAGGGGCGTCAGCTGTCGATTGTCGCGCATCAGCACGCGAAACAGATCCGCCATGTCCTCGAGTGCGGACTCCGCACGCCGTGGCTCGCTGCGAATCAACGAGAGCACGGCTGTTATGCTGTTGAATAGGAAGTGCGGCCGGATGCGCGCCTGGAGCGCCTGCAGGCGCGCCTCCGCAATGGCCGGCGACAGTGCCTTCGTGCGCAGCGCAAAATAGAAGAGCAGCACTGCCGCCATGGTGAGCGCAAGGAACAGCCGCCGCAGCAGAGCCGCAGTCGTCACTTCGCCAAAGGTCGCGGCCAGCGCCGTGTTGAATCCCAGTGTGATCGCGAAGGTCAGCCCGAGAACGATGATCGTTCCTGTGCGATAGGTTGTCCGTTCGAGCCAGGAAGCAATCGCGTACAGAATCAGCAGTTCGACGAGCAGTTGCGGCTCGACCATCGACGACATCTGCACCCATGCGTTGGAGATCGCGTCCCAGTGCAGCTCGCTTGCGACGGCAGCGACAAAAACCATCGCGTTCACCGCAAGGAGGATGCGCAGAATCGTGCCGAGGTTACGCAGATCGGGCAGCGCAAGCGGGTCGGGGTTTTGATTTATAATGGTGCGCATCGTTTGCCGCTCTGCGCCGCGCACCGAACATGCAGATCTCTCGCGAGCGCGGCGTCCGCGGCACTCCACGATCATTGCCGCCCGGCTATTGTGGGGAAGAGGTCCGGGTGAGGCAAGCCATGAGCGCGAAGGGCCGTCCGAGCGCGAATACCGGAGCGCGCAGCGCGAAGGTAGTCTACTGAGCACGAAGGCCCGTCCCGAGCGCCGCATTGTCCAATGAGCCGGAGCGCAAGCACGAACGTACTCCTATGAGCACACACGACCCCGACCAAGCGCTCGCGCGCGGCTGGTCCAGCCGCTTCAGCGAGCCGGTCGCTGAGCTCGTCAAGTTGTACACCGCATCTATCGACTTCGACCAAAGGCTCGCGGATGCCGATATCGCGGCGTCGATTGCCCACGCGAGGATGCTCGGCGCGACCGGCGTGCTGACGCCGTCCGATGTGGAATCCATCGAGCGTGGAATGCTGCAGATTCGCGGTGAAATCGAGCGTGGTGAACTCAAATGGTCTCGCGACCTCGAGGATGTGCATCTCAACCTCGAAAAGCGCCTTATCGAGCTGATCGGCGATGCGGGCAAGCGATTGCACACGGGGCGCTCGCGCAACGATCAGATCGCGACCGACCTGCGCCTGTACGTGCGTTCGGCGATCGACGATATTGCCAAGCGCGTCGACGCATTGCGCGTGGCGCTGCTCGACCTCGCCGAGATACACGCGGCCACGGTCATGCCCGGGTTTACGCATTTGCAAGTCGCCCAGCCGGTCACCTTCGGCCACCACTTGCTGGCCTACGACGCGATGCTCGCGCGCGACGCCGAGCGCCTTGCCGACTGCCGCCGTCGAGTCAACCGACTGCCACTGGGCAGCGCTGCCTTGGCCGGCACTGATTTCCCGATCGACCGTGAGCACGTCGCGCGCGAACTTGGCTTCGAAGCGCTGTGCCCGAATTCGCTCGACGCCGTCTCCGATCGCGACTTCGCCATCGAGTTCGCTGCCGCCGCTGCATTGATCATGATGCACATGTCGCGCTTCGCCGAAGAACTCGTGCTGTGGTCGAGTTCGCGGTTCGGGTTCGTTCGTCTGGCCGACAGGTTCTGCACCGGCAGTTCGATCATGCCGCAGAAAAAGAATCCCGACGTACCCGAACTCGTACGCGGGAAGACCGGGCGCGTGTATGGCCACCTCGTCGCGCTGCTGACCGTGATGAAAGCGCAGCCCCTCGCTTACAACAAGGACAACCAGGAAGACAAGGAACCCGTGTTCGACATCGTCGATACGCTCGTGCCGACGCTCGCGATCATGGCCGATCTCGTCGCGGGCGGCATCATTGTCGACGCCGAGCGCATGCGCGCCGCAGCCGATGAAGGGTTTGCCACCGCGACCGATCTTGCGGACTACCTCGTGCGCAAGGGCATGCCTTTCCGCGATGCACACGGAGTCGTTGGGCTGGCAGTTCGCCACGCCGAGGCCGAGCGCCGCGACTTGGCCGACCTGCCGCTCGCGACGCTGCAACGTTTCTCGCCGATGATCGCAGACGATGTCTTCGTCGTGCTCGCGCTGGATGGATCGGTGGCGAGTCGCAATCATCCCGGCGGAACGGCGCCGGAGCAGGTTCGCGCGGCCATTCGCGCTGCGCGTGCATCGCTCAAGCACAGGTGAAGCTCTCACCCTATTCATAGCTCAACTCGGGAGTGGCGATGGCAAGCAGCAAGATTGCGTTTCTTGGGCTCGGTGTAATGGGTTCGCCGATGGCCGGACATCTGGCGCGGGCGGGTCACGCCGTCATGGTTTACAACCGGACCGCAGCCAGGGCGGCACAGTGGGTCGAGAAAAACGGCGGCGGTTCGGCGGCTTCGCCAGCAACGGCGGCGCGTGGAGCCGACATGGTCCTGATGTGTGTCGGCAACGACGCCGACGTTCGCTCGGTTGCACTAGGCGCAGATGGCGCCTTGGAGGCCATGAAGAGCGGCACCATACTCGTCGATCACACGACGGCGTCGGCAAGCGTGGCGCGCGAAGTGTACGCGGCGGCAAAGACGCGCGGGATCCACTTTCTCGACGCGCCGGTGTCCGGGGGCCAGGCGGGCGCCGAGAATGGCAAACTTACCATCATGGTCGGCGGCGATGCCGATGCATTCGCCCGCGCCGAACCGGTTCTGGCGGTCTACGCGAAGGCGGTAACGCTCATGGGGGGTTCCGGGGCAGGCCAACTGACCAAGATGGTCAACCAGATCTGCATCGCTGGCCTGGTCCAAGCGCTATCGGAAGGACTGAACTTTGCTGCCAAGGCCGGACTCGACGTAAATCAGGTGCTCGATGTCATCGGCAAAGGCGCTGCACAGTCCTGGCAAATGGACAACCGCGGCAAGACCATGGCAGCCGACCAGTTTGATTTCGGATTTGCCGTCGACTGGATGCGCAAAGATCTTTCAATCTGCCTCGCGGAAGCGCGAAACAACGGCGCCGCCTTGCCCGTCAGCGCAATCGTCGACCAGTTCTATGCCCGCGTCCAGGCGCGCGGTGGCGGTCGCTGGGACACGTCGAGCCTGATTCGCTTGCTGCGTGACTAACGTCAAGCACTCGCAGGGGCGCTGGTCTGTTCGATGGCGATTTCGTAGGTGATCGCCGCGGTCTTGGCGAGCATCAGGGTTGCTGAGCAATACTTCTCTTTTGACAGCTTGACGGCGCGTTCGACCTGCGTCGGGTTCAGACCGCGACCCGACACGCGATACTTGAAGTGAATGCGCGTGAAAATCTTCGGGTCTTCGGCCGCCCGCTCGGCCTCCGCATCGACCACACAGTCGCTGACAGGTTGACGACCTTTTTTCAGGATCCAGACAACGTCGAATGCGGTGCAGGCTGCGGTCCCGGCCAGAACCAGCTCCATTGGCCTCGGCCCAAGGTTACGCCCCCCCGCATCGGGCGAGCCGTCCACGACAACCGCATGACCGCTGCCCGTCTCTGCGACAAAGCTGACGCCCTCAATCCACTTGATTCTGGCTCTCAATTAGCACTCCTGGAGGCCGCGGAAACGGCCGTCATGCTTTGATTTCTGTCTTGGACAAAATAAAATATTGCATTGCAAGAAAATCTTGTGTTGTGCAGCGCAGTATGCAAGAATTTAATCGTTCGTGGTCTGGGATCCTCCTCCTTTCCCTCTACGGACGCATTCCTTCCATTCTCCTCCTATGGCAGGAATCCTCGCGCGGCCTCCGGGCCGCGCCTTTTTTTGTTCCGTTCGCCTGCGGAGCAGCGCCATCCGCGCGCAAGTCCCCGGTTTGACAGCGATTCCACCGATGTACTATGATGGAAGACTTTGCGAAAATCGATTCGGAACGGCATTTGCCATGAAAACCTACTCCGCCAAGCCCGGTGATTTTACGCGCGACTGGTACGTCGTCGATGCCAGCGACAAGGTGCTCGGCCGGCTCGCCAGCGCGATCGCGCATCGTCTGCGCGGCAAGCACAAGCCCATTTTCACGCCGCACATCGACACCGGCGACTTCATCGTCGTCACCAACGTCGAGAAGATCAAAGTCACGGGCAACAAGGTCGACGACAAGCTTTATCACCGCCATAGCGGCTATCCCGGTGGCATTCGCACAGTGACCTTCGGGCAGATGCAGCAGCGCTTTCCGGGCCGCGCGCTCGAAAAGGCGGTCAAGGGCATGCTGCCCAAGGGGCCGCTCGGCTACGCGATGATCAAGAAACTCAAGTGCTACGCCGGCCCTGTACATCCGCACTCGGCACAGCAACCGAAAACCCTCGAACTGTAAACCGCAAGGCTCGTTCATGATCGGCAACTATTATTACGGCACCGGCCGGCGCAAGAGCGCCGTGGCCCGCGTCTTTTTGAAGCAGGGATCCGGCAAGTTCGTCGTCAACGAAAAGCCCGTGGACGAATTCTTCACCCGCGAGACCGGCCGCATGGTCGTCCGCCAGCCTCTGAAGCTCACCAACCACGAAGTGACGTTCGACATCATGGTCAACGTCAATGGCGGGGGTGAATCGGGCCAGGCTGGAGCCGTGCGTCACGGCATCACCCGAGCACTGATCGACTACGATGGCCAGCTGAAACCAACGCTGTCCAAGGCCGGATTGGTAACGCGAGACGCGCGCGAAGTCGAGCGCAAGAAGGTCGGTCTGCACAAGGCGCGCCGACGCAAGCAGTTCTCCAAGCGCTAACGGCTGTTTCCTGCCTTCGAGTCCGTTCAGGGCCGCCGCAAGGCGGCCTTGGCGTTTGAATGGCCGGCCGGCGTACGATCCATGCCATTGTCATCGGACGTAGCGGCGATGCTAGAATCTGCACCATGCCCCAAGGACAGCGATGATCGATATCGGCATTGTCGGCGGCACCGGTTACACGGGTGTCGAGTTGCTCCGCCTGCTGGCCGTACATCCGCAGGCTTCCGTCCGCGTCATCACTTCGCGCAAGGAAGCAGGCATACCTGTATGCGACATGTTTCCCAGCTTGCGGCGAATGGGCGCGATCAGCGACCTGCGCTACAGCGATCCCGCCGCCGCGCATCTGCACGGCTGCCAGGTCGTGTTCTTCGCCACACCCCACGGTGTTGCCATGAGCCAGGCGCGTGAACTCGTTGCTGCGGGTGTCAAGATCGTCGATCTGGCGGCCGACTTCCGGCTGAAGGATCCGGCCGAATTCGAGCGCTGGTACAAGATGTCGCATTCGTGCACGGACTTGCTTGCCGAGTCGGCGTACGGGTTGCCTGAAATGCATCGCACCGCCATCGCCAATGCAAGAATCGTGGGCAATCCGGGCTGCTACCCCACGGCAATCCAGCTTGGGTTTCTGCCCCTGGTCGAGGCGGGGATCGTCGATCCGGCCCACCTGATCGCCGATGCCAAGTCCGGGGTATCAGGCGCGGGGCGCAAGGTCGAGCTCGGACTGATGTTCAGCGAGGCCTCCGACAATTTCAAGGCGTATAACGTGGGCGGCCATCGCCATCAACCGGAGATCGTCCAGGGGCTCAACGGATTCTCGCGGGCACCGGTCAAGCTGGTTTTCACACCACACCTGACGCCGATGATCCGCGGCATCCACGCGACGTTGTACGCCCGGCTGACGGATATGAGCGTCGACCTGCAGGCGCTGTTCGAAAAGCGTTACGCCGGCGAAGCGTTCGTCGATGTCATGCCGCCAGGCAGCCATCCGGACACGCGCTCGGTGCGCGCGGCAAACGTCTGCCGGATCGCCATTCATCGTCCCCAGGGCGGAGATACGGTCGTAATCCTCTCGGTCATCGACAACCTGGTCAAAGGTGCGGCCGGACAAGCGATCCAGAACATGAACCTGATGTTCGGGCTGCCGGAAACCGCGGGCCTGACCGCGCCGCCGGTCCTCCCCTAGCGAACGAAATGGTGAACATGCGCGTGCTCGGTCGCAAGCTGCGTCAGACCTTTGGCATCAGCGCGCCCCGCATGGCAGTCCGCACCCACCTTTCCTGGCGTTGGAAACTGCCGGCAACGATCGCGTTGCTCGGATTGGTCGTCGGAATGTGGTGGTGGGGCTTCGACTTTGGGCAATTCCTCAGCGGGTTCAACCGGGGCGCTATCGCCGAAAAGCAGATGCAGCTCGAGACCGATCTTGCGCTTGCCAAAAGCGAGAACGCCAAGCTCCGCGCCAGAGCGTCTGAACTCGAGAGCGATCTCAACATCACTCGCGGAGCGCAGGCAACATTGTCGAAGCAGGCGCTCGATCTCCAGAGCGAGAACACGCAAATCAAGGAAGAACTCGCTTTTCTCCAGACCCTCTTCAGCAATTCCGGCAAGAACGGGACGATTCTGATCCAGCGCCTGACCGCCGAACGGGAGCGCGACGATGCATACCACTACAGCCTGCTCATCGTCCGCGGCGGCAACCCGATCGATGACTTTTCGGGCCAGCTGACGCTGCAGGCCAGCGTGCTGACCGGTGGCCGTGCGGCGACAATTGCCCTGCCCGACGACCAGCCGGACGCCGCGGCCGCCCTGAGGCTCAAGTTCAAGTACTATCAGCGCATCGAAGGCACGATCCGCATTCCCCCCGGCAGCCAGCTGCGCACGCTGCAGGCCGAAGTCACGGAAACCGGACAATCTGCGCCGAAAGCGACGCGCAGCTTGAACATTTCGTAGGAGAACCCCATGTTCGAACGGAAGAAGTCGCCTCCGCCGCAAAAGCGTCTCGACAGCCTGATCGGTGCCGGAACCACCTTGAACGGGGACATTCTGTTCACCGGGGGCCTGCGCATCGACGGCACGGTCAACGGCAAGGTCGCCACCGTGGACAATCAATCGGGAACCCTGGTGATCAGCGAGCAGGCGCGCGTCGACGGCGAAGTCCGCGTATCGCACGTGGTGATCAACGGCACGGTCACCGGCCCGGTCACTGCCAAGGACTACCTGGAACTGCAGGCCAAGGCGAGGGTCGAAGGGGATGTGCTGTATCGATCGCTTGAAATGCACGTCGGTGCGATCGTCCAGGGCAAGCTTGCCCACGCCGAAGCCGAATCCGCATCCATCGTCGAGCTGAAGCGGGCGTCCGGCAAATGATCGCATTGACCCGCGGGCAGGCAGAGCCGATAATTTGACCATACCCGCCCAGGAGTAAGCGATGAATGCAATGACCGAAATGCCCGCACCGTTGGTGTTCACGGATGCGGCAGCGACCAAAGTCAAGAGCTTGATCGAGGAGGAAGGCAACCCCGATCTGAAGTTGCGCGTGTTTGTCACCGGCGGCGGGTGCTCGGGCTTCCAATACGGCTTCACCTTCGATGAAGCCGTCAGCGACGACGACACGGCGATGCAGAAGAACGGCGTGACGCTGTTGATCGACCCGATGAGCTACCAGTACCTGGTCGGTGCGGAAATCGACTACACGGAAGGCCTCGAAGGCGCGCAGTTCGTCATCAAGAACCCGAACGCAACGTCGACGTGCGGTTGCGGATCGTCGTTCTCGCCCTGAACCGCCCCACTTGTTCGAACATGACGGGGACGGCGGTCCCCGTTTTCATTCCTACGCCGGATAAATCGCCCCAAGCACGCGCGAGCCGCGCGCACCCGTCACCGCGGGCAGATTGCCGGGGCGCCCGGCCATCGTCTCCCGCGCAAGCCACGCAAAGGCAAGCGCTTCGACTTCGCTGACCGGTACGCCGAGCGCGGCCGTCGTTGTCAGCGCGCGAGGAGCCAACCCTGTCGTGAGATCGCGCATCAGTGTCAGGTTGTGCGCTCCGCCGCCGCACACCAGGACTTCTGTCGCACCGGCGCAATGGGTGATGATCGCGTCGGCGATGGTCTGCGCCGTCAACGCGGTCAGCGTGCGCTGCACGTCTGCGGGAACAAAAATCGTGCTCAGCTTGCGTTGCAGCCAGCGCAGGTTGAACCGATCGCGCCCCGTGCTCTTCGGCGGGGGCAGCGTGAAATACGGGTCAGCCCGCAGCGCGCTGAGCAGCTTGGCAATCACGGTGCCGCGCGCTCCCCACGCGCCCCCGCGGTCCAAGGGATGACCTGTGTGGAGTTCGGACCACGCGTCGAGCAAGGTGTTGCCCGGGCCCGTATCGAAGCCGCGGACAGGCCCCCCCGGCGGAAGGTCCGTGATGTTGGCGATACCTCCGATATTGACGACGACGCGATGCCGGTCATCGGCGCGAAAGAGCGCGGCGTGGAAAGCGGGAACGAGGGGCGCGCCCTGACCGCCCGCAGCCACGTCGCGACTGCGAAAATCAGCGACCACGGTAACCCCTGTCGCCTCGGCCAACCGCGCCGGATTGGCAAGCTGCGTGGTGTACCCCTGGTCGGGACGATGTCGGACCGTCTGTCCGTGGACACCGATGGCTGCAATTTGCATGGGTTCGAGCCCGGCCCCGGTAAGCAGGGCGACAACCGTCGCCGCGTAGGCGTCCATCAATGCGTTAGCTGCCAGGGCCGCTCGATGCAACTCGTCACCGCCTTCACGCTGCAATGCGGTCAGCTCGACGCGCAGCTTGGGGGCGAATCCGACATGGGCATGTGCCAGCGTCCGGCAGGGCGCGGTACTGAAATCGGCGACCACGCCGTCGACGCCGTCAACGCTCGTGCCGGACATGAGCCCGACGTAGAGCGTGGAGGCCAAGATCCGAAGCTGCCGCTAGTCAGCGCCGGCGAGCATGGCATCGCGTCCAAGCGACAGCTGTGCCGCAAGGGGCGTAACACGCTCGACAAACGCGGGCCTGTCGGCCGCTGGAATCGGCTGGGCGTTCGGCAATGCGATCCTGAGCGGATCGCGCTGCTCGTTATTGACGCGAAACTCGTAGTGCAAATGCGGGCCGGTCGCCCATCCGGTTTGCCCGACATAGCCGATCAATTCACCCTGTGCAACGTGCGTGCCCGCCTTGATCCCGGTCGCAAAACGCGAAAGGTGTGCGTACACCGTTGACAACGCTCCGGGGTGCTGCAGGATGACGACATTCCCATAGCCGTTTTGCCGGCCGGCACTCACGACCTTGCCGTCGCCTGCGGCTCGCACCGGCGTCCCGCTTGGCGCGGCGAAGTCAACCCCACGGTGTGCGCGCCACGTCTGCATAAAGGGATGAAAGCGCGCCATTGAAAATCCCGACGTGACGCGCGTGAACTCTAGCGGCGAACGCAGGAATGCCTTGTGCAGGTTCTTGCCATCCTCGGCGTAGTAACCCTCGCTGCCGTCGGCTGCGCGCCAGAGAAACGCGCGGTATGGAATGCCCTTGCCGACGAATTCGGCCGCGACCACTTTCCCTGCACCCGCGGGGTGTCCGTCGACTTCACGCATTTCGTAGACGACACTGAAGCGGTCGCCGCGATGGACGTCGTGGAGAAAATCGACGTCGCCGGAGAAGACTTCGGCAAGCTGGCTCGTGATCGCGTCCGGCAAGCCCACGGCATCCGCTGCGGCAAACAGCGAAGAGTGTATTTCGCCAGCGCGCAACTCGATCCGCACTTCGGCCGGCGGCGCGCCGCTTGACGCGACAAATTCGTCGCTGCCCCGGCGAACCGAAAGCAGATCGCCGCTCTGGGTGAGGTAAGACAGGGCCAGCAGTCGCCCGATATCGTCGGTTTTCACCCGCACCGATTTGCCGGGTTTGAGTTGATACAGCGTTCGCGCCCGCGGATCGGAGCGCAGGAAATTCTGAGCCGCCGGATCGGCGACCGACAAGCGTGCGAGGACGCTGCCGATCGTATCGCCACGCTGGATCGGTTCCTCGCGCCAATAGCCGTCGTCGCGCGCCAGGGACGTCAGCGCGGGAGCGGAGAGATCGCGCCGCACGAGTTGCGTCGGCATGTCGGGTTCCAAGCTGCCCGGTGCAAGCCCGAACGCCGCGACGACGCCGACACCCATCAGCACGGCGATGGCGACAAGGCGCCCCGGCACGACGTATCCGCCGAGATTCTTCAGGGTTTGCGCTAGAATTCGCAACTTGCTCAAG
This sequence comes from uncultured beta proteobacterium, assembly GCA_963829375.1. Taxonomy (GTDB): domain Bacteria; phylum Pseudomonadota; class Gammaproteobacteria; order Burkholderiales; family Casimicrobiaceae; genus PALSA-1003. The sequence continues at coordinate 218,778 of CAWHIS010000003.1, read as the reverse complement.
ATCGATTCGTCCCCATCCGCGTCCGCGCCAGCGCCTGCACGCAAACGGCCGGATTGTAGCAGACCCGCCACGCCTCCATGCTTCCCGATATCGCCCACCAGTTGACCGTGTTCAGACGCGGCGCGGAGGAACTGATCGTCGAGGCGGAACTCGTCGAAAAACTGAAACGCGGCAAGCCCTTGCGCATCAAGGAGGGTTTCGATCCCACTCGTCCCGACCTCCATCTCGGCCACACGGTGCAATTCAACAAGCTGCGCCAGCTGCAGGATATGGGCCACCACATCATCTTCCTGGTGGGCGACTTCACCGGGATGATCGGAGACCCGACTGGACGCAACGTAACCCGGCCACCGTTGAGCCGCGATGAACTGACGGCCAACGCCAAGACCTATACCGACCAGGTATTTCTGATTCTGGATCGGGAGAAGACCGAAGTTGCCTTCAATTCCAAATGGCTCTCGGCCCTGGGCGCCGATGGAATGATCCGCCTGGCAGCGAAATACACGGTGGCGCGGATGCTCGAGCGCGACGATTTCGCGAGGCGCTACCGCGAGGGACAGCCGATCGCCGTGCACGAATTCCTCTATCCGCTGGCGCAGGGCTACGACTCGGTCGCGCTTGAAGCCGATGTTGAGCTCGGCGGCACCGATCAGAAATTCAACCTGCTGGTCGGACGCGAGCTGCAGCGCCAGTACGGGCAGGAGCCCCAGTGCATCCTGACGCTGCCGCTGCTCGAGGGCCTCGATGGCGTCAACAAGATGTCCAAGTCGCTGGACAACTACATCGGCATCACCGAAGCGCCCGAGGAGATGTTCGGCAAGCTCATGTCGATTTCGGACGAGCTGATGTGGCGCTATTACGAATTGTTGTCATTTCAGCCCCTTGAGGAGATCGAGAAACTCAAGCGGGAATGCGCGGAGGGGCGCAACCCACGCGATGCAAAAGTGCAGCTGGCGCAGGAAATCGTCGCGCGCTTCCACTCGGTCCAGGCGGCAGCAAAAGCGCTGACGGCATTCGAGGCGCGCTTTCGCGATCATGCCACCCCCGAAAATATGCCCGAGGTGACACTCCGGACAAATGGTCAGGGTCTTCCGATTCCGCAGTTGTGCAAACAGGCAGGGCTCACGGCCAGCACCTCCGAAGCGCTGCGCCTGATCGAGCAACGTGGATTGAGAATCGACGGCGATATCGTGGCCGACAAGTCATTGACCATCGGTGCAGGCAAGACAGTCGTCGTGCAGGCGGGCAAGCGCAAATTCGCCCGCGTCACAGTGGTCTGATCCCGGGCTGGAACGTTCGGCCTGACCTGGCTGACAGGGCATCGTGCTTTCCGTCATCATCTGCAGCATCGATCCCGCGAAGTACGCCGCGGTCACCACCAACTATTCCGTCGCACTTGCGGGACATCCTCACGAAATCGTCGGCATCCACGATGCACGGTCGCTGGCCGAAGGTTATAACCGCGGCGCGAGCCAGGCGCGGGGAGACATTCTTGTATTCAGTCACGACGATGTGGAAATCGTCTCGCCTGACCTGGCCGGCGCGATCGCGCGCGCGACGGCCACTCTCGACGTCGTCGGCGTCGTCGGAACGTCGAAAGTGATCAGCGCTTACTGGCCCAGCGCGGGACATCCTTTCCTGCACGGATGGATCGCTCAACCCGCGGGTGATGGCGTGCGCTTTTACGTCGGCGTATACGGTGTCGATGGCCCGGTGACTCCGCATCTTCAGGGTCTCGATGGAATGTTCTTCGCGTCCAAACGCCATGTCGTCGAGAACTCACCGTTCGATGAGACTACTTTCGACGGTTTCGATGGTTACGATATGGACTTTTCCTTTGCGGCGCACCTCGCAGGCTTCGACGTCGGCACGACAGCGGAGATCGCGTTGATCCACGCGTCCGGCGGGAGTTTCGGCGCCGCGTGGCAGCGCTATGCGCAGCGTTTCGACCACAAGTATCGGGACCGTCTCTCGTCGGCGCTACCTTCTCCGAAATGGTCGTTTGCGCGAACGCTCGTCGCATCGCGCGAAGCGATCGTACGCGATTTCCCGATCGATACACTCATTTCCATGACGCGACGCCTGCGTGCCGCATACCCGCCGTCAGAGCGCTGACGCTTCGCGAAAAGCCTCAGCCAATCCCCGGATTGCCCGAGACGCCAAGGAGTCTGGGGACGTTAAGAGCGCGTGGCTTGAGCACCTTCTGCCGGCGCAGATGGCGCTCCATCACGTCCCAGATCGGCTCGCCGCCAGCCAACTTGGCCTCCTCCGATACGGGTGCCCATCCAGCGACCTTGTACTTCTTGTCAGCTTCCAAGGCCTTGCCGCGCAGACTCATTGCCGAGATGCGACTGCCCATCGTGGCGTTGGGTTCGCAAGTGTATTGCAAACCGCCTACCCGTACCATGTCGCCGCCCTGCTGGTAATACGGATCGGGATTGAACAGGTTGTCCGCGACGTCTTCCAGAATCGTCTTGATCGTCGCACCGCTGAGTTCGTTGATCGTGACATAGGGGTACGTGACCGCGGTCTGGTCCAGCAGGCCTTCGTAGGTGATCGCTTCGCCGGGTAGCAGCGATGTTCCCCAGCGGAACCCGGGAGAGAACGCGATTTCTGCGTTCTTCTCGACCATCAACCCGTCGAGGATCACCTGATCGAAGCTGCCGTTGAAATTTCCCCGGCGGTAGAGGGTCTCTTCCGTCACCGCGAGTTTTTCGCCGAGCTTGTTCGCATAGGGGCGGCGCGCCTTTTCGATCAGGGCGGCCATCGCCGCATCCTCGCGCAACAGGTTGGCGAACACCGGCAACAGCCTGTAGCGGTAGCCGACTGCACGTCCGCCCTGCACGTCGAAATCGAGGACGGCCAGGAACTTGCCGTTGCAGCCGGCATTGGTCACCAGCGTCTGGCCGCGCGCATTGGCGATGATCGACGGCTGCGGCAGGCCGTCGTGTGTATGCCCCCCCAGGATCGCGTCGATCCCGGTGACACGCGACGCGAGTTTCAGATCGACGTCCATGCCATTGTGCGACAGCAGCACGACGAGCTGCGCGCCTTTGCCCCGTGCTTCGTCGACGACCTTCTGCATTTCGTCCTCGCGGATGCCGAACGTCCAGTCGGGCACGAAATATCGCGGATTGGCGATGGGTGTGTACGGAAATGCCTGGCCGATGACCGCCGTCGGTACGCCGTTCAAGTCGCGCAGCACATACGCCGGAAACACCGGGTCGCCGAAATCCGCCGTCCGGACATTCTGCGCGACGAATTGGATCGCTCCCTTGAAGTCGTTGTGGACGACTTCTTCGACGCGCTCGGCGCCGTAAGTGAATTCCCAGTGGCCGGTCATGATGTCGACGCCGAGCAACTTCGCCGCATCTATCATGTCCTGGCCCTTGGTCCATAACGCTGTCGCGGAGCCCTGCCACGTATCGCCACCATCCAGAAGCAACGCGCCGGGACGGCTGGCCTTGAGCTGCGCGACCAGCGTTGCGAGGTGAGCGAAACCGCCGGTTCTGCCGTAGATCCGAGCGGCGGCGGCGAAGTCGAGATAGGTAAAGGCGTGGGCGTCGCGCGAATGCGCCGGGATGCCGAAGTGCATGAGAAGTGCTTCGCCGACCAGATGGGGGGGCTGACCTCGCGCGCGCCCGACTCCGATGTTGACACTCGGCTCGCGAAAATGAGTAGGCAGCAGCTGCGCGTGGCAATCGGTGAAATGCAACAAATGGACGTTGCCGAACGCCGGCACGGAGTAGACGGCCTCGGCAGCGCGCTGTGCATCCACCTCATCCGCCGTGAGCGTCATTCCGCCGGCGGCCGCGACGGAAAGTACGCTCAGAAACTCACGCCGATTCACCGCTTGACTATAGCACGCGCTCCAGCGGTCACATGCGTGCGGCAGACGGCTTCAGTCTGTCGATCCAGCCTTCGTCGCGCGACGCTCCGCCATCCGCTCACGTGAGAACGCCTGGACGTCCTCGAGCGTCACGTAGCCCTTGTGCGACTTGTCGATCTGGTCGAAATTGCGCGCCACCATCGGCATCTTCGCGTCCGCTTCCTCGCGCGTCAGCTTCCCGTCGTGATTCGCATCGGCGGACGCAAAGCGTTCGGTTATCCGGGCGCGCATCTGCTGCGGGTCGGGCGGGTTGGCGGTCTGCGCGATCGCGTTCGCGCTGCCGAACGCAAGTGCGACCCAAAGCCCGACAGTGGATTGTTTCAGCGTCATCGTTTTCTCCAATGTGTAGATGATCGTACCGTAGCCAGCGATTGCGCGTTGGGATTGTGCGGCGCGCGCGTGGCACGCTCGACAACTAACGCGGGAAGCGGCAACCGGTGCGCATTGCCTCGTTACAGAACGTAACGCGCAATGAGTCACGCAACAATCGGTAACAGATGACACCCGCCGCGCAATCGGCCAGCGCGACAGGCGGTTGCCAACAGTCGCTCAACCTACTTGTTGACGGGTGAAGCCGGGTCCATCAGCAGCGCAGTGACATCCTTGATCTGCTGCTCGGTCAGAATGCCGTTGTGTCCGAAGCGTGGCATGCTGGAGCAAGCAGCATACGCGTCAGAATCGTAGATCTTGCCGTAGGCATAGCGTTGCGTGTCGATGCCGTAACCGCGCACCTTGGCGAATTGGTACAGGCTGGGCCCAATCGTCCCGTACGACAGCTCCTGCGGCGCCAGCTGATGACAGGCGTAGCAGTTCGCTCCTACGGGTCCCGCCGGGTCGTCGGAGAACTGCTTGCCACGACCTTCCTGCGCGATCTTTTCGCCGTTTTTCCAATCGCCCAGCAGCTTGCCGTCCGCCGGGTACTTGATCAAGGCCAAGTTCAATTGCTCGATCCTTCCTGCGACATCTTTCGGCGGCGTTTTGCCGTCCTGCGCACTGCAGACGCGCTGGGTTTCGTCCTGGTCCAGGCGATCGAGGCCCGCCTGTCCATTCGCCTTGAACGAAGTCTTGAGCATGGCGGAGGCCTTCGCGGCCGTATCCTCCTTCGAAGGAGCTGTCGTGCAACCGACGACCGCCAGCATCACCACCGTGCTCTCGAGTATCGTCCTCGCGCTCATCATGACCTTCAGCGCTTGATCGCCGGCGCGTCGAACGGTGCGCCGTTCGCATTGCGGGCGAGGAACATCGTCAACGCGATGGAGGCGTCCGAGCCGAAGACGAGCTCGGGGAAGCGCTGCTGGCGGAAGCAGTCGTACAGGCGCCACTGAAACGTACGCACCTCGCCCTGCGATACGCGATAGGCAGGCCACGTCGTGTATGCCTTCTGAGCGCCCTCCTTCGTCGTGAGGTTCGGGAGGTCTTGCAACCGGATGCGCTTGGCATCGTCGCCGTGGCACGTCACGCAGCCGAAGTCGTGCGTGCCGCCCCGGAAATAGAAGATCCGCTCGCCGACCCGATACATGTCGGCTTCCTTCGGATGCGCGAGTCCGACGTTCATTACGATTCCGCGCGACTCCGACGTCACGTAGGCGACTATCGCTTCCATGTCGGATTTCCGGTCGTTGCCATTGCCGAAAAGCTGCTTGCGCGACTCGGCGTCGCTGAAGCCCTGGAGCGCGACCATGCACCACAGAATCCGCGATTCCAGATCCATGACGCGATCGGCGTCAGCAAAGTACTTCGGCAATTGCGCGTAGGCGCCCTTGACCACGCCCGGACCGAGGCCCAGATCGCACTGTTCGAGCGTCGTCTGTTTGGGTCCGCGCTTCTGCTTCCAGAGATCTTCCCCGCGCGCCTCCCACAATTCGGCCGGATTGCCGTCCTGCAGTGCGGCACGGTATTTCGCGATTTCGTCGACTGCGGAGCCCTGCGCGAGCAGCGTCGGCGCGATCGCCGCAGCGCCGAGCGCCGTTGCGAACGCTGCCACCCGCAGAGCGTTCTCCATGCACCGAGGGTTCATCGCGCGCATCGAGCAGGCGATTTCAAGCGATCGTCGCTTCGTCGGTGCGCTTGTCACCGCGGTTGTCGGCCCAGGTGATCGTCACTTTGTCGCCTTTTGCGCCGCCTTGGAACTTGAACGACAGGAAGGGATTTTTCGATACCGCAGGGCCCCACTGCGCGGCGAGCACCGTCTTGCCGTTCCAAGTCGCCATGACGCTCTGGATGAACCACGCGGGAATGGTCTTGCCCTGCGCGTCCTTGCGCTGGCCGGTTTCCATTTCGTGGCTCATAAGAACCTTGACTTCGGTGGTATCGCCGCTGAGGTTGGCGCGGATTTTCATCGGATCTGCCATGTCATCCTCCGCATCCGCCAAGCGTGACCTTGACGTCCTTGGCCGCGACATAGTATTTGCCGTCGGCCTTGACCAGCGCATAGATGTTCGAGCTTTGTCCCATCTTCACGCGCGTCGTCACCGATGGTTCGGTGCCGGCCGGAATGTCGAACACCGCAGCGAGCATGTTCGGATTTTTCTCGATCAGGATGGCGATCGATTCGGTCTTGGGAATATTGCTTGTGATCCCGATCGGAACGACGGCGCCATTCTCGGCAATGTCCGGCGTCTGGAAAAACACGATGTCCTTGCTCTGCGCGGGTTCGCCGCCGCCCAGAGCCTGCATCGTTTCGGCCATGCTGTGCGTATCGAAGGCAGCCTTGTTCCACGCCTGCGCACGCGCTACTTCAGGACGAAGCCAGCCGGCCGCGGCAACAAGGGCCAACAATGTCGCGCCGCCGCCCTGTTTCAACGCCGCCCTTCGGCCTGGGTCCATGCATTCTGCATCCATCTGCCACTCTCCTGATTCGATCATCGATTTGCCGCGCGCCGCGCCAGCGACGTCGTCAAACAGCGAGCGTATCGGTTATTGTGCCCCGCCGAGTATCCATTCGACAACCTTGCCGGCGTCGGCTGCATTGATCTGCGTCTGCGCAGGCATCGGCAGGCCGAACAATCGGTGACCGCGATTGGCGTGCACGCTCAGCGTGCAGTTTCAGCGTCAGTGCACGGTGGCCGTGGTCAGGAACCGCAGCAGAGCGCCGCACTTCAGACGGTACAGGCCTTCGCCGACGTATTGCGCGTCGTCGAGCTCCTCCCGGGTAAAGGCGAGCTCGGTCCCACCGTGGCGGAGTTCCATAACGACATCCTCTGGAACGGTCGATTCGTCCGGGGCACGCAGGTACCCGGTCTCGAAGATGATGCCATTGAGCTGGACAAAATCGGCGCCTAGCATCGCTTCCGCCAGTGAAATCAGAGTCATGTTCATGCCGGATTCCGGCGCCCGAAGTCCGGGCGGCCACGCTACCTAGATGAGGCCGCCGGCGGCGTGTTCAAGTCCGCCGGGGCGTTGTTCAGGTGGGGGCGACGAGGTCGCGGACGAAATTGGGCAGCGCGAACGAGGCGCGGTGCACGTCGCCGTTGTAGTAGCGCAGGTCGCCGATCCTGCGCGTCGCGACACGGCGGTCGGCCTCGAGGGACGTCAAATACGACGGATTCAGCGTCGATGAAGCACACGCCATCATCCACAGGCCGCCATAGAGAGGAATCGACGTCAGGTAGGGCACGACGACCGCGAATATCGCACGCAGGTTGGCGACGATCGCGCGTATGCGTTCGGGGTGCGCGACCGGTGATCCGACGTGCAGCGTCATGGCGCCCGTGGGATTGAGGCGGGCACTGCAGGCGCGATAGAACTCGGCGTCGTACAGCGGCTCCGACGGGCCTCCGGGGTCGGTAAGATCGAGAACGATCAGGTCGTAGGTTTCGGTGGTAGTGCGAACGAAGGCCAGCCCATCTTCGACGTTGAGCCTGAGCCGCGGATCGTTGAGCGCGCCACGGTGAATTTCGCCGAAATACTTGCGCGCGATGTCGACGACGGCCAAGTCGATCTCGACCAGCGTCACCGTATTCATTGTCGGGTATTTGAGGAGTTCCTCGGCGGAGCCGCCGTCGCCCCCGCCAACGATCAGCGCGGCAGTGGGTGCCGGATGCGCCATGGCTGCGATGTGGATCAGATTCTCATGATAGAAGAATTCGTCCTTTTCGGACGTCATGAAATGACCGTCGAGCCGGAACAGCTTGCCGAACGATCGCGTGTCGTGCACCTCGACCGCCTGGTAGGGTGACTTGAAGCGCTCGAATTCGCGCGTCGACTTGACGAAAATGCCGGTATCGTCGGTCAGATACTCGGTGAGCACGCCGGGCGCGAGATCGCCCGCGGCGTTTTCATCAGGCATCGCGCCCTCCGCGGTGGATCGCCTGGAACTTCGATTCCTGCGGGTGCAATGCCTTTTCCATCGACTGGAACAATCGTTCCGCCTTCGCCGTGTTATCGGTCGTGTAGTTGCAGACGAAGACGTCGACCGTCACGAAGCCATGCTCCGGCCACGTATGGATCGCGAGATGCGACTCGGCGAGCAGGACCGTGCCGGTAACGCCGGCCGGCGCAAATTGATGAAAACTGTCGCCGACGACGGTCATTCCGGACGCGTTCGCAAGCCGCAGGCACAGCGCCCGCAACGCTGCCACATGCGTGATCTCCGGCATGTCGGACTTGCAGCCGTACCATTCTCCAAGCAGATGGATGCCGTCCATGATGATTTCCCCCCAGCACCAGATCAAAGGCCGGGTGTTGCGCCGGCTAAACTTACTATTATTGCCCAAATTCGATGCCTGGGCGATAATTTTACCTCTTTGCTGCAGCACTTTGCGTCGATCAGCGGTCCCGCCACACCTCCCGGTCCAAACACTTTTCAAACATGACCCTACCGCTTGCCGCGACAAGCCACGCTGCGCTTTCGCCACAACCATCCCTGCGCGATACGGCGATGCTCGCCAACGCAATTCGGGTGCTGGCGATGGACGCGGTGCAGGCGGCGAACTCCGGGCATCCCGGCATGCCTATGGGCATGGCCGAAATCTCGGTCGCGTTGTGGAAGCGCCACCTGCGGCACAACCCGGCGAATCCGCGTTGGCCCGACCGCGATCGTTTCGTACTGTCCAACGGACACGGATCGATGTTGCAGTACGCGCTGCTGCACCTCACCGGCTACGCCCTCCCGCTCGAGCAGATTCGGCGGTTCCGGCAACTGCATTCGATGACGCCCGGACACCCCGAAGTGGGCGTCACACCGGGGGTCGAAACGACAACCGGACCGCTGGGGCAGGGAGTCGCCAACGCCGTCGGCATGGCGCTCGCAGAGCGATTTCTCGCGGCCGAATTCAATCGACCGGAGCACGCTATCGTCGATCATCGAACTTATGTCTTCGCAGGGGACGGCTGCCTGATGGAAGGCATTTCGCATGAAGCGTGCTCGCTGGCCGGAACGCTCGCGTTGTCCAAGCTGGTGTGTTTCTACGACGACAACGGCATCTCGATCGACGGTGAGGTCAAGGGTTGGTTCACGGACGATACGCCCCGCCGCTTCGAGGCCTACGGCTGGCAGGTCATTCCCGGCGTCAACGGCCATGACGTCGATGCCGTCGACGCCGCAATCCGCAAAGCCCACGCGAGCACCGATCGGCCCACGCTGATCTGCTGCAAGACCGTCATCGGCAAGGGTTCGCCGAATCGTGCCGGCACCGATCTGGCGCACGGGCAGGCGCTCGGCGAAAAGGAGGTGGCGCTGACGCGCGAAGCTCTGGGATGGACGCTGCCGCCATTCGAGATTCCGCAGTCGGCGTACGACGGCTGGAACGCGCTCGCGGCCGGTGCCGCGTTGGAGCGCGACTGGAACATGCGTTTCGCCGCCTACGAGATGGCACACCCGGGGCTCGCTGCCGAATTCGAGCGACGCATCGCCAATGAACTGCCCCGCGCCTTCTACGACCGCGCACTTGTGCTCGTGAAACAGCAGACCGAGAAAGCCGAGGCGATCGCCACGCGCAAGGCCTCGCAGCAGGCGATCGAGGCATTGGCGCCCGTGCTGCCGGAGTTGATCGGTGGCTCAGCCGATCTTACCGGCTCCGTATTCACCAACTGGTCGGGCAGCAAACCGGTGGTTGCGCGAGGAGCAGGCAACTACATAAATTTCGGCGTACGTGAATTCGCGATGACGGCGATCGCGAACGGCCTTGCGCTGCACGGCGGTTTCATCCCGTACTTCGGAACGTTCCTGACCTTCTCCGACTATGCGCGCAATGCGCTGCGCATGGCCGCGCTGATGAAACTGCGTCAGATAGCGGTCTATACGCACGATTCGATCGGTCTGGGCGAAGACGGGCCGACGCATCAGTCTGTCGAGCATGCGTCCTCGCTTCGCCTTATTCCCAACCTCGACGTCTGGCGCCCGTGCGACACGGTGGAGTCGGCGCTCGCGTGGATCGCCGCGATCGAGCGCAAGGATGGACCGTCCTGTCTGCTGTTCACCCGGCAGAACGTACCTTTCAACGCACGCAGTGCGCCGCAGATCGCCGCCATTCGGCGCGGCGGCTACGTGCTGTCGGATGCGCCCGGCGCCAAGGCCGTGATCATTGCGACCGGTTCCGAGGTAGCGTTGGCCGTCGGCGCGCAGACGGTGCTCGGGGGCGAGGGCATCCCGGTGCGCGTGGTATCGATGCCCTGCACGAGCGTGTTCGATCGCCAGGACACAGCGTGGCGAGCAAGTGTGCTGCCCCACGGAGTGCCGCGCGTGGCAGTCGAGGCGGGGATCACCGATTTCTGGCGCAAGTATGTTGGGGCACTCGACGACCGTCGTGGCGCCGTGGTCGGCATCGACCGCTTCGGCGAGTCCGCGCCTGGCGGTGTGCTGTTCAAGCATTTCGGATTTACCGTCGAAAACGTCGTCGCGACGGTGAGGCAAGTCCTCTGAAACCTCCTGATGCGTCTTGATATCGAGGCATCGGCGTAACACCTCGCAGCGGGCTTTCCCCGCTGCGAGTCATTCTGGAGATCGTGCATGACCATCAAAGTCGCCATCAATGGCTATGGCCGCATCGGCCGCAATATACTGCGCGGACACTACGAGGGTGGAAAGAAGCACGATCTCTCGATCGTCGCGATCAACGACCTCGGCAGCCCGGAGACCAACGCGCACCTGACGCGCTACGACACCGTCCACGGCAAGTTCCCGGGGAAGATCGCGGTCGACGGCGATGCGATGGTCGTCAACGGAGATCGCATCAAGGTGTTCGCGCAGCGCAATCCCGCCGAATTGCCGTGGGCGGCCCTCGGCGTGGACGTCGTGCTCGAATGCACGGGCCTGTTCACGACCAAGGAAAAAGCATCGGCGCACATCAAAGGGGGAGCGAAAAAGGTGATCATCTCCGCACCCGGAGGCAAAGACGTCGATGCCACCGTCGTCTACGGCGTCAATCACCATACGCTCAAGGCAGCGCATACCGTGATTTCCAACGCGTCGTGCACGACCAACTGCCTGGCCCCGCTGGTCAAGCCGCTGCACGACAGGATCGGCGTCGTGTCGGGCCTGATGACCACCGTGCACGCGTACACCAACGATCAGGTGCTGACCGACGTCTATCACGAGGACCTGCGGCGGGCACGCTCGGCGACGATGAGCATGATCCCGACCAAGACCGGAGCCGCAGCGGCAGTCGGCCTGGTGTTGCCCGAACTCAACGGCAAGCTCGATGGTTACGCGATCCGTGTGCCGACGATCAATGTCTCTGTCGTCGATCTTTGCTTCATCGCCGCACGCGATACGACGGTCGATGAAGTCAACGCCATCATGAAGGCAGCGTCCGAGGACGGTCCGCTCGCGGATGTGCTGAACTACAACACAGCGCCGCTGGTTTCGGTGGACTTCAATCACGACCCGGCATCATCGACGTTCGACGCCACGCTGACCAAGGTCTCCGGACGCCTCGTCAAAGTATCGAGCTGGTACGACAACGAGTGGGGATTCTCGAACCGGATGCTCGACACCACCGTCGCGTTGATGAATGCAAAGTGACCATGAATCCGTTTACCGCACATCCGGCCTCCGTTGGCGAGACCTACGGCCAACATTTCCGTTTCGCGCTGGGTGTCGGTGTACGGATGACGTTCGGCGGTTTCGCGGCGATGATTCACGCCGTGTTCCCGTTCCTGTTTGTCACGACCGCGAGCCGAATCCTCGACGAACTCAATGCCCTGCGCAGCCGGAGCGCGCAAACCGCGAGCGCACGTCGGACGTGAGTGTCGATCGCATCGTCATCCGGCCGATCACTCTTGCCGACATCGCGGCGAGTCGCGACTGTGTTGGGGAGGTGATGCGCGAGCGGCAGTGGCTTGCGTATGTCGAACCGTTTCCCCTGGCGGACACCGCCGCGTTTATCGCGCGCAACCTCACCGCCCGCAACCCGCATTACGTTGTTGCCGATGGCGAGACTATCGCCGGCTGGTGCGACATCTGCCGTCAGCTCGCGCCGGTCTACTCGCACGACGGAACGATGGGCATGGGCTTGCTTGAAGGCTATCGCGGGCGCGGCCTCGGCGAACGCCTCCTGCGCGCGACGCTCGGGGCCGCGGGTGCCGCGGGCCTGGAGCGTGTATCGCTGACGGTGTACGCCCGGAATACCAGCGCCATCGCGCTGTATCGAAAAGTCGGGTTTGCCATCGAAGGAACCCGCGTTCGAGGCAAGAAACTCGATGGCGAGTATGACGACGTCCATATGATGGGCATCCACCTGGCGGGCTCGCCGTGAAGTTCAAGCGCCTCGACGAGATCGACGTGCGCGGCAAGCGCGTATTCATACGTGCAGACCTGAACGTGCCGCAGGACGACGCGGGAGCGATCACCGACGACACGCGCATTCGTGCATCGGTGCCGGGCATTCGCGATGCGCTCGAGCGCGGCGGCGCGGTCATGGTCACCTCGCATCTTGGCCGGCCCACCGAAGGGCAATACAGCGCTGCCGATTCGCTCGCTCCGGTCGCGGCGCGGCTGGGCGAGTTGCTCGGACGCGAGGTACCGCTCATCCGGGACTGGGTCGACGGCGGCGCATGGCACACCGCGCTCAAACCCGGCGATGTCGTGCTGCTCGAGAACTGCCGCTTCAATAGAGGCGAGAAGAAGGATGATGCGGCGCTCGCACGCCAGATGGCAAAGTTGTGCGACGTGTACGTCAACGACGCCTTCGGTACCGCGCACCGCGCGGAGGCGACCACCCACGGCATCGCCCGCTATGCCCCCGTGGCATGCGCGGGGCCGTTGCTGGCGGCGGAACTCGACGCGCTCGGCAAGGCTCTGGCGAATCCCAAGCGCCCGCTCGTCGCCATCGTGGCCGGCTCCAAGGTTTCGACCAAGCTGTCCGTGCTGACGCATCTCGCACCGATCGTCGACACTTTGATCGTTGGGGGAGGGATCGCCAACACTTTCATCCTCGCAGCCGGTGGCCGCATCGGCAAATCGCTCGCCGAGGCCGACCTCGCGGACCAGGCCAAGGCCATCCTCGACCTCTTCCCCGGCAAGGTCCCCATTCCCATCGATGCAGTCGTCGCGCGGGAATTCTCCGCGAGCGCGAAACCGGCGCTCAAGGCGATCGAAGACATACGGCCCGACGATCTTATTCTCGACGTCGGCCCGCAAACGGTGCTGGCATTGAAGGCGATCGTCGCCAAGGCCGGTACCATCGTCTGGAACGGACCTGTGGGCGTCTTCGAATTCGACGGCTTTGCCGGCGGAACGAAAGCGCTGGCAGAGGCGATCGCGGCGTCGCCGGCGTTTTCGATCGCGGGCGGCGGCGATACGATTGCCGCGATCAACAAGTTCGGCATCGCCGATCGCATCGACTACATCTCGACCGCCGGCGGTGCCTTCCTCGAGTTTCTCGAAGGCAAAACGCTGCCGGCCGTCGCGATACTGGAAACGCGCGGCGCCGGCTAAGGCGTCTGTGCACCTCAGGAGCTTCCATGCAGCGCTCCACGAAGATCGTCGCGACACTTGGCCCGGCCAGCAACACGCCCGAGGTTCTGACGCGGATGATCGCAGCCGGCGTCGATGTCGTCCGCCTGAACTTCTCGCATGGCGCCGCCAGCGACCACCAGGAACGGGCGAGGATCGTGCGCGACGTGGCGCAGAGTCTCGGACGCCCGGTCGCGATCATGGCAGACCTCCAGGGACCGAAGATCCGGATCGGCAAGTTCGCCGATGGCAAGGTCACGCTTCAACCCGGCACGACGTTCCTGCTCGACGCAGACTGCGAGCTCGGCAACGCAGAACGCGTAGGGCTTGACTACAAGGAGTTGCCGCGCGATGTCGCGCCGGGCGTTGTGCTGCTGCTCAACGATGGGCTGATCCGGCTGAGAGTGGAGTCGGTTCGCGCGAACACGATCACGACCCATGTCGAAGTCGGCGGCGTGCTGTCGAACAACAAGGGCATCAACCGTCTGGGCGGTGGCCTGACGGCGCCCGCGCTGACCGCGAAGGACATGGACGACCTGAAGACCGCGGTGTCCATCGATGCCGATTACGTCGCGGTTTCGTTTCCGAAGAACAAGGAAGACATGTACATGGCGCGGCAACTTCTGCGCGCCGCCAACGGCAAGGCACTGCTGATCGCCAAGATCGAGCGCGTCGAAGCTATCACTGCTCTCGAGGAGATCATCGACGCCTCCGACGGGATCATGGTCGCGCGCGGTGATCTGGCGATCGAAGTCGGCAACGCGACGGTGCCCGCGCTGCAGAAGCGCATGATCCGTGTAGCGCGCGAGCACAACAAGCTGACGATCACGGCCACGCAAATGATGGAGTCGATGATCAACAACCCGGTGCCGACGCGCGCCGAGGTCTCCGATGTTGCCAATGCGGTGCTCGACGGCACCGATGCCGTCATGCTTTCGGCCGAGACCGCAGCGGGGCTTTTTCCGGTGGAAACGATCGAGGCCATGAGCCAGATCTGTCTCGAGGCCGAGAAATCCAACACCGTCGAACTCGATCGTGACTTTCTTAATCGTACATTCACGCGCATCGACCAGTCCATCGCCATGGCGGCGCTGTTCACTGCCTTTCACCTGCGGGTCAAGGCGATTGCGGCGCTGACCCAGTCGGGGTCCACGGCGCTGTGGATGTCGCGGCACAATTGCGGCTGCCCGATTTTCGCGCTGACACCGGACGTCTCCTCGCAACGCAAGATGGCGCTCTACCGCAACGTCCGGCCTCTCTATCTCGAGCAGAGCGAGGATCGCGAGGCCGTGCTGCGCGCGGCAGAGGATCTGTTGCTCGAGAAGGGGCAGGTGCAGCGCGGTGAACTGATCGTGCTCACGATCGGCGAACCCATGGGCAAGTCCGGCGGCACGAATGCGTTGAAGATCGTGCGGGTCGGCGACCACCGTTAGGGCATGTCTTTGCGTGGGGCGCACTGCACCCGCGGAGTCACGTGCCGCGGCTATTGCGACGATGTAACCGGCTGGTTACCATCGTCCCATGGCCACTCCCGCGACCGTAACTTCGAAGCACCTTCGCGGGACTGTGCGCCAGGGGAACCGTCCCACCCGCGATGCCGAGCGCACGCGCGCCGCAATTCTCGACGCCGCAACGCAGGAATTTGCCCGACACGGATTGGGCGGGGCGCGCGTCGACCGCATTGCCGCCAAGGCCGACATCAACAAGCGCATGCTGTATCACTATTTTGGCGCGAAAGAGGCTCTGTTCCTTGCGGTGCTCGAGGCCACCTACGCGCGCATACGCACCGCGGAGCAGTCGCTATCGCTGCTGGATGCAAAGCCGCACGAAAGCGTGCGGCGGCTTGTCGAGTTTACGTGGCGCTACTACCTCCGGCACCCGGAATTCCTGACGCTCCTCAACAGCGAGAACCTGTACAAGGCACGCCACCTCAAGCGCTCCCGCAGCTTGCGGGCAATGAATTCGCCGCTCATCGATACGCTTGCCAAAGTGCTGGTCCGTGGCGAGCGCGAAGGCGTATTCCGCAGCGGCGTCGATCCGTTGCAGCTCTACGTGTCGATTGCCGCGCTGGCATATTTCTTTCTCTCGAACAACCATACGCTGTCCGCGATCTTCGGCCGCGATCTCGGCACGCCTGCGGCCCGGAATGCCCGTCTCACCCATATGACCGCGATGGTTCTCGGTTTCCTGCGCCCATAGCCCGCGCGCATCGCGAACGCTTGCCGCCCGCTGGAGCACCCCCGGGGTCAGGACAAGGACAAAAGATAGTTGACAGCGCGCACCTCGCGCCAGAAAATAAGTAACCAAATAGTTACACAGCGTCCGCACCACGTCGAAGCTCGGAAACAAGGGGACAACCACGATTCCTCGCGCCGATCTCGACGCCCGCAAAGTCTCATCCGGAGGATTCATGAAACGACCCCGCATTCGCATCCTGGCACTGCTCGCGGCATTGGTCGCGGGCATTGGCGCGACGTTATCCGCGTCGGCGGCCGACTGGAAGCCCACGCGTCCGATCAATCTCATCGTGCCCTGGGCGGCGGGCGGTTCGACCGACCAGGTCACGCGCGCCACCGCAGCGGAACTGGAACCCGTCCTCGGGCAAAAAATCGTCATCATCAACCAGCCCGGCGCCTCCGGATCCATCGGCACGAAAAGCGCGCTCGATGCACCCAAGGACGGCTATACCTGGACCGCCGGCGCCGCGCAGGATCTGGGAGCGTACGAGACGCTCGGACTGCTCACCACGCGGATCACCGATTGGAATCTTTTCCTCAACGTTGCCAACGTCCAGGTGATCAGCGTCAATGCCAATTCGCCGTACAAGACGGTGAAGGAACTGCTGGATGCGATGAAGGCCAAGCCCGGGCAGATTTCGGTCGCCACGGCAGGCGTGACATCCGCGGGCCACAATGCGATCGAAGCGATCGCCAAGGTTACCGGCGTGGCGTACCGCCATGTCACGTACGATGGCGGCAACCCCGCCGTTTTGTCGACGGTTTCCGGCGAAACCGAAGTGACGACTCAACTCGCGGTCGAGCAAGCCGACATGATTCGCGGCAGGCGGCTGCGTCCGCTTGCCACCGTAAGTGATAAGCCGCTTGAACTCGAGGGCTACGGCACGATTCCTCCGCTGTCATCCGTCATCCCTGGATTCACCGCGCCCGCCAACTACTTTGGCATCTTCATTCCGAAGGGCGTGCCGGACGACGTCATCGAGACGCTGACCAAGGCGTGGGTGTCGACCATCGCGAAGAGCGAGGCGCTCAAGAAATACGCACAGAGCCGCGGCGCGCTTTTCGCTCCGCTGTACGGGGCAGAAGCGCAGAAAGCGGTCTTCCCGGCGGTGCAAGCCAATGCGTGGCTATTGTTCGACAGCAAGAAGGCGAAGGTATCACCGGACACGGTCGGCATTCCCAAGCCCTAGAGCCACGGGACTTGCGCGTCTCCTCCTATCCGCCAGCAGGACGGCAAGGCGTTCCCGACCATGCAGACCTCCCCGCAAAATTCTGGCGTCGAGAGCGCGCCACATCTCGCAGCGCAACCCGCGTCGCCGCACTCCGATTTCGTCGCCGCACTGATCTGGATCGCGTTCGGCGTCGCGGTCGCCATCGCCTCGTGGCGCATGGACCGGCTGGAAAATCAGGACGTCAATCCCTATACCGTGCCAGGCCTGCTGCCCGGATTGCTGGGTATCGCTCTCACTTTCTTCGGCCTGCTCCTGCTGTTGCGCGCCTGGCGGCAAGGGGCGCTCGACCCGAACGTCCCGCGCGCGACGCCGATGTCCGCTGCAGAACGCAGGCGCC
Organism: uncultured beta proteobacterium; assembly: GCA_963829375.1. Lineage (GTDB taxonomy): Bacteria > Pseudomonadota > Gammaproteobacteria > Burkholderiales > Casimicrobiaceae > PALSA-1003. The sequence continues at coordinate 201,188 of CAWHIS010000003.1, read as the reverse complement.
TGCTGATCGTGCTCGGGCTGTGTCTTACGTTTGGGATCGTGCTCGTGGGCCACGGACTGCCGTTCTGGCTTGCGGCAGCCATCTTCGTTTCCGTCACGATTTCGATTCTGCAATATCCGCAACGGCGCGCATCCGGTGAGGTATCGCGTGGAATCGCGATGGCGATCGCCATCGGACTCGGCGCGGGCCTCGCGATCACGCTCGTGTTCCAGGAGTTTTTCCTGGTGCGCCTTCCGTAAGCGCGCGATCAGGAGCTTCGGGAGCCGCCATGCTGCAAGGTCTCGAGTCGCTGGGGCAGGCGTACCTCAGCTTTCTCAATCCCCTGTCACTTGCCTATGGTTTGGGCGGCGCGTTACTGGGCATCATCGTCGGCTGCATGCCGGGCCTGTCCGCCACACTATGTATTGCCCTGTTGACGACACTCACGATCAAGTTGCCCGCCAACGACGCGATCCTGATCCTCATCTGCTCATATGTCGGCACGCTGTACGGCGGCTCGCGTTCGGCCATCCTTCTCAACATTCCCGGCACGGCTGCCAACGCGGCGTCGTGCGCCGACGGCTATGCGCTGGCGTTGCGTGGCGAAGCCGGCCGTGCGATCGGGATCGCAACCTCCGGTGCGTTCTGTGGGACGCTTTTCGGCGTGCTCTGCCTGGCAGCCTTCACGCCGACGCTGGCAGAAGTCGCACTTTCCTTCGGCGCGTTCGAATTCTTCTGGCTCGCTCTGTTCGGCGTGACCATGTCGGGAAGCCTGGTCGGCAACGATCCGCTCAAAGGCTGGCTCATGGGAGCGCTTGGACTGTTCGTTGCGCAGATCGGGCAGGAAGGCCTGTATGCGCACGATCGCTTCACTTTCGGCTTGCACGAGTTGTCGGGTGGAATCGCGCTCATTCCCGCCCTTGTCGGAGCGTTCGGATTCGCCGAAGTCCTGACCATCCTGGCCGATCCCGTGGAACGAAAGCTGGTCGAACTGCGCGATTCGATCCTACCGCGGTTTCGCGAGGTCGCGCAGTACTGGCGAACCGTCCTGCGCTCCGGCGCCATCGGTGTGCTGACAGGACTGCTGCCGGGAGTGGGAGAGGATTCCGGGGCGTGGATGTCGTATGCAGCCGCCAAAGCGACGAGCAAGGAGCGCGATCAATTCGGCAAAGGCTCGATCGACGGTCTGATGGCCGCGGAAACCGGCGACATGTCATCGATTCCGGGACACATCATCCCGGCGCTTGCCCTCGGCATTCCCGGTTCTGCTCCGTCGGCGGTCCTGCTGGCGGCGATGATTCTGCACGGGATACAGCCCGGACCTATGCTGATGATCGAACATCCGCAGTTCGTGTACCACGTCGTCGCGATGACCACGCTCGCCACCGTCTGCATTCTGATCTTCGGTCTGTTTCTCGTACGTCCACTGCTCTACGTGCTGCGCATCAAGCGCAGCGTGCTGATGCCGATCATTTTTCTGCTGGCGACCGTCGGTGCATTCGCCACCCAATCTCGCTTGTTCGATGTCTACTCGATGCTCGCCATCGGCGTCGGTGCATTCTTCCTGCGGCGGAAGGGATATCCGATGGCGCCCTTCGTCCTGGGGCTGGTCCTGGGCAACCTGCTCGACAAGAGCCTGCGCCGCGGATTGGTCTTGTCGGACGGCAGCGTCGCTCCATTTTTCACCCGGCCGATCTGCATGGTGCTCGCCACCGTAACCATCTTCACGATGCTGCTGTACGTTCCCGCATTCAATCGCGCCGTGAAGCGCGTAACGGGGGCCGCAACGGGTTCCCTTCGTTCCCTCGTCGGGCGCCGCGGGTAGATTGAAGGAGCAGGCCTTGGAAACGATTCGCCTCGGAATCATCATGAATGGCGTGACCGGAAGGATGGGAACGAACCAGCATCTCGTGCGTTCGGTCTGCGCCATCCGCGCACAAGGCGGGGTCGCCCTTGCGGACGGGCGCCGCGTCATGCCCGATCCGATTCTGGTCGGCCGCAACCCCGACAAACTCAAAGCGCTGGGAGAAGCCAACGGCGTGTCGCGCTGGTCCACGGATCTGGCCGCGGCGCTTGCGCACAAGGAGGACACGGTCTACTTCGACTCCGCTTCGACGGGCCTGCGACCGCAGCTCATCCTGCAGGCGATCGCGGCGGGCAAGCACGTGTATACCGAAAAGCCCGTCGCGCCGACGCTTACCGAAGCGCTCGATCTCTACAGGGCGGCCGTGGCTGCAGGAATCAAGCACGGCGTCGTGCAGGACAAGCTTTGGCTGCCTGGGTTGTTGAAAATGAAGATGCTGATCGACTCTGGTTTTTTTGGACGAATCCTGTCGGTGCGCGGCGAATTCGGTTACTGGGTGTTCGAGGGCGACTGGCAGCCGGCGCAGCGGCCCTCGTGGAACTACCGTAAGGAGGATGACGGCGGAATCATCGTCGACATGCTGTGCCATTGGCGTTACGTGCTCGACAACCTCTTCGGCGAGGTCAAGGGTGTGAGTTGCCTTGGCGCTACGCACATTCCGAAGCGCTGGGATGAGCACGGACAAGAATACAAAGCCACTGCCGACGACGCCGCCTACGCCACCTTCGAACTCGCCGGCGCGGACGGGCCGGTGATTGCCCAGATCAACAGTTCATGGACGACACGCGTGCGGCGCGACGATCTGGCGACGTTCCATGTCGATGGCACGTTGGGTTCCGCGGTCGCAGGGCTGACCGACTGCTGGACGCAGGCGCGGGCAAATACGCCGAAGCCGGTCTGGAACCCCGACCTCCCGCAGAAGATCGATTTTTACAGCACCTGGCAGAAGGTGCCCGACAATCAGGCCTATGACAACGCGTTCAAGGTCGAATGGGAGCTGTTCATCCGCCACCTTTACGACGGAAGCTCGTTTCGCTGGGGGCTGCTCGAAGGCGCCAAGGGCGTGCAACTGGCCGAACTCGGGCTGCAAAGCTGGGCAGAGCGACGCTGGCTCGACGTAACCCCGCTGGGGGCGTGATGCGGATTCGCCTTCCCCGTCCAGACGCGACGTTGCACGAGTACACGCTGCAGCCGCCACGCGCATGGCCGGTACCTGCGGGCAGGGTGCAACTCGATCGCGTCGCCTATGCTGCGGCGCACGTTGTCGCCGATCCCCTCGCCTCGGCCGACCCGTGGTTGCAGGCCGCGATCGACTGGGACGCGACCCTCGCGTATCGGACTTATCTTTGGTCGCTCGGCCTCGGGGTCGCCGAAGCCATGGACACCGCGCAGCGCGGCATGGGGCTCGACTGGCCAACTTCGCTGGAATTGATCGACCGCGCGCTCGTACTCTCTCGCGCGACCCCCGGGTCGATGCTTGCCTGCGGTGCGGGCACCGATCATCTGGAGCCACGCCCAAGCACGACCCTCGACGATGTCATCGCCGCCTACGAGCTCCAGTGCGAGGCGATCGAAAGCCGCGGGGGAGTCATCGTCCTCATGGCGAGCCGCGCGCTCGCCGCATGCGCTACGTCCCCCGACGACTATGTGAAAGTCTACGGCCGCATTTTGGCGCAGGTGCGTGCTCCGGTGATACTGCATTGGCTGGGCGCAATGTTCGATCCGGCGCTCGCCGGCTACTGGGGACATGGCGACGTCGATCGGGCGATGGACGTCTGCTTGTCTGTCATCCAGATGCACGTCGCCAAGGTCGACGGCATCAAGATCTCTCTGCTCGACAAGGACAGGGAAATCACGATGCGGCGCCGGCTGCCGATGCGCGTGCGCATGTACACCGGCGACGATTTCAACTTCGCTGAGCTCATCGCCGGCGACGAGTTCGGCTGTTCCGACGCCTTGCTCGGCATTTTCGATCCGATCGCGCCGGCCGCAGCTGCAGCACTCGGCGCGCTTGCGCAGGGCGACCGCGGGCGCTTCGATGAGATACTCGCGCCCACGGTACCGTTGTCGCGTCACATCTTTCGCGCGCCGACGCGGTTCTACAAGACCGGTGTCGTCTTTCTCGCCTGGCTCAACGGCCACCAGCGGCACTTTGCCATGGTCGGAGGTCAGCAGAGCGCCCGCAGTCTGCTGCACCTTGTCGAACTGTTCCAGCTCGCCGACGTTGCCGGCGTGCTCATCGATCCGGATCTCGCGTGCGCTCGCATGCGAACATTGCTGGAATTCCACGGCATCGGCGCAACACAATGAGCGCGCCTGATTCCGAGCTTCTCTCGCTCAACACTGCGACGGTCCGCAAGCAATGGTCGCTGCCCGAGATCGTATCCGGGTGCGCGCACCACGGAATCCGCTTCATCGCACCCTGGCGCGACCAGGTCGCGGCAATGGGCCTCAAAGAAGCAGCGCAACGCATTCGCGATGCTGGCCTCCGCCTGTCCGGCTATTGCCGCGGAGGCATGTTTCCGGCCGCCGACCGCGCCGGGCGCCACGCCGCACTCGACGATAACAAGCGCGCGGTCGACGAAGCCCTGGAACTTGGCGCGCCGTGCCTCGTTCTTGTAGTGGGCGGGCTGCCGAAGGACCGCGACGGCAAGATCGTGTCGAAGGATTTGGCGGGCGCGCGCGAAATGGTGCGCGACGGCATCGGCGAGCTGCGTGAATATGCGCATCCTGCGGGCATGCCACTGGCCATCGAACCGTTGCATCCGATGTACGCTGCGGAACGCGCCTGCGTCAACACCATGGCGCATGCAAACGATCTTTGCGACGAACTCGGCGTCGGAATCGGAATTGCCGTCGACGTCTATCACGTGTGGTGGGATCCGGACCTCGAACGCGAAATCGAACGAGCGGGAAGTCATGCGAACCGCCTGCTCGCGTACCACATCTGCGACTGGCTGGTGCCGACCACCGACCTCCTGCTCGATCGCGGGATGATGGGCGATGGTGTGATCGACCTGCCACGCATTCGCTCGTGGATGGACGCCGCGGGATATCGCGGGCCGCACGAAGTCGAGATCTTTTCCGCGAACAACTGGTGGCAGCGCGATCCGGACGAGGTCCTCCAAACGTGCCAGGCGCGACACCAGGAACGCACTTGAGCGAAGCCGCCGAACCGCCGGACGGAACCGCTGACCGCATTTGCCGTCTGGGGAAAAATTGCAGCTAACTGAAAGTAACCGCCAAAGATCGTCGTGCCCCTAGTCTCGATGCGCCAACTGCTCGACCACGCCGCCGAGAACGACTACGGTCTGCCCGCATTCAACGTCAACAACCTCGAGCAAGTGCAAGCCATCGTGTCGGCTGCCGCGGAGACCAGTAGTCCCGTCATCATGCAGGCGTCTGCCGGCGCCCGGAAATACGCCGGCGAGGTTTTCCTTCGCCACCTGATCGAGGCCGCGGTCGAATCCTATCCGGCGATACCAGTCGTCATGCATCAGGATCACGGGCAGTCGCCCGATGTCTGCGCATCAGCTATGCGGCTGGGCTTTTCGAGCGTGATGATGGACGGGTCGCTGCGCGAGGACGGCAAGTCGATTGCAGACTACGCGTATAACCTGGATGTCACCAAGAAAGTTGTCGACGCCGCCCACGCCATCGGCGTCACGGTCGAAGGCGAGCTGGGCTGCCTCGGCTCGCTGGAGACGATGAAGGGCGACAAGGAAGACGGTCATGGCGCCGAGGGCACGATGACGCGCGAAATGTTGCTCACGGATCCCGACCAGGCCGCAGATTTCGTCACCAACACGCAGCTCGACACGCTGGCGATCGCGATCGGCACGTCGCACGGCGCCTACAAGTTTTCACGCAAGCCGACCGGCGACATACTCGCGATCGATCGCATCAAGCAGATCCACGCGCGGATTCCCAATACGCACCTGGTGATGCACGGCAGCTCGTCGGTGCCACAGGATCCGCTCAAGGTCATCCGCGAAAATGGCGCGCGAAATGAAGGAAACCTACGGTGTGCCGGTCGAAGAGATCCAGGAAGGTATCAAGCACGGCGTGCGCAAGATCAACATCGACACCGATATCCACCTCGCGATGACCGCCGCGATCCGCAAGTTTTTCCGGGAAAATCCGTCGAAGTTCGATCCGCGCGAGTACCTGACGCCGGCGACGGCTGCGGCCAAGGCGATCTGCATCGCGCGGTATGAGCAGTTCGGTTGCGCCGGCATGACGCCCAAGATCAAGCCCGTTCCACTGCAGAAAATGGCCGCCCGTTACAAGGGCGGCGAGCTGCGGCAAATCGTCAACTAGGGGATTGTCGCGAACGGTGGTCGCGGCGCGCGAATGAATTCGCGCCTACAATACAGCGCAGTGTTGTAGCTCCGGATTTCATTCGGAGCGTGCGTCTATTTGCTACCACGTCGCGAACATCGCGGCGACCGCTGCGGCCATCGTGCCGGTCGCGAGCCAGCCCAATGCCTTGAGCCGACGCGTGACGGTGAAGCGTCCCATGACCTTGGCGTCGTCGGCGAGCAGCATCATAACGACCATGATCGGCACGGCGATGACCCCGTTGATCACTGCCGACCAGAATAACGCCTTGATCGGGTCGATCGGCGAGAAATCGAGCGCGACCCCGCCGAGCGTCGCCAGCGCGATGATTGCGTAGAACTCGCGCGCCTCAAGCAGCTTGAGGTCGAGGCCACGTTTCCACTCGAAGGTTTCGGCGACCGCGTACGCGGCCGACCCCGCGAGCACCGGCACGGCGATCAACCCCGTACCGATGATGCCCAGCGAAAACAAGAGGAAGGTGAAATCCCCGGCGAGCGGTCGCAGGGCCTCGGCCGCCTGCGCCGACGTCTGGATGTCGGTAACACCCGCAACATGCAGCGTGGCCGCGGACCCGAGAATGATGCAGAACGCCACGATGTTCGAGAAGGCCATCCCGATGTAGGTATCGATCTTGATCCGTCGCAGATGCGCGTCAGCTCCATCGGGCGCGAACGTCAATGCCCAGGCATTCGGATCCGCGTCCAGTTCCTCGACTTCCTGCGACGCCTGCCAGAAGAAAAGGTAAGGGCTGATCGTCGTGCCGAACACGGCTACGATAACCGTGAGATATTCTGTTGTAAGCGCGAAATGCGGCATGACTGCGTGGGCAACGACCTCGTGCCACGGGATGTGGATGGTGAGCACGAGGACGACGTACGAAAGCAGTGCCAGCGTCAGCCACTTGAGGTAGCGGACGTAACGCTGATACGTCAAGAAGACCTGCAGCAACAAGCAGGTCATTCCGAAGACGACCACGTAGACATGCGACGGCCCGCCGATCAGCAGCCGCAGCGCTTCACCCATCGCCGCGATGTCGGCCGCAATATTGATCGTGTTGGCGCCAACGAGCAACACGACGACCGCGTACAGGATAGGCCGCGGAAAATGGCGGCCGATATTGGAAGCCAGGCCATGGCCGGTGACGCGTCCGATGCGCGCGCTGACCAACTGAATGCCGACCATCAGTGGATAGGTAAACACAACGGCCCACAACGTCAGCAACCCGAATTGTGCGCCAGCCTGCGAATAAGTCGCGATCCCGGACGGGTCATCGTCCGCTGCACCGGTGATCAAGCCGGGGCCGAGTTGACGTGCCCAATCGCGTATCGTGCCTTTCATTTCGTAGCTCCACCGACGGCGGGGGCGAGTATACCCCGGGCCCTCTGACGAAATGAAAAAAAGCCCCGGCAGGTGCCGGGGCTTTGCATGCAAAAGACAGTGCTGGATCGTGCGATCGATGGACCTGCTACTTCCAATCGGATTCGATATCTCGATCCTTGTGGTCGCGCAGGAAGATCAGGCCTACGACGAATGTCATGAGTGCGACGATGATCGGATACCAGAGGCCGTAGTAGATATCGCCGCTTGCGGCAACCATCGCGGTTGCTAGCAAGGGCAACATGCCGCCGAACCAGCCGTTGCCGATGTGATAGGGCAGCGACATCGATGTGTAGCGGATGCGGGTGGGGAACATCTCGACCAGGAACGCCGCGATCGGCCCGTAGACCAGCGTTACGTAGATCATCATGATGACCAGTATCAGCATGGTCATCGGATAGTTGATCTTCGACTTGTCCGCGCCATTGGGATATCCCGAGGTCTTGAGTGCCTCCGCGAATTTTTTGTCATCGAACCCTTTGAGCTCGATGTTGCCAATCTTGGTGATGACGGCGTCCGTCGCCCCCGCCGGCAGGTCGGTCGACGTGAAAGACAGACCCGCCTTGGTCAGGAAGTCCTTCGCCTTGTCGCACTCGCTGAACGTAGACCACGGACCAACAAAAATGTGGAACACGCAGTTCCTGGGGTCGGCGGCGACGCTGATCGGGGTCGCCGTCTGGAAGGCTTCCAGCCCAGGATTCACGTAGTGCGTCAGCGCCTTGAACAGCGGAAAGTACGTCACCGCAGCAATCAGACACCCAAAGAGAATGATCTTCAGCCGGCCGATCTTGTCCGACAAGGCGCCGAACACGACGAAGAACGGCGTGCCGATCAGCAGCGACAGCGCGATCAGCGTGTAGGCCGTCGCCCCGTCCAGCTTCAAGGTGATCGTCAGGAAGAACAGCGCATAGAACTGCCCCGTGTACCAAACCACACCCTGCCCGGCGGTGGCACCAAACAGCGCCAGCGCCACGTACTTGTTGTTGGGATACTTGAGAAAGCTGTCGCGCAGCGGCGCCTTCGACCCCTTGCCCTCCGCCTTCATCCGCTGGAACACCGGCGATTCGTTCAACTTGAGCCGGATGTAAATGGAAAAGATCAGAAGGATCAACGACACCAGGAACGGAATCCGCCAGCCCCACGCGGCGAAATCCTTCGCTTCCATCCAGCCGGTGAAGCGGCACAGATAGATCACCAGCAGCGCCAGGAAGAAGCCCAAGGTCGCCGTGGTCTGGATCCAGCTCGTGTCGTAGCCGCGCTGGTTCTGCGGCGCGTGCTCCGCGACATAGGTCGCCGCCCCGCCGTACTCCCCACCCAGCGCCAGGCCCTGCAACAGCCGCAACGTCACCAATAACACCGGCGCCAGCCAACCTATGGTCGAGAACGTCGGCAGCAGCCCGACCAAAAAGGTCGAGAAGCCCATCACCACGATCGTCACCAGGAAGGTGTACTTCCGCCCGACCAAATCGCCAATGCGCCCAAACACCAGCGCCCCGAATGGCCGCACTAGAAACCCCGCCGCATAGGTGGCAAACGCCGACAACAGCGCCGCGGTCGCGTTACCCGGGGGAAAGAACACTGCCGCGAAGAACGGCGCCAGCGTCGCGTACAGGTAGAAGTCGTACCACTCGAAAACCGTACCAAGCGAGGAGGCGAATATCACTCGCCGCTCTTCGCTCTTGGAACTAAGCTTGACGTGCCCTGGTGTTACCGGCCGACTCGCTGTGCTCATCTTCCCTCCTCCTAGAATCAGGCGTGCTGAAGTTTTGTTTTGGCGACCTGGCGACGGCCGACGCGCTGACTGAATGCGCGAACTCTTTCTCAAACGCTCATGCCACTACGCAATGCCGGGAAGCTTACGGGAAACCTGCAGGGAAAGGCAAGCAATTGCCGTGCGCCATACGCCACACCAGCAAAGCGATGTTCCGGCGCGCCACGCCCGATGTCTTAACGGCCGCTACCGCGCGTTGATGCAGTGCAATGCCAACGTCATTGGCGCGCCGGAACACACACGAATTCGGTCCTACTTGCTCTTGCACATCGGCAGCGCGAGCACTTGAAGGATGTCTCCGGTCATCGAATCTTCCGCAAAGGCGACGATCGAAGCAGGACCCTGCTCCGGCGGTAGTGGAAACGTGACGCGATCATGCAGCTCACCTGTCGTGTCCAAGGACAGCCCGGCGCGCCATTGGCGAACGACGTGGTCGTGCTCCAACCGCTCCCCTGCATTCTCGCCCGCCTTAACGTTGCTCACGAGCCCATCTTGCACCAGGGCGACAGCGATTTTCGCGCTTGTACGATCGCGTTTGTCGGGTACAGTCACATGCACATCGATGGTCGCCTTGTCGCCGCTTGGGTCCGCGACCAATTCGATCACAGCCCGTGCGGGATGTGAATTGATCGCTGCGATCGCGGCACGCTCGCCGCCGGTACCCCATCGCCGGAAGTCGCGCCCCTGCACCAATACCTGTGGCGTATATACGAAGTCGCTGCTATGGCGCCGCATTTGCTCGTACTGCCGCGCGGTAAAGCTCGCGCTCGCGAATCGGTCTTTCCAACCGAGTCGATCCCAGTAGTCGACGTGGAGCGACAGGGCAACCGCGGAGTCCGGCGGCAGTTTCGTGCGCGACAACCACCGGTCCGCAGGCGGGCAACTGCTGCATCCTTCGGATGTGTAGAGCTCGATCAATGCGACTGTCTGAGGCGGGCTTGTCGCACGACAATCCGCATGAGACATCGCAGGCAGCGAGGCCAGCATCACCGTGGCAAGCAGGGATTTCCGGAGAACGTTCATGAGCATCCTGACAGACGTGGTTGCGCTCATCTTAGTCGCGCGATAGCCGGGCGGCTTACGTCGCGGGCAGCGGGCGCGTCGTGCTAGCATCCATTTGCCACAGCGACCAAGGATCACGCGTGGACTGGCTGGACCACGACGCAAACGCCAATCATGGCAGAGGAGACCACCGCATGGGTATTTTCGGAATCATCGGGACCATTATCGTCGGGTTCATCGTCGGCTTGATTGCGCGGGCAATCATGCCGGGGGCAGACAAGCTCGGGTTCTTGCTTACCACGGCACTGGGCATCGGTGGCTCGGTCGTCGGCGGGTTCATCAGCAGCCTGATCTGGAAGTCGCCGGACGGAAAATTTCATCCTGCCGGCTGGGTGTTCTCGATTCTCGGCGCGCTCATCCTTCTCTGGGGCTACAACAACTTCATGCGTTAAGTCGGACGGGGCACGCTGCGACCTTCAGCGCGGTTGAACCGCCGTCAGAATCGCCTCCACGAGAACCGCCCGCCGCGCCGGCGGCGGTGCGGATGTGGTTCGTGGTAGGCTCGCCACCGCGGCTATCGAATTCGCCCAAGTCATTGAATGTAAAAAAGAACAGCTCTCCCGATCGGCCGCCCTGCACACCATGATGAAGACCAGAGTCTTGCGCTCTCGTGCGCAGACAGAGGAGTCGACGTGGGCGAGCTGATACAACTCATCGTATCGGGCACCGCGACCGGCGCGATCTACGCGCTTGCGGCGCTCGGCTTCACGCTCCTGTGGCAGGCGTCGGGAACGATCAACTTCGCCCAGGGCGAATTCGTGATGGTGCCCGCCTTCGTCATGCTGTTTTTCATGGGCACCGCCGGCGCTCCACTGTGGCTCGCATTTCTCCTGACCTGCCTGGTCGCGATGCTGCTCCTCGGCTATACATTCAAGACGGCGATTGTCGATCCGCTCATTCGTCATGGCGTGATCCCCCTGGTGATTGCGACGCTTGGACTGTCAATCGGCCTCAAGCAGCTGGTCAAAGCCGGGGTTACGGCGCAGGCCGAGCCGTTTCCGAGCCCTTTCCCGGACGGTCTCCTCGCCCTTGGATCGGTCAAAGTTTCATACTCTGACATCGGCACCCTGCTGATTGCCGGCCTGATCGTTGTTGGCTTGCAGATGTTTCTCAACCGCACCGTGACCGGGCGCGCGATGCAGGCCGTCGCGCAGAACACGGACGCTGCCAAGGTCCTCGGCATCGACGTGAAAAGAATGGTGCTCTACACCTTTCTCATCAACGCAGTCCTCGCCGCGGTCGCCGCCATGTTGGTCACGCCGGCATATCTGGCGAAATTCGACATGGGTGACTCGATCGGCCTCAAGGCCTTTTACGCCGCGATCATCGGCGGCTTCAACCAGACGCGCGGCGCACTGCTGGGCGGAGTCCTCGTCGGCGTGCTAGAGAACCTGATGGGCGCCTATGTCTCGCCCGCGTACAAGGAAGGCGTTGCCCTCATGTTGTTCCTGGTGGTGATCATATTCCGACCTGAAGGACTGCTGGGCAGGACCGAGGAGCGCAAGGTATGAACAGGTCCCAGAAAATCGCACTTGCGATCGGACTCGTGCTGATCGCCTTGTTGCCGCTGTTCCTCAAGAGACTACGGCATCTACCTCATGTCGCTGCTGTGTATCTACCTCATGGCGGCGTTCGGATTGAACCTGATCGTCGGCTATGCGGGGCAGATGTCGATTGGACAGGCGGCCTTCTACGGAATCGGTGCGTATATCGCCGCCATTCTCATGACCAAGAGCGGGCGTTTCGTTCTGGCTGGTGTTGCCGATCTCTGCCGTCGTTTGCTTCATCATCGGGCTGATGTTGGGGTTTCCCGCCTTGCGGGTACAGCACCACTACCTTGCATTTGCCACGCTCGGCTTCAACGTTCTCGTCTATCTGGTGATGCGCAACGAGGAGCGATTGACCGGTGGCACCTTCGGCATTGCCAACATTCCACGGCCGTCGCTGTTCGGCTATTCATTGGACGGCGCGCTTCCATTCTTCTATTTCACTTATGTTTCGGTGATCCTGCTGGCGACGGTGCTGTGGTGGCTGCTGCGCTCGCCGTGGGGCCGCGCGTTTGCGGCGCTGCGCGACAACCCGATCCGCGCGGAAAGCACCGGCGTCAACATCACCGCTTACACGCTGCTCGCGTTTGCGATCGGCGCGGCATGCGCCGGCATCGGCGGCGTGTACCTAACGGCGCTGGTCAATTTCATCGAACCGGGACAATTCACTCTTTCGGTGTCGCTGATGATGTTGCTGGCAGTCATTGTCGGCGGCTCGGGTCGATTTTTCGGTCCGGTGCTCGGCTCGGTGATCGTTATCCTCCTTCCGGAATGGCTTCGTTTCCTGAAGGACTGGTATCTCGCGCTTTTCGGATTTGCCGTCATCGTTATGATGATTTTCCTCCCGGGAGGTCTGCTCTCGCTCGCCGATCGCTTCAAGGCGCCCGCAGACGCGAAATGAGCAAGCTGCCAGCGTTTCTCGAGATCAAGGACGTGCGCAAGCACTACGGCGCGATCAAAGCCGTGGATGGTGTCAGCCTTACGGTCGGTCCAGGCGAAATCGTCGGTGTCATCGGGCCGAACGGTTCGGGCAAGACGACATTGTTCAACAGTATCCTGGGGCAGATCAGGCCGACTTCCGGCAGTGTCGAATTCTGCGGCGAAGATATCACCGGCATGTCGCCGCTCGACCTGTCGCGTCGGGGCGTCGGGCGCACGTTCCAGACGTTGCAGGTGTTCGTGAAGCTGTCGGTGCGCGACAACCTCATTGCCGCCGCGCAGGAATTCAAGGGCACGATGCTCGGCCGTCTGTTTGCATCGCCCGACGCTGGACTCGGGCACCACGCCGACGAAATGATCGAGCTGTTTCGGCTGAAACACGTTGCGCACCTGCCCGCCGGCAGCCTGTCCTACGGGCAGCAGAAGCTGATCGACATCGCGATGGCATTCATGCCGGCGCCGCGCCTGGTCCTGCTCGATGAACCGTGCGCGGGCGTCAACCCCGGCCTCGTCGACCAGTTGCACGACCTTCTGCTCGGACCTCAACAAGACCCAAGGCGGCAGCTTCGTCGTCATCGAGCACAACATGGATTTCATCATGAAGTTGTGCCCGCACGTCGTGTGCATGGTCGAAGGCAAGGTGCTGGCCGAAGGGCCGCCTGCCGAAGTGCAATCGAACCGGCAAGTGCTCGACGCCTACCTGGGCAATTGACGAGTGCCATGGCCGAGAAAATCATCGAGTTCGATAAGGTCGTCGCCGGCTATTCGCCGAGTCTCACGATCCTCAATCAGACGACACTGGATGCCCGCAAAGGCGAGATTACGCTGCTTATCGGCCCGAATGGCGCGGGTAAGTCCACGGTGCTGAAAACCCTTTTCGGCATGCTCGTACCCCGCTCCGGTGAGGTCAGGTTCGAGGGCGAGTGCATCAATGGCAAGCCACCGCGGCAGCTTCTTGCCGACGGCATCGCCTTCGTGCCGCAAGGGCGCAATCTCTTCGGTTCGTTGTCTGTCCGGCACAACCTCGAGCTGGGCGGGATCACCTTGCAACGCGGCGAACTCGCCGGCCGCATCGAAGAGGTGCTGCAGCGCTTCCCGCGCATCCGGGAACGCATCGACAACCAGGCATCGACCATGTCAGGCGGGGAACAGAAGCAGCTGGAGATAGGTCGTGCACTGCTTCTGCACCCGCGGGTGCTGCTGATCGACGAGCCATCGATCGGCCTGTCGCCGAAGCTCGTCCAGGATGTGATGACGCTCTTGCGTGGGCTTGCCGATGCAGGCACGACGGTGCTGATGGTGGAGCAGAACGTGCGCACGGCGCTCAAGTATTCCAACCGGGCGCTGGTGCTGGAAATGGGGCGCCTCGCGCTTGACCGGCCCGCGGCGGAGGTGCTGCGCGATCCCGATCTCAACCGCTTGTTTCTGGGTGGTCACGCCAAACCTGCAGCCGTAGCGTAACGCTCGATTGCTTCCTGGCTCGCTTTAGGCAAACCACCGGAAATTCACTGCCCGAATTTCGACGGCGCGCGAATTTCGGCGACCTATAATTCGGTCATGTCCAAGCTCCCATCCCCGGAAGTAATGTATCGCGCCCTTGCCGCACGGGATCCGGCGTTCGACGGCATTTTCTATGTCGCGGTCAAGACCACCCGGATCTTTTGCCGCTCCGTGTGCCATGCGCGTACGCCGAAACGCGAGAACGTCGAATTTTTCCCCAGACCGCACGACGCCTTGTATGCGGGTTACCGCCCGTGCCTGCGCTGCCGGCCACTGGACCAGGGACGTCAGCCGCCACAGGTGGTGGAGCGTCTGCTCGCCGCGGTCGAAGCCGATCCGTCGGGGAGATTACGCGAATCCGACCTGACAGGAATGGGCATCGATCCGTCGAGCGCAAGGAGAGCGTTTCAGCGCTACTGCGGCATGACGTTCCACGCTTACCATCGCGCGCGCCGAATGGGGCTCGCGCTAACCGGAATTCGGGAAGGAAAAAGCATGATCGATTTGCAACTGGATCACGGATTCGAATCGGGAAGTGGCTTTCGCGAGGCTTTTGCACGGGTGTTCGGCACCGCGCCGAGCAAGGCGCAGGCGAACGCTGTCGATTGCCTGTACGCACATTGGTTTGAAACCCCCCTTGGGCCGGTGCTCGCGCTCGCCAACGACGACGGCTTGCGCCTGCTCGAATTCGTCGACCGGCGCGGTCTCGAGCGCGAGCTCAAGACGCTGCGTACGCGGTTCGTTCACCGGATCGTGCCCGGCACACATCGTTACCTTGAACAGATCGGCAGCGAACTTGCCGCGTATTTCAGTGGTCGCTCGCTGCAATTCACAACACCGGTGAAGCTCGACGGCTCGCCGTTCCAACGCCAGGTATGGGAGGCCTTGCGCTCGATCGAACCCGGCACGACGCGGAGTTACGGTGAAATCGCCGCGACGATCGGGCGCAGAACTGCCGTGCGCGCGGTTGGTCGCGCGAACGGCGACAACAAGCTGGCGATCATCATTCCCTGCCATCGCGTGATCGGTGCTGACGGCACGTTGACCGGATACGGCGGCGGCCTGTGGCGCAAGGCATGGCTGCTCGAGCACGAACGCACGCACGGCGCCATGGCCGCTGCGGCCTGATCCGTGTCACCCGCGGATGTCGCACGCCTGCTGACACTCGCCGCGCTCTGGGGCGGCTCGTTCGTATTCATGCGGGTCGCTGTGGGCGCGTTGGGCCCCGTGTGGCTCGCCGCAAGCCGAGTCGCGCTCGCATTTCTTGCCCTTTACGCATTCGCTCTCGTGCGCGGAAACGTGCCAGCACTACGCACGCGCTGGCGGGACTACCTCGCGATCGGCGTGATCAACACGGCGCTGCCCTTTGCACTTTTCTCCTTCGCAGCACAGCATGTCGCCGCTTCCACGGCGGCGATACTCAACGCGACCAGTCCGTTCTTTGCAACGATCATCGCTGCACTCTGGCTGAAGGACAGGGTCACACCGGCGAAAATTATCGGGATGGTGCTCGGGATCAGCGGCGTGACACTGCTGGTTGGTTGGCGGCCCGAACAGATGGCCCCCGAAAAACTGGTGGCGGTGGGCGCCTGCCTCGCGGCCGCCTTGTGCTACGGGATTGCCAGCGTATACGCCAAGGCGCGGTTGTCGGGGCTGCCGAGTTTTGCGGTCGCCCTCTACAGCCAGATGACGGCGATGATCGTGCTCGTGCCGGCGCTGCCGTTCGTGCCGCCGCCGGTCTCGTTCACGCCGCTGGTCGCGGCGAATGTCATAGCACTTGCAGTGGCCTCGACAGCGATCGGCTATCTTCTCTATTTCCGGCTGATCGCCACCATCGGTCCGGCACGCGCGCTGACGGTAACGTTCATGATCCCGCTATTCGGCGTGCTGTGGGGATATCTGTTCCTCGACGAAAAAATCGGCGCGAATACGCTCGGCGCGTGTGCACTGATTGTATGCGGGACGTGGCTTTCGGTCCGCAGCGTGCCGCACGTCCGCGCGGCGCGCACCGCGGGGTCAACCACAGCCTAGGGGACGGTCAGACTAGCTCCGCTGCGGGCCCGAGAATCTGCTCGCGCAATTCGCGATAGCGTGGGAGCGTGGGCGGATAAACGCACAGGTACTTGACCTGAGCCGCCTGCAGGCACCGCTGCTTGATGATCTCGAGTTTCTGATCGCGTGGATTCTGGACCTGTTCGGGCTCCCGCGCATCGACGATGGCGACGATGGTCATGTCGCGATCGCAAACGACGAAACCCACGTGCTGGTTGGCGATCTTCCGAAACGCGCGCAGGCGCTCCATTCCCTGCGGGCCGATCTTGACCTGCAGCACATCGGCGAGGCGAACGCGGGCGAAAATCTCGTGCCGTGGGAATGCCGCTTTCAGAAGCAGATAGACGACATTCTCGGCCTTGGACAGGAAGCGCGGCCGCAGAAGGTACAGCCCGGGAAGCTCCGCGCTGGACAGGAGGCGCGTGGTTTCACCCTCGGTCCATTGAGCGGTGGTAGTGGGACCATCCGACCCCTTGCCAGAGCCCGGCGAGCGCTTGCGACGCGTCAGGCCGACGAAGACTGCGACGACAAGGGCGCTGATCGCGAGTGCGAAGAGCATTCCGGAGAAGAGCATTCCGGAGGTCATCGAGCGGGTTCCAAATCGAGGCTTGGGTTCAGAGGGGCAGCGCTATTGGGGTTTTGTTATGGGCGCAGTGAGCGGGCGAGGCCACCGGCCGTAGTCTAATCCATTTCCCCCTCGAGCGGGCAGTGCGCGACGCGCACAAATGCAAAGCCCCGCTACAGCGGGGCTTTGCACAAAACCGGATCCCGAATCGCGCCTGGCGGCGCTTGTCCGGGATGACGCGTTGTTTCCAATCGCAACCCGTCATGCGACGGACTGCTCTCGGACATCAGCGTCACATATCCATGTCGCCCATTCCACCCATGCCGCCCATACCGCCACCGCCACCGCCCATCGGCTTTTCGTCCTTCGGCGATTCGGCGATCATCGCTTCGGTCGTCAGCATCAAGCTCGCCACCGACGATGCGTTCTGCAGCGCAAAGCGCGCGACCTTGGTCGGATCGACAACGCCCATCTCGACGAGGTCACCGTATTGTCCGGTCTGGGCGTTGTAGCCATAGTTGCCCGTACCCTCGACAACCTTGTTGACGACGACTGAAGGCTCGTCACCGGTGTTGTTGACGATCTGCCGCATCGGCTCTTCCAGCGCGCGAAGTATGATCTTGATGCCGGCGTCCTGGTCGGAGTTGTCGCCTTTCAGACCCTTGAGGTTGGCGCGGGCGCGCAGATACGCAACACCGCCGCCGGCGACGATGCCTTCCTCGACCGCGGCACGCGTGGCGTGCAGCGCATCTTCGACACGCGCCTTCTTTTCCTTCATTTCGACTTCCGTCGCAGCACCGACCTTGATCACCGCGACCCCGCCGGCGAGCTTCGCCACGCGTTCCTGCAGTTTTTCCTTGTCGTAGTCCGAAGTCGCTTCGTCGATTTGCACGCGAATGTTCTTGACGCGCGCTTCAATGCCAGTCTTCTCGCCGGCGCCGTCGATAATCGTCGTGTCTTCCTTGGCGATCTCGATCCTCTTAGCACGGCCCAGGTCCTTCAGCGTGGCGTTTTCCAGCTTCAGCCCGAGTTCTTCTGCAATGACGGTACCGCCGGTCAGAATGGCGATGTCTTCGAGCATGGCCTTGCGCCGATCGCCAAACCCAGGCGCCTTGACTGCGCATGTCTTCAGGATGCCGCGAATGTTGTTGACCACCAGCGTCGCCAGCGCCTCGCCGTCGACATCTTCGGCAACGATCAGGAGCGGCTTGCCGGCCTTGGCGACCTGCTCGAGCAACGGCAGAAGATCGCGAATGTTGCTGATCTTCTTGTCGTGCAGCAGGATCAGCGCGTCGTCGATGATGGCGACTTGCTTGTCCGGGTTGTTGATGAAATAAGGTGAGATGTAACCGCGATCGAACTGCATGCCCTCGACGAGCTCGAGCTCGTTCTCGAGGCCTTTGCCGTCCTCGACCGTGATGACGCCTTCCTTGCCGACCTTGTCCATTGCATCGGCGATGGTCTTGCCGATGGAGAAATCGGCGTTCGCCGAAATAGCACCGACCTGCGCGATTTCCTTGCTCGTCGTACACGGCTTGCTGATCTTCTTGAGCTCTTCGGTGACCGCTATTACGGCTTTGTCGATGCCGCGCTTGAGATCCATGGGGTTCATGCCGGCGGCAACATATTTCATGCCTTCGTTCACGATCGATTGCGCCAGTACCGTGGCGGTGGTCGTGCCGTCACCCGCAACGTCGGAGGTCTTGGACGCGACTTCCTTGACCATCTGTGCGCCCATGTTCTCGAACTTGTCCTTCAGCTCGATTTCCTTCGCGACCGACACGCCGTCCTTGGTGATCGTCGGTGCACCGAAGCTGCGCTCGAGCACCACGTTGCGACCTTTGGGACCCAACGTTACCTTGACTGCGTTGGCGAGAATGTTCACGCCAACTACCATTCTGTTGCGGACGCCTTCGCCGAAGCGAACGTCTTTGGCTGCCATATTTGTTTTCTCCTGAGTTCTGAAATTGTCTAACGCGCGGCCGGTCAGGCGACAACGCCGATGATGTCGTCCTCGCGCATATGCAGGTAGTCCTGGCCATTCATCTTGAATTCCTGACCGGAGTACTTGCCGAATAGAATCTTCTCGCCGACCTTGACGCCCATCGGCAGCAACTTGCCGGTGTCGTCCATTTTTCCGGGGCCCGCGTAGACGACTTCACCCTGCGAAGGCTTTTCTGCAGCGGTGTCCGGAATGACGATGCCGCCAGCGGACTTACGCTCTTCCTCGAGACGCTTTACGATCACGCGATCATGCAACGGACGGATTTCCATGTTAGCAATCACTCCTACGATTAAATTTTAATAAAATCAGATGGTTGCGGCAGGCAATTCGAATCACGTCACGGCCGCGCCACAGGCTCGCGGCCGCAAAAAGTGCTTTGTTAGCACTCGCCTCTGCCGAGTGCTAATAATAGGGGAGGCGGACGCCGAAATCAACCCTTATCCGGGGTCCGGCGCGATTTCTTTTGATTCGATGTGCTATGGTTTTCAGTCGAAGCAAACTTGCCCCCCGCGTGAAGATGACAACCATGGCAACGCCCGTTCCCATCCTCGGGTGTCCCGCCGCCGCAATCCGGTATGAAGCCGGTCGGCCCACCTCGCACCGTCGCTCCCGGCAATGGCGCCTCATGGTGGGGCGAGGCTTGGCGCCTTTTCGTGCCTTCGTTCGGAGTATGGGTGCTGGTCATCGTAATCCTGGCGGCACTGAGCATGGGCCTGGCGGTCATCCCGGTTGTCGGCCATCTCGCCAGCCAGGTTCTATTCCCTGTTTTTGCGGGAGGCCTGATGCTTGGCTGTCGGGCAGTCGACCGTGGCCAGCCCCTGACGGTGAATCACCTGTTCGCAGGGTTTAGCGACCGTGCCGGCCCTTTGTTCATTCTCGGTCTGCTATACACCGGCATGGCGATTGCCATCGTGCTGGCGGTCGCAGGCATCCTTCTGCTTTTTTTCGGTACCGCCGTGCTGACGCGGCTTTTCAGCCTGTCTGATCCTTTCGCTGCCAGCGCCATGATCGGCAGCGCTCTCATGGTCGTGCTTGTGGGTGTGCTGCTCTTGATGCTTCTCTATTTGCCGCTGATCATGGCGGTCTGGTTTGCGCCCGCGCTTGTGGTCCTGCGCGGTCTGGACCCGTGGGCCGCGATGAAAATGTCGTTCAGTGGATGTCTGCAGAACGTCCTGCCGTTTCTGGTGTATGGCCTGATCGGAATCGCTCTGGCGGTGGTCGCCACGATACCGTTGGCCCTTGGATGGCTGGTCGTGGGGCCGTTGTCGATCGCGTCGATCTACACAGCCTACTGCGACATCTTTGAAGAACGCGAAGGGACGGTCAGTTGAGCCCGGGCCGACTGCCGACCATGTCGCGAATCCTGGCCCTCAGCGAAGCCGGCGCCCCGGCGCGCAAGAACCAGCGCATGTGCGCCGTATCCCCGACCGCCGCGAAGCCGTGCGGGACCAGCAATTGGTTTACCGTGGCGCGATAGCGTGAGCCGCGCGGAATACGAACAACCCAAGTCCTCTTGCCCTGCGTGGTTGCGAACAACGCATCGATGAGTTGGCGCCCGTGGCCATCGCCCCGGCGCCCGAGTTCAAGCCCCGCCAACCAGAGCTCGTAACCTCCCTCCAACGCGCGGAAAAGGCCGAAACCCGCCGGTGGATTGCCGCTATTCCGGTCATCTGGCCAGAACACGTACCCAGGCACGGCAACGGCATCCATGCGGCCCGTCTTCGGATCCTCCTCGACGAAATAGCCGTGTGACAGCGCGCGTTTCAGCTTGGCGAAGAAATCGACCGACTGCGGCGTATCCGTCGCCAAGCTTGACTCGAAACTGCCCTCAGCCGCGGACTGACGAATCAGCGTGCGCAGCACGACAAGGTGGCCGACGTGGGCAGGAGTGAGCATTGCGGTTGAAGGATCTCCACAGGGATTGACGTACTAAGCTAGCGCGCGGGATGAACGCCGCGTGCGCCGGCTTACGAGCGGTTGTCCATGCGTCACGAGCGGTCGGCGACTGGCCATTCCGGTACGCATCGCGGCGAGCGCGCGCTATCTGACGCGACGCGCTAGTGAACCCTCAGTGTGCCTTGTCCCAGTTCGGGCCGGTGCCCACGTCGACGACGAGAGGCACGTCGAGCTTGGCGACGCCGCTCATCAGCTTCGGCAACTCGATCTTGATGCGGTCCAATTCCGCATCGGGGACCTCGAGCACGAGCTCATCATGCACTTGAAGCACCAGTTTCGTTTCAAGTCGCTGCGCGTCGAGCCATTGTGCAACGGCGATCATGGCGAGTTTGATCAGGTCCGCCGCCGTTCCCTGCATCGGCGCGTTGATCGCCGCGCGCTCTGCGCCCTGCCGCCTGGGACCGCCCCCCGCGTTGATGTCGGGCAACCAGAGCCGGCGCCCGAATACTGTCTCGACAAATCCCTGGGCATGCGCCAGTTCGCGCGTCCGGCGCATGTATTCGGCGACGCCGGGATACCGCGCGAAATACTTGTCGATGAATTGCTGCGCGGCGCCGCGCTCGATGCCGAGTTGCGCTGCGAGCCCGAACGCGCTCATGCCGTAGATCAGGCCGAAGTTCACCGCCTTGATGTAGCGGCGCTGCTCCGGCGTCACCTCGTCGATCGTCACGCCGAAAATTTCTGCCGAGGTGGCGCGATGGATGTCCGCACCCTTGGCGAACGCCTCGAGCAGCGAGGCATCCCTGGACAGATGCGCCATGATCCGCAACTCGATCTGCGAGTAGTCGGCCGACACCAGCGAGTGTCCCGGCGGTGCGATGAACGCCTCGCGAATCCGTCTTCCCTCAGCGGTGCGCACCGGGATATTCTGCAGGTTCGGGTCCGTGCTCGCGAGGCGGCCCGTGACTGCCGTTGCCTGACCGAAATTCGTGTGCACGCGGCCAGTGCGCGGATTCACCATCTGCGGCAATTTGTCAGTGTAGGTCGACTTGAGCTTGGTCAGACCTCGATGCTCGAGCAACAGCTTTGGAAGGGGATAGTCCGCCGCGAGCTGCTGCAGCACATCTTCGTCGGTTGACGGCTGTCCCGTTGCGGTCTTTTTCACGACGGGGAGCTTCATGCGGTCGAACAGAATCTCCCCAAGTTGTTTCGGCGACCCGAGATTGAATGGCTGACCGACGATCTGGTGGGCCTGCAGCTCCAGCGCGTGAATCCGTTCTCCGAGCTCGCGGTTCTGTGCCGCAAGCAGCACGCTGTCGAGCAGCACTCCCGTACGCTCCATCCGAAATAGCACTTCGCGCGTCGGCATCTCGATGCGCGAATACACGAAGTCGAGCTTCGGATTGGCCGCGACCTTCGGACAGAGCACGCCCTGCAGCTGCAACGTGATGTCGGCGTCCTCGGCCGAATATTCCATCGCGCGATCCAACGCAACCTGCTCGAAGCCAATCTGGTTCACACCTTTGCCTGCGATGTCGGCATAGGTGAGCGTCTTCACATCCAGGTGCCGCCAGGCGAGGCTGTCCATGTCGTTAGCCCGGTGTGATTCGAGGACGTAGGACTGCAGCATCGTGTCGTGCGCCACGCCGGAGAGTGCGATGCCGTGATTGGCGAGGACATGCTGATCGTATTTCACGTTCTGGCCGAGCTTTTTCGCCTGCCAATCCTCGAACCAGGGCTTGAGTCTCGCGAGTACGCTCTCGAATGGCAGCTGTTCCGGAACGCCCGCGTAGCGATGGGCCAGAGGAATGTAGGCCGCGTGCCCCGGTTCGATTGCGAACGACAGTCCGACGATGCGCGCCTGCATCGGGTCCAGGCTCGTGGTTTCGGTATCGAAGCACACGAGTGGCGTGCGCATTATCGCCCTCAACCAGCGCTCGAACGCCGCCTCATCGACTACCAGCTCATATTGCCGCGGGACCTTCGCACGGGCGCTCGAGCTCGCCTCTGCGGACTGTGCCGGGACTGCCGCCGCGGAACTGATATTTGCCGCGTTTGTTGCGCCGGTGTCGAGATCCTTCGCCCACGTCTTGAACTCGAAGCGCTCGTAGAGTTCCTTCAGCTTGACCCGATCCACCGCTTGCGGCGCAAGGTCGGAAAGTTCATAACTCAATTCGCAGTCGGTCTTGACCGTGAGCAACTTCTTACCTTGCGGCAGCCAACCCAGCGTGGCGCGCAAATTCTCGCCGACGACACCGCCGATCTCGGAAGCATGTGTGACGATGTTGTCCAGCGTGCCGTACTGCACGAGCCACTTTGCGGCAGTCTTCGCTCCGACCTTTGGCACACCTGGCACGTTGTCGACCGCGTCGCCGGTAAGCGTCAGCAAGTCGAGCACCTGGTCCGCGCGCACGCCGAATTTGGCAACGACGCTTTGTTGGTCCAGGATTTCGTTAGTCATCGTGTTGACCAGCGTGACACGGGGCGAGATCAGCTGCGCAAGGTCTTTGTCGCCCGTCGAGATGATGCAGTCCATCTGCAGGGCTTCAGCCTTCCGGACCAGCGTCCCGATCACGTCGTCGGCTTCCACGCCGTCGACCATGAGCAAGGGCCAGCCTTGCACGCGGACCAACTCGTGCAGCGGCGTGATCTGGCGCACCAGGTCCTCCGGCATCGGCGTGCGGCGCGCCTTGTATTCCGGATACCATTCATCGCGGAAAGTCTTTCCCGGCGCATCGAAGACAACACCGAAATAGTCCGCCTTGCTGTCCTCGACCAATCGGCGCAACATGGAAATCACACCGCGTATCGCGCCGGTCGGTTCGCCGCGCGACGTGCGCAGATCCGGCAGCGCGTGAAACGCGCGGTACAAATACGACGAGCCATCAACGACAACGAACTTGGGCATGAACGATGATTCTGACGAGCAAGATTCCCGAGATGATCGACCCTCAGGCAATGTACTCGACGAACGGGCAGGAGGCGTGGCGAGTGCTCGGCATTATGGCAGAATTCGCGGTCGCGACCGAGCGGCTGCGCGGCGTACGTCCTGCAGTGAGCATGTTCGGCAGCGCGCGCGTGAAGCCTGGTCACCCGTATTATGAGAAAGCGGAACGCATCTCACGTCTCTTGTCTGATGCGGGATTCTCGGTGATATCGGGCGGCGGTCCGGGGCTCATGGAGGCCGTCAATCGCGGTGCGCACGCGGGGCGCTCACCCGCGATCGGCCTCAACATCATGCTGCCGCATGAGCAGACCGGGAACATGTATCAGGATGTCGGTATCAACTTCCGCTACTTCTTTGCCCGCAAGATGATGTTTGTGCGCTTCGCCTCGGCGTACGTCGTGCTTCCAGGCGGATTCGGAACGATCGACGAATTGACGGAGTGCCTGACGCTGGTGCAGACCGGCAAGAGCCGCAAGATACCGATCATCCTGGTCGGCGGCGAATTCTGGCGCGGGCTGCTGGATTGGATGCGCGACCAACTCGTGGGCGAAGGCATGATCGCCCCCGGAGACCTCGATCTGATGCGCGTGATCGAGGAACCCGAAGCAATCGTCGAGGCGATTTTCGAGTATTACGAAAACCGCGGTTTCCAACCGACTCGCGCCGAGCGCGACAAGATGCTCAACTTGTAGTCATGACTGGCAGCTCGCCGAGGTTTGCGCGCCAAGCCAGGCGAGCGCCTCGGGGACAGCGGCTGGCGGGAGGGCGAAGGCATCATACTTCCGCGGTTGCCTGACCGATTCTGCTAAAATTGACACATGGCAAGATGGGTCTCGCAATCGATGCGCTTGAGGCTGATGCAGGGGTTGCTCGTGCTGGCCTTTGCGGCAGCGGTTAGCGCATTCGCTGACCCCGCGCCGCCGCCGGTGCTCGAACCGCTCCCCGAAGCCGAGCCCCCGCCCATTGAAATTGCCAACGATCCCGAGCTCGAGAAGCAGATTACCGTCGTTCACCGGGACAAAGAGACGATCGAGGAGTACCGCCTCGGCGGCCGCCTCATCTGGATCAAGGTCACGCCTTTGCATGGACGTCCCTACTATCTGGTTGCCGATGCCTCCGGAGGCACATTCACCCGCCGGGACAGCCTCGACACGGGGCTCCGTGTGCCGATGTGGCTCCTGTTTACCTTCTGACGCGCCAAACGTAGCCGCAAAGGCACCGCGTCCGGTTGACGGGCACGCGGCGATTCCTGATGTCTGTCTATACACCCGTCTCTGCCGAAGAAGTCGCGGCCTGGCTTTCGCGCTATGCGGTGGGCCAGGTGCACGCTTTCGAGCCCATCGCGGCCGGCATCGAAAACACCAACTATTTCTTGACCGCCGACCAGGGCCGCTTTGTTTTGACGCTCTACGAGCGGCTTCCGGCGGAAGAGTTGCCGTTCTATCTCAATCTGAT
Source organism: uncultured beta proteobacterium (assembly GCA_963829375.1). Classification (GTDB taxonomy): domain Bacteria; phylum Pseudomonadota; class Gammaproteobacteria; order Burkholderiales; family Casimicrobiaceae; genus PALSA-1003. The sequence continues at coordinate 175,888 of CAWHIS010000003.1, read as the reverse complement.
GGCGCATCTAGCACGCAGCGGAGTGCAGGCCCCCGCGCCGCTCGCCGATCGCAGCGGGGCGCTGTGGAGCTTCCTCAACGGCAAGCCCGCGGGACTCGTCACTCGCCTCGATGGCCGGCCGGTGATGCAGCCTGAGCCCGAACACTGCGCCGCAGCCGGCGAAACGCTCGGCCAGATGCACCGTGCCGTCGTCGACTATCGCGGCAGGCTTTCCAACCGCCGTGGTCCTGGATGGTGGCGCCAGGCCGCTCGCGCGGTGCGTTCCTTTCTCTCGCCCGAACAGAATGCGCTGCTGGCCGCCGAAATCAAATTTCAGACGGGTTTTGCTCGGCTGAAGCTGCCGCGCGGTGCAATTCATGGCGACCTGTTTTGCGACAACGTCCTTTTCGATCAAGGCAAGGTGTCCGGAGTGATCGACTTCGGATTCGCTGCGACGGATCCCTTTGCCTACGACCTCGCGATCGCCGTCAACGACTGGTGCACCGTGATCGACGGAGAGAATGCGGGTGCGCTCGACGCCGATCGTGTCGCCAGCATGGTCCGGGCATATGCACGCGTCCGCGTACCGAACGCGGAAGAGCGGGCGGCTTGGCCCGTCCTGCTGCGCGCGGCGGCGCTGCGTTTCTGGCTGTCACGACTGTACGATCTTCATTTGCCGCGCGCGGGTGAGCTGACGCACGCGCATGATCCCGGGGTGTTCGAGCGCATACTTCGCGCGCGTGTCGTCGCGATGCCGCGTTTTCCAGAAGCGCTGGCGTCATGAGCCAACCACCAATTCATTTCGAGCGACGCGAAGCGCGGCAAGGCATGGAATGGCTGAAACAGGCCGGTGCACTGTTCCGAAAGAACCCGCTCAAATGGCTGCTGCTTCTTTTCACGTACTACCTGCTCGTGGCTTTGGCTGAATTCGGGCCCTGGGCACGGATCGGCCAGGTCGTTGCTCCTGTCCTGAAGCCGCTGTTCACCGTCGGCTTTCTCGCCGCCGCCTGGACACAGGAGCGCGGCGGTTCGCCGAGCTTCGAGCATCTGTTCCGGGGTTTCAAAAGCAACCTGTTTGCCTTGGTGCCCTTGGGCATTGTCTTCCTGACGGGCATCACTCTGGCTGTATTCGCTACCATGCTCGTCGACGGCGGCATGCTCATCGGGATGCTCTCCGGCGCGGAAAAGCCGACCCAGGAGGCGCTGCTCGGAGGGCGAATGCAGTTCGCGATGCTATTCGGCGCCGCGTGCGCGCTCCCTACCCTGCTCGCGCTGTGGTTTGCGCCGGCGCTCGTCGTATTCGAGGATGCCGGCGCGACGAGGGCGCTCAGCACGAGCTTTCGCGCGGCGGTCGCCAATTGGCGACCGGTCGCAATGTACGGCGCACTCGTCTTTGCTTTCGGGGGAGTGTTGCCTGGCCTGGTGCTGTCGATCGGGCAACTGCTGGGTGAGACCGTCGCCGGAATGCTGGCTCTGTTCGTGGTCCTGCCGTATCTTTTCGCATTCATCGCCACGCTGCACATATCAGACTATGTCAGCTACCGCGATGTATTTCATCCGAATGCGGTCCTATCAAGCAACCCCGTCGCGGTACCTTGAGCGATTTCGTCCCGGGCAGCCGCGCCGTCACGCCGGCTGAAGCTTGGCGTACTCCAGGGCGAGCCATTTGACACCCGCCTCGCGAAAGTTGACCTGAACGCGCGCGTCGCTGCCGCGGCCTTCGGCGTCGATGATGATACCCAGCCCGAAACGCGTGTGCTTGACGCTCTGGCCGATTCGCCAGCCGGGCTGACCGCGCACGTCAACGTGTGGAGCAGATGTCGTGTTCGGAGTGGACTGACGAACGTCGCGCCCGGCTTTCGGCGACAGCCACTGTACAGTGCCCTCGGGCAGCTCGCTCAGAAAGCGGGAGGGTACGTTGTAGCGCACCTGCCCATGCAGCATACGGCTCTGCGCGTGCGTGAGGTAGAGGCGGCGTCGCGCGCGGGTGACCGCCACGTAGGCCAAGCGTCGCTCCTCTTCCAGACCATCGTATTCGGAGAGGCTGTTTTCGTGAGGGAACAATCCTTCCTCGAGCCCAGTGACAAAAACGGTGTGGAATTCGAGCCCCTTGGCGGAGTGCACGGTCATCAGCTGCAACGCGGGGCGCCCTTCGGCCGCCTGCGTCTCGCCCGCCTCGAGCGCCGCGTGCGCGAGAAAGGCAGTCAGCGGATCGAGCGCTTCATCGCCGATAGTCCGCTCTGCTTCGCGGACGAAACTGTTCGCAGCACTCACCAGCTCCTCAAGGTTTTCGATGCGTTCCTTGCCGTCCTTCTCGGCTGCGTAGTGCGTGAGCAGTCCGCTCGCATGAACCACGTGCTCGATCGTCTCCGGCAGCGACAAGCCGTGCGTCGCGCGGCGCGTGTCCTCGATCATCTTTACGAACGCCACCAGGCTCGTGCCCGCCTTGCCACCAGCCGGCGCGCTGCACGCCGCTTGCCACAGGCTGACTCCGGCCTTGCCGGCGCGCTCCTGCAGAGCCTCCAGCGTCCGGGCGCCGACGCCGCGCGGCGGAAAATTGGCCACTCGCAGAAACGCGGCGTCGTCGCTCGCGGCGGCGACGAGCCGCAGATACGCCAGCGCATGCTTGACTTCCGCGCGCTCGAAAAAGCGCATGCCGCCATACACGCGGTAGGGCATACCGGCGTTGAAAAGCGCGTGCTCGACCACGCGCGATTGCGCATTCGAACGGTAGAGCACGGCGATCTCGGCCGGCGAGACGCCTTCGTCGACGAGGCTCTTGACGATATCGACGATGAATGCGGCCTCGTCGATATCGGAGGGGGCGATATAGGCGCGCACCGGCTCGCCACGCGCATCGGCGGTCCACAGGTTCTTGCCCAGGCGGCCCTGGTTGTGCTTTATCAAGGCGTTCGCGGCATCGAGGATTTGTCCGTGCGAACGGTAGTTCTGCTCGAGCTTGATCAATCGAACCGGTTTGTCCGGCGTGCCGAAATCACGCTCGAGGTGCTGCATGTTCGCCACATTGGCGCCACGGAAGGCGTAGATGGACTGATCGTCATCCCCCACCGCGAACATTGCGGTGTCCGGGCCGGCGAGCAGGCGCAGCCACTTGTACTGCAGCACGTTGGTATCCTGGAACTCGTCGACGAGGATGTGCGAGAACCGGTGGCGATAGTGCTCGCGCAGTCCTTCATGCCTGGTCAAAAGCTCGTAATTGCGCAGAAGGAGCTCCGGAAAATCGACGACGCCCTCGCGCTCGCACGCCTGCTGATAGAGCGAGTAGTGCTCGACCTGGCGGCGCGTGAATTCGTCGTGGGCCTCGACCTGATTCGGGCGCAATCCCTCTTCCTTGGCGGCATTGATCAGCGACTGCAGCTGTCGCGCCGGAAAGCGCTCGTCGTCGATGTTGTGCGCCTTGTAGAGCCGCTTGATGAGCGCGAGCTGATCCTGCGTGTCCATGATCTGGAACAGCTGCGGCAATTCAGCGTCGCGATAGTGCATGCGAAGCATCCGATTGCAAAGGCCGTGAAAGGTGCCGACCCACATGCCGCGCGTGCTGATCGGCGTCAGCGCAGACAGCCGCGTCAGCATTTCCTTCGCCGCCTTGTTGGTGAACGTGACGGCAAGCACGGAGAGCGGCGTCGCCTGCCGGGTCGCGAGCAGCCACGCGATGCGCGTCGTCAGAACGCGCGTCTTGCCGCTTCCGGCACCTGCGAGGATCAGCGCCGAGATGTGCGGCAGCGTTACCGCTTCGTGTTGTTCCGGGTTGAGGTTGTCGAGGAGGGACGATGCCATGGCAAGTCGCGGGCCCGCGCGAAAATCGGCGACTTGGCGCGGCGCGAAGCTCAATTATAGGCGATGCGGGTGGCGAGCCGAACGCTATAATCAAAGGCATTTTCTGACCGCCGCGTCCAATGCCTCGAGCCACGCGCACCAGCCCTGCCGCGAATTCGGCCACAACGCGCGCCTTCGTCCAATGGATCCGTTCCGCTGCGCCCTACATACATAGTCTGCGCGGCAAGACGCTCGTCATTGCCTTCGGGGGAGAAGTTGTCGCCGATGAGACTTTTCTGGGCATCATCCACGACCTCAACCTGCTGCACAGCCTCGGCGTGCGCCTCGTCGTCGTGCACGGATCGCGCCCGCAGATCGAGGCGATTCTCAAGCAACAGAACATCCCGAGCCGTTACAACCACGGCTTACGCGTCACCGACATCGAGACGCTCGATTGCGTGCTCGAAGGCACCGGCCATGCGCGCAGCCGCATCGAAGCGCTGCTGTCGCTTGGCGTCGCCAATTCGCCGATGGCGGGAGCGCGCATCCGGGTGGTCGGTGGCAATTTTTTGACCGCCAAACCCATCGGCGTACTTGACGGCGTCGACATGCAGTGGACGGGAGAAGTTCGCCGGGTCGACGCTGAAGCAATCCGCCAGCGCCTCGACGATGGCGACATCGTGCTGGTGTCGCCCCTCGGGTACTCGCCGACCGGGGAAATCTTCAACTTGGCGGTAGAGGAAGTCGCAACACAGGTCGCCGTTCGATTGACCGCGCACAAGTTGATTTTTCTCATGGAAACCGACGGCGTGCGCAACGGTCGCCGGCGGTTGTTGAGCGAACTCTCCACCCGGGATGCGGAGGCGCTGCTGGCTCACCGTGGCAAACTGCCGGCCGACGTGCGGCACTACCTGCCGTGCGCGATTCGCGCCTGCGACAACGGGGTGAAGCGCGCACATTTGCTGTCGCGCCACAATGATGGCGCCCTGCTGCTCGAATTGTTCACCCGCTCGGGCGTCGGCACCATGATCGCGGCAACACCGCTCGCCCATCTGCGCAATGCAACCATCGATGACGCCGGCGGTATCCTGGCGATCATCGAACCGCTGGAGGAGCAGGGTATTCTCGTCCGGCGCTCGCGCGAGCGCCTGGAGATGGAAATCGAGCGGTTCGTCGTCGCCGAGCACGACGACCTTGTCATCGGTTGTGCCGCACTCTACGCCTTTCCTGCTGAGAAGGCTGGTGAGCTCGCGGCATTGGCCGTGCACCCGGATTTCCGGCGCGAAGGCTACGGCGAAATGCTGCTGCAGGAAATCGAGCAGCGTGCGCGCAAGCTGAAGCTGGCCCGTCTGTTCGTGCTCACGACACGTACGTCGGGCTGGTTCATCGAGCGCGGTTTTGTCGAGAGCAATCCTGACCGGCTCCCGCAACAGAAGCGCGATCTATACAATTGGCAGCGACGTTCCCTGGTATACGAAAAGGCGCTGACCTGACGATCGTCGCTTCACCCTGTTTTCATTGTCGCAAGGATTTCGCCATGGCACGCACAGTTCACTGCATCAAACTCGGCCGCGATGCCGAAGGACTCGACTTCCCGCCCTACCCCGGCGAACTCGGGAAGCGCATCTACGAGAACGTCTCGAAGGAGGCTTGGGCGCAGTGGCTCAAACATCAGACGATGCTCGTCAACGAAAATAGACTCAGCCTTGCCGACCCGCGCGCCCGGAAATATTTGGCGGAGCAGATGGAACGGCATTTTTTTGGTGGTGGTGCGGACGTCGCCGCCGGCTACGTGCCACCAAAAAGCTGAGACGGAGTCCGCTTGCGCGGCCATCATGCCGAGCAAATACTCCACAAGCTGATCCGGGCGCGGTTGTTACATTCGGAGAGCCTGACCATGCTGCAACGCGTGCGCTATTTCGCGATTGTTGTCATGCTTGCGCTGGTTGTCGCGCCGGCTTCAGCCCAATACCCAAACAAACCCATTCGCCTCATCGTCCCGTTTCCGGCGGCCGGGGCAGCTGACCTGTCGGCGCGTTCGCTAGCGGTGCCGCTGTCGCAAGCCCTTGGCCAGCCGATCATCGTCGAGAACAGACCGGGCGCAGATGGTGCCATTGCCGCCGATGTTGTCATCAAGGCCGCGCCAGACGGTTACACATTGTTTTACGGCACCAACACGGCGCTTTGCAGTGTGCCTGCCATGCGCAAGAATCCTCCGTACAATCCGCTCACGGATTTCACGCCGATTTCGCTCGTCGGCAATTTCGGGTTCTTCCTGTTCGTGCATCCCGGGGTGCCGGCCCAGTCTCTCGCCGAATTGCTGTCTTATGCGCGCGCCAATCCGGGCAAACTCAATTACGCGACGGGCAACAGCACCAGCATTCTCGCCACCGCGCGGCTGAAAGTTCTCGAGGGCATCGACATGGTTGAAGTCCCGTACAAGGGCGACGCGCCGGCAACTCTCGATCTCGTGGCAGGTCGCGTGCAACTCATGATCGCGACGCCGGGCACCGCCGCGGCGTTCGTCAAGGAAGGCAAGCTGCGAGCGTTGGTGGCACTCCAACCCACCCGCAGCTCGCTTCTTCCCGAAGTGCCGACCTATTTGGAAGCGGGGCTGCCGCCGCTTGCGATTACCCCGTGGGCCGGACTTTTCGGACCGGCGAAGTTGCCGAAAGAGGTGATAGATCGTCTGGCGCGGGAAACGGCCACCGTGGTGGCACGGCCCGACGTGCGCGAGCAGCTCGAGAGGTATGCGTTCGAGGGCCGCAGCTCGACACCGGAAGAGCTGGCTATCTACCTCAAAGAACAAGTCGACGTCTGGAGCCGCACCGCGAGGGAAGTCGGCATTGTGCCGGACTAGGTCCTGCTGGCCGCTTGCCCGGGACGTTCTATTGACGGAAGGTGCCCGAGGGGGTAGCGTTGGTTCTTGTTGCGGGCTTGCGAGGAGAAGACGTGCAAAAGTCACTTCATATCAACGCGGATAAGTGTACGGGCTGCTTGCAATGCGAAATGGCCTGTAGTTACGATAACTATGGCATCTTCAATCCCGCCAAGTCACGGATCAAGATCTTCGATTTCCATGACACCGGTAAGAAGGTTCCCTACACCTGCACGCAGTGCGACGAGGCTTGGTGCCTGCACGCATGCCCCGTCGAAGCTATCGTGGTCGATGCCGCCACGGGCGCGAAGGTCGTGCTGGATGACGTCTGCGTTGGCTGCAAGGTGTGCACGATCGCCTGCCCGTTCGGCACGATCAATTATGTGCAAGATACTGGTAAGGTGCAGAAGTGTGACCTCTGCGGTGGAGAACCCGCCTGCGCCGAGGCCTGCCCAACCGGCGCGATCACGTTTATCGACGCCGATTGGACCGGGCTTGAGCGCATGCAGCAGTGGGCGGGCAAGGTTGGCAATCAGCCACGCGCGTAAGGAGGACGATCATGGCCTGGGCTGGAAAAATTCTGCGCGTCGATCTCGCCAAGGGGACCTGTACGTCGGAACCCCTCAATATGCAATGGGCGCGCGATTACGTTGGGCAACGCGGACTCGCGACCAAGTATTTTACGGAGGAGGTCGACGCCAAGGTCGATCCGCTCTCGCCTGCGAACAAGTTGATCTGGGCCACGGGCCCGCTCACTGGGACGATGGCCTCGACCGGCGGGCGCTATTCGGTCATCACCAAGGGTGCGCTGACCGGTGCGATTGCTTGTTCCAACTCGGGCGGATACTGGGGCGCGGAACTCAAGATGGCCGGCTGGGACATGATCATCTTCGAGGGCAAGTCGTCCAAGCCCGTATATCTTCTGATTCAGGACGATACGGCGCAACTGCTTGATGCCGGTTGGCTCTGGGGCAAGTCGGTGTGGGAGACCGAGCCCGCGATCAAGGCCAAGCATCAGGACCCACAGATCCGCGTCAGTTCGATCGGGCGCGCCGGCGAGACTGGATGCATGTATGCGGGGGTGATGAACGACCTGCATCGCGCCGCTGGGCGCTCTGGAGTGGGCACAGTGATGGGCAGCAAGAATCTCAAGGCGATTGCCGTGCGCGGGACGAAGGGAGTGGGCAATATCCGCGATCCCAAGGCCTTCATGAAAGCAGCCACGGCCGCCAAGAAGGTTTTGGCCGCCAACGCGGTAACAGGTCAGGGCTTGCCCAAGTTCGGCACGCAAGTACTGATGAACGTGATCAACGAAATTGGCGCCTTACCCACGCGCAATCATCGTGATGTCCAGTTCGAAGGGGCGAAGGACATTTCGGCTGAAGCGATGCACGCACCGCGCAAGACCGACGGCAAGCCGAACCTCGTGACCAACCAAGCCTGCTTCGGCTGCACGATCGCGTGCGGCCGCATTTCCAAAATCGACGAGACCCATTACACGGTCAAGAACCGTCCGCAGTACTGGGGAGCGTCTGGCGGGCTGGAATACGAAGCGGCCTGGGCGTTGGGTTCCGCGAATGGCGTCAACGATCTCGAGGCGCTTACCTATGCCAACTTCATCTGCAATGAGGATGGCTTTGACCCCATCTCCTTCGGTGCCACTGTCGGCGCGGTGATGGAACTCTACGAGATGGGCGTGCTCACCAAGGAGCAGCTTGGGATCGAAGCGCCCTTCGGTTCGGCCAAAGCACTCACCTACTTCGCGGAAATCACCGGCAAGGGCGAGGGCTTCGGCAAGGAGATCGCGCTGGGCTCGAAGCGGCTCACTGCCAAGTACGGTTATCCGGACCTGTCGATGAGCGTCAAGGGCCAGGAGTTCCCCGCCTATGACTCGCGTGGGATCCAAGGAATGGGTCTTGCCTATGCTACGGCCAATCGCGGTGCCTGCCATCTGCGCGGCTACACAGTGGCTTCCGAAGTCCTCGGCATCCCGGTGAAGACCGATCCGCTCGTCACCGAAGGCAAGGCCGGCCTGGTCAAAGCCTTTCAGGACGCTACGTCGGTCTTCGATTCGGCGGGGGTGTGCATCTTCACGAGCTTCGCGTGGACGCTCGCGGATTTGCAACCGCAGCTCGCCGCCGCCTGTACCGACGAATTCACGCTGGATGAACTGGGCAAGATCGGAGAGCGCATCTGGAACATGGAGCGCGACTTCAACAACCGCGCCGGTTTCACGCAAAAGGACGACACCCTGCCCAAGCGGTTGCTCACCGAGCCCGCCAAGACCGGCCCCGCCAAGGGACTGGTCAACGGTCTGGACAAGATGCTCCCCGAGTACTACGAACTGCGCGGCTGGGACGACAAGGGACAGCTGAAACCGGAGACCCGGGCACGCCTCGGATTGTGAGGTAGCGCCGGGCCCCGCGTCACGCACGTTCGGACACGGGCGGTTCCTTGTGAACCGCCCTTTTTGCTCGTGGAGAGACCCTCGTGAAACACGTTATTCTCGGTAACGGACCCGCTGGTGTCATTGCGGCCGAAACGATTCGCAAACTGCGGGCCGAAGACGATATCGTGCTCGTTGGCGACGAGCCCGAACCGTGCTATTCGCGCATGGCGATTCCGTATTTGCTGATGGGAAACATCGGCGAGGAAGGGACTTATCTCCGCAAAGACAAAGACCACTTTGCGCGACAACACATTCAATTGCGTACCGGGCGGGCGTGCGCAGTGGATACGGACGCGCGCCACGTGCGGCTCGATGACGGGACCGTTCTTCCGTTCGATCGCCTGCTGATCGCCACGGGTGCGACGCCAATTCGCCCGCCGATTCGCGGCATGGATCTACCCGGGGTGCATCCTTGCTGGACGCTCGCCGATGCGCGAAAGATCATGGCGCTTGCCAAACCGGAAGCACGCGTGCTGCAAATGGGAGCGGGCTTCATCGGCTGCATCATTATGGAGGCTCTCGCCGCACGACACGTGCAGCTGACTGTCGTGGAAATGGGCGATCGGATGGTGCCGCGCATGATGGGCGAAGGCGCCGGCGGTATGATAAAACGCTGGGTCGAGAAGAAGGGAATAACCGTCTACACGTCGACGCGAGTGGAAGCCATCGAGCCCGGTCCGCCCCTTACCGTCCTGCTGTCCAACGGCAAGCATTTGCCGGTGGATCTGGTCATATCCGCGACGGGCGTCCAGCCCAACATCGGATTTCTCGAGGACTCCGGCATCCTGTGCCTTCAGGGCGTTCTGACCGACGAACGCCTGCAAACCAACATTGCCGGAGTCTACGCAGCGGGCGATTGCGCCGAAGCGTTTGATACGGTTACCGGCAAGACGATCGTCAGTGCCATTCAGCCGAATGCTGCCGATCAGGCGTACTGTGCCGGAACGAATATGGCCGGGAAACAAACGCAGTTGCCTGGCGTCACGCAGATCAACGTGCTCGATACGCTGGGGCTCATCTCGACTTCCTTCGGACGATGGGAAGGGGTGCCCGGTGGCGAACGCGCCGAGTTCACCGACGACGCCAACTTCCGCTACATTCGTCTGGAGTTCGAAGGCGATGTTCTAATCGGTTCAAATACGATTGGTCTAACCGAGCATGTCGGTATTCTGCGCGGGCTCACCCAATCGCGCACCAAGCTCGGCGCGTGGAAGGACCAACTGCTGCGCGACCCATTGCAGCTTCCACAGGCGTATCTTTCCAGCGCGCAAGCGCAGCATGCACGGGGATTGAACGTCGCCTGAGGAACGACGGAGCAGAGCGCGGCAGTGGAGATCACCCTCAAGCTATTCGCCACCCTCGGCGACTACCTGCCACACGAACTCAACGGTAGGGCGCGCGTATATAACCAGCTTGCGGTTGACGTCGCCGAAGCGACGACTGTGCAAGCAGTGATCGAGCAATTCAATTTGCCCGCGGCGATGGCCCACCTCGTGTTGGTGAATGGCGTCTTCATCCCACGGGACGCGCGCGCCACCCGGCTGTTGCACCTGGGAGACGAATTGGCCGTGTGGCCTCCCATTGCGGGCGGCTAGGCGGACATGTCGGACGTGTTCCATCTGTGTCGTGATACGGGCTGTACGCGCGTCGAGTTCATATCGTGGCTCCCCGGCGCGACCCGTCAGGCAGATCGACGGGGAGGTGATGACGAACATGACGCACGGTGGCTGCGTTCAGATCTCTCTGGAAGAGAAGCCACCACGGCGCAGCGGTGAACACCAGTCCGCTTGTGTCGCGATGCACTCGCAAAGTAGAGTGCGAGACTCAATGAAACGGCCGCCTTTTCGATCGTTTGCAGTCGCTGCCGCATCGGCGCTTCTGTTCACCTGGGCGCTGCCGGCGCAGGAGCAACCCGATTCGGCTCGCCATGCTTTGCCCGCGAACGATGCGCCGGCGCAACCAACCGCTCCAACCGATCCCGCCACACCGGCGTTGACCACCATGGTCAATCCCAAGGATGGCCTCACGTATGTCTGGCTTCCTCCGGGCAAGTTCATCATGGGTTGCTCGCCGGGCGACACCTTTTGCGACAGCGACGAGCTTCCGCAGCGTGAGGTCACGATCGCGAAGGGCTTCTGGATCGGCCAGACCCTTGTCACGCAGGCCGCCTACAAGCGCCTCATCGGGACGAATCCGAGCCTCCACCTGGGCAGCGACCAGTTGCCCGTCGAGCGCGTGAAATGGGGCGACGCGCTGAAATACTGCACCGAAATCGGAATGCGAATCCCCACCGAGCGCGAGTACGAGTACGCCGCCCGCGGCGGCAGCCCGGCGGCACGTTACGGCGACCTGGATGCGATCGCCTGGTACCGGGACAACAGCGGTGGCCGAACGCACGAGGTGGCCACGAAGTTGCCGAACGCATTCCATCTCTACGACATGCTCGGCAATGTCTGGGAGTTCACCAACGATCCGTACAACCCCGAAGATCCGGTCTTCGTGGCGATGCGCGGTGGCTCCTGGTCCACCTCGGCAAAGAGCGTACGCGTCTCGATTCGCGGCTTTGATGTCGCCGACAGGAAGCGCACCTTCTCGGGCTTCCGCTGCGTTGGCGACTAGACTCGCGCTTCACACGGCCGACCGGGCCGCCGGGATTGGCGCGGTTTCTTTCGGGCGCCGTCTCGACCACCCTGTGCCATCTGTGCACACTCCGCAGGGGAAGCCCCCGCGCGCCATCGGACACCGCACCGCGTCAACGGGCAGCACGTGCCGCGGCATCCGCTGACCAGCACAAACGAACAGCGAGGCGGCAAGGCTTCGCCTTCCCGCCTCTCCCTCGGTCGCGGCCTACTTCAGGGCGAAAACCATTACCACGCCGCCCTGCGGCGTGTTCTGGTAGTACTTGTCCTTGATCTCGCCGGCCCAGATCGGAATCGCACCGCCGAAGCCAACGACGTAGCAAACATACTGCTGGCCGTCGATCTCATAGGTGATCGGGGCGGCAGCCAAGCCCGAGTTCGAGCGGTGCTTCCAGAGCACCGCGCCGGTATCCGCGTCCAGAGCAAACAGGTCGCGGGTGTCGGTGCCGCCGCCAAAGACCAACCCCGAGGCGGTCGACAACACGCCACCCCAGTTCGCGTCAGGCATCGAATGCGTCCACTTCGTCTTGCCGGTGTTCACATCGATCGCCTTCACGAAGCCGCCGGCACCATCGATCCCCCTCTGAACGTACATGTGGAACTCGGCCTGCACGTACGCGGCATAGGGTTTCCAGGGCTCCGGCGGAAGGCTCTTGATCGTTTCGCACCAGTAGTTGCCCACAATGAACGCCGTCTTCCTGCCGGCGTCGTAGGCGGGAACCATGTAGTTCGCGCCACCCAGGAACGACGGGCACACATCGACCAGGTTGCCGCTCGTCGGGTCCTTCTCCGGGTCGAAGATCGGGTGCCCCGTCGCGTCCAGTCCTTTCCACACCGTGACCGGCATGAACGGTTCGCCGTAGACGAACTTGATGTTGTCGACGGTGCCGGGACCGAAGTTGCTGCGCTCGACCATGTACACGTAGCCGTTCTTATTCGGCTCGAAGAGTCCTTCGACCTTCTTGCCGGCCTTCATGAAGTCGATCAGCATCGGCTGCGAGATGTTGTCGTAATCCCACATGTCGTGGGGCACGAACTGGAACTGGGCTTTGATCGCGCCGGTGTCGCCATCGAAGGCAATGATCGACGAGGTGCCGATGTTCTTGCCCGGCCGAACCGATCCGTTCCACGGTCCGGGATTGCCGGTCGGCCAGAAGATCAGGTTCTGCTTTTCGTCGTACGCGCCAGTGGTCCAGGTGGTTCCGCCGCCGCGCTTCCAAGTGTCCGTGCCGCCCCAGGTGTCACTGCCGGGCTCGCCGGGTCCGGGGATCGTGTAGGTGGTCCAGGCGATCTTTCCGCTCTCGGCGTTCACGGCGATCAACCGTCCGCGCGCGCCGAATTCGCCGCCGGTCATCCCGGTGATGATGTTGCCCTTTACGACCAGCGGAGCGCCGGTGATCGTGATGCCATCGGAGTAGTCGGCAACCTTCGTATCCCAGACCATTTTGCCCGTCTTGGCGTTCAACGCGATGATGTGCGCGTCGATGGTGCCGAAGTAGACGTTGTCACCGTAGAAGACGCCACCCCTGTTGACCACGTCGCAGCAAACCACGGCCAAAGCCTTGTCCGGAAGGTCGCGCTCGTACTTCCAGAGGAATTTACCGCTGCGCGCATCCAACCCGAAGAACGCGTTGTATGAGGCAGAGATCACGAGCACTCCGTCGTGTTCGATCGGAACGACTTCGTGACCCTTCGTCAAGCCGGTCGAAAACTCCCAGATCGGCACCAGTTTGCCGACATTCGCCTTCGTGACCTTTGCCAGCGGGCTGAAACCGTGCCCGTCGAAGGTGCGACGGTATTGGAGCCATTCCGAAGCAGGCGGCTGGCTCAACATCGCCGCGGTGACCGGACGGAAAGACCGGTCGGAGGCGTCCGCCTGGCCGAACGCAGGACCGGATGCAATCGCCAGCAGGAGTGGAGTCGATGCGACCACCCCCGACAAACCTCTCTTCATTTTGGTCATTGTGTCCTCCGGGTTCAGTGTCTCTAGAGCATGCGCCGCCACAAGGGCTTCAGCCTCTCTTCACGCCGATATAGCCGGTGGGCTTGGCGGCAACCACCAGCTTCCCATCCACTGCATGGATGGGGATATTTGGAAGTTCGCGGACTTTCGGCCCGCTGACGTTCTGTCCCTCTTTCAAGGGATCGAAAGTCGCATCGTGGCAGGGGCACTTGAACAGTTTGCCCGTTGTGTCCCAGTCGGAGAGCAGGCAGCCGAGATGGGGGCACACCGCCGAGTAGCACGAGATGCCTTCCGCCGTTTCGTCCTTCATGTTGGCCGGATAGCTGTCCGGCGCCACCCTGTAGAAGAGGACGGTGGCGTGATCGTTGTCTCCGGCGTCATCTGCTTGCAGCTTGCCCGTGCTCGGATTCTTCGCCACCGCCATCTCCGGCCGCGCGCCGAGGACCACGTCGGCGACCATGACCTCCTTGCCCTTGTTCGGGCCTCCCGAGAAGACGAAGGTGTCGCCGACCTGCGGCACACCCGAGGACTGCGGAAGTGGCATCGCACCACCGGCCGCGAACGCCCTCACACCGGCGCCCGACGCCAGTGCCGTCACCGTGACGAGCCTGCAAGTGGACTTCAGCGCGTCCCGTCGTTCTTGGCTGAATTTCGACATCGTGCAGCTCCTTTCGAGAGTCGATTCCGGTTGCGCTGCGGCCTCATCGAGACTCGCACCGCTGGCTCCCCTGAATTCGTTCGTTATGCCGAAGACCGCCCCGAGGCTACGCTTCGGCCGTCGTCGGATAGATCATCGTGCGCACCCGCGAAATCCGATTCGCCGGGAACGCGGTCAGGATGGCCGCGACGCTGGCTCGACCGAGTCACGCGAACGCTGCACCGTAACCATGGAACGCTTCGACCGCTCTCTTACCCGTATCCATATGAAACCTCCTTGATCGCCCGCAGGTACATCGAGAGACGGGTCCGTGCGCTGGGCTCTTGTTCGCAACTAGCTATTTCGTAGTTCAAGTCTCTTACACCCATGCGCAATTCTATTTATTGCGCTAGATCAAGTGCTGGCCTCGAAGAATGTGTAAGGTGCCTGTTTCACGTTCGAGCGGCGCAGCAATGTCAACCTTGGTCGGCCGGCGCCGAACCAGCGGAGTCGGAGAAGAATTTACAAATGCGTGCAATGGACTTCCAGCGCCAGAATGGCTTGCCCGCTGCGCCCTTCGACCACCACCACCAGCTTAGGTGTTAATAGCTAAGTGTGAGGAACCGCTTGAAATACGTGCTGATCGGCGCCGGCCCGGCCGGCGTGCAGGCCGCCGAAATCATTCGGCAGGAGGATCAAGATGGCGAAATCACCCTGATCAGCGGGGAGCCAGGCGAGCCCTATTCGCGCATGGCTATCCCTTACATACTGATCGGCCGCATCGACGAACAGGGTGCCCGGCCGCGCAAAACCGCCGGCCACTTTGCCAGCCTCGGCATCCGCTACCGCAACAACAAGGCCGTTAAGGTCCATGCCGGCGCCAGCGGCGGCAGGGTGGATCTCGACGACGGCACTACGCTCGACTATGACAGATTGCTGGTGGCGACCGGGTCCTCGCCGACACTCCCGCCGGTACCCGGTACCGACCTGCCCGGGGTAGTCACCTGCTGGACCCTTGAGGACGCCCGCGTCATCGCGGCCAAACTGCAACCCGGTGCCCGGGTGGTGATGGTCGGCGCCGGCTTCGTCGCCGGCGTCTGCATGAAGTCGCTGGTGGAAAGTGGCGCGCAACTGACCGTCATCGCCGGCCGCGTGGGTCAGATCCTGCGCTCGATGATGACGCCAGTCGGCAGCGCGTTGCTGCAGCGGTGGCTCGAGGGTCAGGGCGTGAAAGTCATTACGAAGGGGCGCATCAATCGCATTGAACCTGGTCCGCGCGTGGTTATGGACACCCAGAACTTCGATGCCGACTTGGTCATCCTCGCCACTGGCGTGCAACCCAACGTCACCTTCCTCGAAGGCACCGGAGCTGAGATCGACCAAGGCATCGTCATCAACGACCGCATGGAGACCACGGTGCCCTGCATCTACGCCGCCGGCGACGTAGCCCAGGGCCGCGACTTCTCAACGGGCGAATGGATAGTTCACGCGCTGCAGCCGACCGCCACCGAACACGGTCGCGCAGCAGCCCTCAACATGACGGGCAAGAACGTGCCCTACCGCGGCAGCCTCTCAATGAACGTACTGGATACCGTCGGCCTGCTCTCGTACACCTTCGGTCTTTGGCAGGGCCGCGAAGGCGGCGATACGGCTGAGAGTGTCGACCCCGAACACTTCCAGTACAAGCGACTCTGCTTCGACGGCGACGTGCTTATCGGCGCCATCAGCATCGGCCGAATCGACCACGTCGGCGCCATTCGCGGCTTGATTCAGACCCGGTGCCACCTCGGCCCATGGAAGGAAAAGCTGGTGAAGGACCCGAACCTGTTGATGGAAGCGTTTGTCGAGCTGACCCGCAGGCCGAGCTGAGGCGCGAGCAAGACGTCCTACCGAGCCGGTTCCGATAGCACAGATCGGTTTCGGTCTCTAAGGTGGCGGACTTATAGAAGAAACCACTGGTGGCTGACGAAGGTCCACAAGGATAGAAGGAACTCCGACGATGGTGAGCGCCGGAATCACCTGCCTGCAAGGCATCCTTACCGATGACCGAATGCAAACCAATGTGCAGGGCATCTATGCGGCGGGCGACTGCGCCGAGGCGTTCGACGCGATTACAGGAAAGACGATGGTGAGCGCCATTCAGCCGAAGGCGGCCGATTTAGGCGTACTGCGCTGGGATGAACATGGCCGGGAGGCACACTCGGCAGCGCGACGTAGCGCAGATGCCACGCTAGGCGACTACCTTCCCAGGAGCTCAACGGCAGGGTTCGCGTACACAATGAGCTACCGCTTGATGTCGTCGAAGGGGCGACGGTGCAACACATAATCGACCAGATGCACCTGCCGCCGAGGATGGTGCACCTGGTGCTGGTGAACGGGTTATACGTTCGGCCGCCCGCACGCGCGACTTACCCACTGAACGCCCGAGACGCGTTGGCGGTGTGGCCTCCGATCGCGGGGGGTTAGGCGCGCGTGTCCGATGCGTTCGAAGTACGACGTGAGATGGGCTGCACGCGCACGGAGTTCGTCGGATGGCTGCCGGGCGCGACCCGTCAGGCCACATTGCAGATCGACGGGGACCTAGTGACGGTCA
This sequence comes from uncultured beta proteobacterium, assembly GCA_963829375.1. GTDB lineage: Bacteria > Pseudomonadota > Gammaproteobacteria > Burkholderiales > Casimicrobiaceae > PALSA-1003. The sequence continues at coordinate 158,973 of CAWHIS010000003.1, read as the reverse complement.
ACACCCACGGCGGTCTCGTTCAGATCTTGCTGGAAGAAAAGCCGCCGCGACGCATAGGACTGATTGCACTGCCCGCCCTTGGCGTCACCTTCACTTTCCGCGGGCTGGACAAGCTGACACGCGACGATTTCCTCGCGTATTTCGACTTGTACACAAGGCGCGGCGGCGGCTAGGCTGATCTTTTGCCGGTCACGCTCAGCCTACTGTCCTTTCAACGGAGCGACCGCGTCGCCGATATTCCTGGCGCGCCGCACCGTTTCGTCAAGCTCCTGTGGTACCCACGGATTGTCCGCAAGAAACTCCCTGCGCTGGTCCTCGCGTCGGGCGATAAGTTCGTCGAAATTCGCGGCGGTAACCCGGGCTCCGTAGCCGGGGACCCCCAAATAGATGGCATCGAACGCGGCGACGCCGACCTCTTCGTTGAAATGTATTGGATCCTGCCAGAGCCGGTCGCGCGCCGGCTTCCCCACATGGATTCTCTCGCCATTCATCGGCGCGTAATCCGCGAATTGCCAGACCTGAATCTGTCGCGATTCGCTGCCGGTCTCCTGGGCTACAATGGACACGATCTGCCAAACCCAGTTCCAATACCCCTCAGGACCTTGGCAGCGACGTTGGACTTCACTCATCAGAACGTGCGTCGGGTAGAAAAGCAAGATCAACTCGACATGCTTCTCCTGCGCCAGCCGTATCAGCCTTCGCAACCCCACGCCCTGGTTTCGCGCCACCGCCTCCTTGCGCAACCGCGAGCTGTCCAGTGCACTCGGATCAGTGCTCACCGAGGCGCACAGCGCGCCGTGTATCACGACGGCGAAGTTATTCGCCACCTCATCGTCCGTCTGCGCATGGTCATCGTAGCGATCGAAATACCATAGGCCTTCGCGAGTCATCGTCGCCTGCTGGTGCTGCAGGCGCACGGTATTGCGCGACGCGTCAAAGGCAGCTCGCGACAACAAGAGCTTGCCGTAGTCCACGCTACCGAGGATCGCATCGGCGGGGCATGGTTCCTCGTCTGCACCCGAAACGCCCACAACCATCCGTTTCACCGGCGCCTGACGCATCATGAACATCGCAAGGCAGTACGTTTCGTTCCAGGTTGCGCGCGGCATCGCGAGATTGAACGAAACCAGCGCGCCGTCCTTGGTGAGCCCACGATGCGTGGGTGGCAGCCCGATCTCCGCAACGGAGCCTCCGACAATGACTGCCTCGGGCTTGAGCTTGGCCGCCCACGCCGGCTTTACCAGCCGTTCATTGTCAGCCGCCTTCGGTTTGTTGTAGTTGAACCCGACAATTTCGACATCGCGAAAGTACCAGTAGGGATCGACAATCCGATTGAACAGACCAACAGCACCGATCAAGAACAATACCGCGGTCACGCAAGCGACGCTGAATGCCCTGGAACTCATTTCAAAATCGGAAGTAGATGAATTCACTGTAGCGATGAATGGACAGCATCGCCACGGCTCCAAGCAATGCCAGGGCGAGGAGCCAGACCCAAGTGGGCCGCCAGGCAAGACGCCCAGCACCGCCAAGCTCACCATATCCGCGCGTAATCAGCGCCGGCCGGTGCCCCGCCAAGAGTTGCTGTGTATTGGGAGCGAACCAGCAGAATACGAGCAGGACGCACAGCCAATTGAGTTGTGCCACGCGATCAAAGTACGTCATTTTTCCGAACTGCACACCATGGCTCGACAACCATGTGTGGCTGCGTGTGACGTGTTGCCATTGCGGCGGCAGAACAACGCCATTCTGTCCCAGCATGCCAGAAATGATGCTGACTGCCGTCGCGAAGTCCGCTGCACGGAAGAATACCCACCCGACGACGACTGCTACAAACGTCGTTAATGTCGCAAGCGCCCGCGCGCCGGGTGGCGCAGCAATATTGATACGACGACGAAGCGTCCTCCAGCCATGGTTAATGACAAGATAGATGCCGTGCAGCCCGCCCCAGAAAACGAAGGTCCACCCCGCGCCATGCCAGAGGCCCCCCACCAGCATCGTCACCAGCAGATTTTCGTAGCGGCGCGACACCGTCTTGCGGTTGCCGCCGAGAGGGATATAGACGTAATCGCGCAGAAAGCGCGACAAGGTGATGTTCCAGCGGCGCCAGAAATCGATAATGCTATGCGCCTTGTAAGGCGAGAAGAAGTTCAGCGGCAGCACGATGCCGAACATCCGCGACGCACCGAGCGCCATATCCGTGTATCCGGAGAAATCGAAATAGATCTGAAACGTGTAGGCGAGCGCTGCGCCCCAGGCTTCGAGCAGCGTAAGCTGGGTACCGGCGGCCGCGGCGCTGAAAGCGGGCGTGGCGAAGGCGGCCATATCATCTGCGATCACCGTTTTCTTGAACAGACCGAGGATGAACATCGTTAAACCGACGGCGATGTTGTCCCAGTTCAGCCTGTACGTGGCGCGGAGGTCGAACTGCGGCATCATTTCGCGATGATGTAGGATCGGCCCGGCAATAAGGTGCGGGAAGTAAGTGACAAACAACGTGTAGTGCGTGAAGTTGTACTCCCGTGCGAGACCTCGATGTGCATCTACGAGGAAGGCAATCTGCGTAAACGTGAAGAATGAAATGCCGATGGGAAGAGCGATCTCCGGCAAGGGCCCGGCATGGCCGATGAGCTTCTGCGCGTTAGCTACGAAGAAGGTTCCGTATTTATAGTAGCCAAGCAACGCGAGGTTGGCTGCGATCGCAACTAGCAGCAATCGCCTTCCGCGCGATCGCTTTCCAGACTCGTGCATCAGCGCGATGCGCGTCCCCAGGTAATAGTTGACGCATATCGAGGCCAGAAGCAGTGCGACGTAGCCAAGGTCCCGCCATCCGTAGAAGACTAGCGACGCAATCGTCAGCCAGCCGGCTGCGAGCCGGTCACTGGCCCGCGCCAACGCAAAAAAGCCCAACAGAACGAAAGGCAAGAATACGAAGATGAAGGGGAACGAATTGAATAGCAATCACGACCTCGTGTGGGCATTGCTGCCCGGACCGTGTGCCTAGAAATCCGAGCCAAAAGAACGCAGGACAAGCTATCGGGAGTGGTCGCGGTGCATAGGATATTCGATCATTTCCTATGACGAGTTAGCAATGCTACGCAAGCGCGAGCAATGCTCTGCGAATTCTCTCCCCGCAAGGTTCTGTCCAATATCGCCGTCGGAAGACGCTATCCCGTTGCCAAAACACAGTCAAGGTGCGTTTGCTGCTCCGGCCTTGATGACTTCGACTCGGCGAGAGCGAAGCATGGGAATCGGCTCGATAGCGTTATCAAACGAGGGCGATCGTCGACCTCGGTGTGCGGCGCTGTCGGCCGATCGCTGCCGCGCTGGTCCTGGATCGGTCGATTCCCGGCTGGTAGACTCATTCCCATGACCGCGCCGCCAATCAGCCGCTACCCGGTACCGAAGCTCGAAGACCTGCCCGAGGACATCCGGGCGCGAATGCTCGAAGTGCAGGAGAAGGCGGGATTCATCCCCAACGTGTTCCTGACGCTTGCGCACCGGCCCGACGAGTTCCGCGCCTTCTTCTCCTATCACGACGCGCTGATGCTGCGTGAGTCGGGTCTCTCCAAAGCCGAGCGCGAGATGATCGTCGTCGCCACGTCCGGTGAAAACCGCTGTCCCTACTGCATCATCGCTCACGGCGCGATCCTGCGCGTCTATGCGAGGAATCCGCTGGTGGCGGATCAGGTCGCCATCAATTTTCGCAATGCCGATGTCAGCGAACGACAAAAGGCGATGCTCGAGTTCGCGGTCAAGGTAGCGACGCGGTCGTCTGAACTTGTCGACGCTGATTACGGCATGTTGCATCGTCATGGCTTCAGCGACGAGGACATCTGGGACATCGGCGCGATCGCAGCGTTTTTCGCGCTATCGAACCGCATGGCCGATTTGATCGACATGCGGCCCAACGACGAGTTCTACCTGCTGGGACGAGTACCGAAAATCTAGCCCGAACGCATTCTGGAATCGGCACAGTCCGATATCGGGGCAATCATTCGCACTTGCCGATCAATGGCCCGCAATGGTTGCAGCGCGGTGAAGATCCGCGAGCAACGCGACCTCGAGTTCTCCCCGGGCCTCCGCGTCTGGCGCCCGCAGCAGAGCGGACGGGTGGTACGTGGCGACCAGCGGAATTCCTTCAGGAAGCACCAGCTTCATCGTGCGCGCCGCACGCAGCGTCAGGCGGCGGCGAAGAAGCGCCGAGAGCGCCGTCACGCCCAGCGCAACAACCACTTTCGGCTGCACATGCATCAACTCGGCCTCGAGCCATACGTGGCATGCCTCCATCTCGCGTTGTCCAGGTGTCTTGTGCATGCGCCGGTTGCCTCGAGGCTCCCAGCCGAAATGCTTGACCGCGTTGGTGAGAAAGACCTGGCGGCTGTCGATATCGGCCTTCTCCATCAGGAGCCGGAGAAGTTGCCCCGCTGGCCCAACAAACGGCAAACCCTGTCTGTCCTCTTCGTCGCCGGGTTGCTCCCCCACGAACAGCATGCGCGCACTGCTCGGGCCAGTGCCCGGGACCCCCTGCGTTGCACGTTCCCACAAGCCGCAGCGGCGACACTGATCGAGATCGTCGCGTGTGGGCAGCGATGCATCGGGTGTCTTGGTGAGCGGCAGTTTCATGGCTGACACGACCGGCGTTTTCTGCGCCGGCAGTCGAATTGGATTGCGCCGAAACAACAGATACCCGCAGCGGGCCGTGGGCGCCATCGGCGAACGGCTGATTCGGTTGTAGGATCGGCTACGGTCTCAAGAACCTGGCCGCACATCAATTAACCGGCGCTAGTGCCGACCCCCTCAGTTCTCGTGGACCAGATGTCCACCCGCTATGGTGAAACGGACCTTGCCCGCAAGTTCTCGTCCGAGGAACGGCGTGTTCTTGCCCTGGCTGCGAAGCGCCTGCCGATCGACGGTCCACCAGGCTCCGGGGTCGAACAGGCAGACGTCGGCGGTTGCACCGACGGCGAGGTGACCTGCATCGATGCCCAGCACGCGCGCCGGATCCGCCGTGATGCGTGACAGCGCGACGGGCAATCCGACTTTGGCTTCGACCGCCCATTTGAGCGTCAAGGGTAGCAACAATTCAAGGCCGGTTGCGCCAGGTTCGCTTTCGGCAAACGGAAGTTGCTTGGCATCGTCGTCGACCGGCGTGTGATCGGAACAGATCACGTCGATCGTCCCGTCGGTGAGGCCTGCACGCAGACTGTCGCGGTCGCGACCGCTGCGCAGCGGGGGTACCAGGTGGCAGTGCGTATCGAACCAGCCGATGTCGGTATCGGCGAGGTGTACGTGGTTCGCGGCGACATCGCAGGTCACGGCGAGCCCGGAGTGCTTTGCCTCCCGCACGCGTACAACGGCGTCGTGTGTGGACAGTCGTGCGAGGTGGACCTGCGCCCCGGTCGCGCGAGCGAGCGCGATGATCGTATCGAGTGCAATCGTTTCCGCCCAAGGCGGCACCGCGGCCAGCCCGAGTCGCGTGGCGACCTCGCCGTCGTGCGCGACCCCGCCACGCGCCAGATGCGCGTCCTGCGGTCGCAACCACACGCGATGGCCGAACGTCGCCGCGTATTGCATTGCGCGCCACAGCACAAGCGTATCCGGTATGGGCGCGTCAGCTTGTGAAAAAGCGATGCAGCCCGCCTCGGCGAGTTCGCCCATCTCGGTAATCGCCTCGCCTCTGAGTCCCACCGTCAGTGCGCCGACCGGATAGACATTCGCACGATTGAGCGAACGTGCCCGGTGTTTGAGCATCTCGACGAGACCCGGTACATCCAGCGGCGGATCGGTATCCGGCGGACATGCGAGACTGGTCACTCCCCCGGCAACTGCGGCCTCCATTTCGGATTCGAGCGTGGCCTTGTATTCGAAACCCGGCTCGCGCAGACGCGCCGAGGCATCGATCAATCCGGGACAGACGACGAGGCCTTCAGCGTCGATGACGCGCTTCGCATGCCACCACGGTGGAGGGTCGCCTGTCGCAAGGACCTTGCCAGCCGAGATGAACAGCGAAGTCTTGCGATCGACCCCGTGTTTCGGGTCGATCAACCGGCCGTTTTTGATTTCGATGTCCATCGCCCTACGAAGTCCCAGCCAGGATGCTCATCACGGCCATGCGCACCGCAATGCCGAACGTGACCTGCGGAAGGATCACTGAATGCGCGCCGTCGGCCACGGCGGAGTCTATTTCCACGCCGCGATTCATCGGACCGGGATGCATGACGATCGCGTCAGACTTGGCCAGCGCAAGCTTTTCCGCGGTCAATCCGTAGTGCTTGAAAAATTCTCCCGCGGACGGCAGCAGCGAGCCTTTCATGCGCTCGCTTTGCAAGCGGAGCATCACAACGACATCGGCGCCCCGTACGCCGCTGGCCATGTCGTGGAACACACGCACGCCCAGCTTTTCAAGCGCGGCCGGCAACAGCGTCTGTGGGCCGATCGCACGGACCTCCGGCGTACCCAATGTCGTCAGCCCGTGTATCAGCGAGCGTGCGACGCGCGAGTGCAGCAGGTCGCCGACGATCGCAACGGTCAGCTCGCGGAAGTCCTTCTTGTAATGCCGGATGGTAAAGAGGTCGAGCAGGCCCTGCGTCGGATGCGCATGCCGGCCGTCACCGGCGTTGATGACATGGATGTGGCGTCGATCGGTTCGCGACAGATGTTGCGCAATCAGGTGCGGCGCGCCACTTTGCGCGTGACGAACCACGAACATGTCGGCGTTCATCGCCACCAGGTTGTCGATGGTGTCGAGCAAGGTCTCGCCCTTGCTGGTCGACGACACACCGATATTGAGATTGATGACGTCGGCCGACAGACGCTTTGCCGCGATTTCGAACGTGGTGCGGGTGCGCGTGCTGTTCTCGAAGAAGAGGTTGAACACGGCTTTGCCGCGCAGCAGCGGGACCTTCTTCACGTCGCGCTCGGCGACCGACACGAAAGGTATCGCCGTGTCGAGGATGCGGCTGATCACCGCCGCGGGCAGACCTTCCAGCGTCAGCAGGTGCGTGAGTTCGCCGCGCTCGTTGAGCTGCGGGCTATGCACGCGGCGCGCTCCCGGCCGGCTCGACCGACAGCACAAGGCGAGCATCGGGCTGGCGACTCAACACGATCGAAAGATCACGGGCGACGGCGACGCGAGCGCCTACATACGTGGCTTCGATCGGAAGTTCGCGGCCGCCACGATCGATCAGCACGGCCAATTCGATCGACTCGGGTCGGCCGTAGTCGAACAACTCGTTGATCGCGGCACGAACGGAGCGGCCGGTGAAAAGCACATCGTCGACGAGCACGACGTGGGCCCCGCGAATATCGAACGGGAGCGCGGTCGTCTCGACTTTCGCGCGCAGGCCCTTCGTGGCGTAGTCGTCGCGATAGAACGAAACATCGATGTAGCCGACCGGATGCTCGCCGGGCAGCAGCTCGGCAAGGCGATCGGCAAGCCAAGCCCCGCCTGAATAAATACCGATCAATTTCGCGTCGATGGCTGCGGCGCTGCGCATCCGCTCTGCAAGCACAGCCAGCGTCGCTTCGGCGTCAGGCAGTCCGGTCGTTTGCGCCACGATCGTCAAGGTAGGCCTGCAGGATCAGTTGTGCAGCGACCTGGTCGCGTACTCCACGCTGCCGGCGCGCCTTCACTCCCGTGGCGGCGAGCGATTCTGTGGCGGCACGGGTTGTGAAGCGTTCGTCGGCAAGCACGACGGTGACACCGAAGCGGCCCTCGAGTTGTCGCGCAAAGCGGCGCGCACTGGCCGTCAGCTTGTGCGCCTCGCCGTCCGCGTGGGTCGGCAGGCCAACGAGCAACAGCGCCGGGCGCCATTCGTCGACGAGTTTGGCGATCGCCGCGAAGCGGCCGTCCTTGCGTTCGGCGGCTATCGTTGTCAGCGGATGCGCGAGGCGGGTCACCGGCTCGCCCACAGCGACCCCGATGCGGCGGGTGCCAAAATCGAACGCAAGAATAGTACCCGCAGGCGGCGCGGAAGGAAATGCCGCCACCGCGCTTCACGCGTGCCCGACAGCGCCGGACAGCCGTGAGAAGTCGATGCCGAGCAAATTCATGGCTGCCGCCAGCCGGGTTTCCGCAGGTTGCGTGAAAAGGACCTCCGGGTCGGCGGCAACCGTGAGCCACGCGTTCTGGCTGATCTCCTGCTCGAGCTGGTCGGCGGACCAGCCGGCATAACCGAGGGATACCAGTACGTCGTCCGGACCGCGGCCGCTGCCGACTGCCTCGAGAATATCCTTCGACGTGGTCAAGCCCAGATCGTCATTGATCGCCAGGGTCGACTGCCAGCTGCCGAGCGGACGATGCAGAACGAAACCGCGGTCGATCTGCACCGGCCCGCCGTAGTGCACGCGCGCTTCGCGCAATTCCGAATCACCCAGCGGGACGTTGATTTGCTCGAACAGCGCCGAAAGCGTCATGTCGATCGGCTTGTTGATGACAATGCCGAGTGCGCCGTTCTCGTTGTGCTCGCAGATATAGATGAGCGTGTGGGCAAAGTGCGGATCGGCCATAGTGGGCATGGCGATCAGAAAGTGGTGAGTCAGGCTGACCCTGGAATCGCCCATGCTGCCTCTTTGCACCAGTCATTTGGACCGGACGATCCGGCGAGCCGGCAGCGAGCCGCACTCGCCATGCCGTCGATCCCCTGCCCGGGGCTTCTCGCGATATACCTCACGCGGCGAATTGTAAACTCCGACGGCGCCCGACACAAATGAACGCCCCTGAGCCCGCTGAGACAGCGCCCACGCGCCTCGCTGCGTCCGTTCACTTCCTGTTCCGCCGCGCGCCCGCGAATCGTTAACCCCGAACGGCGTGGCGGACCGTTAGAAGCGGCGTCGCCCATGCTCCGGAGGATCCGATGCTCACGTCCTGGTCACCTAGCGCTTCGCTCGTAAGCGCTACCTTCGCGCTCGTCATCGCACTCGCTTCCGCGCCCGCCACTGCGTTCTGCGGCTTCTACGTCGGCAAGGCTGATGCGAAATTGTTCAACGAAGCCTCGCAGGTGATCCTGGTACGCGACGGCAATCGCAGCGTGATCAGCATGCGCAACGACTTCCAGGGAGAGTTGTCAGAGTTCGCGCTGGTTGTGCCCGTGCCGGTCGTGCTCCAGAAAAACCAGATCCACGTCGGCGATCCGAAGATCTTCGACCGGATCGATGCCTACAGCGCGCCGCGGCTGGCCGAATACTTCGATCCGAATCCGTGCGAAGTCGACAAGGTCATGCGCCAGATGGGTGCGGTGAACGTGGCTGCGCCGATGACGCGCCTGGAAGCGAGGAAAGCGAAGGACGAGGCGCTCGGGGTCACCGTGGAAGCGCGGTACACCATCGGTGAATACGACATTGCGATCCTCTCGGCAACCGAATCGGACGGGTTGGAGAAGTGGTTGCGGCAGAGCGGCTACAACATCCCGGCCAAGGCGAGCAGAGCGCTGCAGCCCTACATCCGACAGGGCCTGAAATTCTTCGTTGCCAGAGTCAACCTGACGGAGCAGGCCAAGACGGGCTTCTCCTATCTGCGGCCGCTGCAGTTCGCGTTCGAGTCGCCGCGCTTCATGTTGCCCGTGCGTTTGGGCATGCTTAACGCGCGTGGACCGCAGGACCTCGTGATCTACGCACTGACGCGGAGTGGTCGCGTCGAGAGCACGAACTATCGTACCGTCAAACTTCCTTCGAACGTCGATATTCCGCCTTACACACGCGGCGAATTCGCACGGGTCTACAAGGCGCTGTTCGACACGCAGTCGCGGCGCGAGGATTACCGCGTCGTATGGACCGAATACTTCTGGGACATGGCGTGGTGCGACCCATGCGCCGCGAATCCTTTGTCGCCGGAGGAGCTACGGTCTGCCGGCGTGTTCTGGCTCGACAGCGACGAGCCGCCCATCGGCATCGCGCCTGTGTCCCCGCCGATCGCAAGATCCCGCGGTGGCTCGGGGGCCCAGCCGGTGATGCTGACGCGACTGCACCTTCGCTACACATCGGAGACATTGCCGGAAGACCTGATGTTCCAGGAGACGCAGGACAAGCAGAACTTCCAGGCGCGCTATGTCCTGCACCATCCTTGGAAGGGCGACGCCAACGCGTGCGCCGAAGCAAGGAACTACTTCGACACCGTGGCGAAGAGACAGGAAGCCGAAGCTCAAGCGCTTGCCAATCTGACCGGGTGGGATATCGACCAGATTCGCAGCAGGATGAACCTGCAGGCAATGCCGAGCATGATATGGTGGGAGCGGCTGTGGAAGTAATCGGCGCTGCCGGGATGCCGCGATGGAACCCAATCACGATCGTCCGCCGGTGGCTGCCCCGCGACGCGCGCGTTTTTCAGATCGTGTTCCTCGCGATACTGCTGACGGCCGGCGTGCTGTTGCGGGATTTTTCAATCCAGCCTCTGCAGGTAGCATTGACCCTGGGCGCAGGATTGGCGAGTCAGGCGTTCTGGCTCAAACGACTGGGGTTGCAGCAGCGGGGCGTCCTATCGGCAGTCGTCACCTGCTGTGGTCTGTCCCTGCTGTTGCGCAGCGACTCGCTATGGGTGCATCCGTTGGTGGCAGCGTTTGCGATGTCGTCGAAGTTCGTGCTCCGTGTTCACGGCAAACACCTATACAACCCAGCCAACCTCGGTGTCATCGCGGGCATCGCACTGCTGCCAGGGACATGGGTGTCACCGGGCCAATGGGGCAACGATCTTGCGCTCGCTGTCTGGTTCCTGATGCTCGGGACCGTAGTCGCGCAGCGCGCGCGTCGCCTCGACATCAGCTGGGTATTTCTGGGCGCATTTCTCGGCCTGGTGGCATTGCGCGTTCTGCTTCTCGATCAGCCATGGACGATCTGGTGGCACCAGCTCGGCAACGGAGCGCTGCTGCTGTTCGCCTTTTTCATGATTTCGGATCCGATGACCATTCCGAACCGCCGCGAGGCACGAATCGTGTATGCGGTCATCGTCGCCATCGGCGCGATGGTGTGGCAGTACGTGCTGTTCCGTCCCAACGCGCTGATCTGGTCGCTGTTCCTACTGACACCGCTGGTGCCACTGTTCGATCGCTGGCTGCCGGGTGCGCGGTTCGAATGGAAGCGACCGACGGTTGCTTGAATTATCGGCGCGAATTCGCATCCCCGCGTAGCGGCTTGACTCACGGTCCGAATGAATTCGGATCCACAAGTCCTCGTGTCGCTGTAGGCGCGAATTCATTCGCGCGCGTGCCGCTAATCCTCTTCGTGCTTGCGATGCTTGGCGTATTCTGTGGCAAGTTGTTGCTGCAGCGTGGATGGAGCTTGCTCGTAATGCGATAGCGACATCGTCCACGCCGCGTGACCGGCGGTCATGGCCTTGAGCCTTGCGGCGTAGCCATCCAGTTCGGATAGGGGCGCGATGCCGTTCACAGTCAGCGTGCCAGCCTGTAAAGATCGGGTACCAGTCACCTGGCCGCGTCGCCCGGACAGATCGCCCGCGACGTCACCCATGTTCGCCTCCGGGCACAACACTTCCAGGCTGACGATGGGCTCGAGCACGATGGGCTTGGCCTTCTCGAGCGCATCGAGAAATGCCTTACGGCCCGCCATCACGAAGGCGATCTCTTTCGAATCCACCGCATGGTGCTTGCCGTCGTAAACCGTCACGCGCACGTCCTGCAGCGGAAAGCCCGCGATCGGCCCCTGGATCAGCACTTGTTCGATGCCCTTCTGCACTGCCGGGATGAATTGATTGGGAATGGTTCCTCCCTTGACCGCATCCTTGAATTCGAACCCCGAGCCGCGCGGCAACGGTTCGACGCGCAGGTAGACCTCGCCGAATTGTCCGGCACCGCCGGTCTGCTTCTTGTGCCGGTGGTGGCCCTCGGCCTTGGCCATGATCGTTTCGCGATATGGGACACGCGGCGGCCGCGTCTCGATTTCCAGCTTGAACTGGCTGGCCATGCGCTCGAAAACCGAACGCAAGTGCAGTTCACCCAGTCCGCGAAGAACCGTTTCGTTGAGACTCGTATCGTGCTCGACCGACAACGTCGGATCCTCGGCCATCATCTTGTGCAGCACATCGGAGATGCGCTGCTCATCCCCACGCTTCTTAGGCGAAATCGCGAACCCGTGCATCGGCGTCGGGAATTCCAGCGGCTTCATGTGGATATGGTCCTCATCGTGCGAATCGTGGAGAACGCAGTCGAATTCGATGTCGTCGACCTTCGCGACGGCCGCGATGTCGCCCGGCAACGCGCGATCGATCTCCACCTGCTTGCCGCCCTGGACCATGAACAGGTGGGACACCTTGAATGGTTTGCGCCCATCGCCGATGAACAGTTGAGTGTCCTTGGTTACCGTGCCCTGGTGCACGCGAAATACACCCAACTTGCCGATGAACGGATCGATTACCACCTTGAACACGTGCGCCAGGACATGCTTGCCGGAGTCGGGTTCAGAACGAAACTCGACCGCGTTTTCTCCTTCGCCTTTGGTGAACAACGGTGGGTTGCCTTCGGCTGGGTTGGGTGCGAGCTTGACGAGCACGTCGAGCAATTCGGCAATGCCAGCCCCCGTTCGCGCAGACACGAAGCATACGGGCACGAGATGTCCCTCGCGCAAGGCCTTCTCGAATGGCGCATGCAACTGTTCCGGAGCGATCTCGCCCTGCTCGAGGTAGAGCGACATCAATTCCTCGTCGACTTCGACCACCTGATCGACCAGCGCACGGTGAGCGTCGGCGACCGAGGAGAAATCCGATTCGCCCGCAGGATTGAAGAAACAGTCCACAACGCGCTTGCCGCCGTCGGCCGGCAGGTTGATCGGCAGGCATTCCTTGCCGAAGGCGGCCTGGATCGCGCGCAGAAGTTGTTCGAGATCGATATTCTCGGCATCGATCTTGTTGACGATCACGAGACGGCAAAGTTGGCGTCGCGCCGCCCAGTCCATCATGCGCGATGTGATCATCTCGATCCCGGCAGAGGCGCTGACGACGACTGCTGCAGTCTCGACCGCGTCGAGCGCGCCGATGGCCTGGCCTATGAAATCGGGGAATCCGGGTGTGTCGATCATATGCACGCGCGTTCCCTGCGTGTCGAGATGCAGGATCGACGCCCGCAGCGAATGCTGCCACGATTTTTCCAGCGGGTCGAAATCGCTCGTGGTTGTGCCGCGCTCGACATTGCCGGCTACTTGGATCGCGCCCGCCTTGTGCAGCATCGCCTCGGCGAGCGTGGTCTTGCCCGCTGCGCCGTGCCCGACCAGCGCCAACGTGCGGGTGTCCTTGGTCGCGAATTGCGTCATGATGTCCTTCCTCCAAGCCTATGGAGGAGATTCTACCTTGGGACCCGAGATTCTCGGCAGAGCGCGTTGGGCAGAACCTGCTCTCCTCGAGACGAAATGGCTCCCTCCCGAAGCAACCGCTCCAAACTCATGCTCGCACACGTACTCAGCCGGATGGAACGAGCGCCGCCGCTGCCTGCTCGCAGGGCCGATCGACTCGTCAACGTCCGCCGAAGACTGCTTGAGGCGGTCTCGTTTTTGTGCGCGGTGCCTTTGTTTAATATACCAAATATTGACCGAAGTCGCGGGATGCGTCGCCCGTATTGAATCTGCGATCGTCGAAGGGTATAGTGCCCCGCCGCGTATCACCGCTTGAATCCGCGCGTCCGATCCTGATTGCATTCGGTCTCAAGGTGCTCGGTGCGATTGCTGCGCACATCGTCGGCCGCATGCTGATCGGTTTCGCGTCGAACCTGGTTGTGCTCGCACTCGAGCGACAAAAGGTCGAGCCGACCGTCATCCGTTACATCGGTTCGGTCATCACCGTTGCCCTCAACATCATTCTGGTGGTAGCCATCCTCGGCTACTTCGGGGTCGAGACAACGTCATTCGCCGCTTTGGTAGCGGGTCTCGGCATCGCAGTCGGCGCGGCCTGGGGCGGGCTCCTGTCGAATTTCGCTGCCGGCGCGTTCATCCTCGTGCTTCGCCCATTCAAGGTTGGCGATTACGTCGTGGCGGGCGAGGTGGAGGGAACCGTGCGAATGATTGGTCTTTTCAGTACGACGATCGATACCCCCGACAACGTCCAGACAATGGTCGGCAACGCCAAGATCATGGGGGGAACGATCAAGAACTTCAGAAACAACCCTTATCGCCGGGTGGAACTTCAAGCGCAACTCGACCACAGCGTGGATCCAACCGACGCAATCCGACGGCTGAAGGATGTACTACCGAAGATCCCGAACGTGATCGCCGATCCGAAGCCCGATGTCGAGATCCTGACGTTCAACGAGGGCGGGCCGGTTCTCACCGTGCGGCCTTACTGCAACACTGCACACTACTGGCAAGTGTACTTCGACACCAACGCGGCGATCCGCGCGACGTTCGGTGCTGCGGGGTATCCCGCCGCTGAGGCGCATGTGCATGTGAGGCAAGCCGCCTAGCGTTGCCGTCGCCGGGGTCGGTGACTTCCCGCTATGTGGTGACGGAGACCAGCTCGCGCAGATGGCGCAGGAGTTCCTCTTCCTGATACGGCTTGCCGAGGTAAACGTCGACCCCCAGCTCTTTCGCGCGGTTGCGGTGCTTCTCCGCGGTACGCGATGTGATCATGATGATCGGGATGTGCGCCAGTTGCGTGTCCGCCTTGATCGTCTTGGCAAACTCGAATCCGTCCATCCGCGGCATCTCGATATCGAGCAATATCGCATCGGGCGTGCGCTCGGCGACCAGCTGCAGCGCATCGAGCCCGTCCTTCGCGGTGACGATGTCGAATCCCTCGCGCGTCAGCAGGCGGCTCGTTATCTTGCGTACAGTCAACGAGTCGTCGACGATCATCACAAGCGGCGGGCCGCTTGCTGCCGCCGCAGCGGCAGCAGCAGCTTTGGCGGCTTGGGGAGTCTTGACGACCATCGGCGCTTCCGCTCCGATATCCATGCGCTGTGCCAACTGGACCGGGTTGATGATCAGCACGACCTCGCCGTTGCCAAGCACCGTCGCGCCGGCGATGCCCGATACCCGCGCAAGTTGCGGGCCGATGTTCTTCACTACGACTTCCTGGTTCCCGACCATCTCGTCGACATGAACGGCGGTCACGTTTTGACCGCTCTTGAGCAGCACTACGGAGTTGTAGCGGGTCGTCTCGGGATTGTTTCCCGCGTTGCCGAGTAACCGCGGCAGATAGAAAAAAGGATACTTGCGGCCCTGCCAGTCGACTTCGCGTGATAGGTAGAGATTGATCAGGTCCTTGTCCCTGATCTGTTGCACCTGCTCCACCATCGGCGCCGGCAACGCCCACAGCCTTCCGCCAGCTCGCACGAGTACGGTTTGCGCAATCGCCAGCGTGAGCGGCAGATACAACGTGAAGGTCGTGCCTTTGCCAACGGCGGTCGCAACCTCGACCCGGCCGCCCAGTGCTGCGATTTCGGAGCGCACGACATCCATGCCGACGCCCCGCCCGGATATCTGCGTGACGTTCATCGCGGTCGAAAATCCAGGCGCAAAAATGCATTCGATCAATCGTGCTTCAGTCGGCTCTGCATCCGGCGGGACAAGCCCGAGCTTGCGCGCCTTGTCCGCGATGACCGCCAGATCCAGCCCGGCGCCGTCGTCGGAAAGTTCGATCGCGATTTCATTGCCCTGTTGGCGGACATTGAGCGTGATTTCGCCGGTTTCGGGCTTGCCCGCCTTGCGTCGCGCTTCCCGATCCTCGAGGCCATGGTCGAGCGCGTTGCGCAGCAGATGATCGAGCGGGCCGACGAGCTTCTCGAGCACCGATCGATCGAGCTCGACTTGCGTGCCGAGGATTTCGAGGTTGGCGCGCTTATCCAGTTCCTTGGCGGTTTGGCGCAGAATGCGGTACAGGCGCTCCGAAAGACTCCCGAACGGCACCGTGCGAATCGAGAACAATTGCTGCTGCACGTCGCGAGACAGTCGTGCCTGGGCCAGCAGCGCCGCATCGGCTTCGTCGAGGTTCTTGAGCAGCGATTGCTGGACGGTGGACACGTCGTTGACGCCTTCGGCGATGCCTCGTGTCAGTTCCTGGAAGCGCGTGAATCGGTCGAATTCGAGCGGATCGAATCCCTCCGCCGCCTCGCTCGCCATCGACATGCGCGACTGAATTTGCGAGTCGGCCTGGATTTCTATTTCGCGCACCTGGGAGCGCAGCCTTATCACGCTGCCGGTCAATTCGAGAAGGTTGGATTTGAGTGAACGCAGCTCACCTTCAACCCGCGCACGTGCGATGGCAACTTCGCCGGCTTCGTTGACGAGACGATCGATGAGATCGGCGCGCACGCGCAGCAGTGCGCGCGCGCCCTCGGTCTCGACGGCTGGTGGGGCCGCTACGGAAGCGGGCGCAGCGAAAGCACCGACTGGCAGCGTCGCCACAACGGGAGCCTTCGCCTCGACGTCAGGCGGCGGCGGTGCAATCTCTTCGACGGGCGGCGAGGTGGTTTCCGGGCTCAGCCAGGGCAGGGGCGAATTCGTTTCGCCCTTATGCAAACGGTCGAGTACGAACGCGATATGGTCGAGATCGTTGTCCAGCGTGTCGAGCAGCGTCGGCGTCGCGCGCCCGAGTGCTTCGTTTTCGGGCAGGCGGCTTTCCATGAGATGCGTAAGCTCGCCGAGACGCATGGCCCCGGCCATCCGCGCGCTGCCTTTGAAAGTATGCAACGTACGCTTGAGTCCCTGCACCGGGTGAACGTCCCCGGGTTTCTTGCGCCACAAACGCAGTTGTTCGCTTGCCTGAGGGAACAGCTCCGCCGCTTCCTCGAGGAAAATGGGCAGGACCTGCTTGTCGACGTCATCAGTGACGGCGAGCAACGATTCGCTTTCTTCCAATGGGATTGCGGTCGCGGGAACGAGCTTCGGCGCAACTGCCGGCGCGATATGCGGCGGCGCTGGTACGGCGATCGCGGTCGGCGCCGGAACGGCGGCGGGCGGCGCTGCGGTCTCGACCAGTTTCGGCGGGGCAATGGGTGCCATGGACTCCGTGGTTAGCTGCGCCAATTCTTCTTCTTCGGCCAGGCGTTCGGCGATCGTCTCGCTGTCGTCAAGAGCGGGTTCACTGCTTGCTTCCTGGCGCAGCACATCCAGCTCGGCCACGATCTCGGCGGACTCTGCGTCGTCGCCCGGGACAAAGGCCTCGCGCCGTTTCACCCTCGCCGCAAATGCGGCCAATCCGGCAATTGCACGTGCCAGCACAGGGAGCGCGGTGCCGGGCAATGGCGCGCCACGGGCCTGGAGTCCCAGCAGGCACTGCTCGAGCGCTTTCGCCGTCGATGCCAGCAGCGGGAATCCGCCGGTCCGGTGGATCCCGCACAGGGTGTGGCTGGCACGCACCATCGACTGCGACGGCGTGGCAGCCGAATCGAACTGCAGCGCCTGGAGTTCGGCATCGAGTGTTGCAAGATGCTGTTGCGCTTCGTCGCAAAGGATACGGTAAAGCGCCGTCGACAGCGTAACGTCGCCCACTCTGGTTTCTTCGGACTCGACAGGCGGAGGCTGCGGAAGGACCGTAGCGGTGATCTCGGTGGCGTGAGCGACTTCAGCGTCCCGTGCCACATTGCGCGGTGCAAATTCGATAACGCTCGCCACATCCATCAACTCGATGGCGTCGTCATTGGACGCCAGATCCGCATCGGATGACATCGTTTCGTCGAGCTCGAGTACCTCGATCATCGGCGTCGCTGCGGCCGGAGAGTGCAAAGTAAGTGCGGGGGACGCCGATGACCCCCCCTCCGGAGGCGTAGAAGGTGCATGCGGCGGCGGGTCGTTCGGCGAAGGCATTTCGGCATTTACCGCAGCGAGCGCTGCCCGCAGCGCGGTTGCGTCGACAGCGACGCGCCCACTGCTGCGCAGCGCGTCGACCCAGCCTCGAAAGCTCGTCTGTGCGACATCGATCAACGCGATCACGGCGAGCGTGGCAGGCAGGTCTTCCTCGAGCAGACGGTTGTGCACCTTCTCGACCTCGAAGGCGAGATCGCCGAGATCGGTAAGTCCGACCATGCGGCCGCTGCCCTTGAGCGTGTGGAAGCCTCGGCGCACCGTCACCAGCGCTTCACGGTCATCACGATTTGCGTGCAGCCGTTCGCTGTTTGCGGCAACCGTGTCGAGAACCTCGCCTGCTTCCGTCAGGTAGATGTCGAGCAACTCCGTGTCGAACTGAGACGCGTCGGTCTCGAGCAGCCGTATCGTTTCGTCGGAAGGTGCTGGTGCCGGCGCGGCCGCGCGACTGCTCGCGATCGCGCCGATAGCCTCCTCCAGGGCAGCAGTGTCGCCTTCGCGTGCCCGCGTCAGTTCCTCCAGCGCGGCGCTTGCTTCTTCCTGCAGTTGCGCGTCGTCGATCAGCTTTGCGTCGTCGATCAGCGTCGTCAGGTCGGCTTGCAGGCGCTCGCGCGCGCCCGCATCGCCCGGTGCCCGCTGGAATGCCGCCAGCGTTGCAGGCAGGGCGGCTTCCAGATCTGCGACCGCGGTCTCGACCGTGTCGACCTCGGCGACCATTTCCACACGCTTCGACACCGAGGCGCCGTGCAAGCATCGGTTCGATCAGGCGATCGCGGTCCGGTCTCTGCTGCTCGACGGCTTCGATGTAAAAGCCCAATCCCGACAGCGATTCGGCGAGCAACTCCAGGTCGTCATCGGTAACCGGCGTATCCGGTTTGACGTATTCGTCGACTTGATGCTGGCACAGCGCGAGCAGTTGCTCGGCTTTTTCGAGACCCAGCATTTTCAATGCGCCGGTGATCTGTGCGCTGTCGTGGGCCAGTGTCGCGAGATCGGCACGCTTGGCGTGATCGCGGAAGAAGGCGTCCAGGACTTGTTCCATGTGCCGCAAATTCGCCTGTATCTCACGGGCCACCTGCGCCAGCACCAGACGTTCCTGCGCGCGCCGCGCCATCTCGTCGAGGATCGGCGCGTCCGCAGTGTCGGGCAGCGGCTGGTTCTGTGCCGCAGCGTCGATCCGGACCAGCATTGCATCGACCTGCTTCGGAAACTCCGCGGAAATCGAGGCGAAGTTGTCCAGCGCGGAATCGGCGAGAAGAAGGCCGGTCGCATATTCCATCGCCAGCGCATCGGACACGGTCCCGGTCGCGAGCTTGTCGAGGCGGCCGGCGAGTGCAGCCGCGAGTCGCGATAGCGAAGGTTCGCCGACCGCAGCAGTCTTGTCGCGCAGCTGCGAGAGCACCTGTCTGAGTTTCGGCAGGTTCTCGGGGCGGCCGCCGGTCAGTTTGAGCCAAAGATCCTTCGCCGCAGCGACCAGGTCACGCATTTCTCGCAGCAGCGGTTGCACCCGCACAACGTCCGCCGAGAGCACATCTGCGCTCGGGATGAGGCCTTGAAGGCGGAACGCCCGCTGCACCGCCTGTACCTGCGGCCCCACGGGCGCGCTGATCGCGACGTAGTAGAGGACTTCTCGCCGCATCCGGTCGGCGACCTTCGCCGAGCCTTCGACAAACCGCCTGATTTGCAGGTCGACGCGCCCGCATAGCTGCTTCACCCCGAAGCCGCTCTCGACCCCTCTCTCGACGATGCTTTCAAGGAGTGCGCCCACCGTCCACCAATACGAACGCTGCGACGAATGCGTCTGAACGTCTTCGATGCCCTGGATAGCGTCGCGCATGATGCGCGACGCTTCTTCATCGCCATTGAGCCACGCGAGCAGGCCGCGCTGGTACAAGCGGCGCTGCTTGAGCAGGAACGATGGGAGTTTTTGCGCGGTGACTGTCTTCGCAGTCGTCAGCTTAGGTGCCCGCGGCGACAGGTCCGGGTAGAACAGATCGGTGGGCGCGGCCGCCTTGATGCCCCGCGCCTGCTGCATCAGCTCGTATTCAGGAAATAGCTTGAGCGGCACCGGGTTGGCGCCGCCGACCAGTTCGTCGAGAAATATGCGCAGCTTGCGGCACGCTCGGTCGACCAGATCGCATCCAGCTTCCACCTCGCGCGGCGAAGCTTCCTCGAGACGCAGCATCTGGCGTTCGAGTTCGTCGGTGTATGCCGTCACGGCGTCGAGGCCCACCATCTGGATCGCACCTGCCGCCTGATGGATGTGCGTACGCGCATGCTTCAGCGTCGTCGGGTCTTTCGGCGCGACCTTGAATGCCGCCAGCGCTTCGAGCCCGCGCGCGAGTGCTTGATCGATCTCGCCCTGGACCCAGGTCAGGGGGCCGAGGTCAAATTCCGGTGCGGTGTCGTTCGTCAAGGTCGCTCACTGAAAAGTATGCATGGGCTTCATCTGACAACCCCATGCAAAAACCGAGCCTGCTGCGCAGGCTAAACCTTGAAACCCGCAACCGAGCTGCGCAACTCAGCGGCCAGTTTGGAGAGTTGCCCAATGGACACGTTGGTCTGCTTGGTGCCCTCGGTCGTTTCCTCGGTGATCTTCAGGATGCCCTGCATGCCTCGTGTGACGTCGGAGACCGAAGCGGACTGCTTTTGCGTCTGCGCCGAAATGCCACCGATCAACTCCGCGAGTTCGCGCGAAACCTTGCGAATTTCGTCCAGTGCCTGACCCGCCGCGTCAGACAGTTTCGTCCCTTCGACCACGCCAACGGTGCTTTTCTCCATGGCCGCGACTGCATCCTGCGTATCGGCCTGAATCGTCTTTACGATCGCCTCGATCTGCTTGGTCGCCTCTCCGGAGCGCTCCGCCAGCCGCTGCACTTCCTCGGCAACC
Source organism: uncultured beta proteobacterium (assembly GCA_963829375.1). Taxonomy (GTDB): domain Bacteria; phylum Pseudomonadota; class Gammaproteobacteria; order Burkholderiales; family Casimicrobiaceae; genus PALSA-1003. The sequence continues at coordinate 138,344 of CAWHIS010000003.1, read as the reverse complement.
ACGGTGAAGCCCCTGCCGGCTTCGCCGGCGGACGCCGCCTGGATCGCCGCGTTGAGCGCCAGGACGTTGGTCTGTTCGGTAATGTCCGAGATCAGTTCCACTATTTCGCCGATTTCCAGTGAGGATTCCCCGAGCCGCTTGATGCGCTTCGCGGTGTCTTGAATCTGGCTGCGGATTTCGTTCATGCCGGCGATCTGGTTGTGCACGGCCTGGCCGCCTTTTTCCGCGGCAGCAAGTGACTGCTGCGCCACCCGCGCGGACTGTGCAGCGGTCTGCGAAACTTCGTTGATGGACTGCGCCATCTGCAGCACCGACGCAGATGCTTGCTGGATCTCCTTGTTCTGGCGTTGTGACGCTTCGTACAGGCGATTCGAAATGGCCTGCGCATCGGTGGTGGCCTTGGCCACCTGGTCGGTCGCCGAGTTGATGCCGCGCACCAGCGTGCGCAGTTCCTCGATCGTGAAGTTGATCGAGTCGGCGATCGCGCCCGTGACGTCCTCCGTCACCGAGGCCTGAACTGTGAGGTCGCCGTCGGCCAGATTGCCCATCTCGTTGAGCAGTCGCAGAATGGCTTCCTGGTTGCGCTTGTTTTCCTGCTCGCTTTCAAACGCGCGTACGCGCGCGTCATCCAGAAACACCTTGCCCAAAGCGATCAGGGAGAACAGTGCGAAAGCCGCGAACCCCATCGCTGCCCCGAATGTGACATTGCGCGCGGCGGTCTGCCCATCGTAATCCGAGGTCAGCTTGGTGACGTCAGCGAGAAGCGGTTCGGATTCCTGCGTAACTCCGCGGCCTGCCTGCTTGGCGATGATCAGCCGCTGCATGTTCTGCAGGATCGAGGTGACACCGGCCTCGTAAGACGTGTAACGTTTTTGCAACTCCAGCAGCGTTGCGCGTCCGTCCTCAGAATGCACCGCCGGAATGCGGAGCGACTCGCTGCCCTTGAGCAAGCCGTTGAGAATGTCCTTGAAGGAACCCGCATCCTTGCCGAGCAGGAACGCCACTTCGGGGTCGATCTCGTCGGAAGACACGACCGAATTCGCGTTCTTTGCGATCCGTTGCGAGAGAATCGCAAGCTGATTGGTGAAATCGACTTCGCGCAGGCTGCCTCCTGCCTGCGCCACCTGGGTCGAAGCCTGTTGCGCCAGCTCGAGCAGTGCGTTATTGCCCTGGTTGATGGCATCGAGACCCTTCGACAATGACACCAGCGCCGCCTGATTGTCGACGACTGCATTGGCATTTTTCTCGACGCGTTCCCAGCGCGCGTTGACTTCGCTGAGCGTCGCCTGCACGGCCTCGTTATTGGGAACGTCCATGCTGACGCCCCTGATGCTGCCGCCTTTCGTAAGCGCATCCAGGTCGGTCCGGAAGCGATCGCGTGAATCCTTCACGCCCTCGAAAGCGGGGGCGTTGCCTTGCACCGCCAGGGATGTATTACGCGCAAGACGCTGCGACAACATCTGCATTTCAGTCGCCGTCGTGACGCTTGCGGATACCTGCGAGGTGATGCGCGTGTTGAGGAACAGCATCAGCAGCGCAAGCAGGACAAAGACGATCAGCAGAATGCCGAGGATCTGGAACTGACGCACGATCGGAAGATGACCGATGAACCAGAGGCGCGTCGGTTGCGAGGTCTCGGCCACGCCGGTGCGCATCTGCTCCATGATGGACACGGCCCCGAGCGGGTCGTAGCCCTTTGGCGTTCCACTCATCTTGACCTGCGTCGTCGGCTCGTCAAAATCGTCATCGGCGAGGGCCTGCCCCCGGGCGCCCCCCGCGCCGAAAAGGCTCTTGAAGCTAAACGCCATGTTCTTCCTCCCCCGAAACGGGTCGCAACGCGCACATTGGCCGGTTCGTCACGTTCGCCCCTGTTTACAGCCCAACCTGCAAAAAGCCCGGATCCTGCGCCAGTAGCGCCAGGTCAATTTCCTGCCAAAGCCCGCCCTGAGGGTCGGTCCAGCGCAACCCGTACCAGGCGGGTGCGCCTGAAGGTGCTTCCGCTTGCCTTAGCTCGGCAAGATTGCGCAATCCCAATACGCGGCGCACGACAAGGCCCGCACGCAAATCACCGACGCGCGGACCGAACAAAACAAGTCTGGACCCCGTCGCACCCGGTGCCGCGGCCTCGACGGCATGACCCAAAAAGCCGGCAAAATCGATACAGCCGTACAGGTTGCCTCGGATATTCGAAATGCCCAGGTACCATGGCCGCGTCATCGGCACCGACGCCACCGGCGGAACGGCGATCACCTCCCCGGCGTCTGCAAGACGAATCAGCCACTGGGTACCCGCGCATGCCAAGCCGAGGCGGGATTGCTCCACCTGCGCTGTCGTCTTCGCGGCGAGCCGGGTCGCGAGTTCCTGCTGGAACGCGCGAAGATCGAGTTTGGCGGCACGAGCCATGCGATGGCGCTAACGGCCTAGCCGAGCGCGGTGATCTTCGCGAGCAACTCCTCGCGGCGCACAGGCTTGACGATGTAATCCCGGGCCCCCTGACGCATGCCCCAGATCTTGTCAGTTTCCTGGCTCTTGGACGTGCACAAGATGATCGGCACGAGACGCGTCTGCGGGTCTCGGCTGATGGCGCGCGTTGCCTGGAAACCGTTCAGTCCCGGCATGACGACGTCCATCAGGATGAGGTCCGGCTTGGCCGTTTTCGCCTTGAGGATAGCGTCCTCCCCATTGTCGCTGGCGACGACCTCGTAGCCGGCCTTCGTGAGCATGTCATTCAGGACGTGCCTCTCGGTCGGCGAGTCGTCCACGATCAATACCCGCTTTATCGTCATGCTCTCCCAGCCTTCCCGCCAGCCCCGCCCCGGCAACGCGGCATTAATGTGCCGCGACCTTCACATGTGTCCCAACGGCCTTGAGCAGGCTCTCCTTGGTAAACGGCTTAGTCAGATACTGGTCCGACCCGACCATGCGACCCCGTGCGCGATCGAACAAGCCGTCCTTGGAGGACAGCATCACGACCGGCGTCGGGTGAAAGCGCGCATTTTTCTTGATCAGCGCGCAGGTCTGATAGCCATCGAGTCGCGGCATCATGATGTCGACAAAAATCAAATCCGGCTGATGATCGGTAATCTTCGCCAATGCATCGAATCCATCCTCGGCGAGGATCACTGTGCAGCCGGCCTGAAGCAGGAAAATCTCGGCACTTCGACGAATCGTATTGCTATCGTCGATCACCATGACTTTTACTCCTGCCAGTGCGGCCGGATCCGGCATAACGATGCTCCCCGCGTCTTCCGTCGATTCCGTTGTCAGCGTCAATGATTCCATACCCGCCTCTTGAAAGTTTGCCATGGTTGCAAGCAAATGACCAGAGCATAATCCTTGCCAGAACCAGGAAACTTGAGGTTTTTGAGCAATTTGCAACAGTAGCGGTGCGGAATGCCGTCACAAACCGACCCATTTGCGGCATATGCCGAGCCCAACCACGTCGGGGCGGGTCGGCCACGCCATCCGCCGGACCTCGGGCCGGCCGCCATTACTACCGCAGGCTCGCGCCGCTACCGGCCCAAAAACATCTGGTAAGCCGGATTTTGGGTCTCGTCGACGCAGTGATACCCGAGACGCCTCAGGAAATCGGTGAATTCGGCCTTGTCGGACGGCGGCACCTGCATGCCGACCAGGACCCGCCCGTAGTCCGCACCGTGATTGCGGTAGTGGAAAAGGCTGATATTCCACCCGCGGCTCATGCTGTCTAGGAAGCGCATCAGCGCGCCGGGACGTTCAGGAAACTCGAAACGGTAGAGGATTTCATGCTCGGCGTCCGGCGCATGACCACCAACGAGATGGCGAACGTGCAATTTCGCCATCTCGTTGTCGGAAAGGTCGTAGGCCTCGATTCGACGCCTGTGCATCGCGCGCAGCAGGTCCGCCGTCTCGTGCCGATCGGCCACCTCGATGCCTACAAAAATGTGCGCGGACTTGGCGTCGGCATATCGGTAGTTGAATTCGGTGATGTTGCGTTTTCCCAACAGGGCGCAGAACTCGCGAAAGCTGCCAGGGCGCTCGGGAATCGTGACCGCCAGGATCGCTTCGCGCCGCTCGCCGAGCTCGGCACGTTCGGCAACGAACCGCAGCCGATCGAAGTTCATGTTGGCGCCGCAAGCAATGGCGACGTACGTGTGGTCGCGACTGCGATGGCGCTCGCACCACGCCTTGACACCGGCTACCGAAAGAGCTCCGGCCGGCTCGAGCACCGCACGGGTATCCTCGAATACATCCTTCAGCGCGGCGCAGATCGCATCGGTATCGACGAGCAGGATGTCATCGACCAGTTCGCGACAGATGCGAAATGTTTCCTTGCCAACCTGTTTCACTGCGACGCCATCGGCGAACAAGCCGACGTGTTCGAGCTTCACGCGTCGTCCGGCGATCACGGAGCGCGCCATTGCATCGGAATCGACCGGCTGCACGCCGATTACCTTGATCTCCGGCCGCACACGCTTGACGTATGACGCGATGCCGGAAATCAAACCGCCACCACCGATCGCGACGAAAATCGCGTCGATGGGTCCCTGCCATTGGCGCAGCACCTCGACCGCGATGGTCCCCTGCCCTGCAATGACGTAAGGATCGTCGTAAGGGTGAACGAAGATCGCGTTCCCTGCCTTCTGTAGCCGAAGCGCGTGCGCGTAGGCGTCGCTATAGGAATCGCCGAACAGCACGACCTTGGCACCACGCGCCTCGACTGCAGAAATCTTGATCGACGGCGTCGTTATTGGCATGACGATGGTCGCTTTGCATCGCAGATGTTGTGCCGCCAGCGCGACGCCTTGCGCGTGATTACCCGCAGATGCCGCGACGACACCCTGCGCGCGTTCCGCGGCGGACAGATGCGCCATCTTGTTATACGCCCCGCGCAACTTGAACGAGAACACCGGCTGCTGGTCCTCGCGCTTGAGCAACACGCGGTTGCCGACCCGCCGGGAAAGCGCCGGAGCCGGGTCGAGGGGCGACTCGATCGCGACGTCGTACACTTTCGCAGTCAAAATCTTCTGAAGATAGTCGACGGGCATCGCGCAACGCATGTTGAAAGAAAGCATCGAGCGTAGCAGAAACGCAGTAGTCGCCAAAGCCAACAGCACCGGCGTGCATGGCGCACACATTTTCTGCTAGGCTTGGCTTTCGCTACCGGCGACGCTTCGCAAACCGTGACCGCAGCCACTCTTGCCGTCGTCGACCTCGGATCCAACAGCTTCCGGCTCGAAATCGGCCGCGTCGAGGGCGACCAGATCTATCGGCAAGATACGTGGCGTGAGACGTTGCGTTTCGGCGCGGGTCTCGACAAGGACGGACGCATCGCCGCGCCCGCCATAAAGGCCGCCCTGGAATGTCTAGCTCGCTTCCGCGAGCGTCTTTCAGGGGTGCATCCCTCCGCTGTACGCGCGGTGGGAACCAACACGTTCCGTGTGGCAACGAACGCGAAGGAATTTCTGCGGCAAGCCGAGCGTGCGCTTGGGTTCCCGATCGACGTGATCAGCGGACACGAGGAAGCGCGCCTGATCTACCTCGGCGTGGCCCACGTGCTGCCACCGTCCTCGGCACCGCGGCTGGTCATCGACATCGGCGGCGGCTCGACTGAGTTCATCATCGGCCGCGGTCTCGAGCCCGAGCGCCTCGAATCGCTGAAAATAGGCTGCGTCGGCTTTTCACAGCGCTTTTTTCCCAAGGGCCAGGTCACTGAGCAGGCGCTCGATGCCGCCGAGACTGCCGCGCGGGTCGAGGTCGAAGCCATCGCGCGCGAGTTCGGCCCGGGGCATTGGCGTGACGCCTACGCCTCATCGGGTACTGCCGCGGCGCTGGCTGAGATCCTGGAGCAGAACGGTTTTTCCGGAGGCGGCATCACGCCCGTGGGCCTGATACGGCTGCGCAAGCGGCTCCTGCTTGCGGGCAACGTCAGCAGGCTCAGCCTCAACGCGCTCAAGCCTGAACGGGTCCCGGTGCTCGCCGGCGGGCTCGCCATCATGACCGCCGCAGTCTCCGAGCTCAGCGTAGAGCGCATCGAGCCGGTCGGGGGCGCGTTGCGACTCGGCGTCCTCTACGATCTGCTTGGGCGCACCATCGACGAGGATGTGCGCAAGGTCACCGTCGAACGGTTCGTCGACCGCTATCGCATCGAGCGCGCGCATGCGACGCGCGTTGCGGCGCTCGCGACCACGCTCTACCGTCGCGCCGTTGCACACGCCGATCCTGGCCGGTTGCAACTCCTGCAGTGGGCAGCGCTCCTGCACGAAACCGGCATGTCAGTCGCCCACCTCGGGTTTCACAAACACGGCGCGTACATCCTGCAACACGCGGACATGCCCGGTTTCTCGGCGGGGGAGCAAGCGCGTCTTTCGCTCCTGGTCTACGGTTGTCGCGGCGGCCTGGCGAAGGTGCAGCCAGCTCTGGGTGACGTGGACGTGCGCACCCAGCTGCTTGCGCTGCGCCTGGCCGTCCTGTTCCATCATGCACGCACGGCGATCGCGGTACCGCGAATCAGATTCAAGGTCGCCAAGAGCATCGGTTTCAGCGTATCCACGCACTGGCTCAACACGCATCCCCTCACGGCTCATTTGCTTGCGAAGGAGCGCGCTCAATGGGAGGCGCTGGGCTACCGTTGGAAAGACGTCTGAGAAAGCGAAGCCAGCTACAGTTTGTTCTTACCCGGCCTGAGATCCAACATCGTGCCGCGACAGCGCCGCGAGCCACAGCGGCAGGCCATCCCATCGCGCGCGCGCTTGCTCAAGCGGCCGTGATACACCAGGCGGTAATCGTAGGTCAGCTCTTCGCCGGCGTGTATCGTCCGTTTGGCGTGAATGAACACGCGCAGACCTTCGTGCTCGATCGGTTCGCAATTCGGCGCGCAACTGTGGTTGATCCATTTCGCCGGGCTGCCGCGTATGCCAGCATCGATGACGGACCCATCGCTGACTTCGAACAGCAAGGTGTGGTATGGATCGGTCGCGTCGCTATCCGGCCTTTGGCAGGCTTCGTCGTAGCTGGACCGCTTGCCGCGGTATTCGATGATCTTCGCTCCCTTGCGGATCGTTCGCGTTGCGAACGCGCCACGCCCGTGGGTCGGGGAATTTCGAATCGCGTAGGCACGCTTGCTCTTGACTTGGGGCATGTGTGAATGACGCCTCGTCGCGTGACAGCGGCGTCCGCGATCAGACGAAATCCGGACCGATCATCACTTTGAGAACGACCGCGGCGCCGCTATCGCGCACTCGATTGGTCAGCCACCACACCGCGCCTTTGCGCACACTCCACGAAGCGTCCTGTCCCGACAGCAGGAAGGCGGCCACCTCACCAAGCGTCGGCTGATGGCCAACGATGAGTACCGGCTCGCGCGCATCGGGCCAGCCCGCCGCTCCCAGCACCGATGCAACAGTCGCACCCGGCGCGATCTCGGGGACGGTTTTGAACTTTCGTTTCAACGCCAGCGCGGTCTGCTGCGCCCGATCGGCAGGACTCACCAGGATGCGGCACGTGTCCGGGAGGTGGCCTTCCAGCCACGCTGCCATCCGTTCCGCCTGCTTGATACCCTTCGCCGTCAAGCGGCGCCCCAGATCCGGCTCACCGGATTCCGCCTCGGCATGGCGCCAAAGAATGAGGTCCATCAGATTTCGGATTTCATGAGCTTGGCGGAGTATGGTCGGCCAGGCGATCGAGCAATCCCTGCTGCGCCGAGATCGCGTGGCCACGGCCCTTCGGTTTCTGCCGGTGATAGCTGCCGTCGGGAGCAAGCTCCCACGCGTCCCAGTTGTCGGAAAGGTAGGGCTTGAGTCCCTCGTCGATCACCCGTTTTTTTAGCTCGCGGTCGAGCACCGGGAACGCAACCTCGACGCGCCGGAACAGATTGCGCCCCATCCAGTCGGCGCTTGCAAGAAACACGTCTTCATTGCCGTTGTTCCCGAAGTACCACACGCGGTGATGCTCGAGGAATCTGCCCAATATCGAGCGCACGCGAATATTCTCCGACACGCCCTTGACGCCCGGCCGCAGCGCGCATGCCCCACGCACGATCAGATCGATCTGCACCCCGGCCTCGGATGCAGCGTAGAGCGACTTGATGACCGCTTCTTCGAGCAACGCGTTCATTTTCGCGATGATCCGCGCGGGCTTGCCTTCTCTTGCGTGGCGCGCTTCCCGGCGGATCGCATCGAGCAGGTGACGTTGCATCGTGAATGGCGCGAGCCAGAGGTGCTTGAGCTTGTTCGCCTTGGCGAGGCTGGTGATATGCAGAAACACTTCGCTCACGTCGGCGCAGATATCGGCATTCGCGGTAAACAATCCGAAATCGGTGTACAGGCGCGCGGTGCGCGGGTGGTAGTTTCCGGTACCGAGATGCGCGTAAGGTTGCAGCTGGGTTTTGCCGGTCGCATCGCGTTCACGGCGCAGCAACAAGGCGAGCTTGGCGTGGGTCTTGAGGCCAAACACGCCGTAGACCACCTGGGCGCCCGCCTGTTCGAGCCGCTCCGCCCAGTTGATGTTGGCTTCCTCGTCGAAGCGCGCCAGGAGTTCCACCACGACGGTGACTTCCTTGCCCCGGCGCGCGGCCTCGACAAGCGCCTCCATCAGGACTGAGTTGACACCGGTGCGATAGACGGTCTGTTTTATGGCAACGACGTCGGGATCGTCGACTGCCTTGCGGATGAACTCGACGACCGGATCGAACGCCTGATAAGGATGATGCAGCAGCACATCGTGTTGACGAATCACGGCGAGCAGGTCCGGCTGATCCTTGAGGCGGTCCGGAATGCCTTGCAGGAACGAAGGATACTTGTGCTCGTCGAGATCGGTTTCGTCAACCAGGGCTGCCATTCGCGCAAGGTTCACCGGGCCGTCACAGCGGTACAGATCGAATTCCTGAAGCTCGAACTGCTGCAAAAGCAAATCCGCGAGGTGCGCCGGGCAGCCCGCCGCGACCTCGAGACGCACCGCGAGTCCGAATTGCCGTTGCGGCAACTCACCCTCAAGCGCCTGACGCAGGTTCTTGACCTCTTCCTCGTCAAACCACAGGTCCGCGTCGCGCGTTACCCTGAACTGCGAATAACTGACGACCTCGCGGCCGGCAAAAAGATCGCTGAGATGCGCGTGAATGATCGAGGACAGCAGGACAAACGTGTTGTCGGGCGCGACTTCCTTCGGCAATTCGATGACGCGCGGCAGCAGGCGCGGCGCCTTGACGATGGCAATCGACGTTTCGCGCCCAAAGGCATCCCGACCCGACAGCTCGATGATGAAGTTCAGCGTCTTGTTAACGACCTGCGGAAATGGATGGGCCGGGTCGAGCCCGATCGGCGTCAGCAGCGGTTTTACTTCGCGGCGAAAGTATTCGGCCACCCACGCACGCTGCTCGGCGTTACGGTCGGCGTGGCGCAACAAACGGATGCCCACCGCCGCCATCGCCGGCAGCACCTGCTGGTTGAGCAAGCGGTACTTGTCCGCAACGAGCGTCTGCGCTTCCTCGCTGATGCGCGTGAAATTCGCTCGCAGGTCGTGCAGTGTCGTCCCGGGCGGCGGCGCCTTGATCCGCAACTGCTCCCGCAGACCGGCAACCCGAATCTCGAAGAATTCGTCGAGATTGCTGCTGACGATGCACAGGAACCGCAGCCGCTCCAGCAACGGCACGCCGGGGTCCTCCGCCAAGGCGAGAACGCGACGATTGAACGCAAGCAGCGACAGCTCGCGATTGATCGGTGGTGCTTCGCGTCCCTTGGGCGGCTCGTCGGGCATGATCGGCGGGGTCACGGCGGCCGGGTGCGCGCGCGCCGATGAGGCCGCGCCAGTATGGCTGGCGTTCGTTACCGTTGCGTTACCGGACTCTTCGTTCATACGGGCGTCATGCTGCTTCGAGGGCGAGCCACACGCAAGCGCCCTTGGATGCGAGGTTTAGGTCGGCAAGATAAGCGTGATGCGCGGCCATCTCCTCGGCCGTTGGCGCAAGGACACGGAGCACGACCGGCGCCATTGTCGCGCCGGCAGCTGCGATATCGAGCGTGACTGTCGGTGCAGCGAGATCGATAGTCAGCGTTTCCTGTCCGCGCGTCATCGCGAGATACACCTCGGACAGCAACTGCGCGTCGAGCAGCGCGCCGTGCAACGTGCGATGGGCGTTCGCGACACCCATGCGATCGCACAGCGCGTCGAGGTTGTTGCGTTTGCCGGGAAACTGCTCGCGCGCGAGCGCGAGAGCATCGATCACTTCGGACGCGAGCGCCGCGCTCGCGGGAAGATCCAGGCGCTTGAGTTCCTCATCGAGAAACCCGATGTCGAACGGGGCGTTGTGAATTATCCACTGAGCGCCGCGCGCGAAATCGATGAATTCGCCGATGACATCTGCGAACCGCGGCTTTTCGCGCAGCATATCCCAGGTAAAACCATGCACTTCGGTCGCGGCCGGATCGATCTCGCGCTCCGGGTTGATGTACAGGTGAAGGTGCCGGCCAGTGGGGCGGCGATCGACGAGTTCAACGACGCCGATCTCGATGATCCGATGTCCTTGTCTCGGGTCCAGTCCGGTAGTCTCGGTGTCGAGTATCAGCTGGCGCATGTCAGTCGGTTCGCATCACCGGCGGTAGCGTTTGATCGTCGCCTGAATTTCTTCGATCGCCCGCTCGATTTCGTCGTCGGTCAAGTCGCGCTGCGCGCCCTTGCGGTCGGTCAGCGTAAGCGTGCGGTCGATTTCGGTCTCGAACTCGCCGAGCCCGAGCGTTTCGGTAATCGTCGTGGTCGGATCGTCAGTCAAGGTATCGGGGCCCCAACGGACGACAATCATCGACAGGTTGTCCCCTTCCGGACCGCCACGGGCTTCCGCTTCGCGCATCAGTACCGGGGCGGATTTCAGGATCGGCGTACCGGTCAGCGCCCGCGCGATCTCCTCCTGCGGATAAACACCCCACAGGCCGTCCGTGCACAGCACCATGAGGTCGCCGTTGCGCAGTGGTGTGCGTCGCGACAAGTCGATCACCGGATCGACCAAGCCGCCGAGGCAACTGAAGATCTTGTTGCGGTCCGGGTGGTCGGCCACCTCGTGCGTGCCGATGAGCCCCTGGTCGAGGAGGTACTGGACCTTCGAATGGTCCTTGGTCTGTCCGATGAGGCCACCCTGCCGGAACAAGTACAGGCGCGAGTCCCCGACATGCGCCCAGTAAGCGTAGTTTTGCTGGACGATGCACGCGACGCACGTGGTGCGCGGCGTTTCCAGCATCGAAAACTGGTTGGCATACGATCCCAGCGCGGAATGCGCGCGCAACATCGTGTCCTGCAGGAACTTGAGCGGGTTCTTCAGCGTTGGCTTGGCTTCCTGCTGGAATCGCTCGATGAAAAGGCGCACGGCGATTTGCGCCGCGATCTCGCCACCGGCGTGCCCGCCCATGCCGTCGGCAAGGACCAGCAGCAACGTGTCCCGGCTGTACGTGTAGGCGAGCCGATCCTGATTGATCTTGCGTTGGCTCTTGCGACTTTCCTGGAAGATGGTGAACCGCACGCGCGCCTACATTACTTCGGTGAACAGCCGCTTCTTGATCGAGTCGATGAATGTCAGCTTGCGCTTCTTCGGCGGAATGTCGCGGATCGCTTTTTGCAGCGCGAAAACACTCTGCGGCCGCTCGAGCGGATCGAGTCGCAGGCACCAGTCGACGACGTCGAGCAGGTTGTCCGAATACGCGCCGGCCCAGATCTTCTTGGCGGACACCAGATGGTCCTCGGCCACCCGAGCATCGGCCGCTTGCGGCGCGAACGCCGCGAGGCACGCAAAGATGCTGGCGCCGATACCGTAGACATCGGTCCACGGCCCCAGGCGGTCCGGATCACGATATTGCTCGGGCGCCGCGAATCCCGGTGTGTACATCGGCGCGAGCTTCGGCCGCGCCGATGTCAGCGTCTGGCGCGCGGCCCCGAAATCGAGCAACACGGGCGTACCGTCGGTCCGGAGGTAGACATTGGCAGGCTTGATGTCGAGGTGCAGCAGCTTGTGCGTATGCACTTCGCGCAGTCCGTTCAGCAGATGCATGAACACGTGCCGCACCAGCCGCTCCGACATCTGGTCCTGGCGCAACTGGATCTGCTGCTGGAGCGTGCGGCCACGCTCGTAGCGCATCACCATATAGACCGTTTCGTTCGCGCGAAAAAAATTCAGAACGCGCACGACGTTGGGGTGATTGATCTTGGCGAGTGCCCGCCCTTCCTCGAAGAAGCACTTCATTCCGTAGCGAAATGACGTGAGGTTCTCGGCTGAACTTGCCCGAACGATGTCGCCTTCGGTACGCAGGACCAGCGAGGACGGAAGGTATTCCTTGATCGCAACCGGCGCCCCGCTGTCGTCGAAGGCTCGATAGACGATCGAAAACCCGCCGCGGCTGATCTGGCGGTCGATGCGGTAATTCAGCAGCTGGTAGCTGGAGGGCAGTGCTTGATTGGTAACGCCCATAGGGCTGGCAGTAGCGGCGCGACGCGCGCTCCGCCTGTACTTGCGCATAGGATTGATAACCTCTACATTCTCTGCAACCCTGCGCATAAAGTAAAGATTTCATTGACTTTCCCGCTCATTTCTCCGCTCGAGCACCGGAATTGCACCCCATGATCCTCAGCATGACCGGCTTCGCGGCGGTGGGGGCGGATTTACCCGGTTGCGCGCTGAGCGTCGAGTTGCGGTCGGTCAATCACCGCTACCTCGACCTGCAGCTGCGCATGCCCGACGAATTGCGCGGACTCGAGACCGCCGTGCGCGAAGTCCTTGCAACCGAGTTGAAGCGAGGCAAGGTCGACTGCCGGATCGCGCTGACTCGGGCGACGCCCGGCGCAACGACCCTTGCGCTCAACGCCGAACGGGTTGCGCAACTGCGTGATGCAGCCGCCGAGGTGCTGCGCCACGCGCCGGGGAGCACGCCTTTGTCTACCGTCGAGATATTGCGGTGGCCCGGCGTGCTGACCGAGCCCTCCCTCGATCCCGATGCACTCGCCGCGAAGACGATCGAGCTGGTGCGTCAAGCGATGGGCGAACTGGCGGCCTCGCGTCGGCGCGAGGGCGAAAAGCTCAAGGCGGTTCTGGAGGAGCATTGCCAGGGTATCGACGCGCAACTGAAGCGCGTGGCGCCACGGGTTCCTGCCATTCACGATGCCTACGTGGAGAAGCTCGGCGCTCGCCTGCGCGAAGCCGGGCTCGATCCCGATACCGAGCGCCTGAAGCAGGAATTGGCCCTTTTTGCGACCAAGGTCGACGTCGCGGAGGAAGTCTCCCGGCTCGTCACCCACGTGGCGGAAGTGCGGCGCGTGCTCGGGGCCGGCGGGTCGAGCGGCAAGCGCCTGGACTTCCTGATGCAGGAACTCAATCGCGAGGCCAACACGCTGGGATCGAAGTCGGTTGATGCCGAATTGTCGCAGTCGGCCCTGGAAATCAAGGTGCTGATCGAGCAGATGCGGGAACAGGTCCAGAATATCGAGTAAGTACACCACAACATGACGCCCACCGGAAATCTGTTTGTGATCGCGGCGCCGTCGGGGGGTGGCAAGACCAGTCTCACGCGCGCCCTGCTCGAACGCGAACGCGGCATCCGGCTATCGGTTTCCTATACTACTCGGGCACCTCGACCGGGCGAGCGCGAAGGCGTCGACTATCATTTCATTACCGCGGATCGATTCATGGCGCTGAAGGCCGGCGGCGAATTCCTCGAGCATGCGCACGTCCACGGCAATTGGTACGCGACGTCGGCCACGTGGCTGAAGGCCGAAGTCGAGGCGGGGCGCGACGTATTGCTTGAGATCGATTGGCAAGGTGCGGCCCAGGTGCGCTCGTTAGTGCCTGATTCGGTGCACTTGTTCATCCTGCCGCCCTCCCTGGAATCGTTGCGGCAACGGCTGGTCAAACGTGGGCAGGACGACGACGCAACGATTGCACGTCGGTTGACTGCGGCGCGGGATGAGATTCGCCACTGCAAGGAATTCGATTATGTTATTATTAATCAGGACTTTGCCTCGGCCGTTGACGACCTGACCGCGATCGTGAGGTCGGCGCGGCTCCGTGGTCCCCAACAACGCGCGCGCTACCGGGCATTGATCGAACAGCTTACTTGAAGGATAGACGCATGGCTCGCATCACCATCGAAGATTGCCTCATCAAGATTCCTAACCGCTTCGAGCTCACGCTTGCCGCAACCAATCGAGCCCGCCAGATCAGCGCCGGGTCGGCGCCCATGGTCGAAGGAGACCGCGACAAGCCGACGGTCATCGCGCTGCGCGAGGTCGCAGCGGGCAAGGTCGGCATCGAGATGCTGTTGAAGCCGCAAAGTTGAGCTAGCCCACACTGCCCCAATGTAATCAAGCATGTCGGAAATTGCCGAGTTCACCCGACACCTTGGTCACTACCTGCCCCCTCCTGACGTTGCGTTGGTAGAGCGCGCGTTCGCGTTCTCGGAAAACGCGCATCAGGGCCAGTTTCGCAAATCGGGCGAGCCCTACATTACGCACCCGCTGGCGGTCGCCAGCATCCTGTCGCAGTGGCGCATCGACGCGCAGGGGCTCGCCGCAGCGCTCCTCCACGACGTGATGGAGGACACCAAGGTCACCAAGACCGAGATCGAGTCTTCATTCGGCAAACCTGTAGCCGACATGGTCGACGGAGTTTCCAAGCTCGACCAGATCGAATTCCAGTCGCGCGAGGACGCGCAGGCGGAAAACTTCCGCAAGATGCTGCTGGCAATGGCGCAGGATGTTCGCGTCATCCTCATCAAGCTCGCGGATCGACTGCACAACATGCGCACGCTCGACGCGATGGTGCCCACACATCGCAAGCGCATCGCCCGCGAGACGCTCGACATCTACGCGCCGATCGCCAATCGACTAGGTTTGAACGCGCTGTATCTGGAGCTGCAGGAACTGTCGTTCAAGAATCTCAACCCCATGCGTTACCGGGTGCTCGCGAAGCAGATCAAGGCCGCCCGGGGCAATCGCCGCGAAGTGATGAAGCGCATCCTGCAGACGATCCGGGATGGACTGAAACTGGCGGGCATCGCGGCTACGGTCAGCGGTCGGGAAAAAACCGTCTACAGCGTTTACAAGAAGATGCGCGAGAAGCACTACACGTTCTCGCAGGTGTTCGATATCTATGGCGTGCGGATCATCGTCAAGGACATGACCGCGTGCTACGCGGCGCTCGGCGTGCTGCACGGGCTTTATAAGCCAATCCCCGGCAAGTTCAAGGACTACGTCGCGATTCCGAAGGCCAACGGTTACCAGTCGCTGCACACGACGCTGTTCGGCCCTTTCGGAACGCCGCTCGAAGCACAGATCCGTACGCAGGACATGCATCGCATTGCCGAGGCCGGCGTTGCTGCACATTGGCTGTACAAGACCGGCGACCAATTGGACATCGCGGAAGCGCAGCAGCAGACGCACCGTTGGCTGCAGAGCCTGCTGGAGATCGGTTCCGAGTCGCGCGATTCGAAGGAGTTTCTGGAGCACATCAAGGGCGACCTCTTCCCCGACGCAATCTATGTGTTCACTCCCAAAGGCAAGATCATGGCGCTGCCGAACGGTGCGACGGCGGTCGATTTCGCCTACGCGGTACACACCGACATCGGCCACCACTGCACTTCAGCCCGGATCAATTACGAATTGATGCCGCTGCGGACCGAGCTCAAGAACGGCGACCAGGTCGAGATCACCACCTCGCCGACGGCGCGGCCCAATCCGTCGTGGCTCAACTTCGTCGCGACCGGCAAAGCCCGTTCGCGGATCCGCCACTTTCTCAAGTCACTGCAGCAGCGCGAGTCGGCGGTCCTGGGCGAACGCATGCTCGAGCAAGCCTTGGCGTCGCTCAAGGTCCCGCCGGAAACGATCACTTGGGAAAGGTGGGAGGCGCTGGCGCGAGAATACGGCGCAAAAGGGCGTCTCGACATCCTGGCCGACATCGGGTTGGGCAAGCGCTTGTCCTTCGTGGTTGCGCAGGCGCTGACCCGAGCGGCGAACCGTGCCGCCGACGAACCGCCAGGCGCATACCGCAAAACCAGGTGCACTGCAGTTACGCGGCGTCGAAGGCGTCGCCATCCAGTATGGCAAGTGTTGCCGTCCGATTCCCGGCGATGCGATCGTCGGCCAGTTCCGCCGCGGGCAGGGTCTTCTGGTACACACGCGCGATTGCCATACGTTGCGCAAGAGCCGCGTCGACACCGATCAGATCGTCGACGTCGAATGGGCGCCCGATGCACAGGGCGTGTTCGAAGCGGGCATGCGGCTGCTGGTAACCGATCAGCGCGGCTTGCTCGCCAAACTCGCGACCGCAATCGCCGACGCCGGCGCGAACATCGCTTACGTTTCCATGGAACGCCCCGACGAGGGCCCCGTATTCAACATGTTCTTCGGTGTTCAGGTACGCGATCGCAAGCATCTCGCCAACGTGATGCGCGCTTTGCATCGCATTCCCGAGGTCAAGCGCGTGCAGCGCGCGCGGACGTGAGCGCAGGTCGTTGCGCTAACGCTCGCAAACAACATTGCCGAGTTCGGTCATCGCAGCGGCAGGATCCGGCACCTTGATGCTGGCCACGCAAGGCAATTCTCCGACCGCCCGCAGCCGATACACCCCCGGCTCCACGCCTTCAGCGTAGAACTCGCCGCGGCGGGCCGTGAACGACTGAAGCGTCGTGGCCCCACGTTCGAGCGTGATCTCCACGAACTCGAGCGGCACCGGCTTCCCGTCGTGCGTCGTCACCAATACGCCGACGACCGCATGGTTCTTGCGCACGGCAAATTCAACCAACGTCCCGCTGCGCGTCATGGGCGAGATCACCTTCTCCGCGCTGGGGAAGATGTAGTCCAGCGGCAGGTCCTTGGCCGAGAAGATGATGAAATTATCGTAGTACGAACTGATGTTGGTGGCGACAATTTCTCCGGCCGCGTTGGTCTTTCCGGCGTACCAGCTGTTCGCGTAGACCGGTACATCCGGCGTTCCCGGCAACCGGATCAGCGCGAAGCTGTCTGCGACCGGTCGGGCCGCAAAAATCGAGCCGCCGACATAACCGATGCTGCCGGCCAGGAAGACATTACTCAAGGAGGCGCCGGCCGTGGCGTTGCTCGCGCGCGAATATTCGCCACCAAAGGTCGCATTCGCTGCATTGACCTGGACGAACGCGCGTCCGAAAGCTCCGTCCGATCCGTCGCCGGTTGCATGTGCCGCGGTGAAAGCGTAGCCGACACCCTCGCCTTGTGGAATGGATTGTTCCAGCGAGACCGCCTGGGTGTTGCGATTGCCGGTGCCGCCGACGGCCGCTACGACTGACGTCGTGGTATCGAAAAAATAGCGGAACGACAGCAGCCACGACGATATCGACTGCGGTTCGAGCGTGCGATTGTAGTTGAGTGCGACCAGTCCCTTTTCAGCGAACACGCCGAGCGTGTACGAGATATTCCAGAGCTTCGTGTTCGGGCCGTCGTAGCTGGTGAGCGCGGTATAGGTGGCGCTGACGCTACCCAGGTCGCGCGAGAAAACCGAGGCGGAAGCAAATTGGTTGGTGCGAATGCGCTGACCGGGTTCGAGGTCGGAGAGCTGCGCAAAATTTCGCGACAGATACTGTGCGCCGAGACTCAGTCCAAAATTATTGCCGCTATACGTGTACGCTGCGGCCGTCGCGGGTCCCGAGCGCCCTTCGCGCCCGCCGATCGACACGCCGGCGCCGAAGATACCCAGCCTTGGAAGCTGATAGGTGCCGAAGGGGCCAACGTTGTAGAGACTCCTGGTCCCCTGCCCGCGCAGCCCGAGCGTCAGTTCGTCTGTGAACGCGTACCGGTGGAAGGCGGTTGCGGCGAGATCGCCGTAGTTGCCGCTCTGGATGCCGTATTCGCGGCGCAGAAAGCCCGCGTTGTAGCTGTACTCGTGCAGCCCTGCTGCCAATCCCGCATCGGTGGCAAAAAAGAACGGCTGCTGCAGCACCTGTTCGCGGCCGAACGGATCACGAATGGTGACCGACACGTTGTGCCCACCGGTAACGCCGCTGATGTTCGTAATGTCGACGGGCCCAGGTGGCACGGGGCGCTGCGCAACGAGATTCCCGTCCACACGGACCTGCACGGTCGACGGGAATGCGACCTCGGTCCGAAACGCCGCCGTCGGATACTGGATGAAATACGGGTCCATCGAGTAGAACTTGGTGAGGCTGATCCCGCCCAGGGGCACGGAGCTCGCGAGGTTGAACGACGGCGTGAAGAAATCGCCAAGAGTCAAGCGGCGGAGGTTCGGTCGATCGTCATACTGCACATTGGTCAGCAGGCGCGTGAACCCGGTGGTCACGCCGCTACCCCATTGATCGCTAGTCGTATTGTAGAAAAGCCAGCTGCCGGAACGTGCCCCGAGCTCGGTGGCGAATTGGTAGACGCGCTGGCCAAAGGACTCGTCGCCGTTGGCGTTGAGTCCGTAGTTCAGGAATAAGCTGTTTTCGGCGGGGTAGACAACCCCCGATCGCCGCTGCGGTCCCAGATTGACGACGGTACCCGAAAACCCGTGCGCGCCGACCTGCAACTCGAGCGTCACGGTCCTCGCATCGAACCGGACCTCGATCCCTTCGAGCTGAGACACGGGGATATAGCGTTCGCCGTTCAGCGTGATGGGCGTTGCGCCCGCGAGCGAGAGACCCCAATTCGCGAATTCTGCTGCCGGGACGAACACATTTCCCTGCTCGTCGCGCAGGATCGGGATGTCGCCTCGGTTGATGGTATTCACGATGACCCTAACAAAAAGCATCGCGAATGGACCTTCGGCAGCAGCTGCGCCCGCACTGCCGGGGAGTGCGAAACCGCTAACGCGCGAAGCGTCCTCGCCTGCCGCAGCCGGCGCCGGCGTGGTCAGGCCCGCGAGCAACGCGAAGACGATTCCGGCGACGAGACCGAGTGGGCGCAGTCTAGCGGCAAGAACCGGGGGAAACATCGAGTTGGCGTTTCAGGTCCAGGTTCTCGCCCGACACTGCAACTTCGAGCGTTGCGAGCTGCCCGCATTTCTCGGCAGGGACTTCGAACCGAAGCGTCTTGACGACTCCCGCGAGGAAGTATCGTTCCTGGAACTGTTCTTCAAAGAGCTTGGTCCCGTCGCGGGCGAGACCGATCATTTCGACGCGTTCGGCACGCAAATGAACGTTGCCCGTATTCGCCACGACCCATTCGGCCATTGAGCCGGCAAACGTCCAGTCGAATGATCTCGCCCTTGCGGTCGAGTTGCGCTGGCGCAACGAATACCGGGACGCCAACTCTGAGCACGACCTGCAATGAGGTCCCCGGCGTCACCGCGCCCGTAGCGTTTGCGGGGGGCAGTTCCTCGACGAACACCCGAAACGCTTCCTCTTTCGATACGGGCGCCGCCTTGACGCCAACGCGAATAACGCGTGAGTCGCCAGCCGGAATTTCCATGGCGCGCGGGAAGTACAGCAGACCGTCGGCCGGCTCGTACTGGTCCCGCCCATCCGCATCCTGGCGCCAGTTCATCGCCTGGATCTGCATTCGCAACGGCGCGGCGTCATCGTTGCGCACCACGATTTCACTTGCCCGACTGGTGCGGTCAAGGCGCACCTGCAATGGGTTTATTGTGAATTCCGCCGCTTCAGCTGCCTCTGCAAAGGCGGCGAACGCGACGACGACAAGCCAGGACATCCGCACCAACATATTGTTGCTCCGCGATAATCAGGGAAAGATCGTGAAGGTGAGAATGTCCGAATAGGATCCCACCTGCGCATTTTGGTAGTTCGGTCCCAGCACAGTGGCTGTAATGGTCCAGAGTTGATTGCCCGGCCCTCCGGAGACAAAGGAGGAGCCGACGCTATAGGGAATGAAAACGCTGGCCGTCACATGTTTCATCTGCAGCGGAGAGCTACCGTTCGCGCCGGAAAACACCCATAGTGGCGACTGTCCTCCGGTACATTGGACCTGCGCGCTGGTCGACGCCGTCTGCGTGGTCGCCGCCGATGGGTCAAACGCGTTGAATGTGATCCCGCCGGGTCCAGACCGGAACGTGCACGCCGCACCGGCACTCGTGGCCACACCGATGAGCAACGCGCATAAAAGGAAACCACGGACGCTCATGGCGTAACCGTCACGACCACGGTACCGGAGTAGGTTCCGGCCTGCATGTCTTGATACTGCGTCTGCGTTAGCTGCCCCGTAACAGTCAACGTCTTGTCATTGCCACTGCCGAAGCCGGTTCCCGCACCGGAATTCACCGAAGTCAACGTAGGTGCCATCATCGTCGCGCCGCAGGTCGCCGCCGTCGCGCAGTTCACCGTGGCCGGGGAAGGCACAGTGAAGGCGGGCGCAGTACCCCTGGTGCAGCGGTACTGGATAGCCGCGTTGCCGGTCGCCGGCCCCGCCAGGCTCGGGTCGATGGTAGCGCCAGTGTTCGCTATGGTAACCACGGGCGACTGGCCGCTATTGAATCGGCAAATCCCGAGGACCTGAGCACTAACGGATGAACTATTGCTGTCGAGTGCGGCGGCATTGGTCGCGAACAGCGTCGCCACCGCCGCAAACAAAGCGATGCTCTGTTCATGCATGTTCATACGGTGTTCCATCAATCATGTCGAAATGACAGGCGTTGACTCGGTTGCCGGAAGTCCGACGCACATTGTACGCATGCGATTGTCTAGGCAATTCCGATGCAGGAAGATGCCCTTGGTTTCGACACCTCCCCAAGAACAAGGCCGCCAACGGCGGCCCTTGATCCCACCGATAACAACCTGCCGCTCAAGGCGTGACAGTAACGGTCACTGTCCCGGAATAGGTGCCCGCCTGCATGTCTTGATACTGCAACTGAGTCAGCTGACCCGCGACGACCAGCGTCTTGTTGACGGAGAAGCCACTGCCGTTACCGCCGCCGGTGTAGGTCATTGCGGGCGGCATCGTCGTCACGCCGCATGTCGGCGCCGTCGTACAGGTCACGGTCGCCGTAGCCGGCCCGGTGAACACCGGCACGGTTCCATTGGTGCACTTGTAGAGGACGTTCGCGCTGCCGGTCGCCGGTCCCGCCAAACTCGGGTTGATCGTGGCGCCACTGTTCGCGACAGTAACTACGGGCGTCTGCCCGCTGTTGAACTTGCAGATCCCGATGATCTGCGCGTTAACCGTGACGAGTTGGGTGTCGGCCTGTGCCGCGCTCGCCGCGAGCACGCCCGCGGCCGCTGCCACCATCACGGAAATCGTACGTCTTGGGGTTCTCATTCGTCGTGTTCCAAAGAGGACGACAATTTTTCAAGGGTAACGGTGACGGTTACTGTCCCGGAATAGGTGCCCGCCTGCATGTCTTGATACTGCAACTGAGTCAGCTGACCCGCGACCACCAGTGTCTTGTTGACCGAGAAACCACTGCCGTTGCCGCCGCCGGTGTAGGTCATCGCGGGCGGCATGGTCGTTACACCGCATGTCGGGGCCGTGGTACAGGTCACGGTCGCCGTGGGGGGTCCGGTGAACACCGGCGCCGTGCCGTTGGTGCACTTGTAGAGGACGTTGGCGCTGCCGGTCGCTGGCCCTGCCAGGCTCGGATCGATGGTCGCACCGGTATTCGCGACCGTAACTACGGGCGTCTGCCCAGTGTTGAACTTGCAGATCCCGATGATTTGCGCGTTGACCGTGACGAGTTGCGTGTCGGCCTGGGCGCTATTGGCAGCCAGGATTCCCAGCGCAGCGATAGCGCCCAATGCATACCGAAGCTTTACCGTGTTCATTGCTCATTCCCTTGGTTGTGCTCACGTTGGCAACCTGTTGAGATGGTCAAGTCGTGATATCGACGACCAACTCTTCACTTCATGCAGGGGGTATCAAGCAAATCGGATGCCAACGGTACTTCGGGACACGTGCGATATGACGACGGCATCAACGGCAAATGCCTTCAGGTATAACCTTAGAATGTAAAATCAATATGTTAGCCAATCGCTAGCATGCGCAAGTTGTTGTGAAAACTGTGGGTTGGATCCGTTGCAACCGCGCAGCAAAGCAACCGCAGCGGTGGCGGAATACGTAGTGATACTTACGTAGTACGTAGTGGGGACAGGGGGCGGCGACGGCAATCGCGCGCAACCAAGCTCAGCGAAAGCGTGCGCGGCAGCGAGCAAACCTTAGCGTTGGCTCGCGCGGACTAGCGGAAAAAACAGTTAGGCGGTCAACTTTGCGAGCAGCTGCTGCAACTCTCCGGACTCGTACATCTCGCGCATGATGTCGGCGCCGCCGACGAATTCGCCGTTGACATAGAGCTGCGGGACCGTCGGCCAGTTGGCATAGTCCTTGACCCCCTGCCGGATGTCAGGATCGGCGAGGACGTTCACCGAGAAAAACGTCTCAGTGCCGGAGGCCTTCAGCATCTGCACCGCAGCACTGGAGAACCCGCACTGTGGGAATTGTGGCGTGCCCTTCATGTAGAGCACGACGGGGTGGGTGGTGACCTGCTCGCGAATCGTGTCCTGGATGCTCATCGTACTGACCTCGGGTGGGTAGAGTTCGGCGTCATTGTAGCGGACTTGGGGTCGAGGCGTCGCGTTTCAACCCCGCTGCGGCAGCGACTACTCTTTGACCGCCCCGGTGAGGCCCGAGACGTAATACTCGACGAAAAACGAGTACAGGATCGCCACGGGCAACGAGCCGAACAGCGCGCCGGCCATCAGCGATCCCCAGTGGTACACGTCGCCCTCGACCAATTCGGTCACCACCCCGACCGGAACCGTCTTGACTTCCGACGACGAAACGAAGGTCAACGCGTAAATGAACTCGTTCCATGACAGCGTGAACGCAAAGATGCCCGCGGAGATCAGACCGGGCACCGCCAGCGGCAGGATGATCTTGACGAGAATCTGCAGGCGGGTAGCACCATCGATTAATGCGCATTCCTCGAGCTCGAGCGGAATCGACTTGAAGTAGCCCATCAGAAGCCACGTGCAGAACGGAATGAGGAACGTCGGATACGTAAGTATCAGTGCGAGCCTGGTATCGAAGAGCTCGAGCTTGTAGACCATTGTCGCCAACGGGATGAACAGTATCGACGGCGGGACGAGGTACGCGAGAAAAATGCTCATCCCCACGTAGCGCGAGCCGCGGAAGCGCAACCGCTCGATCGCGTAGGCGGCAAGAACGCTGCAGAAGATCGACAGGAACGTCGATACAACCGATATGACGATCGTGTTCCACAGCCAGTCCGGATATGCGGTATCAAATAACAGTTTCTTGATGTGCGCGAGTGTCGGACTGTGCACCCAGAACGGGTTGCCTTCACGCGATAGCAGCTCCGCGTCAGGCTTGAACGCAGTGACGGCCATCCAGTAGAACGGGAAGAGCAGCACGAACAGGAACGCGCAGAGCGGAACATAGATCGTAATGATTCGCCGCGGCAGCGAAACCAGATAATGCATGCCCTGGGAGTCTGCGGTTTCCGGTGTCGCGGTCGCAGTCGTCATTTATCGGCACTCCCCTGCTGCCACGCTCGACGCTGCAGGCCGAAGTAACTGATCAGTATTGCCGCCAGCAGGAAAGGCACCATTGCCGTCGCGATCGCCGCGCCCTCGCCCAGATTGCCGCCCGGGATCGCGCGCTGGAACGACAGAGTCGCCATCAAGTGTGTCGCGTTCAGTGGCCCTCCCCTCGTCAACACGTAGATCAGCTGGAAATCGGTAAACGTGAATAAGACCGAAAAAGTCATCACTACCGCAATGATCGGCGTCAGCAGTGGCAAGGTGATGTGACGAAACTGTTGCCACGGCGAAGCGCCATCCAGGCTCGCTGCCTCGTAATACGACGGCGAAATCGTTTGCAGACCCGCGAGCAAGGTGATCGCGACGAACGGCACGCCGCGCCAGATGTTGGCGGCGATCGTCGCGAACCTGGCATTCCACGGGTTACCGAGAAAATCGATGTACTGGTGGATCACACCCATCTTCATCAGCGTCCAGCTGATGATCGAGAACTGCGAATCGTAGATCCACCAGAAGGCAATCGCCGATAGCGCGGTCGGCACGATGAACGGCAGCAGGACGACGGCGCGGAAAAAAGGCTTGAAGGGTATGTGCTTGTTTAGCAGCAACGCGAGGTACAGCCCGAGCCCGAACTTGATCACGCTGGCGACGGTTGTGTAGAAAATCGTATTGAACAGCGCCAACCGCGTCACCTCGTCGCCCCAGAGAAACTCGTAGTTCTCGAGGCCGATCCACTCGCCGCTGCGGCCGATCTTCTGATCGGTGAAGCCCAGATAGGTGCCCAGCCCCAAGGGGTAAGTCAGGAACAGAAGCAGCAACACCGCCGCCGGCACCATGAATAGCAGCCCGAGGACCGTACGGTTGTCGAGTGCGCGGGAGAGCGTGGTTGAATGGCTTGCGATGGAAGCACTCCGATACCGGTCGCTATTCGCACAAAAGCGCGCGTTGAGGGGCGCACAAGCGCCCACTCCAATGCGCGCAGATATTGCGTCGGCCCGGCATGCGCGCTGTGCGCCTTCGCACAGACGACTGCTGCCGGGCTGAGCGCAATATCAAACCTTGTAGTAGCGCTCAGCCCGCTTCTGGGCGCGTTCCGCCGCTTCCTTTGGCGTCTTCGATCCCGATGCCGCCTCGGCGACCATGTTGACGACGATGAAGTCCGCCAGCGCGCCGGCAGACGCATACCCCATCTTCCCCGCATAGCCGGATGGCAGCATATTCACCATCGAGTTGCGGTACGGCGTGTGCTTTGGGTCGGAGGTCCAGATCGGGTTCTTCTCGTAGGAGCGAAGCGCCGGGGTCACGTAACCGATGGAGGCCTGCACCCACGGATCCATCTGCTCGGCCTCCATCATGAAGCGCAGGTATTCCTTCGCCGCCTTCGGATACTTCGTGTACTTGAAGATCATCTGGTTGAAGAACAATTGGAACTCGGTTGGCTTACCCACGGGGCCGATCGGCATGTTCGCATGATTGATGTCCGCCGCCATCTCCTTGACCTTGGGATCCTGTGAGTTCTTTGCGGCGTAGTAGATCGAAATGCCGTTATTTGTCACGAAGAGCTGCCCATCGAGGAACGCCTTGTTGTTGTTGGGGTCGAGCCACGACAGCGTCCCGGGAACGAAAGTCGCGTACAGCTCCTTCGCATACTCCAGCGCCTTGATCGTCTCCGGGCTGTCGATCATGACCTTGTTGTCCTTGTCCACAAGCTTTCCGCCGAACGCCCAAACAAGCCATTGGCACCATGTGTTGCCGTCGCCGGTGGCATTGCCTAGCGCCATTCCTGCCGGTGTACCTTTTTCCTTCAGCGCCTTGCACATCTTGAGGAAACCGTCGGTGTCCTTGGGGAAACTGTCGAAGCCTGCCGCCTTGAGCGCGCTCTCGCGGTAGACCATGCACACGCCGGCAACCCCCAGCGGCACGCCGATCCATTTCTTGCCATCCGGACGCAGGTAGCCGTCGCACACCGGATACCAACCGCCGTACTTTGTGCCAAGGTAAGCACAGACGTCCGTCACGTCCACCAGTTTTTCCGGATAGAGATTGGCGTCGTCGTTGG
This sequence comes from uncultured beta proteobacterium, assembly GCA_963829375.1. Taxonomy (GTDB): domain Bacteria; phylum Pseudomonadota; class Gammaproteobacteria; order Burkholderiales; family Casimicrobiaceae; genus PALSA-1003. Next base: position 112,862 of record CAWHIS010000003.1, on the reverse strand, counting down.
TCCCCAGAATGATGTCCGGGCCGGCGCCGGTGTTGGCCGCGACAGCCGCCTTCGGCCGCACGTCCTCCCAACCTTCGCTGTCGACGCGGACTTCGATCCCGTATTTTTCCTGGAACGCCTTGACGTTGACCATGTAACGGTCGATGTCGCCTTGGACAAACCGGCTCCAGCGCAGAACGCGCAGCTTGGCGCCCTTCTCCGGCGCATTGCTCCACTGCGCGTTCGCGTCCTTGACCCAGATAAGCGGGCCGGCCGCGGCACTGGCAGCGACAGCCGCAGATGTCTTCAGGAACTTGCGACGTTTGAACTCACTCATGTTTTCCTCCTCCAGTGGTGGGCTTTGGGTTCTAGCATTGCCCCGTGCGAAAAATATCAGGCGACAAGGCGCTCGCCACTCGCCGTATCGAACACGTGCGCCCGCGCGAGGTCGGGCGCGAGATGAACGTTCTGGCCCGGACGGCAGTCGGTACGGTCGCGGATTGTCGCCGTAACTTCCCGGCCATTACAGCGGCAATAGAGTTGGGTATCGGCGCCCGTCGGCTCGACAACGACAACCTGCGCGGGAAGGCCGGTGGTGCCGAGCGCGCAGTGCTCCGGCCGGATGCCATAGATCACGCTCTGCCCGTCCGCCGCCACGGCGCCCCGGGGCAACGGCAACGTCACTCCGTCGGCGAATTCGACCCTCGCCGGACCGCCATTGACACGTGCGGTACCCGGTACCATGTTCATCGCCGGTGACCCGATGAAACCGGCGACGAACGTGTTGTTGGGCCGATCGTATAGCGTCAGTGGATCGCCGGTCTGTTCGACGATGCCATCCTTCATGACGACGATCTTGTCGGCCATGGTCATTGCCTCGATCTGGTCGTGCGTCACGTAGATCGACGTCGTCTTCAGGCGCTGGTGGAGCTCCTTGATCTCGGTGCGCATCTGTACGCGGAGCTTGGCATCAAGGTTCGACAGCGGCTCGTCGAACAGAAAAACCTGCGGGTCACGCACGATCGCCCGCCCCATGGCGACGCGCTGGCGCTGGCCGCCCGAGAGCTGGCGCGGATAGCGATCGAGCAGCTGGTCCAGCCCCAGGATGTCGGCGGCTTTCTTCACGCGTGCGCTGATTTCGTCCTTCGACTGCTTGGCGAGCATCAGCGCGAACGACATGTTGTCGCGTACGGTCATGTGCGGATACAACGCGTAATTCTGGAACACCATGGCGATGTCGCGTTCTTTCGGCGGCACGCGGTTGACCACTTTGCCGCCGATGCTGATCTCGCCGTGGGTGATTTCCTCAAGGCCCGCCAGCATGCGCAGGAGCGTGGACTTGCCGCAACCGGATGGTCCGACGAGCACGCAGAACTCGCCGTCGGCGATGTCGATATCCACCCCGTGAATGACCTGGGTCGAGCCGAAAAACTTTTGCACGGCTCTGATGCTTACCGCTGCCATCTTCCTCCTTCACCACAGCCGTCGAGCTACTGCGCGGACTGGCTACCTGTCGGGCGCTCGTCTAGCTTACTCGCGACGCTCTGTTTGTTCTATTTCGCGAGTCGGCGAGTTCCTTCCACGACTACATACTCGGGACGTCCGGTCGCTGCCCAGCTAACAATGTTCTGCGCCGCCTTGCGCCGCAACTCGATCTCCGACTGCACGCTGAAAAATGCCGCGTGCGGGGTCAGGATCACTCTGGGGTGGCCGAGCAGCCGCGCGTCCGCAACTGGCTCGACCGGCAGCACGTCGAGACCGGCGCCGGCAAGTATTCCACTATCGAGTGCGCTAAGCAAATCGTCGATATTGATCACCGCACCACGCGCAGTGTTGACCAGAAACGATCCCGCTCGCATGCGTCCGAGAACTTTGGCATCGATCATGCTGCGGGTCTCGTCGTTGAGCGGCGTATGCAAGCTGACGACATCGCTTTGAGCAAATAGGCCGGCGAGGTCCGCCCGTTCCACATAAGCCGGGAAGTCGCCGTCGATGAGATAAGGGTCGCAAGCAACGACGCGCTTGAATACGTTGCGCGATACGTGCGCCATGCGCTTGCCGATGCGGCCCAGGCCGACGACACCCAGCGTCATGTCGCTCGCGCGCCTTAGCTTCCCCGACGAAAGGTAATGCCACTTCCCCGCCTGGATGTCGCGGTGGTAGGAGACGACGTTGCGGACCAGTGCCAGCGCAAGTGCGAGCGCGTGAGTCGACACTTCGCCGACACCGTAGTCTGGGGAGTTGGCGACCCAAACGCCGCGCCTGGCGCAGGCGGCGGTGTCGACCGTATCGAAGCCGGCACCGATCCGACTGACGATAGCCAGCCTTGGAAGCGCGGCGAGCACCCGCTCACTGATGGGCGCATATTGGATCAGGAACGCGTCGAAGTCCTTGCCCGCGGCGATGATGGCGTCTTCGCTCTTGTGGTTCGCGACGACCAGCTCGATGGCGGCGGCGTCGAACAGGCCGCGCTCGAGCGCGACGTTGTCGTAGTCTTGATCGGTATACAGAACCCGGGGCATGACCTTGCTTAAGCCTTGGTTGGGACAGCGAATGTGGGAACGTGGCCGGAAATTGCGGCACCGGCGAGCCACGTATCAATTCCTCGCGTTGGAGCAAGCACCGAGGCTGGCCAACTTACGTGGCCACGGCATTGTGGTCAAGCGACCTGACATCGGGCGCGCTGAGACGCCTATATAATCGGCGCCACGCACGCCGCTACGCGCAGGTACTCGCCAACGCCGAAGGGAAATCGATGCCAACACTACTGCCGGCCACAATCGCCGGAAGCTTGCCCAAGCCGTCATGGCTTTCGCCTCCGAATCAGCTCTGGGCGCCTTGGCTGCTCGAGGGAGAGCAGCTCGCCGAGGGCAAGCGCGACGCTGTTCGCCTGGTCGTTCGCGAGCAGGAATTAGCCGGCATCGATATCGTCAGCGACGGCGAGCAGACACGCCGTCATTTCGTCACAACCTTCATAGAGAACCTGGACGGCGTCGACTTCGAGCACAAGAAAACGATCCGGATCCGCAATCGTTACGATGCCGACGTACCGATGGTCGTCGGGCCGGTAGCCCGGCGCGGCCCGATATTCGTGGATGACGCAGCATTTCTGCGGAGCCTGACGCAGCGACAGACCAAATACACGCTGCCCGGCCCCATGACCATGGTCGACACCCTATACGACGGCCACTACCGGAGCCGCGAAAAGCTCGCGTGGGCTTTCGCGGAAATCCTGAACGAGGAAGCACGCGCCATCGCACAAACAGGGGTCGACGTGATCCAGTTCGACGAGCCCGCGTTCAACGTCTATTTCGACGAAGTGCGCGATTGGGGCATCGCGGCCCTGGAGCGCGCGGGCGACGGCCTGAACTGCACGACCGCGGTACACATCTGCTACGGCTACGGCATCAAGGCCAACATCGACTGGAAGAAAACCCTGGGGGCGGAGTGGCGCCAATACGAACAGACGTTCCCGTTGCTCGCCAAGTCGGCCATCGACCAGGTCTCCCTCGAATGCGCCAACTCGCACGTACCGCTGGAACTTGTTGGGCTGCTCCGCGGCAAGGATGTGCTCGTCGGGGCCATCGACGTTGCCACCGACCGCGTCGAGACCCCTGAGGACGTGGCGGCGACCCTGCGGGCGGCGCTGCAGTATGTATCCGCCGATCGTCTGTATCCCTGCACGAACTGCGGCATGGTACCCCTGACGCGGGAGGTCGCGGGCGCGAAAGCTCAGGGCGCTCGGCGCCGGGGCGGCCATTGTTCGTGCCGAGCTTTCGGCCTGAATCAAGCCGTTTTTGAGCCCTTCTACCCTTCTTGACAAGCCGTTTGACCCCACAGCGGGAAGTGGGTATAGTGCGCAACGTGTTTTGTTTCAAGTACTAAAGCACGACCTGTCCGGCTGCTTCGCTGTCGCCGAAAAGCCGTACTTTCCTGTCCTTGAGATCGAAACATCGGCCGGGTTCGACCCGATTATTTTTTGTTTTGAGGATTGGTAAACATGGCAACAGGTACAGTAAAGTGGTTTAACGACGCGAAGGGCTTTGGTTTCATTACCCCGGACGGCGGCGGAGAAGATCTCTTCGCACATTTCTCGGCGATCAACATGCCGGGATTCAAGTCGCTGAAGGAAGGCCAGAAGGTCTCGTTCGAAGTCACGACGGGTCCGAAGGGCAAGCAAGCGTCGAACATTCAAGCAGTCTGAAGCGCGGCTTTTCGCGCCAGACCAGAAAGCCGGGCCCGCGCCCGGCTTTTTTTATTCCCCAGCAACGGCCGGTACGGTGGCACCACACATTCAGCGGCATGGAAACCGTATCCTGCTGAGGTATCGCATTTATCAAGCAGATTCCGACCGAAGCAACATGCCGGAGTGTCAGCGTGGCAATTCGACGTCCTCGTCCCCGCGGAGCAAGAGTTGCGCGGGCTGGGAGCGTGCCGCCGGCGAACCGGTGAAGGGAAGGCGCATGCGCTTTTGCGTTGCCCGGGCGGCCGTGGCCCTGGTTTGCGCGATGATTGCAGCCGGCACGTCGGGGCAGGCTGCTGTCGCAGCCACCGCGCATCCCTTGTCCGGCAAGATTTGGGACGTACGCCAGCAGCGATTCATCGCGCCATCCGAACTGCTGGGCAAGTTGGCGGTAACCGATTTCGTTCTGCTTGGCGAGGTGCACGACAATCTTGAACACCACGCGCGACAGGCATCGATCCTCGCGTCGCTGATTCAGGCCGGACGCCGGCCGGCGCTCGCGATGGAGCAGTTCGATCGTGAAAACCAGCCTGCCATCGACCTCGCAGAGGCCAACGGCGCGGATGCAGAAACGATTGCCACCGCAGGTCGCTTTGATCGCAACGGCTGGCGCTGGGCAAGCTACGGGCCGTTGATACGCATCGCCGTAAACGCCAAACTTCCCATCGTCGCTGCGAACCTGTCGCGTGGCGCGGCGCGCGATGTCGCCGCGGAGGGTTTTGATCGACTGGGAGCTCCACCCGCCGCATTAGCATTGTTCGACGTATGGACTCGGGCGCGGGAGGACGCGCTGGTGGCGACGATCGTCGAAGGCCACTGCGGCCAGCTTCGCCGCCAGGACGCCGCGCCTATGACGCGTGCGCAGCGAGCACGGGACGCTGTCATGGCAGACAATTTGCTGCGCTATCGAAGCGATGGCGCAGTGTTGATCGCAGGCGCGGGTCACGTGCGCCGCGATCTGGCGGTTCCGCTCTATCTTCGTGCTCGCGCCCCGGGCGCGAGCGTGGTCGCCGTGGCTTTCACCGAAGTTCAGCCGGATGCGGACGACACCACCGCGTACGATACTGCCTCCGCTGGAACCACCGAACCTGCATTCGACTACCTGTGGTTCTCGCCTCGCGCCGAGCGCAAGGACCCTTGTGCCGGATTCACTCTTCCGCCAATCACAGCGCCCGCGCGATCGGACACCTCCTCAACAGCGACAGGCACATCCGGCGACCCCGCGTCCGTGAAGCAGTAGCGTCGCCGGTCAGTACAGCAGCGTCTTGACCAGGACCTGACGGGAACGGTCCACAAGAATTTCCTGACGGGTCGACACGACCCCGCGCTGGTCGGACGATGATTCGGTCGTGACCATGCTCTTGTACGGCCCGATGCTTGTCACTTGCTCGGGGGTTGCGCAGGCCCGGATTCTCGTGCGCTGCTCCGCCGTGCACTGCACCGCGACGACAGTGGCGGACACCTGCATCGTGACGCTCGCCGCTTGCGGGGTTGCAGCCCAGGCAGTCAGGAGCAGTCCGATGCCGGATCGACAATTCAGCAATTGCCGCCTCGCACGATGACGAATGTCGTGTCCGGTGGAAACCGGATTGGACATTATACGTACGAGTTTTCGTCTCCACGACAAGCAAGAAGAGATGCGAGCATGCGTCAGCTGACGATCGACTTCAAGCAAACGGTCGCGACCGCAAGAATGTCACCTACAGTATCTTTGGCCGCGAGTTCTGGATTCGAAGATGACTCCTGCGAAACCTTGTTCGCAGCGTCAAGGGCAATACTCTGTGAAGCGAGCGCGAAGGCGGCATGCGAGCCTGGCGACCTCTTCTCGCCGGTTCCCTGTGCCCTCTTCCGTGTCGATTCGTAACGCAGATGAACGGTGCTCCCACAAAGCGACCGTAGTAAACAAAGAATCGATCGACAAATCTCGCTACTATTCTGTTGCGGTACGCAACTCCGGCGCCGACGGGTGTCATCCACGCAGTCCAAGCTTCCCAAGTGAGACTGCGGTCCCGGAGTCAGCCGTCGGGATGGAAGCGCATTCCGAGCGAGACCGGCTGGTTGAGCAGAATTGTTTTCGGATTGCGGCAGATCAAGACCAGCACGACCACGGTCGCGATGTACGGCAACATCGACAGGAATTGGGATGGAACGGCAAAACCGAATCCTTGTGCGTAGAGCTGCAGCACCGTCACACCGCCGAACAGATAAGCGCCAAGAACGACGCGCAACGGCTTCCAGGTGCCGAACACGACCAGCGCCAGCGCGATCCAGCCCTTGCCGGCCGTCATGCCCTCGACCCACATCGGCGTCTGGACCGTCGACAGATACGCGCCAGCGATGCCCGCAGTCGCGCCACCAAACATCACTGCAAGGTAGCGGATCGCCACGACAGGGTGACCGATCGCGTGCGCGACGGCAGGGGATTCTCCGACGGCACGCAGCTTGAGGCCCGCATGGCTGCGGCCGAGAAACCACTGCACCGCCACGAGAAGCAACAGCGACAGGTAGACCATGATGTCGTAATGGAAGATCAGCAGTCCGATGATGGGCAGATCGCTGAGGCCCGGGATTTCGACGGGTTTCAGGCCGGTGATGGGCGTCCCAACGAAATCGTGGCCTGCGAACGCCGACAGGCCGATGCCGAACAGCGTCAACGCCAGACCGGTCGCAACCTGATTCGTGAGCATCGTCAACGTGAGAAATGCGAACACCAGCGAAAGCAGTATCCCCGCGCAGGCTGCCGCGGCAAAGGCGAGCGTCGCACTACCTGTAGACAAGCTGGCCGCGAAGCCCGCCACCGCGCCGACGAGCATCATGCCTTCGACGCCCAGGTTGAGGACGCCCGCTTTCTCGGCGATAAGCTCTCCAAGCGCCGCATAGATCAAGGGTGTCGCCGCCACCACCGTACTGGCCACAATGGGAATAACGGGATTCATGGGGTCATCTCTCGTCCCGGTGCCGGCATCGCCACGCGCGGGCGAGAACCGAGCTCATGTCTGCTCCTGCGCGGTCTGAACCGACGCCTGGGTCTTGATCGCAGGCTCCACGCGTCGGACCCGGTAGCCGATAAAAAGGTCGGCTGCGAGCACGTAGAACAACAGCAAGCCCTGGAACAACCCCGTCACTGCGGAGGGAAGCGCAAGTTGCATCTGCGCCGCTTCGCCACCAAGATATAACAGCGACATCAGCAGCGCGGCGAGCACGATACCAAGCGGGTGCAGCCGTCCTACCCAGGCGACGATGATTCCGGCAAACCCATAGCCAGGCGAGACTGTCGGTTGCAGCTGGCCGATCGGCCCTGCCACTTCGCAAATGCCCGCGAGTCCGGCGGTTGCTCCGCTGATCAGAAGAGCGAGCCAGATGTTGCGCTTCTCGCTGAAACCAGCGTAGCGGGCAGCCGCGGGCGCGAGGCCGGCCACCAGGGCGCGGAACCCGGCAAAGGTCTTTGCGGAAAAAAACCACGACGCACCAGCAAGCAGCAATGCCGCGACAAACGCCCAGCTTACTCGCGTGCCCTCCATGAGCAACGGCAACAACTCAGTCTCACCGAACATGCGCGACTGCGGGAAGTTATAGCCGGCAGGGTCGCGCCACGGCCCGTGCACGAGAAACGACAAAGTCAGCTGCGCGACGTACACCAGCATCAAGGTCACCAGAATCTCACTGGTATTGAACCGTGTGCGCAGAAATGCCGGGATCGCCGCCCAGGCCATCCCGCCGATGACGCCTGCAAGCAGCATCAGCGGCAATACCCAGGCACCGTTGCTTTCACCGAACGTCAGCGCCACACCGCTGCCGGCGATGGCGCCCATCACGAGTTGCCCCTCCGCGCCGATATTCCACACGTTCGCGCGATAGGCGAGCGCAAGTCCCAGCCCGCACAGGATCAGCGGTGTCGCCTTGAGCAGCAACTCGCTGAATCCGTACGCGGTATCGATCGGCTTGATGAAGAACGCGTAGAACGCCGGCGCCGGTTCCTTGCCGAGAAGCGTGAAAATCAGAAACCCGGTGACCAGGATCGCCACCGCTGCGATCAGGGGCGATGCCAGGCGCATCGCCTGGGAAGGCGCGGGGCGCCGCTCAATCCGCAGCAAAATCAGCCTCCACAGCGGCAAGCTCGCTGGAATCGAAATTCCCGCCCATCCACACGCCGATTTGTTCGACGGTCGTTTCGGCCGGCCGTCGCGTCGGCGACAGGCGGCCTCCTGCAAGCACCGCGATGTGATCGCTGATCATGAACAGCTCGTCGAGCTCTTCGGAGATGACCAGCACCGCGACGCCGCTGTCGCGCAACTCGATCAGCGCCTGTCGGATCAGCATCGACGCGCCCACGTCGACGCCCCAGGTCGGCTGCGCCGCGATCATCACGCGCGGTTCCAGCAGCGTTTCGCGTCCGACGATGTATTTCTGCAGGTTGCCACCGGAGAGACTCGACGCAACGACATCGTCGCCTCCGCACTTGACCTTGAAGCGCTCGATGACCCTTTGCGCAAACTGATGCATCGCGTCGCCGAGCACGATGCCATGACTGACCATGCCGTGATCCGCCCCGGTGAGCAGTGCATTGTAGGCAAGGCTCATCCCCGGTACCGCGCCGCGACCCAGCCGCTCTTCGGGGACGAAAGTCAGCCCGAGACGACGCCGCTGGGCGGGATCGAGGGCGCCGGCAGGCGCGCCGAGCAATCGAATTGCTGCCGCGTCTTCGATCGGCGCTTCGCCGGACAGAACGGCAAGCAGTTCCTTCTGGCCGTTGCCGGAAACACCTGCAAGGCCTACGATCTCCCCACTGCGCACGGCCAGGTTGATGCCTTGCAAGGCAGTGCCGAACGGATCGAGGGTCGTCAGCGAGAGATTTTCCAGTTGCAGGCGGACTTCGCCAGGCGCACGCGGCGTGAGATGGCACGCGGCGAGCTCGCCGCCGACCATCATGCGGGCGAGACTTTCGTTCGTTTCGTTTTTCGGTACCGCGGTGCCGCTGACCTTGCCGTTTCGCAACACCGTCGCCGTGTCGCAGAGTTCACGGATTTCGTCGAGCTTGTGGCTGATATAAAGGATGCTGCACCCTTCGGCAGCCAGACGGCGCAGCGTCTCGAACAATTTACGCACAGCCTGCGGCGTCAGCACGGACGTCGGTTCGTCCATGATCAGGAGTTTCGGATTTTGCAATAAGCACCGGACGATTTCGACGCGCTGTCTCTCGCCGACCGACATGCTATGGACGAGGCGGGCCGGATCGATGGGCAGCCCGTAACGCGTCGACACCTCGCTGATGCCGGCGGCGAGTTCATCCCGCGGCACGCGGTGATCGAGCGCCAACGCGATGTTCTCCGCAACGGTGAGCGTCTCGAACAACGAAAAGTGCTGGAATACCATGCCGATGCCCATGCGGCGCGCGGCCGCGGGATTCGCGATCGTCTGGTAGCGACCTTCCCACCGAATCGAACCGGCGTCAGGCTTGATGACGCCGTAAACCACCTTCATCAGCGTGCTTTTGCCCGCACCGTTCTCGCCGAGCACCGCGTGGATTTCTCCCGGCCACACGCTGAGGCTGATGTCCTGATTGGCGACCACCGTAGGATAGCGCTTGGTGATGCCGTTCAACATCAGGCGTGGCTCCCGGCCACTCATTTCGACGGTCTCTGGCTGCGTCACCAAGATCTCCCAGCGCTGTCGTTCCCTGCTGTTGCACGCAAATCACGGGCGCGTGCCCTGCGCCCATCGACAGGGTATTCCGCCCGTAGCGACGATGCAACGCCCCTTTCATGTTCGCCGCGCGCTTCGGATGCCGCGGTCCCGTGAGGCCGTCGCGCGCGATCCTTGGGCGAGACGGCGATGCGCGCGTCCCCGGACACATGTTGAATGGCACTTGCAGACGGCGTTTTGGTAACATTGCGGCGAGCCGCGCGCGCATTCGTATTTCGGTTCGGCAGCGTATCCTGGCGGAAAGCGCGACCGCGGCGAAACCCGATACGAGGAGAAGATATGCGTAGTCTGATTTCCGGATTTGCCACGATACTTTTGGGCTCGGCCCTCGTGTTCGGTTTGGGAACCACCGCGATCGCGGCAGACCCACCGTTGAAGGTCGCGTTTGTCTACCTCGGACCTGTCGGCGACGGCGGGTGGACCTATCAACACGATCTCGGCCGTATAGCGGTTCAAAAGGAGTTTGGCGACAAAATCAAGACGACCTTCGTCGAGAACGTCCCCGAAACCGCCGACGCTGAACGCGTGATCCGTCAACTCGCTGCAGACGGCAACCAGCTGATCTTCACGACCTCGTTCGGATACATGGAACCGACGCTCAAGGTTGCGAAGCAGTTTCCCAAGGTCAAGTTCGAACACGCTACCGGCTACAAGACCGCGCCCAACCTGGCGACCTATCAGCCGCGGTTCTATGAAGGCGCCTATCTGCTTGGCGTCCTCGCCGGCAAGCTGACCAAGACCAACACGCTGGGTTTCGTCGGCTCATTCCCGATTCCGGAGGTGATTCGCAACATCGACGCGTACACAATGGGCGCGCTGAGCGTGAATCCGAAGATCAAGACCAAGGTCATCTGGGTCAATACGTGGTACGACCCGGGCAAGGAACGGCAAGCTGCTGAAACGCTGGTCGCGCAAGGGGCGGACATGCTCGCGCAAAATACCGATTCTCCAGCTGTCGTTCAGGTCGCCCAGGAGAAGGGTGTGAACGCATTCGGTTGGGATTCGGACATGGTCAAGTATGGCCCTAAGGCGGAACTCACGGCGAACACCCAGAACTGGGGTGTCTATTACATCCGCGAAGTCAAGCGTATGCTCGACGGCACTTGGAAAAACGATGAGACAAGTTGGGGAATCAAGGAGGGCATGGTCGTGCTGACGCCGCTGAATGCGTCGGTGCCACCCGACGTGGCGAAGGTCTTCAACGAGAAGAAACAGGCCATCATCGACGGCAAGCTGATACTTTTTGCCGGGCCGCTCAAGGACAACACGGGTGCCATGAAGATTCCGGCCGGCCAGGAGATGCCATTCAAGGACCTCATGGCGATCAACTGGTACGTCGAGGGCGTCGAGGGGTCCATTCCCAAGTAGGTGCTTCGTCGGCGATCTGCGTTAGCGATGGGCGACACAAGTGCTGTTGGTGCAAGGGGCACTAAAGCATTCATCGACGGCATCCCGAAGGCCGAACTGCACATTCACATCGAAGGCTCGCTCGAGCCCTCGATGGCTTTCCAGCTTGCGCGAAAGAATCGCGTCACATTGGGCTATGCATCGGAATCGGCGCTGCGCGACGCCTATCGGTTCGACGACCTGCAATCGTTCCTCGACCTGTACTACGCGTGCGCCGATGTCCTGCGCGACGAAAGCGACTTCTACGATCTCACCTGGGCGTATCTGCTGCGCGCACGGGCACAGGGGGTCGTGCACGCCGAGATTTTTTTCGACCCGCAGACGCACACCGCTCGCGGCATAGCCTTCACCACCGTCCTCCACGGCATTCGACGTGCACTCGACGCCGGCATGAGCGAACTCGGCATCTCCTCGAGGCTCATCCTTTGCTTCCTGCGCCATCTGAACGCCGACGATGCGATGGCGACGCTCGAGCAGGCCCTGCCGCATCGGGATTCGATCTTCGCCGTCGGGCTCGACTCCGCGGAAGCCGGCAATCCGCCGCAGAAATTCAGCGAAGTCTTTCAACGGGCGCGCGACGCCGGATTTATCGCTGTCGCTCACGCCGGCGAGGAAGGCCCTCCCTCCTACATCGCGCAGGCTCTCGACTTGCTCCACGTTGCGCGGATAGATCACGGTGTGCGCTGCGAGGAGGACGACGGACTGTGCCTTCGTCTCGCGGCCTTGCAAGTCCCGCTGACAGTGTGTCCTTTGTCGAACGTCAAGCTCGGCGTATTCAAGAGCATGGCCGACCACAATCTCAAACGCCTGCTCGATCGTGGTCTATGCGTCACCATAAACTCCGACGACCCGGCGTATTTCGGTGGCTACATCACGGAAAATTTTATCGCCGCGCAGCAGGCGCTCGGTCTATCTCGTGCCGACATAACTCAGCTCGCGCGCAACTCGATCGTTGCGTCTTTCCTGCCGGACGCGCGCAAGAAGTCCTGGCTTACGGAAATAGACGCGTACGCTGCTTCTGCTGCCGCGGATTAGTAATAGTTGCCGGTTCTCGATCGCGTTCAAAAAACGTCAGCGGAATCCGACACGAAATACCCGCTGCAGTTGCACAGGGCGCCATGCTCTCGAAGGCAATCCCACTCCCGCCTCGCCCGCATGAAGGGACTGACGTGATTTTCGGCAACCGGGAGCGCGCATTGCAAAGCGCCTACATGGTGCTGCTTGCACTGGTAGCCGCACTGGCGTACTGGCCCAGCCTTCGGGGCTTCTGGGTGCGCGACGATTTCGCCTTGCTCGCCTACATGCGACTGGTCGGCACGCCTTGGGCATTCTTCGTCGACGACCACTTCATGGTTCCTGGCGCAATCTTTCGCCCGCTTGGTTTCGCGTCGATGTGGCTCACGCAAGCCCTGTTCGGCCTCGATTATCGTGCCGAAAGTCTCGCCGATCTGGGACTTCATATTGCCGTTGCCGTGGCATTGTTTCGCGTCATCAACCTCGTCTTGCCTCGAGGAGTGGCGTGGTTGTGCGCGCTCGCGTTTGCCATCCACCCTGCCGCCATGGCGACGGTGTTGGTGTGGAGTAATCGCTTCGACCTCCTCGCCGCTCTGTTCTGCCTGCTCTCTCTGCGCGCCGCTTACGACTGGCGGAAGGACGGCCGAGCGGCGCTGCTGGCCGTAACGCTGCTGTTCGCGCTTGCGGCGATGGCGTCGAAAGAAGTGGGCATCGCCGTTTTGATACCCATATTCCTGCTGTGGCTCGATGCGGCGGTGCGCGACCCGCGCAGCGCCAAGTTGTGGCAAGGGCTTGCGGCATTGTTCGCAACGGCCGCCCTCTATTTGGCGTGGCGCTGGATCGTGCTCGGAACGCCGTCGAGCCTTCTTACCGGTTCTGGTTCGCTCCCGGGGTTGATGCGCAGGGGCATTCTCAGTGAGCTTGTCCATGCGCCGGGCTACCTCTCGTTCTGGCCGCGTCTGGATTCCTGGCAGCGTGCAGGAACTGCGTCGGCTGCGCTCGTGTTCGTCGTTGTGGCAGCTTTCGCATTGCGCAGAAACCATGCAGTGTTCTGGAAAACTCCGCGCCGGGAATTGCTGGTGTGCGGATTGGCACTTTGGCTAGTGCCGTTGCTCCTGCAGGCACCTGTTGCCGCCCTCAATGCGGCGCCGCTCACTGCCGGCGCCTCCGCGGTAGAGGTGGCGATGCAATCGAGGCTTTATTACCTGAGCGCGATCGGTGCAGTCATCTTTTTCGCGATTCTCCTAAGCGCTATGTTGGACAACATAGAGGCAGCGCAATCGCGCTGGCGGCCCGCAGCAACACTGCTGCTTGTCGTCCTTATCGTAAGCCTCGGCTCCGCAGGACATCGAACGACGACGGACTACGGTTTGAGGTCGAGCGAAATGAGCCACCTCGCACGCGCGGCCATTGCGTCAGTCGCCGCGATTGATATACCGAAGCAGAGGTGCCACGTCTATTTCCTGGATTTCAAGCCGCCGCCGGAATCATCAATCTATGTATCCATGGACTCGGTGGTAAAGGCCTTGGAGCCCGACCTCAAGCGCGTGCAGGACTGCCTCTTCCACAACGAGTACCCGACCTATTTTTACTTCGTGCCACACGGTCGACTCGACACGCGCGCCGCCCTTCCGTTTCGACCTCTCGAGGCGAATGGTGCAGCGGTCCCGTGGATGCACGTCGGCCAATTGGACATCGTGTATCTGAGTGCGCCACCCGAGGTCGATAGTGCCAATGCGGATGGCGGGAAATTCCTGGCCTACAAGAACGGTAGCTTCCGTGACGTCACTGCCGAGATCACCGACGGACGCCGCGAGGTGGGTTTGCAATAGTCAACGGGACGTTGCGGCGGTGCGCGCTTCGGCATCGGTCTATCAGCGAAACACCCATAAGCGATACATTGCGTAGTTCGCGAACGTCAGCAAAATGGTCGTTGCTATCTGCGCCGGCCAAGTCGTCAGGCCGAGTCCGAGAAACGCCGAAAACACTGCGCCGTTCGCGATGGTCTGCGCTCCAAGAACCACCAGAAAGCGGCCGATGGCCACCTTCGCGCCCTTCGTCGGTTCGAAGACATGAAGATACGAGAGCACGAAACGCGTAAGGGCGCCGGCAGCCGTCCCGATCGTCGTTGCAACCAGCGGCTTGCTGCCAAAATAGAGCAGGATCGCCATCAACGCGTAATGCGCAGCCACCGCCAGCAATCCGGTCAGGATGTGCAGCGTGAATCGCCAGAATTCGGCGAGCCAGCGCTTGATCGATCCCTCGTTCATGTTCGATCGCGGACGCGAAAAATACGCGCCTGCCAGATGCCCGTCCGTGCCAGCAGCCCGAGCGCGCAAACGCCAAGGACACCGAAGCCGTATCGTACCGATCGCCGGAAGTCGATTGAACTCGCTTCGTCGAAATACTTGGTCGGCACCGATATCTCACCGACAAGCCTCCCAGCGATCAGCGCCTGCGCGAGCAATTGGTTGTCGAAAACGAAATCGTCTGAATTGTGACCCCAGGGAATGCTTTCCAGCAGCGCGCGCGAGTAAGCACGATAACCCGTATGGAACTCGGACAGCTTTGATCCGAGGAGCAGATTCTCGATTGCGGTGAGCATCCGATTGGCAACGTACTTCCACAAGGGCATTCCCCCGCGAAGCGCACCGCCACCCAGGATGCGCGATCCGAGCACCATATCGTAGACGCCTGACGCAATCATCGATCCCATGGCGGTCACGAGGCGAGGATCGTACTGATAGTCGGGGTGGACCATCACGACGATATCGGCGCCACGCTCGAGTGCGGCGGCGTAGCACGTCTTCTGATTGGCTCCGTACCCCAGGTTCGCCGGATGCAGAATGATTTCCAGACCGAGTTTCCGTGCGACGGCCACGGTGTTGTCGTCGCTCGCATCGTCAACGACGATCACCTGATCGACGATGTCGTGCGGCAGGTCGCGCCACGTCGCTTCGAGCGTGCGCCCGGCACGAAAAGCGGGCATGACGACCGCGATGCGGCGACCGCTGATCATCGCGCCGTGCTTCCGCCCGAACGCACGACCTTGAAAGCGACCAGCAGGCTGTCCTCGTAATCGGGAGTGCCGAAGGCCGCCCGCATGGTCGCTTCGCAATCCGCCACGTCGCCACCAATCTTTTCGCTGGCGCCGCCATCAGGAACTGTGTAGGGACGGATCCAGACGACCCACGCAATCCCTTTTGCAGGAAGTTCGGCAGCGTCAGCGATGTAGACAGCGTTTCGCGGGACGAATCTCTGTTCATGCGGCATCTCGCCGAATCGGCGATCTCTGCAGGTACCGGTCAGCCACGCGGGAACGACGCGTTGACCGCTGATGCGCTCCCAGTGGGCACCGTTCCAATTGAAACTCTCGAACTGATATGGCGCGACTGCGATGCGCATACTCTCCACAGGCTCACGGGCGAGGCGCTCCCAGAATGGAGAGTCCTCCATCCGGCCCATGCGATCCGCGGCGATATTGTGCGCGGGCCGATTGTCGAACTGCGCGACGATGCTCGACGTATACGAGTTGGGGCGATGGAGCAACGGCAGCAGGGGCGAGCGAAACGCGAGCGCCACGCAGGGTGAGAACGCGAGCGTTGCGATCGCGAAACCGGGGATGCCTGGCCACCGTCGACGCGCAACCCTGGCCAATGTCACGCACCCTGCGGCGGTGAAGAGGAGCAGCAGAGGCACAACAGGCAGCAGATAGCGCGCCAGGACTTCGGCATGCTGGATCCACATCGGCCGCGCGAACCGCGATCGCCACCGCAGTCGCTGCGAGGCCGACAGTCCCGGAACGGGCAATCGGCAGCGATTTCCAGATCAGCGGTGCGCCAATCGCAGCCAGGATGATGACGAGCATCAGCTTATTCGGCGAGGCCGTACCGTACCAGGCAAACCAGACGCCTTCCAGCGTACCCAGAGTGGGAATGTTCGTCCCGCCTTTTGCAATCAGGGAGTGATAGTCGCCGAGAAGCGGAGGCGCGATCAGAGCTGCGAGCGCGCCTCCAGTGACGAGCAGCAGGCCGACGAAACGCATCGCTGCAAGGCTACGCGCGCCTGGCGTCGCGGAGACCAGGGCGGATGCACCGAAGCCGAGCGGAGCCAGCACGAATAGGGCGGCAACTGGATGTGCCCACGTTGCCAGGGCCGCGCAAACCACATACAAAGTGGCAGCACCCCAACCGCGTTCGCGCTGCGCGAAGAAGCGGAGGCAAGCGGCATGCGCGGCCCACCCGAGGATCAGAGTCAGGGCATAGGGCCTTGCAATCCGGCTGTAGAAGACCAGAAGCGGCGATATCGCCAGCAGGAACGCATGCGTCAGCGCCACCGTCGCACCCACGCGCGGCGCCAGGTACCAAGGAATAAGCAGCAACGTCGCGAGCCCGGCAGCCATGACGGGCAGGCGCATGGCCGCTTCGCTCAGTCCGAACTGGGCGGCTATCCACGCATCGAGCATGCCCAACGGGATGCTGTAGTCGGCGTAACCAAAAGAGAGGAAAAGCTGAGTCGCGGTGTGGTCGACGATCTGATGGAG
Organism: uncultured beta proteobacterium; assembly: GCA_963829375.1. Classification (GTDB taxonomy): domain Bacteria; phylum Pseudomonadota; class Gammaproteobacteria; order Burkholderiales; family Casimicrobiaceae; genus PALSA-1003. Next base: position 95,973 of record CAWHIS010000003.1, on the reverse strand, counting down.
GGCGTGCCACTCGTCGTCGATCAACACTTGATCGAGCCATTGGTCGAGGCGCAGCCAGGTGCCCAAGGCGAACAGGATGGCCATCACCGCCAGGTTCTCCGGGCGAGCCAACGGATGGGTGAATGGCTTTACGTCAGCTAGATGGCGCGGCGTGGATGGAGCGACGAGGGTCATATGACCGGCGCGATAGCCGTTTTCAACAACCGATCAACCTGGGATGCATGCGTGCGGGGCAGCGGATATCTACGATCCGCTGCTTCGACAAGTGACGTTCACGTTGCAGGCGATCAAGGTAAGGGTGTCGCATCGGTCGGCGCGGCGCGATTTTGTTACGTCCGACAACCTAAGTTGCTGGCTTGTTTGCGAAAGCGATTTTGAGGCTCGCTACGCACCACGCAAAATCTGATGATCAGGCGATGACGGCGGAATTGCCCGCCCCAGGCGAATCTGGTGGCCAAGGGCGGAATTGAACCACCGACACACGGATCTTCAGAATCAGCCCTAACAAACGTCGCATTCTAAATCAAGCTCTCGCAACACACGCCAAGTTCCAAGAGCAGCCACGAGCAGCCTAAGACCAGTTGCAAAGAGCTCAGCAAAGTTACGAAATGGCTACGCTCGTGACTCTCCGCCCGCGCATCAGGGGAGTACTGAAATGCGAATCCGCTCGGGCTGGAGGACGACGAAGCTGCCTGTGAGCCGATCGGCGTGCTTGCGCGCCAGCTCCAGAAGCCGAGCTCCAAGGGCCGACCGAGCTCTTGCCGGAAACCGAATCAAGACGACGCCCAGAGTCTTGCGTCCAGCCGCAAATACGAGCTGCCCGAAATCCTTGTCCTCGGTGAGCAGAATTCGGCCTTCGTCCAGCGCCAGGGCGATGACCCGCTCATCTTCAGCGCCCGCCGAGGCCTCCGCAACCGAAAGAACGTCGAAGCCCGCAGTCCGCAGCGCGCGGACAGCGGCGAAGTCGCAGCTCTCGTCGGCGAGAAAGCGCAACATCGCAATCGCGTCGACGCACTACACAATCTCTTCGTGGGCGAGCACCACGGCCGCATAGGTCATCGCAGCCCGAATGTCGTCGGGCTTTAGATTGGGATAGGCGTCGAGCAAATCCTGCTCAGTCGCGCCTTCGCCCAGCTTACGCAAAATCAGCTCGACCGGGATCCGCGTGCCGCGGATCACCGGCTTCCCAAGCATGACCTTGGGGTTGATTTCGATACCCTCAGGCAGTGCCATGACGTCTTCTCCTCGATACCTTTTCGGTGCGGATTCTAGCAAATCAGCCGACCGGAATGGTGAGTTACTTAGATCGCGTCACGATCCTGGCGTTTGGTCATCGGGCGTCTCCGTCGGCAACGCAGTCTAGCCGACGCCCGCTGTTGCACCGGAACCCTTCTTGGAATCGCTGCCCTTTGTGGCATTGGATTCACGATGAGCTTTTTCATTTACGACATTGCTACGCGGCGCGCACCCAGTCCGCAAGTATCATATCGGCAGCCTTTTCCGCGATCATTACCGTCGGCGCGTTGGTGTTGCCGCCAACGAGCGTCGGCATCACCGAGGCATCGACGACGCGCGGACCGGCAATGCCGTGTACTTTGAGTTCCCGATCGACGACCGCCATGTCGTCGCGCCCCATCTTGCACGTGCCCACCGGATGATAGACGATCCCCATATGGTCGCGGCACGCTTGCTCGATCTCCGCGTCGCTTTGCGCCGCCGCGCCGGGAAACAGCTCCTCTTTGCGGTACTTCTTAAATGCCGGCGCGCCCAGGAGCCGGCGCGCGATACGCATGCCGTCGACCATCACTTTGCACAGCCCAGCGATCATACCCAGCACCCGCGCTGCGGCCTGTACCCATTTCATCGACGAGTGCATCCCGAGAAGCTCCGAGCAAATTGTGCAGGCAAGCTTAATACTACATTCAGAATGCACAGCGCTTGATCGGGGTATCGTACAGGAACTTCAACCATCAACGTCTGGCACAAGCTGACAAGGGTCAATTACCCCGATTACTCGCCTTGAGGGGACCAGGGATGCCGCTTTCAAGCCAATTGCGAGGCGGCGACGACGGGCTGCTTGAGACCGAGCTGTCATAGGCGAGCGGCTGGTTTCGGGAAGTCCAATTACGGAGTCGTAGTAGCCGCCGTAAAGCGAACGATGGGTCACGCGCCAGTACGGCTTCGCATAGGCACAAGGCGTTGCTCGGATCAAATCGAGCCTTAGCCGCAACTGTTAAAGTGCGCGCACTATCCGGCGTCCGATTCTTTCGGGATTGCGACTGTCAGCTTTTGGGCAGCCTACTGCTCTTTGTTGACCCTCCAGCAACGAGAGCTAGAGCGCAGATGTGATCTGCGCTCCGCTATTGAGGTCTTGCAACTAGGCTACGACGACGCCGCGCAATTCGCGGAGGAACGCTTCAACCTATGACGACTTCGCTTATCCGATTTACTGAAGTCAGGTCCGTTCTCGAACCAACGCAATCACCCAAGAGGCAACGATATGTCTTTTTTCAACGATCTCCTTGAGAAACCCGCGAACTTGTCCACTGCATCGAAATACTCAGTGATGAATGGTTATATCTATCTTGCCCTCGGAGCCCTGTTCATTGTTTGGCCCGGCTCGGTGCAGACGATCTTCATGGATGCGCCATTCGTCGGACACGAGAGCGGGCTCTTCCGAGCGATGGGCATGGCCGTAGCCGTCATTGGCTGGCTCTACGTATTCGGCGGCCGTTCCGGCGCTCGACAATTCGGCCCGGCTTCCGTGCTCGATCGTCTGGTGCTCGTCCCTGCGGTGCTCGTGCCCCTAGTGATCGCCGGTATCTTTCCTCATTCGCTGGGGGCGTTTGCGATTCTTGACCCCGCACTCGGCATTGGCGCTTGGGTGCTCCACAATCGCAAGACGTGACTGCAGTAACTCTAACAGGAGTTACCTGCGTCGCCCCTTCCCAAGATCGGTCCAGAAATTAGAGTTTCGATTGTTGCTCAAGATCTTTGCCTGTGAGCATGCCTCAAGCGGTGGAGAGCGTGAAGCAGGATGTCCGGCCAACGCGATTGTCGCTGACTAAGGCGCCGGCCGCTTTGAGGAATGCAGTTCGCTTACCGAAATGGCAGGGATTTGCCGCGTCCGGCCATTCGCGTCGAGTTTCGATATCATTTTGTTGCCGTTAATGCGTGACGGCGTACTTGCATCACGACTCTGAGCTTGGCAAGCAGTTTCGCTCCGTTAGCTTTCGCCAACTCCAGAGCAATCTTCTCGAGTAGATCGAAGCGTTCATCGGCAAGGATGTGAGCCCACCGACTGAACTCTTGCTCGATGTCTTTTTGATCCTTCACATTGCTCATGTCGAGCCCGACTTGTCGGAACTCGTCGACCTCGTGCTGTGTGAAGCGCGCCGAGTTGCTGGGTGGTTACGATTTGGCTACGCCAGAAGCGAAGTTAGCGCTTCCTCGCGCCGAACAGGCTTGAATTCTGGTGGCCAAGGGCGGAATTGAACCACCGACACACGGATTTTCAGGCGCGCAAAGTAGGTACGCTCGACTTCGCCATGGCACGCCAGTGTACGACGGATCAGGTACTTAGTCGAAGCTGGCTCCTCTAGACTTGTCGTGATTACGCCGGGCTTGGATGCCGTGCGTAACCCCGGCGTAACCCCGGAGAGCCGCCATGTCCACCGATACTCGCCTGCGTTTCAACAAGAAAGCTCCTTGAGCATCTTCCGCTACCGCAGCCCGGATCGCGCTTCACGTTCCACGACCCGGAAGTTCCAGGACTGCAGCTCCGCGTCACCGACCGCGGCATCAAATCGTTCTGCGTCTTCCGGCGCAGCAAGCGTGGCGCACCCGAACGCATCACCATCGGCCGCTTCCCGACTCTATCCGTAGAGCGCGCTCGGGTCAAAGCCAAACGATACCTCGCCGATCTCGGCGAGGGTATCAGCGTCGTCGCGCAGCAACGTAATGCCGCGCTGGAGGGAAGAACGCTGGATGACGTGCATCGGGAATACCTGGCTAGCCGCGGGATCACCCTGGTGACCGTCCAGCGCAAGAACGGCAAGTCGGTCGAGCAAGCGCAGCTGTCTCCCAATGCCAAACTCAAGGCCTCAACGGCACGAGACTACGTCGCGGTCATGGGCAAGAAATTCGCCGACTGGCGCACGAAGCCGCTCGCGAGCATTACCCGCGACATGGTCGAGGCCAGGCACCTGCTGTTGAGCGAACGTTCGCCCGCGGAGGCAAACCGGGCGATGCGCTACCTGCGCGCCCTGTTCGTGTTTGCCTCGGACTATCGGGACAGTGAAGGACAGCCCGTGATTCCCGACAACCCTGTACGCCGCCTATCGGCGAAGCGACTCTGGAACCGAATCGAGCGGCGTACGCGCTACCTTGAGCCTGACCAGCTCGCCCCCTGGTGGCAGGCCGTCCAGAGCCTCAAGGACAAACCGCAGTACCCGAGCCGCGAAGCGCATCGAGACTATCTGGTGCTCCTCCTCTTGACCGGGCTGCGGCGCACCGAGGCGCTTTGCCTGCGCTGGGAGAACGTCAACCTGAAGCTCGGCACCCTGTGCGCCGTCGACACCAAGAACCGCTCGGACCACGTGTTGCCCATGGGTCGCTATCTGTGGGAACTCATGCGGCGGCGCCGGCGCGCCTCGGACAGCGACTGGGTATTCGCCAATCCGCTCACCGGCAATCGGATCACTGATCCGCATCGTCAGGTCGTCAACGTCGTGGCGAAGAGCGGCGTGCCCTTCTCGCCGCACGACCTGCGGCGCACCTTTGCGTCGATCGTGAGCAGGTTGGGCGATCGTCTGAGCTATTACACCACCAAGCGACTACTGAACCACCGCACGAGCGACGTCACGCAGGGCTACGTGCAATTCGACCTGGAGCAACTCCGGTCGGCGATGCAGGCGGTCGAGGACTTCGTACTGCAAAAAGTGAATGAGAAGCCCGACGATGATATCCACGTACCCGACGCGAATGAGACTGCCGTCACAGGCGTACGTCATCGATGCGGCAAGTAATCCCGGTGCGACGCGAATGTCGGGACTTCAAATAGGCCAAGCTTGGTCGATCGAATAAACTAAGGTTAGCGAGCGCATCGCGGAAATAGGTACCGCGCGTTCACTGAGACGCTCGCTAGGCTCGCGAGCTCTCCGCCGGTATGGCGATTGGCTATTCTTCGAGGGGTATGGCGATTGACGATTCTTCGAGGCAATCAATCATGTCGACCACTTGGAGGTGAATTGTGGTCTGTCCGGTCTGTCTTCTATCAGGCCCTGCAGTCCTCATTCAAAACTCGAGGTAATCGTGGTACGTCCCCATTTCGCACTCGCTGACGACTCGTTCTCAGCATGTAGCTCGGCGCGGCTTGCCGCGCAACCTACGTCGCCGGAGACCGGCCGTCCCGCTTCTACGACGCGACCATATTGTCTAGTGAAGCGAGAAGGGATCGCCAGCGAGGAAATCCCCCGGTAGAAGGCAGTGGCCGAAGGCGGCGGCATCTTGGACGGTTGCAAACTCTCCAACGTAAAGTGCAGCCCGACCGAGTCCGTGGCCAGCGGTATTGAAAGCCTTCCCTATCTGCAAACTTTCCACGGCGTCCGCCATTAGGTCCTGTCGCGCTGCCCAGTCAAGTGGGTACGTCTGCGCTTCGAGGATGCTTTGGCGCGCACCCCAACGCAATAAGATTGGGGCACCCAGAAAAATTGGGCCTTTTACCAACATGGTTTCCAAGACGGATTCAAAGTACTCCTTTGGCGATACAAATATTTCGAGCGGGCTAAGAAAACGAATTGCCGACGCACCAATGCCTCCGTAATTATTGTTAAGGTAGATATCTCGACAGACTGCGAAGCTATTTTTCTTTCCACCCACTTTGCCTCCCGCACTTTTTCCTCCTCCGCTTTGGAAATCGCCGCGGTCTCGAGCTGTCGATTGGCCCAGGCTCGAGAATCCGGCGGTCGTGTCTGGCCCCCCCGACGAGGGGTCGCCGGGCAACGTCCATTGGCGATATAAGTCCATGTGGTCGACGTTCGGATCTACTGTTATTCCGTCAGTAATCTCCTTTGGAATAACAGCTGTTATCCCTAAGGCTATCCATACACCGTTGACGCAAACGCCAGCCTGAATGCCCTCCTCTGGGCACGTCGAAGTAGGATCTTTTGGTGGGTCGAGCCCCAGCGGATCGCGGTCGTTAACCGGATCGTTGCGAACGAAAGTATACGGGTTGAGCGTCTGGGGATCCCGAAGGTTAATCGATGCAAGCCCAAGCGGGTCGGGCTGCAAGAATTGCCCTAGCCCCGAAGAGTAGTAGCGGTTCACTGCATAGTCCAAGCCGGTAGATTCGCTGCGTTGATACCCAGCATACGGCCGGTCAGTCATTTTCACCGGGCCTAAAGTCCCGAATGGGAGTGGAGTGACCAGTTCTTCCGCATCATTGGTCAGCGCTAGCCGGGTGTCGGTATAGCCAGGGTGCAAGAAGACAATCTTCGGCACAGTACCGGCCGGCACTGACTGAGCCAGCAGCCTTCCCCCCATATAGACCGATTGACGTGTCCACCGGGCGGCGGCTCTGCTAATCGACTCGTATTCCGCCACGACTTGCGAACCAGACCAAATGGCCAATCGTTTTGCAACCCCTGCTGTCGCAATAAGTCTTCTGCCATCGGCGCCATAGACGTAGCTCTCGAGCGTTGTGGAGGTCGCAGCGCCCGGCGGCTGGATCGCAACTCGGGTCAGTCGGTTCGCTGCGTCGTAAAAGTACGTGTTGGACGGATCCGTCTGCGAGGGTCGCCACGGTTAGATTTCCAGTGGCGTCATAATTGTCCGAGAGTGGGTGGATACCTGAAACAACAATCGACACGGGAAGTTCGCCGATTCCATCGCGAAACGCTGCGGGCAGTTCAGGTTCTGGCGCTTGACAGTCAGTGCCGACGATACACACGACAAACGGAGCGGGCCCGAAGGCCTTCACCGAGATGCGCTCGCCGTACGCATCGTATCCATACACCTGTGCCGTCCCGGCACGGCCGGCTCCAACTCCATGGAACGATTCCGCGCGCTTGAGGCGCCCTAGGGCATCGTACCGGTAGGAGAAGTTGCGTTGCGCATCGATATTGTCGGTGAGTTGCGTAAGCTTCGGTGCTGACGCCTGCAACGGTTATGCTGTGCGGTCGTCGCAGGTCGCCGATTGACTCATATTCAATGGCCACGTCAGGAGCGGGATCGATGGGATGGGACTTATCGCCGAATCCAGTGACGTCATAGGTGATGCGCTGCAGCCGCTCAAGGGGGTCAGCGACGTTGTCGATCGTGAATAAGCCTGGGGGGTAGTAGTGGTATTGAGCTTTGACGCCCCGTGCGTCAGTCCGCGCGATTAGGTTTGATCGACGGTCATACTGGTAGAAAGCGGTGTAAAGAGGGGCGAAGGCGGTTGTTGTGTAATTACCCGATTCATTGAGCGTTGCCTTTGCCTCGGGCGTGCGTTCCCGAACCAAGCGCCCAAGCGAGTCGTACCAATAGGAATGAAGTCGACTTTGCCCGCCGTCAAGGTCCTGGGTAATGGTGGTCAATTGATTGGCCGCGTTGTAGCTGTAGGATGTCTTTTGGGTTTTTGGTGAAAGCACCGACCCGCCTCCTCCAGCGTCAGGCTCGAACACTTGGACGAGCCTACCCAGGCTGTCGGTAACAAAAAACCGCTCGCGCCCCCACGCATCGACGACTCGCGTTCCGTCGTCAACTGTGCTTGCTCCGACCGGCCGCAGCGTTTCGTTGTAATGGTAGGTTTGCGTACTTTTATCCGGGGCCGCAACAGTCGACAAGCGGCCCAGCGGATCGTATGTGCGATGCTCCCACTGGATGGTGTCACCGGTTCGATAAGGGAGCGAGCGGTCTTGTAGGCGTCCTTGCACAGCGAATTTTTGCTCGGCAATACTAACTTGGCCCGCCGCCGTGGCAACTTCCGAGCGAATCAATTGCCCACGCCCATCGAATGTGTCGGTACTTGATCCTTGCGACTCCATCACCACATAATGAAGCCCACCTGAAAAGTGATCGACCGGCGCCAATACTTCGCTCCTCACGGTGAATTTCGAGTCATCATAGGCGTAGAGGGTTACGGCGCCTGTTGCGGAACGGACAATGTTGGGACGGCCGTCTGGCCACTCCTCGAAGGTTGTCGTTAGGTTGTTGGTGTCGGTGGTAGATTTCAACCGACCTGAGTTAAAGTCATAGACAAACTTGCTACTGAAGTGGAGCGGCGACGTCATATCAACGTCGCCGATGGTGATCTTGTCCGGGTACGCGTATTGGGTCGCCACAGAATAATCGGTACGTGTTGCTTTGTTGTATTGTTGAACTTTAATTAAGTTACCGGCCACGTCATAGCTGCGAGATTCTAATAGTGCCCCGCCAAGATGTTGCGCATCGGCGTATCGAGTGACTTTCGACACATTCCCTCTAGGTCCAACTAATGCGGTGTTCGAGACGATGCCGGGCCTCGGTGCCGGCATATCTGCGTCATATATGAACTCGGTGCGTGCGACGCGATCTGACCAAGTTTCCCCCTCAAAGAGTTCGACAAAGGACGGCAGATACAAGAGATGTGTACTTTCCCATTGCCCGTCCAAAAACTCCGTTCGCGTCGTAACAAGGGGAACAGTCCCACCGTATCCGTACCGACTTACTTGCGTCACTCGGTTGTATTTGCTTCCGAAGTAATAACGGATTTCCGCCACTTGCCCGCGGTCGTTAGTGCGCTCCGTGCGCCGCAGCCGTGGGGAGGATCTGTCACCTATCTCCCAGGTTAGCTTCGATGCGCTCAACGTATGGCCAAGCGCATCTTGCAGGCTTGTAGAAGACACGTTACCGTCAGGACCCGTTTGGGACACGAAAACAGTGCCGTCGGGCTGCGTGATTCGTGTTTCACTCGCAGCAGAACCTGCGCCAATGGCGTATTTTGTTACTGCAGGTGGTACAGTCATTCCTGCCCACGTTTGCGTCAGTGAATCGTACGTCGGAGGTGCGGCGCTGGTGGCGCTGGTGCAACCGATGTCACCTGGTTGTTTCGGGGCGCAAGCGACCTTGAATGGAAAGTTATAAACACTGACTCGTCTGTTGACCCAACCCGGAGGCGGACCTCCCGCGACCCGTTCGATGATTTTCGTCATGACTCCGTAATCGGAGTAGCTATCGCTGGCGCCAAAGTAGAACTGCGACTTGGTTACTCTGGAGTAAATGGAATTGATGGCCGGCGCAGTGGACCAGTTATCCTGGCATAGGCCGTAATCGGTCCCAGGAATAACACAAGCGGGGACAGTTAAAGGGAGGTGATTCGGCACCGGGATGTCGCGGTAATCCAGTGTCGCTCCTTGGCCCGCGCCTGGTCCGGAAATTTCGCTGAGCTGCCCTAAAACGTTGTAGGAGAATTGAATGGTGCGGCCGAGCGTATCCACAATCGAGGCCAGCTCCGGACCAACGTTATTACGGAGGTAACTAATCGTAATGTAATTGCCGTTTGAGTCGGTAATCCGCACTGGGTACAACACGTGCTTCGCGTCTTCCGCGCCATAGTTGACCACGGTGCCGTTCGCATACGTGGCCACCGCCCGCCGTGCACTCGCAGCGGTCCCGCGATACACGACATAGTCGATAAAAGTACCATCCGTGGTTTGATATGTGGCTTCAATTGGTCCGTCCGGCGCCGTCGGTACCACACGGCGGTAATGTCGAGTGAAGTCGGCATCGATTAACACCCCTGCAACCAACTTCCCATAACCCAGTGACCATCCTGGCGCCGGCCACCCGTGGTCGATGTCGTAGACCGTATGATCGGGCAACGCCGTCCAAAGTTGCGCGTTGTGGTAGAGCGCTAAATTGACATCAAGGCCGCGCCCTGGAAGTGACAGGATCGGAACACTGAATGCGAAATTGCCGCTCCCGATATAGGTGACTTGATCGAGTGCCTGTCGAGATACGCCTGTAGCGCCCAGTGCTGCGCGGGCAACCGCATAAACGGGCTGGTGTCCGCGCGCATTGTTTGGCGCAAATGCATGCTGCACATTTCCGTCGGTCCAGTCTCCGCGAGGCGGAAGTGCCGAGGTGTTGGCACCGAAAAGGCAACCAAGGCCAAAGACAACCGCTTTTCCCACGTGATCCACATAGCGAATGTTCACAGGACCTCCCTTGCGGTTACTCAGCAGTCACTAAAATAGACGACAGAAGGAGCGCGGAAGAGTTTGGGATCGCTCCACGCCAGATTTGGTAGTGACCGGAATGGAAATCGTGTAGCCGGTTGCCGTCGTACTGTCGTCTATTCATTTCTTCTGTCCTTCATTGGGCCTGCTGGGATGCCTAGCAAATAGCATGGCAAACGTCGGGACGGACGCACCTACGGATTACCTACCGATTGCAGATTGTGTTCCGGCAGCATCAACGTGGCAGCGAGCGGACAGGCTGGGTGCAGCCGGCACGAGCGGGGCTGCGACGCACGTGACGGCGCGTGCGGGTGCCTGTGTACCAGACGATGCGTTGATGGAATTCGTAGGGCAACACAATGGCTGACCACCGTTTGGTTCCTGCTGCGACAATTATTGGTAGCGTCGCTTTCGTCAACTTCATGTTCTGCGTGGTCAGCTGCCCTTTTTCAAGCGCGCAAATGCATGTGCGCGCTGACATCCTGTCGGAAAGAACGCAACGAGCACGAAGACTCTCGGGCTCACCGATCATGGACGCTCGGATCACCCGCGCGTAGTCGGCGCGCCACCACGCGGTAGGCGCACCGCGTCGACTTCGCTCGCTTGCCGTGTTGCGCCGGGACCGCATGGATCTCGAAGCTCCGCGGCAGGCGGTTTTGCACGAATACCAACACGGCGTCGTAGCTCGTGAGGAAGACCTGGTAGCTCGATGTGTCGATCTGCGCCGCAAATTCGTCGGTGAGCGCGATCTGCGCCCAGCCGCCGATCAACTCGACCTCGCCGGCTTCTTCCGTCCAGCCGCCCTGACTTGCGAGCACATCCCGAGCCACAACCGGCGCCACGCGCGAGTTCAATGCCCGTCGGAATTGCTCGTACGGTTAAGCAGACACGATAAGACCTGGTTAGGACTGATGGGCAAGCCCTTGATCGTGTCTCCATTGTCGGAGATCACGTACTGTATCTTTCAGGTCGGGCGCGGGCTGGCCGAAGATGGTCTGAGTGTAGGTGATCGTTCCGGTGCAGTTATCGTTGTTGTTCGCCTGACCATGCAGCGCCTGTTCGAGAATCGCCCCGCCGAGGTTCACGGTGCCCTCGCAGTTCCAGTAAGCCGTCTTGCTGGCGGTGCACGTGCCCAGGATTCGCGATGGCACCAGTTCAGCCGGTGCGGGCGGCGGGGGTACCAGGTATCCATCGCAGGTGTACTGCCAGGCGCCACGCGTGGTCTGCTGGCTGCAGTTGCCCCCTGCCAGCGCCGGCAGCGCGATGAAACATAGTGGTACTAAGACGAGCACGCTTTTTCTCATTGCCTTCTCCTTCTCGACTCGATGGGTCACACGTCTGCGCGGGCGCCCAGAAGTGCCTTGCCCGCGATGACGCCGTGTGGATCATGGCGTGGAAGTTAGACAAACCCATTGCGTCATGTCCGAAGCGAGTATGACAATCGGCGGGACGGGTGCACCTACGGATTACCTACGGATTGCAGATTGCGCTCGGGTGCCGGATCGTCGAGCGACAAGCACAGCGAAGGAAAGGGATCACGCGGCAAGCCGCGCGGCGCTGATTAAGGCGTGAGCAGCTGCTTGTAGACGGCTTCGGTCTCGCCCGTCGGCGGCACACCGAGCATCACGGAAAGCGTTTGCCGGCAGCGACGGAAGACCTCGATCGCCTCGGTGCGCTGACCCTGTGCGTACAGGCAGACCATTTGGCGCCTGTAGAACGTTTCCCCGAGCGGGTCGAGTTCGATGGCCCGCTGATAAAGCTCGGCTGCGCGTGGCCATAACTGGCGTGACTCCCAGTGTTCGCCCAGCCGTAGGACGAAGCGCTGGAAGCGTCCTGACAGCCGATTCTTCAGGATGAGTTGCCAAGGCTCTTCGGTTTCACCGGCAAGGAAGTGACCCCGGTAGAGGTTAAGGACTTTCGGCGCCTCCAATTCCAGCAGACCGATCTCGGGTAATGCGGCGTTCACAGCAGGAATCAACGGCGCGAGTCTGCGCTCGAGCGCCCACACGTCCACCCAGACGAGTTGCGGGTTGAGCGACACGGAGCGAGCAGTTACCTGCAAGGCTGCGTCGCAGTCCAGCAATCTGCGCAACCGATGCACGGTGATGTCGAACGCCTTCTGACTGTCGCCTGCGGAAGGCTCTGGCCACAACAGGTCAATCAGCTTGTTCGCGGATACGTCGCGCCCACCCAAGGCGACCAGCATTTTCGCCAGTTCAATGGGCTTGCGCTGGGCCTTGCCTTCGAAGCGGAGCAACTCGCCATCTTTGAGCACTTCGAAGCGCCCCAAGGTGTAGATCTTGACCGGCCACGGCCAGTTCTCTATGTCCGGCGACTCGGGCAGTATGCCGTGCTGTTTGATCACGTCCCGCACATAGGCAACCTCTATACCGTGATCGAGGGCCTCTTCGTATAGACGCACCATCATTCTGAGGACCCAACTCCAGTGGCTGCGATATCGCTGTTGACTGCCGATGTCGAGCGCTGCGCGCAGCAGCGCATGGCACTTTGGTCGATCGCGCTGTTGCAGCGCTACGTAAGCTTCGACGAGTAACGCTTGATACTCGCCCAGCCGTCCCGCCATGCCGATCGTGTGGCGACGGTACTCGTCAACTTGGGACTGCGCTTTCTCAAAGGCGCCTGCCTCGACAAACACCTCGGCCAGCAAGAACATGTCGAGGATCTGGTAGTACGTGCGGCCACGGTCGATTGCCATTTGCATGGCTGTCTGCGCTTCGCTTTGGGCGAGTGTGAGGTTTCCGCGCTGCAGCGCAAGCCATGATTTCATTTCGTAATAAGGTTCGATGTGCGGCGCGTTTTCGAGTTTCTTGATCTCTGCTTCCGCGCTCGTCAGGTCGCCGAGCGTCAGCAAGTGCCCGATGCGGTATCGCCTGATCACCGCAGCGATCGCCAGTCCATTGCTTTCGGCGAGCTCGAGTCCCTCGTCGACTACGGCCAGCGCGTCACGCGGCCGGCCCACGCGAAGGATATAGTTGGAGTACGCCCACTTCCAGTAGGTGAGACTTACCGGACCTACGTGCGGGTTCGCGAGGAGCGGATGAAGTTGCCTGACGAGATGCTCTTGATTCGACGTGTCACCAATCGAGTTGTAATACATCATCAGGCTGAAACCGGCGAGCACCGCCTCGTTGCAGTCCACCTGCGCACCGAGGGCCGCCTGCACCCGCTCTGCCCACTCCGCGAGCCGCGGGTGCTGTGGCTGGCGGGTGAATGTCGCATAGAGTAGTCGGGAAAACCCGGTGAGCAGAGTTTGCGGAGACAGCGCTTCCGTATTGTTTGACAGCAACGGTTCCAGCACCGCGATCCACTTGTCCAGCGCAGTCCAATTGGCATCGAGGATCCACGCTCGCGACATCGCACCCGCGGTGAGAACCTGCCCGGTCCGATCGCCGAGCACGACAAACCGGTCGAACGCCTGTTCCAGCTGCTGACGGGCAATCGGAGGGTTGACCCAGACCTGGCACGCGCCTGCCCAGTAGGCCAGCCAAGGCACGGTTTCGAGAATGCCACTGGGCATCGACGCGATCCAGTCCAGAAGCGTGCGCCAACGACCCTGCTCATAAAGGTGGCGCGCGTGTTGCAAGATCAATCGGGTTGCCGCGGGCCAGTCGGCGGACTCCAGATACATGATCACGGCGTCTTCTGCATGACCGTCGGCTTCCAGCAATCGGCCGGCGCGGCTGGCCACCTCGGCACGTTCCGCCAAAGAAAGGTTTTCCGCTGCGCGCGCGCGCAGAAAGGCACGGAACAGCGCGTGGTACTGATAGACGATCTCGGGCCCTTGCCGCCGGTCAGTAAACAGGTGGTGGCGGTAGAGATAATCCAGCAACCTGTCCGCGCCGCGATTGCCGCTGACGGCTTCGGCAAGCTTCAGTGTGACTCGCGGCAACGCGGCCGTCAGCATCAAAAGCCGCTGGTTCTCGGGTGTGGCGCGAGAAAAAATTTCACCGGCGAAGTAATCAAAGACCATTTCCTGTGATTCGTCGAGCTCGGCGCCTTTGTGCGGCCCAAGACGACGCGCATGTTCGGCCATCAGCACCAGACCCGCCGCCCAGCCGCCGGATCGATCGTGCAACGTATCCAGCGCATCTTCATCGAGTACCATTTGCAACAGCACGACTTGCTTCGACTCATCTCGGGTCAAACGCAACTCGTCCGCGTCGATCAGAATTATGGCGCGGTTCGCCACGAGGCGAGCCAGCGCAATCGGCGGATCACTCAAGCTCAGGACGATGACGGTGACACCGTCAGGCACCTGCGAGAATGCCTCTCGCGACAGCGTATCGAAGGACGAGCCGGCGGCATCCTGATAATTGTCGAGCACCAGCACCCCCGTACGGGGAAACGGCTCAAACAACTTCCGGAAATAGCGCCGCGTAAAGGCCGACAGATCGGTGGGAGATTCCCCGGGCAAGAGCGGCAGCGGACCATGCTTGGAGAATCCGCTCCGAGTTGCCGCGAGGCCCATGTAGTAGAAAAACGTGGCCGGGTCGGTATCGCCGCTATCGACCTGGTACCAGATTCCCGGCAACTTTCGCGCATCGAGATAACTCGCCGCCAGTGTGGTCTTGCCCGCGCCCGGCGGGCCGGAGATCCAAACGATTGGCGTGCCGGCATCGGCGATCTTGTTGAACAGCCGCTCCCGGGCGACGACGCGGTGCAGCCGCGGACGCGTGATTTTTGGACTGGCGAGCGTTGCTGCTTTCGCCATGGGGGCGGTCACCGTGGATGCTGCCGCACAGTCAACACAGATACCGTAACGCATTCTTGCGATATTTCAAGGCCGTGGCCCCATCCGGCTCGAGGCTGGCTAGCGAGCACCCGCGACCCATACCAATAGAGTCCGCATCGCCAGAGAATACTGCGAAAGGATCGCAGAACGCGACGCAGGTGGACCCAGTACAGGCCCACTGGGCGCACCGATTCGGCAATACGCGTAAGCGTGAAGGAGGCGGATGCCAAAGGCACTGCCGTTGGTGGAAGCCCGCCCGATTGGCGAGGTGTTCCGGAACGGGATGGGCGGCCATGGTCGCCAGTTCGTAAGCCTCCCGTCCCGTCAGGCATTCTGCAAGCGGATTTCCTGCCCGAGTCGTTGCGCGAACGCCGCCGCAGCATTATCTGCAATCCGTAGGTAATCCGTAGGCGCACCCGTTCCGGACGGGTGCCATGCTCGGCGGGCCGAGCGAGGGCGGGGATTGCACTACGGTAAATAACGGCGGCCTGAGAAGGCTACTCGAGGGGCCGTTCGAAGCAACGCAGTGTCGCTGAAGTCGATGATTTGTCGCCCGGCCTCAGTCGTCATGTATACCGTCGCATTTTTTGACTGATAGGAGGATACGATGAATAAGCGTGGTCTATTCCTGCTGGTAAACAGCTTTGTCGGCCCGGTTGCATTCCTCTTTGCCATGTCGACTCAGGCGAACGATGGGATACCATTTGTCGCCCCCGCCTTTTTGAACCCAGGAGGCCAGACCTACGGCCGCTGGGCCGTAGAGTGGTGGCAATGGGCGTTAGGGATCCCGGCTGCCGAGAACCCGGTCTCTGATACATCAGGCCAGTACTGCGCCCTGCGCCAGGTGGGTGACGTCTGGTTTCTGGCCGGGGCTTTCGGAGGTCCCCCGGTCGTTCCCCCGGTCGTCCGCAACTGCGAGGTTCCGGCCGGGAAGTCACTGTTCTTCCCGCTGATCAACAATTCCTATTTTGCGTTTCTGAACGATCCGCCGGCGACCCGGACTGAGCAGTACGTGCGCGATCAGGCGAAATGCACCGAACCGGCGCAGATCTCCCTGCGGATCGACGGATTCAATATCCCGAAGGCGCTCCTGACTTTTACGGGGGCCCCGGGTAGTCAGTCGCCCATTTTCAACGTGCAGTTGCCTCCCGGCAATGTGTTTGGGGCGGACCAAAACGACATACCCGATTTGGCACTAAGTCCAAGTGCGGAGCAGGGGTACTACGTCTTCGTGTACCCGCTTCGTCCGGGTCCTCACACCGTCAAGTGGACCGCATCGGGATGCACCCCAAATAATCCATCCCAAGACATTACGTATCATCTCAGCGTCGACCAGTGAGGAGTGGCCAATCCAGGCAGCGTTATATCCTTGCTGTCAAAACATTTTGAAAGCGACCTGGGCGGCAAGTGATTGTCGCCCAGGCAGTACGCGCGGCGAGCGACCTTCGCTCGCTGTGCCGCAAATCCCCTTAACGATCGCTGACGATGCCGATGCGCTTCCTATGCGACGCGGTCACCGAGATTAGCTGCACCATCGTGTGTGCCAAATCTGCATACCCGGTCTCGTTGCTGCCCGGTGGCAAGCCCTCGAATTCGAGGCGTCCGCGGCCCACGGGAATGTCATCTTTGAGAAAGACCGGGCACATCAGCGTCCAGTCCAGGCTGGAGTCGCGAAGCGTTTCATAGTTGCGGACATGTTCCGCCGAGACATGAATGAGATATTGCGGCACGCCCTCCTTGTTTCGGTACCCGCCCGTGGGATGAGGAAGTACGCCGGCCCAAGCGATAGCCAGCAGCCGACGATTGGGAGTAAGCTCCATCGCCCTGACAATGTGCGTCACGCTTTCTGAAAAGTCCGTCGCCGGAACTGCAATGCTGTTCATCCCGAGGCAGCAAAGGGCTGCGTCCGCCCCGGCAATCCCTCGCACAACCGCCTCCGGAGATCGAGCATCGCCCTCGACAACCTCGAGCGCTGGACAACGAGAGATCTTTGAGGTGTCTCGAGCGAACGCCCGCACCGTCCATCCGCGCCTGAGACACTCCTGCTGAACGAGCGCACCTGTCTTGCCGGTCGCACCGAATACCGTTACCCGCATGAGCGCCTCTTCGACCCTCGTCACGCCGAACTTGCTCTCGCCTTGATGTCTGTCGGCTTGACGGCAATCGACTCCGTCTGGCGGGAAACCGACGAGCCAACCGAGAGACGTGTCATTGCCGGACTCCGAGGCACGGCCGTTTGTGACAGGTTGCGAAGGATCCGATGACCATAGAATTCCCTGCGGCTCGACTCTACCCCGCCCATCGCCAGTGCGAAAGCCTCGGGAACGCCTTTCGGCCACGGCCGGCATGACCGCTGGCGAGCGGTTTACGAGTTTCCGCGTGGGCGGCAAGCGCGGGCTATATCCGTGTCGCGGTCCGGAGCATCCCCAGCGTCCGCATCTCGACCGCATTGAGACATCTGGTCGATGTTCGTTCAACGTGCCAACTTAACCGGCGCCCCGGAAGTGATGCGCGACACCGCGATCACTCGCGCAACGCATCAGTTCCGACTAACCACGCGGTCCGCGCCCGGCGCCCATCGCGCAGCGCAATGACGGGCTTCCGTAGTTGGCGATCAGGTCCCATTGGATGGCTCGCACTCGGCGGGAGGGCGGCAGCCATGCGAAGCAAAGGGTCGCCTGCCTCAGCAAGGGGACACGGCCACGGACAACACGCGCCATGGCTGGGTGCCATTCGTTTGCTAGGGGATCACACAAACTGGCGCCGTTGCCGTCGGCATTGCCTGCGGCCGTAACCCCGGCGTAACCCCGAGATTGTCGTTGTCGAACTGCGTCGTAATTCAGCGTACTAGAGGCCGCCTCCGCGCAGATGAATGGTGCCACCGACACAAGGACTTGTACTCGAAAACCAGGGTCGAAAAGAAGCTAAGTGTTTGGTGGCCAAGGGCGGAATTGAACCACCGACACACGGATTTTCAGTCCGCTGCTCTACCAACTGAGCTACTTGGCCAAGCCGTTGATTTTACCAGAATCGCTAGGCCCGCCCCAACCCGCATTCGCTCTTAGCGCGAGACGACGAAAGGCGCCATCGAACCATGCGCAGACGCGGCGCCGCTAGCGATTTGATCGGCGCTGTCGCTAGCCCAGGCGCTCGTCGAGATTGGCCGAACGCCGTAAAAGGACAAACGGCCGGCTCAGAGCCAATGTACGGTCGAGACTGGCCCCAAGTCCAGGCACGCGAGGCACCACAAAGGCTCCATCCAACAAGGGCGCTGCGTTACCCCCGACAAGTTCGTCGAACAGCGCAGACTCGGCCCATTGGTGTTCCAGCCACAGCACACTGGGCGCCGCCGCGCAGACATGAATACTGGCGAGATGGGCGATCGGCCCGGTGGGATTGTGCGGCGAGAACAGGACTTCATGCTCCGCACATACCTTTGCGATCGCAAGCATCCCGCGATAGCCGCCGGCGTACTTCACGTCCGGCATGAGTACATCGTACAGCCCGGCCGCGCACATGTCCGTTGCCTGGTCCGCACCCACGATCATCTCGCCACCGGCGAGTTTCATGCCGCGCCCATGCGCGTGACGGCGCAAGCGCGCGATCGCGCCAAATTGCGAGGGGTGCTCGGAAATGGGGCATTCGACCCAGTACGGAAAGGCAGCGGCGATATCCCGGAGGAGCGTTACTGCGCGCGGCTCGTCGAAGCGCCAATGACAGTCGACCATCAGAGCATGGTTGCGGCCGATGGCATCGCGCACCGCATACACGCGGTCGAGACCTGCCCGGATTCGCGTGTCGATAGGTGTGGAGTCCGCATCCTCTGCGATGACGTCATCGAACGGCGCGATCTTGATATTGCGATAACCTGCGGCGATTGCAGCACGAGCCGCCGAGGCAAAACCCTGGGATGAGCGCATTGCGATGCCGCGATTGATATTGGCGTACGCTGCAACAGACCCGCGGCCTGCGCCGCCAATCATTTCGTGGATGGGGCATCGTGCACGCTGCGCAAGGATGTCGGTGAGCGCCTGTTCGACTGCGCTTTTCGCGGCGTGCATGACCAGCCCGCCCGGGGAATGCGGAACATAGCGAACGGCGTTGAACCCGGCCTCCACCGCTGCGCCTACGATGTCGCTCGACAGCATGTCGATACTTGCGACAAGCATCGATTCCCAGCGATTGAGCGAACACTCGCCCCAGCCGATCTCGTCCTCGTCGGTGGTTACCGCAACGAAAGTCCAGTTCGTCTTCGGGGAGACATTCACCGCCACCGCTTCGATGGACGCGACGTTCGACATCGCGCGTGTCGCTCAGTCGACTTTGATGCCGACCGTCTTCGCCAGCGGTGTCCACTTCGCGATGTCGCGGCCGATGACGACGGAGAATTCCTCGGGAGTCCCGCCGACCGGCTCGGCACCGAGTGCCAGCAGCCGTTCGCGCATTTCCGGCGTGCGCACGATCTTGGCGATTTCGTTCGACAGCCGCGCGACGATTTCCTTCGGGGTTGCCGCCGGTGCGAGAATGCCGAACCATGCGACCGTCTCGTAACCCGGCAAACCCGACTCCTGCACCGTCGGTACATCCGGCAACAGCGGCGAGCGGGTGCGTGTGGTGACCGCGAGCGGGCGCAGCTTTCGGGCCTTCACCAGCGGCAGCGCGGGCGGCAAATTGACGAACATCGCGGCGACCTGGCCCGAAACGACGTCGGTCAGCGCCGGTGATGATCCTTTGTACGGAATGTGCACGAGGTCGACGCCCGCCATCGACTTGAACAACTCCATCGACATGTGCGCGCTGCTGCCGTTGCCGCCGGACGCATAGCTGAGTTGTCCCGGCCGCGCCTTGGCGTAGGCGATGAATTGCTGCACATTCGTCGCCGGTACTTCCGGATTCACGACCAGGATATTTGGCGATACAGCCACCTGTGATACCGCGACGAAGTCCCGCTGGATGTCGTACGGCAGCTTCGCGTACACCGCCGCATTGATGCCATGCGAGCCAGCGTTGCCGATGATCAGCGTATAGCCGTCCGCCGACGCCTTGGCGACGATGTCCGACCCGACGACGCCGCCCGCACCCGGGTGATTCTCGACAAACACCTGCGTGCCGAGTGCTGCGCTCAACCGCTCGGCGAGCAGGCGCGCAATGACGTCGGGAGCGTCGCCCGGCGTGCTCGGCGCCACAATACGTACCGGACGGCTGGGATACGCATCGGCAGCGACGGCGGCGACGGCAAACAGCGCAGTAGCAAACGCCATCAGCGCGCCCTGCCACGTCCGGACCCAACCCTCCATGATTTTCACCTCGTATGTTGCTCTCTATGCACCGATCATTGTCTTGACCTGGGCCGCCGTGACTCCCACAGACGCGGCAGCGGTGAGCAGATCCGCGTATGTCTGGTCATCGATAGTGATCCCTTCCGCCCTGCGTCGCGCTCGCGTCATGCGCTCGATTTCGCCAGGCAGCAAGACCGGCTGCCCGGGCGTCGCGGGCGGCGAAGCCTTCACCCATTCCACAAAGCGCGCGGCTTCGCGCGCGACTGCGCCGTCAGCGTCGTATACGCCGGGCGCGATATAGATCGAGAGCATGTTGTTGCGCAGCACCGGATCGCTTGGATCCGAACTTTTCCCCGTCGACACCGCACCGGCGAGCAGATCGACGATGATCGACAGACCCGAGCCCTTGTGCGCGCCGACCGTCAACAGCGCTCCGCCGTCGTAGAAATCCTTCGGTCGCGTCGTCGGCTTGCCATGCTTGTCGATGATCCATCCGGGCGGCACATCTTCGCCCTTGTTGCTGGCGACGAACAACTTGCCTTCTGCCACCATCGAGGTGGTGATGTCGAGAATGACCGGTTCGCCGCCGGCGATCGGAACGCCGACCGTGATGGGATTCGTCGACAAGCGCCGATCGCTGCCACCGAAGGGCGCGACACGCTGCGCACCTGAGGTATTGAGGAAATGCAGCGATACTTGACCAGCAGCCGCTGCAAGGTCCGCCCAATCGCCGACGCGGCCCAGATGCCCGCAGTTGCGCAATCCGACCATGGCGATGCCGGACTTGGCAGCTTTCGCGGTACCGAGCCTGCCGGCAAACTCTCCCACGACCTGGCCGAAGCCGCGGTTGCCGTCGACGATGGCGATGGTATCGGTTTCAAACACGACGCTCGGAGTCTGGTTCGCCTTCACCCAGCCGTCGCCCATCCATTCCAGATACTTGCCGACGCGGATGACGCCGTGCGAATCATGGCCGACGAGGTTCGAATCGACCAGGCGACGCGCCACCGTGCTCGCCTCCTGCGCAGCGCAACCGGCGCCTTGCATGATCGCGGTGACGAGCTCTCCCAGCTGAAGTGCAGCTATTGTCCTCATCACTGTTTCCTGTGAAGTTCCGTGGACCCGCGTCAGAGAGGAAGTCTTAGTGAATCTCCGGTTCCGGCGTTGGGGCGGTGCCTTCGAGGAAATCGAAATCGCAGCCCTGGTCGGCTTGCGTGATGTGCTGCTGATACAGTGCGCCATAGCCACGTTCGTACTTCGGTGCGGGTTTTTTCCACGCCGCCCGACGCCTGGCGAGCTCGGCGGCATCGACCTTGAGGTCCAGCTTGCGCGCGGCGACGTCGAGTTCGATCAGGTCCCCGTCGCGCACGAATGCGAGCGGGCCGCCGACAAAAGACTCCGGCGCGACATGCAGGACGCACGCGCCATAGCTGGTGCCGCTCATGCGCGAGTCGGAAATGCGCACCATGTCGCGTATGCCCTGGGCGAGAATTTTTTTCGGGATCGGCAGCTGGCCCCATTCGGGCATGCCGGGCGCCCCGAGCGGCCCTGCGTTCTGCAACACGAGCACCGAATCGGCCGTTACCACGAGCGCAGGATCGTCGATGCGCGCTGCCATGTCGTTGTAGTCGGAGAAAACGACCGCAGGTCCCGTATGCTTGTGCAGGCGGGCTTCGGCGGCGGCAGGCTTGATCACCGCACCATTGGGCGCAAGGTTGCCGCGCAGCACAGCGAGACTGCCGCTCGCGACCAGCGCCTTGTCGCGCGGCAGGATCACGTCATGGTTGAATACCTCGGCGCCGGCGATGTTCTCGCCCAGGGTGTGCCCATTGACGGTGCGGGCATCGAGCACCAGCAGGTCGGAGATTTCGGCCAGCAATGCGCGCAGGCCGCCGGCGTAGAAAAAATCCTCCATCAGGTATTTGCCCGCCGGCCGAATGTTCGCGATCAGCGGCGTGCGCCGTGCGAGCTCGTCGAAGCGGTCGATCGTTGCCGGCACGCCGGCGCGGCGCGCGACCGCGATCATGTGGACGACGGCGTTGGTGGAGCCTCCTAGCGCCAGCACCGTCGTGATCGCATTGTCGACGCTGGCAGCCGTCAGGATGTCGCGCGGCTTGAGATCCTCCCATACCATGTCGACGATCCGCCGCCCGGTCTCGGCGGCCATGCGGCCGTGCCGTGAGTCCGCCGCGGGAATCGACGCCGCCCCCGGCAGCGTGAAACCCAGCGCCTCCGCAGCCGAGGTCATGGTCGAAGCGGTGCCCATGGTCATGCAATGTCCGGGCGATCGGGCAATCCCATCCTCGATTTCCAGCCACTGCTTGTCGGTGATGTTGCCGGCGCGCTTTTCCGCCCAGTATTTCCAGACATCGGAGCCACTGCCCAAGGGTTGGTCGCGCCAGTTGCCGCTCAGCATCGGACCCGCGGGCATGAAAATGGTCGGCAGATTCATGCTGATGGCGCCCATGAGCATTGCCGGTGTCGTCTTGTCGCATCCGCCCATGAGCACCGCGCCGTCGACCGGATACGAGCGCAGCAACTCCTCGGTCTCGAGCGCGAGGAGATTGCGATAGAGCATCGTGGTCGGCTTCTGGAATACTTCGGCAAGAGCAATGGCGGGCATCTCCAACGGAAATCCACCGGCCTGCAGCACGCCACGCTTGACCTCTTCGGCGCGCTGGCGGAAATGCGCGTGGCACGCGTTGATGTCGCTCCAAGTGTTGATGATCGCGATGATCGGCTTGCCGAGATAGTCGGCGCGCGAATAACCCATCTGCGACGTGCGCGAGTGATGGCCGAACTGTCGCATGTCATTCGAGCCATACCAGCGATACGAACGCAATTCTTCAGGTTTCTTGCGGTGAATGGTCATTGCAATCCCTTGTCGTGTGCGAGCAGCGCCTGAGCTGCAGCACGGATGACGCCCGCGTACGCGGCGCCGATGTTGGACAACTGCGGCAGCATCGGCCCCATCTCGGCAATGCCCGCGAGTGTCACCGCCTCATGGAGTACGCGAATCGGAGAGTGCGCATCGCGCAGGTCTTCCAAGGGCAGATAAGCGGCGCGAATCGCTTCCGCCGTCGCGTAGTCGCCCGCATGCAACGCGGCAAGCATACGCATCGATCCGCGCGGTGCAACGCAAACCGATCCGGAGGTGAATGCCGCAAGACCGAATTTGCGTACGTGTGCGACGGCCGGCCGTTCACCGATGCCGCTGACGACCATTTTCGGGTCCACACGTTCGAGCAATCCACGCAAAAGCGCATCCTCGGCGGGGTCATCGCGCACGACGGCATACTTGATTGCAGCGACCACTCCGGCATCGACCAGGCGGCCGACATGCGCAGGCGTCAGATAGTTTTCGGCTTTGATGTAGACGATCACCTTGCGACCGTAGCTGTCGGCAAACGTGCGGATCGCCTTCTCGCAACCGTCCGGAGTCGCAGGAAACGTCTGCGGGAGCACCATCGCCGTCGGAAACGCCCGCGTCCGCAGAATGCGTGCCTGATCGAGCAGCTTGCCGAAGTCCGGGCCGACCGCAGGAATCACCCAGCTCTCGGGCGCCGCCGTCTGTTCCAGAAAATCGAGTATGGCTCCGTACTCGTAGAGGCCGATGTTATAGAAATTGGCATTGCCACCGTACATCAACGTCGACACACCGCCAGCCTCGAGGTGACGAATCAGCGCAGCATTGGCGGCAGGATTCAGCGTCAGGTCGCCGTTGCGTGCCAGCGGGGGCACGGCGAGCACCGAACGTGCGAGATCTGCCGCGGACACGGCACTGGTCTTCACGAGTTTCCTCCAGAATTTTGCGTTTGTTTTCCGCATTATAGCTGGCCGATCGTGCACCGCGCGCGGCCGCGCAAGCATCGCTTGCAGTGCGCGCTGGTCGCGCTATAGTTCCAGAATGCGGTGCGTGCAGCGCCCGCAAGACTCCATCGGGAGTTCGCCCATGTACATACGACCCATCAGCACGCGCATTCGACGGCGCGTCGTCGAAGCAGCGGTTGTCCTTGGTGCGATCTGTATTGCGATGGCCGCCGATGCAGCAGACAAGCCAGGCTCAAGCGCGACCCCGGCGGTCGATGCAGACGCGTTCTTCGCCGCCATCGTCAAGATCGAGACTCATGCACTGCCCGACGCACGCAGCGCCACGACGCTCGGCGCAGAACGCGAAGGCTCTGGCATCGTCATCGCCAGGGACGGGCTGATACTGACCATCGGCTACCTGCTCGTCGAAGCCGACGACGTGAAGATCGTTGACGATCGCGGCCGCTCGCTGCCCGCGCGCGTCGTTGCGTACGACCACGCCACAGGTCTGGGTCTCGTGCGTCCGATCGCCCCGCTCGATGTGGTACCCCTCAAGCTTGGCGACTCGAGCAAGCTGGCGGAAGCCGATCCGGTGCTGATCGTGAACAACGGCGGACGCGGCGACGCAACCCGTGCCTACGTCGTTTCACGTCGACCGTTTTCCGGCAACTGGGAATACATGCTCGATTCCGCGATATTCACGTCGCCACCTACGCTGAATTGGAGCGGCGCCGCATTGATTGGCACCGACGGCACGCTGCTCGGCGTAGGCTCGTTGATACTGCGCGACGCAACCGACAGTGACTCACACCTGCCAGGCAACATGTTCGTGCCGATCGAAACGCTGAAACCGATTCTGGCCGACCTGATCAAGACCGGTCGACGCGCGGGTCCGGCCCGCCCATGGCTGGGCGTTGCGGCCGACGAGGTGCAGGGCCACCTCGTCGTCGTGCGTGTATCGCCCGAGGGCCCGGCTGACCTCGCCGGCGTGCAGCAAGGCGACATCATTCTCGCGATCGGCGGCGAGGGCGTTCGCTCGCAAGCGGATTTCTATCGCAAGCTGTGGGCGCGCGGCGCGGCGGGTAGCGAAATTCCGCTGCGCCTGTTGCAGGGAATCGACATTCGCGAGGTCAAGGTCCGGTCGATGGACAGGCTCGATTATTTCCGGCAGAAGCCGACTTACTGACCCTCGCCCACGCCCGCTCGCATGGCGGGCGGAACGCGCTCCACGTACAATGCGCGCTGCTCGCACCGGCTCGCTGGTGCAACGTGCATACTCATGCCGCTCTACGCCCTCACCATCTTCGTCAGTGCGTTCCTGCTGTTTCTGGTGCAACCGGTCATGGCCAAGCAGATCCTGCCGTGGTTCGGCGGCTCTGCGGCGGTATGGACCACGTGCCTCGTATTCTTCCAGACGACGCTGCTGCTCGGTTACGCTTACGCCGACCTGATCGTGCGCCGCTTGTCGCCGCGCTCGCAAGTCATCGTTCACATGACACTGCTGATCGTCAGTTGCGCGGCATTGCCGATCGTCCCTGGCACGCAATGGAAACCGCTCGGCATGGAAAATCCATCGTTGCTGATCCTGGGCCTGCTGGCAATGACCATAGGCCTGCCTTACCTGTTGCTGTCGACGACGAGCCCGTTGGTCCAGGCGTGGTTCGCGCGCAGCTTTCCCGGACGAAGCCCCTATCGCCTGTTCGCGCTGTCGAATCTGGCATCAATGCTGGCGTTGGTCGGCTATCCATTCGGACTCGAACCCTGGGTCGCGACGCGCCTGCAGTCCTATGGCTGGTCCGCTGCGTACGCGCTATTCGTGCTGCTCTGCATGGCGTGCGGGTGGTATAGCCTGCGCGCGCCCGCCGTCGCGCTTGACGTCGGCCTCCCCGACGACGCGACGAGCGCGGGCCCGGCCGCCACCGATGCGCCGCCGACGCCCGGTCGCCAATTCCTGTGGTGCGCGCTGGCGGCGATGGGGTCGTTTCTGCTGCTCGCGGTATCGAACCACATTTGCCAGAACATCGCGGCAATACCTTTGCTGTGGGTCGTGCCGCTGGCGATCTACCTGCTCACCTTCATCCTCTCTTTCGATGGCAGCGGTTGGTACCGTCGCGGGCTTTTTGCGCCCGTTCTCGCCGCAGCGCTGGGCGTCATGGGCTGGACGGTTGCCGATCGGGGCCTGGCGCACGAACTGATGTTGCAGATCGGCGTTTTCTGCGCGGGGTTGTTCATCGCATGCATGTTCTGTCACGGCGAACTCGCGCGAATGAAGCCTGCACCACGCTACCTGACCCGCTTTTACCTGATGATTTCCGCCGGCGGCGCGATCGGCTCGGCGCTGGTCGGATTGGTAGCACCCGTCGTCCTCCCCGCATACTTCGAGCTTCCCTTTGGACTCGTCGCCTGCGCAGCACTGCTTGCCTTCCAGATGCGGCGGGCACATCCGGTGTTCGTAACGCTCGCTCTCGGCGCGCTGGTGTTCACTCTTGGCGCGGAGGTGTGGCAGATGAAGGATTTTTACAACAACACGCTGCTGGCGACGCGCAATTTCTATGGCGTGCTGCGCGTGCAGGAATTTGGCGAAGCGTCCAACCTGCACCGCTCCCTGATTCACGGCACGATCCTTCACGGCACGCAATATCTAGCTCCCGAGCTGGCCCGCAGCCCCACGACGTACTACACGCAGACGTCCGGCATCGGCCGTGTACTCGAGTCGCTGCACCCGAGCACGCATCCGCTCAAGGTCGGGATCATTGGATTGGGCGCCGGCACGATCGCCACCTATGGCAGCAAGGGCGACACCTACCGGTTTTATGACATCAACCCGGCCGTCATCACCATTGCCAACCGCGACTTCAGCTATCTCAAAACCAGTGACGCAACCATCCAGATCGCCTTGGGCGATGCCCGTCTCACGCTCGAACGCGAACCTCCGCAGCAATTCGACGTGCTCGCCATCGACGCCTTCTCCAGCGATGCGATCCCGATGCACCTGCTCACGTCGGAGGCGCTCACGATCTATCGCAAGCATATGAAACCGGGCGGCATCATCGCGTTCCACGTCACGAATCGCTATCTCGACCTCATCCCGGTCGTCGCACGCCTCGCGGAAGCGCAAGGCATGCATGCCGTGCTGATTTACGACGACAGCGACGAGGGAGTGACGAGTATCAGCGACTGGGTCCTGGTGGCGGACGACGAAAAGGCGCTGGCGGCGGCGCAGATCAGCGCCGTCTCGGTTCCGGTCGAACCCAGGCCCGGTCTCAAATTGTGGACCGACGATTTCAACAATATCGTTCAGGTTCTCAAATAGCGGCCACTCCATCGTCTGCAGCGTCATGCCCACCGATCCGCCCGCTGCCGAAGTCGATTTCCATCCGCTGCGAGCGATGCCGGAGGCCGACGCGATCGAGATCGTCGATCAGACGCGATTGCCTCATCAGTGGGTGACGGTTCGCATCACAACCGCAGCCGACGCTGCGAATGCGATCCGGACGATGCAGGTGCGCGGCGCGCCCTTGATTGGCGTTACTGCCGCCTACGGCTTTGCGCTGGCGTTGCGCGCCGATGCTTCCGACGCGAATCTCAGCGCTGCCCGAGCGCAACTGCTGGCGACACGTCCGACTGCAGTCAACCTGCGTTGGGCCCTCGATCGCTGCGTGCAGTCAGTCGTCTCGTTGCCGGAATCGGCGCGCGCCGCGGCGGCGTGGCACGAAGCTCAAGCCATCGCCGCAGAAGACGTAACGACCAATCGATCCATCGGCGAGCATGGGCTGAAACTGATCGAAGGCCTCGCCGCGAACGCGCGACCGGTGCAGATTCTCACGCATTGCAACGCCGGTGCGCTGGCAACATTGGCGCTTGGCACAGCAACCGCCCCGATCTATCTCGCCCATGGCGCAGGTATCCCGGTGCACGTCTGGGTGAGCGAGACGCGGCCTCGTTTGCAAGGCGCGAAACTGACTGCGTGGGAACTGCGCGCCCGCGGCGTGCCGCACACGTTGGTCGTCGATTCGGCCAGCGCGGCCCTCATGCGCCAGGGCCGAGTCGATGTCGTACTGGTGGGCGCCGATCGGGTGGCGGCGAATGGCGACGTCTGCAACAAGATCGGTACCTACGAGAAAGCGCTCGCAGCGAAAGACAACGGAGTGCCCTTCTACGTGGCTGTTCCGTCGACGACGATCGACTGGACGCTGGCGGATGGCGCGACCATTCCCATCGAACAGCGCGACGCACAGGAGGTGCTCTTTCCACAGGGCGATACGTCGATCGCGCCGTCCGGCACCGCGGTTGTCAATCCGGCGTTCGACATCACGCCTGCACGCCTGCTGACGGGCCTCATCACCGAGCGGGGTATTTGCACACCCGCCGAGTTGCGTACGCTGTTCGCGCTATAAGGCTCAGCGCGACTCGGCCGGGTTACGTCCGGCACGTTAAAAGTTAGTCGAGCGTCGGTTACTCGCGCTTGCGCGGGCCTTTTCACGACCGGACCGATTTAACGCGTCATCCTGTGTTCAACAAATTTCCTTGTCCGCCCGGTCGCTTCGATTGCCCGTTTGCCCCGATCTTGCCTGCTTCTTGCTCCTTAGGCCGAGAGAGACAAATCGCTTCAGGAAGCCCCGCCGCTATGTTGTTGGCATAGCCGTACCGCGTCACTTGGCGACGCTTTTGCGTCGGTTGATCTGACACTGTAAGAAGGCAAGCCCATGTTTGTTCACAACAATCATTCCGTCCTACGCGTGATTGGCGTGCTCTTGCTATCGGCATTCATCAGCTTGCCTGCGACCGCTCACCAAGTTGAATCGACGCAACCGGTCACCGTCAACTCGACCCTGGTGATGGCGACCGGCACGGTGAGCGAACTGACGGTGACGAACCAGGTGACCGGCGCAACGCTGCACTATTTCGGCCTCCAGCTGGACCAGGGGACCGTGTACGCGCTCGCCGCCAGCGGCCTCGACCCGCTCACCGATGGCGCGCGCATCACCGCCACCGGCAGCCTCGCCGGCAACATCCTCAATGTCGCCTTCTTCAGCGTCGTTGCGCCGGCGCAAGTCGCGGGCCGCAAGACCACGCTCGGTCAGAAACAAAAGACCATCAGCGGGACGCTGGCGGTTTACCACAAGGACTTTCTTCGATCGCGGGCGCGGCGAATATGGCCTTGCGGTCCGCGATGCAGTGGGCGCCACCACGGCCTTGAATGTGGCCGCGATTCCCGACTCTCTGCAGATCGGTATGCTGGTCAGTGCTGATGGGACACCTGCCGTCGACGGGGCGTCCCTGGACACGAGCAGCATCACCATCCTGGCCCCGGCCCCGGCCGCGTTGGACGAGCCTGCCGCCGCGCCCAAGACCAACACGGTGCTGGTCATCCCGATCCGCTTCAGCGATTCGCCGGCCGACAGTTTCAACGGCGCGGCGATCAGTACCGAATTTCAAACCCATGTCGGCCCGTATTACAAAGAGGTGTCCTACGGCCAGCAGCTGCTCAACATCACGGTGGCGTGCACGACCACGGTGCTGGCCGGTTGCGTTGGCAAGACCGACGTCAACGGCTGGCTACAATCCGCGTCGGCGACGCCTGCGGGCTGCGACTACACCACCATGAGCAACCTGGCGATCGCAGCGGCATCCGCCGCCGGGTACGACACTTCGATTACCAGCGCGAAATTCGTGTACGTCGTGCTGCCCGGCGGCTCGGGCTGCGGCTGGGCCGGACTGGCCTACGTCGGCTACGGCCTTGCCTACAGCGCCAATGTTAACGCTCTGTGGGTCTACGGCCATGAACTCGGCCACAACTTCGGCTTGTGGCATGCCGGATCGGTCGGCTGTGGCGCGCAGGTGCTCGGCGGCAGCTGCGGCGCGTCGGAGTATGGCGATCCCTTCGACGTGATGGGCAACATTCGCCAGATGCACTTCAACACCAAGCAAAAGTCGGTGCTGAACTGGATCCCGTCGACGTCGGTCAAGGTCCACACCTCGGGCACCCAGACGTATCAGCTGTCGCCGCTGGAGACCGGCAGCCAGTCGACGTACGCGATCAAGATCGCCACCAGTTCCACGTCGCGCACCTATTGGGTCGAGTTTCGCCAGCCTATCGGTTTCGACAGTCCGTTATCGTCCTTGCCCAACCTCGGGGCGCAGATTCGCGTCTCCGCGCCCTTCGAGACGACGAGCGGCAGCGACGACACCGAAATACTCGACATGACGCCGGGCTCCGGGGGCGGCTTCGACGACGCGACCTTGCTGCAGGGGCAGACCTATGTCGACAGCGTCTATGGCGTGTCCATCAATGTCATCAGCGCCACTCCCGGCCCCTCCGGTCTGTTGACGGTCTCGGTGGCCATGGCTGGCAAGACGGCCACCAGTACGTCGCTCGCGAGTTCAGGTACGCCGTCGTTGGTGGGTGCCAGCGTCACCTTCACCGCAACGGTGAATGGCAGTGCGCCGAC
Organism: uncultured beta proteobacterium; assembly: GCA_963829375.1. GTDB lineage: Bacteria > Pseudomonadota > Gammaproteobacteria > Burkholderiales > Casimicrobiaceae > PALSA-1003. The sequence goes on along the minus strand of CAWHIS010000003.1, from coordinate 65,480 downwards.
GGGGAACGTGGCCTTCACCGCCGATGGCACGACGCTCACTGGCTGCGGTGCGGTAGCGCTGCCGACCGGCAGCGCGAGCACCAAGACTGCGACCTGCACCAGCAGCCTGAGCGCCGGCGCGCACAGCATCGTTGCCACCTATGCCGGCGATGCCGGCAACAGCGGCTCGACCAGCGCGACGCTGTCGCAGGTCGTCAGTAACAAGACGGCAAGCAGCACGACGTTGTCGAGTTCGGGAAGCCCGTCGTTAGTCGGTACCAGCGTCACCTTCACAGCCACAGTTGTCGGCACGGCTCCAACTGGCACCGTCGCCTTTACTGCTGACGGCACTACGATCGTCGGCTGCGGGGCGCTGGCGCTGGCCGCTGGCGCTGCAAATTCAAAGATCGTGACGTGCAGCACCAGCAGCCTGACCCAGGGCACGCACAGCATCGTTGCCACCTATGCGGGTGACAGCAATAACAACAGCTCGGCCAGTTCGGCCGTAGCGCAGGTGGTCAACGTCGCGTCGCTGGTCGACCACTACTACCAGGCGATCCTGGGCCGGGCACCGGACGCAGCCGGCAAGGCCTTACTGGGAGAGCGAGATCGTTCGGATACAGAGCCTGGGCGTCGACGTCAAGGAAGCCTACATGGTCATAGCCGGCGTCTTCTTCAACAGCGCCGAGTACCTCAGCCGCAATACGAGCGACACCCAGTACGTCACCGATCTCTACAACACGTTCTTCAACCGTGCCCCCGACGCCGGCGGGCTCAGCTACTGGACCGGCCAGATCGCTGCCGGCGTCCCGCGCAGCATCGTCATGTACGGCTTCCTGTTCTCGTCCGAGTTCAATGTCTTCATGACCGGGTTATTCGGCAACACCAGCAGCCGAGCCGAGGTCTACGCGGTGGTCGATTTCTATCGCGGCATCCTGAACCGGCTGCCGGACAACGCAGGCTTCGCCATTGGCTCGCCCAATTCCGCGCAGCGCAGTGCGTCGGGTGCCGGAGCCGTCTACGCGCGGTCGATACAATCTCGACGTCAGTTCATCGACGAGCGGCGAGTACGTCGGCCGCAACCGCAACAACACCGACTACGTCGGCGATCTGTACTACGCGTTCCTGCGCCGAGGTGGCGATCTCGCGGGTGTGAACTACTGGATCAACCAGCTGACGTCGGGCGCGGAGAGTCGCGAGCAACTGCGCAAAGACTTCATCAATACGCCCGAGTTCAACGGGCGCATCAACGCGATCATCACGCAGGGCTGCTTCTCCTGACTTGTCAGACGATGCTGAGGAACCCGCGTTCAGGATAGCGGCCGTTGCGCTTCCTTGACTTGGCGACGATGCATTCCTTGCCCCAACTGGCGCGCAATGTTCAATCCGGCATTCGATGTCACGCCTGAACCGTTGACAAGGATCGTCACAGAAAGCAGCATTTGCATGCCACGCAGCAAGCCGTTGCCGTGATGTCCGGAGGCTCGGCGCTCAAGGGTGCGGAACCGTCATTTGACGACCGAGTCCAACGCCACCGATTCGGCCGCTACGACTCCTAATTGGCACGAGCAAACGGTGTGCTTAACACCAGAGATACTCTTACGGGAGATGGTGTGATGACAGCAAGATGTCGGTCTTTGTCACGATTGATGTGCACGCTAGCTGCAGCGATGTTCATCGGCGACGGACCCGCGAACGCCTACGACTGGCTGCAATTCGGCGGCGATATGCGACATAGCGCCAGCAACATTTTCGAGACAACGCTTACCCACACCAGCGTCAACTCTCTGGCGCCGAAGTACCAGGTGACGCTACCGGCTACGGTTGATGGTTCGCCCGTTTATCTGGAGGCCGTGATCACCACCAGCGGCGTCAAGGATCTATTGTTCGTGACCACGACCGCGGGACACATCATCGCGCTCGACGCGCAAACCGGGTCGCAAGCTTGGAGCCATCAATACGGGCCGGGCAGCTGCCAGATAAACACCAACGCTGGACCATGCTATACGACATCGTCGCCCGCGATTGATCCCAATCGGCAATACGTCTACAGCTATGGTCTTGACGGCTATGTTCACAAGTACCAGGTCGGCGATGGCACCGAGATCATGGGTGGCGGCTGGCCGGAGCTCGCGACAACCAAAGGCTTCGACGAAAAAGGTTCCTCGGCACTTTCCTTCGCCACATCCGGTGGGACGACCTATTTGTACGTTACTCACGGAGGCTACCCTGGAGACCAGGGTGACTACCAGGGCCACGTCACGGCGATCGACCTGGCAACGGGCCAGCAAAAGGTTTTCAACACCGCATGCAGCGATCAGGCTGTTCACTTCCAATCGACGAGGATCGGTGGTAGCGACACCAACGTGCACGACGCGGCAGAATGCCATCTGGTCGCGCCCCGGAGTCGTCTACGACGCCGGTACCGACCGTATCCTCATGGGCACCGGTAACGCTTTCAGCGCCGGACTCGGCCAATTCGACGGCAACCACAATTGGAGCGAATCGGTCATCGCCTTGCGCCCGGACGGAAGTGGCGCCGCTGGCAAGCCGCTTGATAGCTACACGCCGACGAACCACGTGTCGTTGGATGCCACCGATGCCGACGTGGGCAGCACGGCACCGGCCATTCTGCCGGTGCCGCCAACCTCTGTCGTTCAACATCTTGCTGTGCAAAGTGGCAAGGACGCAAAGCTGCGCCTGATCAACCTTGCGAACCTAAGCAGCCAAGGCGGACCGGGTCACACGGGCGGTGAGGTGGCACCAATCATCGCCGTCCCGCAAGGGGGCGCAGTGCTGAGCCAGCCGGCGGTGTGGACCAATCCTGCCGACAACAGCACATGGGTTTTTATCGTGAACGCGAGCGGCGCGTCCGCTTTGAGGCTCAGTGTCGATGGCAGCGGCAACCCATCGCTGCTACCACAATGGTCGATAGCTCAGGGTGGCACATCGCCCATCGTCGTGAATGGCATCGTGTTCTACATTGACGGCGGGACAGTTCGCGGGGTCGATGCGGTCTCGAGCACTCAGCTATGGAGCGTCGCGAATCCGGGTGGGACTCATTGGCAAAGTTTGATCGTTGCCAACGGCAGGCTATATGCAACCGACGGAGCGAGTCATCTGACTGCGTTTGCACTTCCGGGGCTAGTACTAACCACGACGACGCTGATTTCCTCGCCAAATCCGTCTACGGCGGGGACGAGCATCACGTTCACGGCGACGGTGACCGGAGCGGGGCCGACCGGGAGCGTCAGGTTCATCGACAGCGGAGCCCCTATCGCCGGGTGCGCGGCGGCAACCTTGGGCGGTACCGGGATTTCGCGGACTGCGACGTGCAGTACACCGGCCCTCACGGTCGGCACGCACAACATCGTCGCTGTCTATGGTGGCGACGCCGGCAATACGGCGTCTAGCAGTGCGGCCTTGGCCCAAGTCGTCAACAGCACCGTTAACGTCGCGTTGCTGGTCGACCACTACTACCAGGCGATCCTGGGCCGAGCGGCGGATCCCGCGGGCGAGGCCTTCTGGGAAAGCGAGGTCGCTCGAACGCAGGGCTTGGGGGTCGATGTCAAGGAAGCGTTCATGGTCATGGCCGGCTTTTTCTTTCAAAGCCCCGAATACCTGAGCCGCAACACGAACGATACCCAATATGTCACCGATCTCTACAATACGTTCTTCAACCGCGCGCCCGACGCCGGCGGCCTGGCCTACTGGGTCGGGCAGCTTGGTTCGGGACAATCGCGCAGCATCGTCATGTACGACTTCCTGTTCTCGTCGGAATTCAACGTGTTCATGACCGGGCTATTCGGCAATACCACCAGCCGAGCCGAGGTCTACGCGGTGGGGGATTTCTATCGCGGCATCCTGAACCGGTTGCCGGACAACTCAGGCTTTGCCTATTGGCTCGCCCAGTTCCGTGCAGCGCAGTGCTCGGGTGCCGGAGCCGTCTACAGCGCGGTGGATACAATCTCGAGGCAGTTCATCGCGAGCGGCGAATACGTTGGCCGCAACCGCAACAACACCGATTACGTCGAGCGACCTGTACTACGCCTTCCTGCGCCGAGGTGGCGATCTCGCGGGCGTGAACTACTGGATCAACCAGCTGACGTCGGGTGCGGAGAGTCGCGAGCAACTGCGCAAAGACTTCATCAATACGCCCGAGTTCAACGGGCGGGTGAATGCCATCATCGCGCAGGGCTGCTTCTCCTGACCTGTCAGATCATCTGCTGACGTTCGCCTCGGCGCGCAGGCTAAGGTACTCAGGTGAGCCCTTGATAATCTTGATGACCTCTTTGCGGGTGAGTTGCGAATTGCGAAGCGCAGTCATGAAAAAGTTACGCCCCCCGACATCTGGCTCACGACTTAGCAACACTCGAAAAGCCGCGTTCACAAAGGTGTCGTCCGTACTTTCAGCAAGTAGCTGTTCCTCTCTGTCGCGCCAGGATCTGTCAACCTCAGTCACCTTGATTGCAACTACGTCGAAGAGCCACTCGTCGCGAGTCTCGACTGACGTTGGTCGAAAACCCGATTGCTTGAGATAACCATCCAGCAAGATTCGGGTAAAACTGGTTTGATGGAAGTCGCCCGAATACGCTTGAGTACCGAAAAGGCACTGCATGAGCTCCATGTGATCGGCAAATCGAGAACGGCGTTGGAACAGCGTTGTGAGTCCGTCCAGAGAGGGCACTCGCAAGAGAAGCTTACCGCCGGTTTCGAGTAGCCTATTCCACTCATCAAGCGCTTCTTGAGTGGAAGTACGAGGGAGGTGCTCCAAAACATCCTGTGCCACGATTTCCTCGTAATGTCCGGAAGGCAGCATCGAGAGGTCGCGCACATCGGCAGCAAGGTCGGGTTCATACATACCCGCCAGGTCGACGTTGAGATAACCTTCACGCTTGTCCGTGCCACAGCCTAGATTCAGCCGACGCGGAAAACGTTTCCAGGCGAATTCGTCGGGGCTCGGAGGCATGAATCTTGACTTGATTTGGCTTGGTGGAGGAAGCGGATTACAGGGGCCTACCGAGCGCTGTTCGTGCCGTTCGGAGTTCGCGTCACACAACAACATTTCTCCTGAATCCTCGAAGATCTTAATCCACCGGAGACGGCTATAGCAACTCGCGCGCAGTGCTGAATATTGCATCATCACCTGCCTACACAATTTGCAAAGTCGGTATCCCCGACCATCTTGCCCGAAGAGTGGCGAAATGCTTCTGCTTGACGGCGTTCGAACGGGGCTTCCCCTCCCTCCCTAAACCCAGTAAAGGAATTCGCATTCGTAAGCTCCCGCGCGGTTGGAGCGCGTGGCACACATTTCGCTTGACCTCGGATACAGCGTCAGTGCGACAGTGCCAACGCGGGTCGCTTGTGCCGGGCCGGCGTTTAGTGGGGATTTGGGTGAATTCTGAGATCCGGTCGAAGGTGGCTACCGTCAAACATTGACGCGCCGCGTCACCGATGTGCCGCAGATCATGCGCGGACGGAATACTCTGCAATATCCCGCGTTGACGGACGGAGCAAGTCATTCTGTTTGCGAACAACAACATGAAGACTATAAATCGACGCGTTGGAGGAAACGCCAGCAAACTGCACCTCCTGGCGGTCGCCGGTATGGTGTTGGCGCTATCGCTCGGGTGTCGTGTGCCGCCTGCCGCCGCAGGCATCTCGGGGTCATTTAGCGCGCAGACCGGCGAGGTGCACGACCTCGTGGCCATGAGTTCGACAACGATGTTCGCTGCAACGCAGGGCGGCGGTTTGTGGAAGTCTACCGACACAGGCCTGACTTGGAACAAGGTCGCTACATTGCCGGCCCGTTACGTCTGGAAGATCGGGATACCCGGCTCGGTGCCTACCACTATCTTTGTCGCAACCTCGGTCGGTTTGTACAAGTCGACTGACAGCGGTGCGACGTGGACGCAACTCAGCGGAGACTATGTACGCGCTCTCGGTCTCGACACGACTGGAAATACGGTGCTGATCGGCGTGCCGGGTGTGGGAATTCTGCGCAGTACCAATGCTGGCGCGACTTTTGTCGACGTCAGCGCGGGCCTCGACAGTACCGATGTGCGCGCGATTGTCCTCGACGCGTCGGGCAATGCGTACGCAGGGTTGTATGGAAGCATCAACGGCGGTGGTTGGGGTGGGGTATTTCGTCTGGCGTCCGGCGGGACGACATGGACGTCATGGAACGCGGCCGGAGCAGGAGGCGGGGCCACGATTGGTAGTCAATTTGTGACGGCATTGGCAATCAACTCGGTGGCACTGTTGGCAGCGACATCAAATGGCACGGGCGACGGAACAGGCAGAGATCTACTCGAACAGCTACTCTTTGGGCTCCGGGTGGAACAATCCGACCAATCCTGGGCAAGGCGCGATTTTCGACATCGAATCCGTTGCCAACGACCGCTCTGATGCGACCGGTCACAGCTTCCTGGCGGGGACGCGCGCCTTTGGCGTCTGGCGCTCGACTAACGATGGCGGGACGTGGGCGCAGAAATCGAGCGGCGCGACGTATCCGGAAGTCGCACGCAACCACGTTTGCGATCGGTACGTTTCCCGGTAGTTCTCCGTTGCACGCAGCGTTGATTGCGCAACGCGGTGCCGGACTCTTCTACACGCCGGATGTTACTACGGGGACAACTTGGCAACCCGCCTCGGGGCTTGCGGCAGATCGCGTACTGAGCCTCACCAACCATGCGGTCGCTGCGCCCTCCACCTATTACATGGGACTGCAAGGCGGCGGGCGTGAAGAAATCGGTGAACGCCGGCGGCGTGTGGACAAGCCTGATCGCCGGCTTCAGTGCGGGTGGCCCCGATCCCGTGCTCGGCTCTGCTACGGCCCTCGCGGCACATCCGACCAACACCAACGTCGTCTATGCCGCGTTGCGCACGACCGGTCTCTACACGCTTTCCGGTGCATCGTGGACCACGGAAGCCGGTGCCCCGGCCGCCCTGATGCCGCAGGACCTGCAATTCGACTCAACGGGCGCCAACCTTTACTACTCGATATTCAATCCCGGCGGTGGCGTCAACCAGCGCACCGCCGCGGGCGCATGGTCACTCATCGAGTCCGGCATCTGGAGCGGAAACGTTGGCGCGGCGAAAATCTTCCAGAGTTCGACTGGCTCGATGATTGCGATGATGTTCGACGAGCGTCCGCAACGCAGCGCGACGGGCGCTCCCGGGCCATGGACCAGTATCGGGGTGGCGGCGGCTCCCAACGACACCGGATTCATGCGCCTCGCCTTCAACTCGATCACCGAGAAACCCGGGAGCGGCGGCGCGATACTCGTGGCGAGCACCAATCGCGGCCTCTATCGCTCCAATGACAACGGCGTCGACTGGTACCGCGTAACCACTGCGGGGCCTGCCACGATGCACACCGCGCTGTCAGCCGTGCAGTTCGGCGCTGCGGCGAGCCCTCTGTGGGCCGCCGATCGCAGCGGAGCGGTCTACTGCAGCATAGACGACGGCAACACCTGGGCATCCGTCGGCCAGGTGGGGGCGCCGGTCATCGCGCTCAAATACATCAATGGGCAAATGCATGCGCTGACCGATGGCGCGGGCATCGCCAAACTGTCGGCGACGTGCCCATGAACATGCGAACACTCCCGGCAAACGCGATGGGCGAAGCGCCTACGCTTCTGGATGCTGTCGTGCATGTTGGCTTCGACCTTCTTTCTCGTATCTATCGCGCATGCACAGGGCTTCGGTCCCGAAGTCCGGATATCGAACATCACAGGCCCTTCCATCTCGCCAAAACTCGCGGCGAGCAATGCGGCCGACAATTTGCTTCACGCAGTTTGGTCAGAATACCCGGTCTCCGGCACGCAGCAGATCTACTACAGCCGCAGCACCGACAATGGCAACACATGGTCGTCGCCCGCACCCATTTCGAGTGCACCTGCACCGGTAACCGCGGTCGTTCCGGTCATCGCCGCGAGCAGCAGCAAAATCGTCGTGACATGGACCGATTCGATCGTCAGCGGAGATCTCTGGTACCGCATCAGCATCGACGGTGGCCAGACTTGGGTCAATGCCCCGCAGTCGCTGTATCCGGCGGGCGGCTATTCGCGTCCGTCGGGTGCCCTGGTGGACAGCCTCGGCCGCATTCACGTGGCCTGGTTTGACACCGGGGGCGTCGGCTATGGCCAGACCTATCACACGATGAGCTGCGACAACGGCGCGACCTGGTCTCCACTGCAGCAGGTCAACAGCTTCGATGGCGTGCGTCGACAACGAATCGCCGCGGCTCGCCGAGGGCACCGATGGCACGATCTACATGTTCTACCGCGGCAGCCGCGACGGTAATCCGCAAGGTGGATGGCCTCCGTTCGATCATTACCTGCTGCGCAGCGCTTCGGTGGCGTGCGGGACGGGAGTCACATGGCTCTACCCTTCGCAGAAGGTTTCGCGCGGATTGCCGGAGGAGCTTGGCAACAGCTATGGCGGACAGATCTTTGCCGGCCAAGGCGGCCGCATGCACATTGCCTATTGGCTCGAGACGAACGGGAACAACCTGGCCTACCGCAACGGATTGGTGAAGCCGCTCGCGGCGCAGCCGGGCGTACCCGGGCTTCGGCAATGTCGTCGATGTCAGTCGATTCGGCCCGAACCATCTCGAATTCGATCTCAATACCGAGGACATCGGCGGCTTTGGGATCGGCGAGGACACCTCGAATTACATCCATGCGGTCTTTGGCGAGAACAATCACATCAACAACGGCTTTCAGGTCGGCGGAGTCTACTACTCCAACAGCATCGACGGCGGCGCGACGTTCGGTCCGAAAATTCAGGCATCGACAAGCAGCGAGTCGATGGAAGCGCACGGCATCTACCACAACGGCCGTTTCCACATGGTCTGGGCCGATTTCCGCGACAACAATCAGGGCGCGGAGATCTACTATCGCAACATTGCCGCCAACGGTGTGCTGCCGGCCGTTTTCCTGGCACCGTCGCCGTTGGCTTTCCCGACGACGTCGGTCAACACGACATCTGCAATTCAGACCGTCACCGTGACCAATGCCAGCGCGTCGTCGGTGACAATTACCGGCGTCTCTGTCACCGGCCCGTTTGCGCAGACAAACAATTGTGGATCGCTGGCGTCCGGGGCGACCTGCGCAGTCAACGTGACGTTCTCGCCGGTTGCGCCGAATGCGGCGTCCGGAACGCTTTCGGTCGCGTACACGGGCGCGCACGGGAAGTCCGGCGACCGAGACGCTATCGGGGTTCGGCGGCTTCTCGCTGGTCGACCACTACTACCAGGCGATCCTGGGCCGGGCGCCGGACGCGGCGGGCAAGGCCTTCTGGGAGAGCGAAGCTGCTCGGATGCAGAGCTTGGGCGTCGATGTCAAGGAAGCCTACATGGTCATGGCGGGCTACTTCTTCAACAGCGCCGAGTACCTCAGCCGCAATACGAGCGACACCCAGTACGTCACCGATCTCTACAACACGTTCTTCAATCGCCCACCCGACGCGGGCGGCCTCGCGTACTGGACCGGCCAGATCGCTGCCGGCCTTCCGCGCAGTATCGTGATGTACGGCTTCCTCTTCTCGCCTGAGTTCAACACCTTCATGACCGGGTTGTTCGGCAACACTACCAGCCGGGCCGAAGTATACGCAGTGGTTGATTTCTACCGCGGCATCTTGAACCGGCTGCCCGACACCCCGGGCTTCAACAGCTGGCTGACGCAATTCCGCGCGGCACAGTGCGCCGGGGCGGGTTCGGTTTATTCCGCAGTCGATCAGATCTCGTCATCGTTCATCTACAGCGCGGAGTATCTGGGCCGCAACCGCAGCAACACCGACTATGTGGGCGATCTGTACTACGCGTTCCTGCGCCGAGGTGGCGATCTCGCCGGTGTGAACTACTGGATCAACCAGCTGACCTCAGGAGCGGAAACCCGCGAGCAACTGCGCAAGGACTTCATCAATACGCCCGAGTTCAACGGGCGCGTCAACGCGATCATCGCGCAGGGCTGCTATATGGGGCCCTGACAGCAGCGGCACCCTGCATACGGCCGCTGTCATAATTTTACCAATCAGGCATACCTCGACTAATGGGCGGCGGTTGCGCCCGCTCAGCCGAACAACCCAGCGGTCCGAGATGCTCAAACGCCTGATGCGCACCTTCTTCCGTTTTCCGGCGTGCTCGACGAGATTCTCGCAATGCAACCTTTCTTCGAAACGATCTCGGTGCGTGCGTCCCAAACAACCAGACCACGATGGGTCAACGGCTTCATCACCGCATTCGATTCGATGATACTTTGCGCTATGCTGCGGCGAAGAAATCCGCCGCTGTACATGGAGGTCGGCTCCGGAAATACGACCAAATTCGCACGGGCGACGATTGACCACTACGGACTGCGCACGAAAATCGTGTCGATCGATCCCGCGCCGCGCACCGAGGTCAACGCGATCTGCGACGAAATCGTGCGTGAGGCGTTTGAGGACGTTGACCTGTCGGTGATGGCACGGCTTGGCGCCGACGACGTGCTGTTCGTCGACAATTCGCACCGTGCCTTTCCGAACAGCGACGCCACGGTGTTCTTTACCGAGGTACTTCCCTCGTTACCGCGCGGTCTTCTATGGGGAATGCACGATATCTTCCTGCCCGACGACTATCCGCAAGTATGGAACGAAGAAAAGCGGTTCTACAACGAGCAGTATTTGCTGGCTGCTTACCTCTTGGGCGGAGCCGGCCCAGACCGCGTCTGCTTCCCAGCCGCGTACGTCACCGGTCACAGCAATCTGCTCGATCGCCTCGCCCCGGTGTTCAGCAGCCCAAGACTGCAAGGCATCGAGGTTCCGGGGTGCGCGTTCTGGATGCAGCGCGGTTGACAAACCAGCAGGCGGCGAGTCATAAACGGTCGAGTGTCCGAGCAGTTGCCACGTCACTTCCGGCCAAAGAGCAGAACTTCGCATCGGATGAGGGCCGATCGTGTGACCCATACTTGGAATGCTCAATAGTTGTCGATCCCGCGCCGAGGCAATTGACCGGCGACATCCTGGGCGATCCTTGCCCAGTCGAACTGTTCTTCCACAAGGGAACGCGCTGCGCGTGTCATCGCGTCGGTAGCGTCGGGCTTGGCATCGAGCATTCCCACGAGGGCGGGCACAAAAGCATCGATCTCGGCGATGCGGCAGTGAATACCGTCGACCACGTCAATGCCGCGCGCACCAATCCGCGTCGACAGTACCGCGACGCCCGCTGCGAAGAAATCAAGCATCTTGAGATTCGTTCCGGATCCGAATTCCATCGGATTCAAGGCGACGTCGCAGAATTCGAGCACGAGATTGCGCGTGACGTCATCGACTTCGCCGAGAAATAGGACGTTTGCGGGCTTGGTCGAAGGCGAAAAGGCATAGCAAACGCTGCCCACGATCGTGAATACGACATCGGGGATCTCCGCTGCGATTGCGAGGATCCGTTTGACCGCTTCGATATTCGGCCAATGTCCGCTTCCGATGAACAGCACGAAGCGCTGAGCATCCAGACCCATCCGCGCCTTGGTCTGCATTCGCGCGACGTTGGCAGTGAAATTGATGCGTGAGCAATCCGTCCCATTTGGCGCAAAAATAATACGCCTGGGCTCCACACCATACATTGCTTCCAGATCCTTGGCGTCCGCCGTGGACGCGCAGATGATTATCTCCGCGGCACGCGCACAATCACCTTCTACCTGCCGAACGCTCTGCAGCAACCGCTTTCCCAGCACGCTGGTGTCGAGAACCGGCTGCTTCAGCTTCCATTCGAGGTCCTGTGCCTCGTACCAGATCGGCACACCCAATGCCGTCAACGCGGGGTAGAGGTATGGATGCGACGCAATCGCCGCATGCACTCCGTCTGCTTCGCGGACCAATGCCGCAGCGAACAAAGGGGAGTGGCGATACAGTTCCGGCATCACGACATCGGTGATCGGCGTGCCGACTTTGCGCGTCATTTCCTGCTCGAGCGCTTCGTGTTCACGGCTTTTCGCCACACGCACTTCGCGCAGCCCTGGAGCGATCTCCCGCGTGAACGAAGCGGTTCCCTCCCCGAACGACACAATCGTCGTCTCATATTCGGGATGTAGCTTGCCATAAAGATTGTAGATTCGGCTCTGTCCCCCGTGGCGAGGCGGATAGATGCCGAAGGTCGAGACGAGGACGAGACGCTTCGCCACGGATCGCCGCGCGTGACGGGCGGCCGGTTGCGCTGGGACGATCGCCGCAGCGACGGATTCCCAGCTGATCGATTCCGCACGCCGGCGCCCGGCGTCCCCCAATTCGATCGCCAGCGCGCGATCGTCCGCCAGACGCTGCAGCGCGTGACCGAGTGCGCGCGGCTCGGCATCGCAGATCAGTCCCGTCTGACCATCGACGACAAGTTCGCAGGGACCGCCCGCATCGACGGTCGTGACCACCGGCTTGCCTGCGTGCATTGCCTCGACCGTGATGAGTCCATAGTCCTCCGCGTAGGGTACGAACGGCACCGCCAGCGCATCCGAATACAGCCGCGCAATGTCCTCGTCACTCTGGAAACCCAGGAACCGGATGCGCGCATCGCCTGCGGCAAGTTCCCGCAGCCGAGCCTCATCCGGCCCGGTGCCGGCGATGAGCAACGGCACTTGCGCGCGCACGTGCTGCATGGCTTCGATCAGAAGCCCGACGCGTTTCGGACCGTCCAGGCGACTCGCCGTGAAGAAGTGCTCGAAGCGCTTGCCGACGGCCCGCGTCGTGTGCGGCGGCGGCCACGCAACATGCACGTCGGCACCCTCCGGGAAATATCCGGCGCGCTGGGCCACAGTGTGCGAGATCGCGGCATAACGTTCGATGGCCTCCGGAGCCAGCGCGATATCATCGAGCCAGTGCACGAGCAGACGGGCGAACGGCCCGGGAAAATCGACCAGGCCGGGCAGCCGCGAAGTATCCGCCAACAGTTCGCGAACGCGCTCGAAGAACTCCGGCAACGCGCTGCGGCTGCCGGCCGTGCGCCGCATATAGGCGCGTAGCGCAGACACCGCGCGGTCTGCTGTCAACTCGCGCGGGAATTCGGCGGCGCCCGGATAGGCGTCGTATAGACCGCGCAGGCGATGGAGCATGTAAACCACATGTCGCGGATGGTTGACCATCCACGCCGGATATTTTCCGGAAATGACAAGATCGAAGCCCGACAAGTCGAGCTTCGCGAATTGTTCATAGCTCGCCAGCAGGGAGAGGAGGTCGCCTTCCGGTGACGGCAGCTTGATGAGATCGGCCTGATGCAGCGTATGGTCATTCAAGTGTGTGACGAGTCCCCACCAGACCTTTTCCGCACCGCCGACCGTATAGGGTACCGGACACGGTGCCACGACCGCGATCTTCATGTCGCCTCTGCCAAGCGCTCGACGACATGGTCCCAGCGAATGTCGAGCATGCGATAGCGATCGAAGCCCGCTTCACCCATTCGGCGCGCGCGGGCACGATCGGCCCACAGAGCATCGATGGCCTCGGCCACGGCGACGGGTTCGGGTGCGACAACGCATCCCGTCTCGCCATCGACGACGAATTCGAGCGGACCACCGGAATCGGTGCAGGTGATGACAGGCTTGCGCGAGAGCATCGCCTCGAGCGTGACATAGCCATAGTCTTCGTCCTGGGGGCCGAAAAAGACGGCGAGCGAGCGTGCGTAGAGCGCCCGCATTTCGTCCCAGCCGACCGTCCCAAGCAATCGCACCCGCGACTGCAAGCCAAGTTCGCCTACAAGCTCGCGCATTCGGCCGATCTGACCACCCTCGCCCACCAGCAATGCACCAACCGGCGACTTGACGAGTGCCATTGCGCGGACCAGCAGTTCCTGGCGTTTCGCGGATTCGAAGCGGCTGGGGAAGAATAGATACGGCAGCGCTTCGCCGCAGTAGAGTTTTTCGGACTCGAACGGTGGGTGGTAAAGAGCAACGGAGTCAAGACCATTGCTCGACCGCAGCCGATCGGACACCCGCCTGCTGATCGTGAAAAGCCGAGTACCGTTCAAGTGACGGTGGTCAAATTCGCGGACGCGTTGCGCCAGTGCGCGCTCGTCGGCAGTCATGTCGGAAACGCGCGTCTCATAGGCGGGACGGTGCTGGTGCAGAAGCCAGGTCGTCTTGCGAGGATGACGCAGGCCATACGCCGGAAATTTCAGACACACCACCAGATCCGGCTCGTAGAGGTTGAGACGCGCGAAATCCTCCTCCTCCCAAACGCGCATGGCACGATCGACCTCCGTATCCGGAAAGAATCGGAACGGAAGCGTGACGATTTCCGACGCATGACCGGCGCGGCGGAGTGCGTCCAACAGCCCTGCCGCCAGTACTTCCGCGCCACCGGAAATGAACGGCACCTGAACCGTGGCAACCGCGACCCTCATTCGGCGCCCGGCCCGGGGAGAGTGCGCGTGCACGTCTAACCTTCGAACTCGGATGCGACCTCCTGCGCGCTATATTCGAGCGACGATCGGTCACGCAGGTAAGGTGGCAGCCTCAACAGGATCGCGGCGAACGCCGCCACGAAGCCCACGACCGGCACGCGATAAACCATTGCCAACGTGAACGCCGCGCCAATGCCACGAAGGGGCACCGCGTGTCTGCGTCCTTCGCCCGAGAACCGGATCAGGCCCAGCACCTCGACTTTGGTGCGCTTGCCGGTGCGCAACAAGCGCCGAAAGTTTTCGAGTCCGGTCACATCGGGTGCCCGTTTGAGTAAACGGCGATATGCCGCATCGAGCAGAGCCTCAGTTGAAAGAGCGAGAAAATCGCGAACATGCCGCGGCTCACCCGCGAGCGCTGGTCGGCGCAACATTCCGGCGCTTGCAACGGACTCGCTGTCGGCCTCAAAGCCGGGCCGACGCGAGGCACCGCGACGCAATGCCTCCTCGCGAATTGCCCCGAGAATGCGGTCAAGATCCAGTGCGGGTGTTTGGCGGGTCATGACGAATGGTGGGCCGCGGGAACGGCACAGTCGGACAAAGGTTCCGATTATAGGCCGTCCGGCATTGATGCCGCATTGTATGACCTGTTCCAGCTGCCTCCCCCGACCTAAGTGATGAGTTTGGGCTAGTCCATTCCTGAGAAATGGCACGGGTCGCGTGGTCGTGAATCAGCGGAGGGATTCGTTCCGCCATTTGTGGACCTCAAGCCGAAGCCACGGTGCCATCGAATGCGTTGTTTATCGACGCGTACGCTACAATACCTCCCCAGCCCTGTCACGAAGCTGCCAGCGTTAGCTGGAGGTTTTGCGCCTCCTGCAATCGTCGCCCTAAGATGACCGTCATGAACGAGCAAGCATCAAAGCACGATGTAGTGGATACGGATCAACGTCCACTTGTCAGTATTGTCGCGCCGTTCTACAACGAACAGCAATCGCTCAATGCGCTACTTGAAAGGCTCGTGACGGTCACCGCCACGCTGGCTACTCGATACCGGTTCGAATTCGTTCTGGTGGACGATGGTAGCCGCGATCAAAGCCTCGCCATTTCACGCCGCCTCCTCGCGAACGAGCCGCGCCTCCGAATAATTGAGTTGAGGCGCAACTACGGCCAGACCGCGGCGCTCCAAGCCGGCCTCGATGCCGCCGATGGAGACATCATCATTTCGATGGACGCTGATCTGCAGCATTTCCCGGAAGAAATCCCACTGTTCCTTGAGAAGATCGAGGCAGGCAGCGACGTCGTCTGTGGATGGCGCCACGAACGGAAAGCGGGTGTGATTCGACGATGGCCCTCGCGCGTCGCCAATCTCTTGATCCGGCACGCTTCGGGCCTGACGATCAACGATATCGGGACTACCTATCGCGCCTACCGGCGCGAAATAATCCGGGACGTGCTGCTGCTCGGAGAAAATCATCGCTTCGTACCGGTGTTCGCCAAGGTGGCCGGCGCACGGATCGACGAGATCCCGATCCAGAACATCGAACGGCCGCGGACGTCCAACTATAGAATATCGCGTACCGTCAATGTGTACTTCTTCGTCCGCTACTTCGACCGTCCCACCGTATCTTCGGCAAGATTGCACTAGCCACTTTTGCGGCTGGATTCGCAATCATCATCGCGCTTCTAGTGGATCCCGATGGAATCCGACAATGCTCGACACCGCGCTTAGCGCTGGGTAATGGAGAGGAAGCAGGCCAAGCGTGGATCTGAACGGAAAGAGAGTCTTGGTGACCGGCGCTGATGGCTTCATCGGTAGCCATCTTGTCGAGGCACTTGTCGAGCGCGGTTGCCATGTCCGCTCATTCGTTTTCTACAATTCGTTCAACAGTTGGGGTTGGCTGGACACTGTGTCGCCTGCGGTGCAGCGCCGACTCGACGTCTTTGCGGGCGATGTTCGCGATCCCAATGGTGTTCGAGATGCGACAGAAGGGTGTCAAGCAGTGTTTCACCTTGCGGCGCTTATCGCGATCCCTTTCTCTTACCACTCACCCGACTCCTATGTAGATACCAATATCAAAGGGACTCTCAACGTGTTGCAAGCCGCGCGGACGTGTAGCGTCGAGCGCGTGCTCGTTACATCGACGTCCGAAGTCTATGGATCGGCTCAGTACGCGCCGATTGACGAATGTCACCCGTTCCAGGGCCAATCGCCTTACAGCGCGACCAAGATCGGAGCCGATCGCCTGGCCGAGTCTTTCTACCGCTCATTCGACACGCCGGTGACCATCGTGCGCCCCTTCAACACCTATGGCCCGCGGCAGTCGGCGCGCGCCGTGATCCCAACAATCATCACCCAACTCCTAAGCGGTGATACGGAGCTGCGCCTGGGAAGCGTCACACCGACCCGCGATTTCAACTACGTGGTGGATACAGCGCAAGCATTTATCGCATTGGCAGAGACTGAAGCTTCCGAGGTGGTGGGCGGGGAAATCAACATAGCGACTGGGAAGGAATATTCTATCGGCGCGATCGCGCAGATGCTTATTGCCCAGATCAATCCTGCGGCACGGGTGATTGTCGAAGACGAGCGTCTGCGGCCAGAAAAATCGGAGGTCGTGCGTCTCGTGGGCGACAACAGCAAGCTCATCAGGCTCACGAACTGGCGCCCGCGCTACGATATGGAAGCTGGTTTGCATAAGACGGTCGAGTGGTTCAGGCAGCCTGAGAATCTATCCAAGTACAAAGCGTGGCGCTACAACGTCTAGTGACCCTATGAGGGCTGTCATCCTTGCAGGCGGGAAGGGAACGCGGTTGCGGCCCTTCACCACGCTAATTCCGAAACCATTGGTGCCGCTGGGTGGTCGCTACTCGATCCTTGAGATCGTCCTAATGCAACTAGCGAACGCAGGCATCACTCACGTGACGTTGGCGGTCAATCATTTATCCAACCTGATCAAGGCTTACTTCGGCGACGGCTCACAGTGGCGCCTCCATCTCGACTATTCTTTCGAGAGCAAACCGTTGAGTACCATCGGTCCCCTGACGCTGATCGATGACCTACCCGACAATTTTCTCGTAATGAACGGTGACATTCTTTGCGACCTCGACTTCATGGCGTTCTTTCGAGATCACGAGGCGAACGGCAACGACGTCTCAGTATCCGCGTTCCGGCGGGAGGAACAGATTGACTTCGGGGTCCTCGAATTCAATAGCGATTTCAGCCTTAAATCGTTTGTCGAGAAGCCCGTCTACGCTTTCGATGTGAGTATGGGCGTCTATTGCCTTAACCGCCGCGTCGTGGAGCGCCTGCCGAAGGGGGAAGCCTACGGCTTTGATAATCTGATGCTGGACGGGTTGAAGGATGGCACGCGTATTCGCATTCGACCCTTCACCGGCTATTGGCTCGATATCGGCCGCCCCGACGACTATACGTATGCCGACGAGCATTTTGATGCCCTGGCGCAACGGCTCGGTATCAAGTTGGTATGACGACGCTGATAACTGGAGCGACGGGAGGTTTTGGCCGAATTTTTTCTGCATGGATGTGCGGTAATTCGGCAGACCCGGTTGTTCTGACGGGGCGGGCAGCGCGCCAGGACGACAATTATCTTGCCTGCGATTTCACCGATCGAGCAGCGGTCCGTACGCTTGTCCGTCGCGTCCAGCCTCGCCTCGTTTTCCACCTTGCCGGCAGCTTTGGCAACGATTACGACACCAACTATGCCGTCAATGCCGAAGGTGCGCGTCACCTGCTCGATGGATTGCGGGAGGAACGACTCAACACGCGCGTCGTTCTCATGGGCAGCGCCGCGGAGTATGGTGTAATTCGTCCCGAGGAAAATCCCGTAACCGAGGACCACGCGCTGCGTCCGGTGTCGAGCTACGGCCTGACCAAAGTGTTCCAGACCCAGATCGCGTGTTATTACGCGCACGCGTTTGGCGCTGACGTTGTGGTCGCGCGTATGTTCAATTTGTTCGCGCCGGGCCTGTCGGAACGCTTGTTCGTCGGACGCGTCGAGCGGCTGATCGAGCGCTATCGGCGTGGCGAGACGACTACGATTGACGTTGGCAATCTGGAAAGCCAGCGCGATTACATTGCGGCTCCAGACGCGATTGCTCAGATCGGGCGCATCGCCGCGCGTGGGGCGGGCGGAGCCGTCTATCATGTGGCCAGCGGCGTAGGGGTCGTGATGCGCGACGTGCTGTACCGGATGCTCGACGCTGCTGGCGTTCCACGCACCGCGGCGCACGATGGGACTCTGGCTGCCAGTGGCCGCACAGGCTACGATGCCCCCGTCATCTATGCTAACCTTTGCCGCACGCGCGCACTCGAGATGGGAGCGCCATGAACCGCAAGCTGCTTACTGTCGTCACCCCCGTCTTCAACGAGGAAGAGATGGTCGCGCAGTTCTACGAGCGGGTGAAGGGTACGCTCGCGGAGCTTGCGGATCGCTACGATGCGAAGCTCCTGTTCGTGCTCGACCGATCGACCGACCGTACATTGGCCATCTTACGAGACATCGCGGCACACGACACCAGAGCACAAGTTATCGCGCTGTCTTCGCGTTTCGGGCACCAGATGTCACTGCTTGCCGGCATCGACCATGCGCGTGACGCAGACGTCATCGTGATGATGGATAGCGACCTGCAGCATCCGCCCGAGATTATCCCGAAGCTGCTCGCGGCCTATGAACACGGCAACGACGTTGTGTACACGATTCGCTGCGAGACTGAGGGCACCGGCATCCTGCGCAAGGTTGCGAGCAGTGCGTTCTATCGACTTCTGAGCTACCTGTCGCGTGTGCCGGTCAATGAGAACGCCGCCGACTTCCGCCTGATCTCGCGACGCGTCGCCGCACTGTTGCAGCGAGAGATCCGCGAACGGAATATGTTTTTGCGGGGGCTCTTTTCCTGGATTGGCTTTAACCAAGTCAGCGTCGAATACGTCGCGGCGCCGCGCGCCGCTGGTCGAAGCAAATATTCTCTGGCCCGGATGTTTGGCCTCGCCACGGCCGGGATCCTCTCCTTCAGCACCAAACCGCTACAGATAAGCATCTTCCTTGGGCTAGGCTTTGCAGTGGTGAGCCTGGCTCTAGTGGTTTTCACCGTCTTCGACTACTTCCGCGACAGGGCAATCCCGAGCGGGTGGACTACTATTGTTACGTTGTTACTTCTTTTCAGCGGCGTTCAGCTTATCGTAATTGGTATCTTGGGCGCGTACGTCGGCGGCATCTACGAGGAAGTGAAAGCGCGTCCGCACTACATCGTCGACGAAACTATCAATCTTTCTGATGAAAAAAGTCGACTTTGACGCGTATGTAGACAAGTACAACGAGCTGTTGCGACAGGGGACGGATTTTTTCACCGATGACGAATCGTACTTCGCGCGCTACAAGGTCGAGATCGCGCGCAACCTGGTCGCTACGCCGCCTACGCGTGTTCTTGAATATGGTTGCGGAATCGGTCGCAACATTCCATTTCTACGCGAGGCTTTCCCCACTGCAGAGGTAGTCGGATCCGATGTCTCCGCAAAGAGTCTCGATGCGGCGCGAGCGGCGAATCCCGGTGTCCACTTTTGGACCGAGGGCGAGCGCAAAGGCGAGCAGTTGGGCTTCGATCTCATCTTTATTGCAGGAGTCTTTCACCATATTCCGCCAACGGAACGCGACACCGTGGCCGCGATCGTGGCGCAACGGCTCAACCCCGGCGGGGTTGTAGTCGTTTTCGAGCACAATCCATACAATCCAATCACGCGTAAGATCGTGAGCGCGTGTCCGTACGACGAGGGAGTTGTGCTGCTTCGCGCAGGTGAACTTCGCACGCTTTTAGCGGCGACGGGACTTGACCTGCGCGGGCAGGGGTACACGCTGTTCTTTCCACCGAAGCTTAAAGCGCTCGTGCCTTTCGAACCTATGCTCTCGTGGCTGCCGCTCGGCGGACAATATTGGGTCTGCGCTAGCCGCGCATGAGGCAGTTCTCCCGCTACATAGTTGTCGGTGTCCTCAACACTGTCTGGGGCTACCTAGTTATCTTTGCTTGCATGTATTTGCTGCGCTGGTCACCCGAGGCGAGCAACGTGCTGGGATATGCCATCGGACTCGTGACCTCTTATGCCCTAAATAGGACATACACGTTTCGCAGCCGTGACGCAAAGGCACCGGAATTCGCGCGATTCATTGGTATCTTCGCGATCGCCTTCTGCGCAAATTTCTTCGTACTGGCGCTGCTTACGCGCGTGCTGTGTGTACATGCCGGTGTAAGTCAGATCCTTGCGGGGGCGGTATACGTCGCGGTCTCTTATCTACTCAGCCGCAGCCTGGTATTCCGGCCAAATAGCTGACAGAAGTGCGCGAGGGCGCGCGTAGAGGTGACGGTATGGGATCGCGCTGTGTTCGTTTAGAACCCCAATAATGCCCTCTCTCAATTTCCGGTATGAAATCCCACGTTACGCTAGCGTGACATCGTCATGGGAAGTCCATTGCTTCCCGAGGTAGGGAACGATGTAGTCGGCGGCGAATTCCGATCCACACCCTGCATAGAAGCCGGCTTTGGCTACACGAACGCCGAGTTCCTTCGCAAGGAGTCCAGAGTCGATTCCATAGAGCAGTCGCGGTCGCACAGTTCAGGATCGCCAATAACTGGCCCGACGATGCTGCGCATCCGGTGCAGGTGGTACGCGTCGGCTTTGGAGCGGGACATGGCGATGCGCGCTCGTGCGATTGAGGCCACCAGGCCGCCTAGCATACGCAGTCAAGACAATGCGTCCTAGCCGAGATTCGGACTGACCGACAACGGCGGACGGCGGCGTCCGCCGTAGGACGGCTGTCACCTCGACCAGGATAATCAACGATGGACGAAGGTGACATCAGCCCAGTCGATTCGCCAAAATGGCAGGCGAGACAGCATCACTCACAAGGACCCGCGCCATCGCGGCGCTTTCGAACGCAGTTCACCAAGATCGCACGCGAAGGACCAGGTTGGTTGTCGACGGCTCCGGAGCCAGCGGCGGACTTCGTCGTAGCGCGCGACGCGCGCGTGCGAGATATGCGAATAGGATTCCAAGACCAAATGTGGCCGCGGTGAATCCGAGCTTCAGGCTCAATGGTGAGAACGAAAATACAACCTGATGTTTTCCGGCCGGTACGGAAATCCCTTGAAATGCGACGTTGGTCCGCACGATCGGTACTTCTTGTCCATCCACATGCGCTTCCCATCCGGGATAGTACGACTCGGCGATCACGAGAAACGCCGAATCGAGGACATCGACGTCCATCCGCAGCAATCCGTCCCGCCATTCTTCGATCGTGACTTTGCCGGGGGGCGCCCCGGACGTGTCGCTAACCCGCTTTCGCGCTCCCCGCTCGACCATTGCGACGCGGTAGGGATCGAATGGCCTGCCATCCGGCAACCGGCCGCGGCGTATCGCCTCAAGCGCTTGCTCATCGGACAACGCTTCGACGTCCCCGACCAGCCATGCCGGGTCGCGCACTTCCTCAACGCGACGCACCCATCGCGCCCCAGGTAATTGCATTTCATCGACGGCTCGCAATTGCGTTCCCCAGATCAAGTCGTCGGCTCTGACCCGATGACGTTTCCCTGTCGTCGCGTCGACGAGCTCTATGCTACGAAGCTCTATTCCGGGTCCCGCTGGGAGGAGCCACCGCAGCTTCAGCCTGCTGATCTCCGCCGGGGCGCCGCCTTCGTGCAGGGGGATCTTGGCACGATACGAATGACCGCTGAAATTACCAGCAGGAAATGTTTCGAAATGGGGAGGACGGAGGTGAGAAATGATCGGAGCGACGTCCGGGCGGTCGATCGCCCATTCGCCGGTGTCCGACCCGGCGCGAAGCACCACACTTTCAGTTCCACCTTGCAACGTATCGGCACTTACCGCCAGGACGGGCGCGTCCTGAGGAACAGCGACCGAGCATTGCATGTGGGAGAGGATTTCCAAATGAGTCGCGCGTACCGCCTTGGGTAGCGTCGCAGTGGATTCGGTGGGCCCGGTTCGCGCTGAACAGTCGCCGCCCAGGTAAAAGCCGCGATCCAGACCATCGCCGGCAACAAGCCAAGTCGAGCCCGTTAGCGCGAGGCGTTGGTGCAGGTTGTCGAGCGACGCCACCACACCCGTCGATTCCATGCCCATTGCGGCCGCGTAGTGTTGCAAGATCAGTGGACCGTAGCCATTCGCCGAGGGGAGGTTGTAGAGCGTATTCAAGTTGGGCGTTACCGGAATGACGCCTGACGTATCGAGCAACAATACCCGACCGTGCGCATCGCGCACCTCATTTGCGAACTCTTGCCAGGGTTTGCTCCGTTCGGCCCGACCCTGGGATGGGCTGTTCCATTCGTAATACCACCCGAAAGCGCCTAGATCTATGGTCAGCACGACCATCAGCGCATACGCTGCGCGCGGTCCTGGCCGTCGCAGCAGCCAGAATACGATCCCCGCTGAAGTCACCATCGCGAGCAGGCCGTGCGCGATCGCGGGATTGTACAAACGCGGAGGCATTGCGATTCCCCGGGCACCCGCAGCGGCCACCAGCATCGGATACGACGCCATCAGCGCGAGTAGCGGAAGACCGAACAGCAATGCGGTGCGGAACCAGAAGCGTCGCATGCGCACCCCGGTTACGCGCCGTTCGGCAATCGCGCGGACCCCGAACCCTGCCAGCACCGCAAGCGCCAGCGTCGTCTCGAACGCGGTGCGGGCCGGCACGCGGAATTGGTTGAGACCCGGCACGCGAAAAGCAATGTCCGCTAGCGGCGTTGTCTTGCCTAGTGCATAAACAACGCCAAGTACGAGCGCCGCCGCCCAAAACCAAAGCTGCCGCTCGCGCCATCGGGCACTCCACGCCGCTAGCGCAAGGAGAAGTGTCGATGCTCCCGCGTACGTGGCCAACTCGGTCAGGTTCCACGAGCCAAAATAGGGAACGCCGAAGCCTGGGTAGCTCCCGAAGATCGACGGAAAGAAGAACAGCAGCAGATCTTTCGGGCCGAGTGCATAACTGGTGAACTCGTCGAAACTCATTTGGTTGCGAAGCGACCAGGCGCCGAGTTCGACCAGCGGGATGACCTGAATGCATGCGATTGCAATGCCGCAACCGAACATGACAGCATACGCCGCGGCCAATGAACCGCGCCGCCGGATGCCGGGACTCGCAATCGAATACAAGGCATAAAGGCCGCCCATTGCCACTCCGTAGCTGAAGATCTGCGGATGGCCGCCAAGAGTCGACGCCGCGATAGCGCCTGCGCCGATTCCGATCGCCCAGGGAAAACCGGTGTCGCGGGCTCGGGCGACGGCCCACAGGATCAATGGCGTCCACGCCGCGGAGTAAATGATCGTCAAGTGGCCCAGATGCGCGATCATCGCGCCACCCGATCCGTAGACGAGGCCGGCGATCGCGCCCGCGGCCCGCATTCCCGTCAATAGGCGTACCAAACAGTACGCCGACGTGGACGCGATGACGTAAATGGCGATGACAGCTGCGTTGTAGTGGGCTCCGAAGACACGCATCGGACTAAATACCAGAGCCTGGCTGTCCCCAAACGACGGATGGCCAGCAAAAAGATCGTGGCGCCACAACACAGCCTTGGAAAGCAGCGCCGGATAATAGTAGATAAGGCCATCACCCGGTGCGAGCAAGCGATCGTGCAGCAGCGCCGGCGAGAAAAAGGCGATAAAGTAGCCAGTGAACAAAAGCGCCGTCACCGCAACTTCCAATGCACCTCCTGTCGCGCCACCCGGCTCGGCAATGAGCGGCGTTCGGGGGTCGGTGAACCGAGAGATTCGCGTGTTCACGTTGTGCAAATCGACCTTTTCACTGGGGCGCTATTGCGAGTCCGGCGAGACCGAGGCCGGGCAGCGCAGGCGTGGCAGGTTCGGGAGCCAAACCATTTGAGGGGACGCTGGGTTGGGTCAGACGGCCACGACCACCCCTGCCAAAACGAGCCGCGATGGGTTCACTCACACAACAGGCAATACGACCCACTGGCTCTAGCGCTGCTCTACAGCGCCGCGGCCCCTTCAGCGCGCTCATCGCCCTTTTTTCTTCAAAAGCACGGTCTTCCCCACGGTGCTCAGCTTCTCTCTAGAATGCTTCCTGCGGAGCTGTTTCAAGACCTGGGGCTCTTCGGGATTGCCCCTGGAGCCAGCGTGAGTTCGATTGTGGTTGATCTCGGGTTCCCTTCGCAAATACTTCAACGTCGCCGACTATCCTGCTAGAAAAATCCAGTTATTGCTGTCTACCGGGGGGAAGCTTACGCCAGGATCAGCGGCAAGCGCTTGGCCACGTGCTCGATGCTCTATGGAACCACGATCCCAAACTCGGCGAGCAGTCCACGGATCTGATTCACCCGCGCGGTTGGACTCGATCACATTGCTCGTGCGGATGCGAATCCAGTGTCGATAGTCGGTGCACAGCACGGATTTCAGTTATCCCGTGGCGCCCACATGCCGTTTCCTTCGTTGCCTTCGGAGGCGACATCGACCACTCGCGA
Organism: uncultured beta proteobacterium; assembly: GCA_963829375.1. Classification (GTDB taxonomy): domain Bacteria; phylum Pseudomonadota; class Gammaproteobacteria; order Burkholderiales; family Casimicrobiaceae; genus PALSA-1003. Next base: position 40,633 of record CAWHIS010000003.1, on the reverse strand, counting down.
CGCATCCCTGTTCATCAATTGCATTTGGCGATAAGCGCCCACTATTAGGCCTAACAGAATCCACGTATATATATGCACAAGAAACCCAAACGCATAGCCCTGAATTGCTACTCCTATTAGCCCGGCAAAGCCCCCCACGACGGCTACAAACCGCGAGTCTATCCGGGTTGCCCGCAAAGCCTGTGCAACCACCATGAACAATCTGCCAATTAATAACGATAAAACCGCAAATCCCGCGATCCCAGTTTCCGCCAAGACCTGCAGATATTGATTATGTGGTTTAGCCAGGAACGGGAAGGATAATGCGTTGGCTGGCTTGTAAGCGTCGTACAGATACCCGTAACTGCCTACACCAACCCCCAACAATGGGTGACTCCGGAACATATTCCAAGCTGCTGCACGAAAGCCCTCTCTCTCTGAAGCTGACCGCACACTGGAATCATAGATCGCTTTGGCGTCAATGGGAGCGGAGCGGACGTGACAGTTTTGCTTTGGGTTGGGAGGATTCGTTCGACTGTCTCCGACGGTATGCCGGATTTAACGATATTAGATTTGAACCCTTCACCATATCCGGGGAACAGAAAGATGTGAATTAACGTCAGCAAAGCCAAAGCTACAAAGACAGAACAAACACAATATGCAACCCCGCGGGCACTGAAGTATTTGATTCCACAAAGCAGAGCGCCCCAACTACCAAGCAGTCCCACCCAAGCACCGAGAGAGAAAGTCATTATGATAGCCAGAAACAACAGGGTATGGAGGGCAATTAATCGATTTATTCGGCCAATGTGCCGCTCGAAGATGATTAGTGCTGTGACCAAGGGTAGAACCGAAAGAAGGAAGTTGCCGTATACCTGAGGCTCTAGCGAAGTACCGAAAACTCGTGGAACGGTCCACGTTATGGGCTGACCGGTATCCACGCCCGCCATAAAACCGATAGTTACACATAAGCTCCAAATCACCGAGATGGTCGACGCCAACAGGTAGACCTGTATTATCCTTGTCAAGGTTTCTATCTTTCCTGCGAAAACGGTTGTTACCCAAAAAACCAAAATCGAAAAAGCCAGATAAGCAAAGTGAATATAATTCTCTTTGCCAAGTCCTCTTTCGATGCCGGCGTTGGCAAGTGATATCAGATTCACCAATAGGAACAACCAAAGAATTGTCAGTAGTGGCGACTGCCATTGACTAGACAGCGAAGGCTTAACTCCTATCTCCCTAATCAAGGCGACCAAACACAACAATACCAGCACTCCAAACATCACTCCCGTTGGAATTCCCCACAACGGCATTAACGGTGATAGGGCTAAAAAAGGTATCGAAAAAACGGCCAACAGGAAAAGCCTTTCCGACAAAGGTCTCTGACAAGTGGGAGTAGGTTTCACTGTTCTCCAATCTTGTATATGACCAAACGCGAATTGGCGAAGACTCGCTGTGCACTCCGGGTCGTTAAAAAGCCTGCGATACCAAATGAATAATCTAATCCCCTTCACCGTCTCCAAGCCGAGCCCACATCATGCGCGAAGTGGTCAATTTACCGGTTTCAATAATACAGCGGTCCACGAGCGAAGACGCGTCCAGCATTAATTGAAAGCCGAATCGGCTGTAGACGTCCGCTTCTTTTGGCGAAGGCGCGCAAGTTGTCATTGCCCGTGCAACGGATTCGATAGATGCATTAATCGATTCGATGTGCTTGGAGGTGATCGGCGGCACCGATGAAGTACGGGCGAGCGTCTGGCTGATTTCCTGTACGGATCCAGTTAGTGCAAGCAGGCTTGAATATGCGCGCGCGATCTGGCGAATGGGCGTAATTCGACGCAATGCATTCATCGTATGTCCCAGCCTATTTTTACAGATTTGTCTGGCAGCATCCACTCCGGTCCACCAACGCGCCCGCAAACTCGTCGACAGGACGCCTTCACCTCTGAATTCGAATCGGGGCGATATCCGTTGCCATCTCTTCTGTTCGGCGCACCGTGACTCGGCGCACGTTGACGCGAGACTTCCCATTCAGGAAAACCCTAAATTCCAGGAGCCGTGTTTCTTTGTCAAGCGCCAATGCCACGGTAATTTCTCGGCGCTCGCCCGCAGCCACGATGTCGCTTCGTGCGAGCGTTGTCGCACCCGCGACGACATCCACGAATCCGGCGGTCTCGGCATCGGCTTCGTCGGTATCAAGCTCAAAAGTCACTTGATAATGGCCTGCCGGCAACGCGATGTACGGCCCAAACATCAAAAATCCGCTTTGTCCACGGTCACCCACCATCACTTGGTTCTCGTCATCAAAATGGCCAATCTGATGTGGTGTCCCCGGCCACGCCAGCAGGAGCGTCGGCTTGGTCGAACTATCGTCCCAGCCCGGCAACCGCTCAGCGACGTTGTATGAATACACCACAATCACACTCTGATCGACTTGCACTACCCTTGCTGGCGGGCCCAGATAATGTGCCATCGATTTCCAGTCCAATTTCTCATATTCCGCGTTTGTCAACAGGAAAAATGTCTGCCCCCGCCAAGCAATTGGCCGATACCATTGATTTGAACTCAAGTGCCTCATGGGTCGTGGAACAGGCGCGATTTCGATAGGTCGAACCCTTTGTTCTGAGCTGCTTAAGACGGAAATGGCGTTTGCATTCCAGTAAGAAGCATACCCATAATGCAATCCCTGCCTTTGTAGTTCAGCCACGATGCCATCCAGGCCTGAAGGGGCAATCTTGTACGTGACGGATTTCTCGTCCGCTACAGCGGCAATGGCAGGTCGCACCAAGTTGATAAATCCAACTGCCAGCATTGCGAGCGCGAACACCATCAGGCAGAACATCCCGCCAATGGTCTGCCCCCAATTGCAGACTTGGCGGTCGATTGAAGACACTGCGACGATAAGCATCATCACAAATGGCACCGTGAAATATCGCGACGACATGTTGGTTGTATCTGCCGAAGTCATATCAGGCACGGTCGTAAAAACGAAGAAAAAAAGCACCACAGCGAAGCTGATGAGCGAGCACATCGCGACGAAAAACACTCTTCCGTCGCTGCGTTGCGCAAGCCGGTAAATCCAATAGGGTAGAGACAGCGCGGCAATGGATGCGATCAATCGAACGGACGCATACAGCCCATTAATCGACAAGACGCGCTCGCTCGGCTCGGATAGTCCACCCGACAAATACAGCCAAGCGCGGATTGCGCCAACAACATTGTGCAACATCGCTTCATAGCCGAGAAATCGCGCATCGCCCGCGCCCATCACATTGTTTACCCTCGTCATTACTATTGTGTGGGCGAGAGCTCCGGCTAACACAGTCAAGACGGCGACGGATCCGGCGATCGTCAAAGCGCGCCAAGAACAAAATGAGGCTAATTCACTCTTTATAAGCGAGAACTGGGCCAAGAGCTTGATTAGTATCAGCCCACCGAAAATCGGCAATATGTAGGTCGCCAGTCCCCGAAATGGGTTGGCAAGGGCGGTAAGGAACATCAGGACGGCGAGCGCGCACAATGCCAGCAGAGCGTCGCGTCTACGCCCATTGAGTCGCGCCTGAAAGAAAGACAAGATGAACAGCAATTGCAGCGCAAGTAGATACAGGACCGTTCCGTAAGAGACCTGGCCGAAGAGGTTCTCCGATAGATAGGGAGAAATTCCAGACGTCAGAATCGCGAGGGAAAATAAACGCCCCGTTCTGGACACTCCCATCCGGACGAGCAGAAGCCACACGCTGGCGACAATGATAACTGCTGATACGACGCCAGCAACTGCATGCAGTGCGAAACCGTTTCTTACGAACGGGATGAAAGGGATGATGAATAGATGCCCGAATATGACAAACAAGTCAGCGTTAACGTAATTCCAATCACGTGGGAAGAACTGCCCCGAGCGAACGATTTCCTCGGAAAGCAAGTTGATGGCGGCTGCGTCCGAATGGAAAAAAGCGCGATAGGTAACTGCACTATAGAAAATCAACATCGCTAGATTGGCAAGAATTACGCACGACAGCAAAGTGTCGCCAAATCGGGAGCGACGCCACCCAAGGTAGTCCTGTCTAACCGCGGCGTCGGGAGTCAAGCGGCCATTCACGGCGTCTATGGCAATTCGGTCCTGTCGCGGCCCGTTCGTCCAATTGTTCACGATACTAGCCGTCCCGCGAACAAAGTTTTCAAGCCAGTTTGTCGATTGCGCGTTTCGAGATCGCCACGCTGCCGTTCGCTAGGCATATTGGCGATCTGACGATAAATTTCGGCGTATGCAATCATACCGTAAGCTTCTGCCGTGACGGCAGCCGCGCTGCCTCATCCCCTGCTTCCGAACGCTGACTGGATTGTGGAATTCACGAGTGACGTGCGGTACGATGATAGATTATTTCGCTTCGCACCTGGAACGTCGTCGGCGAAGCATTGGTGTGTTATCAATTTCGGCTTCGGTAAGGGGATCGCGCATTTGATTTGTATTCCGGGTTTTGCCGAAGTGCAGCCTTCGAGCGGGATTAGTAACAGTCAGGAAGAAAGCTGAAGATTTGAAAAAAATCGCCATTGTCCAGTCAAATTACATTCCCTGGAAGGGCTACTTCGATATGATTGCTGCCGTGGACGAGTTCATCCTCTACGACGACATGCAGTACACGCGCCGCGACTGGCGCAACCGAAACCAGATAAAGACGCCCCGCGGCGTGGAATGGATTACGGTGCCAGTGAAGGTGAAGGGAAAGTATCACCAGCTCATCCGCGAGACCGAAATCGATGGTGCCGACTGGGCTGCGACGCATTGGAAAACGATCTCGCTCAACTATCGGCGAGCCGCTCATTTCGACGAAGGTTGCCGCCGTTTTCGAAGACCTCTATCTCCACAACGCCTATTCGCGCCTGAGCTTTCTCAACCGGGCGCTCATCGAGGCTGTTTGCCGCTACTTGGGGGTCAGCACAAAGATCAGCAGCTCAACGGACTACACTTTGGTCAACGGTACGACCGAGCGCCTGGCCGACCTGTGCGCGCAGGCCGGCGGCACTGAATACATCTCCGGTCCGAGCGCTCGGGAATATTTGGAGGAGTCGGTATTTGCCAGGCGCGGCATTGCGTTGACCTGGTTCGACTACTCCGGTTACACCGAATACCCTCAGCTTTGGGGCGAGTTCACGCATGGAGTCACGATCCTCGACCTGCTGTTCAATTGCGGCCGCGACGCGCCGCGGTACATGAAGTACGTGAGCCCGTGAAGCCCCCAGTTGCAAAACGGTCCGTCAGCATCCTGTCTGAAGTGGCCGATTATTACTCAGCGAAGCTGGCACAGCATGGCGAGACTGCGCTTGGCGTCGACTGGAACGGCGAGGAAAGCCAGGCGCTACGGTTCAAGCAGCTCGCCCGCATTGTTGAGGAGCCCCAAGGGTTCTCGATCAACGATCTTGGGTGCGGCTATGGGGCACTATTCGACTGGCTGGAACAGCGATTCCGCGATTTCCGTTACTTTGGTTATGACGTTTCTGAAGACATGGTTACAGCCGCGCAAGGACGCTATGCGGGCCATGCAGATGCGAATTTCAGCGTTGCCTCCGACGCCGGCCGAGATTGCCGACTACGGGATCGCAAGCGGCATCTTCAACGTGCGGCTGGGACACAGCGATAGCGAGTGGCAAAATTATCTGGAGCGGACGTTGGACGTCCTCGACCGCACCAGCCGGCGCGGCTTCGGTTTCAACTGCCTCACCTCATATTCAGATCGCGAAAGGATGCGCGACTACTTGTACTACGCGAATCCTGGCGCGTTGTTCGACCTCTGCAAGCGCCGCTATTCACGAAACGTGGCGCTGTTACACGACTACGGACTGTATGAATTCACGATCCTGGTGAGGAAGAATCCATGAAACAAGTGGTGATATTTGGCACTGCGGACATCGCTCAGCTAGCGCACCATTACTTCTCCACGGACTCCGATTATCGCGTGGCGGCGTTCACCGTCGATGCCGCCTACGTTAGCGAGCGGGAATTCTGCGGACTGCCCGTCGTGCCCTTCGACGAACTCGCGACATCCCATCCGCCGCAAACTCACGAGCTTTTTGTTGCGCTCAGCTATTCGAAGCTCAACGCGGTGCGCAAGGAAAAATATCTCGGCGCGAAGGCGATGCAATATCGGCTTGCGAGCTATGTGAGCTCCCGTGCGACCGTCCTCAATGGCGGCAAGATCGGGGACAACTGTTTCATTCTGGAAGACAACACGATCCAACCGTTCGTGACGATCGGCTCCAATGTGACCCTGTGGAGCGGCAACCACATCGGGCACCACTCGACCATTCGTGACCATTGCTTCATCGCTTCCCATGTCGTCGTTTCCGGCGGTGTGGAAATTGGCGAATCATGTTTCATCGGAGTCAATGCCACACTGCGCGATCACATTAAAGTGGGGGAGCGGTGTGTGGTGGGCGCCGGCGCGCTGCTCCTGGCGGATGCTGCGCCGGAGGGGATCTACATCGGTCCGGCGACGGAGCGTTCGCGAGTGCCCAGCACGAAACTTCGGAAGATTTGAAGCCGATGAAGTGGGCCAAGCAGGGGCGGGTCTTTTGCCCGGACAACAATTTCGACTGGATGCGCACACATGCTGCGGGCCCTGTCGCCGAACACATCGAGGCCGATCGATTCCGCATCTACTTCGGCTGCCGCGACAGCGCGAACCGGACGAGCATCGGCCAGCTCGAGTTGGATATTACGCAACCTCACCAGATCCTGACTTTATCCCCCACGCCGGTGCTCGACGCCCGGCGCGCTGGGCCTCTTCGATGACAGTGGCACCTCCACGGGCTGCCTCGTACGCAACGGCGCTTCGCGCTATCTCTACTACCTCGGATGGAATCTCGGCGTGACCGTTCCCTGGCGCAACACCATTGGATTGGCCATCAGCCGAGACGGCGAATCGCACTTCGAAAAGTTTTCGCGGGCTCCAGTGGTCGATCGCAACGAAACCGATCCATTCAGCATCTCTTACCCGTGGGTAATGCGCGACGGCGGCCGTTGGAGGATGTGGTACGGTTCGAACCTCGATTGGGGCGCCGACCAGGCCGAAATGGCGCATGTGATCAAGTACGCCGAGTCCGACGATGGCATTCATTGGCGCAGGGACGGAGTGATCGCTATCGGACACAAGTCTCCGGGCGAGTATGCGATCGCCAAGCCGTGCGTGCTCAAGGATGGCGCCCTATATCGCATGTGGTATTCGCATCGGGGTCCCGCGTATCGCATCGGCTATGCCGAGTCGGACGACGGCATCCGGTGGAGGCGCATGGACGAGCACGCCGGCATCAGCGTTTCGGCGAGCGGCTGGGACAGCGAATCGATCCAGTATGCGTTCGTCTTCCGCCATCGCGAACGGCTTTACATGTTGTATAACGGCAACGGCTATGGGAAGACCGGATTCGGTCTTGCCATCTGCACCAGCGAGGGGGATGAATTGCGTTGATAGCGCTGCATTGCAAGAACGACCCGGCGTGGAAGAGCCGTGCCCTGGATGCCCTGAGGTTCGAAGGGTTCTGTATCGTCCAAGGAATACTTGACCCCGGATTCCTCGAGGCCACGCGTGCGGCAATGTATCGCGCTCAGAATGCGATCCTGCACGAAGTGGGAGAAGATCGGCTGCGCCGCGCCGGCGAACTGGGCGTGCTGCGCCTGATGATGAAGTTCGATCCGCACTTCATCTCGTTCCTCGAGATTCCCGAGCTCCTCGAAATCGTCGACGCGACAGTGTCGCAGACGGCGATCCTGCATCTTCAAAACGGATTCATTCTGCCGTCGTTCGGCACCGAGACGGGCGCGCCGAGTGTTTTCCAGAACAGCTACCATCGCGATTTTCCGCGGCACTTGAATGGCTACATCGCGTCCATGAATGTCCTGTTCGCGATCGACGAGTTCCGTCCCGACAACGGCAGCACGTGGGTTGTGCCATGCACGCACCAGCAAGCCGCGGGGCCCGACCCGACGTATTGCCAAAACCATGCAGTCCCGGCGACCTGCCCGGCAGGATCGATGATTCTATTCGATTCAACCCTCTGGCACGCGGCGGGACAGAACACTTCCGGCAAGGATCGAATGGCGATCAATCACCAGTTTACGCGTTCATACATCAAGCAGCAGATCGATTATGTTCGCGCTCTGGGCGACGCGACCGTAAGCTGCTTGCCGCCTCGTACGCAACAACTGCTGGGCTACTACACACGGGTGGTCACCTCCCTCGACGAGTATTACCAGCCAGAAGCAAAGCGCCTCTATCGCAAGGGGCAAGGTTGACTCCGATGAGTGCTCCCCGCGGTCCCGTTGAGATCAGCGTCGTGGTGCCGGTATATGGCTGTCGCGACAGTCTGCGTGCTCTGCATGAACGAACCACCGCGACGCTACGTGACCTCACGGTCTCGTCCCACGAAATCGTGCTGGTCGACGACTGCGACAATGGCGGCTCCTGGGAGGTCGCGGCCGAATTGGCGCGGACCGACATGACGGTGAAGGCTTACCGGCTGAGCCGCAATTTCGGCCAACACGCCGCCATCACGGCGGGACTCGCGCAATGCAGCGGGCGGTGGGCGATCGTGATGGATTGCGACCTGCAAGACCCGCCGGAGAACATCCCCGAGCTCTACCACAAGGCCCTCGAAGGCAATGACATCGTACTCGCGCGCCGCAAGAAGAAACGTCATTCGTTTTTCCGGCGCATCGCGGCGCGGATGTATTTCAGGCTTATGAGCGTGCTGGCCAGCCGCGCGCCTCGACGGCGAATTCGGCAGCTTCAGCATCATCTCAAGAAAGGTGATCGATGCGTTCCTGCGGTTCCAGGACCGGGACCGACACTATCTCTTCATCCTGAACTGGCTGGGCTTCCGCACCGCGACGATCGAATACGAGCACGCAGAGCGGCACAGCGGCAGCAGCTCGTACAGCTTTCGCCAGCTCGTCAGGCATGCGCTCGACGGCATGTTCTTCCAGACGACGGTATTGCTGCGCTGGATCGTATATGTCGGTTTCTGGGTTTCGCTGGCCGGATTCCTGCTCGCCGCCTATTACCTCTACATGTACCTGGCGCACGCAGTATACCCGGGCTTCACGAGCTTGGCGGTGCTGATCCTGCTGATCGGTGGATTCATCATCATGAGCACGGGAGTGGCCGGGCTCTACATCGGCAAGGTCTTCGACCAGGTAAAAGGCCGGCCCCTCTACGTGATCGACCAGGCAGTCGTGGACGGCCGTCCGCAATGATCCTGCCTCCGGGCACTATCCTGCAGCAGATGTATTTCCGGGAGAGGCTTCGTGCGCTGCCTCCGGGGCGCTTCGTCGAAGTCGGCGCGGGCCAGGGAATCGTGTCCCGCACGCTGCTCGACCTCGGGTGGAGCGGCAGCGCCTACGACATGAATGGCGAGTCCCTCAAGATCGCCGCGCAGGTTAACCGTTCCGCCATATCGGAAGGGCGTTATCGCGTCATCGAGCGCGATTGGCTCGACGCCGAGAGAGCCGAGCCAGCAGATCTGATCGTCTCCTGCATGGTGATCGAGCACATGGCCGATGTGGACGAGAGCCGTTACTTCGAGCGTTGCAAGTCCGCGCTTAGACCTGGAGGCACGAGGAGTCCTCTTCGTTCCCGGGAGTCCGCGCCACTGGGGAATCGAGGACGAGATCGCGGGTCACTACCGCAGGTATACCTTCGAAAGGCTGAGCCAGTGCATAGAGGAGCACGGCTCTCGGTGCGCCACCTCGCCGGTCTAACGTTTCCCGTCTCGAACGTCCTTTATTCGCTCTCTGAGTATCTCGTGCGCCGCGCGGAGCGCAACGAAATGAACCTCGCCGTCGCGGAGAGGACGCGGCTGTCGGGAAATCGCGCGGTTCGCCTTTAAGACAACGTTCCCTGCGCTGCTGCGAATCGTCCTCAACGAAGTGGTGATGTATCCGTTCCATGTCTTGCAGAAACGAATCGCCGGCAACGATCGCAGCCTCGTGGTTTACGCGGAATTCACCGTTCCCCGGATGAACGCCCGAGTCGAAGCGCCCGGGACGGCACATCGCGGCGGGGATCGTCGCCGCAGTCCTGCTTACCGCAAGCGTCGCCTACGTTGCGTTCACGTTCCAGTGGGGCGCGGCGTTCGACGTCCTGGCGAACGCGAGTCCCGGATGGTTCTTTCTCGGCAGCGGCGGCGCCATCATCGCCTACTGGGGCGTTCGCGCGCTACGGTGGCGCTATCTCATGGGCGAGACGGTCACGCATATCCCGTTCACGGACCTGTACCTCTGCAGTTCCGTCGCGCTGTGCATCGTCGGTCCTCACACCGCTGCAATCGGGCGAAGCGCTCAAGGTCGAGTTGCTGAAACGTTACGGTGACACTGGCCGGCTCCCCGGCTACAGCGCATTCGCCTGGAGCGCGTGGCCGATCTCTACGTCGTGGTCAGCGATCGGTATCGTCGCGCTGGCGTCTCCTTCCGGCTGGGCGGCGCACGCGCTCCTCCTGCTCCGGACTTCTTGATCGCGCTGCCGGTGGCCGGCTACCTCGCGCTGCACAGAGTGCGTTTTTCCGGGGCGGATGGGGGAATTCGTGGCGCACCTCCAAAGGGGCGTCCGCACGCCGACGATGCTGCTGCTCCTGCTTGTCTCGACTTTTGTAAGCTGGTCGATCGTAGCGCTGGGTTGGCAGGCGTGCCTCCTCAGCATCTCCATCCAGCTCGACTTCCTCGACGTGCTCGGACTGCTCTCAGTGGTCACGGTGGCGAGCATCGTGAGCTTCATTCCCGGGGGGCTTGGCGTGGCGGAGGCGAGCGTCGCGGAGTTCCTGATCCGCTGCGGGTTAGCGGCACCGGTGGCACAAGCCGGAGCGCTGTCGCTGCGCGGGTTCAGCCTGCTCGTGATCCTGCTGGGCGGCATTCACCTTCTGGCGCTTCGCGCTCGATGGAAACATGCGCGCCGCAGCACGCAGGAGAAGGCGCGAGATGATCCGTTGTCGTAGCTGCTCGAAGCTCCATTCCTCCGCCGCCACCTCCTGCCCCAGCTGCGGTTTCGTTCCGCCGGAAATCGAAGGACTCAAGGCGTGGGCGCCGGAGCTGGCCTTCGGCGGAAGCGGCTTCAAAGCCGAGTACTTCAACGATCTCTGCGCCCTCGAGGCAGGACAGCTTCTGGTTCCGCGCGCGCAATTCGCTGATCCTCTGGGCGCTGCAAAGGTATTTCCCCGGCTTCGCCACGTTCCTGGAGATCGGCTGCGGCACGGGTTTCGTCCTGTCGGGCGTAGCCTCCGAATTTCCCTCCGCGGCGCTTTACGGCAGCGAAATCTTCAGCGAAGGCCTCGGTTTCGCGGCGCGCCGGGTGCAAGCGTGCGACGTTCCTGCAGATGGATGCGCGGCGAATTCCCTACGTGGACGAATTCGATGTCATCGGTGCCTTCGACGTGCTCGAGCACATCCCGGAGGACGAGGCAGTCCTCGTACAGCTGCGCAGCGCGCTGAAGCCTGGCGGCGGACTGCTGATCACTGTCCCGCAACATCCTCGGCTGTGGAGCTCCGCCGACGTGTATGCCTGCCACGTGCGACGTTACACTGCTTCGGAAATTCGCTGCAAGGTAGAGAACGCGGGCTTCGAAATCGTGCGAAGCACATCCTTCGTCTCGCTGTTGCTACCTGCAATGCTGGCTTCACGCCGACGCGGCAGAGATAGAGGCGATTTCGACCCGCGCGACGAATTCCGAATTGGCCGTACCGCCAATCGCGCACTCGAAGAGATACTGCGCATCGAGCGATGGCTGATCCGGACAGGAGTAAGCTTTCCCGTCGGCGGTTCGCGTCTGATTGTGGCTCGGAGAAAAGGCTAATGATTCCATTCAACCAGCCGTACATGACAGGAAAAGAACTGTTCTACATCGCGCAGGCGCACGTCAACCGTCACCTTTCAGGGGATGGCGCATTCACCCGCAAATGCCACGACTGGCTGGAGCAACGGATCGGCTGCAGCAAAGCGCTGCTGACGCATTCCTGTACGGCTGCCCTGGAGATGGCTGCGATGCTGGCCGAGATACGGCCCGGCGACGAGGTGATCATGCCCTCGTATACCTTCGTTTCCACCGCCAACGCCTTCGTGCTGCGCGGCGGAGTGCCGGTTTTCGTCGATATACGACCAGATACGCTCAATATCGACGAGACGAAGATCGAGGAAGCCATCACGCCCAGGACCAGGGCGATCGTGCCTGTGCACTACGCCGGTGTCGCCTGCGAAATGGACACGATCATGGCGATCGCCGACGCGGCACAGCCTGATCGTGATCGAGGACGCCGCGCAGGGAATCATGTCGAGTTACAAGGGTCGCCCGCTGGGAAGCATCGGCCACCTGGCAGCTCTGAGCTTCCACGAAACCAAAAACATCATATCGGGCGAGGGCGGAGCGCTGCTGGTGAACGACTCGCGGTTCGTCGAGCGGGCCGAAATCATCCGGGAAAAGGGCACCAACCGCAGCCAATTTTTCCGGGGGCAAGTTGATAAGTACACCTGGTACGACGTGGGATCGTCATACCTGCCGAGCGAGTTGATCGCCGCGTTCTTGTGGGCGCAGATGGAAGAGGCAGACAGCATCACGGATCGCCGGTTGGCCATATGGAATTCCTATAACGATGCGTTTCGTAGCGCCGAGAGCGAAGGGTTGGTGCGCCGGCCGATCGTGCCTGCCGAATGCCGGCACAACGCGCACATGTACTACATTCTTTTGCCGGAACTCATCCCGCGAACGGAGTTCATCAGCCGGTTGCAGAGCCGTGCCGTACAACTTGTTTTTCACTACGTGCCACTGCACAGCTCCGTTGCGGGACAACGGTTCGGGCGTGCGCACGGAAGTTGCTTGCAAACGAACGCTCTTAGCGAGCGACTGGTGCGATTGCCACTATGGATCGGCCTGACCGACGCCATGGTCTCGACGGTCGTCGCAGCTGTCGTTGCAGAAGCGAGGAGATACGTAGCAAGCGAAAACAGGAGCGAAGCCTTCGAAACGTGAGGCGCGTAAACCAATTTCACGCTTGCCGGAGATGTTCAACTATCGTGAGGTTGGAAAATGACAAAGATTCGCTTCAATTTGACCGTCATGTTCTTGACGGTGATCGGAATGGCTGCGAGCTCGCTCGTCCAGGCACAGGCAACCCGGACCTGGGTTTCGGGTGTGGGCGACGACGCCAACCCGTGCTCGCGCACGGCACCGTGCAAGACGTTCGCCGGGGCGATCAGCAAGACCGCGGAGGGTGGCGAGATCGATGCTCTCGATCCGGCTGGGTACGGCGCGGTGACCATCACGAAGTCCATCACTCTTGATGGCGGTGGCGGCGGTTCAGGATTCGGGGGGATACTGAATTCGGGGTCGAACGGGATCAACGTCAACGTTACGACGAACCCGAATACTGCGACGGTCACCTTGCGAAATCTTTCGATCAACGGGGCCCCGCCGGCTTCCCCTGGACTCAATGGCATTCGGATCACCGCCGGCGCCACGGTGTTTATCGAGAATTGCCAGATTTTCGGTCAATCGCAGCGCGGCATCAGCGATGAGCGTACCGTGGCGGGGACGTTTCTGGTCGTCGATAACACAGTCGTAAGGGACAACTCCGGCTCCGGCATCGTCATCCTGAATGCGGGTGCACCGGTGGGCGTCGATGCTTCGATCCGCAACAGCCAAATCAGCGGCAACGGTAACTCGGGCGTGGTCGCGGGATCGGGTGCGCGTGTCACGCTCCACGATTCGGTGGCGTCCGGCAACGTGAATTACGGCGTTTATGCAGAAGCGCCGGCGGGAGGTACGTTCCTGTTCGTGGGCGACACTGCGTTGCACGAAAACGGCGTTGGCATTCAAGTGGGCGGCGGCGCCCCGGTGATCGTTCTCTCCAACAATAGCATCACGAATAACAGTAGCGGAATGGCGTTGGGTAGCGCGAATGCCTTTTCGTTTGTCAACAACAAGATCGGCGGCAACTGCCGCCGGCAATAGTGGCTTTAGCATGACTCCCATTGTTGCACAGTAGAATTGAACATCGACGGGGAATGCAAGCTACTGGCGTTCCAAGCTGTTTCGCGCGGACCGCGCCCCAAGGCGCGGTCCGCGCGGAACCTTATAGGCATCCGGTACGCGCAGGGAGTGCCGTTCTCTTCCTCGGCAATTCCAGTTAGCAAAAGCTCGGTTTTGAAATGACCAGCAAGGTCATGATGAAGGCAACAAAGATAGGCGGCTGTTATCCACATTCAGTCGGCCATCAGCGGAATCGTCAACTAAGAACAGCGCACGAGACCATCCGGAATGTTTTGGAGCGACTCAGCCTAGGGAATGACGCTGCTGTTGATCATCTGAGTAGCGACGAACGTGGCGCCCTCTGTAGTTAGGTGCCCATAGTCCCAAGTGAACAACTTACCAGGCGAGTCGGGTGGATATGTAAGGCAGCCCTTGTCATTGCAGAGAAGATCCAGAAGTGACACGAATCTTACTTGCCGAGTCTGCGCGACCGCTTTCTGCCCTGCGTCTACTCTGTAGACCTCCGTGTCGAGTCCTCTTGCCATTCGCTCCGGAATCGATTTTGGCGAGGATTGTTGATTCCAGTCTTCATAGAGCAGCGTAGGCAACTCTGCCTTCCACTTTGGCGCAGGGCCCACAAGGACGATGTTCACGATCCCGGCACTCCGCAGCTCGTCCAAGGTGCGACCCATCAATAAGGCGAGTTGTGAACCGGGCGCCCAATCCTGGTCAGTGCTCCAAACGCTGAACAGCACGACGGTGTGCGGTTTCGCGCTTTTCATTTCCAGGAGCACTCGTCCATTGCTTTCCCGGCACTTGGGGTAGGAGTAATTGAGGATTGGAGGGCAACTGTCACGCGTGAATTGCCCAATGTTGGCGTCCGCTCCCATGGCATTTCGAACGCCTGGATACAGCCTGGCAGCGTGTGAGTCTCCCCATATGAGCACTTCGTTATCACGAGCCGTTGACGGCTTGACATAACACTCGGGGGCATAGCCGGAGAAGTCCTGGGCATCCGAGAGCCAACAGAGCTTTGCCCTTGCGTCGGTTGCAAATTCGTAGGACGCGTAGTTCAGGACGGACTGGATTGTCACCGGGAATCGGCTCTTGAACCCATCCTGCCAGTAAGTTATGAGGCCGACGGCACCTATGAACACCATGACTGCGACTAGCGCGCGCACATGCCACCAGGCACGGGGCCCACGGCGGAAGGGCCTCTCGATGAACAGGTAAGTCACCGCGGCCAGTACAACGGATGCTACTAGTATTTCGAACCGTATCGCACCCGAAGGCGTTCCCTTGGCGTCAATAAATGCGAATGAAAGAAGTGGCCAGTGCCAGAGATAAAGGGGGTAGCTGATGAGGCCGACTGCGACGAAGCCTCGGCGTGAGAGAACGCGATTGATCGGGGCTTGCGGCCCGGCGGCAATCAAAAGAGCCGCGCCTATCGTCGGCATTAGTGCCCACCAACCAGGGAAGGTGCTCGTTTTGGTCAACAACAAAACGGATCCGGCAATCAGGGCAGCGCCGATAGTCGACGCGAGCACAGACCGGTTTTCGAGGGTCCTGATGCGCTCCAGCCGGGATGCTAGCAGGAACGCTCCGAGAAGAAGCTCCCAGGCTCGGGTGACAGGCGAGTAGAAAGCGGCGCTCGAGTCGAATTGAACCATCGTCACGCAGGCAATGAAGGAAGCCACGGTCGCGACGAAAAGAACCACCGTCACAGAGCCTCGGAGTCTGGAAACGAAGTAGAGGGTCAGAGGCCAAACGACATAGAACTGCTCTTCGATACCGAGTGACCAAAGATGAAGTAAAGGTTTGGCCTCCGCGCCTTTATCAAAGTATCCCGCCTCCTTCCAGAACGTGAAATTTGGCACAAAAGCGGCGCTGGATGCAATGTGCTTTCCCAGTTGCGCAAGAGCCGGTGGCGACAAAAGGAACCAACCTATGGTGCAAGAACCAACCAGTACCACAATCAGCGCGGGAAATATGCGCCGAATCCTGCGTCGGTAGAAATCCTTAAATGAAAACCTTCCAGTTTGTAGAGGATCTAGGACAATGCCGGTAATGAGATAACCAGAGATAACAAAAAAAATATCCACCCCAACATATCCGCCGCGGACGATGTCGGGAAAGGCATGGTAGGTAATAACCAACAGCACTGCCACCGCGCGCAGGCCGTCTATGTCGGGGCGGTAAACGGGCGCACCGACCGTCCTGGTATTGGCGATATTCAGAGAAATGGCTCGGTGAGTTGGGCATAGGGAGGGCCAGACCCGGAACTGGCGCTCGCTCTGGGATTCATCCCCGTTTTTCGCCAAAGCAAAATCGCGTCACGGCGTGGGAATACAACCGTGTCATACAGGCTACAAGCGGTGCAACCACATCAGTCGGCTATTTTAGCCGAAAAGGCCTTCGACGCATCTTCTCGCGATACGAGTATCTCGATGGCATTTTTGCAGGGTTTTCCAAATTCACGTTCATCGCCGAGTGGACGCGAATAGTACTGTCGGCAGCGAGCGCAATGCACTGCATATCGTGCCCATGTCGGCGTCGTTGACACGGATATCGTTCAGTGGCGCACGACGCGGGCGGATTGTAGCTGCGCATCAAGGAGATCACCGATACGCGCAGGCACCATGGTTATTGACGGGTGCACGTGTTGCGGAGCCCCGCGCGCCGGTGCTTCAGTCGAGTTCGACTGTGATGGTAGGGTTCAACCACGTCGTTCCTGCAAAAACCGGCTCATCGACGTTCGCTACGTCGAAGACCAGAAAGTTATCGACACTGTCGAAGTTGTCGATGTCGAGCGTACTCGTGCTGACCAGATTGTAGGTGACGCCATACGATCCGGGGCCGAGCATGCAATCAAATTCGAACCGGTACTTGACGGTTTGACCTGGATGCAGATTTTCCAGGACCTGTTTCGTATGCCACGTGTTCGTTCCCCATACGGCATGACCCGTCCGGTCGCGCAACAAATGGCCCATGACTAGCCGCTTGATCGGCTGATTCACGACCGAGACCGAGCACAACGCGAGCCGCTGCTTCAGGCGCGCCATCTGGAGCGGGTCGCCGCTCGCAGCATCTACCAGTACGAGCGACTTGAGTTCGACCTCTTTGGAACCTGACGTCGTCGTGAGCCAGCCATCTTTCTTGCGCCGCTGTTCGATGGTGAGCGTCGCGTTCTCGCGCTCGGCGACCATCGCATTGTAGTAGTCGATGACCTCGTCCGGCGCACCGTCGCGACGTACCTCCCCCTTGTCGAGCAGAATCGCCCGGTCGCACAGGGCGCGCACGTCCCCCATATTGTGCGTGACGAATACGATGGCCGTGCCTTGGGCCTTGAATTCGCGAATGCGGGCAAAGCTCTTGTGCTGGAAGTAACTGTCACCGACGCTTAATATCTCGTCGACGATGAGGATGTCTGGTCGCGTGGCCGTCGCCACCGAAAATGCGAGCCGCGCCTGCATTCCACTCGAGTACATCCGGATGGGCTGGTCAAAGAACTCGCCGAGCTCCGCGAGATCTTCGATACCGGACATCATGTTCTTGAGCTCGGCGGTGCTAAAACCCATGAGGCCGCCAGCGAGATAGACATTTTCGCGGCCAGTGAAGGCAGGATTGAAACCCAACCCGAGTTCGAGAATCGCGCTGATGCGTCCAGCGACCTGAATTACGCCGGTTGACGCACGGACGGTGCCCGTTAACAGCTTGAGCACGGTGCTCTTGCCGGCGCCATTCGGCCCGACGATCGCGAGCGCCTCGCCGCGCCGCAGAGAAAAGCTGATCTTCCTCGCTGCCCAGAATTCGTGCTTGTGCGTAACGCGCACCCCGAACCACGCGGCGAAACGCGACCAGTTGCTACCGTAGGCAACGTAGCATTTGCCGACATCCGCGGCGCGCATCGCTACTTCGGCGCTCACAGCTCGTCCACTATGTCGGCGCTGGCACGCCGGAAGATCAGAAACGCCAGAACGAAAAGCGACGCCGCGAGCACCGCAGGTATCGCCAGCTCGCCCCAGTTCGGCCACCGGTCGTAAAGCAGCGCCTCCTGATAGATGGCCACCAACGGGGCGAGCGGATTCAGCCGTTCGAGGAAAGCCGCCTGCTTCGGCAGCGTTTCCCGCGTGTAGACGATGGGTGTCAGCCAGAACCACAGTTGGAGTACGACGCCGAACACCTGAGCCACATCGCGCGCGAACACGTTGAAGACACCAAGCAGCACGCCGAGACCGAAGGCGAATGCGGCGATCAGCGCAGCGCCTAGTGGTATTACGAGCGTGGCCCAGCCGGGAACGTGACCGAAAAACAGAAACACGACGAATATCGCGACGAGCAAGAGCGCGTGATTCAAGAGAGCGCTGCCGCCGACGATAACCGGCAGACAGATCCGCGGAAAGGCGATCTTTTTCAGTGATCCAGAATAGTCGATGAACACCGACGTGCACCGGTTGACGATTTCTGCGAAGAGCGCCCATGCGGCCATGCCGGAAAGCAAATAGATCGGATACGCGACCTTGCTTGCAACACCGGGAAGCTTTGCCGCCAGTACCTCGGAGAGCACAATGGCGAAAATCATGGCTTGTGCAAGCGGGTGCAGGATGAACCACAAAGCACCGAGCTTCGAACGCGCGAATCGGCCTCGCAATTCACCCTTGATGGACGCAAGAATAAAGTTACGATACGCGTAAAGCGACCTTAGGATGTGCATCGAGATTTCTTGCAAGCACTGCGGCAATGATGGGAGTATATCGCACGCAACCTTTCGCGCCCGACCGCTCTCGCGACAAGTCGACAGCGCTTTCTCGCTGCCTGCACGGTCGTGACAGGTGATAAACCCTGGTCCGATATTGGCGGCCCTTTTTGGGGTCAGGGTAGCGGTGACTAGTCTCGAAGCGGCTGATGGCAAGCTGGCCGTGGTCGTCCACGATCACGCGTACTTCGACGGAGCGTTCGTCATTGATAAGCGTCAACGGAATTTCGATTGGTGACCCGATGTTTGCGCTTGGTGCCTGCGCGACGAGCATCGCCTCGGCGAGCTTCCGCTTCCGGCCTTCGGCCGTAACATCGAGCGCGCGCCATTGCCCGTTTCCGTCGAGCCACCGAGACCATACGGCGTACCTCTCTGCCGCCGGTAAGGGCCGAACATCAAACAGCCCGCGTCGCTCCTGATTGTGAACAGTTTGTCCGCACGGATTTCGCCGACTCGCTTCAGCACAAGCGGATTCCCGAATCCAGGATGATCGCACGTGGAGCCACGCTGGAGGCGGCTGATGACGCCACAACCGGGTGATCTATGCATCGCCGCAGGCGGTCTTCGCCAGTACGCCGGCGACAAACGACCCAAACAAAGGGCGCGTAGTCATCGAACTCGTTACGTCCTCGGTTGTGCTCGTTTCGAACCGCGCGAGATGCGTTAGAAAAGCTGCGCGTCGCGACTCATCCACGGCAAGCAGCGAAGATGCTGTCGCGCCGGCAACGCGTCGAACCCGCGCCTCACGCCGGAATGCGGCTGCATGATGAATGAATCGCGCCGTGGCCGCCGCAATAGGCTCGGAGGCGCAATGCGCGCCGAGCCACGCACGCCCCGCTGCGCCGAGTTCGGCGCGCTGTTTCGGATCCGACGCGAGTTGGCGCATCGCCCCGGCAAGGTCGCCTGACGGTAAAATAGTCCGGCAGGTGCAGGGCACCGTCGGGCGCTATTTCGCTGAATGCGCCGTGGTCGTTGACGATTACAGGTGTGCCGCGCGCAAGATTCTGCAAAACGGCTCCGGACATCTCCCCGCGCGAGTCCCGACGCAACTGCACGGCGCGTCGCAGGCGAGCAGATACGTGTCGAACGTCGCATCATCGACATACCCTGTGATCGAGACCGTCGCGGAGACGTTAAGCTCGACGATCGAGTTTCGAATGCGATCGCCATACAACCCCAATGGTTCACCGACAAATATAAAACGGGCGTTTGGGAACTCGGGCGCGACCTCCGCCCAGGCCGCAATCGTTTCGAGCGTGGCTTTGGTCACCGCACCGTAGCCAAACGAACAGAAGACGAATGTATCGTCGCCAATGCCCAGCGACGAACGCGCCCCCCGGCCTAGCTTCGGTGGTGAAATTCTTGACCCACACCAAAGGGGCAATTACCGCGACAGGCAGCGAAAGCGGCTGCGCCGACGGGCTCAACAGCTCGCGCGCGTGCGCGGACGTGCAAATGATCGCCGTCGCATAGCTCGGCGATCCAGCGATTGAGCGGAAGCCTCCACACCGCATTCGCATCGCCGATTTCGTGCAACAGGTCGAGTCCCCGTTCCCCGTGACAATGCTTGATCTGTTCGGCGAAGAAGCCGGTCGGAGCAAGGTGGGCGAGCTCGATGAAACGGGTGAGCCCGCTTAAATACGCGTCGTGGATCAGTGCGACACCCGGGTAACGCACCATCAGTGCGACGGCATGCGCGTGGAACTCGGAGTTGCCGATATGATAGAAGACACGGCCCTCGTAGTTATCGTAGTGGCTCGGGAGTCGTTGCCACGGGAATACAGCGTAACCGCGACGCATCCACTCGTGCCGGTCGATAGCGTCGGTCACATACAGATCGATGTCAAAATGATCCTGCAGGAACGGAAGGAGCTCGGCGCTGAAGTGGCCAATGCCGGAGCGCTCGGGTGGCAACGGCGATACGAAGGCGAGCCGCGGCTTGCGTCCGAAGGGAAGCGAGCGCTGTGCGGACGCGCGTTCAACCGCATGCTCGAACGCATCGGCCGCGCGTTGTGCGGTACGTTCCCACGAAAAGTTGCGCGCCTGCACGAGCCCGTACTCGGCCGTGCGTCGGCGCAGGTCCTCGTCTGACAGCATTCGAATCATCGCGGTCGCCATTGCATCACGCGACCCGGCGTTAAAACAAAGCGACGAGTCGCCAATAACCTCGGGAAGGCTCGAGTTGTCCGCTGCGATACAGGGCGCGCCGCTCGCCATCGCTTCGAGAATCGGAAGGCCGAAGCCTTCGTACATCGAGGGAAAGATGAAGAGTTTGCACGTTCGATAGAGATCGACTAGGTCATCATCGGAAACGAAACCGGTCAGCACGAGTTCGTCGGCGGCGAGCCCGTACAAGCGCGCCTGCGCCCGCACAGTCTGCTGGTGTGCCTCATCTGCCCTGTACACGATCGCGAGTTGATGCCCCGCACGCAACTCCATCGGCAGTGCGGCGTATGCGGCAATCAACCCTTCGACGTTCTTGCGATGGTCGTTTCCTCCCGTGTACATCACAAAGGGACGCGCAATCGAATATTTGCGTGCTAGCTCCGCTCGCCGCGATTCGACAACTTGTGCCGGGCAGAAAAGTGGGTCTGCGGCGCCCGCCGATGTTTACGACCCGATCGGCCGGCAGGCGCAGATGTTCGATAACATCTCGTCGCGTCGCCTCCGAAATCGCGAGAATCAGATTGCAGGCGCGCAACTTGTTGAGACACTCAAAATACCAGTCGCGCACGGCGGGGTCCGCGAGATAGACCTTCTCAAACAAAAGCGGGATAAGGTCATATGCCGTCGCGCTGACCACCGTGCGGCGGTCAAGCACGTCGAGCGCCGGCACAACGGCACGCCCGCCGAGTCCCTCGAAGACGCTGCTAATGTGGATCAGGTCTGGCGCGGCCGACATCCAACGATTTTCGACCATGAGGCCCGCGGCCGTCCGGCGTAGATCGTTCGAATTGACAGTCCATGCCTCAGGAACGTCTCGGATGGCGATATTCCAGCAAGTGCTCGTTCGGCACGACGGCGACGAGCCGCTTACGCAGCTCGCGCGCGCTGTCCGGGTACGCCCCGCTGAATGCGAACCATAGCTCATAACGATTCGGGTGTCTCGCCGCAAGCGTCAGGGCAAGGCTCCTTGAATACCTCCCGATGCCACGGTCTTGTGACCCCTCCGTCTGGCAAGCCTGGAGATCGACGAGTACGCGGCTCATAGGTCTTGCGGCACATCCGGCAGATAGCAGGGTGCGTCGGCCTCCGATGCTGCCAAGCCTTGCGCCACCAAATTCGTGCGTAACGCAATCTCCTGTGCAACCGCCGCCGTTGCTGGTGGCATCGGTACCGGCGTGGCGGGCGCCGACTCGACGTTTTTTTCAACCGCGTCGAACCCTGCCTGATCGACAGCCCATGTCAACTCAAGCGACTCGACCAACGGTTTGTGCAGCATGCCGCGCAAGAGCTGGACAAGTTCGCGCATTGGTGCCGTGATCCGCCACGAGCGACTCGCGAAGACATTTTGCAGGTAGCTGCGTTGCCGCTTGTTGATCATATGCAGCGCTGCAATTCGTCGCTCGCGTTCCGCGAGCGCACGAGCGGTCTCGTTTTTCTCAAGCAGCGCGTCTCGTGCCAACTGGCCCTTGCGTTGTGATTCGTACCACAAGCGGATCACCTCTTCGCGCGCGGCCTCCAGTTGTCGAGCTAGTCGCGAGCGAATGGACGGTACCAGCGTCAAGTGCGGCCGTGTGCTCTTTTCCCGAGTCGTAGAGGCGCTGCATAAGTTCGTCCACGCGCGCAGCGCCCTCCCGCTGGACCGATGTCAATAGTTCGCCAAAGGTGCGCTCACGCGTCGCCAGTGCCGCTGAAAATTCTTGCAACTGAGCGCGCGCGGCATCGAGATCCTGTTTCGCTTTCGTGGCATCCGCCTGCCGGGCTGCCCCCAAGTCACGCACGTTATCCTCGAGCTGCTGTATTTTCGCAACACTCACCGCAGCGAACGGCGCAGTCGACGTCCCGCTCAAAGAAAACCCGTCAAAGACATTGGGCGCGATTGCAAATGCGTCTATTAACTCGCGATGTGCGTGTGCAACGTAGAAGCGATTGAGCCCGTCGAAACAAGCGAACCGATACCCCCGGCGTATCAATAGCCGCTCCCAACTCATGTGCGATTCGATCTGCGTCATCGGCATCGTGCTTTCGATGACCACTACCCATGGACGCACGGTCGAACCCGTCCAGCCGCGCAGCACTTCGCGTTCGAGTCCTTCGACGTCAATTTTCAACCAGTGGATTTCAGGCGCGGCGAAGCTTTCAAACAAGCGGTTGAGCGTCGCGCAGGGCACCGTGATCGTGGCCGCCGCTCTTCCGTCTTTAACATGCCGCTGCGCCACGGTTGCGTCCGCGGTACTGAGACCAGTGTCCGCGAACTCGTAGAACGTAAGCAGTCCCGGGCGAGCGCCTACCGCGCTCTGGATGACCGTTTCGTCGGGGCGGTCGGCTCGAAGCTTGGCCGCGTAGGCAGGTGACGGCTCGACGTGTAATCCGCGCCAGCCCCGTTCGTAGAATCCACGACTAACTGAGTCGACGATTGGATCCTGTGCACCGATGTCGATGTAGCAGCCGTTTTCGACGTCGCGCAGCGCGCGCCACAAGCGCACGTCCTCGAAATTCTGCGCGTATGACGTAAACAAGGGCATCTTACGCAGTCACGATCACGGGATGCGAAACCGATGCGCGGACGCTCGCTCCACGCACTGGGCTACTCCCTGCCGACTCGTCGCAGATCCGCGTCAACCATCAGTCCGATCAGCTGCTGCAGCGTAGTGTGCGCCTTCCAGCCGAGCTTCTGTTCGGCCTTCGCCGGACTTCCCAGCAGCACATCAACCTCCGCAGGGCGAAAGAACGTTGGATCGACTACAACATGTTGTTCGTAATCGAGGCCGACGTGTTCGAACGCGATCCGGCACATTTCGCGCACAGTCGTGGTGACGCCAGTGGCGATCACATAATCGTCGGGCTGTTGCTGCTGCAGCATCAGCCACATTGCCTCGACATAGTCACCCGCGAATCCCCAGTCCCTTTTCGCATCGATGTTGCCCAGCCGCAACTCCTTTTGCTTGCCGAGCTTGATCCGCGCCACTGCATCGGTCACTTTGCGCGTGACGAATTCAATGCCGCGCAGCGGCGATTCGTGATTGAAAAGGATGCCGCTGGACGCATGCATCCCGAAACTCTCGCGATAGTTGACAGTAGACCAGTGGGCGAAGAGCTTTGCCACCCCGTACGGGCTCCGCGGATAGAACGGCGTCTTCTCGTCCTGCCGCTCGGTCTGGATTAGGCCGAACATCTCGCTCGTGGACGCCTGATAAAACCGGATCTTCGGGTCGTGGATGCGGATAGCCTCCAAAACATTCAGCGCCCCGATGCCCGTCACGTTCGCGGTCAGAATTGGTTGCCGCCACGACGTGGCAACGAAACTTTGCGCACCGAGATTGTAGACTTCTTGCGCCTCGCTTGCCTCCAGCGCGCGGAGCACGGCCGTGAGGTCGCAAAGGTCGCCATCGATCAAATGGACCTTCTCGGCGATCCCCAGTTCACCCAATCGCCACAGGGTGTCGGAACTTCGCCGTGCCAGCAGGCCGAAAACGTCGTAGCCCTTGTCGAGCAGCAACTGCGCCAGGTACGCACCATCCTGTCCGGTCACGCCCGTTATCAGCGCCTTTTTCGAACGCGTCACGACGATCTTCCCCTGTGGTCACGCCTCGTTCAACATCGCGGCGAGTGAAACGTCGAGTGGCGTGATCGCTTGCCATCCCGTCGTTGCATGAATCTTGTTGGCATCACCCACGATACGCCTCTGCTCCGCGGGCCTCATCTTGGTTTGGTCCGGTCGGATCTCGACTTCTACCCCGGAGATCTCGATGAGGCGTTCGAGCATCGACCGAACCGTGCGCTCGATTCCCGAGCAGACGTTGTAGCGCTCCCCGCTCACGCCCTTATCCAGCAGCGCGAAGTACGCGGTAACCACATCGCGTACATCGGTGAAGTCACGCGTCACGTCGAGTTCGCCGACTACGACGACCGGTTCTTGCTTACGCCGTCGGATATCCGCTAGTTGATGCGCAAACCCCGCAATGGCGAATCGGTCGCTTTGCCCCGGTCCGATGTGGTTGAACGAACGCGCAACCACGATGCGCATACCTTCCGTGACTGCCCATTGGCAGCAGAGCGCTTCGGCTGCGAGCTTGCTCACGGCGTAGGGATTCCTCGGCGCAGGCAAGCGCCCTTCCGAGATCGGCAACTCCTCTTCCGGCACCAGCCCGTAAACATCACCTGAGCTAACGAAAAGCAATGGCCCCGCGAAGCGGGCATCCTTCAACGCCTTCAGCAAATTCAACGTGCCGAACAGGTTGACTCGCAGCGTGCCCTCGGGATCGCGGAAAGACTCGGGCACGAAGCTTTGCGCCGCCAAGTGGATGACGGCATCTGGGCTAGCGTCGGCGACCAAGCGACGGGTCGCGTCCGCATCCAGGATCTGGAAATCTGGCGACAGCGGTACTAAAGTCCAATCCGCCAGCTCTGGCGTACTTTCCAGCATGGCGGCAAGCGTAGTGCCGACAAAACCATGCCTGCCCGTAACCAGCAGCCGTCTCACCAGCGACCTCAAAAAAGCGCTTATTTTACCGCGTCTTGGGTAGTAATTCCGACGACTTGCCTCGATCCGCCGGTTCGGCCTGATGCAATCCCGAATTGTCAAGCGCAATGCGGTAAACCGAGCAGGTTGCTGCCGCGCAAACGTCCCACTTGAATTGCGACGCGCGCTCGAGTCCCAGCCGCGACATCTCTGCCCTGCGGGCCGGATCCTCCAGCAGCATCTGCATTTTGGCGGCCGTATCCGGCGGATCTTCTGGATTCAGCAGTCCTCCCGCATTGCCCACGATTTCCGGAAGGGACGCCCGGTCGGAGACGATGACCGGCACGCCGCTTGCCATCGCTTCGAGTGGTGGCAACCCAAATCCTTCGTAAATCGACGCGAAAGCGAACAGGGCTGCTCCCGCATAGAGGTGCGTCAGCGCCTCCGATTCCACATGACCGAGAAACCGGACCTGGGGGTCATTTTGGCTTCGCAGGCGGGACACGATGCCGGACGAACGCCAACCCTTCGCTCCCGCGATGACCAGCGGGAATTGCTCGCGCAACGCGGCGGGCAGTAGCGCGTACGACTCGAGTACATGCGCGAGATTCTTGCGCGGCTCGATGGTTCCGACCGCGAGCAGGTAAGATCCGTGGTTAAGGCCCAACGGGCGTAGAACGTTGCCGGTTTCGACCGAGGTTCTGGGCCGGAACTCTTCGCTTGCACCGAGGTGCACCGCATGGACGCGTGCCGGAGCAATCGAAAACGTCGAGAGCACTTCGTTGCGAACAAACTCGGAGTCGACGACAATTGCTCGCGCCCGCTCGATCGCTCGCGGTAACCCTTTCTCGAGCCAGCGGATGCGGTCGATCGGGTGGGTTTCCGGGTAGTGCAACCACGACAAGTCGTGAATCGTGGTCACGAAAGGAACATCGGTCGGGATCGGCACGTAGTTCGGCTCATGGTACAGCTCGATGCCGTAGCGGCGAATCCCTCTCGCGAACGCAAATCGCTGGGCCGTTTGTCGCAGTTCGCGCTTCCATGGCACGAAGGGCTTGATCAGACCGCGCAACTTGGCACGCGGCAGCGCCTGTGTGGTGTCCGAGCGCACCGTTGGGGCACCCCGCTGCCAACCGTAGCCACAGAACGACGCGAGGTCAATTTCTCCGGTCGCAGCGAGCGCCCGCCCAAGCTGGAGGACGTAGTTGCCGATCCCGGTCAGCGGAGACAGAAGCGGGGCAGCGTTGAGGGCGACGCGAAGTGGCATGGTGGGTGGATGCGTGCAGGTCGGATGATGCGCTCGACAGTAGTGTTGAGAGCGCGACCGTTTCATCATATACCGACAGCCATGGCGCCTCGCAGTCCGCGCCCGAGCGGGTTCGTGGAGAACACGGCGGGCTCGAGCTGCAGTCGCGTAGAATCCGGCATGTACCGACTCGATTGCTTCCGTTGACCGGCTCCGCGCGTGGGTCAAGGGGCATCCCCATGAAAATCGCTCTGGTTCACGACTGGCTCGATACCTGGCGCGGCGGAGAAATCGTGCTGGCCGAGATCTGTCGGATGTACCCGGACGCCGATCTTTATGCCCTCGTCGATTTTCTCGGGCGCGCCGATCGAGAAAAACTGGCCGGCCGGGAAGCGATCACGTCATTCCTCCAGCGGATTCCCTTCTCACGCACCCACTTTCGCAATCTTCTTCCGCTGTTTCCGCGCGCCGTCGAGTCGCTAGACGTCGCGGGCTATGACATCGTGATCTCCGTGTCGCACGCGGTCGCCAAGGGTGTGCGCACGCACCGCGATCAATTGCACATCTGCTATTGCCTGACACCGATGCGCTATGCATGGGATTTGCAGGAGCAATATCTCGCACAAGTAGGGCTGAGCGAGGGCCCGCGCGCCTGGCTGGCTCGTCGAATGCTCGGCCGTTTGCGCAGCTGGGATCGCAGCGTCAGCAGGCGCGTAAACGACTTCGTCGCGATCTCGCACTATGTCGCCGACCGGATTCGGCGATGCTACGGACGCGAATCCAGCGTGATCTATCCGCCAGTCGCGGCGCCCGCAGCTGGCTGGAAGGCGGGTGAAGTCGGGAACGGCGCCTACGTGACCGTTGGACAGCTCGTCCCCTACAAGCGCGTCGATCTGATCGTCCAGGCGTTCACATCCATGCCAGATCGAGAACTCATCGTGATCGGAGAAGGGCCGGAGAGTGACCGTATCCGCGCAATCGCGGGCGCCAATGTGCGGCTGCTCGGTCGGGTGCCGGACGATGAACGAGACGCGTGGTTGGCTCGGGCTCGAGCATTTGTATTCGCGGCGGAAGAGGATTTTGGTATCGCGCCTCTGGAAGCGCAGGCGCACGGTAAACCGGTGATCGCTTTCAGACGCGGCGCAACCTCCGAAACCATCCGTGGCCTTGATGATCGGTCGCCGACAGGCGTCCTGTTCGAGGAGCAGACGGCAGCAGCCATCACCCAGGCGATTCGCACGTTCGAAGCGCAGGAAATACGCGTCCGCCCGGAGGCATGCCGCGACAATGCCGCTCGCTTCTCCGGACCCCGGTTCCGTACCGAGTTCGACAGCCTGCTCCAAGCGAAATGGCGAGCATTCGAACGGCACGACAATCGATGAACCGCAGCCTCCTCAAGGACAATGCGCCCCTGCTGGTGTGGCTCGTGCGCCTGCTGGATCCGTTGCTGCTGGCGACGATAGGCGTGATCGCTTACGCCATGTACAAACCTTTGGGTGGATGGAATCTGCCCGAGCACTATGTGCTCGCCATCGTCGGCATGGCTTTCGCCTGCGCGGCGCTATTTCCGTTCATGGGTCTGTACACGCCTCAACGCGGCGTGACGCTGTTCGACGAAGTGAGACGTCTCTTCAATGCCTGGCTGCTCCTGGCCGCGATGTGGTTCGCCTTCCTCTTTCTTTCCAAAACGGGTACCGAATTCTCGCGTGTTTGGTCGACGTATTGGATCGCATTCGGCTTCGGGATTCACCTGCTGTTTCGAGGCGGGATCCGCCTTGTTCTGCGTACCCTGCGGCGACGTGGGTACAACCTGCGCCACATCGTCATCGTCGGAGCGGGACAACTCGGGCGCGACATCGCGGAGCGCCTCCAGAAAACTCCGTGGAGTGGACTGGCGGTACACGCATTTTACGACGATGATCCGTCGCTGAGCGGAAAGACCGTGCTTGGCGTTCCGGTATTGGGGACCGTTGGCCAGCTCACCAGCGACCTGGATGAAAAAGCGATCGACCAGATCTGGATCGCGCTGCCGATGCGCGCCGAACTCCGCATCCGTGACTTGCTTCTCGGGTTACGCATGTACTCGGTGCAGGTGCGCTTTGTTCCGGATATCTTCAACTTCACCCTGCTGCATCATTCCATGACGGAGGTCGCCGGCTTACCGGTAATCAATCTCACCGATTCACCGCTTGAGGGGGTCAATCAAGTAGTGAAAAACGTCGAGGACTTCGTCCTTTCGTCCCTTTTCCTGGTCGTCGCGTCACCGCTGCTGGTGCTCATCGCATTGGGCGTCAAATTATCGTCGCCGGGGCCGGTCTTCTATCGCCAGGCACGAGTTACCTGGAACGGAGAGCGCTTTCAGATGCTCAAATTCCGGTCGATGCCGGTGAATGCAGAGGCCCAGTCCGGCCCGGTGTGGGCGATGCGCAACGAACAGCGTGCGACGCCGTTCGGCGCATTCTTGCGTCGGACGAGCTTGGACGAGCTGCCACAGTTCATCAACGTCCTCAAGGGCGAGATGTCGATCGTAGGACCCCGTCCGGAACGCCCTGAATTCGTTGAGCGCTTCAAACAGGAGATCCCGGGCTATATGCAGAAGCACCTTGTCAAAGCAGGTATCACCGGTTGGGCGCAGGTCAATGATTTCCGCGGGAACACCGACCTTCACGAGCGCATCCGGTATGATTTGTACTACATCGAGAACTGGTCGGTCTGGTTCGACCTACGCATCGTCGCGCTGACGATCATTCACGTTTTTCGGAGCCGCCATGCCGGCTAGCACTGAGCGATTCCGCATAAACTCGTGACCCCAATCGAACGGCCGCTGAGCGATCCATTGGCTGTCCCCGCCGGCCCAGCGCTCCCGCGGGTGCAATCCGCGGCAGAGGCATCCCCCGTCCCTGCACCTCGTCGCGCGCCGCCGTTGCGAACCGTCGCGCGACTGGCGATGTTGACGTTGCTTAGTCTGGCCGTGTGGCTCGCGGTCTACCTTGCCTACGCGGTGCCCAAAGCCTGGTTTCCCTCGGCCTCGCCGAGGACGTTTCCGGCAACCGCCCTTGCGGTGACGCGCGGCAGCGGCCAATTGGTCGATGAAGAACTGCGCATCACCGCGCCCGACTCCACGGGCCTCACGCTGATCTCAACGCAAACTGAACTGAGATCTGCCGATTACGCGGCGATTGCCTGGATTACCACCGACCTGCCGGACCGGGCGATCGTCCGCCTGCTGTGGCGAACCGACTACGCCTCGGAAAAGCTCAACGCGGCGGACATCCCCGTCGAACTGGGTCGCACTCAGCCGGTGATGGTCGCCAACAACCCGGCGTGGATCGGTCGCATTACCGGATTGGCCCTCGCGATCCAAGGTCCGCTCTCGCAGCCCATCCGGATTCGCGGCGTCATCGCGAAGCCGATGGGGGCAATGGAAATCCTTCGTGATCGCATCGGCGAGTGGTTGGCGTTCGAGGAATGGTCCGGAACGTCCATCAACACCGTGAGCGGTGGCGCCGACATTCAAGACATCTACCTTCCCGTGCTCATGGCGTTGACCGTCGCCTTGGCGGTCGCAGCGGCCGTGCTCATCGCACGTCGGCGACCGGGAGTATTTGGTATGCCCACGCCGGTGTTAATAGGGTCGATCTTCCTGATCGCGTGGCTGATCCTTGATGCGCGGTGGGCTGGAAATCTGATGCGGCAGGAGTGGCGCACGACACACCAGTATTCGGCGATGGGCATTCGAGACAAGCATCTCGCCAGTGACGACACGGAATTGTTTGCGTTCATCGAGCGGGCGCGCCGGGTTCTGCCTTCCCAACCCGTCCGTATTTTTGTCGCGGCCGACGCAAACTATTTCCGCGGCAGGGCGGCTTACCATCTGTCCCCGCACAGCGTCTTCTTCGATCCAACCAGCAACGAAACCCAGTGGGCCGGGTCGTTGCGGCCCGGGGACTGGCTGCTGGTCTACCAGCAACGCGGAATCCAATACGACGCCGGCCGGCAGATGCTCAGGTGGGAGACCGGACAGACGACAAGCGCCGAGTTGAAACTCGTGGAGCCCGGTGCCGCTTTGTTTCGGATGCGATGACAATGATCGATGCGCTGATGCTTACGTTTGGTTTCGCGGTCGTATGGGGGCTCGGCATCGCGCTCATTGCCGCCATTGCTGGCCGCGATGAAAACGAACCGACAACGGGAGGCTTCGCGTGGGCGCTCGGATGCGGCTGGTTTGTGGGTGCCTTCCTGCTGACTTTGTGGATGCGCGTCCTCGCCATGATCCACGTGCCCTTCGGCGTTGCATCCGTCGGTCTGCCGTTGGTCGTGGTCACCGGATTGCTGGCATGGCGTGCGCGCACAACGAACGCGTTCCGGCGGACCAATATTTTCGCATTGCTGATGGGACAAGGTCTCGCCGGGTGGCGGCACACGATCTGGCTGGTCATCGTCGGCTGGTTGGCGATACGGTTTGCGTTGCTCCTCAACGAGATCGTGTGGCGCCCGCTGTTTCCGTGGGATGCCTGGCTACTATGGAGTCCGAAAGCCCGGGTCTGGTTTGAATTGCGCACGATGGCTCCATTCGTCACTGCTTCGGAATGGCTTCAGGCGACCGGCCCTAGTGTCTATTACAATGCCGCACCGCACTACCCGGCAACCGTTCCGCTGATGCAAACTTGGCCGGCAATACTGCTCGGCCGCTGGGACGACACGCTCGTCAACTTGCCATGGTGGCTGACCGGAGTCGCATTCAGCTTTGCGATCTACGGTTACCTCGTGCGGGAAAAATTCGAGCCATTGCCAGCTCTGGCGGGCACGTGGCTCGTGTTGTCGCTGCCGATTCTGGAAGTTCACATCGCGCTTGCCGGATACGCCGACCTCGCCATGTCGACCTATTTCACGCTTGCCGCGCTATGGTCGTTGCTGGCCGTGCGCACGCGCCACTGGGGTGACGCGGCGATCGCAGCATTGCTCCTGGCCGCGTGCGCCCTGATCAAGAATCCAGGAGTCGTCTGGATCGCTGTCCTGATACCTGGGGTCCTGATAGCGATACTGCCGCGTTTAGGTGTTCGCATCGCGGCCACACTCTTCGCAATCGCCCTCGGCGCTGTGCTCGTCCTGGTTCGTGCGCAGCCAACGATACTTGGCTACCAGTTGCACCTGGATTTCGATATGCCGTGGCGCGGGCTGTTCAACGCCTACTACGCCTACGGCAACTGGAATTTGCTTTGGTACGGAGCCGTCGCCGTCGCCGTGTTGGCGCGAAGACAACTACTGTCTCGGGAGCTGGCGCCTTACACGGCGGTGGTCGTCGCGGGTCTCATGTTCCTCTTTTTCGGGTTTGCGTTCACCAACGCCAGAGTGTGGGTCGAGGATCAGTCGACCGTCAATCGAGCCACGCTGCACCTCGCACCGCTCGTCACTATCTGGATGCTTCTGTCGTTCCGCGCTTGGGTGCGTCAACTTCCAATGCGGCCGGAGGCAATCTCCGACGCTCATGCGTCAGCCTGACCCGCGCCTCCTCATGCATGCCGGAAGGGGGAGCATTACAGGCCGGCCAGTCGACAGGGGTGCGCTTTCCAGAAACCATCGATGACGTAACATAAATTTCGGGCATTCGAGGTGGTCGCCTCGATCTGGTTCAATGGTAGCTCCGAGGCAATCCCTGATTCAGTGCCGATCAAACTACAGATGTTGGCCGCCCGCTCCCCGCGCTGTCCGAGCCAGCGAAGAGGTGGTCGCGCCGGTCCAGCACCATCACCGGGTCATTCTGCCCATATCGGGCAGGAAATTGAAGTTCACTATCGTTGGCACCCGTTTTACGGGCGCCGTTTGCGGCCGCAGTACAGCGAGCAACGGGTTGGCGGCCGCGTTGTCCATGTCGAGGTCGCCCCAGGCGTCGTAACGATACTGCCGGCTTGGATGTTTGACGCCGGTATCTGCGCCGGCATGGAACTCGGAGCGCCGCGCGTTTCGGCGAGCACCCTGAGGGATTTGCACCGATTGCTCCTTGAACGTGGATTTCGGCGAAGCTCCCATGGCGATTCCCACATCGTCCAGGAGAAGCCAGATGACCAAGGCGCAAAAAGTCACGTTGAAAGCACGGTTGCCATCGGCGCAGCCCCACCAGATCAGCATTGCGTTCGAGTCGATTCGACTTCGGGGAATGAACGCACTGGAGCGCACGAGAGTACTCATGCATCTGGCCAATCTCCTAATGCTGGCAGCCGGTGTCGCGACCAAGGAGTACGACGATGAGCGCTGATTTGCTTCCGGCCACGGTTCTCAGACGCAAGGCCGTGGTGTATGTGCGTCAGTCGACCCAAACCCAGGTACAAACGAACCTCGAGAGCCAACGCCGACAGTACGATCTGGTCGAGGAAGCGCGGCGCCGTGGCTTTGTCAACATCGAAGTGATTGACGACGATCTGGGCCGCTCGGCGAGCGGCACCGTGGCCAGACCCGGCTTCGATCGACTGGTGGCTTGGCTTTGCGCCGGAGAAGTGGGCGCGGTGCTGTGCTTTGATGCCTCTCGGCTTGCCCGTAACGGACGCGATTGGCACCACCTGCTTGAACTGTGTGGTCTGGTCGAGGCGCGGGTGATCGATCTGGACGGCATCTACGATCCGTGTCGGCCCAACGATCGATTGTTGCTCGGCATGAAGGGCAGCATCAGTGAGTTTGAACTTGGAGTCCTGCGCGCTCGCATGCTCGATGCCGCGCGCGCCAAAGCCCGGCGGGGAGAGCTGCGGATCAGCGTGCCCATCGGCTACCTCTGGCACCGCGAGATCGGCCTTGGCTTTGATCCCGATCTGCGCTTGCAGGAAGCCATCCGCTTGATCTTCGCGCGCTTTCGCAAGGTCGGCAGCGCGCGCCAAGTGCTGCTGTCGATGGCGGCGGACCAACTGCACTTTCCGCGTCCGTCCGATGGCAAGAAGTTGGTGCGCTTCGATTGGACACCCATCCGTTATCGCAGCGTCATCTCGGTGTTGAAGAACCCGTTCTACGCCGGCGCCTACGTCTACGGCAAGAGTGAGAAGCGCACGGCAATCGTCGATGGTCGCGCGCGCAAGAGCTACGGCCATGGCAAGCCATTTGAGCAATGGGAGGTTATGATTAAAGATCACCACCAAGGCTATATCGAGTGGACCGAGTTCGAACGCAACCAAAAGCTGCTCGCGGCGAACGCCTACGGCAAAGTGGGCGAGGCCAAATCCGGGCGCGGCGGCCGAGCTTTGCTGGCCGGGCTCCTGCTCTGCGGATGTTGTGGACGGCGCTTGATGGTCAGCTATTCGGGACGCGCACCGGGTCAACCGGTCTATCGTTGCGAGCGGCCCAATCAGATGTTCGGTCGCCCGCGGTGTATTACCTTCAGCGCCACGCGCGTCGATACCGCCATCGCGCGCGAGTTGCTGTGCGCGGTCGAGCCAATGGCCATTGAGGCCGCGTTGCAAGCCGAGCGCCGTTATATGGAGGTCCAAAGCGAACAGCAACGCATCGTGGAACTGGACTTGCAGCAGGCCCGGTATGAGGCCTCTCTCGCGGAGCGGCGCTACGCCGCTTGCGATCCCGACAATCGACTGATTGCAGCACAGCTGGAAAAAAGCTGGGAAGCAACGCTGCAGCGGGTGCAAGCCTGCGAGGCGCGATTGGACGCGGTGCAGCGGCCGAACCCTGCCGCCGTGGCGCCCGACTTTGCTGGGCTGGCAGAAGACCTGCAGGCCGCGTGGAACTCGCCAGGCGTGACGATGCGGTCTCGCCAACAACTGCTGCGTGCGCTCGTTGCCGACATCATCGCTGAATACGACGCGACTTCGCGCGAGATCGTGCTCACGATCCATTGGCGCGGGGGTCAGCATTCGCAGTTGCGAGTCCGCAAGCCAGAATCAGGCGAGCATGGATGCCGCACTCCCGAGGAAGCTCTCGCCGTGATGCGCAGCATGGCAAGCCGGTGGTGCGACGCGGACATCGCGGCCTCGTTGAACCGCATGGCGATACCTACGGGTCAAGGAAAAACTTGGAATGCGCGCCGTGTCGGATCGCTGCGCACAGTGCATGGCATCCACGCATATCGTTCTGCGGAGAAAAATGGGGAGTGGCTCACGATGTCTGAGGCCGCGACTAAGCTCGGGGTCACCAATCACCAAATCCGTAGGCTCATCAAGGAACGTGTTCTGGCGGCCGAGCAGGTTGTTGCCGGCGCACCCTACCAAATCCGTGCCCACGACCTGCAAGACGAACGAGTCATTGCCGCGCTCGCGCGAAAGGGTCGCCCGTGTCGGGTGATTTCTGAAAAGCAAACTCCAATGTTTCCAGACACTTGAAGAGGACGTGCACAATGAATGGGGTCTTACCATCGGGCGGATTCGGTTCTCGACCCAGTTGTTGTCGATGGGCAACGCGCCATCGTCAATGAACCGCGTCAGCGCCTCCCAACGTCCGAGGCTGTAGTCGATTGCTTTCGCGATTGCCGTCCCATCGGTCGCTTTCTGTCGGTGCAGCAGCAGCCATTCGCGCAACTTGTCGGCGATCGGTCGTGATTGCAATTGCCGCATTCGCTGTCGCTGCTCGGCGTTCAGTTCGCGCGCCTGCCGCTCGACATCGTAGAGAGCACCAAACAGCTTCAGCGCTTCCTCGGCCAGTGGGCTCTGGTGGTTCATCCACAGATCGTTGAATTTCCTGCGCGCATGCGCGAGGCAGCCAACCTCGGTGACGCCCGCGGCGAACAGCCCCTTGTAGCCCGCATAGTCATCGCAGACGAGCTTGCCTGACCAGCCTCCGAGAAATTGTTTCGGGTGCGCTGCGGCGCGGCTGTCGGCAAAGTCGTAGACGACGGCAGGCAAGGCATCGAATTGAGTCGAGCTATAGCTCCAGATATACGCCCGGTGCGTCTTGCCATTGCCGGGCTTGAGCATCGCCACCGGTGTCTCGTCGGCGTGCAGAACCAAACGCTCGAGCAGCACCGTTCTCAGCGCATCGACCAATGGCTGCAGATGCACGCCGCAAGCACCGACCCATTGCGCGAGCGTCGAGCGGGGAATGGCCACACCCGCCCGTTCGAAGATCCCTTCCTGCCGATAGAGTGGCTGGTGATCCGCGTATTTCGCCACCAGTACCTGGGCCAGCAGCCCGGCTGTCGGCAAACCCTTATCGATCACCTGTGCCGGCACCGGCGCCTGGACCAAGGTCTGGCACTTCGCACAGGCCCATTTGCCGCGAATGTGTCGCTCAACCTGGACCACGCCGGGGATGTAGTCGAGCTTCTCGCTCACGTCTTCGCCGATGCGCTTCATCGCGCAGCCGCAGCTGCAAACCGTTTGTTCCGGCTCATGGTGCACTTCGATGCGCGGCAGGTGCGCCGGAAGTGGGCTACGTTTGGGTTTGTCCTTCGCCGGTAGCGTGCGCTCCGGAGATCTCAGCGTCGCCAGCTCCGCGGCAAGCGCTTCGAGATCGGCATCGATCGTCTCATCGAGCAGGCTGCGCTGCGTGCCGTGCAGCTGTTCGCTGCGCGCCGCAAACTTCCAGCGCTTGAGCACCGCCATTTCGTGCGTGAGCTGCTCGATCTTGAGCTGCTTGTACTGCAGCTCGCGATCTTTGGATGCCACTGTTGCGATCAGGTTGGCGGCGAATTCACGCAGTTGCTGCGCGTCCATTCGGGCCAGTTGATCGTGCACTTGCATGCATTCAATAATGCCAGAACGCATCGCACAACCACAACAGTTTTACGCAACACGAATTGTCGCCTGTGCATCAATACGACACCACGGCAATCCGATCACCAGCGCCTGCAATTGTTCGTTACTGATCGTCAATCGTGGACCAGATCCGGCGCTCGCCCAGCTGAAACGGCCCTGATGCAATCGTCGCGCGCACAGCCAGATCCCAAAACCATCATGCACCAGTATCTTGATCCGATTCGCTCGCTGATTGGCGAAGAGGTAGGCGTGATGAGCACGCGCTTCACCGAACACACGCACCACGCGCGCCAGCGCCGTCTCGGTTCCGGCTCGCATGTCCAGCGGTTCCACCGCCAGCCACACCGCGTCAACCCGGATCATCGCAGCAGCTCACGTAGCCAGGCGGCGCAATCGGCTGCCGCCACCAACGGCCAGGCGACCTTTACGATCGTCGCGCCACGCTGCAACTCGATCGTGATCTCCTGCGTCGTAGTCACCGCAGACCTCTCCATCGGGAGCGGAATGAACGCGCGGCTCTCAACCGGTAACGGCGCAGGCGATGCAATCGTCGTATCGACCGGCTTCGCGCTCGGCGCCCGTTCTTCTGCCACGACCCAACGCCGCACGAGGTTCGCATTCAAGCGGTAGTCGAGCGCTACCGCAGCGATCGATACGCGCGGCTTGCGGCAGGCCGCCACCACCTTCGCCTTGAATTCAGCGCTGTGCGTGCGACGACGTCGCCGACCCGGATAAGGGTCGTTGGAAGTGCTCACGTGTCCACCAAGAAAATAAGTGGACACGATCCTCCCTACTCAAGCCGCAGCGAGCAAGATGACTTCGCCGTGCGCTTACGACCGGCCGCTGGTGGCCGCTATGCAAATCTCTACATAGCGGCCACTATGCGCAGGTCGCAACTATGCACAGTTCGCACAAGTAGGTGGTCGCCAGCCCAGGCGTGGCGCGGCATTCGGCGGCGTCGGTCGGCGCTGAACTGGACATAGTTTCCGCAGCCGAGTGCAGTGGTGGTCCCACTCCAGGAGACCACCATGGGAAACATTCGATCGTCTCGACTCGGCCGCATCAACTGGCTCGCCCGAGAGGCTTTCGCGCCTTACGTTGATGCATTCAAGCAGTACTTGACCGACCGCGGCTACGCCGCGAGCACCTTGGCGAACTACGTGGGCAGCGTCGCCCACTTTGCCCAATGGATTCATCGCCGCCGTGTGCGCGTTCAACGCATCGACGAGGCGGCCGTGGCCGAGTTCCTCGACGAGCATCTCGCTCACTGCTGCTGCACCGGATTGGTTCATCGTGATCGGCGTGATCTGAGCGCCGCGCTGGGTCATTTGCTGGTGGTGCTGCGTGCGCAGGGTGCGATTGCTCCGCCGGCGGCGCGCACGACGCCGGTGGATGACGAACTGTGCCGCTACGATAAACACATGGACCATGTGCGCGGCTTGGCGCCGAAGACGAGGGCCATTGCTTTGCGCATCGTGCGACGACTGCTGGCCGCGCGCTTTGGTGACAGCCAGGTCGACATCCCGGCGATCAAGCCTGAGCATGTGCGGCGCTTCTTCGCGCAGCAGGCCAAGCTTTACAGCAAGCCGGCGAACGCTGGCGTGGTGGTGTCTGCGCTGCGTGGGTACTTCCGCTACCGTGCTTCGCTTGGTGACGCGGTGCACGGCTTGATTGGTGCGGTGTCCTACTCCGCCAACTGGCAGTTGGCCTCGTTGCCCAAGACACTGACGGCCGAAGAACTCGAGCAGTTGGTCGGCTCGCTCGGCGACCCGGATCGCTCTCGGCGGCGCGCCGACGCCATCGTGCGCTGTGCCCTTGATCTGGGACTTCGCAGCGGCGAGATCGCCCGACTCGGTCTCGACGACATCGACTGGCGTGGCGGCACGATCACACTGCGGCACACCAAGGGTCGCCGCGAAGACGTGCTGCCGCTACCGGCGACCACCGGCCGGGCCATCGCTGCCTACCTGAAGCTCGAACGCCCCAACACCGCCAACCGGGCGGTGTTCGTGCGTCATCTTGCGCCCCGTGACCAGCCTGTCGGCCCCGACCTGGTACGCAAGACGATCCGGCAAGCCTACGCGCGCGCCGGACTGCCCTACACGCGTTCGCACCTGTTGCGTCATACGATGGCCAATCGCCTGCTGGCCGGCGGCTCCTCTCTCAAGGAGGTAGCCGACGTGCTGCGCCACCGCTCGCTGAACACCACGCTGATCTATGCCAAGCTCGACAGCCGCAAGCTCGTGGCGGTCGCCCTGCCGTGGCCCGGGAGCGCAGCATGAGCGCTGCCACTACCTTGAACGCGCGCGTGGAGCGCTATCTCGTCGAACGTCGCCGCTTGGGCTTCGAACTGGGCAGCCCAGCATACGTCTTGCGCAGCTTCGCGCGCCACGTCACCGCCGTCCGGCATCGCGGACCATTGACCGTCGAGATCATGAGCGAATGGGCCCGGCGCGACAGCCACGGCGGCAACGACCCGCGCACCTGGGCGCGACGGCTGAAGAGGTTGCGCTCGTTCACACGCTGGCTGCAGCAATTCGAGCCGCGCACCGCGGTTCCCGACGACGCAATCTTCGGGCGCCTGCCCGAGCGGTTGGCGCCGCACATCTACAGCGAACAGGAGATCGTTGATCTGCTGGCTGCCGCCCGCCGGCTTGGACCTACGCCGGGCCTGCGCGGGGTCGTCTTCGAGACGCTGTTCGGTTTGATCGCCTGCTCTGGACTGCGGGTTTCCGAGGCGCTGGCGCTGCGCAACGTCGACGTTGATCTCAAGCACGGAATGTTCACCGTCCACCAGACCAAGTTCGCCAAGTCGCGCCAAGTGCCCATGCACCTGAGCACACTGGAAGCATTGCGTCGCTATCGATGCCGGCGTGACCGGTCGGGCGAGTCAGCGCAGGAAGATGCCCCATTCTTCGTCGGCACACGCGGCCGACGGCGGGGACTACCACTGGGCCAACGCCAGGTGCAGCGCGTGTTCGCCAAGCTGCGCCAGCAGTTGGGCTGGTGCAACCGCGGGGGGCACCACGCCCCGCGCATCCATGACCTGCGGCACACCTTCGTCGTGCGCCGCATCCTGCTCTGGCAAGCGCAGGGAGTGGACATCGATCAGGCGATGCTATCGCTGTCGACCTACGTCGGGCATGCGAAGGTGACCAACACCTACTGGTACCTCTCGGCGGTACCGGAGTTGATGGCCTTGGCCGCAGGGCGCTTCGAGTCGTTCATACGGCAGGCGGAGGTGTCTGATGCGTAATGCCACCGCACCGAAGCCGCCGTCGTTCGCTGCGCTGGTGCAGCAGTTCTTCACCGAGTACCTGGTCGCGCAGCGCGCGGTCAGCCCACGCACCATAGATTGCTACCGCGATGCGCTGATGCTGTTCCTGGAGTTCGCCAGCCGCAAGCTCGGCAAGGCGCCGACCGCACTACGGCTGGTCGACATTCAACCCGATCTGATCCTGGCGTTCCTGGATCATTTGGAATACGAACGGCACAACGCGGTTCGCAGTCGCAACCTGCGGCTCACCGCGCTGCGCACGTTCCTCAAGTTCGCCAGTCGGCGTGACCTGTCGTCGCTACACGCCGTGGAGCGGGCGCTGGCCGTGCCGATGAAGCGCTTCGAGCGGCCGCTGCTGGGCTTCCTTACCCGCGAGGAAATGCTCGCGGTGCTGGGGCAACCGGGATCAAGCTGGACCTCGCAGCGTGATCATCTGCTGCTGGCGATGCTCTACAACACCGGGGCGCGGGTCTCCGAGATCGTCGGCGTGCGTGTGGTCGATATCGCGATCGAAGGGGCCGCTTGCGTGCATCTGCATGGCAAGGGACGCAAGCAGCGATCAGTTCCGCTCTGGAAGGCGACTGTGGTCGAAATCCGTGCGTGGCTGCGCTTGAACCCGACGCTGCGTGGCAAGGCCGCGCTACTGCCCAATCGCGATGGGCGTGCGATGTGCAGATCCAACGTCACGCAGCGCCTCGACCTCGCCGTCGGCCGCGCGTCCGCACACGTGCCTAGCATCCTAAAGAAGCCCGTCTCGCCGCACACGCTTCGACATACCACGGCCATGCACCTGCTGCAGTCGGGCGTTCCCTTCAACGTGATCGCACTTTGGCTCGGGCACGAGAGCACGACCACCACCCATCGCTACGTTGAGGCTGACCTCGCGATGAAGGAAAGAGCCCTCGCGCGGTTAGAGGCGCCCGACACCAAGATGCGTCGGTTCCGGCCTCCCGACCCGCTCATGCGGTTCCTGCAAACGCTATAACTATGCGCAGACCGCGCCGGCCAAGGACGCTCAGCGCCATAGGGGCTGGTTCACCCTTGTCGACGGATCTGTGCATAG
>CAWHIS010000002.1:0-98608 GCA_963829375.1 uncultured beta proteobacterium | reverse complement strand
GCGCGTGACGGGTACAACGAACTCCCGACGGCGAAACCACGCCGCCTGTTCGCGATCGCCGCTGACGTTGGGCGCGAGCCCATGTTCCTGTTGCTGATGGCCTGCGGTGCCATCTACCTGCTTCTTGGCGACAAGGGGGAGGCCGCGATGCTGCTCGCGTTTGTGTTCGTGATCATCGCGATCACGTTTGTCCAGGAACGCAAGAGCGAACGCGCGCTTGAAGCGCTGCGCGACCTGTCGAGCCCGCGGGCACTTGTGATCCGCCAAGGCGAGCAGGTGCGCATCGCCGGACGCGAGGTCGTCGTCGGCGATCTCCTCGTGCTTGCCGAGGGCGACCGCATCGCCGCGGACGCGATGGTCTGCCGCGCGACGAATCTCGCGGTGGACGAGTCGTTGCTCACCGGCGAATCAGTGCCCGTCGCGAAGATCGCCACGACGGACCCCGCGGAGCGCATGGGCGCGCCCGGAGGCGATGCGACGCCTTTTGTGTTCTCCGGTTCGCTGGTCGTGCAGGGCAAGGGCACGGCGCGTGTGCTCGCGACCGGCAACGAGACGGCGCTGGGAAGGATCGGCAGCGCGCTCGCGGCGGTCCGGCCCGAGCCGACGCGCATTCAACGCGAGACTGCCCGCCTCGTGCGTCGGATCGCATGGTTCGGTGCCGGACTGAGCGCACTGATAACCATTGTCTACGGGCTGACGCGTGGCGAGTGGCTCAATGCGATCCTGACAGGCATCACCTTTGCGATGGCGATCCTGCCGGAGGAGTTACCCGTCATTCTCACGATCTTCCTGGGGCTGGGCGCATGGCGCATCGCGAAGAATCGCGTGTTAACGCGACACGTGCCCGCACTAGAGATGCTGGGCTCGGCCACCGTGCTTTGCGTCGACAAGACCGGGACGCTGACGCAAAACCGGATGACGCTGGCCGGTCTGTACACCTCGGGACAGGAACTCGATGTCGCGGCGACCCCCGATTCCGCGTTGCCGGAGCATTTCCACGTGCTCCTCGAGTTTGCGATGCTCGCGAGCCAGCGCGATCCGTTCGACCCGATGGACAAGGCGATCAAGGCGGCCATCGAACAGCTTCTCGCCGGCACCGAACACGTTCATCTGGACTGGACGCTCGTCGACGAGTATCCGCTGTCGCGGGAGCTGCTGGCCATCTCGCGGGTATGGCGCTCGCCCGACAAGAGCCACTACGTGATCGCGGCCAAGGGTGCTCCCGAGGCTATCCTCGACCTGTGCCACGCGCCGGCCGAGGCCCTGGCGGCGCTCGGATGCACGGCATCCGAAATGGCCGCGAAGGGATTGCGGGTTTTGGGCGTGGCCAGGGCGACATTCCAGGAGCGCGACTTACCGTTGTTGCAGCACGATTTCGCGTTCGAATTCGTGGGTTTCATCGGACTGGCCGATCCTGTTCGAGATGCGGTGCCGGCAGCAGTCGCCGAAGCCCGTGCCGCAGGCATCCGAGTCGTGATGATCACCGGCGACTACCCCGCCACGGCGATGAGCATCGCCCGGACGGTCCGGCTGGCGGCGCCGGATCGCTACATCACCGGGTCCATGCTGGCGCAAATGAGCGACGCGGAACTTGCAGCGCGCGTTCGCGACGTCGACATTTTTTGCCGGGCTGTGCCGGAGGACAAATTGCGCATCGTCACTGCGTTCAAGTCATGCGGCGACGTGGTCGCAATGACCGGCGACGGCGTCAATGACGCGCCCGCGCTGAAAGCCGCCCACATCGGCATCGCCATGGGCGGTCGCGGCACCGACGTTGCGCGCGAGGCCGCGGCGCTGGTGTTGCTCGACGACGACTTCTCATCGATCGTCACCGCCGTGCGCCTCGGGCGCCGGGTGTTCGACAACTTGCGCAAGGCGCTCGCGTTCCTGATTGCGGTGCACATCCCGATCGTCGGCATGTCGGTGGTTCCGGTCGTTCTGGGGTGGCCGCTGCTGTTATTGCCTGTCCATATCCTCTTCCTGCAACTCATCATCGATCCGTCGTGCTCAATCGTGTTCGAGGCCGAGCCGGAGGGGCCCGACACGATGCAAAGGCCGCCACGGCCGCCCGAGGCGTCGCTCCTCGATCGCGCGACCGTACTCCTCGGGGGCGTCCAAGGGGCCGTCGTGTTGGCCGCATTGCTTCTTGTCTACGGGGTCGCGCTGAAACGCGGCCAGAGTACGGAGGAGGCCCGCGCACTCGCTTTCACCGTCATGGTGTTCGCGAGCCTCTCTCTCATCATCGCGAGCCGGTCGCGTTCGCGGCGACTTGCCGAGAACCTGCGTCCTCCGAATCCGGCGCTTTGGTGGATCGTCGGTGGTGCCCTCGTCATGCTCGCGCTCGTACTCTTCGTGCCGCTATTGCGCGATCTTTTCAAGTTTGGTCGCCTGCATGCAGACGACCTCGCGATCGCCGCGAGCGCCGGGCTGGGGTGCTTCGTCGTCGCGCAGTTGGCGAAGCGGCTGACCGTGTTGAACCCGCAACCGTAGCGCGATTTGCAGCGGCACGAGCGAGCACTTCGCATGCCTTCACAGCGTCCTGCAGGTCCTCCTGATCTCGGCGTCGCGGTGGAACTGCTGCCCGAGGTGCGACGGGGACATGATCCGTTCGAGGTTGGTTGGACGTTCGCTGCAGGCGTCGTGCTCATGCCCCCACTTACGATTCGAACGTCCGGTTCCCGGCAATTTGGGCGGCGACCCTAACCGTCTGCTCCTGGCCGAGGCTGTGTAAAAACACGGCAATGCCATGAGCGCACAAATGTTGGGCGCTCAGATCGCGCTGTATGCGATTCTTTCGTGATACGGAGGGGTCGCATGACCCCCCAATTCGAAATCGACCCACGTTTTTACACAGCCTCGGCCGACTGCCGCAGTTCGTGTGATTCGACCGAGTGGCCGCTGAACAAACTTTACGCGCCGTCCGAGCGCGAAGGGCCGTTATGGAACGTAGAGCCGGCGGCCGGCGCGTCGGTTCCAATGGGCGTGAACGACCTATTCTGTTGAAAAACTGTTCAAGACTTGATCAACGTCGTTGTACTGGGGGTCATAAACCATCACCCGATCAATTTGCGTGGCTCTGAGCGCGATCTAGAGGGTCGATTTTTTCGACGCACTCGACTCCACCAATGCAAATGAGTTTTTCAACAGAATAGACCCGCTGCCGTCGGTCGAATTTCCGTAAGCCGACATTGGCGGACGCGGAACCAGACGCTCAGCGCCGTGATTCAGCGGCACCGCAAACATTGCCGTCCGCCGCAACCGGATGTTAGGAGGGTGCCCCGGGGCTTGGCGCGCGGTTGGCGGCGCCCAAGGTCAACCCGGTCTGTTCTCAGTCGATCATCGCGCAGACGTCGATGAGCTGCCCTTCACCCGACAGGTCGATATGCGCACCCGTGGTCGGGTCAAAAATGAATTTGAATGTTCCGATCGTGAGTACCATGAAGTTTGCAATCGGGTCCGCGATGAGGTTCCGACCCGTGACGACGACCATCACCTCCCCTTGCGGTCCGAACGATGCGTGAATGGCCCCGGTAACGTTCAGCGTCACCAATTTAGAGGGATCATCGAGGTTGGTGACCACGGTCGTCGCTTGCGGCGCATTGATCATGAGGCGGTCACCCGGCAGAGTGATGATCGACGACTTGCCGGTACCCGTCCAATTCACTGGGAAATTGCAGCCCGCGTTGGCGGGAATATCCATGCTGAAGCTTATGTCGACGGGAGGCGATCCACCCGCCTGAACCATTCCCGGATTCACCGAGAAAGCAAGGACAACGAGCGCAAGCAATCTTTTCATCGCGGTTCTCCTTTTTGGGGTTGTTCAACGCCCGAAGGCAGTTATGTTCGTCGACTGGTGCTGCCGCAGCGAGTAAAGGCTGCGCGCGGTTGTTGTACAAGCCAAATCCTGAAACGTTGCGGCATCACGCCGCGAATTGCGCCCCCGCGAAGCAGCGTGTGCCTATACACCTCCCGGCGGCACGAAGCGATCGTTCGCACCAATGCGAGTTCGGCACGAAGGTACTGTGCGCGATGATTC
This sequence comes from uncultured beta proteobacterium, assembly GCA_963829375.1. Classification (GTDB taxonomy): domain Bacteria; phylum Pseudomonadota; class Gammaproteobacteria; order Burkholderiales; family Casimicrobiaceae; genus PALSA-1003. Next base: position 94,572 of record CAWHIS010000002.1, on the reverse strand, counting down.
GCCGCCTGGCAACGGTAATCTGACGCAAGCCCGATCCGTGCGACAGATCCGGCTATGCCGCGACGAATCGGATGGTGGGGCCAAACGAGTGACTGCTTAGCGGTGATCTGAGCGACAACGCTGACCAGCTGGTACTGGCCGGTCGCCGGCATTGTAGCTATCCGACTGAGCGACCGCTGAATTGTGTGCAACAGCCATTGAGGCATGAAGGGCTGGTGTAGTTGGTAGAGCCGCCGGTGATCGCTGTGAATCGGCCGGCGGGACCCGACCTATTCTGTTGAAAAACTCGGTGCGCGCTTTTTCGGCGACGATTTTGGGGGTCTCAAACCATCACCCGATTAATTTGCGCGGCTCTGAGCGCGATCTAGAGGGTCGACTTTTTCGGGAGCACTCAACTCTGCCACTGCAAATGAGTTTTTCAACACCATAGACCCTGAGCAGTCGTAGCGGTCTCCAGAAAGCAGACGCCCAACGAGTGAGGTAACCGGCGCGGCCGCGTTGCCGCTCGCCATGTTCAAGCCATGAATTGGCGCGTCCGGTTGAGCGCGTGGTTGGACGAAGCCGCTGCGCGGAGGAGGCAGTGCTGGCGAGATGAATTCAAAATGTAGCCTCATCCCCTTGGCCGAGGGGTGGTTCCACAATAAACCATGAGGTTACCCGAAGATGAAATCATCGACCGAAGCCGTATTCCAACGCAACTACCAGTCGCATCTGAAACATCTGAAGCTCAAGGGACTGCAACCCAAGACGATTGAAGCCTATTCCCGTGCGATCCGTCGAATCGGGGAGCGCTTTGAGCATCGGATTGACAGTTTAACCGAGCCGCAACTGACGGACTACTTCAGCGAGCTGGTGGCATCGCATTCGTGGAGCACGGTCAAGCTGGATCTGTATGGGTTGCAGTTCTACTACGCGCATGTTTTGCGTAAGCCGTGGGTGGCGCCCGGTCTGGTCAAGCCGCCCAAGAGCCAGCGCTTGCCGGACATCGTCACCGTCGCGGAAGTGCAGCGGATATTTGCCACCACCAACGTGCTCAGTTACCGGGCGTTCTTCTTCACGCTCTATAGCCTGGGACTGCGTCTGGGCGAAGGACTGCGCCTGCAGGTGGGGGATGTGGATGCGGCATGTGGGCGCGTGCACATCCGCGATGCCAAGGGTAACCGGGATCGCTTCGTTCCGCTACCGCAAGCGACCCATCAACTGTTGCGCCGTTTCTGGCGGGTGCATCGCAACCCTGTGCTGTTGTTCCCCAATCGCCACGGTGGTTTGAAAGGTGCCGCAGCCGCCACGACGCCGCTGGATCGCGGCGGTGTGCAAAAGACCCTGCACAAGGTGAGCACGGCCTGCGGTCTAAAAAAAAGATCACGCCCCACAGCTTGCGCCACAGCTATGCAACCCACCTGATCGAGGCCGGAATCGATCTGATCGAGGTCCAGAAATTCCTCGGCCATCACTCCATACTCACCACCGCCCGATATACCCATCTGACCGACCAGACCAAGCACCACGCGCTCCATCGGATTAACGCCCTGATGGATGGTTTCAGCATCGCCTGGGGGCCGGTCAAATGATCCGCCTGGCTAAAGTCATCGAAACCTTCGAGGCGGATTTCTTAGCGCAATACCGCAACCGACTCACCTCTGCGCACACTCGAGCACTGGCGGTCATGAAGCAGTGCCGCACAGAAGCCAGCCGCAAGATGCAGGTCCAATGCACGGAATGTAAGCATCAGCAACTGGTGCCGCACTCCTGCGGCCATCGCCATTGCCCACACTGCCAGCACCATGAGAGCCAGCAGTGGCTGGAACGTCAACTCAAGAAGCAGGTGCCGGCCGAGTATTTTCTGCTGACCTTTACCCTGCCTGCCGAATTCAGGGCGCTGAGTTGGGCGCACCAGAGCGTCGTCTACGCGTTGCTGATGCAGTGTTGTTGGGAGACGGTGCGTACTTTTAGCCAGAACGATAAGCAACTACAGGGTACGCCAGGCGCCATTGCGGTCTTGCACACGAACACGCGAACGCTTGATTATCACCCCCATGTCCATCTGGTCATGCCGGCGGCAGCGCTCGACGGCAAGCGTCGGCAATGGCGAACCAAACGGCGAGGCAAGACCAAGGTAGGCTATCTGTTCAACCACAAGGCCCTGGCCAAGGTCTTTCGGGCGAAGATACTGGCAGCCATCGAGGCCGCCGGTTTGACGCTTCCGCGCAGCTATTCCGAGAAGTGGGTGGTGGATTGCAAGTCCGTTGGCAGCGGCGAGAAGGCGCTGATCTACCTCGGGCGCTATCTTTATCGCGGCGTCATCGCCGAGAAGGATATCGTCGCTTGCGGCAATGGTCAGGTGAGCTTCCGCTATCGAAACGCCAAGACCGAGAAGATTGAACGTCGGACCGTGTCCGGCGCGCAGTTTCTGTGGCTGGTGCTGCAGCATGTGCTGCCCAAAGGGTTCCGCCGTGCGCGCAACTTCGGCTTCCTACATCCGAACTGCAAGCGCCTGATCGCGTTGCTGCAATTGCTGCTGAAGTTCGATCCAGCGCGGGCGCTGCCATGGGTGAAGCAACGCCCGCCGATCATCTGCTCTTGCTGCGGGGCGGTGATGACGATCGTGAGCACACGGATTCCAACGCTGTTTCCGGGGCCGGCGCCGATCCCGATCGCGGCTGAGGGTGCGCCCTGACCATGTAAACAACGCCTCACCGCCCTGTGACCGGCGCTCGGCATATCCACAAGCCGAGGGGAGCGGCTCGCCTCAATCCTGGCGCAAGCGCCCGTGCATCGCCGAAAACGGCCGTCGCCTGCTGCAACGGCAGGCGCGAAACGGGCGTTGCGGCGCGACGCTCCTGGCAGAGCCTTCAACCGGGGCGATTTCCACGAATGTATTTTCTATGAGTGCCGACCAGCACTCGATGATCGGGCTTGTCCAACAAACGGTTCAGATCGTGGCTTCGCACGATCTAACCTTAGTCGTTAGGCGGCGCACCATTCGATTGTGGCTTAGTCGATAGCCTCGATAATGCGCAAGTCCCGATCAACTGCCTTGCCCAATACGCGGAGTGCTTCCTGGTACCCGGGACTGTCGTGTGCGGCGACCGCTTGTGCGACGCTGTCGAATTCCAATAGAACGGTGCGTTGGCTGAGACCGCCGTCATACACTTGGGCCGGGTTCCCTCGCGCGAGTATGCGCGCGCCGGCTTTCTGAAGCGCCGGAGCGGCGAGCTTCGCATAAGCGGCGAGAGCCTCGGGGTCGTGAATAGAGCGATACGCGGCAATCCAATACGCTTTGGGCATGGGAAGATGATCGTTGTGGTTGAGAGAGATTACGCTTGCTGGGATGGCGCTACCAATTTCGCAATATGCTTGCAGGACGATGCCGAGAGCCGCCTAACGAGAAGTAGAGAACCTAAGATAGACGCAAAGCAAAGCGTCCATCGTCCATATGACCTATCGCGTGGCCATGGAAAAGCCCCGAAAATCATCGGGCAAGGGGCCAATAGTGGAACCTAAACCGGCAACAATGGACCGGCCTGCCAGATCGCGTCTGCTCGACCGCGTCCGCGACAGAATTCGGGTCAAGCAATATACCTTCCGCCCCGAGCAAGCTCACCTCGATGGGATTAAACGCTTCATCCATTTCCATGGCAAGCAGCACCGCCCGAGGTCGAGGCCACCTTCCGCACCTAAACCCAATTTTCATTGATCGCTCGTGGCCGACGAGCGCCGACCAATGACCGCAAATGGAGCGCAATGCGCTATGGCCGGAGTTGGCCGGTCGCCGGCATTGACGCGATTTGATCGAGCGGCCGCTGTACAACGCAGGGCAGCCATCGAGGCGTGAAGGGCTGCTGCGGATCGTAGTTGCCGCCGTTCAGCGCCGGGGAGTGGTTGAAGATCAATGGCGGTCTCCTAGTCTCCAGTCTGTTGCTTGCGTGCACGTCACAGGTGCGCGCAGCATCCGACGTGTCGACGGACATCGGAACGCTCGGTTTCGTACCAGGATCTTAGCCACGTAGGTGGCAACACGATGGAAACTCGCGGGCATTTTCGGCGCGTAGGCCATGAGCCCAACGAGTAGAATTGACGAACTCGTTTAACTGCAAGCTTTGTTGCAACGGCGCTTAATTTATTTAGCTAGGGCGAATATCACGGCGTCATTCCGGAGTCGTTACTCGCGTTCGTTCGCGAGCAAATCAATAGGTAGTGTCTCAGCACCCCACATAGGGGAGTCCAGCCCGATATGCCAATCACAGAGCCATCGCTGCAAGGCAAAGTCGCCATCGTCACCGGCGCGGGCAAGGGCATCGGGCAGGCTATGGCTTTGGCCTATGCACGGCACGGCGCCGCCGTCTGCTGCGCCGGACGGACGGCCTCCGACCGTGCAGGGGACGGCCTCCGCCATCAGCGCCGCAGGCGGACAGGCGATCGCCGTCACGGTCGACGTGACGCAACAAGACGCCGTCGCGCAGATGGTGCAAACCACAGTGCAAGCCTTCGGCGGCCTCGACGTCCTCATCATCAATGCGGGCGTCGCTGGCGCCGGCCGCAGCGTCGAGTAGGGGGACGTGCAGGCTTGGCGCCACACCCTTGACACCAACCTGGTTGGCGCCTACCTCTGCGCCCAGGCCGCAATCCCCGCGCTCAAGCAACGCGGCGGCGGCAAGATCATCACCATCGGCTCCGGGCTCGGCCATCAGGGACTGTCCGGCATCTCGGATTACGCCTGCTCCAAGGCCGGGTTGTGGATGCTCACGCGCATCCTCGCGCAGGAGCTGGTGCCCTTCAACATCGACGTCAACGAACTGATTCCCGGCCCCGTCGCCACCGACATGACGGCCGCCCAGTTCGCCCAGCAGCAGCTGAGCAAGCCGCCGCTACAGCAAGAATGGGTGAAGACGCCAGAAGACATCATCCCATTGGCCCTTTTTCTGGCCACCCAGCCGCCGCGGGGGCCGACGGCCCAGAGTTTCTGCCTGATGCGGCGGGAGATCTAACCCGACGAGAACACGATGATCACCGTCCATCACAAGCGTCTATGGGGTCCGCCTTCTCGTCGCCACCCTCGTCCTCGGCCTGGCGACGCTGGCCTCCGCCTGGACCAACAAGCCGGCCAAGATTTCGGTGCCCGCGCCGGCGGGCGGCATCATGGATGTGCTGGCGTGTCCTGGCCGACCAGCCGTTAAACGATCTGGGACCGCCCTATGTCAACGCCATCGCGTCCAGCGGCTTCAAGATACCGCCCATGCAGGCCTGCCTCGACGGCGTGACCGAGGAGCAGCCTTCGTCCGCCAGGTTCTTAGCCCCAATAGCGGCCGCGTGATCTGAACAACCACTTTAGCCCCTTCAGGAGATCCACTATGAACCGCGCCATCCGCTTCCACCAAACCGGTGGCCCCGAGGTGCTCAAACTCGAAACCGTCGAGGTCGGCGAACCCGGCCCCGGCCAGGCCCGCGTGCGGCACAGCTACATCGCGGTCAACTTCATCGACATCTACTTCCGCACCGGCCACTACCCGCTGCCGGCCCTGCCCAGCGGCGTGGGCTCGGACGCCGTGGGCGTGGTCGAAGCCGTGGGCACCGGCGTGACCGACATCCACGTCGGCGACCGGGTCGGCTACCTGCTAGGGCCGTTGGGCGCCTACGCCGACGTACGCCTGATACCTGCCGAGGTGCTGATTCCCCTGCCCGAGGGCGTGTCGGACCGCACCGCCTCCACCCTCATCATGAAGGGCATGACGGCGCAGTACCTGTTCCGCCAAGTCTACCCGCTGCAAGGTGGCGAGACCATCCTCTACCACGCCGCCGCCGGCGGCGTGGGCCTGCTCGCCTGCCAATGGGCGCGCGCGCTGGGCGTGAAGATGATCGGCGTCGTCAGCAACAACGAGAAGGCCGCCATTGCCAAGGCCAACGGCTGCACACACACCATCGTCAGCACGCGCGAGAACATCGCCGAACGCGTGCGCGAGCTGACCGACGGCAAGGGCGTGCCCGTGGTCTTCGACTCAATCGGCAAGGACACGCTGCAGGCCTCCATCGACTGCTTGCAAGTGCGCGGCACGCTGGTGAGCAATGGCACCACCTCAGGCCCGGCCATCATCGATACGCGCACGCTCGCGGCCAAGGCCTTGTGGGTCACGCGCCCGTCCATGATCCACTACGCCACGCCGCGCGCACACATGCTCGCCATGGCCAAGGAGCTGTTCGACCTGGTGCTGGCCGGCAAGATCAGGAGCGAGCCCCAGCAGTCCTTCGCGCTGGCCGAAGCCGCCGAGGCCCACCGCCTGCTCGAATCGCGCAAGTCCGTAGGTGCGACCGTACTCGTGCCCTGAGCGGCGGTGAGGGTGGGCTTTCCGCTCAAAAATCTCTGTCGTCACAACAAATTAGCGACGACCGCTTGAGAGCAAATTGGAGGAGAGCGGCGTTGGACCGCTCATGGCCCGCGTCCGGCCGAATCGTTGGCGATCCCCTTCGGCCGATAGCGACCTATTCTGTTGAAAAACTGTTCAAGACTTGATCAACGTCGTTGTACTGGGGGTCATAAACCATCACCCGATCAATTTGCGTGGCTCTGAGCGCGATCTAGAGGGTCGATTTTTTCGACGCACTCGACTCCACCAATGCAAATGAGTTTTTCAACAGAATAGACCCACTGCAGCCGGTCGAATTGACATAAAGCAGACGCTGACCCGTATCGAAGCGAACGCCCCGTTGAGACTCAGCGGTGCGCCGTCAGCGGCACGTCCGCTGCCGCGGCAGGTTTCGCGGCTTTGCCTGTTTGATAGCCAAAAACCTCGAAGGCGACTGCATTCTTGCTGTCGTTCTTGACCTCATACATCAGGGAATCGGCGGCATGGATAGCGCCCTCCGCACTGGGCAGCGGGGCCTGAAATGTCACGCAACCGATGCTGCAAGTGATGGCCACTCGCTCATGAACAAACGCTTTGTTAAGAGCGTTCCACAACTTGGAAATAACCTGCTCTACGGCGTTCAAATCCGCGCCGCTGATCAGCAAGGCGAACTCGTCTCCACCAACGCGGGCAAGCAAGTCAGTGCGGCGAATGGACTGCGTCAGAGTGCTCGCGACAAGTCGCAGCACCCTGTCACCTTCAACATGCCCACCCCGGTCATTGACCCGTTTGAAATCGTCCAGATCGAGATATGCCACGGTGATCGGATTCCCCTCGCGTGCGGCAAGGTCGAGACGCGCTTGCAATTGCTCCGTGAAAGCGCGCGCATTCAGAACGCCAGTTAAAGGATCTGAATTGGCCAACCGCTGTTCAATTGCGAAGTGGACACGCAGACGGTCCAAAAGATACGCAACTACCAGCATGAACCCGAGGTGTAGGACTGCATTCCACGCCGCGATCCAAGGACGATTGAGGAGATCGCCATCGCCAAACTCTCCGGCAACCACCGAGAGCGTCGAGATCACCGCGACCACCGTCCCGGCCTTGCTCCCGGCGTACCAGGTTGCAATGCCGACGGGGCAGAGATAAAGCAAGGACAGGGAGACCTCGGAACCAAGCAGATAGGCCGGCACGGCGACAACCCCGACTCCCACGAGCGCCGCCGCCAAGACTTGACCTCGCGAGAGATTGCCCATCGCCCGGTCAACAAGGCGAAACACGTGTTCAAAACTCACCGATCTCTCGCGCACTATAGGACCGAAAGGTTGCACTTTTTCAGCGATGCTAAACGAGGGCCGATACGGAGTTGCGTGTCGAATAGATATCTTGGCCGCAGACGCGGCGTCGTCTCATCGGAGCACGCACGCAATCAGTACTTGAGCCCTCCCGCCAACCAGTCTACGAATTCGGCGCTACGTGTAGTCACTCCATCCTAATCCTCGCCCATTGACGCCAATTGACGAAGGTCAAATGCCTCGATCAATTATCTTGCGGTGTCTTGGTATGGCCGCTTTCGAGCGAATTGAGAAGCGGCGACAACGGGCTGCTGGCCGAACTCGGCCTGTGATTTACCTGCGGTACGACAGCGAGCCCCTGAGGGCGGACGCACATTTGGGCGTTAGCGTGGATCAACGCCGCTCAAAAGCCACTTCAATGCATCTGTCTCGGAAGTGAAGATGTCGGCGACCAAACCGAAGTCCGCAGCCACCCTCACGCCAAACTTCGCGGGGTGAATGTATTCAGCATGGACGACCAGCACGACAAGAACCATGCCTTTCGCTTCTTGTGCCCATTCTTCGATCATCAAGAAGCGGTCAACAAGCGAAGGAATGGGGACCCCGGTCAGCCCCGTCACATTGACCAGGAGCCTATTCACGCTCCTCTCTCGGCAATATGCGATAGCACGTATGATGAGATCTACTGCTTCAATTAGAGAGCAGTCACCGTGCGGACGGAACCGGCAGATGCCGTCGCTTACTTCCACATACTCTTGTAGGTGCATTATTCGGGTCGGCGGCGCTGCCTAATGGGGCTAACTCCCCCGGAGTCTGCCAGTCGCAATCATACGCCGCGCACTGTGTCGGCTGTTTCTGCAACACCAAAACCCCCGGCCCCGAATGACCGGTATGGGAGAAATTTGCGCACGGCGGCTACTGGCCGGGTGCCGCGGTTCGTGCGTCCGAGTAAGCGAGGGTGTTACCACCCTCGCTCCTCGCTGACCCCGCCGTGCGGAATTACCGCAGCGGGTTCGTCAGGCACGACTCACCGGGCTGCCCAGGCGTGAGTGATGCGCGGACGCAGCAAGGGATAGCGCGCGAGGATACGATGGAAGCGCGGCCAAGGGAGGTTTCGTCCGCGCGTCCTGCGCGCCAGCCACCGGTGCCAGATACTGCGAACCGTGTGGACGAACTTCTCCAGACTGCGATAGTTCGTCGGTCGGCCGTAATACTGGTAGTGGCCCCGCAGTTTCGCGTTGAGCATCTGCTGCTGGTATTCCAATGGCGTGTGCAGATGTTCTCGACACCATGCGGCGATGGCTAGGAGCCCGCGCCGCAGGCGCTTCTTCATCGTGCTCACCTGCATTGCGAATTTGCCAGCCCGGCTCGTGGCACACCGGTGCGTAAAGCCCAGGAAGTCGAACGTGGCGGTCTTGGTCTTCGTCCGTTTCGCCTGATAGTAGGCACTGCGGCCAAATTGCACCAGGCGGGTCTTCTCCGGATGCAGCGTCAGACCGTACTTCGCAAACCTCTTCGGCAGAACTTCGAGTACTCGCTCCGCATCCTCTTGGTACTGGAAGCACAGCAGCCCATCATCGGCATAGCGGATCTCGAACGCCTTCCCTCGCAAGCGCGGCTTGACCTCTGCCTCGAACCACACATCGAGCACGTGGTGAAGATAGATGTTGGCCAGCAGCGGGCTGATAATCTGCCCCTGACCGGTCCCCGTCTCGCTCGTCAGTAGTCGTCCGTCGTCCACCACCCCAACATTGATCCACTTGCCAATCAGCCGGAGAATGCTTGCATCGCTTACCCTCCGCTCGACCATCTCCATGAGTTGCTTGCGGACAATCGAATCGAAGTAAGAGCTGATATCCAGCTCAAGAACATACTCGGTCGGCCCGCGGCAAATCACCCGGCCCACCTCGTCCAGCGCGTCGTGTGCACTTCGTCCCGGTCGGAAGCCGTAGGAGCAGTCGAGAAAGTCTTGCTCGAAGATCGCATTGAGCAGTTCCACCGTCGCCCGCTGCACGATCTTGTCTTCAAGGGAGGGGATCGAGATCGGCCTCTTTCGCCCATCCTCCTTGTCGATGTAGATCCGCCGCAGCGGCTGCGCGCGGTAGGTCTTGCTCTTCAGCGTCTCGTGCAACTTGCCGAGATTCTCAACCAGGTGCTCCTCGTATTCCGTACACGTGACTCCGTCCACTCCGGCGGCGGCGTCCTTGCGTAGGTTATCGAATGCTTCCCACAACGCTTCTGTCGTCAGCAAGTGAGCGATCGAGTAGAACTTGCGCCCTGCATCTTGCCTAGCCAGCTCAGCTATTCGGCTCAGGTCCATTTCACAGGCCTTCCCGAGTTCAAAGTCTCGTGCCTGTGGCACTGCAGCCGATACATCGACCTGTTCATCCCTTCCCTCCAGTGGATATCGTGGCCGCCCCTTGCGGGAGCCCTGCGGTTCTCCACCTTCATCGGTACTATGGAATCGTAAGACTGCTCGCCTGCCCGTGCCTGCGCCTCCGGTTTCCCTTGGCAGCAGGAGACTCCGCTTGAGGGTCGTTCGCTTCTCTCGGAGGCAGCCCTCGCCCCCCGGAGACCGGGTGTCTTTGGGTTGGGCGACACCGGGCCCAGCTTGCGGAGAAGCAGGGAGCTCTCCTGGGTTCACGGGAAGTCCCTTGGTAAGCATGCCCCGGGCTAGCGACTCCGGCGATCCCGAACACACCTCGCATAACGGTGCGCCGGATTCTGCCTTCCGCCTACAGCACGGCGTCGGCATCGCAATGAGGTCGATTTCGGAGCTCATCCCTCGCGGCCTACTTACTCGCTGTGTACGCTTCGCACCCGCCAGTCACCCGACGAATGGCAACACTCGCTACCGGCCTACCCGCTACGGCTTTGACCGGGCTGGACTTGCACCAGCTGGACTTCATCAAGAGGTTTCGCTAACTCATCGTAGTTCCCCCTCTTCCGCGCTTATCCCAGCGCGAGCGGTACCCGACCCAATCCCGACTTACGACGGCGCCGGATGCGGCCATTGAAACCGAGAGAAGCTGACGTTGAGGTGACAGAAACAGCGGGAAACGCCGACGCCAGTCGGACCCGACACCTACCGTCATCGTGCCCCCATCGTCAACGATGAGCAGAGGACTGAGAGCGCTCAAACTACAACTAACCAGCTGCCCACGCGCGCCGGCGCGAAGCCCTGCCCACGGGATTTCCGCGTTGAACGCCGACACGACATCAAGCACCATACCGCTGCCGCCATCCTCTGGCACTGAGCCGTTCGACTGCAGCGTTGTACTGAGTCTGAATCGTCTTTGGATCGTCCTTGGTCTTCTTCACGATCTCGTATAGATGCTCCGCAACGACTGATCCGATCGCGTGCAGCGCATCGTGGCGCGACAACCCTTCACTCATTAGACGAGCCATCGCCCGGACGACGCAGTCAAGCCCTTCGGCAATTTGGTTCTCCACGACGGCGTGGAATAGCGCGTGCGTTTCCACGCTTGGGAGCCTGATCCGGGCTGCCCGGTGATGTGCGTCGGCAAGGCGTATTCGCTCCTGCTCATCGAGCGCGAGCCATGAGGTAGGATCAGGCGCGACTTCGGGATCGTAGGTCGTCACAATGGCTCCAGGGTGACGGCTAACGAGACCAAGTTGAGGGGCGCGCCGCCACCGACGCGTGCGTAACACGACGCCCGCCCTGGCGCGTCCCCTCGAACGCCTGGTTGGGCGGCATGTGTCTAAGTGCGTTGCGAGCTGACACTTGATACAGATTCAAGACTCGGGAAACTCCAGATACTGCGGCAAGCTGTCCGTGATGTCGTACCACGGCGCTTTTGAGCCTACAAAAATGTGACACATGGGCCTTACCCCAGGATCATCATCCAGTGAGCCCATCGCCAGTCCATAGTTGTCTGGCTCAGGGTCCCAGGAATTCACCATCGGCGAACCGCATATTCGGCAGAACCTCTTGATCGTATCCGCCGACGAGCGGTAACTGCTCAACAAGCCCTCCCCTTGAACAAAACGAAAGGACGACTTGGGAACGGAGAGCCTTGCCCGGAAGGCTGTGCCGTGAAATTTACGGCACATTGAGCAATGACAGTACAGGGCTACTCCGACAGGGCCAATGATCTCGTATCGAATCCCCCCACATAGGCATCCGCCTCTCACCATATTTCCCCCTTTGGTGCTCGACATGCGCAGGAGCCGCCCAAAACGCTGGATTTCACCGGCCCGCGCAGGCGGGGCGAAGCCGGCCGTAGGGGGTCCGGTGCAACGACGGGTTGGGCGTCATCCCGAGACCACGTCACGGCCGGGTGTTCTCCACGAGCGTGGCAATCTGCACGAACTCGACGGTGGGGCGCACACCGTAGAGACCGGCCACCCGCTCAAGTAACTGATCAGTGTAGAACGCTTTGGCCACCTCCTCTGAATCCCAAACGTAGAAATTCGCAGCCTCACGCTTTCCGGCGTTCAGCGTGAAGGCTTTTGAGCGTAGCCCCGGCATACCTTCAAACCTTACGCGTGCGGTCTCGGCGATCTTCCGTATGGCTTGCTCGTCGAAATTGTCGCCGTAGCAAAACGTCACGAATACACCGATCATGTCCCACTCCTTTCGACGTAGTTGTTAGGGTCTGAATCGCCCCGGCTTTTCCGGAGACGTCCGGGTTTGAGTCAGGCCGCCATCGGCAGCTGACTCGTTGAATGATAGTACGTCGCTTCGAACTCCGCCGGCGGTACGTTGCCGATCGGTTCCAGCAGCCGACGGTGATTGAACCAGTCGACCCATTCCAAGGTTGCGTATTCCACGGCCTCCAGATGTCGCCACGGGCCGCGGCGATGAATGATCTCCGTCTTGTACAACCCGATGATCGTTTCGGCCAGCGCGTTGTCGTACGAATCGCCCACACTGCCTACCGATGGCTCGGCTCCCGCTTCGGCCAGTCGCTCGGAGTAGCGAATCGACAGATATTGGCTGCCGCGGTCGCTGTGATGCACGACCCCCTTGATTGCCGTGCGCGACCACAGCGCTTGCTCCAACGCGTCCAGGACCAGTTCGGCGTGCATCGAGCGCGCCACGCGCCACCCGATGATGCGCCGCGCGAATACATCGACCACGAACGCAACGTAAACGAAGCCTGCCCACGTCGCGACGTAAGTAAAGTCCGCCCCACAGCTGGTTGGGGCGGCTCGCCTGGAATTGCCGGTGGACTCGATCGAGCGGTCGTTCAGTACCGTCATCAGCGATAGTGGTCCGACATTTGCGACCGCGTACCGCCCCCTGCAGACCAAGCGCGCGCATCAGCCGCTCGACCGTACAGCGGGCAACCTCGTTGTCCTCGCGGCTAAGTTGCCGCCAGACCTTGCGCGCGCCATACACCCCGAAATTCTCCTCGTACACGCGACGAATCTCCAGCACCAATGTCCGGTCGTGCTGCAGCCGCGGTGGCAAGCGCGCCGGCTCTGCCTCGCGCGCCTTGTGCTCGTAATATTGTGATGGGGCGATCGGCAACTGCGCGCAGATCGACTCGACCCCGTAAACGGCACGGTGGGCATCGATGAACGCCACCATCACTTCGGTCGGCGGTCGAGCTCCGCCTGGATGTAATACCTGCCCGACCCGACGACCTGGTGGGGAGCGCTCGAACTTTTCGGAATGATCGTTGCAATGAAACCGTTGTCGGAGCCAGGCTCCAAAATCCCTATTGAGCGCACGAGGTTATGCGGCGGCAATGTACACCCGGACACTGCGCCTTCAAGCAGCGACACAAACCTCGTCGCATTTGCAACGGGCACCTTGGCGCGCGCTACGTCACCCATTTCCGGATCACGAGCGCAATCAACTCCCCAGACGATCACGCCACCTTCCGAATTGCCGAAACCAGATATGGCGACGGCCAAGTTGTTCCTGTCGTTGTCGTTTAGCCTCGCCTCGGCGCCATTGTTGGCAGATCGCTTGAGGTCAAGGAACAGCTCTTCGGATTTTCTCGTAGCTATCAGTTCGTCGACGTATGCGACGCCTCCTGCTTCCAGCCTCGCGAATAGATCCTCTGCTCTGCCCCATTTGCCCCTCGCCTTAACTTGCCGGCTTGCAGGATAGCCACTCGCTCGGACACGGCATGCACATGGCCCGCGCTGTGTCGACGCTCGTGGCGCTTTAATCGAACGCGCCGGCCGCGAGTTTCTCATCGAGCCGCTCAAGCCAAGCTTCGCCATGGCCGCCCGCCATGGTGGCGCCTCGCCCGCTCATTCTGTTCGTAACCTTCACGACATAACGAACCGGAAACAGTCCAGTCGCCGGGTCTGCGATGGGCGGCATCCTATGCACGTCGATGTCGAAATGCTCTGGGTCTAACCCCGTGGCCTTGATCGTGGCGATCGCGTCCTCTAGCTCGCCGCAATCTTCAATCAAGCTTTTGTCGCCGGTCACATTCATCGCTCGATCTCCCAATACGCGACCCGGTATCGCGATCCGAGCGGCGCGGGCGTTTCGTTCAACTCGTAGCGGCCGCACATATTCTTCGAATTGTCCCGTGAGGTCCGGTGTGGCGCCATAGTCACGTCTGGCATGCTTTCTGCTACTCGTGAGAAGCGACCAATTCGGATGCAAGAATCGGCCGCAGATCGGCACTTCCCGGCACCAAGCGGCCCCAATGCGGTCTTGGCGCAATGGTGAGAGACAAGTGTCGGATGGAGGTTGCAATGCCAGACGTCCGAGTAACGTGCATTAGCAGAGTGCCCCGAGACGATCCTCATGAGGGAATCACGTATCTCGGCAGCCAAAAGTGGCGCTGGACCCGACAGGAAGTGATCGACACAATCAACGACCGAAGCAATACGTTCTACATCCTTGCTCATGGGCGACGTGCCGATGTTCGCGTAGTGGACGGACCGCACGGCCAGTATATTCGAACGTATGCAGACGGCGTGTGGAACGACGACCTGCTCGATTTGCCCGAGTGCGTCGGATAGTCGATCTACGACTCGCTAGAGCGTCTTTACTCGTCGTCCTCGCCCGGCTCGCGCGGCCGGCCGCGATCGATCCGGCGAAGTATAGCTGCCGCTTGCGCGCGGAGCGCATCGACCTGTCCTCCAGCAACGATGTCCCGCAGCAATGCCGCCATCGTCGGAGCTTCCGCCATCAGCGGGCCGTTTGCCAATGGCAGATGCGAGCCGATGACCCGATGACCCGCCCGCCGCGATCGATCAAGCAATGCGCAAGGTCGTAGATGTGCTTCTCGAACGCCCAGGGTCCTGGCGACGGTAACCATTCGGGCGGCCGCGTATCCATCGGTGAATTCTCGCCGACAACGAGGCAGGCGGCCAGCCACCACCTGTTGTGCCTGGCGCTCGGTCGGCGGCTACTGACATCGGTCGATCAGCGCTTCAAAATGGGGTCCCCCAACACAATCGAGGCGCCCTATGGCAACCGCGCGATCCGCCGACGAAGCGCAAAAGGACTACATCAAGGCGATGGGCGATGAACTCGGATCGCTATATCACGCGTTATGGCAACAGACAGCATTGCTTCATCGTAAATGGCACCAATACGTAGAGCTTTTCGGAACGAAAGAGTCGCGAATTATTCTCCTCAATGACGCCGCTTCAACATTCTTTGGAATCGTCGAAGAGGTATTCTTTGACGACACCCTAGTTCATATCGCGCGCTTAACCGGTCCGCCGAAGTCAGTTGGGAAAGATAACCTTACGATCCGGCGGATGTATCCACTTATCGTCGATGCACTAACGTCAAAGAAAGTTAAGTCATTGACTGATGCAGCGGTGAGGGCTGCATCCTTTGCCATAGACTGGCGAAATCGTCGTATCGCTCATCAGGATTTGAATCTCGCGCTCAACAACATCAAAGCCAAACCACTCGAACCAGCCAGTAGAGCGGCAGTTCGGAAAGCGCTCGACTCGATCGTTGGGGTACTGGATGCGGTGTCGATTCACTATGCGTTTGGTGAAAGCCAGTTTGATTGGAGCGGGGAGCCAGATGGAGCGACGTCTTTGCTTTATATCATCGACGGTGGCGTGAAGGCCGCGGAGGCACGCCTTGAGCGTCTTTCCAATGGCGCACCAGCAGTCGAAGACCTACGACCACGCGACGTTTAGATCGGCAGCGCCGCATGACAAGCGAGTCCCTAAAGCAACTGTTAGCGCTATTCGAGCTCACCAGCAAGCGCGAGATAGTACGCTACTGTCGCGGTTTGACCATAACCTCCGAAGACCTTTCAGCGCTGCTAATGGCCGGTAGGATCGCTACGCCAGGAGCCTACCAATATGCTAACTACTTCGCAGAAATCGTACCGGACTCGCTCGAACCGACTGCCGAACAGTTAGTGGCGTTTGGATCGTCCCGCGTTGGAATGCTCAAGGGTGGCGCGCTCAAGGCTAGCCGCAAAATCGACCAGATTTTCCGCGATCGGAGGCAGCTTGCAGTGCATCTGTTCTATTCACGATCACAGAAATACTGGCACATGTTCTACTTTGACCAACGCGACTATCAAGCCACCGAAAACCATTGGAAGCACGGCCCGCACATTCACTACTCACAGGACAGATTCACGATAGAGCCGCTACAAGACGTGTGGCGCAAGGCAACCTCGCAGGCTCCGGAATTGCCGCCCGCGATTTATATTCGGTATGACTACCATCACAACCGCCGGAGAGGTCGCCCGGGATGATGGGCAGGACCCGATTCAACATATCTGCGAGGCGCGACAAGGCGTTCGCGAACTTCATATGGGAGATGCGAAAGGGCGAACTACCTGCGGTGCCGTACGGCAGCCCTATCGCCGTTACAAGCCCCGCTTTGGCGGGGTTTTTTCTTTCGACGACCGATGAACGCTACAAAGTGACCACTGACGATGTTCCTTACATACGCGGGGTGAGGTTGCCTAGCGCATTTTGGTAACTCATCGGGAAAATAAAGAAAAATACCGATGGCTCGAAGTTTGCTCACGATACATCGTGGCGAAGTGGACCCACTATCTGATTGCCCCGGGCGACCAACGCGCGTTTGCAGAAGAAGTTGTGCGCTACGGGTTTTCTCCCTCCGATTTTGCTCTCGAAATCCATCGGATGCCTGGCAAGCTTTTGCCCCGCCATTCGCCGGCGCCGACTTTCGCGGTGACTGTTGAGAACGTAAAAAATGGACGTTGCGCAAGCTATCGCGGCGGCCCGGGGCGATCGTGGATTGCTGGGTTCGTTGAGGATCTCATAGCAGGGACTTTCGGTCAGCCGTAGGCATATGGGAGCCCTGCGCCGACCGCATTGGATCGACGCAGGCGCGTTTTAAATCGTCGGGTTGATACCAGGCGCCTCCGACGCGTCCTGCACTCCCGGTTAGCGCAGGCACCGCGAAACCTTGATCGTCGACGTTGTTTACAACGCGCGGAAAGCCATCACATCACAAATTCGCAATACGTTGAATCGGAACAGTGTTGCAGCGCACGCGTACGGAACTTGCTTCGGTGGAATCGCCTGGAAGAGCGCGCTATGAGTCTCCTCGATGAAGACACAAGCACGATGCGTATGCGTCTCGCGGCTATGCCGATTGAGCTGCGTAAGACTCCGCATGCGCCGCCTCCTAGGGCGCGAGGGATCGCCATCGGCGTTCTGCTCGGGGCGGCAATCTGGGCCGCGATTGTGGCCCTTGGCGTCGCGATCTGGCGGTGGATCGTCGGCTAAACACAATGACTGCCAACAGTATCTCCCACAAGGCAACCATAGTGCGGCTTCTGCGTGGCGAACGCAGATTATTCAGTGAGGCCGACCAGGACGCGATCGTAGCAGCGAAACGCGTTCGAAACGTTATCAGCTATTATCCCTACAGCGATTGGGAGCCGTTGCCCTCTGCGCGACTCTTGCGTGAGGTCGAGCGCGCACTCGCGAATGGAACCTACAACAGGCTCGCGGCGAAACGCGGCTTCAAGCTTCTTCCCACCGCGCGCCGCCCCGACCTCGGCAAATGAGCAGGCTGGCCACGGCATTGCTCGCGCAGATTGAAGCCGCGAAACGCGCCGGCGACTTCGGCGCGGTCAGGCAGGCGTCGGCGCGTTGTGCGACCGCAGTCACGGCCGGCGAGTTCGAAGCGGGCGAAGTGGGGCTAATACTGGTGGCGGCCCAAGAGGCAGGCAAGGCGATACGCGTTGGGCGACACGCGGAGCTAATCGCCGAGGCCGCCAAGGCTGCCGAAACGAGGCGCCGCGCTGATCACGCGCGCGTCGCGTTGACGTTAGACCAATTCAAAAAACTCGATGACCGGGACTGGACCACGCAGTTGCTCGCGGCAGGCAATGCGCAAAAGGGGCGCACGCGGAAAGGTAGATGAGCATCTTCGCCGACCGCTTCTCAAACCCCGCTTCGGCGGGGCTTTTCATTCCGTCGAATCGAGGGGCGCGACAGACGGCTCTGCATCATTGGAGCGTTCGTAAGCCCTGCCGATTATTAGGCGCAATTTTCCTAGCCGCGTCGCCAGATTGTTTATTATCGAATCTGAATGTATGCCAAGACCTAATGCCGTCGTCGGCAACTCTGGCGCAACCGACTTAAACATGAAGGCTTCGGAAGCATCATACTTTCGCAGCATTTCGTAGGTGTCCCGATACCAATGCGCACATTGCGTTGGCCACGAAGGCAGGTCTACGTTCAAGGGATTGGCCGTTACATTGACGGAGATATTGCCGCCGCCAGTTACTACCGGGGAATACCTCACGCTGTTGTGGTTGGATCGTAAGCCATCGCCGATCTGGTATTGACGTTCGAGCCCTTCTGCGATTCTCCGGTGCTCCGCGCGGGTCAAGCTGCGCACATGCAACCTGGCCGGGATGCTCACTACCTTCCAAAGCCATATTCCTAAGGACGCGAGCAAGGCTATCGCGGCGGCGCCGAACGTTCGGACGAGAGAGTCGACCGCGCCTGGCCAGAAGAACGCGGCGGCGATCAAAGTCGCGCAGGCGAGCGCGAGTGTAGATGCTCTTTTCTTGACCGCCGCAATAGATTCTCGCCATGCGAGCCCGCAAATAAAGCGCCAAAAGTCCCAGGTCTTTTTCAAATTGCCACGCCCCAAGGCGCCGACTCTATTAGTTATAGGCTTCAACTTCGGGCACGCGGCCCGATTCTTCGGTCAATTCTTCGGTAAGTCCGGGAATTGACATCGCAATGCGTACATAACAACTTGATTTTATTGGCGTCCCCACGGGGATTCGAACCCCGGTTACCGCCGTGAAAGGGCGATGTCCTAGGCCTCTAGACGATGGGGACGAGGCGGTTTCTGCTAAGGACTGATGGTGGAGCTAAGCGGGATCGAACCGCTGACCTCTTGCATGCCATGCAAGCGCTCTCCCAGCTGAGCTATAGCCCCACAGAGAACCGCGAATTATAGCGTTTGCCTCCGCACCAAGGCAAACGAAGGGCCTATGCCCCAGGCATTGGGCCTGGTCCAACACTCACGCATCGAGCGAGCGCCAGCGGGATTTCCGCTATCATCGGCTGCTTTTTTCGCGAATGCCCCGATGCCATTGCCCGCACCCACCGCAGCGCACGGCGCCACACTCGACGGACGCGTCGTCCTTATCACAGGCGCGGGCGGCGGTCTCGGCCGCACGCTTGCGCTGGCATGCGCGAAAAGTGGTGCCACGGTCGTCCTGCACGGCCGCGTAGTCCGCAAACTCGAAGCCCTCTACGACGAGATCATCGGTGCCGGCTATCCAGAGCCCACCATTCTTCCACTCGACCTGGCGACGGCAAAGGCCGAGGATTTCGGCACCGTCGCCAGCGCGCTCCAGGCGCAGCACGGGCGCGTCGACGCCATCGTGCACACTGCAGTACAGCTCGGTTCGTTGGGCCCGATCGAGCACCAGGCGTTCGATGCGTGGCTTGCCAATCTGCGCGTGAACCTCCTTGCTCCGTTCGGATTGACACGCTCGCTGCTGTCGTTGCTCCGCGCATCGCCGGACGCAAGCGTCGTGTTCACGCTCGATACTCGAGGCGAAGAACCGAAGGCGTATTGGGGAGCGTACGCAGTTGCGAAGGCCGGGCTGTCCGCACTGCTCACGATTCTGGCCGATGAATGGGAAAGCGCGCCGGCGCTGCGCGTGAATGGCGTGGTCCCTGGGCCCATGCGCTCGCCGTTGCGTTCACAAACGCATCCCGGCGACGACAATTCACGGTTGCCGCCGCCGGAGGCATTCGCACCGCTCTATCTATACCTGCTCGACGGGCAGCCGAAGGCGGAGAGCGGATCCATCATCGATGCGCAGGCGTGGCTGCGAGGCACGTAGGCGCGAGCGTGCTCGCGCTCGGTATTCATTTCGCCATGGTCCGAATGAATTCGGACCTACAACGCTTCCGCTGGCGACGGCGACCCTCAGTTGCGCCCGCGGATTATTCGCGTGCCGGTGATGGCGCCTTACCGAGCCGCAGCAGCACGCGCAGCCTGCGGAAATCCTCCGCGGAGAGCATGTCCGGCAGAATCGCGATCGTTCGCGAGTAACGCGCTCCCGCCCCGCGCCAGACGATAGTCGTGATCGCGAACCCGACGTAGGAGTCGTCCTGCACCTCGCCCTCGACACGCCGGCCGCTACGCTCGACGACTGCGATGTGCCGGTCGGCCCCCACCGCAATCGCGACGATCGCGCGTCGCGTTGAACGTTCTGCCCAGGCACGCACCACCGCGACGCCGTAGACGCCAAGCAAGCTCACGGCGAGCAACCGCTGCCAGGGCTCTGCGGGAAGCCACGCGACGAGCGCCGATGTGGCGACCACGAGCGCAAGCGTCAGCAGCCCGGCGACGAGCGATGGTCGGAACTCGATCTGCAGTGCCGCGGGCTGGTTCATCGCCCGCGATTGGGGACACGATCTGCGTCGGGCGTCAATCAGCCGAACGGATGAGGTCGCTCACTGCGGATTGTCCTTCGCCAGCGCGAGCCATGTCTCCAGCACCGTGTCCGGATTGAGCGACATGCTCTCGATGCGCTGTTCCACCAGCCACTGTGCGAGCTCCGGGTGATCGGACGGCCCTTGCCCGCAAATGCCCGCGTACTTGCCCGCCTTGCGGCAAGCGGTGATCGCCATCGCCAGCATCGCCTTGACCGCTTCGTCGCGTTCGTCGAACGTTGGCGCGATGGCCCCACCGGCATCGCGATCCACCGCCAGCGTGAGTTGCGTCATGTCGTTCGAGCCGATGGAAAATCCGTCGAAATGCTCGAGGAATTGATCCGCCAGGATGGCGTTGGACGGTATTTCGCACATCATGATCACGCGCAAGCCATTGCGGCCTCGCTCGAGGTCGTTCTTGGCCAGCAGCTTGATCACTTCCTTCGCCTCGGTCAGCGTGCGCACGAACGGCACCATGATTTCGACATTGGTGAATCCCATGTCGTCACGCACGCGCTTGAGTGCTTTGCACTCGAGTTGGAAGCAATCGTAGAACTCAGGTGCGATG
The DNA here is from genome assembly GCA_963829375.1 of uncultured beta proteobacterium. GTDB lineage: Bacteria > Pseudomonadota > Gammaproteobacteria > Burkholderiales > Casimicrobiaceae > PALSA-1003. The sequence goes on along the minus strand of CAWHIS010000002.1, from coordinate 73,501 downwards.
TAACGCGATGCGCCGCGAAACCCCAGCATCGGATTTTCTTCGTGCGGTTCAAAGCGTCCACCGCCGATCAGATTCGAGTACTCGTTGGACTTGAAATCGGACAGGCGCACGATCACCTTCTTCGGCCAGAACGCGGCAGCGATGGTCGCGACACCCTCAACGATCTTGGCGACATAAAACTCGGTCGGGCCGGCATAGCCGCTGAACCTCCGGGCGACATCCTGCTTCAGATCTTCCGGAAGCGTCTCGAAGTTGATCAGCGCCTTCGGATGCACACCGACATTGCGATTGATGATGAATTCGAGCCGGGCGAGGCCGACGCCTTCATTCGGCAACCGGCGAAACTCGAACGCGAGTTCGGGGTTGCCCACGTTCATCATGATCTTGGTGGGTACGGCAGGCATCTTGTCCATCGCGACATCGACGACGTCCACCTCGAGCATGCCGTCGTAGACGTGGCCGGTGTCGCCGTCGGCACATGAGACGGTGACTGCCTGCCCCTCCTTGAGCACCTTGGTAGCGTCGCCGCAGCCGACCACCGCGGGGATGCCGAGCTCGCGCGCGATAATCGCCGCATGACAGGTCCGTCCGCCGCGGTTGGTCACGATCGCGGACGCCCGCTTCATCACCGGCTCCCAATCGGGATCGGTCATGTCGGTCACGAGCACATCGCCGGGATTCACGCGATCCATCTCTGAGGCCGAGCGGATCAGTCGAACCGGCCCCTGCCCGATTTTCTGACCGATGGCGCGGCCGCTCGCGAGCACCGCTGAGCGCTTGTTGAGACGATAGCGCCGCAAGGGTTCGTTGCCGGCAGCGCGCGATTTGACGGTCTCGGGCCGGGCCTGCAGGATGTACAGGCGCCCATCGATGCCGTCGCGTCCCCACTCGATGTCCATCGGACGCCCGTAATGCTGTTCGATGACGAGCGCGGTACGCGCGAGTTCTTCCGCCTCGGCGTCGCTGATCGAGAAACGCGCGCGCTCCGCGACCGGAACCTCCTCGGTGGCGACCGACTCGCCGGCGCGGGCGTCGGTGGCGAAGGTCATTCTGATCGCCTTGTCACCTACGGTCTTCCGTAGAATCGCCGGCCTGCCTTCGCTCACGTTGCGCTTGTAGACGTAGAACTCGTCGGGATTGACCGCACCTTGGACCACGGTCTCGCCGAGCCCGTACGCCGACGTGATGAACACAACCTGATCGAATCCGGACTCTGTATCGAGCGTGAACATGACGCCCGCTGCCCCCTTATCGCTGCGCACCATGCGCTGCACCCCGGCCGACAGGGCGACCTCGCCGTGAACGAAGTTCTGGTGCACGCGGTACGCGATGGCACGGTCGTTGTAGAGCGAAGAAAATACCTTCTTTATGGCATTAAGAACATTGTCCAAGCCACTGATATTTAAAAATGTTTCTTGCTGCCCCGCAAAGGAGGCTTCAGGCAGGTCCTCGGCCGTTGCAGAGGAGCGCACGGCGACGGTGATTCCAGGGCTCTCGGCATTCAACTGCGCATAGGCGGCAGTGATCTCGGTGACGAGAGCCTCCGGCAGTGCAGCGGACTCGATCCAGCCGCGAAGTTCGGCGCCCACGCGAGCGAGCGCGGAAACATCGTCAACATTGAGGCCCGCCAGCGCCGACTCGATTTTCGCCGCCAGACCGGCGGCCTCGATGAACTCCCGGAACGCGAAGGCAGTAGTCGCAAAACCGCCGGGGACTCGCACCCCTTCGCCGGCGAGTTGACTGATCATCTCCCCCAACGACGCATTCTTGCCGCCGACTTGCGCAAGATCGGACATGCGGAGCTGGTCGAGCTGGATGATTCGCCGACGGTCGTTCATAGCGCATTCTCCAAGTCGCGTGCGCGACTGCCGGCGCACGCCGGGCTGGATTCTAGCGCGTAGCTTCCGAACTCAGGAAATTATTGTTGCGGCGCAAGAAGGCGCCGGGCGCTGCAACGGCAAACGACCCGAACTCAATTCGGGCCGGTAACGTCCTCGGGCATATCGCCGTTGGTTTCGCTGCCGTGCTTGGCAATGAACGCCTCGTCCGCGAGGATCGCGGGCTCGCCCTCGGGGCGTCGATGCTTGCTGCGCACCGCGCGACGCAGGCTTCGATACAGATCGGGATGGGACTCCTTCAGATAGCTGATGATCTCGAAGTCCACTCGCTTCACTTGCGACAGATCGATTTGCTCGACATGCACCAGGCGCAGCAGCTCGCGCACCGGCTTGGGCATTTCGCGCCCGCTCTCATAGCGCGAACCGCCGCTCTGAGTGACACCGATTTGCGTCCAGAACTGCTCTTGATTCAGTCCGAGGCGCCGGCGGATCTCGCGCGGATTGAGTACACGCTCAAAAAGTTTCACGGCTTTATCGTCTTAGTTGAATAACCATAAACTTCAACACGCAACCCATTGCGGCGGCGCCCCCGAAGACAATGGCATAATTGTTGATCAAACCCGCGCGGAGCGCAAGGGCATCCGTTGAACGGCCGGGACCACCCGCCAAATGGTCTTCGCATTTACTTTGACTTCCCCGACCGCCGCCAGTTTCCACGCGGGGGCGACGTTTGGGGTGGGTACGGTGGACTTGCTAGAATAGGAAGATTCGCCGCCCTGGGATTCCCGCACGCCGGGGGCGACCAAGCCTTTCCATGCCGCGCTACGATCTGCATTGCCACTCGACCCATTCCGACGGCCTGCTGGCGCCGGCTGAAGTCGTCCTTCGCGCCGCCGCACGGGGCGTGGATGTGCTAGCGTTGACTGACCACGACGAGACCAGCGGTCTGGCGGAGGCACGTGCCGCTGCCGCGAGCGCAGGCCTCCGCTTCGTCGACGGCGCCGAATTGTCGGTTAGCTGGCACGACGTCACCCTGCACGTCGTTGCACTCGGCATCGACCCGGATTGCCAGGAGCTGCAGGAAGGCCTCGTCGCGATTCGCACCGGCCGCGACCAGCGCGCGAGGCGCATCGCGGCATCGTTGGCCGACGCCGGCATTGCGGGCGCCTACGAAGGGGCGGCCGCCTATGTCACCAACGAGCGGCTGATCGGTCGCACACATTTTGCCCGGTTCCTGGTCGAGACGGGCCACGTTCGCGACATGAAGGCCGCGTTTCAACATTACCTGACCATGGGCAAGCCGGGCTATGTCAAACACGCCTGGGCAACGCTGTCGCAGGCGCTCGGCTGGATCCGCGCCGCCGGTGGCCAGGCGGTGCTCGCGCACCCGGGCCGCTACAACGTCGACAGCCCACAGATGCGCGAACTGCTCGGGGAATTCCGCGACACGGGCGGCGACGCAATTGAAGTGCTGTCATCCAGCCACACGCACGCACAAACCAGCGAATATGCCCGCTATGCGCGCGTGTTCGGACTGCTTGCGTCGTCGGGATCGGACTACCACGGCCCGGGAGAAAGTCGCGTCGACCTGGGCGACATGCCAGACCTTCCGGCGGGCGTCGCGCCTGTCTGGAAGGATTGGTGACAATGACAGACCCGCGTACGGTTTTTTTTGTTTCCGATCGCACCGGCATTACTGCCGAAATGCTCGGCAACAGTCTGCTGTCGCAGTTCGAGGACTTCAAATTTCAGCGCGTGACGATGCCCTTCGTCGACACGCCCGAGAAGATCGAAAGCGTTCTGCGGCGGATCGACGACGTCGCTGTGCGCGAAGGCCGGCGGCCCCTGGTGTTCAGCTCGATCGTCGAGGAGACGATGAGCGCGCAGCTCGGTCGCGCCAACGCCCTCGTGCTTGACCTGTTCCGGGTGTTCATCGCCCCGCTCGAATCCGAGCTCCGCGCCAAATCATCGCACGCTGCGGGTCGGTCGCACGGCATCGCCAACAGCCACGAATACTTTGCGCGTATCGAGGCCGTCAACTTCGCGCTGGCCCATGACGACGGCGCTTCGACCCGCGATCTGGCCAAGGCCCAAATCATTCTGGTCGGCGTTTCGCGGTGCGGCAAGACGCCGACTACGCTCTATCTCGCGTTGCAGTTCGGCATCCGCGCGGCGAACTTTCCCCTGACCCCCGACGATTTCGCCGACAAGAAACTGCCCGCCTCGGTGCTGCCTTATCGCGATCGCCTGGTCGGTCTGACCATAAACCCGGAGCGCCTGAAGCAGATCCGCGGCGAACGGCGGCCCGGAAGCAAGTACGCAGCGCTCGAAAATTGCCGCTACGAGGTGCGTGAAGCCGAACAGATGATGCAGCGCGAGTCCATCACCGTATTGGACACGACGACCAAGTCGATCGAGGAAATCGCGACGACCATTCTGCATCGCGCAGGGTTGCAGCGGCACGGGTACTGAAAACCAGCGTCGCGCGAACAAGTTCGCGGCCATCAGAGCGCGCAATGTAGGTCCGAATTCATTCGGACACCAGCGCGTAGAACCGCTGCGCGTTGCCTCCGCGTAACGCATCTCGGTCGCGTTGAGGTAACGCAGTGAGCAACGCGTCGGTGGCAGCGGACCATCCGCCATAGCTTGCGGCGAGCGTGACCACCGGCCAGTCGCTGCCCCACATCACGCGCTCGCTGCCGAAGCACTCCAGGACGTGGTCGACATAGCGGCGCAGCGCGGCGATGGTCCAGCCCGGCCCCGCCTCCGTGACGAGTCCTGAAAGTTTGCAGCACGCACGGGTGTTGGCGGCGATCGTTGCCAGATCATCGGCCCACGGCTGCCATTCGCCGCTTGCGATGTCAGGCTTGGCACAGTGGTCGATGACGACCGGCAAGTCCGGGCGGCGTTCGAGCATAGACAACAGCGGCTTCATTTCGCGCGGCTTGATGAGCGCGTCGAAGCGCAGGCCCAGCTGAGGCAGCGCCGACAGCGCAGGCTGCACTTCCGGTCGCAGAATCCACGCGGCATCGGCGAGATCCTGAAGCATCGGGCGAATGCTCTTCAATAGCGGGTTGGCTGCCAGCTCGGCCAGCGTTGCCGTGGCGTCGGGGGCGGCGAGGTCGGCCCACCCCACGACGCCACGCACCAGACCATCGCTCGCGCTGGCGACGTCGAGCAGATAGCGCGTCTCGGCGACGCTCGGTGCCGCCTGCACGAGCACTGTCGCACTTATGCCCGCAGCCGCGAGCAATGGTCGCAGCTCGTCGAGCCCGAAGTCGCGGTAGATCGAGCCAAGTCGCGGGGTCGGTTGCAGCCAGCCATAGTCGCCGCGGTCGAGCCGCCACACATGCTGGTGCGCATCTACGCGCATGAGCGCGCCTGTCCAGGCAACGGGGCATCACGCGCGACGAGGTCATGCTCGCGCAATGCTTCCCAGAACGCCATCGGTATCCAGTGGCACGCGAAGCGCAGGTTCTGGTCGAACTCGGGACGAGATCGCGCGCCGGGGATCACGCTGGCGATTGCCGGGTGCGCGAGAGGAAACTGCAGTGCCGCAGCGGATAGCTGCACGTCGAATCGCGCGCAGACGCGTTCGATTGCGGCGACGCGGTCCACGACGTGCGACGACGCGGGCCCGTAGTCGAAATATGGATGCGAACCGTCCGCAGGGCGGGAGCCCGTCGCCAGGATTCCCGAATTGAAAGGTCCGCCAAGCACGACCCTCACGTCGCGACGCAGGCATTCGGGCAGCAGCTCCGCGAGCGCGGATTGATCAGCAAGCGTGTAGCGTCCAGCCAGCAGGATCACGTCCAGGTCGGCGTGACGCAGGACTTCGAGGCAAATATCGACGCGGTTGACGCCAAGCCCGTAGGCAGCAATCGAGCCGCGCGCCTTGAGCTGCGCCAGCGCCGGGAGTCCACTATCCAGCATTTCGGCGAGGCGTCGCGCGTGGGCGTAGCCATGGGTCTCGACATCGATGTCATGCACGTAAACGATGTCGATGCGCCCAAGACCAAGACGCTCCAGACTATCGTCGAACGAGCGCAAAAAGCCTTCGCCGGTGTAATCGTAGCGCTGCACGTAAGGCAGCGCGTCCACGTACCCATGCTGATCGCGTGGCGCGTCGGCACGGGCTTCGAGTATGCGGCCGACCTTGGTCGAAAGAACGTATGTGTCGCGGGGTACGTTGGCAAGTCCGGCGCCCAGGCGCCGTTCGGAAAGTCCATGCCCATAATGGGGTGCAGTATCGAAGTATCGTGCGCCCTTCGCGTAGGCGTGAAGTACGAGGCCTTTCGCCTCTCTGTCCGACACTGCACGAAAAAGATTGCCCAGAGGCGCGCCGCCGAATCCGAGCCGTGTTGCCGCCAGACGCCGTAGCACACTCGTGCCATTATTGGCTGCACCGGGTACGGTCGTGGATATCATCGGTGCTATCCTACTGCGCTTTGAAAAGATGACCGTGAACTCATCATCGACATGCCCTTGCCCGCTGCTCCGCTCCATCCGGCGAAGAAAAGCATCATGGCTGACCGCATCCGTGGCGTGTGGTGCGCAACGCTGACTCCGCTCGATTCCGCCGGCGCACCCGATGCGCGAATGCTCAGAGCGCACGTCGAGCGACTGTTCGCGGCCGGGGTCGACGGCATCGCACTGTTCGGCACGACCGGTGAAGGACAATCGTTTTCGGTTGCACAACGCCGGGGCGGGCTCGACGCGCTGCTCGCCGCAGGCATCCCGCCCGAACGCATCGTGGCAGGAACGGGTTGCGCAGCACTCGCGGACACGATCGAACTCACGCGGCATGCCGTAAGCACCGGTTGCGCCGGCGCGCTGGTACTCCCGCCTTTTTTCTTCAAAGGTCTCAGCGAAGAAGGAATCTACGCGGGCTATGCGCGCCTCATCGACGGCGTCGCCGACGCGAGGTTCCGGCTCTTTCTATACCATATCCCGCAAGTCACCGCCGTGCCAATCCCGCACGACGTCATTTCGCGGCTGGCCACCACCTATCCGGGCGTTGTGGCGGGCATCAAGGACAGCGAAGGCAACCTGATCCATACGCGCCGGCTGCTCGAGCGGTTTCGTACGCTGTCGGTATTCGTGGGACACGAGCCGCATTTGCCGGCCGCGCTCGCCGCGGGCGGCGCCGGCACGATTTGCGGCGTAGCGAATCTCTATCCGAGGCTGATACGCCGACTCCATGACAACGCGCCGACGTCGGGCGCCAAAGATGAGCTTGCACGCGTGGACGCGTTTGTAGCGCTTCTCGGTCGCGTGCCTATATTCGCCGCGTTCAAGGCGCTGCTCGCGGAGCTGACTGGCGATTCGAACTGGGATGCGCTGTGTCCACCGCTGGTCCCGCTGGACCGCGACGCGCGCCGCGCATGGCTCGCGTCGGTCGCACGCGTCGGGCTCGACGCGGAACGTGACGCCGCTTGACCCGGCAACTCGGGTATCATTTCGCGAGACACTAGCCCAAAGACACTGACCGCGAGACCGGTACAGTGCAAACCTGTAACACCATCCATTGCAGGAGGATCCATGACCGATCACGTCCGTGACGATGCCACCGACAACAACCGCCGCCGCCTGCTGCAGGCGGGGCTCGGCGCAGCCGCGCTCGGCGCGATTCCCGGCGCATCGTTGCTCACTGCGCAAGCGCAATCCGGCTTCGACTGGAAGCGCTTCAAGGGCGAAAAGATCGAAATTCTTCTGGTCAAGAGCCCGCGCGGCGACCTCCTGACGAAATATCACAAGGAGTTCGAGGATCTGACCGGGATCGAAGTTGGCTCGGAGATGATCCCCGAGCAGCAACAGCGACAAAAGGCCGTCATCGAGTTCAACTCCGGTAATCCGAGCTTCGACGTCATCGGTTTGTCGTACCACGTGCAGAAGCGACAGTTCGCCAAGAACAACTGGCTCACCGACGTGCGTCCGTACATCAACGACAAGTCGATGGCGGCGCCGGATCTCGACTTCGCCGACTTCGCCAAGGGCGGTCTTTTCTATGCGGTCGAGCCGGACGGGCGAGTGAACAGCCTGCCGTTCAATCTCGATCCGTGGGTGGTCTATTACAACAAGGAGCTCTTCGACGCCAAGGGCGTCGCCTTCCCGAAAACCTTTGCCGAGATGACCGATGCCGCAGCGAAGCTCAACGATCCGGCCAAGGGTGTCTCGGGTTTTGTCGGCCGCGGGCTGAAGAACGCCAACGTGCCGGTCTGGAGCAGCTTTCTGCTCGGTTACGGCGGCAATTTTATCGACAAGAATGGCAAGCTGATGACCGACTCGGCCGAAGCGATCGAAGCCGCGAAGATGTATCAGTTGTTGCTCGCCAAATACGGGCCATCGGGTGTCGCCGGCTACAACTGGAACGAATCGCAGAGCCTGTTCCTGCAGGGCAAGGCGGCAATGTGGCTCGACGGCATCGGCTTCGCGCAGCCGCTGGAGGATCCGACCAAATCGCGCATCGTCGGCAAAGTCGGCTACGGTGTGATGCCCGCGGGCCCGAAGCAGCAGGTTTCGGCACTGTTTGCCGACGGTGAAGGCATCTCCACCTTCAGCAAGAAAAAGGGACCTTCCTGGTTCTACATTCAATGGGCTTCGAACAAGGCCAACCAGACGCGGATGCTGCAAGCGGCGGCGGGCGCACCCGTGCGCACGTCCGCCTATGCCGCGGCACAGGCAACGAGCGACTTCAAGGCGCCGAAGCAGTGGGTCGAATGCATGCTCACGTCGGCGAAGATCGCGCAGCCCGGGCTGCCGGTGATCGCTCCGGTCACCGAGTTCCGCGACACCTTCGGCATTGCGCTGACCAATATGATCAATGGCGCTGATCCCGCCACCGAGCTCAAGAAAGCAACGGTCGAATTCCAGCCGGTGCTGGACAAGAGCGAAAAGTCGTAACCCAAATTGCCTCTACCGCGTCCGTGCGCTTCGAGCCCACGACATCCGCGACGATGTAGGCGCAAATTCATTTGCGCGCGCCGGTCGAGCGAGCGATGCGGCCCGAATGAATTCGGACCTACAACACCGGCGCGATGTATGCGATGAGCACGTCGGCTCCGGCAGCGATTCTGCGCCCGGGCTTCCTCGCCCGCCGGCAGCGCAGCTACATCCTGTTCATCGTCCCCGCGCTGGTCGTCGTCGGCGCGGTGATCGTTTTTCCCTGGATGTTCACCGTATGGATGAGTGCGTTCGATTGGAAAATCGGTTCCGTCGCGCATTTCATCGGCTTCGAAAATTACATCAAGCTGGCGACGAACCAGCGTTTCCACGAGGCGATCGTCCATACGCTCTATTTCACCGCGCTCGCGGTCATCGCACCGCTGATCCTCGGCACCGTGGCGGCGCTCATCTTTCACCGCGAGTTTCCGCTGCGCGGCCTTTTGCGCTCGATCTTCACGATGCCGATGATGGCGACCCCCGTGGCGGTTGCGCTCGTATGGACGATGATGTTCCACCCGCAACAGGGAGTCCTGAATTACCTCCTGTCGCTCGTCGGCCTCCCGCCTTCGCTGTGGGTCTACTCGCCGACGCTGGTCATTCCGAGTCTGGTGCTGGTCGAAGTCTGGCACTGGACACCGCTGGTCATGCTGATCGTGCTGGGCGGCCTTGCGGCGCTGCCGGTCGAGCCGTATGAAAGCGCACGCCTGGACGGCGCGACCGAATGGCAGCTGTTTCGCTACATCACCTTTCCCCTCGTAGCTCCGTTCATCGTGGTGGCGGCAGTCATCCGCACCATCGATGCGATCAAGGCCTTCGACACGATCTATGTCATCAGCTCCGGCGGCCCGGGCACCGCGTCCGAGACGATCAACCTTTACCTGTACCTGCAGGCATTCGCCTTCTACAACGTTGGTAACGCGTCCGCCGTGGTGGTCGTTTTTTTCGTGCTGATCCTGGCGCTGGCGATGCTGCTCCTGTATGTGCGCCAACGGGCGAAGTGGACATGAGCGCGACGGGCCGTCCCGAGCGCGAATACCGGAGCGCGCAGCGCGAAGGTACTCCTATGAGCGCGACGGGCCGTCCCGGGACGTCTACGTGAGCGGGGCGAAGCCAAGGCGCGAAGCGCGCGTCCGCGAACGTGGACAGCGGCCGAAAGCGCAAACGCTGCGATTCGCGCACGCGCAGGCTGACGGCCGCGAATACCGGAGCGCGCAGCGCGAAGGTACTCCAACATGAGTACCATCGCTGCTCCATCCCACGCCGCGCTTGCTCGCCGCGGACGCTATCGCCGGACATTGCGCAAGATCGGATTCTGGCTGTCGGTCGTCGTCATCGTCTCGCCCGCGATCCTCGTGTTCTTGTGGATGCTGTCGCTATCGCTGAAGAATGAGCTCGACAACAGTAGCTACCCGCCGGTGTTTATCCCAAGCCCGCCGACGCTGTCGAATTTCGTCCAGGTCTTCAAGGACAATTCGATGGGGCTGTATTTCTGGAACAGCGTCGTCGTATCCGGATTGGGAACGTTGATCGCGCTGCTGGTTGGCATCCCTGCCGGTTACGGCATCGCCCGTGCCCAGGCGCACAAGCTCACCGTCTTGATCCTGATCGCCCGCATGACTCCGGCGTTGTCGTATCTGATCCCGCTATTCACGGTATTCCAGTTTCTCGGACTCAACAACACGCTCACCGCGTTGGTGATCACGCATCTGGTCATCACCGTGCCGATCGTCGTGTACATCATGGCTGGGTACTTCGAAACGCTGCCCAAGGAACTCGAGGAAGCTGCGCTGATCGACGGCGGCAGCGTGTGGACCACGTTCCGCTACGTGGCGCTGCCGCTGGCGCGGCCCGGCATTGTCGTCGGCACCATCCTCTCGTTCATTTTTTCCTGGAACAACTTCGTCTTCGGCGCGGTGCTCGCGGGACGCGCGACGCGCACCCTGCCCGCGGCGGTTTACAACGTACTGACCTTCGAGCAGCTGGCATGGGGGCCGCTGGCCGCCGCCGCGATCGTCGTGACCTTGCCCGTGCTGTTGCTCACGATCATCATCCAGAAGGAAATCGTCGTCGGCCTGACCGCGGGCGGCGTCAAAGGAGCGTGACCAAATGCTGAAGGGCATCCATCCGCTGTTGCACGCCGACCTGCTCCACGTCCTTGCGAGCATGGGGCATGGCGACGAGTTGGTGATCGCCGATGCGAATTTTCCCTCGGCCAGCGTCGGCAAGCGGCTGATCCAGCTCCCGGCGTCCACCTCGACGGCGGCACTCGAAGCAATCCTGACGCTGTTTCCGATCGATTCGGCGGCGACGCCGGTTGCGATCACGATGAAAGTGCCGGGTGACGCTCCCGATTTGATGGAGCCCACTCGTGAATTGGCCGCTGTTCTCTCGCGCGTCGTTCCGCCGGTAACGATGGGCAACCTCGAACGCCAGGAGTTCTATGCGCGGGCACGCAACGCCTTTGCGATCGTGCGCACGGCCGAGCTGCGGCGCTTTGCCAACATCCTGCTGGTCATGGGCGTGGTAAGCCGATATCCCTACGCTCCAGTTTGAGTCGGCATGGTCGTTGTTTTCGGTTCGATCAATCTTGACCTGGTCTGTCGCGTCGCGAAGTTTCCGGCACCAGGCGAAACAGTTACCGGATCGTCGTTTGCAACTTTCCCCGGCGGCAAGGGGGCCAACCAGGCGCTCGCCGCCTGCCGTGCGGGCGCAGCCGTGCAGCTGTTCGGCGCAGTGGGCAACGACGCCTTCGCGCCTGCGGCAGTGGCGATGCTCGCGGCCGGCGGCGTTGACATCAGGAGCGTAGAAAGAGTCGACACGCCGACCGGCTGCGCAACTATCCTCGTCAACGACCACGGTGAGAACTGCATCGTTGTGATCGCCGGCGCGAATGCGAGGGCTGATTCGAGGATCGTGCCTGACAGCGCGCTGACACCGCAGACGGTGTTGGTGTTGCAACAGGAAGTCGATCCTGCGGCCAACGCCGCACTGATTGCGAGGAGTCGCCGTGCCGGCGCCCGCATCGTACTGAACGCCGCACCGGCCCATCCGGTTTCGCTCGATCTGCTGCGTGCGATCGACGTTCTCGTCGTGAACGAAATTGAAGCGGTCGCGCTTGCGACAGCGCTCGGTTGGACCGCGGAGCCTCGCGCTTTCGCGTCGAGTGCCACGACAGCAGCGCCAAAGCTCGTGGTTGTGTTGACGCTTGGCGGTGCCGGTGCGCTTTGGGTAAGCGCCGCGACCGTGCTGCACGCGTGGGCCCCAGATGTCCACGTCGTCGACACGACCGGTGCCGGTGATGCATTCGTGGGCACACTCGCGGCGGCGATCGTCGAAGGCGCGCCTCCCGTCGATGCGTTGCGTAGGGCTGTCGCCGCCGGTTCCCTCGCCTGTACTGTCCAGGGCGCCCAGCCGGCCATGCCGGGGCGGCATGCCGTCGACGCCTTGTTACCTTCAGTTACAGCAGGGAGAGAATGACAATGGTATAATCCACTCTCCGTCATCAACTAATCCTAGCCATGTTCAAACGACTTGTACTGTGCCTGTTCCTGATGACCGCGGCGTTTCGGGTCGGAGCTGTCGACTACACCGACATCTACTACATCCCCGCCGAATCCGGATGGGGCGTCAATGTCGTGCAAAGCGGTACCGACTTCGATTTCATGTTCGTCACGTTCTTCGTCTACGGCCCGGACAACAAGCCTACGTGGTATACCGCGCAGCTGACACTCGACGCGAGCGGCAATTTCAACGGTCCGCTCATAGCCACCACCGGGACGTTCTACGCTATGCCGTGGAAGGCATCCGACTTGACGGCGCCGACGGTCGGCACGGCGTCGTTTCAGCCGACGAGTGCATACACCGCGAAGCTGGTCTACACGGTCACTACGCCCCCGCCCATGGTGGCGACCGTCACCAAGTTGATTCAGCGGCAGTCGCTCACCCCGATCGCCATTGGAGGGAACTATGTCGGCGGCCAATCCGGCGCCTATTCCGGGTGCAGCAGCGCCAGCAACAACGGCCCCTACACCGATTTCTTCAACCTGCAGGTCAATCAGACCGGCACCAGCGTGCAGTTCAACTTTACCTACGGCGGCTCATTGAGCTGCACGATGTCCGGCACGCTGACGCAATTCGGGCAGCTCTACACGATTCCCACCACGGCGTACACATGTTCGGATGGCCTGAACACGAACGCTTCGATGACGGAAATCAAGGCGACTGCCCTCGGCATCGAAGGCAAGTTTGCAGCGCCCGCAGTCGGTGGTGGCTGTCGCGAGGATGCGACCTTCGCAGGGGCGCTTCACTAGTTTTTGGATCCGCGCGGTATCGCGCTCTGCCGCGCACCACGTCGTCCTGGCGCATTGCTTGCGGGCTCGCTTGCGGCCGGCTTGCGGCTCGCCGGCAACGCTTGCAACGCGAATCTCGCAGTCCTAATATTTGGCGTCGTCCACGTCAGGGGGGATGCCATGCTGAAACGACTGTTCGTCGTCGCCATGCTTGCGTTGGCTGCGGCTCGCGCCGATGCGCTCGAATACACCGACGTCTTTTTCAATCCCGGCGAGCCCGGCTGGGGTTTCTTTCTCGTCCAGAGCGACACCACACAGTTTCTCGCGTTGTTCATCTACGGCTCAGATGGCAAGCCGACCTGGTACACGGGACAGTTGACACAGGACGCTGCAGGCAACTACAACGGCGGCTTGTTTGCGTTCACGGGCACCTATTTTCTCAACCCGTGGCAAGGGGTAACCGGGGGACAGGTTGGGACGATTTCGTTCCGGCCAACCGATATCTATCACGCGACGTTGACGTACACGGTCACTGGCGTCGGCACCGTGACGAAGACGGTGCAGCGCCAGACGTTGACCCCTTACGTCCTCAGCGGCAATTACTCCGGATCCATGTCCGGCTCGATCAGCGGGTGTTCCGACCCGTCGGGCAACGATCCAGCGTTCCGTGGGAGGTACGGGCTCGTAGTCACCCAGACCGCTGACGCAGCGGCGACGCTCGTGTTCACTTTCGTCGACACCAATCACAATGGCATCGTTTGCACCGGGTCCGGGCCGCTCACCCACCTCGGCCGGCTCTATCAGATGGCCGGCAACCTGGCCTGTACGGGTTCTGGTCAGGATGGTGTCCCGCGGCCCGCGACCATCGATTCATTCCACCCGACCGGGCAGGGCATCGAAGGCAGAATAACGGCGACTACTCAAGGCAATTGCAACGCGTCGCTTCATTTTGCTGCGGTGCTGAACGTCAACAACTGAGGCCATCCGCGCCGCGCCGCCACACGCATTGCAAGCAATCTGACGGACCCTTCGCGTGGATGGTCGGCAGGGCCGATTCGTGGCATCGAGCACCGATTGCCGAGCTTAGCTCCCGCAAATTGACAATGCCGTACGCAAGATGGCAGTTTCGTCGCGTGCCGTCATCCTGGCAAAACCGCGCTGTTCCAACGCTGTGCGCAGGTGAAGGTTGAAGACCAGATCGATACAGGCATCCACCAGTCGATCGTAGTGTACCGGCGCGACCCCATCTTGCATGTCGACGTCGATTTCGGTACCGGCATGACATTCCGTCACCACCGCCTTGCGGTTTGCCAGCAAATAAGACACTCGCACAATTTCAAAGATGCTGCTTTCGTAATAGTGCATGTTGAGCACCACCTTGGAGCGCGCGATCAGCGCGTCGCGCTTTGCGCCGTAGACATCGAATACGCTGTGCACGTTGAGCCCGGCGCCGCGCAAGGCCTCCAGAATCTTGGTTCGGCGCGCATTGGCGGAGCCATAGAACAGCACGTCGATGTCCTGGTTAGCGGCAGTCGCGATTCGGCTCATCTCCGGTACATAGCCTATCGGCACATGGCGGACATTGGCGTCATTGCTGAGCTGTCGAATGCGCTCGATATTGCGCGGGCTGTAGTCCCACACCGCGAACCCACGCAATAGCCGCTGGAAGGTTGCCTCGAACCATCTCGATGTAGGCTCTATCTGCTCCAGATTGTAGAGAATCGAATTGGGGGGAATCATGTCGACCACCTTCTCGCCGATGAGATTCGCGCCCAGGACGATGTTTGTTGCATCCGCGGCGAAGCGGTTTTCCTCGATTGCCGCGACATAGCCAAGACGTCGCAGTCCGAAGCAGAGCGTTTCCGCGATTTCCTGAAAGGCCGAAGCATGGCGGTAACCAGGGGGGCAAAGCACTGCGATCAAATAGACATTCGGAAGAAGTCTTTTCATTGAACGATATCGAGCGCCTGGGGCCGCTCCTCTGCCAGGTATCGTTGCCACATCGCGTGATAGGCGCGTTCGAGATTCAAGGTATAACGGCGACTGTCGAATAACCGGCAAGTCAGCTGATTGCGTTGCAGCTGCTCCCGAAGTGCGGAAAGCTCACGTCTCTCTCGCGCCAGTCGCAGGGCCATCATTTCGTAATCCCGCAGGTCGGCAATCGCCAGCTGCGGCAGGCCGATGCTGTGCAGCAGGCTGCCCGCAACGCGCGAAACGAAGGTCTCACCGCAGCAGGTCAACAGGGGCAAGCCGGCCCACAACGCATCGCTCGCCGTCGTGTGCGCATTGACCGGGAAAGTGTCGAGAAACAGATCGGCACAGCGGTAGCGCGTGACATGTTCCGCATGTGGCAGCCTTGGCGCGATCACCAGACGGTTTGCCGCAACGCCTCGTCGACCGGCCTCGCGTATCAGGTTCACCACCTGCAGTGCATCACCTTGCAGCAACCATAGGACGCTGCCCGGCACCGCCAGCAGGAGACGCATCCAGATATCGAATATTTCCGGCGTTATCTTGTACGGGTTGCTCAGGCAACAGAACACCATGCCTGGTTCTTCGGGCAACCCGCAGTCCCCGCGGCCCACTGCGGCATCCGCGACATCCCGCCGGCGATCGTTGACTTGGTAGCAATCGGGCAGGTACACCAGACTTTCACTGAAATATTGCGCTTGCGCAGGGGGTGACACGAAATGATCCGTAATCAGGTAGTCGATGCAATCCGTGCCCATGGTGCCAGGATAGCCGAGAAAGTGAACCTGTATCGGTGCCGCCCTCAGCGCCAGGATTTCGCTGCGCGCGTTGCGCGTGTAGCCCTTCAGATCGACGAGAATATCGACGCGGTCGCCGTGGATGATCGACGCGGTCTGCGCCAGCGAGCGCTCCCGCAAATCCACGAAGCGATCGCATGCGGCCATCAGTCGCGCACGCATCGGCCCGCCGTCATCGCTGCCGTACGAATAAGCGAAAATCTCGAAGTGCTCGCGCTCATGCAATTCGAACAGCTCAGCGATCAGGTAGGCAGTGGCGTGCTGGCGAAAGTCGGCCGACAGATAGCCGATGCGCAGCTTCGGCTTCGCGATCCGCTGATGCCTGTACGCCAGTTTGTCGCGTAGCGCAGCGAACGGCTGGAAATAGGCTTGCGCGAATTTCTTCGCACAGCGATATTGCTCCTCCGCGCTGCTCGGCGTGCAAAGAAACGCAAACGGCGATATTGGTGGCGCGGCGGTGTCGCGCACGTCGCGGCGTTGCGCCGCCATCAGCGCGTCGAGCCCGTCCCACTCACACAGCGCCTGCATCTGCCCGATCAACGCGCAGCGGACTTCTGCGTCGTCCGGGTTCAGGCACCACGCCTGCCGATAGCTCGCGAGCGCGTCGGCACCGCGGGCCAATGCCTTCAGCGCATGGCCGAGATGCAGGCAGGCCTCCGGGTAGTCCGGCTTGATACGTAACGCCTGTTGATAACTGGCGACGGCTTCATCCAGCCGACCCTGCTCCTTCAACGTGTTGCCGAGGTTGTGGTGTGCCTCCGGAAGCGCGGGTCGGAGGCGCAGTGCGATCTGGTAATGCCCGATTGCTTCTTGATACCGCGCCAGAGTCTTGAGCACATTCGCCAGATTGTTGTGTGCCTCGGCCAGCTCCGGGTTTTGGATTAAAGCGGTGCGGAAATGCGCGGCGGCCTGTTCCAGGTCGCCTTGGTCTTTCAGCATGTTGCCAAGGCTGACATGGGCGGTCGCGTAATCCGGATTGAGGCGAAGCGCCCGCTGGAAACTGCCGATCGCCTGATCGAATCGACCTAGCGCTTTGAGCGCCAGACCGAGATTGTTGTGATAACCGGGACTGTTCGGATTCAGTTCGACCGCGCGCAGGATGCGCGCGACCGCGGTGCCGTGGTCACCCCGTTGATAGCTGCACACGCCGGCAAGGTGCCAGGCGTCGGCCTGCTCGGGTGCCTGCAGAAGAATCGCGGCATAGAGTCGCTCCGCTTGCTCGAGCCGCCCCGACCCGTGGTGCTGGTGCGCAAGTTGCAACGCATCTTCGAGTGTCAGCTGCCGCTCATCGACCACGATCATTGGCGTCTGTGCCGGTGGATTCAAGTCGTGGCCGTGCGCATCATCAGGTACGGACCGAAGTCGTGTCACGCTGACGCACGCATTCGAACAGGCACACCGCGGCGGCGGCCGCGGCATTGAGCGATTCAAAGTTGCCCGGCATCGGGATCGTGACGCGGCGAGTCGCCGCGTCACGCAGCGCGCCTGACAATCCGGCCCCTTCGTTGCCGATGGCGATCGCAATCGGCGGTCGCAGATCCGCCGCGAACAGCGGCTCCCCGCCACCCGCGACAGCGGCCACTGTCGCGCCCCGATAGTTTCGCGTCCACGCAACAAGGTCGACGTCTTCGAAAATTTCGAGATGAAAGTGGCCGCCCTGCCCTGCGCGCAACACTTTGGGTGACCAGGCGAAGGCGCAGTGGCGGGACAGGAACACCTGCGCCACGCCGGCAGCCGCAGCGGTGCGCAGGATCGAGCCGACATTCCCGGGATCCTGGAGACCCTCGAGCAACAGACAAAAGTCCGCGACCCGATCCAGCTGGGTTTTAGGAGTCGGTACGACGGCGAGAATCGCGACCTCGGCCGGAAGCTGCGTGAATTCTGTCCATCCCGAGGCGGAAACCGTAAGCACGCGTGAGGGCGGGATCATCGCGCGCAGCGAAGCCAAGTCCGGCGCGTCTGCCACTGCATCGAGGACGATCACCGTTTCGGGTGTTCCGTGGCGCTCGATGTAGGCGGTGATCAGGTGCGTACCCTCGAGCACGCATAATCCCGCCTTGCGTCGGTCGCGCGACGATGTGATCAACCGGACGGCTCGTCTGAGTCGCGGATTGTCAGGAGAAGTGATGCGCGGCATCGCGGGCGTCGAACGCGGTGAGTCAAGTCTACAAAGCGCGCCCGCGGTGATGTAACGCCTCCGCGTTATTCATCGCGGTGCCGGCCTACTTCGCCACGGGCGACTTCGGGACCTCGTCCGGACGAGCAGGTGCTGGGAGCTGAAAGAACACCTCGTCGTTGCGGATCATGCCGAGCTCGGACCGGGCGCGCTCCTCGATGGCCTCGTAGCCCTGCTTCAAGTCGCGTACGTCGGCATCCAGCGCGGCGTTGCGCGCCGCGAGTCCGGTATTGAGTTTTTTTTGTGACTCGACCTGGCGACCCAGTTCGCGCACGCGCAGCCAACCCCCCTTCCCCAGCCAGATCGGATACTGCAGCGCCAGGATCAGGACCGCGAAGATAACGGCGAGTGTGCGCAAGCAGGCCCTATTTCAACTGGTAGAAAGCTGCGCGCCCCGGATAGCTGGCGACGTCGCCAAGGTCCTCTTCGATGCGCAGCAGCTGGTTGTACTTGGCGATCCGATCCGAACGCGACAGGGAACCTGTCTTGATCTGGCCGGCATTGGTTCCGACTGCGATGTCGGCAATCAGGCTGTCCTCGGTCTCTCCCGAGCGATGCGAGATCACGGTCGTGTAGCCGGCACGCGTCGCCATGCTGATCGCAGCGAACGTTTCGGTCAGCGTGCCGATCTGATTGATCTTGATCAGAATCGAGTTGGCGACACCCTTGGCGATCCCCTGCTTCAGAATTTTCGTATTGGTGACGAACAGGTCATCGCCGACGATCTGAACTTTGCGGCCGAGTTTGTCGGTAAGCAGCTTCCAGCCGTCCCAGTCGCCCTCGGCCATGCCGTCCTCGATCGAAATGATCGGGTACTTGTCCACCCATGTCGCAAGGTAGTCGACCATCTGTGATCGCGTGAGCTTCGCACCTTCGGATTCCAGATCGTACATGCCATCCTTGTAATATTCGGACGCAGCGCAATCGAGCGCCAGCGCGATGTCGGTGCCAGCGGTATAACCTGCCTTGTCGATTGCCTCCAGCAGCAACTGCAGGGCCGCCTCGTTCGAGGGGAGATTGGGCGCGAACCCACCTTCGTCGCCAACGGTTGTGGCCATCCCCTTGGAGTCGATCAGTTTCTTCAAGGTCTGAAAGACTTCCGCGCCGTAACGGAGCGCTTCGCGAAAGCTGGGCGCGCCGATCGGCACCAGCATGAATTCCTGCATGTCGACGCTGTTGTTGGCATGCGCGCCGCCGTTGATCACGTTCATCAGGGGCACCGGCAACGCCATCTCGCCGGAACCACCCAGGTAGCGATAGAGCGGCAAGGTCGATTCTTCGGCAGCGGCTTTTGCCATCGCGCACGACACCGCGAGTATGGCATTGGCCCCAAGTCGCGATTTATTGTCGGTCCCGTCGAGGTCGATCATCGTCTTGTCGACGAACGCCTGCTCCGACGCGTCCAGGCCGATGATCGCCTCGCAGATTTCCGTGTTGACGTTCTCGACCGCCTTCAAGACGCCCTTGCCGCCGTAGCGCGCGGCATCGCCGTCGCGCAACTCGATCGCCTCCCGCGACCCGGTCGACGCGCCCGACGGCACCGCAGCGCGCCCGCTGATGCCCGATTCGAGGACGATGTCTGCTTCGATGGTTGGATTGCCGCGCGAGTCGAGGATCTCGCGGGCGATGACGTCGACAATTGCACTCATGGTCTCGAGCTCGAAAGGTGGATGGACAAATCGGAGGTGTAAAGCTGCATCTCATCAATCCATGAAGGCAGCTTCGGGGAACCCTGCATTCTTGACTGTCGCGTCAAGCTCGACCAATGTCGTCAAGAGTTCGCGCATCCGATCGAGTGGCCATGCGTTGGGTCCATCGGACAACGCCTTGGCCGGGTCGGGATGGGTTTCCATGAACACGCCCGCTACTCCGGCGGCGACCGCTGCTCGCGCAAGCACAGGAACGAATTCGCGCTGTCCGCCCGAGGTCGTTCCCTGCCCTCCCGGCAGCTGGACTGAGTGCGTCGCATCGAACACCACCGGGCAGCCCGTCGCGCGCATGATCGCGAGCGAGCGCATGTCCGACACGAGGTTGTGGTACCCGAAGGACGCGCCGCGCTCGCATACCATGATGTTGTCGCGGCCGCTCGCTTCGCGCGCCTTGGCGACCACATTGGCCATGTCCTCCGGAGCGAGGAACTGCCCCTTCTTGATGTTGACCGGCTTGCCGGTGGCTGCGACAGCGCGGATGAAGTCCGTCTGCCGGCAAAGGAAGGCCGGGGTCTGGAGCACGTCCACGACCGCCGCCACCTCGGCAATTTCATTTTCCTCGTGCACATCGGTGAGCACCGGCACGCGAATCTGGCGCTTCACCTGTGCGAGGATGCGCAGCCCCTCGGTCATGCCCGGACCGCGGTACGACTTTGACGAACTGCGATTGGCCTTGTCGTACGAAGACTTGAAAATGAACGGCACGCTCAATGCCGCGCACATGTCCTTCAGTTGGCCGGCGACGTCGATCTGCAACTGTTCCGATTCAACCACGCAAGGACCGGCGATCAGAAACAGAGGCCGATCCAATCCGGCCTCGAAGCCGCACAGATTCATTGCCATCAGGCGACGAGTTGCGGGCGCGCCCGCACCGGATCGCCCCGGACGGCGCGGTGCCGCTCGAGCGCGGCGTTGACGAACGCGATGAACAGTGGATGACCGCGGCGAGGGTTCGACGTGAACTCCGGGTGGTACTGACAACCGAAAAACCACGGGTGGTCGGCCAGCTCGATCATTTCGCAAAGATCGCCGGCGGCGGCGCTCTTTGCCCATGCACCCACGGTAAGCCCTGCGGCTTCGAGGCGTGGCAGGTAGTGATTGTTGACCTCGTAGCGGTGACGATGCCGCTCGGAGACGGTCGTTGCGCCGTAGATCCGGTGGGCAAGCGATCCGGCAACGACTTCGCATGACTGCGCGCCGAGGCGCATGGTGCCGCCGAGATCGGACGAGTGATCGCGCCGCTCGATGGTGCCGTCACGGTTTTGCCATTCGCTGATCAAGGCGACGACCGGATGCGGCGTCTGCGGATCGAATTCCGTACTGTTGGCGCCGCCCAGCCCCGCCTTGTGGCGAGCGTACTCGATGACGGCGAGCTGCATGCCGAGACAGATGCCGAGATAAGGGATGCCGTGCTCACGAGCGTGCCGAATGGCGTTGATCTTGCCCTCGACCCCGCGCTTGCCGAAACCTCCAGGCACGAGAATCGCATCCATCCCGTCGAGGCTGCCGACGCCGTCGCGTTCGACGGCTTCCGAATCGACGTAGTGGATCTGCACTTTGCTCCGCGTGTGGATTCCCGCGTGCGTCAGCGCCTCGGACAAGGACTTGTACGACTCGGTCAGGTCGACGTACTTGCCGACCATCGCGATGTTCACTTCGTGTTCGGGATGCACCAGGGCATCGACTAGCTGGCGCCAGTTCGTGAGGTCCGCGGGTCTCGGGCTCAGCGACAGCTTGCGGCAGACGATTTCATCCAGTCCTTCCGCATGCAACGCCGCCGGGATCTTGTAGATCGAATCGGTATCGAGGGCCGGAATCACGGCTTCAGGTACGACGTTGGTGAAGAGCGAAATCTTGCGCCGATCGCCGTCGGGCACGGGCCGGTCCGCACGGCAAAGCACGACGTCGGGCTGGATACCGATTTCGCGCAACTCCTTGACCGAATGCTGCGTGGGCTTGGTCTTCATCTCACCCGCCGCCGCGATGTACGGCAGTAGCGTCAGGTGGATGTAGCACACGTTTTCGCGGCCCTGGGTGATCCCCATCTGGCGAATTGCCTCCAGGAACGGCAGCGATTCGATGTCGCCGACCGTGCCGCCCACCTCTACCACGGCAACTTCGGCTTCGCCCGCACCGGCGATGATCCAGGCCTTGATCTCGTCGGTGATGTGCGGGATCACCTGCACCGTGCCGCCCAGATAGTCGCCACGCCGCTCTTTGCGGATCACACTTTCGTAGATCTGACCCGTCGTGAAATTGTTGCGCTTGCCCATCTTCACGTCGGTGAAGCGCTCGTAGTGGCCGAGATCGAGGTCGGTCTCCGCCCCGTCCTCGGTGACGAAAACTTCGCCGTGCTGGAACGGGCTCATCGTTCCAGGATCGACGTTGATATACGGGTCAAGCTTGAGATTGGTGACGCGGATGCCGCGGGAGGCGAGAATCGCGGCGAGAGAAGCGGCGGCGATGCCCTTCCCCAGGGAGGAAACGACGCCGCCAGTCACAAACACGAACTTCGTCATGGGCGACAAGTTCCGGAAATTGCTAGTTTACCGGAACCGATTGCCGCGCACAAATCATCGATGCCAGCCGCGGGACTCGCCGCGGCGTTGCCAAAATCGTCATTCCCGCAAAAGCGGGAATCCATTTTCAGATCAAATTGGATTCCGGCTCGCGCCCGCTATGCGGGCTTGGCCGGAATGACGGTCAACGATTTGTCGGCCAAAGGGACCGAACAAGCTCTGAGCTATACGCCGAGTCCTGCCTTGATCCGTGCGCGCACTGCCTCACGGCCGACGAGGTCAAGCACGGCATCGATGGCCGGCGTCGAAGGCGTGCCGGCGACCAGGACACGCATGGGCATCATCACTTGCGCGGGTTTCAGCTTGTATTTCGTCGCGGCGGTCTTGAGCGCGGCGGAGATTGCCTCGCGATTCCACGGCAACGTCGCGAACTCCTGCCGCAATTCCAGCAGTGCCGCGCGGTTGCCGTCGTTGACATGCTCGGCAAGTCGCTCCGAGGTCGGATGCACCGTAGCGTAGAAATAATGCGCGGCGTCCGCCATCTCCGTCAGGGTTGGCGCGCGATCGCGCAGCAGTGCCGCGACCCTCGCAGGATCCGGGCCGGACCCGGGGTCGAGTCCAGCCCGCACCAGGAATGGGCGCAAGAACGCCCCAAGCTCGGCGTCGGGCAGGTGTTTGATGTGCTCGTGATTCATCCATTTGAGCTTGTCCGGATCGAAACGTCCCGGCGACGGCGACAGGCCCTCCAGGTCGAACCAACTCACGAACTGCTCGCGCGTGAACACTTCGGCATCACCGTGGGCCCACCCCAGGCGCGCGAGATAGTTGAGAACCGCGCCGGGCAAGTAGCCGTCGTCGCGATATTGCATGACACCTCTCGCCCCATGTCGCTTGGAAAGTTTCTCTCCTTCGGGCGTCAACACGGTCGGCAAGTGAGCATAGATGGGCACGGTGCCATCGAGCGCGCGAATCATGTTGATTTGCCGCGGCGTATTGTTCACGTGATCGTCGCCGCGGATCACGTGCGTGATGCGCATGTCGAGATCGTCGACGACGACGCAGAAATTGTAGGTGGGTGTGCCGTCCGACCGGGCGATGACCAAATCGTCGAGCTCGTCGTTCGCAATTTCGATCCGACCTTTCACCGCGTCGTCCCAGGCGACGACGCCGTCGATCGGATTGCGAAAACGAACGACGGGAGCGACGCCCGCCGGCGGCGGCGGTAGAGTCTTGCCGGATTCCGGACGCCAGCGCCGGTCGTACTTCGGCTTTTCACCGCGCGCCTGTTGCTCGGCACGCATCGCATCCAGCTCTTCAGCCGATGCATAGCAATGGTAGGCAGAGCCCGCGGCGAGCATTTGGTCGATCACTTTGCGATAGCGTTCCATATGCTGCATCTGGTAGTACGGGCCCTCGTCGTAATCCAGGCCCAGCCATTGCATGCTGTCCAGAATCGCCTGCACGGCCTCGGGTGTCGAGCGTTCGACGTCCGTATCCTCGATCCGCAGGATGAACACGCCGCCGTGCTTGCGCGCAAAAGCCCACGGATACAGCGCCGACCGGATATTGCCGAGGTGCAGAAAGCCGGTGGGGCTCGGTGCGAATCGGGTCCGGATTGCGGACATGGAAAGTCGAGGATTCACTTAAGGTTGCCAGCGAAGATCGAGCGTGGTGGGCGTCGCCGGGTTGACCGGTTCCGGCGAAATCGACATCGGCCCGGGCGTGTGTCCGTGCGACCAGAATCGCGCAACGCGACGGGCTTCCGCTTCGTTGGCATTCACCGGGAAGGTGTCGTAGTTGCGTCCGCCCGGATGCGTTACATGATACGTGCAGCCGCCGATCGCGCGCCCGGCCCAGGTATCGACCAGATCGAAGGTCAGCGGTGCGTGCACACCGATGCTCGGATGAAGCGCCGACGGCGGGCTCCAGGCACGGAACCTCAGGCCCGCGACATATTCACCGGGGACCCCGCTCGGCGTCAGCGGCAACGTTCGCCGATTGCAGGTTACCGCATGACGCTCGGCGACCATCCCATCCACCTTGACCTGCAAGCGCTCGACCGACGAATCGACGTAGCGCGACGTGCCCGTGCCGCTGACTTCCTCGCCCAGAACGTGCCACGGCTCGATGGCTTGCCGCAGCTCGACCCTGACGCCGTCGCACGTGACCGTCCCGAATCGCGGAAAGCGAAACTCGATGAAGGGTGCGAACCATTCGGCAGCAAAGGCATAGCCGAACGCAGCGAGTTCACGCGCGACGTCGTGGATGTCGGCAGCGACGAAGTGCGGGAGAAGCCATCGGTCATGCAGCGCCGTCCCCCAGCGGATCAGCTTGCCCTCGTACGGCTGCTGCCAGAAGCGCGCAACGAGCGCACGCAGCAGCAGCATCTGCACCGCGCTCATCCGCGCGTGAGGCGGCATTTCGAAGGCGCGAAATTCCAGAAGCCCGAGCCTGCCAGTGGCGGTATCCGGCGAATAGAGCTTGTCGATCGAAAATTCAGAGCGGTGTGTATTGCCCGTCAGGTCGGTCAAGAGGTGACGCAACAGCCGGTCCGTCAGCCAAGGTGGCGCTTCGGTCTTGCCGTCGCCGTGTTTGCGCGACAGCTGCTGGAATGCGATCTCCAGCTCGTAGAGGCGATCGTCGCGGGCTTCGTCCACGCGGGGCGCCTGGCTCGTCGGGCCGATGAACGTCCCGGAAAACAGGTAGGACAGCGATGGATGATTCTGCCAATACGTCACCAGGCTGCGGAGCAGATCCGGACGCCGCAGCAGAGGACTGTCAGCGGGCGTCGCCCCGCCGAGCGTGACGTGATTGCCGCCGCCGGTGCCGGTATGACGGCCGTCGAGCATGAACTTCTCGGTCCCGAGGCGCGTCTGGCGCGCCTCCTCGTAGAGCGTCGACATCGTGGCCATCAGCTCACGCCACGACGACGCGGGTTGAATGTTGACTTCGATCACGCCCGGATCAGGCGTTACGTTGAGTACCCGGATGCGCGGATCGCGCGGTGGCGTGTAGCCTTCGACGGCCACAGGCACGCCGATTGTGCGGGCAGTGTCCTCGATCGCCCTCAACAATGCCGCGTAGTCTTCGACGCGCTGGAGCGGCGGCATGAACACATACAGATGTCCATTGCGCACCTGGACAGCGAGCGCCGTCTTGATCACCTCGCGCGGCCTGGCGCCCCGTATCGTGGCCGCCCCGGGCTTCGCGTCCGTCGGCAGTGCGCCTCGGGGCGCGAACGGGTCCACGGGATGTTCGACTTCGAGTTCGGCGGGGAGCACATCCGGCAGGGACGACAAAGGCAGGCGAAGACCGAGCGGAGAATCACCTCCGACCGCGTACAACCTCTCGCGCCGGATCGGCCACGGACTCGATTCCCATGCGCTTGTTTTCTCGCCGGCGCGTACTGCCGCAGCCTTGAGCGGCAGGACAAATCCGGCAGGCTGGTCGAGGCCCGCCAGCAAAAGCTTGGCGAGGCGCGCACGCTCCCCGGGCTGCGACAGGTCCGCCTTGAGCGGATCAACGTTCTCCGGCAAAGCGATCTCGTCCTTGAGCAGCCTGGGAACATCCTCATAGACCGTCAACACCAGGCGTTGCGGCAGACCGAGGCCTTCCGCGAGCCGTGACGCGAAATCGCGTGCGGAATCGGTCTTGGTACTGCCCTGGGTCCGCGTGTCGGCGATCAGCGCGGCGTCGCGCCACAGCGGCTCGCCATCGACGCGCCAGTAGACGCCGACCGCCCATCGCGGCAGCACTTCGCCGGGATACCACTTGCCCTGGCCGTCATGCACGAAACCACCCTTGGCGAAACGAGCCTTGAGACGGTGCAACAACGCCTCGCCGAGCTCACGTTTTTTCGCGCCCAAGGCAGCGATATTCCATTCAGCGCCATCCATGTCGTCGATCGACACGAAGGTCGGTTCGCCGCCCTGCGTCAGGCGCACGTCGTGCTTCACCAGATCGGCATCGACGTGTTCGCCGAGCGCATCGATCGCGACCCACTGCGCGTCGGAGTAAGGGCGCGTCACACGCGGATCCTCGTGGATGCGCGTCACTGTCATGACAACTTTGAAATCGGTCTGGCAAACATCTGTGTACCCGATCACCGGTGCCGCATTGCCGGGGTCCGCGGTGCACGCGAGCGGAATATGGCCCTCGCCCGCGAGCAACCCCGAGGTCGGGTCGAACCCGATCCATCCCGCGCCCGGCAGATACACCTCCGCCCACGCGTGCAGATCGGTGAAATCGCTTGTCGGGCCCGCTGGGCCTTCGAGTGGTTTGAGATCGGCCACGAGCTGGATCAGATAGCCCGACGCGAAACGAGCCGGCAAGCCGAGGTGCCGGAATATCTGTACCAGGAGCCAACCGGTGTCGCGGCATGATCCACACGCACTGCCAAGCGTCTCCTCGGGCGTCTGCACGCCAGCTTCCATACGCACCAGATACCGGATCTCTTGCTGCAATTGCTGGTTGAGGCGTACCAGCATCAGCACGGTGCTTTCGTCCGGCGTGATGGTCGCGCGAAATCTCTGCAGCCAGCCGGCAAGGCGGGGGCCGAGCTCGGCAGTCTCCAGGAAGGGCTTCAGCTCCTTCGCGAGCGCAGGGGCGTACGCAAACGGAAAGTGCTCGGCATACGGCTCGACGAAGAAATCGAACGGGTTGATCACCGTCATGTCGGCGACCAGATCGACGACGATCTCAAGCTTGGAGGTGCGCTCGGAAAATACCAGTCGTGCTATCCAGTTCCCGTACGGGTCCTGTTGCCAGTTGAGGAAATGATTGGTCGGCTCGACGTTCAGGGAGTACCCGATAATCGGTGTCCGGCAATGGGGTGCGGGACGCAGTCGAATTTCATGCGGCGACACGTTGACCAAGCGGTCGAAATGATAGGACGTGCGATGTTGCAACGCGACACGGATCGCCATGCTAGAACACGTCCCAAAAATCGCTCTGTGCCCTCATTGCTCTGTCGAATCCTCGCTCTGCCCTCGCTGTACGGTTACGTACTATCTCAGGGCTCGCTGCGGTCCCGCATTTGGCAACTGCGGCACTCGGAGCTGCTCGCGACATTCCTGATACGGGTTCTACGAGTCGCACGGGCCCGAGGGACGGGCGCTGGCGCGTTCGCCGCCTGCTAGGTCCACGGCGGATTGGGCAGCTGCGCGAACACGGTGCGCAGCCCTTCGCCCCACTGGGTGTGGACCATCTGGAAGTACGGGTCGGACTCCTCGATCCGTTTTTGCATCTTGAGCCTGAGACCATCGGTTTCGTAGATCGCCAGATCGATTGGAAGCCCGACCGATATGTTCGAGCGCATCGTCGAGTCGAAAGACACGATTGTGCATTTGGTGGCCTCGAGCAGGCCCGTCGAACGCTGAATGACGCGATCGATTACCGGCTTGCCGTACTTGCTTTCGCCGATCTGGAAATAGCACGTGTCCGGCGTGGCCTCGATGAAATTGCCCTCGCTGTAAACCTCGAACAGCCGCGGGGGCTCTCCCCGCAACTGCCCACCGACGATGAAGTTGGCGTTCGAATCGATGTTGTTCTGCAGGAGATAGGGTCCGTCGCGGGTCTTCACCTCACGCAGGGCGTCGCCGACGAGGCGCGCGACATCGAAGAGCGACAAGGCATTCCACAGGTTGAGCTGGGCATCGCCGGCGCGTGCCCGCTGGTCGAGGATGTTCAGCGCATTCTGGGTGATCGACAGATTGCCGGACGAGAGCGTCACGATCACGCGGTCGCCCTCGCGCGTGAACACGCGCATCTTGGAGAATTTGCCTACCTGGTCGACGCCTGCGTTGGTGCGCGAGTCGGATGCGAAAATCATCCCGGCATCGAGTGACATGGCGACGCAATAGGTCATGAATGCTGCCTGCGAAAAAGTGCGTGCAAGGTGCGGGATTCTAGCAGGCTAGTACGTAGGAACAAGGAAATGGCGGTTGATTTCTCCGCCCAGCGCTGAAATGCGATCGAGAAATTCCATCAGGTACTCGTGGAGCCCCAGTTCGATGATGTCGTCGGTGCGGCCATAGTGCAACCCGGCGTGCAGCTCGCCAGCCGCGCGTTCGATTTCCCTGGAGCTCGAATCGCAGAGGACTTCGAGGGTTTCGTGGATGAAATTCATGCACGAATGCAGCGAGCGCGGCATGTCCTCGCGCAGGATCAACAGCTCGGCAACGCGGCGCGGGGTGATCACGTCGCTGTAGATCTTGCGGTAGGACTCGAAGCCCGACAGGGAACGCAATAGGGCACTCCATTGGTAGTAATCCACCGCGCCACCCACGTCCGCGGCCGAGGGCAGCAGCGTGTGGTACTTGACGTCGAGAATGCGTGCGGTGTTGTCCGCACGCTCGATGTGCGTGCCCAGCCGGATGAAGTGATATGCCTCGTCGCGCAGCATGGTGCCGAAAGTCACGCCGCGGAACAGGTGCGAGCGCATCTTGACCCACTCGAGAAATTGGGAAATGCCCTGGGCCTGGATGCGCTCGTAATCCTGGACCCGCATTTCGAGCCAAGACGAGTTCAGGTCCTCGTACATCTCCGAGGTGATCGCGCCGCGCACGGAACGCGCCGACTCGCGCGCGGCGCGCAGGCAGCAAAAGATGGACGACGGCGTCGCCGCGTCGAGAATCATGAAACGCAACACATTCTCGCTTGAAAGCTGCTTGAACCGCTGGTAGAACTCCGTCGCGAGCCCGGAGGTTACCAGCGGCACCGCCCATGGTTCGGCCCAGGCAAGCCCGGGCTCTATCAATTCGTAGGGCAGGAGCGACATCCGGTTGGTGACGTCGAGCAGACGCGCGACGTTCTCGGCCCGCTCGATGTGGCGGCCCATCCAGTAGAGCTCGTTGGCGGTGCGGCAGAGCATGGTCTAGTTCGCCATGACCCAGGTGTCCTTGGTCCCGCCGCCTTGCGACGAATTCACCACCAGCGATCCCTCGCGGAGTGCAACGCGCGTCAGCCCCCCCGGCACCAGATTCACTGATTTGCCGGACAGGACATACGGCCGCAGGTCGATGTGTCGCGGCGCCAGGCCCGATTCGGTAAACGTCGGGCAGGTCGACAGCGACAGCGTGGGCTGCGCGATGTACTTGTCGGGTTGCGCCAGGATTCGGGCGCGAAATGCTTCGCGTTCGGCCGCCGTGGCGGCGGGTCCGACCAACATCCCGTACCCTCCTGCGCCATGCACTTCCTTGACCACCAGTTCATGCAGATGCTCGAGGCAGTGCGACAGCTCGTCCGGTTTGCGCAGCTGCCACGTGGGCACGTTGTTCAGGATCGGCTCTTCCGTGAGATAGAAGCGGATCATGTCGGGAACGAACGGATAAATCGACTTGTCGTCGGCGACGCCGGTGCCGATGGCGTTGGCAAGCGTCACCTTGCCCGCGCGATACGCAGCAAACATCCCCGGAACGCCGATCATGGAGTCGGCGCGGAACGCCGATGGGTCGAGGTAGTCGTCATCGACCCGGCGATACAGCACGTGCACCCGCTGCGGGCCACGCGTGGTACGCATGTAAACGGCATCGTTCTGCACGAACAGATCCTGGCCTTCCACCAGCTCCACGCCCATCTGCTGGGCGAGAAAGGCATGCTCGAAATATGCCGAGTTGTATGCGCCTGGAGTGAGCACCGCCACTTCGGGCTGTTCTTCACCCGCCGGGGCTACGCCACGCAGATTCTCGAGCAAGAGATCCGGATAGTGCTCGACCGGCTTGATGGACTGCGTCGCAAACAACTCCGGGAACAGCCGCATCATCATCTTGCGATTCTCGAGCATGTAGGAGACACCCGAGGGCACGCGCAGATTATCCTCGAGCACGTAGTACTCGCCCTCGCCCGCACGAACGACATCGACGCCCGCAACGTGCGCGTAGATCCCGCCGGGCACGGCCATCCCTTGCATCTCGCGGCGATACTGCGCGTTGCCAAGAACTCTGTCGGCCGGCAAGACGCCCGCTTTGAGGATGGCGTGATCGTGATAGATGTCGTGCAGAAAAAGGTTGAGCGCCCGCACGCGCTGCTTCAGCCCTTGCTCGAGCGTTCGCCATTCGCCCGCCGGAATGATCCGCGGAACGATGTCGAACGGGATCAGCCGTTCGGTGCCGCCATCTTCGCCATAGACGGCAAAAGTGATGCCCACGCGATGGAACGCGCGCTCCGCCTCATCGCGTTTTTGCGCAATTTTTGCGGCAGGCGTGCGCTGCAACCAGTCGGCAAAAGCCTGATAGTGGGGGCGGACGCAGGCGTCGGCGCCACGCATTTCATCGTAATTGATACGGGACACTAGGCAAGAATCGAAGATTTGTGGTCTTTTAGCAAGACTTGAGCCAAAAACAAAATTGCTTTTGGGACTATAAACTTATCGAAAAAAGGACCGTCTCGGAATGCCGAAGGACGCCCTTGCAGGTGGCATTCAGCACCAGAGTGGTGCAATTTTTGTCCATGACAGACCTGGGCAACTTTCCCTTTCGGTTTGACCCTTCGTTCGAGGGCGTGCTTAAATACCCGCTCCTGTCTGGGTTCGCGCGCGGGCGGTTAGCTCAGAGGTAGAGCACTGCCTTCACACGGCAGGGGTCACTGGTTCGATACCAGTATCGCCCACCATGGAACCAAGGGGTTACGAAACTTCGTAACCCCTTTTTTTTCGCCGGTTATTCGCAACGAGCTTGGAGTTGATCGGTTTCAGCACGTATTCGCCGTCGTTAGCGAATTTTCAAAGCGTTCTATGTTACGTTTTTGCGAGGATGCATTTCGACACGCTGCAAGCGTCCGATGTATGAGCGGGGTCTGCGTGGCCCAGTTTTAAGCCCGGAGGTTGGACAGTTTGTATTGTACTCGCGCGTCGAAGTAGCGCCCGCCCTTCGAACGACGGCGATCCGTCGCGCAGGCACCACCTCCATCCCGTTTTTTGCTTAGGATGAGCACGAAACTGCCGCTGCGATGAATGCCGATACCGCC
Source organism: uncultured beta proteobacterium (assembly GCA_963829375.1). Taxonomy (GTDB): domain Bacteria; phylum Pseudomonadota; class Gammaproteobacteria; order Burkholderiales; family Casimicrobiaceae; genus PALSA-1003. Next base: position 42,293 of record CAWHIS010000002.1, on the reverse strand, counting down.
AGTCCTTGCGTCGACGCGCTCGTTTTTGACGCGTATGGCACGCTGTTCGACGTGCACTCGGTCGAAGCGACGGCCGAGCGGCTGTTTCCGACGCATGGCGCTGCGCTTTCGCAGCTCTGGCGCACCAAGCAGCTCGAATACACCTGGCTGCAGAGTCTCATGCTCAGCGCGCACCAACGGCGCGAGGATTTCGCTGCCATCACGGCGCACGCGCTCGACTATGCGGTCGAAAAGCTGGGGCTGTCGCTCACCGCCTCATCGCGCCGCCGTCTGCTCGATGCGTATCTCGACCTCTCCGCGTTTCCCGATGCCGAGCCCGCACTGGCGCGCCTCGCGCCGATGCCGCGCATCGTGCTGTCGAACGGAACGCGTGAGATGCTCGAGACGGTAGCTGCCGCGACCGGGCTCGCGCAGCATCTGGACACGATTCTGTCGGTCGATGCCGCCGCGATCTACAAACCGAGTCCGCGGACGTACCAACTGGCAGCCGACTACCTGAAACTGCTGCCAGTTCGCATCGGCTTCGTGTCGTCCAATGGCTGGGATGTCGCCGGTGGCAAGGCCTTTGGATTCATGGCGATCTGGATCAACCGCGCGGGCGCACCCGTCGAAAGGCACGGACCCAGGCCCGATGCGATAGTGACGTCTCTTGCCGAGCTGCCCGAACTGGTGCGCAGGGCCTGACCAAAAAGCTGCGACCGCACCGATTCGGCGCAAGGAACTCAGGTCGGGGCGGCAAGCAGGAACGCCGCGGTGCACGAGGCAAGCCTCGCAAAGGCATTTCGGGTTTGCATCGATTCCTCGTGGGACAGACAGCGTGGTTGGTTGTGACGCGTTCACGCGGCTCTTGGGTCCGCTTGCCTGCAGTACAAAATCTTCAAGGCATGTATTGGCCGCCGTTCACTTCGATCACTTGGCCGGTGACGTACCCGCTCATTGCATCCGACGCGAGATAGATGAAGGTGCCGGCGCATTCGTCGGGCACGCCGAGCCGGTTCATCGGAACCGTGGCCTGCATCGCTTTCAGCTGCTCTGCAGTCGAATAGCGCTCGTGAAATGGTGTGGTGATCACCCCGGGCGATACTGCGTTGACGCGAATATTGTCGCCGACGACTTCCTTGGCCCAGCCGTGCGTCGCCGTGGAGATGAAGCCCTTGGCACCGGCGTAGATGATCGCGCCCCCGCCGCCCCCGTGCCGCGCGGCGATCGAGCTCACGTTGATGACATTGCCGTGGCGTTGTTTGCGCATCACGGGGATCACTTCATGCATGAAGAGCGCGACCTGCGTGACGTTCAAGGCAAGCACCTTGCCCAGGTACTCCTCCGTGTAGTCCTCGATCTTGACGCGCCCGATCATGCCGCCGGCGTTGTTGATCAACACGTCGATCCTGCCGTACGCCGCCAGCGTCTCGGCGACGATGCGCGCGACGTTGGAACTTTGGGTCACGTCGCCTCCGACCAGCGTCGCCTCGGCGCCCGCGGCCTTGACGCTGGCAGCCACCGTTTCGGCCTGCTTGCGGCTCGCGTTGTAGTGGATCGCGAGCTTGCTGCCGTGACGCGCGAACGCCAAGGCCGCCGCAGCGCCGATGCCGGTCGAGGCGCCCGTAATGAGGACCACCTTGCCGTTGAGATCCGATTTCATGCGTTCCTCCTGCTCAAAGATTGTCGGCTTGGCCGCGCTTGACGGTGACCGGTTCGCAGTGTAACGTTTTAGTGAAACGTTTTACTGATATTGCACATAGTCTCTGATTTAGTCAAACAGGCATTCATTGCCGGCCTATTGGAGGAACACGATGGATCCCGTTGCGCGCCGCGCCTGATGGAAGACAAGCCCATCACGATCGAGGATGTCGCGCAACGCGCCGGGGTGTCGATCAGTACCGTCTCCAACGCGCTCAACGGCCGTCCTGAGCGGATGCGCAAGGAAACGCTGAGCCGCATCGAGGCGGTCATCGCGGAACTCGGCTTCCAGCCAAATCGCGCAGCGAGGCAGCTCAAGACCGGCCATACGCCGCTGATCGGCCTTCTCATCCCCTCGATCGAGAACCCTTCGTATGGATCTCTGGCCCACCAGATCGAAATCGTTGCACAGGAACGCTACGGTTACCGGGTATTGCTGGCCAGCACTTACCGAAATCGGGAGAAGGAGTCCAACTTCTTTGACGACCTGCTCTCCCACGGGGTTCGCGGGGTCATCGTCATCTCTTCGCTCGCCGATCAGAGCCACGTCCATGCAGCCGTGCGTCGTGGCCTGGTCGCGGTCAGCTACGACCGTCGCGCGCCTGCGCGCCAGACTTCTCCCATCGATTACGTGTCGATGGACAACGCCAGCGCAGCACGTCTTGCGGTGGAGCATCTTTTGGCCAGCGGGCATGCGCGGCTTGCCTTTGTTACCGCATCCGGCCGGACGTTGTCGCGCACCGAAAAGATCAACGGCTTTCTCGCCGCGGTCCGAAGCAGGGGCGCCGGGCGAGCGGCGAAAGTGCTGGAGCGCAAGGCAGAATCCGATTTTGGCGACGCCGAAATGGCTGAGCTTGGGCGTGCGTTGGCGGACGACATCGCCAAGAGCAGCCCGCGCCCCACCGGGATTGTCGCGATCAACGACATGCTGGCGATCGGCCTGATTGCAGGATTGCGCAATCGTGGCATTCCTGTTCCGGACGAAGTGTCCGTCATCGGCATGGACGACCTCGCCTTGTCCGCGCTCGTGAGCCCGGCGCTGACATCGATCCGGTTGCCCCTGGCAGCCATGGCGCAGACCATGGTCGACCGCATCATCAGCCGCCTCGGCGATCCTCGCATCCCGACGGGTGAATTCCTGTTTCCGCCGACACTGGTCGCGCGTGGGTCAGTCGGACCGCCAGTAGCCAATGCCGTGAGAACAGCCGCACGTAGCAAACCCCGAAGAGGAACCACCAAGGATGCGGCTGCACGGCCGCGCCCGAATTAGTGAATACGGGGACATACCCCGAACATCGCAACCCAAGGAGAGAGGCTATGAATTCCATTTCGCGTCGCAGGTTTCTGGCGACTGCCACTGCCGGAACGCTGGCGCTCACCGTGACCTTCGCAAAGTCGGGGCGCGCCCAATCGCCTATAACCATGCGCATTTCCTCGTCGATGAGTGCGGATCAGAATGCGGCGCACTACATCTGGTACGAGCGGTTTGCGGCTAACCTGAAAAGTGGTCTGGGTGACAAGGTGACGCTCGGCTACTTTCCGGACAGCCAGTTGGGCAAGGAAGCGGACATCGTGCAGCAGGTCAAGGTCGGCTCTGTCGACATGATGATCACCGGATCGTCGATCTGGGCGACGGTCGCCCCCGAGTTCGGGATGCTCGACCTGGGATACGTCTTCGACAGTTATCCGCACTGTTTCAAGGCACTCGATGGTGGCGTCGGTGAGCAGCTCGGGAAAATTCTCAACGACCGGACCGGGTGCACCGTGCTCGACTGGGCCTCGCACTTCGGCCCGCGCAGCGTGTACACGAAGATGCTGGTAAAGAATCTCGCCGAGCTCAAGGGAGTCAAATTGCGCGTCTTGCCGGCGCCGGCATTCATCGAGACCTTCAAGATCATGGGTGCGATCCCGACCCCGATTCCGATCAACGAGCTCTATACCGCGCTCCAGACGGGCGTAGTGGAAGGCTTCGAGCACGATCAAGCCAGTGTGCTGCAGTACAAGTTCGCGGAGCAGGTCAAATTCTGCTGGCTGACGGAACACCTGTTCAGCCCCATGGTCGCCGTCATCGGGAAGCGCGGCATGGACAAGATTCCGGCCGACATGCGCCCCGCCTTCCTCAAGGCCGCCAGGGATGCCACCGTCTACGAGCGGGGCGTCGCCGCGGAAAAGGGCAAGGCTGCGATGGAGGAACTGAAGCGCATGGGCGTGACCTTTACGCCGATGGCGAAGGCGGAACGGGAACAGGTGCGCAAGGAAATGGAAGCCCGCGTCTGGGCTCCATTCATCAAGGAGTACCCGGTCACCAAGCCGATGTTCGACGCCATCGCGGCAGCGCGCACCTGACGCAACGTGTGCGGATTGCGGCGTGAAACGAAGTCACGCCGGTTATCTTCACCCAGACCGCACGCGATGGCCGCCGCCAATGACCAGCCATAGCGCCAGCGCCCAAAGCATACCGTTTCGGAATGCGGGTCGGGCCGCGCGCGGGCTCACCTGGCTGCTGCTCGCCCTCGAGTACCTATCGGGGTTGATCCTCGCGCTCGATGTTCTGGTCGTCTTCGTGGCCGTGATCTATCGCTATTTCCTCCACGACCCCGTGGATTGGGCGGAGGAAATCGCGCGGGCATTGATGATCATGCAGGTTTTCTTCGGCGCCGCGACCGTCCTCGGCCGCGAACGGCACGTGGGCATCGACAGCATTCGCGGCCTTCTGCCGGCAGCGTGGACGCCGGCGCTGGTCCAGCTGTGCTACTGGATCATGGTCGGGGTTTCGCTCGCGCTGTTTCTGACGTCCTGCGAACTGTTCGCGGATTCGCGGGGACAACGGACATCGTTCGGCCTACCGCACATCATCTTTGTGATTCCCGTCGTGATCGGCAGCTTCGTCATGACGCTGTTCGGGATCGCGAATGCGCTGGCGGGCCCTCGGAGCACGGCCTGGAAAACGCTGGCGGCGCTGATCGCTCTCGCGCTTGCACTCTGGGCATGGAACACGCTGGTCCCGGCCTACGAGATCAAACCCTGGTTTCTGCTGTTCAGCGGTTTTTTCGGCGGCTTGATCCTCGGCGTGCCGATAGCGTTCGTCCTTGCGTTCTCGTCCTTGCTGTTCTTCCTGGCGGATCCATCGCTTCCGATGCTCGTGTATTCGCAGACGATACTCGCGGGCATGGATCACTTCGTCCTGTTGGCGATCCCGTTCTTCGTGCTCGCGGGGCTGGTCATGGAAGTCAACGGCATGTCGGCGCGGCTGATCGAGCTCCTGCTGCGCATTTTCGGCCGCATGCGCGGCGGTCTCAATCTGATCATGATCACCGCAACCGCTTTCTTTTCCGGCATCTCGGGCTCGAAGCTCGCGGACATCGCAGCCGTCGGCGGCATCATGATGCCTGCTGTGCGCAAGACGAAGCAGGATGCCAACGAAGCGGCGGGATTGCTCGCGGCCACCGCTGTCATGGCAGAAACGATTCCGCCCTGCGTCAACATGATCATCCTCGGCTTCGTGGCCAACATTTCGATCGGCGGCCTGTTCATGGCGGGCCTCGTGCCGGCCGGCGTACTCGCGCTGTCGCTCGCCGCCGTTGCGATCTACTTCGGCAAGCGAATCAATCCCGACGACGCGTTCGAGGTCCGCACGCCGATGATCAAGCTCCTTGGCGGCGCGCTGGTCGGTCTGGTGATGATCCTGATGATCGGCAAGGGCGTGACGTCGGGCGTCGCCACGTCGACCGAAGTCTCGGCGTTCGCGGTGATCTACGCCTTTGTCGTCGGCGGGCTCGCGTTTCGCGAACTGACGTGGAAGTCGATTCTCAAGCTGTTTCTGCAATCCGGGTCGATCACGGGAAGCATCCTGTTCATCGTCGCGGCTGCGTCCAGCGTCTCCTATGCCCTGACGATTCTGCAGATCCCGCAATATTTGTCGGCCGCCATGATCGCGCTGGGTCATCAGTTCGGGAGCAGCCTGTTTGTCGCCGTGTCGGTTCTCCTGATGATTCTGTTCGGCGCGGTTCTGGAAGGTGCTCCCGCACTGATCATCTTCGGACCTTTGCTTGCCCCGATCGCGCTGAAGCTGGGTGTGCATCCGCTTCATTTCGGGACGGTGGTCGTGATCGCGATGGGTCTCGGCCTCTTTTCTCCACCGATCGGCCTCGGCCTGTTCGCCACCTGCGCGATTACCGGAACACGGTTGGAGAACGTCTGGCGGCCGATGATGAAATATCTGCTGGTACTTTTTGTGGTTCTGATGGTCCTCGTGTTCGTGCCCGCGTTCTCTCTGTGGCTGCCGGCACGCCTGGGAATGGCATGATATTACACATTAACTAAATTACGTAAGTACATGAATTACAATTGTAATATTGCAGCAGATTCCTTCACACCCCGGCACGCGGCAACCGCCTCGCGTATTACCTCGATCGCCGCTGGTCGCGGGAAGCTCCTGCGGTAGGCGAGCGCGATGCGGCGCGACGGCGTCGGCTTCGCAAAGGGCACTGGCACGACCATCGAGCTGTGGTACTTCGGAACCAGAGCGTCGCGCGGCAGCACAGAAACCCCGAGGCCGGACGCGACCATGTTGCGGATCGTTTCCAGCGAATTCGTCCGCGTCACCGCGGCAGCACTGTCTCGATTGAGCTCGGGGCACGCATCGAGAACCTGGTCGCGAAAGCAATGACCCACGTTGAGCAGGATGGTGTGCTCGCTGGTCAATTCCGCGGGCGCGACGGACTTGCGCTTCGCCCAGGGATGGCGCCGCGGGACCACCACCTGGAACGGTTCCTCGTAAAGAAAATCCGCGACCACACCTGGCGACTGGAACGGTAAAGCGATGATCGCCGCGTCGATGCGGCCCGATTTCAGCGCCGCCTCGAGATATTCGGTCAGGTTTTCCTCGATCTCGAGCGGCATCTCGGGCGCCAGCTCGTTCAGCGTCGGAATGAGGTCCGGAAACAGGTACGGCGCAACGGTCTGTATGGCGCCGAGGCGAAAGACACCGACCAGCTGGTTGCGCCCCGCCTGCGCGATATCGCGGATGCGCGCCGCCTCCTCGAGCACCTTCTGCGCCTGTTCGACGATCCGCTCGCCGACGGGTGTCACCGTGACTTCCGCCCGTGCACGCTCGAACAGCTGCGCGCCGAGCTCCTCCTCCAATTTCTGGATCGCCACCGAGAGCGCAGGCTGGCTGATGAAACATCGCTGCGCCGCCCGGCCAAAACTGCGCTCCTGCGCAACCGCGACGAGATAGCGCAGTTCGTTGAGGGTCATTGGCGCCGTTTTAGAAACGCGCCGAATTTTGCACCCACCTCGGGATGCTTGAGGCCGAGCTCCACCATGGCCTCGAGGTAACCGAGCTTGCTGCCGCAATCGTAGCGTCGCCCTTCGAAGGCATACGCGACGACGCGCTCATCGTCGAGCAGATGGGCAATGCCGTCGGTCAACTGAATCTCGCCTCCCGCGCCCGCGGGCATGGTGCGCAAGTGGTGAAATATGCGCGGTGACAGGATGTACCGCCCGACCACGGCAAGCGTCGATGGCGTCGTTCCCGGTTTGGGCTTCTCGACCATGCGCCGAATGCGGGTTATGCGTCCGCCGGCCGGATCGGGATCCGCTTCGACGATCCCCCAGCTGCCGACATCCGCAGCCGGAACATTCATCACGCCGATCGTCGACGCACCCTCGCGGCGCGCAACGTCGACCATCTGCTTGGTCACGGGAACCTTCGCGTCGATCAAGTCGTCGGCGAGCAGTACCGCGAACGGGTTGTCGCCGACAACTGGCTCCGCGCAAAGAACCGCGTGTCCCAGTCCGAGCGCCTCTGCCTGGCGGATGTAAATGCAGTTGATGCCGGGCGGCGTGGAGGCCTGCACCGTATCGAGCAACGCCTGCTTGTCGCGTGCAGCGAGCTCGGTTTCCAGCTCGTAGGCCTTGTCGAAATGGTCCTCGATCGCGCGCTTGTTGCGGCCGGTGATGAAGATCATGTCGGTGATACCGGCCGCAGCGGCCTCCTCGACGGCGTATTGGATCAGCGGCTTGTCGACGATCGGCAGCATTTCCTTGGGGCTCGCCTTCGTGACGGGAAGAAAACGGCTGCCAAGTCCGGCAACCGGAAACACTGCTTTCGTAACTCTAGCGAACGCCATCGATCAGGTCCTTGAATTGAGCCGCATCCAACACCGTGACGCCGAGTTCGTGGGCGCGGTCGAGTTTGCTTCCTGCGTCGGCGCCTGCAATCACGTACGTCGTCTTCTTTGAAACGCTGCCAGCGACCTTTCCGCCGAGGCGCTCGATCCGATCCTTGGCCTCGTCGCGCGACATCGTTGCAAGTGTCCCCGTCAGCACGAACGTCCTGCCCGCAAGGACGCCCCGGGGCACACGCTCGGGTTTGCCCTCGGGCCAATGTACTCCCGCCGCCCGCAGCTGGGCAATCACCTCGCGGTTGTGCGGCTCGGCAAAAAATTGGAGGAGGCTCTGCGCAAGAACGGCGCCGACGTCGCGGACCTCGAGCAAGGCAGCCTCGTCGGCTTCCAGCAGCGCGTCGAGATTGCCGAAATGCCGCGCCAAGTCCTTGGCCGTGGTTTCTCCGACGTGACGAATGCCGAGCGCGAAAATGAACCGGGCAAGCGTCGTGTCGCGACTTCGATCGATCGCAGCGACGACGTTCGCGGCGGATTTGTCGGCCATGCGTTCGAGTTCCGCCAGCGCGGCGACACCGAGCTTGTATATGTCGGCTGGCGTATGAACGAGATTGGCGTCGACGAGCTGATCGACGAGCTTGTCGCCAAGGCCCTCGATGTCCATCGCCCGGCGGCTCGCAAAATGAAGCAGCGCCTGTTTGCGCTGCGCGGGGCATACCAGCCCGCCGGAACACCGGGCCACCGCTTCATCCGGCAGCCGCACGACATGCGAGCCGCACTCCGGACATTGCGTGGGCATGGCGAACGGTCGCGTCCTTGCCGGTCGCTGCTCGACCAGGACCTTGACGATCTCCGGGATTACATCGCCGGCGCGACGCACGATGACCGCATCGCCGACACGCACATCCTTGCGCCGTATTTCGTCTTCGTTGTGCAGGGTCGCATTGGTTACGGTGACGCCGCCTACGAATATCGGCTTGAGCCGCGCCACTGGGGTCAGCGCGCCGGTTCTTCCGACCTGGACGTCAATCCCCAGCACCTCCGTCGTCATTTCCTCCGCCGGGAACTTGTGCGCCACGGCCCACCGCGGTTCCCGCGTCACGAACCCGAGCTTCTGCTGCAGGTCAATCCGGTTGACCTTGTAGACGACCCCGTCGATCTCGAAGGGAAGCTTCGCGCGGCGCGCTTCCACGTTGCGGTGGAACGCGCTCAGATCCGCCGCGCCGCGCGCAACGCGCCGATCGCGACTCACCGGAAAGCCGTAGTCGGCCAACGCATCCATCAGCTCGCTTTGCGTCGCGGGAACGCTCCAGCCGACGGTTTCGCCCAAGCCATACGCGAAAAAGCGTAATGGCCGCGTGGCGGTACTCGCCGGATCCAGTTGCCGCACGGCGCCGGCCGCGGTATTGCGCGGATTGATGTACATCTTCAAACCGGCGGCTTGCTGACGGGCGTTCAATTCGGCGAAGTCGCCGCGCGTCATGTACACCTCGCCACGGACCTCGAGCACGTCGGGGGGCGCGTTCGGGCCTCGCAGCCGCTGCGGTATGGCGCGGATCGTACGCACGTTGGCGGTCACGTCCTCGCCGACTTCGCCATCGCCGCGCGTCGCCGCAACGGCAAGCAGTCCTCGCTCGTAGCGCAGACTGAGCGCGAGGCCATCGAACTTCAGTTCCGCCAGGTATTCGACGGGAGCGTCTCCCTCGCGAAGTCCGAGGTCGCGCCGGATGCGGGCGTCGAATTTGGCCGCGGCATCCGCCGAGGTGTCGGTTTCCGTGCGTATGGACAGCATGGGCACGCGATGCGAGACGGACGCGAAAGCGCTTACCGGCTTGCCCCCGACGCGCTGGGTGGGCGAGTCGGGCGTGATCAGTTCGGGATGGGCTGCTTCCAGTGCTTCCAGCTCGCGATACAGCCGATCGAACTCGGCGTCGCTGACCGTCGGCGCATCGAGAACGTAGTAGGCATGGTTGTGCTCCTCGATCAGGGAGCGCAACGTTGCAGCCCGGCTGGCAACCTTTGGCGGCACCGCCATCGGAACTAGGCCCTAGCCGAACAGGCGCAAGGCGCGGGGCCCGCCTGGATCGATGTGCGCTTCGGACAGCGCTGCTGCGGTCGTCTGCACCTGCGTCCGGATCGCCGCCAGCGACGCATCATTCAACGGCCGCCGGTTGTCGTCGACGAGCACGCCTTCGAGTGTCTGCGTCATGCGCTTCGCCACCAGGCGCATCTGGTCGAAAGCGCGCACGGGATCAGCCACGCGCGGCACGTCGAGCAGCAGCACAACACCGGGCGTGGTCAACGCGCGCATGCCTTCGGCAGTGAACGGCTCCTGCTTGTAGTTCTGCAACGCGTACAAGGTCGTTCCGGTTTCGTCCTGCACGTATTCGAACTGACCGCCAGAGGTGAGGCGAAAGCCCGTCGCCTCGGCGACGCCGCGCAGCCGAGTACCGAGAATCTGGCCCGAGTCGCTCTTGAGGATGGTGAGGCCGATTTGCACGTCCAGGTCGGCACAGAAGCGGTCGAGCGCTTCGCCGCGAGCGACCTCCTCGGCCACGTCTGGCAACTCGCATGCCGCGGACAGTCCCGCTGCGGTCCGCTCGGCCGCGCGCAGAAATGTCTCGATGTCCGCGCGCGTAGCGGCGCCGGAGCGGTTGGCAATCAGCATGCACGCCGCGACTTCCTGCCACGGTCCCGACGTGGCGGCGTCGATTACCTGCCACGGCAGACCCGGGCCGCGTCGCCCGAGCCAACGCACGGGTCTGGACATCGGTGCGGACAAGGCAGTTGCAAGTGCTGCGGTCGGCGCCGGCTGCGCAGGGCGCAGCATTACCACGCATTCGATATCCGGATCCGGAGCGAGGGCCGATCGCTCGACCCGCGAAGGTGCGGTCCGCACGGCTTGTATCACCGCCTCCGTGTCCGCCTCTTGCGGCTCCGCGCTCACGATATCGCCGGGAGCCATGTCCGTCGTATCAATCGTGGCCGTCGACTCAGGTGAATCCTGTTCCCCGTGAAGCATTGGCTCCACGCGACCGGCAGCGGGCGCAGTATTCCCGGGCTTGCCGAACGCAGCGTCGATGCGTCGGCGCACGCGGCGTTCCTGGAGCCAGTTGATCAGCACGACTCCGATCACCAGCACCACGCCCGCGATCAACAGGCCGAGGAACAGTGGGTTCATCGTCTGCATCGGCGTGCCGTCTAAGGTGCCGCCTCGGCGAGTTCAAGTGCTTCGGCGATGTCGACCGCGACGACGCGGGATACGCCAGGGTCCGGCATGGTGATCCCGATCAGCTGGTTCGCCATCTCCATCGTGATCTTGTTGTGGCTGATGAACAGGAACTGCGTCGCGTCCGACATCGTTCGCACCAGCGCGCAAAAACGGTCGGTATTGGGGTCGTCCAGTGGCGCATCGACCTCGTCGAGCAGGCAGAACGGTGCCGGGTTGATCTGGAACAGCGCAAACACCAGCGCAATGGCGGTCAGCGACTTCTCGCCGCCGGACAGCAGGTGAATCGAGGTATTGCGCTTGCCCGGCGGCTGCGCCACGACCTGAACGCCGGAATCGAGAATTTCCTCGCCCGTGAGGAGCAGCTTGGCCTGGCCGCCGCCGAACAAGGTCGGGAACAGCTTGCCGAAATTGACGTTGACGAGATCGAAGGTCTGCTGCAGCAGTTGCCGGGACTCGCGATCGATCTGACGGATCGCGCTCTCGAGCGTCGTCATTGCCTCGGTCAGGTCCTGGGCCTGGGCGTCGAGATAAGCCTTGCGCTCGGATGCCTGCGTCAACTCGTCGAGCGCGGCGAGGTTGACCGCCCCCAATCCGGCGATGGCCTGCGTGATCCGCTCGATCTCGCCTGGCAGCGTACTCGCCCGGCCCCAGGCCTTCATCTGTTCCGGCAGCGCCGCGACGTCGGCGTGCACTTCGCTCAGCTGGTCCGCATACTGCTGCTCCGCCAGCGTCGCAGCCTGCTCCTTCAGCCTCACTTCGTCGATCTTCGCCCGCGCCGGTTCGAGTTTCTGATCCGCAACCATGCGCTCTTCCTCCGCGGTGCGCATCGCAGTGCCAATCGCTTCCTGGTGATCCCGCGCGCCGGCAAGCGCTTGCTCGGCCGCAGCACGTACCGTCAACTGTGTCTGGAGCGCAGACTCGACCGGCGTCCAGTCGATGCCTTCGCGTTCTGCGGCCACCCGGGTGAGCAACCCCTGCTGCTGCGCGAGTTGCGCCTCGAGTGCTTCACGTCGACGTGCCAGCTCCGCCAGGCGCTCCCGGCAGGACCGCTCCGCAAATCCTGCCTCCTGTGCCGCGCGTTCCGCGGCCCGCACCCGCTCTCGCCCACGGGCGAGCGCCACCTCGACCTCGTTGACGGTGTGCCGCGCGCTGTCGCGCTGAGCCATTTCGGCGTCGAGGCGAACATGCTCCGCGCGCAAGTCTTCGTCGATCGCAGCCAGCGCCTCCCGCTCCGCCGTCTCCTCGACTGTCAGCGCCGCCAACTCCTCGGCGATCTGGGCACGCCGCCGCTCGGCCGCCTCGGTGGCCTGCTTCAGCTGCATCAACTCGAGCTCGAGGTCATGGCAGCGCCGCTGCTGCGATGAAAACGCCATGTTTTCGCCGTGGTACTCCTGCTGGCGCAAGTTGAGCTCGGCCTCGACCTCCGTGCGCGCGGCAGCCGCCGCGCTTGTCTCGGCGCGCGCAATGCCGATCGCCTGCTCCAGTTCCGCCAGCTCGCGTTGTCGCGCCAGTACACCGTGAAGCTCGCTGTCCGGCGCAAAAAAGCTCACACCCTGGGCGTTGACGACGTGCCCATTGGGGACCACGAAGCTTTCGCCCACTTGCAACGTTGCGCGCTCGCGCAACGCGGTTGCGAGATCTTCCCGGCATTGCACGCCGTGCAGCCAATCGGCAAGCAGCCGCGTAAGCTGGGGATCCTTGGCCCGCACCTTGCCGAGCAGCGTGCCGCTGGCGGAAGCCACGGTCGCTTCTGGAGTACCCATAGCGTACGCCGCGATCCGGCCTGGAAGCGCGGCGTCATCGCCGGCCCAGCTCAGCACCGCATCGAGCGACGGCATTTCCAGCGCGTTGAGCCGCTCACGCAGCACCGCTTCGAGCGCGTCCTCCCAGCCGCGCTCGATGTCGAGCCGCTGCCATAGGCGTCGCGTGCGTTCGAGCCCGCGCGCTGCGAACCACGCTGCCGCGTCCTTGCTGTTGCCGATCTTTGCCTGCAGCTCGGAGAGCGCTTGCGCCCGCGCCTCTCGATCGGCCAGGCCGCTGCTTGCCACTTGCCACGCGTCGCTCGTGGAGCGATGTCGCGCCTGGAGAGAGCGGACAACTTCGTTCAGTTCGGCGAGCGCTGTGCCGCGACCCGTCAGATCAGCCGTTTCCTGCTCGAGCTGCTCGGTAACGACGTCGATCTGCGCCGTCTTCGGCAACGCGAGCTCGCTCGTTTCGGCATCGAGGCGCTCGCGTCGCTGGCCAAGCGCCGCGAGGACCTTTGCCGCGTTCTCGCGCCGTGTGTCGGCGACGCGCAGCTCCTGCTCGATCTCGCCGATGCGACGCTGAATCGAAGCCATGGCATGCGCGGCTTCCGCGACCGCGGCCTCGAGCTGTGGTAGGGCAGCGGCCGCCGCCTGTTCCTCGACCGCCGTGGCTTCGCGTTGCGAAACCGCGCGTTCGAGTTCCTGCTCGCCAGCGCTCGTATCGGCCGCCATCGTGTCGAGTTGCGCAGAAAACGCGGTGACCTGATCGGTGATCTGCGCGACCTGCTGCGTGAGCCGGCCTTCGTTCTCGCGCGCGAACGCGAGTTGCTGCTCGAGGCGCGTCACTTCGGCATTCGCCGCGTAGAACGCGCCCTGCTTCTCATGCATTGCGTCGCCGGCCCCGTAGTGATCGGCGCGCAGGCCTTCCAGGCGATTCTCGACGGCGCGCAGATCCGCTTGCAAGGCCTCGAAGCCCGCAGTGAGGTTGCCAATCTCCGCGGCCTGTCTTTCGCGCGTGCGGACCGCGTCCTGCTGCTTGGAGTACCAGAGCAGATGCTGCGCCTGCTTGAGCCGCAACTCGAATTCTCGATATTCGGTAGCGACTTTAGCCTGCGCTTCGAGCCGGATCACCTGCGCTCCGAGTTCAACGCGAATGTCCTCGACGCGTGCCAGATTCTCACGGGTATCGGCAATTCGGCTCTCGGTTTCGCGGCGCCGTTCGCGGTATTTGGAGACGCCTGCGGCCTCCTCGAGGAACACGCGCAACTCTTCGGGACGCGCTTCGATGACCCTTGCGATCATTCCCTGTTCGATGATGGCGTAGGCACGCGGACCCAGGCCGGTGCCTAAGAATAGATCGTGTATGTCGCGGCGGCGCACCGGAATGTTGTTGATGTAGTACGTCGAGTCGCCATCGCGGGTGAGAATGCGCTTGATCGAAAGATCGGCGAAACTGCCCCACTGTCCGCCAATGCGCCCCTGGCTGTTGTCGAAGTGGAGCTCGACCGAGGCGCGGCCGACCGGCGCACGATCGCCGGCACCGTTGAAGATCACGTCCTGCATCGACTCGCCGCGCAGCGCCGACGCCTTGGATTCGCCCAGCACCCAGCGCACGGCATCGATGACGTTCGACTTTCCGCAGCCGTTGGGACCGACGATGCCGACGAGTTGCCCAGGGGTGGCGATGCTGGTCGGGTCGACGAATGACTTGAAACCGGCCAGTTTGATCTGAGTCAGGCGCAATTCGAATTCTTCTGCACGGGCACGGCGGCATCGGGGGGAGGCCGCGTGCGGGGTGGCTACGCGCGGACGCCGGAAGGCCCGGGCGGCCGCGTAAAGGAGTAATTATAGCCGATTGGACTGGCCTTCAGACTTGCGCAAATGCGGCCGGAGCCAAACGGCCCTCCTCGACAGCGTGGCAGGCGACCGACCCGCCGTCGATGGCTTTGGCCCGCATGAGCAACGGCACCTCGCGCCGGCAGCGCTCGTTCGCGTGTGGGCAGCGCGGATGAAACGCGCAGCCGGTCGGCGGGTCCAGCGGATTGGGTATTTCTCCGCCGACGGCCGTTCGCGGTTTGGCCGCCAGCGACAGATCGGGAACGGCCGCGAGCAGCATTCGCGTGTAGGGGTGCTGCGGTAAGGCGAACAGCCCGCGCGTCGGCGCCAGTTCGACGATCCGCCCCAGGTACATGACGCCGACGCGATCAGCGACGTGGTGCACGACTGCGAGATTGTGCGAAATGAACAAGTAAGTGAGACCGAGCTCGCGCTGCAGGCGGCGCATCAGGTTCAAAACCTGCGCCTGGACCGATACATCGAGCGCCGACGTCGGTTCGTCGCAGATCAGGAACGCGGGACGCGTGGCGAGCGCGCGGGCGATCGAGATGCGCTGCCGCTGGCCGCCGGAGAACTGGTGCGGATACTTTGTGCCATCCGCCGCCGCAAGGCCGACCTGTCCCAGCAAGGCGGCCACGCGCGCGTCCACCTCGGCAGGGGTCTGCGCCAGTTCGTGCGCACGGATCGGCTCTGCGACAATATCGCGAACGCGCCAACGCGGATTGAGGCTCGCGTAGGGGTCCTGAAAAATCATCTGCATCGTCCGCCGCAACGCGAGCTGCGGCTCACCCTCGTCGATGCGGACGCCACCGAAGAAAATCTTGCCCCGTGTCGGCCGGTACAGTCCCACGATCAGCCGCGCGACGGTCGATTTGCCACAACCCGACTCGCCGACAAGCCCCAACGTTTCGCCCTTGGCAATACCGAAGCTCACACCGTCGACTGCCCGCAAAACCTGCCGCGGCTTGCGCTCCAATACCCGGTTGAGCCAAGGTGCCGACACGTCGAAATAGCGCGCCACGTCGACGAGTTCGAGCAAAGGCGCGTTGTCCGGTTGTGCCATGGTCCGATCAGCGTTGATGCAGCCAGCACGCAGCCTGCGTCGCGCCTACCTCGGTCAGCTCCGGCCGCTCGTGGCGACAGCGCTCGAACACCTGCGGGCAGCGCGGATGGAACGCGCACCCGGTTGGAATCGCCGTGAGCCGCGGCATGCTGCCATCGATCTGCGCGAGCACATCGCGTTCGCCTGCAATCGATGGGATCGAACCCATCAGGCCGCGCGTATACGGATGCGCGGGCCGATGGATCACCTCCGTCACGGGGCCGATTTCGACGATGCGGCCCGCATACATCACGGCGACGCGATCCGCCGTCTCGGCGATGACACCCATGTCGTGCGTGATGAGCATCACCGCGGTGCCATGGTCGCGGCAGAGCCGCTTGAGCAGGGCGATGATCTGTGCCTGGATCGACACATCGAGCGCCGTCGTCGGCTCGTCGGCGATGATCAGCTTCGGATTCCCGGCGAGCGCAAGCGCAATCACGATGCGTTGCCGCATGCCACCCGAAAACTGATGCGGATACTGATCGATGCGGCGCTCGGGTGCGGCGATGCCGACCTCGCCCAGCAATTCGAGCGCGCGTGCCCGCGCTGCCGCCGCCGACAGATTCAGATGGGTCGATATGGTCTCGACCAGCTGCCGCCCAACGGTGTAGAGCGGATTGAG
Organism: uncultured beta proteobacterium; assembly: GCA_963829375.1. Taxonomy (GTDB): domain Bacteria; phylum Pseudomonadota; class Gammaproteobacteria; order Burkholderiales; family Casimicrobiaceae; genus PALSA-1003. The sequence continues at coordinate 25,945 of CAWHIS010000002.1, read as the reverse complement.
CGATGTCAGCGGATCCTGGAACACCGCGCCGATCTCCCGACCCCGCACGCGCCGCAATGCTTCTGGCGGCAGATTGTCGATGCGCCGCTCGCCCAGCACGACCCGGCCGGACCCGATCCGTCCGGGCGGGTCGATCAAGCCGATGATTGCCGCACCGGTGATCGATTTTCCCGCACCTGACTCTCCAACCACGCCGAGCACTTCGCCCGGTGCGATCGAGAACGAAACACCGTCGACCGCGACCAGCGTCCCGCGCCGCGTCGGAAATTCGACCCGCAGACGCTCGACCTGCAATAGGGGTGCGACGGAGCTCACAACGGAGGTTTCAGCGCAATCTCGGATTCAACGCGTCGCGCAGCCAGTCACCGAGCAAGTTGATGGCCAGCACCATGATGATCAGTGCCGCGCCGGGGAAGATCGTGATCCACCATTCTCCGGAGAAAAGAAAATCGTTGCCGACGCGGATCAGCGTCCCGAGCGAGGGCTGCGTCGGCGGAACGCCGACGCCGAGGAACGACAGCGTAGCCTCGGCGATGATCGCCGTGGCGATGTTGATGGTCGCCAGCACCAGCACCGGGCCGAGAACGTTGGGCAGCAGATGATGCAGCATGATCGCGAACGGACGAATGCCGATCACGCGCGCCGCCTGGATATACTCCTTGTTCTTTTCGACCAGCGTCGACCCGCGTACGGTGCGGGCGTAATGGACCCAGCTAGAGATCCCGATCGCGAAGATGAGCACGAACAATGCGAGCGGACCGTGCGCGTCGCGCGGGAGCACCGCGCGGGCGACACCGTCGATCAGCAACGCGATCAGGATCGCTGGAAACGAGAGCTGTACGTCCGCCACGCGCATGATGAAGCCGTCGATCTTGCCTCCCGCGAAGCCGGCAATCAGGCCGAGGCTCACTCCGACCACGACCGCAAACAGCACGGAGGCAAGTCCGACCAGCAGCGAAATACGTGCGCCGAACATGATCGCTGACAGCAGATCGCGCCCCTGGTCGTCGGTGCCGAGCAAAAACTGGGGCTTCGCGCCTGCCATGCCCCGGGGAGGAGAAAGTGCGTCGAGCAAATTGAGCGTCGCGAGGTCGAACGGATTGTGCGGCGCGACCCACGGCGCGAACAGCGCCGCACCGAGGCAGATGGTCAACACGATTGCGGAAACGATCGCGACCGGCGATCGTCGAAAACTGTAGGCCAGGTCGCTGTCCCACCAGCCGGTGAGGTGCGAGGGAATGCCCGCGTTCATGCTCACCTGGGTTGTGTCGCCCTGGCGTAGGCCGGGGCCCAAGTTGCATGGGACGTTTCATCGACCACCGACAATTGGATCCCGGCCTTCGCCGGGATGACCGATTTTTCGTCGCCCCGGCGTAGGCCGGGGCCCAAGTTGCGCTTCCCACTCCGCGTACCGTCGAAACTTGGATCCCGGGTCTCGCTGCGCTCGCCCGGGATGACGCAGCTGTTTCCGATCGCTGCGACGCTGCGCGTCTGGCTCGCGGACAGCTGCGTCATTTCACCACGATCCACTTGAGCAGGTTGGTGTTGTCCGCGAGCTGGACGAGCTCGATGTTCTTCTTGGCGGCCCATGCCAGCGCCTGCTGATGCAGGGGCAATGTGCCAATGTCATCGCCATGAATCTTGAACAACTCGGCGATCATCGCGTTGCGCTTGGTCTGGTCGAGCTCGCTGGCGATCTGTGCTCCGAGTTCGTCGACGCGTTTGTTGCTGTAGCTGCCGAGATTGAAAAGGCCTTGCCCGTTCGGAGCGGGAGTCATCAACAGCGCGTAAATGGCGTTCTGCGCATCGTACGAATCCGGTGTCCATCCGAGGAGGTAGAACGAGGTATTGCGGGACAGAATCTTCGGAAAATACGTCACCTTCGTTTCCGCCATCAGGTCGACCTTGACGTCGATCTTGGCCAGCATCGCGGCAACCGCCTGGCAGATCGAAGCGTCGTTGACATAGCGGTCATTCGGACAGTTCATCCCGACTTCGAACCCGTTTGGGTATCCCGCATCGACCAGGAGCTTCTTGGCCGCGACGGGATCATAGGGCATCCGCTTGTTCATGTCGGGGACGAAGCCTTTTATGCCCGGTGCGATCATCAGGTTCGTCGGTGTCGACGCGCCCCGCATGATGCGAGTCTTGATCGCCTCGATATCGATCGCCTGATAGAACGCCTGCCTGACCCGCTTGTCCTTGAACGGATTCTTCCCCTTGATATTGGAAAACAGCAGCTCGTCGCGCGACTGATCCATGCCGAGAAAAATCGTCCGCAGCTCGGGGCCTTGGAGCACATTGAGGTTCGCAGCGGCCTTCAGCCGATCGATGTCCTGCAGCGGTACCGGCTCCATCATGTCGATGTCGCCTGACACCAGTGCGGCGACCCGCGTCGCATCGTTCTTGATCGGCGTGAAGACGGCTTCGGTGATATTGCTTTCCACCTTGTCCCAGTAGGCCGGGTTGGGGACAAACACCGTGCGGACGCCAGGTTCACGCGCCTTTAGCATGAAGGGTCCGGTGCCGTTGGCGCGCAGCGTCGCCGCATTCTCCTTGCCCTTGCGCACGTCGACCGGTGCCGCCGCGTTGTTCTTCTCGCACCACACCTTGCTCATGATGTACCAGGTGTTGAGGGTGTCGGGAAGGATCGGGAATGGTTCGTTGGTAATAAAGTCAACCGTATGGTCGTCGACCTTCTTGACCTCTTTCATCGGCCCCATTTTGGTTTTCATGTCGGAGCCGTCGACCTTGGAGCGTTCATATGAAAAAACGACATCGTCGGCGGTGAACGGCGTGCCATCGTGAAACTTCACGTTCTGGCGCAGATTGAAGCGCCAAACCGTCGGCGCGACCTGCTTCCACGATGTCGCGAGCAACGGAATGAGCTCCAATTTTTTTCCGCGTCCCACCAGCGGCTCGTAGATGTTGCCGGTGAGGGTGAGCTGCAGTGACTCGTTCAGCGAATGCGGATCCATCGAGACCGCGTCGCCCTGGTCGGCGAAACGGAATGTCGCGGCCCAGGCTGCTCCCGCGCCAAAGACGCCCACGACGACGATCCCCACCAGCGTGCGATACAACGTCCTCATCGACTGTCTCCTAAGTGAATTATGCGTGCGCAGGCGTCGACGGCAGCCGCGCCACAGCTTTCATGCAGGCGTCGTGGGCCTGTGCGCAGACCATTTCCTTCCAGTCGTCTGCATCGATATAGAACATGTCACGGAAATGGCGCTTGATCTCCTCCCGCTGTTCGGAGGCCGCATCGCGATGGTTGTGCAGCCAATGCTCGGCGCGAAACGCCTGCAGTACCTGGTCGATGGGAAAGGTGCCGTATTCGAGCGCAATGCCGGCGAACGCCACCGCAGGACATTCGTCGCGTGCAGCGTAGCCGTTGATGCCGGTCAAGGGCGCCGAGGTTGAAGTGCCTTCCAGAAATGATGTAACGTCCGGCCCCCACCAGCTCTTCGTGCGCGCGATGTCAGCTGCGTTGTCGGTGCCGGCGTAAATTTTCTCGCCGTGGCCGCGCGGCCCCAGTCCAGTGTGGAAATCGATCCACGCGAGCTGCGCGCGCGTCGCCGCGTGGGCGCGCAAGACCCCGCGCAGCACCAGATTGCTCCAAGCCGGCGCCTGACCGCCGTAAAACATGCCGTCCGGAAACTCGTATTGACCGCCGCTGACAGCCGCCTGATACGCCTTGGCGCCCTTCGCCGCGACCCAAGCTCCCAGTTGCGCTTCAGTCGCGGCACCCGGTGGCCAGGTCTCAGGCAACAAGAGCGGGTGAATCTCGGCATAGGCGCTGTTCGCCGGCAGGGGCGCGCGAAAATCGACGAAATTGCGGTTGAGATCAGCGTTGTCTTCGTTGACCCGGCGCAGATGCGAAAAGCCGTACGGATTCAACGCATGCAGCATCAGCACTTCGACGCCGGCGCGCTCGACCGCCAGCATGAACTCGTCATCGTGAAGCAGTGCAACCTGACATCCGGAGCCACAGAATCCCTCGACGCCGTGTGTCCCCGAAAGCAGCAACAGCAGTCCGCTCGCTCCCGGTTTGCCGACGAAGGCGAAGTCCATGGACAACTCCTCGCCGTCGGCACCGCGCTCGCTTGGATGCACGTACCGGAACTGACGCGCTCCGCGCGCGCTCGCCGCGCTGACGAACTTGTCGCGCGCCTCGGCGTAACTCTGTGCGAAGTGGTCGGCGGAGCTCATCGCTGCAGCGGCATGGCCGCCTCGGCCAGTGCGGCGAGGTAGCCCGCGCCGACGGGAATGACTTCGTCGTTGAAGTCATAGCGCGTGTTGTGCAGCAAGCACCCGCCTTCGGCGCCGCCCTGCCCCAGCCGCGCGTAGGCGCCCGGCCTGCGTTGCAGCATGAAAGAAAAATCCTCGGAGCCCATCGACGGCTCGAGGTCGCGCACGACGTTCTCGGGCCCGACCAGCGTATCGGCGACGCCGGCAGCGAACTCTGCCTCGCGTTCGCTGTTGATCGTGGCGGGATAGACGCGCTCGTACTTGAGCGTCGCGGTCGCGCCGAACGCGGCGGCAATCGAATGCACGAGTTCGTTGAGGCGCCGCTCGATGAAATCCTGCGTCGACGGACGGAAGGTGCGCACGGTGCCGATGAGGCGCGCGTCGCGGGGGATGACGCTCATCGCCCCGAGATTGCCGGCATGCATTGCGCACAGGCTGACAACTGCGGTGTCGATCGGGCTGACATTGCGGGACACGATCGACTGCGCGGCGGTGATGATGTGCCCGGCAACCAGCACCGGATCGACGCTCAGATGCGGGTGCGCGCCATGACCACCGCGGCCCTCGATGTGGATCTCGATGCGGTCGGCCGCGGCCATCATCGGCCCCGGGCGCACGGCGATCTGTCCCGGCGGCAGTCCGGGCCAGTTGTGGAGCGCATACACCTCTTCCGCGGGAAACCGCTCGAACAACCCGTCGTCGATCATGGCCTTGCCGCCGGCGAAGCCCTCCTCGCCCGGCTGGAAAATAAGGTATACGGAGCCGTCGAAGCGCCGCGTGCGCGACAGATAGCGCGCGGCACCCAGCAGCATGGTCGTGTGCCCGTCGTGTCCGCACCCGTGCATGCGGCCCTTGAAGCGGGACACGTAGGCGAAATCATTCTCCTCGTGCATCGGCAGCGCATCCATGTCGGCGCGCAGCCCGATGGACCGTCCGCGGCCGCCGTTCAAGCCGTGAATGACGCCGACGACGCCGGTTCTCCCGATTCCGGAATGGTGCTCCACCCCGAGCGCTGCCAGTTCGCGCGTGACGACTTCGACGGTGCGATGCTCCTCGAAGCCGAGCTCGGGATGCGCGTGCAGGTCGCGCCGCAAAGCGGTCAATGCAGCGTGGTCATTGCGCAGATGCTCGATGGGACTCATGAATTCATGCGCTATTCAATGCGCCGCCGCGAGCCGCTCGATACGCAGCCTTGGATCGACCGCATAGTACAGCAGATCGGCAACCAGATTGAGGAGCACGAAGATCAACGCGATCAGACAAAGGTACGCAGCCATCACCGGCACGTCGGCAAAGCCTACCGCCTGGATGAACAGCAGCCCCATCCCCGGCCACTGAAAGACGGTCTCCGTGATGATGGCAAAAGCGATGATCGCACCGAGTTGCAGGCAAGTGATCGTGATGACCGGAACGAGGGTATTCTTCAATGCGTGGCCGAAATGAATCGAGCGGTCGGTGAGCCCGCGTGCGCGCGCGAACTTGATGTAATCGGTGCGCAGCACCTCGAGCATTTCCGCTCGTACCAGACGCATGATCAGTGCCATCTGGAACAGGCACAGCGTGATCGACGGCAGGATGAGCGCCTTCAGGCCGCTCTTGGTGAGAAAGCCGGTGGTCCACCAGCCGAGCGCGACGGTCTGCCCGCGACCGAACGACGGCAGCCAACCGAGAATCACGGCGAAAACAAGGATCAGAAGAATGCCGACCAGAAATGGGGGCAGCGAAACACCGGCAAGAGAACCTGCGAGCAGGACTTGTGACAGCCAGGAGTCGCGTTTGAGGGCCGTGTACACCCCGCCGGAAATGCCGATGACCAGCGCTAGAGACGCCGCGACAAATGCGAGCTCGAGCGTTGCCGGCAGGCGTTCCTTCAGCAGCGTCGAGACGGAGCGCCCTTGCCGCAGCGACAAACCGAAATCGCCGCGCACGGCGCGACCGACAAAGCGCGCGAACTGCACGTAGAACGGCTGGTCGAGTCCAAGGTCAGCACGGAGCCGGGCTCGGTCTTCCTGCGTCGCATCCTGGCCGACCATGAAGGTCACCGGGTCTCCGGTAAAGTTGAACAAACCGAAGGCGATGAACGCGACCACTGCCATGACGGCAAGGGACTGGAGAATGCGGCGAAGGATGAAGGCGAGCACAGGTTGCGAACCCACGCGTCGCGCCAGCGGCAGTCGCGAGCGACGCGAGTGTGGCGATCATGCCCAAAGGGCCCGGGACCGTCAATGGATGCCTGGGACTTGTGTGCTACGTCTGGTTCTCTAGGCGTTCAACTCCGCAAGTCGATGACACGCCACCTGCGCGTCACCAAACCGCTGAAGCACAGGCACGTCGACACGACAACGTTCCACCGCATACGGGCAGCGCAAGTGAAACGCACATCCGGGCGGCGGGTTTAGCGGCGACGGCAGCTCGCCCTTGAGCACGGTGCGCTCGCGCCGAGCCGCGGCACTCAGCACGGGCGTGCTGGCCAGCAGCGCCCTTGTGTACGGATGCTTCGGCTGCCGAAAGACGCCGGCTTTCGGTCCATATTCCACGATCTTGCCCAGATACATTACGGCGACCGTGTCGGCAATGTGGCGCACGACCTGCAGGTTGTGCGAGATGAACAGGTAGGCCACCCCAAGCTGTTGCTGCACGTCCATCAGCAGATTGAGCACCTGCGCCTGGATCGACACGTCCAGCGCGGACACCGGCTCATCGGCGACTACCAGGCGCGGGTTCGTCATCAATGCGCGCGCCACTGCGATGCGTTGCCGCTGGCCGCCGGAGAACATATGCGGATAGCGTTGATAGTGCTCGGGCCGCAGACCGACCTTGGCCAGCATGGTCCGGGCCGCATCGCGGCGCGCAGCGGCACTCAAGTCGGTATTGATCACGAGCGGTTCCTCGAGCAACGTGCCGACCTTCTTGCGCGGATTGAGCGACGCATACGGATTCTGGAACACCATTTGCACCAGTGGCCGCAACCGCTGGAGGGTAGCCCGATCTGCGTGCGCGACGTCCTGCCCATCCACCTTGAGTTCGCCCGCGGTCGGACGCTCGATCATCGTTACCTGCCGTGCCAGCGTCGATTTGCCGCACCCCGATTCGCCCACCACCGCCAGCGTTTCGCCAGCACGCAGCGAAAACGCAACGCCATCCAGCGCCCGTACCAAGCCCCTACGTCGCAGAAGCCCGCGCGACACGGCGTAATGACGGCTCAACGCGAAGGCTTCCAGCAACGGCGGCGGCATGCTCATCGGCGTCAACGCGCGGCAACCGTTGCGGTCGCGTCCGCGATCCATCCACCCGTCGGTCGACCCCGCGTGTCGAGAGGGAAATGGCAGCGCACCTTGCGCCCCGCAGGACCAACGAGCGCCGGCTGCTCGCGCCGGCAACGTTCGACTGCGAATTCACACCGCGGCGACAGCAGACAACCGGTGGGCCGATCGTGCTGGCCTGGCACGATGCCCGGGATCGCGTTCAATCGGGCCCGCTGTTGGTTGTGCTCGGGCAGTGCCGCGAGCAGCGCCTGCGTGTACGGATGCTGCGGAACCTCGAAGATCGTCGGGACCGGCCCCGTCTCGACCTGCTGCCCGGCGTACATGACGACGACCCGCTGTGCTGTCTCGGCAACGACGGCGAGGTCGTGCGTGATCAGCAGCAAAGCCATGGCGCGTTCACGCTGGAGGCGGCAAAGCAAGTCGAGCACCTGCGCTTGAACCGTCACGTCGAGTGCGGTGCTCGGCTCGTCGGCGATGAGCAGGCGCGGCTGGCACGCGATCGCCATCGCGATCATGACGCGCTGCGCCATGCCGCCGGAAAGCTGGTGCGGAAAGGCGTTGAGGCGTGTTTCAGCGTCGGGAATTTCAACCTGCTGCAATAGCTCGATCGTTTTTGCGCGCCGAATGCTCCGGCTCCGGCGCTCCCGCTCGGTACCGTGCACCCGCAACGCCTCGCTCAATTGATAAGCAACCGTAAAACACGGATTCAGGCTTGCCAGCGGATCCTGGAAGATCATCGCGATGTCCTTGCCGATCACCGCTCGCCGCTGTGCGGGGCTCATGCGCAGGAGATCGTGACCTGCAAACGCGAGCTTTTTCGCGCGCACGCGTCCCGGGAAGTCGATGAGACCCATGATCGCCAGCGCCGTGACACTCTTGCCGGAGCCGGATTCGCCGACGCAGCCGACGATCTCGCCCGCCTCCATCGACAAATCGACGCCATCGACCGCGATCAGCGGCGAGGTTTCGTCGCCGAACTCGACCCGCAACTGTTCTATTTCTAACACTAGCGTTTCAGCTTGGGGTCCAGAGCGTCGCGCAGCCCGTCGCCCATCAGGTTGAACGCCAGCACGGTGATCAGGATGGCGAGCCCGGGAAAGGTCACGACCCATGAAGCGCGCTGAATGAATTCGAGCGCGTCGGCCAGCATCGAGCCCCACTCCGGCGTCGGCGGCTGCGCGCCCAGGCCGAGAAAGCCCAGCGCCGCCGCATCGAGAATCGCCGACGAAAAGCCCAGCGTTCCCTGAACGATGAGCGGTGCCATGCAGTTGGGCAGTATCGTGCTGAACATCACGCGCAGGGCTCCGGCGCCGGCGATGCGCGACGAGGTGACGTATTCTTTGCCGGTCTCGGCAATGACCGCCGCGCGCGTCAGGCGCACGAAGTGCGGCAGCAGTACGATTGCGATCGCGTACATGGCATTGATCAGGCCGGGCCCGAGGATCGCGACGACGGCGATCGCCAGCAGCAGGCTCGGCAAAGCCAGCATCACGTCCATCAGGCGCATGACGACGGTTTCTGTAAGCCCCCGAAAGTAGCCGGCGATCATCCCCAGCGCGACCCCGCCGGACATCGAGATCGCCACCGAGATGAGGCCGATGAGCAGCGACAACCTCGTGCCGTAGATGAGGCGCGACAAAATGTCCCGGCCGACGGCGTCCGTGCCCAGCAGGAAGCGTGAAGTGCCGCCGGTCGCCCACGCGGGGGGCGTGAGCGTGAATTCGCGATACTGCTCATTCGGCGGGTGCGGTGCTACGACGTTGGCAGCCAGCGCCAAAAGGATCAGGACCGCGATCAGACCGAGTCCGATCAGCGCACCGCGACTTTGAGCGTACGCCTTCCAGAACTCGCGCCACGAACTCGGAACTGCCGACGTCGCGTCGACGCTGATGGTCGCGGCATCAGGCATGGCGGATCCGCGGATTGACGACACCATAGAGGACGTCGACGAGCAAATTGACCGAAATCACGATCGTCGCGATCAGCAGGATCCCGCCCTGAACCACCGGGTAATCGCGCGACTGCACGCCGTGCACCAGCCAATTGCCGACACCTGGCCACGAAAAGATCGTCTCGGTCAGGATCGCGCCGGACAACAACAGGCCAACCTGCAGGCCGATCACGGTGATGACCGGGATCAGCGCATTGCGCAGCGCATGCACAAGCACCACGCGCCAGTACGGCAGGCCCTTCGCCCGTGCCGTGCGCATGTAATCCTCGCGCAGGACTTCGAGCATCGCGGAGCGCGTCATGCGGGCAATCACCGCGAGCGGAATCGTCCCCAGCGCGATCGCCGGCAGAATGAGATGCGACAGCGCGGAGCGGAACGCTCCCGGCTCGCCGGAGCGCAGCGCATCGATCAGCATGAAGCCGGTTGCCGCGGGCACATCGAATTCGACGGCGATCCGTCCGGAGACGGGCGTCCATCCCAGGTGCACCGAGAAGAACAGAATCAGCAGCAGCGCCCACCAGAAGATGGGCATCGAGTAACCCGTCAGGGCCACGCCCATCACCGCATAATCGGCAACGGTGTTGCGCCTCAGCGCGGCGATGATCCCGGCCGGAATCCCGATGCACACCGCCAGAAGCATCGCAAAAAAAGCGAGTTCGACGGTTGCAGGAAACAGCGTTGCGAATTCGCCGAGCACGGGCTCATGCGTGGTCAGCGACGTACCGAGATCGCCCCTGGCGACATGGCCGATGTAATCGACGTACTGCTGCGGCAATGGCCGGTCGAGGCCGAATTCGCGCAGCAACCGTTCGCGGCGCGCCGGGTCCATGCCGCGTTCGCCCGACAGGTTCTCGACCGGGTCGCCGGGAATCAGATGGATCAGCGCAAACGCAAGGAGCGTCACGCCGACGAACGTTGGTACGATCAGCGCGGCGCGGCGAAGGAAGAAGGCGAGCACGAGGGGGCTGCGTTCCAGCTTTCGCGGTAGGACGCGACTATCGTCGCCCCGGCGCAGGCCGGGACCCAAGTTGGGTCATTGCGCTCACGACGCTACTCATTGGATCCCGGCCTTCGCCGGGATGACAACGTGGTGGATCCCGCATCCGACAGGATGACGGTACAGCTCGTCGCCCCGGCGCAGGCCGGGGCCCAAGCTCCATCACGGTGCTTTCGACGGCGCGAGCCCCAGTTCGACGTTGTTGAAGTAGTGATGCGCCGTCGCATCCATCTTGTAGCCCTTCACTTCCGTCCGTATCGGATCGAAGCGGATCGAATGTGCGACGGTGATCCAGGGCGCTTCTTCCTTGAAGATGACCTGTGCCTGCTCGTAGAGCTTGGCGCGATCGGCCTGTTTCGGCGTCTGCGCTGCCTTGATGATCAGGTCCTCGAAGCTCTTGTTGCACCAGCGGGCGTTGTTGCCGCCACCTTTCACGGCTTCGCAACCCAGTAGCGGCACGAAGAAGTTGTCGGGATCGCCGTTGTCGCCGGACCAGCCGAACATGACGATCTGATGCTCCCCTCCTTTGGCACGTTTGCGATACTCGGCCCACTCGAAGGTCAGCAATTTGGCTTTGACGCCAACCTTGTCCCAGTCGGCCTGGATCATCTCCGCCATCCGCTTGCCGTCGGGGTTGTAGGGGCGGGTGACGGGCAGATACCAGAGTTCGACCTCGAAGCCGTTCGGAAAACCGGCCTGCGCCAGCAGCTCCTTGGCCTTGGCCGGATCGTAGGGATAATCCTTGACGTTGTTGTTGTAGCTCCACAAGATCGGGGGGATCGGGTTCTTCGCCATCTGCCCGTTGCCAAGGTAGACCGCCTTGAGGATCGCCTCCTTGTTGGTGGCGAGGTTCAACGCCTGGCGGACGAGCTTGTTGTCGAATGGCTTCTTCTCCGTGTTGAAGGCGATGTAGCCGATGTTGAGCCCTTCCTTCTGCAGCAAGGAGAGGTTCGAATCCTTCTTCATGTCGTCGAGGTCCGCCGGTTTCGGGAACGCCATGACCTGGCATTCGCCCGTCTTGAGCTTCGCATAACGCGCCGTGGCGTCGCGCGTGATCGAGAAAATCAGGTTATCGACCTTCGGGCGGCCATTCCAGTATTGATCGAAGGCCTTGTACCGGATCGTCGCGTCCTTCTGATATGAAACGAATTCGAAAGGTCCGGTGCCGATGGGATACACATCGGCGGCGTTCGGCGTGCCCTTCTTCATCATCGACTCGAAGTATTCCCGCGACAGGATCGACGCGAAGTCCATCGCCATATCGGCGAGGAACGGCGCCTCGGGACGCTTTAGATTGAAGCGCACCGTGTAGTCATCGATCTTCTGCACGTTGTCGACGATGTTCTTCATGCCCATGTCGTCGAAATACGAAAACGTCTGGCCGGCGGTCATCTTGTGGAAGGGATGATTGTCGTCAGCCATGCGGTTCCAGCTGAAGATGACATCGTCGGCGTTGAAATCGCGCGTCGGCTTGAAATTGGCACTGCTATGGAACTTGACACCCTTGCGCAGCTTGAAGGTGTAAGTCTTGCCGTCGGGCGACACCGTCCACGATTCGGCCAGCGCGGGGATGATGTTGGTCGTGCCGGTTTCGAATTCGACCAGACGGTTGAACATCGGCACCGAAACGGCATCGAAGGTCGTCCCCGTGGTGAAGAATTGAGGCTGGAATCCTTCGGGGCTGCCCTCGGAGCAGTAGACCAGCGTGCCCTTGGCGAAAGCACAAAGCGGCGCCGCGGCAAGCGCAGTCATCAGCACCGCACGAATGACGCGACCATGAAGTTGGGTCGGAGCTTTGCACATGGGTTCCTCGATCAGCAAGCGGACGAACAAGCCGACAATGCTAGACGCAGGCGCTGGACCTGGCAACCGATCCAACGGGCAGGCCCCAGCAGTGCCCAGACTATGACGTTCGGGTACGTTGCCGGCGGGTCTCGAACAGGAACACGCCCGCCGCGACCGAAACGTTGAGTGAACTCACGCTTCCCTGGAGCGGGATGCGAACGACACGATCGCAGAGCTCGCGCGTCAGACGGCGCAAGCCCGATCCCTCCGCACCGAGGACCCAGGCCAGGGGGCCGGTCAATTCCGCTTCATAGATGCTCTCGCTGGCCTCAGCGTCGGCCCCAATAAGCCAGACGCCACGCTCTTTCAAATCTCGCATCGTCCGTGCGAGATTGGTGATGCTGACGACGGGCACGGTATCGGCAGCCCCGGAGGCCGCCTTCGCGACCGTCGCGTTGACGCCGACCGCGCGATCTTTCGGAACGATGAGCGCGTGCACGCCGAACGCATCCGCGCTGCGCAAGCAGGCGCCCAGATTGTGGGGATCCGTCACTCCGTCAAGAATGAGCAACAGAGGCGGCTCGCTCGCAGCTTCGAGCACGTCTTCGAGCGTGACGTGGGGCAACGCGCCGTCGACAACGGCCACGACACCCTGGTGTCGATCATGACCGGCCATGGCCTGAAGACGCCGCTCATCCACCGCTTGCACCGCGACTTTTGCCGCCTCGGCGCGCTCGATCAGCTCTCGCATGCGTCGATCATGCCGCGCCGCTTCGACGTAAAGCGTCTGGATGCTCTCCGGATGATGTCGCAACCGGGCAGTGATCGCGTGAAAGCCGAGCAAATGACGAGTGGATTTCATGCCGACGAATCAAAAAGAATTGCAAACGCACGGCAGTATGACGCGTTTGGCAGAGACCGGCGCGATTCGGTATAATACAGGCCGCACGAAAATCGGGGCACGCCCGTGCCCGCCGGCGATCGTCAGGGCTGTTGTAGCTCAGTTGGTAGAGCAACTGATTCGTAATCAGTAGGTCAGAGGTTCGACTCCTCTCAACAGCACCATAAAAGCACGGCGGCTAGCAGAATGCGTCGTGCTTACGCGCGGCAACTCACGCGCAGCAAAAGTCGATAGAAGTTAATGAGCCTCGCGACGATCCGACCACACGGCACACCTCTGGAACTTGCGGTACGGTACGCACCGACCATGGGATCGCTAACGCGTTAACGACGGCCTGACTTCCTTACGTACTTGAAGGGTTGCGCCAAGCAATCAGGTAGCCGATTGGGTAGACCTGATAGAGCAGTTGAGCTATTCCGCACTTTGGTCGCCTCCCAAACGAACGGGCGCTGAATCTCTGGGATCGCAATTTCCCCCGATTTGACCCAAGTAAGTAACGTCCCGATCGGGTGAGGGGTGAGGAGTAGCGTTGGGTGGACATGATTCCAAGGTTCCCGTGAAATCAAACGCTTTTGGTCAATCGATCCGAGCGCTTGACCATCAGCTTGCCATACTCGCGCTTGGCGGGATGACAAACTCGGGTTCATTTCCATCGATGCGAGGTCAGCGTCCGTCGGCAGGCGGGGCAATGCCGACATGTTGTACATCGCGCTGCGCAAGCTCTACACGTAGTGCTTCAATGTCGGCTCAGGCGCGCGATCTCGTGCTGCAACTGTCTGCGAAGCTGTAGCTCCTCGCCTTGGAGCAACTCCGCGAGCTCGCCCCGAAGGGAACGGAGCGCATGTTGATCAGTACCCGGTAGCCCACCGGCCGATGTCATCGTTCGCGCCATAGCGCTCTATTTCGTTCATGTCAGCCAATCGCTTTTGCTGCGTGGCTTTCCTGGACGCGGATTTCTGTTCGGGAGTCATCGCGTCCCACTTGGCTTTCGCCGCATCGTGTTGCGCCTTCGCCTGCGCCGTCTCCGCCTTGGTGATCGCCGTCAGGTCGTCGTTCGCACCGAGCCGCTCAATCGCGGTCATCTCGCCTAATTTCTTGCTTTGCGCGGATTGCTTTGCTGCCGCCTTCTCGGCCGGCGTCATCGCCGCATATTTCGCCTTGGCAGCATCCCGCTCAGCCTTCATCTGCGCCGTTTGTGCAGGAGTCAGCGGCCTCAAATCGTCGTCAGCGTAGGCGTTGATGAGATTCGTATCCTCGGCCATCGCTAGAGATGTTCCGAATGCCAACGCGGCGGCGGATATTGCAAGTAGCAGTTGCTTCATGATCGACTCCTCTATGCGGGCTCAGCGCTGAACGAACTTCCAGCTCGTTCGTCACTGAACCCTGGTTGCGCGCGGATGCGCGATAGCGTGATCTTGATGTCACCGTGTATTGCCCTTTTACTCCTGCCGCGACTCGTGCTTCTCGGCGCTGGCTGAGTCAGCCGTCCACACGCGAAGGCCAGCCAGCGCCGATCCAGCGCTGGGGGCAACGGTCTGTGATTCCACGGCACCAACGGAAACGACAGGCGTAACCACCCAAGCGCTAATCGCGCAGACTCAATTCTCGTTGGTGCGTATTGCTGCGTTCATGAGGCGGGACTCCTTCACTGGTTGGCGCTGCCCACTGCGGCCACTCAGTCCAATTCGTCGTCCCTGAAATATTTGGTTCCCTTGGCGGTCAGGTCCGCGGCGAGCCCTTCGTCGATGAGTTGGTGCCGCCACACCCGGGTGTCGGATTAGCCAAGCTCGCTTATTTCTTGCAAGTGTGCGCCGAAATAAGGGGGGTTCCAAGGCAGGTGCACGATTAGGCAGCGACAGAAACCCAACGCGCCAGACTTTGTCTTGCTGCTGGGCGAAAGAATGGAACGGCGCTGCGAGCGCACCTGCGCTAAACGCGATGACCAGTTTGCGGCGAACCGCAGCCGAAGTACCCTTCTCCGAGGCATAGGTACCCTTATGAGGCACCTCGTTCGTCGTACAAAACCCGGCGCGCGAACCCTAAGAGCGGCGCGCTTTGGCTTGGTCTACTGCTTCGTACCTCGGACGATTGCAGCCGTTGCTGACGGTGGGTCGAACCGGCGCTTTCGACCCACTCCAGCGGTTGCGCCTGTCAGAGACCGGACATTCAAGCGCGGTCAAGCGAGGTGTTCAGCTACCGAATTACCTCGTCCGCGCGCAGCAGCAGCGATTGCGGGATCGTCAGGCCGAGCGCCCTTGCAGTCTTGAGGTTGATCACGAGCTCGAACTTGGTCGCCTGCTCGACTGGCAGATCGACAGGCTTCGCACCCTTCAAAATCTTGTCCACGTACTTGGCCGCATTGCCGTAGTTGCTTATCAGGTCAGGCCCGTAACTGAGCAATCCGCCCGCAACCACGTTATCGCGAAACGCGTAGACCACCGGCAACCGGGTGGTTTGCAGCAGCTCTTGCAACTTCATGCGCTCGGCAATGTACAGGCCGTCCGCAACCACCGCGACCCCCTGTGATCGCTGGCGAACGATCTGCTCGACACAAATGACGCTGCGAAATACATCACTGTCCTTGGGCTGTCTGACTTCAATGACGGCTTTACCGACATTTGCTCTTACCGAAATCTCGCGACGGCGGGAGATACGCGCAGGTGAGCTTTCATGGAACATGCGAATCAACTGCGTCCGCATTGGCAATCTCCACGCTTCTCGCACATTGTCGTACCGGCCATTGTCATGCATTCGATCAATTTTCAAATCGATGAACCAATATCCCTGTGTGAGAACCGGGTGCAGTCCAGCGCAATAGCTGAGTTGCTCCGGCGCTGGTACTGCGATAACTGTGGTGGCGTCGCGTATCGCCGCCTCGGCAGTCGAAGGCCGAGGGGTCCCAATTTGGTGTGCGCTGTATACACGCTGCATGTCGAGTGGACAGCAGTCATCGATTGACTCGATTGCTCTGAAATCGACGTTCGACATTGCTGCGTGCCGTAGCCGGTCAACGAACTGCTGGACGTCTGCCGCGCTTAACGAACTCGACCGTGCATTGATACGGGCCGGCCCATTGTTTCGGCCTATCCAATTCCAGCGGCCAAGGAACTTGCCGATTTTGGCAGCTCGCTCCTCATCTGCCCGGATCGCTGCGGGCACGCGGAACGTCTTGTAAGTCTGGTTGTGCGCGTCGTCGAAAAGAAGCCCCGCGTTCCAGCATGACACCCGGTCGGTGAAGGAATCGCCAATCACCAAACAGAATCCATCTCTCCACGGGTGGTCCGGTCTGTGTGGCTGGCAATACAGGTTCGACAGGTGCGCAAGCGTCGTAATCCTGCCGTGCTGGGTCATGCGTTCGATGACCTCATACCCATCCGCCGCTTCCCAGGCTTTGGCGCATCTGATGTGCCACCGATCTTCTGGCGCGTCTCCGGGGGTAAGCATGAGGCCGCGCATGGCTATTAGCTCATGCATTGGAAACGGGTCCAGGCTGCCACAAAGTGTCCCGAAGTTATCTCCGACAATCCCGTCGTCTGTCCAGGTCGGATAGCGATCGAGGATGAACTCCGGCGCTGCTTGAAATGAGCTGGATCTTGCCTTCATGAAGGGAAGCCAGGAGAGCGCGGTAAGGCCTTTATCGTGGATCCCTATTCGCGGATCGAGGAGCAGTATGTCTCGTACCGACGAAGCGTGGCTCGGTGGATTGGTTGGCGTCGGTGAATTGATGCTCCACCGGGGGTCGGTCAGCCGATTGCGGGCGAGATAGCCAAGGGGGCGTGCATGATCACCGTCGACATTCCTGGATTGCGCGAACTCCGCTTGGAGCACCTCGTCCTCGACTACAACGGGACGCTTGCCGAGGATGGCAAACTTCTCCCAGGCGTCGCGGCAACGCTCAAGGCCCTCGCCCGAGCGCTGCAGATTCATGTTGTTACAGCAGACACGTTTGGCACGGCTGCAGAGCAGCTCTCCGAACTCCCGGTGGACCTCATTGTCGTGCCGGCCGCTGCCCAGGCGGACAGCAAGCTCGAATTCATCACGAATCTCAACGCGGACAAAGTCGTCGCGGTCGGAAATGGGCGAAACGACCGGAAAATGCTTGAGGCGGCCGCACTTGGCATCGCGCTGATCCAGCGAGAGGGCTGCGCCGTCGAAACCTTGCTGTGCGCCGACGTTGCTGCAATGGGCATTTTGGATGCGTTGGCGCTGCTTCAGTATACCAAGCGCCTCGTAGCGACGTTGCGATCTTGACAGGTTGGGCCGCGCATCGTAGAGAGTTAGATCACGAACGGAGCGGAGGTGACATGACGGCATTCAACGTGGTGCGTTTCAAAGTGAAACCTGGGAACGAGCAGCAGTTCGTAGATGCGCATCGTAAGACGCGACCGGCGTTCAAGGGTTTTCTCGGCGGAAACCTGATCAAGACAGGGGACCAGACCTTTTGCTTTGTCGGCCAGTGGCGGACTTTCCAGAACATTGCAAACGCCCGCCCTCAAATGATCGCGTTCTTGGACGGATTTCGCGACATGCTCGAAGATTTGGGCAGCGGGCTCGGCGTCACCGACCCCGTGTCCGGCCAAGCGGTAGCGAAGCTGGCTGCGCCGAAGGCGGCGAAGAAGAAAGCGGCTCCGGCGAAAAAGACGCCGGCGAAAAAGGCTCCGGGCCGCCGCAGTACCAAGCGCGCGCCGGTCAAGAAAACCGCCAAAAAACGGTAGTGTTCGGTGCGTGGCATTGTGAAGTGCATCCTTCTCGGACCGTTGGCTATGATCTTGCTGATTCCTGGCGCATACGCCGCCTTGCCGGGGGACGGCGCCGCCGGACAGCGCCTGCATGAAGCCAACTGCGTGAGCTGCCACGATACCAGCGTCTACACCCGCCAGAATCGGCAAGTCCGCTCTTTGGACGCTCTGAAGCAGCAACTGGAAGGATGCGGGCACGTAGCAAACAAGGAGTTCTCGCCCGCCGAAACGCAGAACATCATCAAATACCTGAACGAGCACTTCTATCACTTTCAGTAGCGCCACCGAGGGGCCGATCCTCCGGAATCACCGCTCACGTTCGCCCGGAATCATCGGTCACGTTGGTCCGGAATACGCAGGACCGCTTCTGGTCCCTCCACTCCTGCCATGAAAGGCACCTCGCGCGCGTAGTTGAGCAGAGGCTCGACTACGCCTCGGCAAACCCCATATCGCGCACGCGTCGCACGTACTGACTGCTCAATCAGTTACTCGCGATGGACAGTCATACACGCAGACCCCATGACGCACGCGCGCACGCCTGCGCGTAGTTGCTACGGACTGTTACCTTGCCAACACGCGCGCCCACGCGTAGTTGGCTCGAAAACTCGCGCCGCTGCACCGCTGACGCGACTGCGATTACGTCTTCGGGCCGGTAGACAGGCCGCCGTGGAACTTGCAGCGCCCACCTCTGCCGAGCTTCTTACAAAGACAAATGCTCCCCCTACGTGTGCGGGCACCACAGACAGGCCGGCCGACGTACGGCGCGAGCTGTGCGCGAAGCTGCTCTTCCTGCTCCGGCGGCGGCAAAGGTTTCGCGCCGCCTGTATCGAACTTGACGTCAAACTCTTCATCGATGGACGGCTCGTCGTCGTAAGGGTCGCGGAACATCGCGAGCGGATCGGTGCTTGGTGTTGGTGTGTCTGGACTCATCAAATTTATCCGATAGTCTCTCGATCAATTTTTATTGGGCAACCACTGCCCTGACCGAACCGGCATAGTCCGACACCGGCTTGGGCTGGCGCACGGGCGGTGATATGACCCTGATGCGTTCGGGCAACATCCCCAATGTTCGCCGTCGGCTCGTTTTCCATCATCACTGCCAGAGCACACGAGCGCGTGCCGAAATGTCGACCAACACGCTCGGCACAGTGCTGACGAAGGCGAGCCGCCTATTCCGCACTTTGGTCTCATATCCCGTCGCGCGTCGGGGCTCACTTGCGAGATGAGCGCCAACGTTGAGAACTGGCGGGGCTGGTTGGTGCCCTATCCCCCGTCAGAAGCTCAATCGGCGCCTATACACCAATACGGATCAGGGAAATTGGAACGAGCCAAGTATCGATGCTCAATCAAGCGGCGCAACTCCTGCGCAATTTGAATTTCCTCTGTCGACGCGGTCACAAATCGCGTCAACGCGGGATTGGGGCTTGCGATATAAGTGTCTCGTGGTTCCATGACCCCTAGCCTCGACATTGTCGTACCGAGTCACTATCAGCGAACGATGATATTTCCCTGGGATGTCGTGACTCGCGGGGTCGGAAACGAGAGCCGCTACGTAGGAACTCTCATGAGTGCGTGTATCGGCGCCCGACCAGATGCTGCAATTTGCGCGGCGCCCAACTGAGCCATGGTAGATCTCGCCGTTCGCCCTTAAATCAGACGGTCGCTATGCGCCCCGCCTTGGTTTGGTCGGCGAGCGCGTTGTGGCGTAGCGGCGGCCTCAACACGAACAGCCATTCGTTCGCGAGGTCGGTCTTGTCTTCGCGTACTGTCACCAGCGCGACGGTTCCGTATCGCGCCCCACGCCTACGCCTGCTCTGCGGTGGCGATTTCATTCTTTGCGCGCGTTCGCCTTCAGGGCTACGACACTGACGGCAAACCAGCTGGCAAGCCCGGCCTGACGGAAGCACGAGCGATATCGGTCGAAGATCGGGTGCAGCAGATCGTCGCCGCGTTGCGCGGACGAAACCGTGGGCTTATGATGGCCTCACAGGCAAAGATGAACCTATGTCTCAAGTTGCTGGCGCCTGCAGGATCGACAATATGGCGCCACGCTGTGCTCAAGAAAGAGGAGTAGTCCCCCTGGGCGTAGCGCGCGTCGTAGCCGGCGCGCCGTCGATAGCAAACCGCGCGTTCCGAACGCGATCGGGAGTAAACGCGGCGCTGCTCTCCTGTGTTCGTCTCGTATGAGGAGGTCCCATGAATCATCATGATGGAAATCGACACCTGTTGGCCGCGTTGTGCATCGGCCTTGCGCTCCTCCTGGTTGCAGCGGTTGCAGCGGCACGAGAAGCGGGCAAACTCGCCAACGTGACGATTCTGGCTACCGGCGGCACAATCGCCGGCACCGGCGCGACGAGCACGACCACCGTCGGCTACACCGCGGCAACGGTCGGCGTACAGCGCCTGATCGAAGCCGTCCCGGAGTTGAAAAAAGTCGCCAACGTCAAGGGCGAACAGGTGTTCCAGATCGCCAGCGAGAACATGAACAACGAGTCCTGGCTCAAACTCGCCAAACGGGTCAACGAGTTGCTGGCCCAGGACGACGTCGACGGCATTGTCATCACCCATGGCACCGACACGATCGAGGAGACCGCGTACTTCCTCAATCTGGTGGTCAAAAGCCGGAAGCCAGTGGTGATCGTCGGCGCAATGCGGCCGTCGACCGCCATTTCTGCCGATGGGCCCATCAATCTCTACAACGCGGTAACGCTCGCCGGCAGCGATGAGGCCGTGGGCAAAGGCGTGCTCGTGGTGCTGAATGACCAGATCAACGGCGCGCGCGACGTGACCAAGACCAACACGGCCAACGCCGACACGTTCCGCAGCTGGGAACTGGGTTTCCTAGGCTATATGCAGGACAACAAGCCGCACTTCTACCGAGTGTCGACGCGCAAGCACACTGCTGATACGGAGTTTGACGTTTCAAAGCTGGACACGCTGCCCGCCGTGGACATCGTCTACGGCTACGCCAACATGAACCGGATCCCGGTCGACGCGTTTGTTGCAGCCGGCGACAAGGGAATTGTGCACGCTGGCGTCGGCGACGGCAGCCTGGCGCGACCGGCAGTCGAGCCCGCGCTGATCGAGGCCCGCAAAAAGGGCGTGATCGTTGTGCGGTCGAGCCGCGTCGGCAACGGCATCGTCGCCCGCAACGGCGAGGCCAAGGATGACGAGCTGGATTTCGTCGTCTCGGACACGCTCAATCCGCAGAAAGCGCGCATCCTGTTGATGCTGGCCCTCACCAAGACCAGCGATACCAAGGAAATCCAGCGCATGTTCTATACGTATTGACGGAGCACTGGGCACGTTGGCGTTGATGTCTCGGTGCCCATCGTCGGCGCGTGTTGCTGACGTGGCGCCACCTGCCAGTAGAGGCACTTCTCTCGCGCCCGCAACTACTTGCGACGTCATGCGAAGCACTTGGCACGAAGCACGGAAGTTTTGCACGGCACCCCAGGGCAATGCGCTTCGGGATCGAAGGAATCACTACGACGAATTCGAAGAGTGGCCAACGATCCTCTGGGCGCCCATGTCTCTTCAGGAGTGATATATGTCCACTCGGATTGAAAAGGACTTTCTCGGTCAAAAGGAAATTCCAGCCGAAGCTTACTACGGCGTTCAGACGGCGCGCGGCAAGGAAAACTTCCACATCACTGGCATCCCGATGGCGATGGAGCCTTATTTCGTCAAGGCCTTCGGTTACGTCAAGAAGGCAGCGGCGATGGCGAACCGAGATCTCGGTGTGCTCGACGCGAAGATCGCCGAAGCGATCATCGGCGCGTGCGACCGGCTGATCGCGGGCGAAATGCGCGAGCAATTCGTCACCGACTTTATCCAGGGCGGCGCGGGCACTTCGACGAACATGAACGCGAACGAGGTGATCGCGAACCTCGCGCTCGAGCGCCTCGGCTACCGGAAAGGCGAGTACCAGTACGTCAACCCGAACGATCACGTGAACTTCGGGCAGTCGACCAACGACATGTACCCGACCGCGTTCCGTCTCGCGCTGATCCTGCGCCTTTCGAGCTACATGGACGCACTCACCCGGCTGCAGGACGCCTTCTTTGCCAAAGGTAAGGAGTTCGAGCGGGTGCTGAAGATGGGCCGCACGCACCTGCAGGACGCGGTGCCGATGTCGCTTGGCCAGGAGTTTCACGGCTGGGGCACGACTATCGGCGAGGAAGTGCAGCGGATCAGCGAGGTACGTCAGTTTCTGCACGAGATCAACCTCGGGGCCACCGCCATCGGCACCACGGTCACCGCGGCGCCGGGGTATCCGGAACTCGCGACGAAATACCTTTCCGATCTGACCGGCACCACGTTCATCCTGGCGGGCGACCTGATCGAGGCGACCTCGGACACCGGTGCCTATGTGCTGCTGTCCGGCGTCCTGAAGCGCACGTCGTCGAAGCTCACCAAGATCTGCAACGACATCCGACTGCTCGCGTCCGGGCCGCGCTGCGGCTTCAACGAGATCAGCCTGCCGCAGATGCAGCCGGGCTCGTCGATCATGCCGGGCAAGGTCAATCCGGTGATTCCCGAGGTCGTTAATCAGGTGGGTTTTCTCGTGATCGGCCTCGACCTCACGGTGACGCTGGCCGCGTCGGCCGGCCAACTCCAGCTCAACGTGATGGAGCCGGTGATCACCTTCGCGCTGTTCACCTCGCTGGCGACGATGGAGAACGCGGTCAACAGCCTCACCGTCCACTGCGTCAACGGCATCACCGCGAACGCGGAGCGTACCCGCGACATGGTGCTCAATTCGCTCGGCATCGTCACGGTGCTGAAACCGTCGCTCGGCTACAAGCAATGCGCGGAAATCGCGCGCGAGGGCTATGAAACAGGCAAGTCGCTACACGATATCGTGGTCGTGGAAAGGAAGCTCCTGACGCAGGAAAAGTGGGACGAAGTGTTCTCCTTCGAGAACCTGATCAGCCCGAAGTTCGAGCAGTAGAGGAGCAACAGCAAAATCCCTGGAAATGCAGACAGCAACCGGTCATCACCGGGCTGTTCCTCGCACGGATGATGTTCTGAGTTCGTCGGCCGGGTGGCGGCGTGGCGCAGGGGCCCCGGCACGTCGTTAACGAAGGAAGGGTTACTCTGGCGGCAGCCCGAGCAGCTCTAACGATCGCCGCAGTTGCGGGCTCATCGGGAGTCCGAGGCGCTCCCCCGACGGCAACTGCCGCACGAACCACCGGTTGTAGATCCAGGTGATCTCCCGGCTCTCGGCGAGGCCGCGCAACGTTCGCTCGACCGCTTCGGCGAGTGCGGTGTCTCCGCGCGAATACATGATCCCGTAAGGTTCGAACGACAGCATGTCGCCGACGAGACGGAACTCTGCCGTCTGTTTCGTCTCCGCGAGCAGTCCGCGCAGCAGCACGTCGTCCGCGGCGAGGGCGTCCGCCCGGCCGGCAGTAAGCAGTGCCAACGCGCTGCGATAGTCGTCCGCGTTGATGAACTGAATCGCGAGCGCATTGAGGCGGTCGTACTCGCGCATCGCGGTCGCATTGGTCGTACCACTGACCACGACGACGGGCCGGCCACGCAGGTCGTTCGGGTTGCGGATCGCGCTGCCACGAGGCACGACAAGCCGCGTCCCGGTGACGAAGATCAGCGGCGAGAATGCGACCTGTTGTCTCCGCTCGGCGGTGTTCGTCGTGGCGCCGCATTCGAGATCGACGGCGCCATCGACGACCTGCTTGATCCGGTTAAGCGGCGTCACGGGCACGTAGTCGATGCCCAGTTGCACGTCGCCCAGATCCGCGGCGATCGTCGCCACAATCGCGCTGCACAAGTCGAGCGTGTAGCCGACGGGTTTGCCCTCCGCGCCGAGGTACGAAAACGGGATCGCGTCCTTGCGATAGCCGAGGCGGATGACCCCAGCCTCCTTGATCTGCTGCAACCGACCAGTCAGCGCGTCCTGCCAGTCCGGCTCTGCGCCGAGCGTCGACCCGGGCGCGGAGCCCAGCGCGAGCGCGAGGCCTGCGGGCGCCACCAGCTGGAGGACCCACCTCATGCGGCACTCGGCTCCGGCGCCGGACTCTCGTCTTCGGCAGTTGGCGGGCCGAGCTCGCCCTCCCACTTCGCCACTACCGCCGTCGCGATCGCGTTGCCGATCACGTTCGTCGCGGTGCGCCCCATGTCGAGAAACTGGTCGATGCCCATAATCAGCAGCAGGCCAGCCTCCGGCAGGCCGAACGTCGGCAGTACGGCGGCGACGACGACCAGCGACGCGCGGGGCACCCCAGCGATCCCCTTGCTCGACAGCATCATCACAAGCAGCAGCGTGATCTGCTGTCCGATGGACATCTCGATGCCATAAGCCTGCGCGATGAACAACGCCGCGAATGCCTGATAGACCATCGAGCCATCGAGGTTGAACGAATAGCCGAGTGGCAGCACGAGCGCGGTCACCCTCTCGTTGACGCCGAAGCGATCGAGCCGCTCCAGAAGCTTTGGGTACGCCGCCTCGCTGCTGGCCGTGGTGAACGCAACCAGCATCGGCTCGCGCACCGTCCTCATAAGGGAGAACACCCGGCCGCCGAGAAACAGAAAGCCGGCGGCGATCAGCACAGCCCACAGCAGGACCAGGCTCACGTAGAACGTGCCGATGAACTTGCCGTAGGTCGCGAGGACGCCGATCCCCTGCGTCGTGATAGCGGCGGCGACCGCGCCGAACACTCCCAACGGTGCGAACAGCATCACATATTCGGTGAGCTTGATCATCGCGTGCGCGAGCTCGCCGATGAAACGTACGATGGTCACAGCAGGGCGCTCCTTCAGCGCGGCGAGGGCGAAGCCGAAGAACAGCGAGAACACAAGGATCTGCAGGATTTCGTTCGTCGCCATCGCCTCGAAGAAGCTCCGCGGGAAGACGTGAACGAGGAAGTCCTTGAGGTTCAGCCCCCCCGTCTTGAGGTTGGTCGACAACCCAGCATCGGGCAGCGGCAGCTTGAGGTTCGCACCCGGCTGGAAAAAGTTGGCGAGGACCAGGCCAAGCAGCAGCGAGACGAGCGAGGCGGTGACGAACCATGCGAGTGCCTTGAGCCCGATGCGGCCCACTTCCTTGGCGTCGCCGGTACCCGTAATGCCGGCGACCACCGTCGCGAACACGAGTGGCGCAATGATCATCTTGATCAGGCGCAGGAACACATCCGCAAGGATCGAGAAATAGCCGGCGGTCGTCGCTGCCGCCGCGGCATCCGGCGCGAGCTCGTGTGCGAAATGACCGGCGAGCACGCCGGCAACCGCTGCCACGAGGATCAGAATCGTGAGCTTGGAACGCATCGTGGGATCCTCCGATCATTGCCGGATTGGACGCTCCATCGTACTCGAGAAATCGTCGCCGGCGTGGCGAGCGGGGGCCGTCGCCCCGTCAAGAAGTCAATTGGCGATCAACCGCCGCTAGCTCCGATCCTTTCCGGACTACAAACGACCGAACACCTCGTTTGCCTGCTCCGACACGCGCACGAACGTCGTCCGCTTCGAGAATTCGCGAAGCCGCCGCGCGCCGACGTAGGTGCACGCCGAGCGCACGCCGCCCAGGATCTCCTGTGCGGTACCCGCGATCGGGCCGCGGTAGGGCACGAACACCTCTTTACCTTCTGCCGCGCGGTATTGTGCCACCCCGCCCGCGTATTTTTCCATCGCGGTCCGGCTGCTCATCCCGTAGAAACGCTGGTACCTCTGGCCATCCCTTTCAACGATGTCGCCCGAACATTCGTCGTGGCCAGCAAGCATGCCGCCAAGCATTACGAAGTCAGCGCCCCCGCCGAACGCCTTGGCGACGTCGCCCGGGGTCGCGCAGCCGCCGTCAGCGCAGATGTGGCCCTCGAGCCCGTGCGCAGCATCCGCACATTCAATAATCGCTGAGAGCTGCGGGTAGCCAACGCCGGTCATCTTGCGCGTCGTGCACACTGATCCAGGACCGATACCCACCTTGACGATGTCCGCACCCGAAAGGAGCAGTTCCTCGGTCATCTCGCCGGTGACGACGTTGCCGGCCATGATGACAAGGTGAGGGTACCGCTCGCGAATCTTCGCGACAAAGCGCACGAA
>CAWHIS010000001.1:0-157411 GCA_963829375.1 uncultured beta proteobacterium | reverse complement strand
GGCTGTCGTCGCTCCGTCGGTTCTACCGCCTCCACCTCCAGCAGGGCACCGTCAAGGCTGACCCGACGTTGCGGGTGCAGGCGCCAAAGCTGCCGCGCCGACTGCCGAAAAATCTCTCCGAAGCCCAAGTCGAAGGTCTGCTCGACGCGCCGGATACAAAGACGACGCTGGGTCTTCGTGACAGAGCGATGCTCGAAACGCTCTACGCCTGCGGCTTGCGCGTTTCCGAACTCGTCGGCCTCAAGCTGGCGCAGGTCAGTCTCGACATGGGAGTCGTGCGCGTGCTTGGCAAGGGCGGCAAAGAACGCATGGTGCCGCTTGGCGAGGAGGCGATCAGTTGGATCGCGCGCTATCTGGCGACCGCGCGCGTCGAACTCGCGGCACATGCACCCACCGACGCCGTCTTCGTCACCGCGCGGCGCGCGCCGATGACGCGGCAGGCCTTCTGGCAGCTGATCAAGCGCTACGGGACGATCGCCGGCATTGCCCGCACATCGCTGTCGCCGCACGTGCTACGCCACGCATTCGCGACACACCTGCTGAACCATGGCGCCGACCTGCGCGTCGTGCAGTTGCTGCTCGGCCACTCTGACATCACGACGACGACGATCTACACGCACGTCGCGCGCGAACGCCTGAAGCAACTGCATGCAAAGCATCATCCTCGCGGATAGCGTAGGCCGCCGTTAGAATGATCGCGATGCCTCGTTTACCCGCCCCGTCGCGCATACTGAGCGTGTTCCGGCTTCCACTGCGTAGGCGACGGCGCACGCTGCCGCCTGTCAGAGAGGCAGGATCCGCTCCGCTGGTGCCGTTCCGCTGCAATGTCTGCGGTACGCCTTGCCGCGTTCCCGAGACGGCAATCTCCCGTGAAACACCGTCATGCGATCGCTGCGGTTCGACCGTGCGGTGTCGCGCCATCGTGCACCTGCTCACCCTGGAGCTGTTCGGACGCAGCGTCGCTCTGCCCGATCTGCCGCAGCGTCGTGACGTCATCGGCGTCGGTCTCTCCGATGCCGAATGCTATGCGCAACCGCTAGCGCAGAAGCTCGGCTACACGAATACTTACTTTCGCAGCGAGCCTCGTCTCGATATCGCCAACGTGCCCGACGATCAAGCGGCGCTCTACGATTTCATCATCGCAAGCGACGTGTTCGAACACGTTGCGCCACCAGTCTCGCGGGCTTTCGCCAATGCTCGCCGCCTCCTCAAGCCCGGCGGCGTGCTGATATTTTCCGTCCCGTTTTCGCTCGAGCCCGATACAGTGGAGCACTTCCCGGATCTCTGCGATTACCGTCTGGTCAAAGTCGATGGTCGCGTCCAGCTGGAGAATCGTACTGCCGATGGGCGTACGCAGACTTTCGACGACCTGGTCTTTCACCGCGATTCGGTGCCCACGTCGTGGCTTCGTCTCGCATTGTGCGCCACCCGCGGACGTGCTTTCCGGGCGGACCGCGGCGACGCGCTGGAGATGCGTCTGTTTTCCCGTACCGCGCTCCTGCGCGACGTTGCCAAAGCCGGTTTCGTGCGCTCGCGCGTCGCCGCGGAGGAATGGCTCGACTACGGAATCGCATGGCAGGGGCCGTGCTCGGTGCCCATCGTCTCCTATGCGCCTGGCGAAGGGCCGCGACGTACAATCCAAAGCCTTACTGTTGCATTTCCAGCCGCGAAAGCTCCCTGATAACGCCGCCCGGCTCGCGTGCGAGCAGGGCCGCAGGCGTCCCTTTGCGCACAACATAACCTTGGAATCCGCGCAACGCTGGTACTCCCAGCCGCAGTGAGTTTGCGGGTTCGCTTCCTGCATTGGTAAAGGCCGCTCGGCCAATCAAGGTTCCGCTCGAATCGGCAAACCACAACTCCGCTGCTTGTTCCTGCGCTGCCAGTATTTGCGGTAACTCCCCCGCTACGATTCTCGCCTTGGTGCCGACCGGCCAGTCCACCGCGTAATGAGTGGCTTTCGCCGGCACCGTCAGCTGTGACCTTCCCAACTCGATCTTGTCGCCAACGTGCATGTTCGACTCGTCGGCAAACATGCCGAGATTCCGGTTGCGCATTTCATCGACAACGCGATACGTAGTCGCGGGATCACTATCTGATATCTCGCTTACTTGCGCGTCATTCCTGATCCCCAGCGTCATCGCTATGCCCGCCATGGTCGACATCCTGTACACGTGTGCAGACCAGTCGCTGTCCGAGTGCGCAGATGGCAGCGCTGCGAGCGAAAATAGAATCACCGTTGTCGCCGCTGCAAATTGTTTGATTCGATTAGCATGGACGAGCCGGGGCAACAAATAGATGTACAGCCCAAGCCAGGTTATGGATGACCAAAACAAATACCGATCGGCGAATAGCTGTCCCGCATACTCGAAGAAATATTCCCGCCTGGCGATGGCAATCAACATGTTGGCGACCAGGCCAAAGACGAACAGGCCGAGTCCGTTAAGCTCTGTATCCGTGAATGCCGTTCGTCGTCTCCACTGTTGGAACGACACCACGGAGACGAACGCGACGCCCGCAGCGCCCGCTAACGCCCCGACGGCTGCTTGTATGGCCAGACTTGGAACGAAGAAGTGAAGGATCTCTGCAAATACCGCGCCGACGCGAGCGATCGTAAAGAAGATCACCGCTTGCAGGGAAAGCCCCGCCATGACTCCGCGCAAGCCGTCCGCACCAGGAAGCACGATGTAGTAGATCAGGAATGTTGCGACAGCAGACAGCACAACGAGCAGCAAGGGACGTTGCCCGGACCGACGCAGAAGGGCAACGGCCGCCACCGCGGCAAAGGCGCTGATTCCCATTCCGAACGAGAACGTCGCACCAATGCAAGCAAGAATTGACCCGATCCACCATTTCAACGCACCCGTATTGGAGGCCCGTATCGCAGAATGAACGGCAACAACTACGAAGAACGTTACGTAGAACAGGTGCATTGCTTCGTAGGCGTGTATGAACATGCGGGCGTTAGCGTTCCACAGAAGCATCGTGCAGATTGCGCAAACAGCCGCTGCCGCGAGCATGTAATTGTCCCGGAGGTCGCGTCTGACAGCGAGCAGCAGCATCGCCATGACAGCGGCAGCTGCGAACCACGAGGTCAGCGCTTGCAAAAGTTGCGTTCCCATGAACCAATTCAGCTCGATAAATCGCACGACACCGGGCAAGACTGGCCGATGTCCGTTTTCCAGGGCCAATACGCTCTGGGGAAATGGAATCGTCAAATATCGGAGGTTGCTCCGGAATTGATCCATGAATGGATATCGCAGACTGAACGCCAGGACTGTGGAGGCGGTCAGCGCGAGATGATAGATCGACAGAGCAAGAAGCGTCGTGACAACGGTCCATCTGACCACGGCTTCGCGCCCGAGACGCGTGACGAGGTGTGATCCAGCAGGTATCAAGCGAGGCCGATTGACATTGGGGTTATGGCCCAACGTCGCGAAAGTTTTGCGCGACGATCGGCCGGTTGGTCCGCGCCATGTCGCGCTGGCTAGGGCATTGGTCCAATCGCGAAGCACACGCGTGCTCGACAAGCTGCCCTGTCCATCGATTGCTCGCCGTCGCGTCTAGAAATCATGATGCTTGTCAAGGTCAGCGTAATTGCTTACCCGCTCACAAAACACGAACATGCGTTCGTCCGCCTCGTTGTCCACCGGGTTGGAGCGACCGACTTTTCCGGCACGATGAGAGTGCGTCACAATCCACCCGCAGCGGCGCAGTAGCCGCTCCAAGCCAGCCGGCGAGAAGATCCAATAGTTCGTCGGATCTCCGTTTGCCTCCCGTTTATCGAGCAGATAGGCGATCGGCGCGTCTGCAATCTTCTGGCCGTCCGGCAAGCGCGTTGCCACCCTTGTGCTAATGAGCGCCCGTCGGCAGCGCTGGGCGAGGCGAATCAACGCTAGCGCCGGATTGCGCAGGTGATAGAGAATGCCAAGGAAGAGGGCAAGATCATAGTCCCGACTCAATTCGAAACCCCAGTCGATGTCCCGTTCAATTACGGATCCCCGGTGCATGAGTAGCGTGGAGGTACGTCGCAGTCCCTCGCAATCGTTGAAATTCGTAGGAGCATTGTCGAGAAAGTCGACCTCGCATCCCAGAGTGTGCAGCAGGAAGCCCATATCTCCGTCCGCGGCACCGATATCCAGAACTGCACCCCCTTGGGGAACGACGTCCAGGTCCGGCGGGAGAAAGCGAGCAAGAATGGGTACGTTGTTGAGACTGGTGTATGGATACCAGCGGATATCCGATACCGGTCTCCGGATTGCGAGCAGATGCTTGCGGAAGGCAGGCTCGGCAGCAGTGATTTCTGACATCAGCATTCGGGAACCTAGGTTGCCTGTCCGGGGTTGAAGATCGCGTGGTAGCTGGGTATTCGGCCGCATCTTTGCAGCGCCAAAGGGCAGCGCGGCGCGGGCGGCGGTGCGATTTTCCTCCGCGGTTTGCGGCCTGTCCATCCCGGCACACGGTCTTTCGACAGCAACCACGATGTGCGCATAGCCGGTTTGTGGCGTATGTTTGATCCGTCGCTTTCCAACCTGGAGAGTAGATGACGCTCCCACTCTTACCGAGGCAACCAGAGGCGCACGCGCTACGATCGGCTTTTCTTACCGACGAGGCCGAGGCGGTGACGCAGCTTCTGCCGCTCGCGGCATTGTCGGTCGAAGGCGCGACGCGCGTTCACGTCCGTGCCCGCGCCTGGGTAGAAGCCGTACGCGCCGAATACGCCTCGACCGCGGGAATGGAATCGTTTCTCCATCAATACGACTTGTCGACCGAGGAAGGTGTGCTCCTGATGTGCGTGGCGGAAGCGCTGCTACGCATTCCCGATGCCGCAACCGCAGATCGCCTGATCCGCGACAAGCTCTCACGCGGCGATTGGCACCGACACCTCGGGCGGAGCCCGTCGTTGCTGGTCAACGCGTCGACGTGGGGACTCATGCTCACGGGGAAGCGGACACAGATCGACACCGAAGCCGCCGGCGATCCGGCAGCGTGGTACGAGCGCGTGGTTGCCCGTGCCGGCGAGCCGGTCGTGCGCGTCGCCCTGCGCCAGGCGATGAAGCTGATGGCCGAGCAGTTCGTGATGGGTCGCACGATCGGCGAAGCGCTCGAGCGCAGCCGTAAGGCCGGTACATCCGCATTGCGCTATTCGTACGACATGCTCGGGGAATCCGCACTGTCGGCGGCCGATGCGCACACCTATTTTGCGGCGTACACCGCCGCGATCGCCGCCATCGGCGCCACGCACCAGCCTGGCGTATCGGTGTTCGCGCAGCCGTCGATCTCGGTCAAGCTTTCTGCGCTGCACCCGAGGTACGAACCGACCCAGCAACGGCGTGTCCTCGCGGAGCTCGTGCCAAGGGTGCTCGAACTGTGCGTGATGGCGCGCGAGTACGACATCGGCCTGACCATCGACGCCGAAGAGGGCGAGCGGCTGGAACTGTCGCTCGAAATCTTCGCGCAGGTGCGTCGCGACGCGCGGCTCGCCGGTTGGAATGGCTTCGGACTTGCCGTGCAGGCGTACCAGAAACGCGGGCTGGCGGTCATCGACTGGCTCGGCGCGCTCGCGCAGAACGGCGGCTGGCGCCTGCCCGTGCGGCTGGTCAAGGGTGCGTACTGGGACACGGAGATCAAACGCGCGCAGGTGCAGGGCCTCGATGGCTACCCCGTTTTCACGCGCAAGGCGCACACCGACGTGTCGTACCTTGCGTGCGCGCGGCGCATGCTGGCATCGCATGCTGCGCTGTACCCGATGTTCGCAACGCACAATGCGCACACGGCCTCGGCGATCGTCGAATACGCCGGCGAGCATTCGGTGCCGCGGTCGGACCTCGAACTGCAGCGCCTGCACGGGATGGGCGACGCGTTGTACGAACAGATCGTTCCCGCGCAGCGTCTGGGCATCCCGTGCCGCGTGTACGCGCCCGTCGGCAGCCACAAGGAATTGCTGCCTTATCTGGTGCGGCGTCTGCTCGAGAACGGCGCCAATACGTCCTTCGTCAATCGCATCGCCGATGCGAGCATACCGATCGACGACATCGTCGCCGATCCTGTTGCGCGCATTCTCGTGCGCGGCGCGACATCCAATCCGTTGCTGCCGCTGCCGCGCGATCTGTTCGCACCCGAGCGCACGAATTCACGTGGCCTCTCGCTCGCCGATCAGCCGGCGATGGCGGCCCTGGACCGGGCATTCGCGGCCCGGCGCAACGCGATCTGGGCGGCGGCGCCGATCGTCGGCGGCGAGCGCATCCCAGGCGCGGGACTGCAAGTCGTCGAGCCCGCCAACACGAATCGAGTGCTGGGCACTGTCGTCGTTGCCGGGATTCCCGACCTCGATGAAGCCATTCGTCGCGGAATGCGCGCACAACACGCGTGGGATGCCGCGGGCGGTGAGGCTCGTGCGATCGTCCTGGACCGGGCCGCTGCGAAGTTCGAAGAGTCTCTCGACGAATGGGTCGTATTGCTCGCCCGTGAGGCGGGCAAAACCCGCGCCGACGCAATCGGCGAGGTGCGCGAGGCGGCCGACTTCTGCCGCTACTACGCGGCGCTCGCCAGGCGCCAATTCGCGGGGCCGCTGGCGTTGCCATCTCCCACCGGCGAATCGAACGCGCTGTCGCTGCATGGCCGCGGCGTCTTCGCGTGCATCAGTCCGTGGAATTTTCCGCTGGCGATTTTTGTCGGCCAGGTTGCCGCGGCGCTGGCCGCGGGTAATGCCGCGATTGCCAAGCCCGCGGAGCAGACGCGGCTGATCGCCGCGCGCGCAATCGAGTTGCTGCTCGCCGCCGGCGTTCCGGGGGACGCGCTGGCGCTGTTGCCGGGACCGGGCGAAACCATCGGCGCGGCGCTGGTCGGCGACGCGCGCATCGCAGGTGTGGCGTTCACCGGCTCGACCGACGTTGCTCGTGGGATCGCCCGGGTGCTCGCGGAGCGCAGCGCGCAAGTCCCGTTCATCGCTGAGACTGGCGGCATGAATGCGCTCATCGTCGACAGCTCTTCACTGGCCGAGCAGGTGGTCGTCGACACGATCGCCTCGGCATTCAACAGCGCCGGGCAGCGGTGCTCGGCATTGCGCGTGCTCTTTCTGCAGGATGACATCGCACCGCGCATGCTGGACTTGCTGCGTGGCGCAATGGACGAACTGGTCATCGGCGATCCTGCCGATCTCGCGACCGATGTCGGGCCGGTGATCGACGCGCAGGCGCGCACTGCCATCGAGGCGCACGTCGCGGCGATGGCGGCGGCCGGCCGCGTACGCCATCGCGTCGCACTCCCCGCGACGCTGGCCATGGGCACGTTCGTGGCACCGACGTTGATCGAACTCGATCGCATCGACCAACTCGAGCGGGAAATCTTCGGGCCTGTGGTGCACGTCGTTCGCTATCGCGCGGATGCGCTCGATGCAGTCGTAGACGCCATCAATGCAACCGGCTACGGTCTGACGTTGGGTATCCACAGCCGCATCGACGAAACCGTGCGCCGCATCGCCTCGCGCGTGCGCGTGGGTAATGTCTACGTGAACCGCAACATCATCGGGGCAACCGTCGGCGTGCAACCTTTCGGAGGAGAGGGACTTTCGGGCACCGGGCCGAAGGCAGGAGGGCCGCACTACCTGCTGCGCTTCGCGGTCGAACGAACGCTGACGCGGCAGGAGGGAACGCCGCATTGCTTGCACAGGGAGATGCTTAGCTTTTTTTCCCACGCTCGACGGTGACGCCGATCTGCTTGACACCTGGCATCGGCGCAAGCTTGGCCACGCTGACCTTCACCCAGGGTGCGCCGAATTCGCCACGCACGATATCGGCGACCGCATCGCTGAACCGTTCCAGCAGCTTGTGCGGATGATCCGCAGCGAGCCTGCGCAGCCGCTCGACGATGGCGGCATAGTCGACGGCATCGGCGAGCTTGTCGCTAGCGAAAGGTTTCGCGGACGGCAACACGAACTCGATGTTCAGCAGCAGTGGCTGCGTCACATGCTGCTCCCATTCGTAAACACCGATGCGCGTCTCGATGCGCAGATCCTGAATGAAAATGGTGTTCATGGGAAGCAGGCAGGTCAGGGTGCTTTGTTACAATGCGCGATGTCGTGTCGCCGGGCATTGTAAATGAATCCGTCGCTGGCTACCCTCGCTGTCGTCATCGCGGCTTATTTGATCGGATCGATATCGTTTGCGGTCGTGGTCAGCAAGTTGTTCGGCTTGCCGGATCCGCATAGCTACGGCTCGGGCAACCCCGGTGCAACCAATGTCCTGCGCACCGGCAACAAGGTCGCGGCGGCGCTGACGCTGATCGGAGACGGCGTGAAGGGCTTCGTCGCCGTGGTGCTGGCCAATAGACTCGGCGCAAGCTGGGGCGATGCGTCACTCGCCACCGCAGGCGCTGCGCTGGCGGTGTTTCTCGGCCACCTCTACCCCCTCTATCATCGCTTCGCTGGCGGGAAGGGCGTCGCTACCGCGCTGGGCGTCGCTTTTGCGCTGGCATGGCAGCTGGGGCTCGCACTCTGCGGCGTGTGGCTGGCCGCGGCACTGCTGACGCGCATGTCATCGGCCGCATCGCTGGCGGCCGCGATCGGCGCGCCGTTTCTGGGGCTGTACATCCTCGGCAACTGGCCGGAAGCGTGGGCCCTCTTCCCTATCGCCGCGTTGCTCATCTGGCGCCACCGCGGGAACATCCGCAAGCTGCTCGCAGGCGAAGAGCGCCGCATCGGTCAGAAAGTTTGATCGTGCGCCGCGAATGGCCGCTGCTGGTCAGCATAGTGACCACGGCGCTGTTTCTCTTTTTTGGCAAGCGCTGGCTGTCCGATCTGTCCGGGACCGCATGGTTTGCGCTCATGCTCGGGTGGTTGTTCGGCGCGGTCCTGGTCTCGGCGTTTGCCGTTGTACGCCACGCGGAGGGTCTCGCCGAACGCTTGGGCGAGCCGTACGGCACGCTCGTGCTGACGCTGTCGATGAGCGGCATGGAGATGATGATGATCGCGGCCGTCATGTACGCCGGCCAGGGTGAGTCGGCGCTGGGTCGCGACACGATGATGGCGATCGTGATGATCGTGTTGAATGGCCTCGTGGGGATCTGTCTCCTCCTCGGCGGGATCAAGTACCACGAGCAGACGTACAACCTGTACGGCGCGAATGCTTTCCTCGCCGTGATCGTCCCGCTGGCGGTGCTGGGCCTCGTGTTGCCCAATTACACCGTGTCGACATCGGGACCGACGCTATCGCTCCTGCAAACGGTATTTCTGATCGTGATGTCGGTGGGACTCTATGGCGTCTTTCTCGCGATGCAGACGAGCCGTCACAGGGACTACTTCGTTTCACCCGCCGGCGGCCCCGATGCGGCCAGCGAGCATGGCGCGGTTCGCTCGATTGGTTTTCACGCATCATTCCTGGTGGCGTATGCGATTCCGATCGTGCTCCTCGCGAAGCAGATCGCCGTGCCGGTCGACTATGGCATCGGCGTTTTGGGAGCACCCGAGGCGTTGGGTGGATTGCTCGTCGCCGTGCTGATCCTATCACCCGAATCGCTGGCGGCAATACGCGCGGCACGCGCCAACAAGATTCAGCGCTCGATCAATCTCGCGCTGGGAACGGCATTGTCGAGTATCAGCCTGACGATTCCGGCGGTCCTCATCATCGGCTTGCTCACCGACCGGACGATCATCCTCGGGCTCGATGCGGCCGACACGGTGCTGCTGTGTCTGACATTGATCGTCAGCACGCTGACTTTCGCGCTCGCGCGGACCAACATGCTCCTCGGCGCGGTGCATCTCCTGCTGTTCGTGGCGTATCTGACGCTGATCTTCGACCGCTAAGTTCATTCGGACGTCGGTTGCGAACCGCGCGCCCGAACGAGTTCGCGCCTGCAGGGCCGCGTCATCCGTCCGTGGACAACTTCATGACGAACGCTGACAGGACATCCGCGCTCACATCGGATACCGCCACCCACTCCATCGCCGACCCCGTGGCACGGGCGATGTTGAACCCGCGCAGCGTTCGCAATTCGCTCGCTGCCGCCCGAGTCGACACCGGACGCACGAAGACGTCGACGATATGGTCGCGGTAGCGATAGACGAGCGTCGCAACGTGCTGGCCGTCGAGATAATCGAGCCTGCCGCCGACGAGCACGAATCCTGCGCTGGCCATGTCGCGTACAGGCGGTGAGTAGTCCAGTCGCGCCGACAGCCACGGCTTGACGGTGTGCTGGTCGGACGACGCGACCTCGACCAGATGATTGCCGAGCGTCGCACGGACATGCATTGCCACGGCCTCGGTCGCAAGATCTTGGGTGGCGCGCCGCTCGATGAGCGCGGTGCCGATGAACCACGCCAGCACGGTGGCCGCACATCCCGCCAGCACCCCGCTGAAGAGCCAGCGCCAACGCTCGCGTTGGACGGGTACCGCCATCCCCGACGAGGCAGTGGCAAGCACGCGTGCACGCAGCGCCGGTGACGCACGATAGACGGGAACCTCCGCCCGGATCCGCGCGCGCAACGTGTGTACCGCTTCGATGGTCGCAGTGCAGTCCGCACACGAGGTGAGGTGTTGCTTGATCGCGTCGGCCTGCGGCCCCTGGACCTCGCCGTCAGCGTAGGCAACGACCAGCGCCGAGGCTTCGCTGCAGTTCACCGCTCACCTCGGGATGACTGCGCGCCGATGGCGTGCAGCAGCGGCGAGCGCTGCAGCATGCCGCGGCCGCGCGCCAGGCGGGACATGACAGTACCGATGGGAATGTCCACGATGCGTGCGATCTCCTTGTATGAGAGTTCTTCGAGTTCCCGCAAGATCACCACCTCGCGATAGACCAGCGGCAACTCGCCCAGGGCATCAGCGAGCGCCCGCGACTCGGCGTTGCGTACGGCGGCAAGCGCGGGATCGACCGCCGCAGGGTCGACCGCCGCGGCAATCGCGCTGCCGTCATCGCGGGTTACCTCGGCCGGACGATTGCGCCCCAGCCAGTCATAAGTCGCATGCCGGACGATCGTCAGGAACCAGGCGCGCGAATTACCGTCCCGCAGCCCATCGAGATAGCGCATGGCCCGCACGCAAGCATCCTGAACCACGTCTTCGGCATCGTGCGCGTCACGCGTCAACCATCGCGCGAGATTGTATGCGGCGTCCAGATGCGGCAGGACGTGCTGTTCGAAGCGCTGATGCGCGGCCGTCGTCATAGCCCGTTATACCCCGCGATGCTCAAGTTTATTCCAATGGCAATGAGTTGGATGCTCACGCGTGGTAGCTGTCTTCGCAAACGGTCCGCATGATTCGAACCTACAGTCCGGCCACGGACTCGAGCTCCCATCGCGGCCGAATCGTGAACCCGTAGTCCCCCGGCGCGTCTGCGCGCATTCGCAATGCCCCGACCAACGCGATCATTGCGCCGTTGTCCGTGCAGAACTGCGTGTCGGGAAAGTAGACGTGCCCACCCTGGGCGCTCACGGAAGCCACGAGCCGGTGGCGCAGCATGCGGTTGGCGCCGACACCTCCCGCGACCACGAGGCGCGTCAGCCCTGTCGCATCAAGTGCGGCGAGTGCTTTTGCGACGAGCACATCGACGATGGCATCCTCGAACTCCCGCGCGATGTCGGCATTGCGCTGTTCAGTCGCGGGTTCGCGCCGCGCAAGCGTGAGCACCGCCGTCTTCAGCCCCGAGAAACTCATATTCAGATCGCCGCTGTCCTTCATCGGCCGCGGCAGCGCGACGGCCCCGCGGTGGCCGCGTTCGGCAAGCTTTGCCAGCTCCGGGCCACCCGGATAAGACAATCCAAGCAGCTTTGCAGTCTTGTCGAAGGCTTCGCCCGCCGCGTCGTCCTGCGTGTCGCCGAGCAACGCGTACTCGCCTACGCCATGGACTGCGAAAAACTGCGTGTGGCCACCCGATACCAGCAGCGCGACGAATGGAAAAGCCGGCTTGGGCTCCCCCAGCAGCGGCGAAAGCAGATGTCCCTCGAGGTGATGCACACCGATCGCCGGCACGCCCAACGCGAACGCCAGCGCGTTGGCAACGCTCGCCCCGACGAGGAGCGCGCCCGCGAGCCCTGGTCCCTTCGTATAGGCGATGCCATCGAGATCACCGAGGACATGACCCCCGTCGGACAATACGCTTTCGATCAACGGCACGACCCGACGAATGTGGTCGCGGGACGCGAGTTCCGGCACCACGCCGCCATAGGCCTGGTGCATGGAAATCTGCGAATGCAGCGCGTGCGCAAGCAGACCTCGCGCACTGTCGTAGAGCGCGAGACCCGTCTCGTCGCACGACGTCTCGATGCCGAGGACGAGCATGGGCTACCGGGCGAGGCACCCCTGGCACGGCAACGAGATCGACGGCACCGCGAGTGCCAAAGGCCAGTAAGGCGCTGACCGCTTGTTCATCTGCATTCTTTCAGGGAGCCGGGAGCGTCTACCGAGTATAGCGTGCGACGATGCGCGCGGCCGCGAGGGCTGGCGATCGTCGAGCCGGACACGGGGCGGACACCTTGAAGTGTACAGGCACACTAATTGCTCGTGCCTGGACGGGTAGACACGTGCGGTGCCGCGTCAAGGCAATTTGCATCGCGCGGAAGGGCGATCGAAGCGACGAAGCGCCTCGGCACGCGCGCACTCCCAAGCATCCGGGAGTTCGCGAAGGTCGCTGGCAACGTCGATCTCATGGGAGGATCATCGCGCGGAGCGCAATGGTCGTCGCATTGTTCGCGCTCGACAGACGACGACTGGGCCGGTCATGCTGCCGGCCCCGATGGAAGACCGGCTAATGGGGAATCGTTGGATTCGCGCCCTGTCCGCGATGACGGGCAGCGTCATTGTTGCGCTCATTTCCGTCACCGCGCTCGCGGCACCCCTGCCGACGTTTACCCCCGTCCCGACTGGCGCCGGCAACGTTCTTTCCGGTGAGCCGTACCAGATCACGGCCTGCTTCAACAACGTCTCAGCGACTGACCCGGGCTATGCGCCGACGATCCAGGTCGTGGTGCCCGCGGGTTCGACGCTGAGCAGCGCTTCCTATCTCGGCAGTGCGCAAACGGTTCAGACGATAGGCACGTGCGCCGTCGTCAGTGGCTGCCCAACCGGAGTCTCCAATCCCGATACGGGGCTCACGGTTCCCCTCGCGCAGAACGAGACGCTCGCGATCGTCCGCTATTCGTTGGGCTCGTTTTCGCCGACGCAACCCCCGGCATGCGCCAATTTGTCGTTCGCGCTCGGCAACTCGACCGTGGCGCCGCTGGAGCTCACGCGCTTCGTCAATTTGACGCCCATCTTCGCGCTGGGCGCCGATCCGCTCGACGATCCAGGCACCGACCCGGCGGTCGCCGGAACGCCGGTGTCGATGCCTGTCACCCCCAAGCTGCTCAAGCTCACCAAGACGATCGGCGCCCCGGAAGCTGAAACCGCCACTGGGCCAAACTATCCGCGGACCGTCAACATAAGCGTTCAGGTCGCCAACGGTGCGACGATCACTACCGCCGACCTCGGCGATGTGTTGCCGCCGACGTTCCAATTCATACCTGGCACAGTGTCGTTCAGCGGATGCGCAGGGGCGGTGACCGACCTAGGGACACCGACCGGCGCCGCACCCGGCGGTTCGCTCATCCGCCGCTGCGCGAGCGTAACGGGCAACGGGTCGCCCGGCACCCTGGTTCTCTCGTTCCAGTTCTTCGTGCCGAATCTAGACGCGAGCAGCGTCGCGATCGTGACGCCGTCGGCGCCGAACAAGGCCATCGTCAACACCGCGACGATCGCCGCCCTGTTCGGCGCGACGCCCGTGAGCGACAGTGGCAACGCGACGATTACCGCAAAGCTGCTCGCCACGCGCAAGAGCGTCGCTGATGTCATCGACACCGGCACGACGGGCCCCTCGCCGGGCGACACGATCGAATACGCCGTAGTCGTCGACCTGTCCGACTTCTGGAGCGTCGCCCTCACCGGCGCAAACGGCCTCAAGGTCGTCGACACGCTCGGCGACGGCCAGACCTTCCTCGGTTGCGCGGACGTCAACACCACACTGAGCGCACAGATGAACGGTGCGAGCTACCCGACCCAGTCGATCGCGGCCAATTGCGTGGCCAGCGCGAAGGATCCAGTGACGGGCAAGATGGCGCTCACTTTCGACGCCGGCACCGCGATGTCGACGCTGTTCGGCGCGACGTGGTTCGGCGACCTCGCAAACGATGCGGTGAAGCAGGGTGCGAGCACGCTGACACTCAAGTTCCGCGCGAACATCGATGCGACGTACTCGGCCAATCCGTTCTCGGGATCCGGCACGCCGATACTCAGCCTGGGCGATTCCGTCGGCAACGCGGTCGTCGCCAACGGCAATGCGTCCGGCCTACCGGTCTCCGACCCGTCGTCGACCACGGTGACGATCGGCAACGCGACCTTTGTGAAGTCGATCTACGCCTTCAACGGCATCGTGCCACCGCCGGTCGGCTTTTTGATCGGGCCGGGCGACACGGTGACGTACCGCATCATCGAAACCATCCCGATTGCGTCGTTCGAGAACGCGTCGATCTCCGACTACCTGCCGCTCCCCTTCTTCGTCGTGGGGGGTTTCGTTCCCGCCGGTGACACGGCCATCGCATTCAGTGGCACGCCTCCGCCGGCCAATCATTGGACGACCGGACCGCTCGACAATTTCACGACGTTGGGTACGACGATCAACAACGTGGCGCCCGTCGCCAGCAGCAACACCGTCGCGAACTCGGTGGT
Source organism: uncultured beta proteobacterium (assembly GCA_963829375.1). GTDB lineage: Bacteria > Pseudomonadota > Gammaproteobacteria > Burkholderiales > Casimicrobiaceae > PALSA-1003. The sequence goes on along the minus strand of CAWHIS010000001.1, from coordinate 142,721 downwards.
ATGGAACTACGGAACCTTCGACGGCCAGCAGGCGAACAAAGTCATCGACCTGCTGTTCACGTTCCGCGCGACGACCACACCCTTTGCCGATTCGCTGGCGGTCTCCAACGTCGTGTTGGGCCTGTACAACAACAGCACCGGCGTCATCTCCTCGACAGCAGCCGCCACCAATGGTACGACCCGCGCGCCACGGTTGACGCTGACCAAGTCGATCACCGCGACGAGCAATCCCGCGTGCGCAGCCACCGCGCCTCCCGCGAACTACGACGCGGCGGTCGCCGGCTGCGACGCGGGCGACACCATCGACTACCGCCTGACCGTCAGCAACGCCGGGCGCTCCAACGCATACAACGTGCGCCTCGACGACGATGGCGGCGTACCGGCCGCGGGCTTCGGCGGTTCGTGCACCCTTCTCACAGTCACTAACGGCGCGGGCGCGCCAGTCACGACCAGCGGCAGCCTGTTCAACACCAGCGCCAGCGGCGGCCTATCGATCGCTACGATTCCCGCCGATAGCAACGGCACGATCGACCCGACCGAAGTTGTTCGGGTCAACTATCGCTGCACGGTCCAGATCGGTGCCTTGCCGGCGCTCTCCGGTCCTACGCCACCGGCCGACGCGATCGATAACACGGCCCGCATCAAATACTACTCGGCCGATCCCGCGCAGACGACCGATCCGCTCTACAACTACGCGTCGAACCAGAGCTCCCCCGGCGCTAACGTACGCAAGGCGCGTGCCTCTGTCGCAAACATCAAGAGCATCACCAAGGTCATTTCAGCGTCGAGCGTCGCCGGAACCACAACGCCGGTTATCAACTTCGGCGAGACGCTCACGTACCTGATCACCGTGAATCTGGCAGAAGGCACGTACCAAAACTTCGGCCTTACCGACAACCAGACCGCCATTCCATCGCCGATCACCTGTGGCAGCAACGGCTTCACCTGCACCGGCAACGTATCGGGGGCCGGCAATACTGTCACCGTCGCCGCGACGGCCGGTTCGACGCAGGGAGCGATCACCTACACCTACAGCGCGCAGCGCACCGCTTCCGGCACCAACACGGCGAGCATATCGGCGACCAATGCGCCTCAGCAATCGGCGAGCACGTCGTGGACGTTGGGCACGCCGGCGCCGGCAGTTAGCAAAAATTTCAATCCGGCAACGGCTGACGCCGGCGACGTGGTGCAGATCCGGCTCGGCTGGAACAACGGCAATGCGGCCAACCCGATGTTCCGGTGTGTCATCACCGACAACGTCAACACGACGTACTTTGATCCTGCGACGATCGCCGCGGTCACCACGCCCGCCGGCTACACCTTTGGCGCCAGTACCACAACCGGCGTCGTCACCTATACTGCGACCAATCTGACCACCCCTTGCCCGACCGTCGCCGCGAATGGCGCGGTATTCAGCGTCCAATTGCGTGCGACCGACACGACGGGTGGGACGGTTGCCAACGCCGCAGCCCTGGCCGGCACGACGCTGCCGTCGCCGCAAACCGGCGGCGTAGCGGTCAACGCCTCCGCCACGGCGAACCTCGCACTGCGAGCACCGACCCTCAATAGCAAGACCATAACCGCAACCAGCGAACCGGACACGGCATTCACCGGCACGAGCGCAAGTGTCGAAATCGGCGAACTGGTGACGTATCGAGTCACTTTCACCGCGCCAGACGGCGTGACGCAGCAATTGCGGCTGGTCGATGAAATGCAAAGCGGGCTCGCGAACTTCGGTTACGTTACCGGCAGCGCAAAGCTGTCGCGCAGCACTACCGGACTATCGTCGACGAACAATCCCGGCAACATCAACGCCGCTGCGGCCGGCGCTTTCGTCAACGTCACACCGGCATGCGTCGGTTCGTCGCCCTGTCCGGTGAACGAAATCTGGATCGACCTGGGCGACGTCACCGACGCCGACCTCGCGCCGGCGACGACCGAAACGTACACGCTGGAACTGCAGCTCCAGGCACTCAACGTCGCTGCCAACACCGGCGCCGCAGCTCGCACCAACCGCGGCCGCATCCTCTATCGCCCGACTGCCGCCGCCGCCGACGTGTACGTCAACGGCGGCGCGGTCACGGCGACAGTGGTCGTGCCGATCGTGCAATTGACCAAGACTGTGCTCCCGGCACTGGTCGCCGCCGGCGATCAGGTGACGTACACCCTGACGATCCGCAACAATTCGTCGGGCGCGGGCGCGGCGCCGGCGTACGACTGGACCTTCGCGGATACGCTGCCGGCGGATCTGCAGGCTCCCGCGCTGGTACTGCCGCTGCCGAGCGGCGTGACGGCCGCATTTACCGGCAACGGTCTCAACGGCACGGTAACCAGGCTCGATCCGGGTACGCAGGTGCAGATCCAGTACACGGCGACGATCGTGTCGACGACTCCCGTTGGCAAGACGATCGTCAACGCAGCCAGCGCGCGGACCACGTCGCTCCCGGGCAGCAACGGCACAGGCGGGGTCACACCGGGTTCGGCGGGGACCTGCAACGGTGAACGCAGCGGCAGCGGTATCAACGTCGCGTGCGGCGCGACGTCGACCTCCAACAACCTGAGCGCTGCGACAACGTCGCCATTCACGACGAATTCGATCAACGTCACGAAGACATTGCTCTCACCGCAGTCGTTCTACGCTATCGGTGACGTCGCGCAGTATCAGGTGCAGATCGCCGTGCCCGTCGGTACCGCCACTAACGTGCGGCTGCAGGACACGCTGCCGGCCGGGCTCGCATTCAACGTCGGCAGTACGACGATCAGCAGCACGGCGGGCATCACCTACACCGGCACCCCGACGCCGCCCGGCGTCGCGGGTCAGACGCTCACCTTCACACTGGGCAACGTCACCGCGACGGCGGCCGGGACAATCACGATTCAATACCGAGCGACCGTCAGCAACGTGCTGGCTAACCAGGACGGCACGGGGTTGGTCAACAACGCTCGCGTGCTGTTCAATAACCCGAGCGGGGCGGGCACCATCACCGTCACCGCGCCCAACCCACCGACGGTGCGTGTGGGCGAGCCGAACCTGGCCGACACCAAGCAGATCACCGCCGGTGGCGCCGGCGCCGACGCCGGCGACAGTATCGACTTCAAGGTGGTTGTCAGCAACGGCGGCAACACGACGGCGTATCAACTCGACATCCGCGACGTCCTGCCCAACGGACTCTTTCAGATCAGCAACGTGGTCATCGCGACGACCGGTGGCGTCATGCTCAACGGTACCGCCATTCCGGTTGTGACCAGCATGGCGCATGTCAAGACGACGACCAATACGAACGACACCATCGACCTCGCCGACACGGGACTCGGCGACGCGTCGAGCACGATCGCGATGGCGCCTGGCGCGTCGTTGACACTGACCTTCCGCGCGGTGGTGATGAACAACGTCACACCAGGACAGGTGCTGACCAACTCGATCTACACGCCATACGCTAGCCAGGCGAACTGCGGCACCGTCGGCGTGGTCTGTCGCAACGCGTCCGGCGGCCCAGCGGTGGACGACGACGACAACACGGTCCTTAACAACTACGCCGAGTCGGCCAGCGCCGCGCTGACAATCCGGTCCAACATCGCGATCGACAAGCAGGTCGTGCCGACGTCGGCACCGATCGGGGCGACAGTGCTGTTCACGAGCCGCCTGTCGCTGATCGAGGGCGTGACCCCGAGCATGATCTTCACCGACGTGCTGCCCGCGGGACTGACCTACGTCAGCCACACCATTGCCGTCGGGCATGTGGGCATGACCATCGCCAACCCGACGTACAACACGCGTCTCGGCACCGGTCAGACCGTCAGCTTCAATTTCGGCGACATCGGCAATCCGGCGAACGGCAGCAACGCCGACGACTTCGTCGAGATCGACATTACCGCGCGCGTCGACAACATCATCGCGAACCAAGACGCCGTGCAACTCTCCAACGGACAGCAAGCCGCGGGATCGCTGGTCACCGTGACCTACGGCGCGACGCCGACCACCGTCACCTTCGACGCCGATCCCGTGACACCAGGCATCCAAGGGCGCGCCGTCACCGTCGTCGAGCCTGTGCTGAAGATCACCAAGACAGTCGTACCGGCGACGCAGGCGCTGGGCGACGTGGTGACGTATTCGGTCACGGTCGCGCACGACGCGACCAGCACCGCCGATGCCTTCGATGTCGCGTTGACCGATGCGCTGCCCGTCGGCGTCATCTACGTGCCGGGCTCGGTCAATCCGCCCGGTGCATTCGGCGGTATCGCCGGCCAGGTGCTGTCGCTCAACGTGGGGACGCTCACGCAGGCCGCCGGTTCGACCACGATCACGTATCAGGCACGGATTTCCAGCAGCGCTGTGGTAGGCGCACCGCTGATCAACAACGCGGTTGGTGTGTGGGGCAGCATTCCCGGCGCGACCGGCGCACCCAATAACGGTCGCAATGGCACCACGGCGCCGCCGGCGCTCAATGACTACCGCACGAGCGGCAGCGCGACGCTCACACCCAACGCCGCCGCGTTCATCGACGCGCAGAAAACGGTCGCGCTCGTGATCGACGCGGACACTTCCGGCAATCTCACGCCGGCCGACACGCTCGAATACACTGTCACGCTCAGGAATACGGGCAGCGTTGTCAGCAACGTCGTCTTCACCGACCCGATCCCGCCGAACACGACCTTCGTCGCGGGGTCGACGACGACCACGCGCGGGACGATTGTCGAATCGCCGACGCTGCTGACGGTCAACGTCGGTGGCATGGCCGCCAACGATGTGGTGACGATCAGGTTCCGCGTGACCGTGAACGCGGGAACGCCGGCCGGCACGGTCATCAGCAATCAGGGCGGCGTCGATTCGGATCAGACGGTCCCCGAGCCCACAGACGCCGACGGCATCGACGCCAATGGCGACCAGCCGACCGACATCGTCGTCGGCGGTCCGTCCCCGCCGGCGACCACGCTGTACGCGGAAAAATACGTCGCGCTGCAAGTCGACAGCGATGCGTCGGGCACGGTCACGCAGGGCGATGTGCTGCGCTACACGATCATCCTGCACAACACCGGCGCCGCGCCGCTGACCAACGTCGCCTTCAGCGATGTCATCCCTGCCGGCCTGACGTATGTGCCGGCCAGCGCGACCGCGACTGCGGGCACCATCGGCGTCGCCGGTGCCAACGTCACGTGGAGCGGCATCGGCACGGTGGCGCCGGCTGCCGTTGTGTCGGTTACCTTCGACGTGACGATCACGTCGGTCACGCCACCGAGCCAGACGTACGTCAATCAGGGCACGGCGACATCGACGCAATCCGGCAACGTCAGGACCGACGGCAACGGCAATCCAAGTGATGGCAACCAGCCGACGATGATCACCGCGGTCGCCGGCGGCGGTGGCGCGACACCGCTGCTCGACGTGCAGAAGCGTTGGTCGATCGCGATCGATACGCCCCCTACGGGGGTGGCGAGCCCAGGCGACACACTGCTGTACACGGTCACGATCGCCAACAACGGAGCCGTCGCGGCGACCAATGTCCATATGACCGATCCGGTCCAGGCGTGTACCGGCGCGCTCAATCCCTGCACGTCGTTCGTCGCGGGTTCGCTCGTGACGAGCCAGGGTGCGATCGTCACCACGTCGCCGATCGATGTCAACCTCGGCACCCTTGGGCCTGGCGCCACGGCGACCGTTTCGTTCCGCGCGCTCGTCGCCCCAGCCACCGCCGACGGTGTGGTCATCGCGAATCAGGCCGCGGTCACGCGTGCCGGCAGCGCAACGCCGGTTCCTTCCGACGACAACGGCAATCCTGCCGACGGCCTGAATCCGACGCTGACGCCGATCAGCACGTCAGCCGCGGGCGGCGTTCCAAGCAACCTTACCAAGACAATCGCCGGCACCAGCGAACCCAACGCATTCAGCAGTGGCGGGACGGTGCTGATCGGCGAAGTCGCGCGCTTCCGCATGACCATTGGCATTCCTCCGGGCACGACGCGCCAGGTGACGATGGAGGATACCCTGCCCGCCGGCATGTCGTACCTGCCTGGCAGCGTGCGCCTGTCGCGCGTGTTCGATACTGGCCTAGTCGCGTCGACCAACCCGGGCGGCGTCAACAGCTCCGCGTCAGGTGTTCCTGTGACGTTGACCGACGGAGTCGGCATCATCATTGGTACCGGCGCTCCCGGCACCACGACGCTCGCCGTCTTCCTCGGCGACGTGATCAACTCCGACAACGACGCCAATCTCGAGGAGTACGCCCTCGAGTATCGCGCCGTCGTGCAAAACGTCGCGGCGAATCAGGCGGGCACGACGCTCACCAACGCCGCCACGGTTTCGTACTGGAATGCGCTGTCGCAGACGCAGACGCTCACTCCTGTGAGCGCGACGCTGACGATCGCGGAACCGGTGGTCACCGTGAACAAGTCGGCCGTTCCCGCGGCGCTGCTCAGCACCGGTGGTACGACCACCTATACGCTGACGATCGCCAACGCTGGCGGCGCGGCGCCTGCGTTCGACGTGGTCTTGACCGATGCATTGCCCGCCGCATTCGCCAGTGTCGGCGCGCGCAGCATCACTTCGACCGGCGCGACCGGCATCGTAGACACCACTAGCGGCACGACGGTGGGCGCGACCATCGCGCGCATCGATGCGGGTGGTAGCGTCACTGTCTCTTTCGCGGCGACCGCCCCCGGACCGATTGCGACCGCACCGATTGCGAACACCACCACGGCGACGTGGACCAGCCTGCCGGGTCCCAATGGCTCCGCGGCGGACGGTGCGGCGACCCCCGGCGCGCCGGGCACCCCCGGCGGCGAGCGCACCGGCAGCGGTGGCGTCAACGACTACACCGCGAGCGCAACGGCCACCCTACAGGTCGGCGGCACGAACATCACCAAGGGTATCGTCGCCGCGAGGCCGCGCTACGCCATCGGCGACACGGTGACCTACCAGGTCGATGTCGCGATCCCGGGCAGCGCGTTCGGCGCGCTGGGCAGCGTGGTCGTGACGGATGTCCTCGCTGCCGGGCTCACATACGTTCCGGCTTCGCTCGCGATCAGCTACAACGGCGCGTCATCGAGCACCAATCCCGTCGACTTCATGCGTACTGACAACGCACCGTCACCCGGACTCGAGACGCTGGCGCTCGCGCTCGGCACAGTGAGCAACAGCAGCGCGTCGGCGACTACCATTCGCCTCACTTATCAGGCAATCGTCGACAACCTCCTGTCCAACCAAGCCAGCACCTCGCTCGGCAATAGCGCGTCGTTGTCGTTCAGCGATCCCGGCGCGGGCGGCGCGACCGCAACGCGCGGGCCCTCGACGACGATGACTACGGTGGGCGAGCCATTCCTGGCGCTCACGAAAGCGCTGACGTCACCCGCGGCCGGCCTGCAGGCCGGCTCGACTGCGTCGTTCAGCGTCGTCGCGGGCAACACCGGGACCGTCACCGCGTTCGAGACTGTGATCAGCGATGCGCTGCCTGCCGGACTGTTTTTCCCCGGCGGCTCCGTCGTCACGGTCGCGCCCAATAACGTTTCCGGCCAACTCGAAATCCCGACCGCAACTACCACGGCCGCGGGCTGGCAGAGTTCCGCGTTCGACTTGCCGGTGGGCGATTCGGTCACGTTCACGTTCACGGCGACACTCGCGAGCACGGTGCAACCGGGCCAAACATTGCAAAACGGCGTCACCGGAGCCTATAGCAGCCGTAACGGCAGCGATCCGAACGAGCGCACCGGCACCTCGCCGGGAAGCAATCAGAGCGACGATTCGCAACTCAACAACTACAACGCCAGCGCGCTCGGCGGCGCGATCACGGTCGCGGATCCGATCGCGATCGACAAGACTTTCTCGCCGAATCCTGCGCAGAACCGCTATCCCATCGGACAGCTCGTGACCTATCGCCTCAAGGTGTCTTTGGTCGAAGGCACGACCAACGCAGTCAAGGCAACGGACGTTCTGCCGGCCGGCCTGACGTTCGTCACCAGCGGCGCACCGGGCACCCCGCCAGGCGCGCCGATCACGTTCAGCTACTCGGGTACACCGACGGTCGTCGGGCAGCAGATCACCTTCGACCTGGGTAACGTCGTCGATTTGCCTAACGCCGTAGCCGCGGACGATTTCATCACCATCGACGTCACTGCGCGCGTGGACAACGTGCTCGCCAACCAGGACGGCACGGTACTGGGCAATAACGCCAGCGTAAGTTTTACGGCGCCAGGCGGCGGCATAGTGATGCGCAACTTCGACGCTGATACCAGCACGCCAGGCCTGCAGCCGCTTAACCTCGCCGTGACCGAGCCGGTGTTGGTACTGACCAAATCGGCGAGCCCGTTGTCGGTTTCGCTTGGCGACGAAGTCACTTTCACGATGCTCATCGACCATACCGCAGCCTCGCACGCCGACGCGTACGACGTGACGATCGTCGACACCTTGCCGGCCGGCCTCACCTATGTTCCGGGCTCTGCGTCGATTCCGCCGACGGTTGCAGGGCAAACACTTACCTTCTCCGTCGGCACGCTAACGCTTGTCACCGACAACATCACGATCACCTATCGGGCACGCGTCGCGGGCACTGCTGCGGTGGGCGTTCCGTTGTCCAACAGCGCTGTGTTGACCTACGGCTCGATCCCGGGTGCCACCGGCGCCGCCAATTCCGGTCGCAACGGCAGCGGCGGCATCAACGACTACACCGGGACCGCCAACGCTTCGGTAACGCCGAACGCGAACGCGCAGATCCGGGCGGACAAGACAGTGGCGATGGTCGTCGACGCAGACGGCAGCGGCAACCTGACGCCTGGCGATACTGTCGAATGGACCATCGTCCTCGCCAACAACGGGCCCGCGGTGACCAACGTCGTGTTCACCGACAATGTTCCGACCAATACGACTTATGTTGCAGGTTCGCTGGCCACGACCAAAGGTACGGCGTCGGTTGCGCTGCCGCTGTTGACCGTTGCCGTGGGGCCAATGACTAACAACGAGACGATCACGATTCGCTTCCGCACGACCGTCAACACTAACGTCAATTCTGGCACGGTACTTTCGAACCAGGGAAGCGTCGATTCGGACCAGACCGTGCCGAGGCCCACCGACGGTGACGGGAATCCTGGCAACGGCGACCAACCGGTGACAATCGTCGTCAATGGCGTGCCTGCGCTCGCGGTGACCAAGGCGCAATCGTTCCCGAACGACAGCAATCTGGACGGGCAGCTCAATCCGGGCGAAACGATCCGCTACACATTGGTCGTCACGTCGACTGGCACATCGCAGGCGGGGAATGTCGTGTTCACCGATCCGGTTCCCGCCAACACGACGGTGGTCTGACGGTGACATCGAACGTCGGTACCGTCACATCGATTGCGCCCCCGACCGTGAACCTCGGCACCATGCTGCCGGGCGCAACGGCAACTATCACAATCGACGTTCGAGTCGATCCCGCCACCATTCCGGGCACAATCGTCGTCAACCACGCTACCGTTACAGGTCTCGGGCTGCCGAACGTCACCGAGCAATCCGGTCAGCGCGCCCATCGCGATATTCCCAACGCTGCAACGCCCCAGTGGCGTCAAGACGGTGCTCTTCGTCTCGCCGAATATTCTCGAATGGAGGATGGTGTGGATCAACAGCTACAACATCTATCCGCTCGCCGTGCGTGTCCGCGACCCGATACCCGGTGGCGTGACGTACGTGCCGGGATCACTCGTCTGCACTCCGCAGGGAGTGTCTGTCCTGGCCGGCTGTACCTTCGACGGTGCCAACAACGCCGTGGTGGCGGACGCGACACTTGGCGCCGGACAGCGGGCAATTCAATGAGGCAGCAGCTGTCAACGCGCTGGTGATCACATTCCGTACTACGCTGAACACCAACACACAGGTAATCAATGTGGCAGGAGCGTATTGGGACGCGAACGGTAACGGGACGGTTAACGACGATCTCGCAGGCGGGCAGACACCGACGAGGAGTGAGCGCGCAATATGGGGCCATCGCCCCGATTCCGATCGATAGCCGCGAGCTGCTGCTGGGTACTGACGGTACTGCTGGCGATAGCCGGCTGCGGTTCGCCTGCGAAGAAGGGAGTAACCCGGCCAAGGCAATTCGGCGCGGAATACGGCCTTCCGAATGCGATACCGCCGGCCACGGTTTGCACGGGCCGGATCTGCACTTTTCCCTGGCGCTTGTTGTTGCGCGTGTCGACGAACTCGACCGGGCCATCGATTACCTCGAGCATGGTCACGTCGCCAGGCGCACCTACCTGGAGCGTGCCCAATTTCGGCAGCTTGTCGATCGCACGCGCCGAGTTGACGGTCGCCATTGCCACGACCTGCTCGAGCGTGAAGCCCATGTTGAGGAACTTGCTCATCACCCACGTCAGGAACGGCATGCCGGGCGTGTTGCCCGAGAAGACGTGCATGTCGGACGAGATCGTGTCCGGGGTAGCGCCCTGCGCGATCGCCGCTTCCGCGACGGTGTAGTCGAAGCTGCCGCCCCCATGACCCACATCGAAATGCACGCCGCGCCGCTTCGCCTCGAGCGCCGCCGGCAGGAGCTTGCCGTCCTGCACGATGTTCGTGAATTTGCCTGCGACGTTGGGTGCGCCGGAGTAGCAGTGCGTCAGGATGTCCCGCGGGCGCAGCATGTCCAGGATCTGCGACATCAGTTGTGGCGTCTCGACGCCGCCGATGTGGCACATGACCTTCGCGCCGTTCCCTGTCATCTCGCATGCCCTGATGGCGCGTTTGAGCGGCTCGAGTCCGTTCTGCCCGATGACGTTCTCCGACATGCGGACCTTGACGCCGATGACGATATCGGCGTTTTCTGCGACCGCACGCGCCGCCGCCTCGGATTGCGCGAAATCGATGTTGTACAGCTCCCCGACGGGGAATCCCGCGAGCCCCATGTTCGCGATGTGCACGAACGCGTACAGGCGCGTGCGCGTCGACGCGACGATGAATCGCCGGTAGCCTGCGAAATTGTTCGCGCCCGCGTCCCCTGCGGATACAGCGGTCGTTGTCCCTTGATAAGGCACCAGCTCATCGGCAGGAATGCCGATCGCTGAGCCGTACGGATAGGTGTGTGCATGGAGGTCGACCAGCCCTGGCGTAACCAGCCGCCCGGACGCATCGATCACCTTCAGCGCGCGCTCGGCGGGAATGTCGGCCTGAACCGCTTCGATCACGCCGTTGCGGATGCCGATGTCGCGTACGCCGCGCAGGCGCTGGCTCGGGTCGAGCACGTCGCCGCCCTTGATGAGCAGGTCGAATTTGTCGTTCGGGCCCATGGCGGCGTGGACAAACGAGGGCACCGTTCCAATCGTCGCTGCGGCGCCGACGCCAAACATGAAACGGCGGCGATCGAAGTGCGGATTCATCGTGGTTCCTCCCTTGGTTGTTATCGAGTTTCCACCTATCCTGTTCCGAAGTCCTCGCCTTGCGCGACTTGCGTCGAGTTGTTACAATAGTCGGCTATTCGAAGTGCTTGCAGTCGTGCTGACTGAGTTGCTTACCGAGGGATTCGACCAATATGCCTAGCGTTCGCGTTCGCGAGAACGAACCTTTCGAGGTGGCCCTGCGCCGCTTCAAGCGCACCATCGAGAAGACCGGCCTGCTCACCGAGTTGCGCGCCCGCGAGTTCTACGAAAAGCCGACGGCCGAACGCAAGCGCAAGCTCGCCGCCGCGGTCAAGCGCCACTACAAGCGTCTGCGCAGCCAGCAATTGCCGCCCAAGCTGTACTGAGTTTGCCGCAGGCAGTCGATCCATCCAGGGGCGAAGCGATTCGCCCCTTTGCTTTGCCGAAGGCCGCCGATGACGCTCAAAGCACGCATTACCGAAGACATGAAAAGCGCCATGCGGGCGAAGGACGCGACGCGCCTGTCGACCATCCGCATGCTCCTCGCGGCAGTGAAACAGCGCGAAGTGGACGAGCGCATCGAACTCACCGATACCGACGTCGTGACGATCATCGACAAGATGATCAAGCAGCGCCGCGAGTCGATTGCGGCTTTCGAGTCGGGCGGGCGCCCCGAACTCGCCGCGGCGGAGCGGGCCGAGATCGAATTGCTGCAGAGCTACATGCCGCAGCAGTTGTCGGAGGCCGAAATCGATGCCTTGATCGCCAGCGCCCTGGCGGTAACCGGTGGCAGCGGCATGGCAGCGATGGGCAAGGTCATGGCGACGCTCAAGCCGCAGCTTGCCGGCCGCGCCGACATGACCCAGGTCTCGGCCAAAGTGAAGGCTCGGCTGGCCGGTTAGGATGCGGGTTTTGCTAAAACGGCCTCGCGCATCCGGTAGCGTCGCCTATAATGAAGACGGGTGCCCGGAACCGCTGCCACTCGGTTCGGCCAACAGCGATAAGGCCATGATTCCCAACGATTTTATTCAGACGCTGCTGGCCCGGGTCGACATTGTCGCCGTGATCGACCGTCACGTGCCGCTGAAGAAAGCGGGCGCCAACTACGCCGCCTGTTGCCCGTTCCACACCGAGAAGTCCCCGTCTTTCACGGTCAGCCCGACGAAGCAGTTCTACCACTGCTTCGGTTGTGGCGCCCACGGCACGGCGGTCGGCTTTTTGATGGAGTATGCGGGCAAGACTTTCCCGGACGCGGTGGAAGAGCTGGCCCGCGATGTTGGCCTGGAGGTACCGCGAGTCCGGGCGGGCGATACCCTGGCCAAGCGGGCCGAGACCACGGATTTGTCGGGGGTGCTGCTCGAAGCAGCCAAATTCTATCGGGCTGCACTCAAGGACTCCCCGCGAGCCATCGAATACCTCAAGGGGCGCGGCCTCACCGGCGAAGTGGCGGTGCGCTTCGGCATCGGCTATGCACCGGATGACTGGCAGCCTCTCGCCAAAGCCTTTTCCGACTACCAGGAAAAGGCGCTGGAAACCGCGGGCCTGGTCACTACCGGCGATGCCGGCAAGCGCTACGACCGCTTTCGCGACCGGATCATGTTTCCGATCCACGACGGAAGCGGACGTGTCATCGGCTTTGGCGGCCGGATCCTCGATCGGGGTGAGCCCAAGTACCTGAATTCTCCGGAAACGCCCCTGTTTTCCAAGGGGCGCGAGCTCTACGGCCTGTTTCAAGCGCGGCCCGCGATCCGTACGTCGGATAAGGTCGTCGTCGTCGAAGGCTACATGGACGTGGTCGCGCTGGCGCAGCACGGCGTCGACTATGCGGTGGCGACGCTCGGTACCGCCACGACACCCACCCACGCCCAGAAACTGCTGCGCATGACCGATACCGTGGTGTTTTGCTTCGACGGCGACGAGGCGGGGCGCCGCGCCGCGTGGCGGGCGCTCGAAAACACCTTGCCCGTGCTGACCGACGGCAAGAGCGCCCGCTTTCTCTTTTTGCCCGACGGCGAGGATCCTGACGATTACGTCCGCCGCCGCGGCAAGGCAGCGTTCGAGGCGCTGGCCGACAAGGCGTTGCCGCTTTCCGACTTCCTCCTGTCCGAATTGGCGGCGCGCCATCCGCCGAGTTCGTCCGAAGGGCGCGCGGCCCTGGTCGCGGCCGCGAAGCCATTGCTTGCCCAGCTCACCGCGCCGATTCTGAGCGCATTGCTTCGCCGGCGTCTCGCCGGAATGGCGGGCCTGAGCGAGACCGAGATGGCGAGCCTGGTGCCGGCACCCACGGTGGCGAAGCCCACAGCCCGCGCGGCGCTGCGCGAGGCGCCATCGCTGATCCGCGGATTGGTGCAATGCCTGCTGCTCGATCCCACTCTCGCGCGTCGGGTCCTCGTCCCCAAGCCCGCGAAGGGCGATGCCGAGAGCGCTGCATTGGCCGCGTTGGTTGGATTCTGCGAGCGCGGCGATGCGCCGCTGACAACCGCCGGGGTGATGCAACATTTCGCAGGTACTGCCGTGGAACCCATCCTGGTGTCCGCCTTGACCGCCGGCGCAAGCGATGGTTTTTCCGGTGAATCGCTTGAGGTCCAGCTTGTCGAAGGAGTTAAGAGATATTGGCTCAATTCGAGCAAGCGCGGTGAGACTGAGGCGCCCGAGGATGTGGCTGCCGGGCTGTCGCCGGAAGAGACCGAGCGTGCCCGCCAGCGCAATCTGGCGCGGCAATCGGTGGTGGGCGGCTAGTCCGTGGGTACTTGGGTTTGACCCTTAGGCACATGTTATAATTTGCGGTTTTTCCGCGCCGCCCCCATGTAGGGGGAGACGATACAAAACAACCGCGTGCCGCCCCCACGGGCGTGTCCGCGACGAACGCAGGACGACCATGGCCAAAAAGCACCCCAAACCCGTCAGGAAACCGCGCGCCAAACCCGCGACCCGGGCGCTTAACAAAGCGAAGCCAAAGGCCAAGGCGGCGAGTCGCTCTGCGAAGCGGAGCCCGCCCAAGCCGGCACATTCGACGCGCGGCGCGAGCAAGCCCGTCAAGCGCAAGGCCGCGCCGAAGCTCGCGGCGCGCAAGGCCAAGAAGCCCATCGCCAAGAGTTCGACTCGCGCCGCAGTCAAGGGCAAAAAGATCAAGCCGGCCGCCGCGAAGCTGCACGGCAAGACGCTGCCGAAGGTAGCGGCCAAAATCCCGGCGAAGACGCTCGCCAAGCCGGCCGCGAAAATAAACGGCAAGACGCCGGGCAAGCCGCAAGGCGTCGCCAAGGGTACGCCGGCGCCCGCGCCCGCCGTCAAGCCGTCGGCGGGTGAAATCGCCGCGCGGCTTTCTGCACGCCGCACCGAAAAAGCCCTCGCGGAAGGCAAGGCGCGCGGCAAGAACGGCGGCGTCGACCTGCGCAAGGTCGAGCTCACGCCGGCCGAAGCCGAAGCCCGCAAGACGCGCCTGAAGAACCTGATCGTCCTCGGCAAGGAACGCAGCTATCTGACGTACGCCGAAATCAACGATCACCTGCCCGACGACATCCTCGACGCCGAACAGATCGAGGGCATCATCTCCATGATCAACGACATGGGGATCCAGGTCTACGACGAGGCGCCGGACGCGGAAACGCTGCTGATGTCGGAGGCCGCACCGACCGCCGCCGCCGACGATGTCGACGAAGAAGCTGCCGAAGCCGCAGCGTCGACGCTCGACTCCGAATTCGGCCGCACCACCGATCCGGTGCGCATGTACATGCGCGAAATGGGCTCGGTCGAGCTGCTGACCCGGGAAGGCGAAATCGAAATCGCCAAGCGCATCGAGGACGGCCTGAAGTACATGATCATGGCGATCTCGGCGTGCCCGATGACCGTGGCGCAGATCCTCGATCTCGCGACCAAGATCGAGCAGGACGAGCTCAAGATCGACGACGTGGTCGACGGCCTCATGGACTTCACCGAGAACGTCGCGCCAATCAGCGACGATGAGGATGAGGAAGACGAAGAAAGCGAAGACAACAGCATCGCCATCGCCGCCGAGAATCTCGAACGGCTCAAGGTCGCCGGTCTCGAGCGCTTCGGTGTCATTCGCCGGCTCTTCACGCGCATGCTGGTCGTCCTGCAAAAGGAAGGACACAAGGCGCCGAAGTACATGGAACTGCAAAAGAAGATCTCCACCGAACTGATGCAGATCCGCTTTTCGGCGCGCCAGGTCGAGCGCCTGTGCGACAGCGTGCGCTGCGAAGTGGACAACATCCGCCAGACGGAACGCAAGATCCAGGACCTCGTCGTGAACAAGGGCGGCATGCCGCGGCCGGAATTCATCAAGAAATTCCCCGAGCACGAGACCAGCCTGCGCTGGATCGACCGCGAAATCGCGGGGCACCACAACTACAGCGAAGGCCTGACGCGCTACCGTCAGGCGATCGTCGAGCAGCAGCACAAGCTGCTCGATCTGCAGAAGCGCGTGATGATCCCCTTGAAGGACCTGAAGGAGATCAACAAGCAGATGTCGACCGGCGAAGCCAAGGCGCGCAAGGCCAAGCGGGAAATGACCGAGGCGAACCTGCGCCTGGTGATCTCGATCGCGAAGAAGTACACCAACCGTGGCCTGCAGTTCCTCGACCTGATCCAGGAAGGCAACATCGGCCTGATGAAGGCGGTGGACAAGTTCGAGTATCGCCGCGGCTACAAGTTCTCGACCTATGCCACGTGGTGGATCCGCCAGGCGATCACGCGATCGATCGCCGACCAGGCGCGGACGATCCGCATCCCGGTGCACATGATCGAGACGATCAACAAGATGAACCGCATCTCGCGGCAGATCCTGCAGGAGACCGGGCAGGAGCCCGATCCGGCATTGCTCGCCGAGAAAATGGAAATGCCAGAAGAGAAGATCCGCAAGATCCTCAAGATCAGCAAAGAGCCGATCTCGATGGAGACGCCGATCGGCGACGACGACGATTCGCATCTGGGCGACTTCATCGAGGACGCGAGCACGATCGCGCCGGTGGACGCCGCGGTCAACGCATCGCTGCGCGACGTCTGCAAGGACGTGCTCGACACGCTGACGCCACGCGAAGCGAAGGTACTGCGCATGCGCTTCGGCATCGAGATGAACACCGACCATACGCTCGAAGAAGTCGGCAAGCAGTTCGACGTCACGCGCGAGCGCATCCGCCAGATCGAAGCCAAGGCGCTGCGCAAGCTGCGCCATCCGTCGCGTTCCGAAAAGCTGCGCAGCTTCCTCGAGGGCGAAGGTTGATTGGTTGTAGGCGCGAATTCATTCGCGCGCGGTGGTCAATTGCAACGTGGTCCGAATGAATTCGGACCTACATCGAAGCAACGCCCCGGCATGCCGGGGCGTTTGCTTTTGCGCGCTTCAGCTGACCGCGAGACGGTGCAATAGACCCTGGTCCTCCGCGCTCACGCCACTTTTGGCCGGACTGACTCCGAAATCTGCCGGATTCGTCGCAACATCGCGGCCGCGGCGCACTGGCCGTCCTAGCCTTCGTGTCGGGTGTCGCCCAACCGAACCCTCGGCTCCGGCGGTCTAGCTCGACGACTGGGAGACGAACGATCATGAAGAAATCGATGAAGCAGGTTGTCAGCGGGTGCTTGTGGTGTCACTGAGTGTCTCCGCCCATGGCGATTCGCCGATGATGACCGGTGGGCCACAGATGCCGAGAGCAGAAGTTGAACGGCTTGTATGTCTTCTCGGCGACGGGTTACACCTTCGTGTCGAGTGTCGCACAGCCAAAGGCTATCGTCGAGCTCATCCGGTTCAACGGCGATGGCACGCTCTACGGTCCCCGGGGCGACCCGCAGCATTAACGGCTGTGATCGTGAGGTGACGCTCCCGGCGGCACGAGGAACGTACGCGCTTCGAGCGCAGATTGCCGGGGCATGCCTGTGCCTTTAGCAGCGGGCAACACCTTTGATATCTTCGCGTCCGCCGGACGGAGAAGACCTGTGGATGATCCAGACGAATCCCTAACAACGTCCTTCAGGGCAACGTCACCAGGGTTTCACCCTGACGGGCATGACACTCAACCCCGCCGGCGTGGCGGGGTATTAAGCTGCTGCGGCTTACCGGTCGCGTTCCGAGAAGCTGCACACAAGGTTGTACTCGCTCGAGGATCACAAGCGCCCATGGACGATGCTCCCACTACGGCACACGGTTCATGGCCGCGTGGTCCGGGTCCGTGTCCAGTCCCGCGCCGAGCCGGGCGGACATGTTGCTGTTCTTTGCGGGCTACGGAATATGCACCCTCGGCGTTAGCGCGGTGGCGACCACCTTCTGGTTCTTCCTGAAGCGCGACCTCGACACGCGCGCGGCGCTGCAGCGGGAGCGTCAGCACCGCGAGGAAGCCGAGCGTGAGAGCGTCGAGGCGCGGTTGTCCGCCATGCAGGCGCAGATCGAGCCGCATTTCCTGTTCAACACGCTCGCGAGCGTTCGTCGCCTCTACGAGACTGATCCCGCGTCCGGCCGCTCGATGCTGCAGCACCTGTCGCGATACCTGGCCGCCTCGCTGCCTATGCTGCGCGAATCGCGATCGACGCTGGGCCGTGAGCTTGCGCTGGCCGTCGCCTATCTCAACGTGCAGAAGATCCGGATGGGGACGCGGCTCGCGTTCGACGTCGATGTGCCGGCGGCGCTCAACGACGTCGTAGTGCCGCCGATGATGCTTGCAACGCTGGTCGAGAACGCGGTGGTCCACGGCCTCGGCCCGATGCCCGACGGCGGCCGCATCCGCATCGGGGCGCGAGCGGCGGCTGGGTACCTCGCGGTGGAAGTGACCGACACGGGTCGTGGTCTCCAGGACGAGTGGGGCTCCGGCGTGGGACTGGCCAACATTCGCGCGCGTCTATCGTCGCAATTCGGCGATGCCGCCTCGTTGAACCTAGCCGGCTGCGCCGACCGCGGCGTCACGGCGAGCCTCGTGATCCCGCTTCAAGCGCCGTCGCGCAAGCTCGCGGCATGACCTCCGTGGTCGCCCCTGATCGAGCAACCCAGGCGCCTGCTCAGGCAGCCGCTGGAGTTCGTGTGGGCCGCATGGCGTACCCTCACCCGCCGCCATTTCTACTACGCGGCGCTGGCTGGGTCTCGGTCTCGCATTGGTGGAGGGGACCGGCGTCGCGATGTGGGTCACGCGGGAATCTGGTGGAAGAATTTTCTCAGCGTTTTCGCGCCAAGCCTGACGCTAGCCTTGCTCTTGCTGCTGTGCCTGTCCGTCGCTGCGAATGTCCGCGTGACCCGGGGCCCGCGGTGGGTGCCCTTCGCGGTCGCCGCGACGGTCGCCAGCGTCATCACTCCGTTCACCCAATGGATCGTCGCCTTATCCTCCGGCATGCGTGGGTCGAGTTCGAGTTGGTCGCTGCTTGCGCTGTGCGTGAACTGGTCAGGCGCCTTGCTCATCAGCACCCTCGCCGCACTGGGCTACATGTACGGATTCGACGCCGTGCGGCGAACCGATGTCCTGCGCAACCTGCAATTGGAACGCACGCGCGTGGCGCGCGAGGCGTACGAGGCGCGACTCAAGGCGCTGCAGGCGCGAGTGGAACCGCGCTTTCTCTTCGACACCCTCGCCGCCATCGAAGCCGCGTACGCGGCCAGCCCGGAGTCCGGCCAGCGCCTGATCGACCAACTCATCGTCTACCTCCGTGCTGCGCTGCCGACGATAGAGGAATCCACGTCGTCGCTGGCCGCGGAGCTGACGCTGGTGCGCGCGTGGCTCGACATCGTGCGCATGCGCCGCGCCGACTCCCTTACGCTCTTGGTCGACACCCCGCCTTTCGCACGCGACGTCAAGATGCCGCCGATGATCCTGCTGCCGCTCGTCCAGCATGCGGTCGAATGCGCGCGGGACGGTGCCCGATGCGGCATCACAGTGTGCGCAGCCCTTGACGATCGACTCGCGCGCATCGTGGTGACCGCATCCGGACCGAAGTGCGAATTGCCCACGGAAACGGCCGCGACGGCCGCGATCCACGAGCGGCTCCGCGCTATCTACGGGACCGAATGCTTCGCTGCGGTTCGTCAATACCGGTCGCAACGAATATCGCGCCGACCTGGAGATACCCGCATGAGCGTTCCCAAAGCCATCATCGCCGAAGACGAAGCCGTCCTGCGCGACGAACTGCGCGCGCGCCTGGCCGAGCTCTGGCCTGAGCTCGTCATCTGCGCCGAAGCTGCCGACGGACTCCAAGCGACGCACGCCTTGACCGCGCATTGGCCGGATGTGCTGTTCCTCGACATCCAGATGCCCGGCATGACCGGCCTCGACGTCGCGCGGCTGGCGAGCGACAAGTGCCATGTCGTCTTCGTGACCGCCTTCGACCGCTACGCGGTCGCCGCGTTCGAGCGCGGCGCCGTGGACTACGTCATGAAGCCCTTTACCACCGCTCGCCTGGCGGAGACCGTGGTGCGCCTCAAGGAGCGAATGCGCGAGCAACCGGCGAACCTGGACGACCTGTTGAACGTGCTGGCGGCCCGGGCTCGCGGCGAAAAGGAACATCTGCGCTGGGTCACCGCCTCGCAGGGCAATACAACGTCGATCATCACGGTCGACCAGATTTGCTATTTCCGCGCCGAGAACAAATACACGATGGTGATTACGCCCGACAAGGAAGCGCTGATCCGGCGGCCGATCAAGGAACTGGCCGAAGCGGTTGATCCGAACGTGTTCTGGCAGATCCATCGCTCGACGACACACAAGCTCGTACACGTTCGAGGACCACAAGCGCCCGTGGACGGTGGCTGCCGCTACGGCGTGCGAATCCGGCGTAACGGCGCCAACTCCAGCGTCACGATCATCAACTCCCGGTCATCGGGGTCGTGCTCGGCGACGAACCCCAACGCCTTGTCCAGGCCAAGCATCGCCTGATTGGTCGCGAGCACGGTACCGACCAGCCGCTTGAAGCCGCGCCGGCGGGCGCACTCGATGAGCATCTTCATCATCGCGTAGCCGAGTCCCCGCCCCTGCCACGCATCCGCGAGCACGATGGCGTATTCGGCACTTTCCTTGTCCCAGTTCGCCACGTAGCGCGCGACGGCGACGATGCTTTCGGATCCCGAGGAATCATCGAGCGCGACGAGCGCCAGCTCGCGATCGTAGTCGACCTGGGTGAAGCGTGCGAGCATTTGCGGCGTGAGACTCGGTAAATGCTGCAGGAAGCGAAAGTAGCGGCTTTGATCGGACAGCCCACCGACGAATTTCTGTTCCATCTCGGCGTCCTCGGGCCTGATCGGCCGCACCTGCAGCGTCTCGCCGCTCTTGAGTTTGACTTCGGTTTCCAGCTCCACCGGATACGGGTGGATCGCCATGTGCCGGTAGCCATCCGGCAGCGCCGGGCGGCGCGGGTCGACGATGGCGCGCGCACCAGCGACGCTCGCTACGCCGTGTGCGTCGAGCGCCAGAAGCAGCTCGAGTTCGACCACCCACGGCAACGCACAGGCCAGCGCGGAAATCTTCAACAGCAAATCAACCAGCGGTTCGAGGGCGTCACCGAATTCGACATGGCTCACACCCCGAACCAGGTCGACGGCCAAACGCCGATTCAGCGGCGGGAGCATGATGGAAAGCTCCGCCGTGCGCGTCGACGCGCTGCCGAAAGCTACAATCGGCCCGAATACGGTGTCGGTGTACAACCCGATTCTGGCCGCATGGTCCACGGCCGGCTGGAAATCGCTGCGCACGATGATCGATATCTTTTTTCTGCGCTTGCGCATCTTCTGTGGCGTGGCGCAGAGATCAGCGAACGCGTGCGCCACTGCCGCTGCACTACGCAAATGCGCGCGCCCCGGACCCGCGTCGCCTTCGCCTTCGAGTTGCAACGCGACCGGATAGCCGATCCTGCGCGCCACGGCCTGCGCATCTTCCACCGATGTGACGACGGCCTGCGGCATCTTGATGTCGAATGCGGCAAGCAGGAGCTGCGTCTCTCCCATGCTCAACGCCACCCGCTCGGCGGCAAGCGCGCGCATGCGCAACCGCAACGTCGATTTGATATCCGGCGCCGGCATTTCGGGCTGCGGTGGCGGCACCTCGAGCAACCACTCCTGATTGCGTCGATACGCGGCCATGAACGAAAAGGCTTCGACCGCACCTTCGGGCGTGTAAAAGCTTACCGCGCCGCCGGCCTCAAGGGCCGCACGCGCCTCTGGCCGATCAACCGCGCCGAGCCAGGCCGCCAGCAGCGGCTTGTTCGCGTTATGCGCTGCCGCGGCCACCGCGCGCGCGGTATCGGTGGCCGGTGCGGCCGGCACCGCCACGTGCAACGCGAGCACGGCGTCGACGCCGGGGTCGTCCAGCACGGCGCGCACTGCAGTGGCGAACTGCGCGGGGGTCGCTTCGGTTTCGATGTCGACCGGATTGTTCAGCGTGCACTTACAGGGCAGCAGCGACTTCAATGTGGCGCACGTCTTGTCGGAGAGCGTGGCGATCGCCACCCCCGTTTCGGCGGCACGATCGGTAGCCATCAACCCGGGGCCGCGGCCGTTGGTGACCACCCCCAGGCGATTGCCACGGGGAATGCGGCCGGCCGCCAGCATCATCACTGCGGCAAAAAGCTGGGTATACGTGTCTACGCGCACGGTGCCGGCGCGACGCAATGCGGCGGCGAAGACAAGGTCTGGTGGGAGCGTGCCATAACCGGGTTCGGTGCGAACCGCAACTGCCCGGCCCGCCTTGAGCACGACGACCGGCTTGGTGCGAGCGGCGGCGCGCAGAGCGGACAGAAAGGCGCGCGCATCGCGCACGGTCTCGACATACAAAACGATGCCGTCGGTTTCAGAGTCGGCGAGCGCGAATTCGAGGATCTCGCCGAAATCGACATCGGCGGCTGCGCCGAGTGCCGCGACCGATGCGAAGCCGATGCCTGCCGCGCGCGCGAAGTCGAGCAGCGCGCTGGCAACCGCGCCTGACTGGGAAATCAGGGCCAAGCGGCCGGGCAGCGCGTCGACGGCGCCGAAGGTCGCGTTGAGTCCGATCGAAGGCCGCATGACGCCGAAGCTGGCCGGGCCGAGCAAACGTACCCCCGCGCTTCGTGCGCGCCGAGCAAGTTGCCGGCGCCAGCGCAGATACGCGTCGGGTTGCGCGCCCGGCGCGCCCGTGAGGATGACGGCGGCGCGTGCGCGGCCGCGACATTCTGTGATGATTCCTGGCACCGAGTCCGGGGGCGCGCAGATCACCGCGAGATCCACCAGGCGGTCAATCGAGCGCAAGGAGCGAAACACCTTGCGCCCGAGAACGGCGTTGCCGTTGGGATTGACCAGATGCAACTCGCCGGAAAAAGCGCCGGCAAGCAGATTTTCGGAGACGATGCGGCCAAGGGAACCCGCCCGCCCCGAGGCGCCGACGAGCGCCACCGATTTCGGCGCCAGTAACGGCCAAAGGTAGTGGCTTATGTTCATGCCAGAGCCGAGTCTATATCACCCGAGGTCGCGTTGCCCCATCCCTCACCTCCTCGCACACTCGCGCAAACCTCTTACAAATCAAAGATATCATACATACGGCTCAAGCAAATACTGCCCACACATATAAATGCCTTGACAATAGTTGTCTAGGCAAATATAATGCGAGCATACAAAGCTGCCGACTAGCCAATCATGACCGGTATCTACGACCCCAAGACCTACCAGCCCCGCGAGGGCCTCGGTTTCCTGCTGACGCGTGCGAAGTTGCAATTACACGACGATCTGGACAAGGAACTCGAACCCCTCGACATCACCGCCGCGCAGTACGTCATCCTGGTGCGGCTGTCTGAAAAAGGCTCCGACTCCGCATCAGGATTATGCCGCGGCGTGTTGTATGACCCGGGTGCAATGACACGCATGATCGACCGCCTCGAGAAAAAGGGACTAGTGCGCCGCGTGCGCCGTGCCGATGACCGACGCAAGGTCGACCTCGAACTTACCGCCGAAGGCAAGGCGGTGCGGCCGAAGCTGATCGCAGCAATCGTCAAGGTACTGAACCGGCGTTTGCGCGGGTTTAGCAAAGCCGAAGTGGAGCAGTTCACGGGATTCCTGCATCGGATGCTGGCCAACGAGTGATATTTGCTATTCGAATCAGCTCGATAACCGCCAGAGATCCTGCCCATGAAGGCAACAAGAAAATGAAGAACCAAACGAAGGCAGTACTGGTCCAGATGTACGCGAAGCTGCGCGAATGGGGCCCGCTGGTGGTTCTGGCATTGATCGTCCCCGGCGGCTCGCTGCTCGCGCTTTGGATTCTGCACCGCCACCACGCGCACGGGAGCACTCGATGATTGGACGCAGCAAGATGATCGCTGCCGCATTGCTCGCGACAACTGTGATCGCGGGCTGCGCCGATATGAGCGGCTTGTCGACGCAGGCTGCGACCCGCAATGCCGACTCCCTCGCCGTAAAGAAATCGCTGGCGGACGCAGCGCTGTCAACTGCGGCGTGGCCGACGATCGATTGGTGGAAATCGTTCAACGACCCGCAGCTCGATCAGCTGATGACGGAAGCGCTGGCCGGCAGCCCGACGCTGAAGGTCGCCGCCGCACGCACGCGCAAGGCGCTGGCATTTTCCGACAGCGCCAAGGCCGCGCTGTATCCGCAAATCGATGGCAATCTTGCGATTACCGAGCAACGCTTCGCCGAGCACGGACTCTATCCGCCGCCCTTCGCCGGCACGTGGAACACCTTCAATCAATTGACCGCGAACTTGAACTGGGAAATAGATTTCTGGGGCAAGAACCGCGCCGCGTACGAAAGTGCGCTCGACCAGGCACGCGTGGCTGAAATCGACGCCTACGCCGCGCGGCTGGCACTGTCGGTTGCCATCGCGCAGACCTACGTGCAGTTGCAGCGCGCGTATCTCTTGCTCGACGTGGCCGAACTCACGTTGAAGGAACGCGAGCAGACCTACGCCCTGACGCGAGATCGCAACGCGGCGGGACTCGATTCGCGTTTGGAACTGAAGCAGGCTGAAACTGCCATTCCCGCGACGCGCGAATTGATCACCCGGCTCAACGAGACGACGGCGCTCACCCGCAATGCGCTTGCGGCGCTGCTCGGGCAGGGCCCGGATCGCGGGCTTGCAATCGCGCGCCCTGGCGCCGAAGCCATGCGCACCATTGCGTTGCCGACCAACGTTCCCGCGGAACTCGTCGGTCGGCGGCCGGATCTCGTTGCGCAGCGTTGGCGCATCGAGTCGGCGCAACAGGACATCGCGAACGCAAAGGCGCAGTTCTACCCCAACATCAACCTCATCGCGTTCATCGGTTTGCAGAGCCTCGGCTCTGCGGGCTTTCTGACCTCGGCGAGCCGCACGCTGGGCATCGGCCCCGCGGTTACGCTGCCGATCTTCGAGGGTGGACGTCTGCGCGCCAACCTAGCCGGCACGAATGCCGACTACGATATCGCGGTCGAGCAGTACAACCAGGCGCTGGCCGATTCGCTGAAAGACGTGGTCGACCAGCTCGCGTCGTGGCGAAGTGTCGAACAGCAGCTTGCGCAACAGAAAGTCGCGCTCGATACGGCGCAGGAGGCCTACGACCTGGCCCTGCTGCGCTATCGCGAAGGCATCGGCAATTATCTGCAGGTGCTCAGTGTCGAAGCGCCGCTGCTGGAGCAGCAAAGCCTCGAAGCGGAATTGCACGCGCGTCAACTGGAGATATCGATCAACCTCGTGCGCGCGCTCGGCGGCGGATTCGACAACGCCTCATCGCCGCTGGCGTCGGCACATTGAAGTAACGCATGCGAAAGGGAAGCGACATGACGCCCTCACCTATCCGTTCCTGTTCCGGTCCTGGCACGCCGATCGTGCCGCGATCTGGCCGCCGCGCCGTGGGTTTTGCAGCAGCCGTTGCGCTCGTGGCGATGGTGGTCCTGGGCGAGACATGGGCGATCGAACATGCGCCCGCGGTGATCGATCAATGCAGTCTCGTGCTGTCCAGCGAACTGGCCCGCGTGTTCGGCGACGGCTGCAGCGGCAGCGGTGCGCCCATCGCCATCGTTCACTAGCGCCTGCACGGGCCAAGGATCTTTGCTATGCCTGAAGAAAACAACCTGACCAGCTCCGCCACCATGCGCGTCAAGCGTAAACGCTGGCTGACCATCGTCGCGCTTGCGTTCGTCGCCATCGGCATCGCCTATGGCGCGTACTGGGCCATCGTCCTGCGCGAACTGCAGTCGACCGACGACGCCTATGTCAACGGCAATATCGTGCAGATCACGCCGCAGATTTCCGGGATCGTCGTTGCGATAGGCGCCGACGACACCCAATTCGTCAAGACGGGCCAGACGCTGGTACGACTCGACCAGGCCGATGCGAAGGTCGCGCTCGAGCAGGCCGAGGCGCAGCTGGCGCGCACCGTGCGCGACGTGCGCAGCGTATTCGCGACATCTTCGCAGCTGGAGGCGACGGTTGCCATGCGCCAGACCGAAGTTGACCGCGCCACCGGCGACCTCGCGCGCCGCGAGCGGCTGGCGGCTTCCGGTGGCGTATCGGGCGAAGAAATTCAGCACGCACGCAGCGGTCTCAACACCGCGCAGGCCGCGTTGCTGGTCGCGCAGGAAAATCTGCAGGTCAATCGCGCGCGCATCGATCGTACGACGGTCGAAAACCATCCCGACGTGCAGAACGCGGCAGCGAAGGTGCGCGAGGCATACCTGATGTATTCGCGGACGGTGCTCCCCGCGCCCGTGAGCGGCTTCGTCGCCAAGCGCGCGGTGCAACTCGGCCAGCGCGTCAGTCCCGGCACGCCGCTGATGGCGATCGTGCCACTTGATCAAGTATGGGTCGATGCCAACTTCAAGGAACCGCAACTCTCGGCCATGCGCGTCGGTCAGCCGGTCAAGCTCGTCGCGGACATCTACGGCGGAAAGATCGTATACCACGGCAAAGTCATCGGTTTCGGCGCGGGCACAGGCTCGGCGTTCGCGTTGCTGCCCGCGCAGAACGCCACCGGCAACTGGATCAAGGTGGTCCAGCGCGTACCCGTACGGGTCGCGCTCGATCCGCAGGAACTCGCCGCGCACCCGCTGCAGGTCGGCCTGTCGATGGACGCCGAAGTCGACACCAAAAACCGTGACGGCGAGCGCCTGCCGCAAGTCGCGCAAACCGCGCCCGCGTACTCCACCGACGTGTTCCATTCGGTCGATGCGGCCGCGGACGAACACGTGAAGGCGATCATCGCCGGCAACGGCGGCGGACCGGCGAAGATGGCGCAAGGTTCGGCTCCCGCTCCGAAGAAGCCCACGGCGATCGTAGAGCAGGCGCCTGATCAGGCTCCCACCAAGGCTGCCGCCACCACGCACGATCGCGCGCTGTAACGATTCGACCGGACCGTGGCCGTCAATCGCTCTGCCGCCCCAACGCGGCCTCCGGCACCCGCCACGCTTCCGCCGCTGAAAGGCGGCATCCTCGCACTCGGGACGGTGGCGCTTGCGCTGGCGACGTTCATGAATGTGCTGGACACCTCGATCGCCAACGTCTCGATCCCGGCGATCTCCGGCGATCTCGGGGTCTCGCCCAACCAGGGCACGTGGGTGATCACCTCGTTCGGCGTGGCCAACGCGATCTCGCTGCCGCTGACCGGCTGGCTGACCCAGCGCTATGGCCAGGTGAAGTTGTTCATGGTGTCGATCATCTTGTTCGTGATCGCGTCGATCGCGTGCGGGTGGGCACCCGTCGATCGAAGCGCTGATCGTGTTCCGCGTCATCCAGGGCGCGGTCGCGGGACCGATGATTCCGCTGTCGCAGTCGCTGCTGCTGTCGAGCTATCCGAAGGAGCGCGCCGGCACGGCGCTGGCGATGTGGGCGATCACCACGCTGGTGGCGCCGGTGGTCGGGCCGCTGCTCGGCGGCTGGATCACCGACAACATCGCGTGGCCGTGGATTTTCTACATCAACGTACCGGTGGGCATCGTCTCCGCGATGGTGGTGTGGGTCATCTACAAGGAGCGCGAGACGCCCACGTGCAAACTGCCGATCGACGGCGTGGGCCTGGGCCTGCTCGTCATCTGGGTCGGCGCGATGCAGGTCGTGCTCGACAAGGGCAAGGACCTCGACTGGTTCCATTCCGGGCAGATCGTCACGCTCGCCATCGTCTCCGCTGTTTGCTTCACGATCTTCATCGTGTGGGAACTGACCGATCAGCATCCGGTCGTCGATCTGCGGCTGTTCGCGCGGCGCAACTTCTGGACCAGCGCGATCGCGATGTCGGTCGGCTACGGCTTGTTCTTCGGCAACCTCGTGCTGTTGCCGCTGTGGCTGCAGCAGTACATGGGCTACACCGCGACGTGGGCCGGCTGGGTGCTGGCACCCGTGGGATTGTTCGCCATCCTGCTCACGCCGGTGGTGGGACGCTACATCACCAAAGTCGACCCGCGCGTGTTTGCCACTGCTGCCTTTTCCATCTTCGCGCTCGTGCTGTTCATGCGCTCGCGCTTCAACACCAACGCGGATATCGAAACGCTGATGATCCCGACGATCATCCAGGGCATATCGATGGCGGTCTTTTTCATTCCGCTGATCACGCTGGCGCTTTCGGGTCTCTCGCCCAGCCGCATTCCGGCAGCGTCCGGATTGTTCAACTTCGCGCGTATTACAGCGGGGTCTTTCGGCGCGTCGATCGCCACGACGTTCTGGGATCGTCGCGCGAGCCTGCATCACGCGCAACTGGTCGAGCGCATCACCGCGTACGATCCGACATCGACGCAGGCACTGACCAATATGCAGGCGGGCGGGTTGACGCAGCCGCAAAGCCTGGAGCGCATGAATCGCATCGTCGACGCACAGGCGTACATGATGTCCGCAAACGACGTCTTCTTCATCTCGGCGATTCTGTTCGTGCTGCTGATCGGCGTCATCTGGCTCGCACGTCCGGTCAAGGCCGGTGACGCCGCAGGCGCGGCAGCCTCAGCGCACTAGCCGGATGGATTGCGCGCGTCGGCTATAATCGCGCCGCGTTCAAGTGCAATGCGCGTGTATCACGCTACGGGCCTGTAGCTCAGTTGGTTAGAGCAGAGGACTCATAATCCTTTGGTCGCTGGTTCGAGTCCAGCCGGGCCCACCCAACGAATCAAGCTATTACCTAGCAGATAGTCCTTGAATCCCCGCCAAAAGTAGACAATCCGTAGACAGATCCGTTCCAAAGGATCTATGAATCCCCTCCTCGCTCCATTGTACTTCCGCTGCGGTGCTCACAAGCTGCGCCTGTTGCGTCTGTTCTAACCAACTGAGCTACAGGCCCGAGGACGTGTTCAGTATTGCGGACGAAACTGCGCAACTTTCATCAAGCACCGAATGTCTTTTCTTCATTTTCGGACCCCGGGAGGGGGGAAAATCGTCGAATTCGCGACAGTGCGGATTGAGGTGTCCTACATTTTTTATTTTTTGGAATTTGAATCGTATCAGGCGCAGGCAACATGACACCCCATCGGCATACCTAAGTGATTGATTATTATGATGTATGCTATGTGGGGCGACACTACCGCTTTAACTCCTGGTGTCAATAACAGCGGTTGATTCTACGTTCGGCCGGACCATTCAGATGCGTAAGCGCAGAGTGCAGCCGCTGATTCCCTGATCGACACACGACCCGCAACTAGGCCTTTCTCACCTGTCTTTCAGTTCTCAGCGGACACTGTGCAGCCAAATAGCGCGTCAAGAAGTTCGTCAAGTGGATGGAGAAATCGGTCGGCTTCATGACGTGCTCCTGCGTGGAATGACATCGCCAAACGCATCATTGGCGCGGACGACGATTTCCGGGAACAGCTCGGCGGTGAGATGCAAATACTGCTGAGTGCCCTCGAGCGAGACATGGCCCAGGTAAGTTGCGAGCACTGGCAGCTTGGCCTCAAGGTCCGCGCCCTCGCGATACCAGCGCAGCAAGGTGTGAACGGCATACGTGTGTCGAAGGTCGTGGATTCGCGGTCCTCGCCCTCGACCACCGTGCGAGATTCCACAGCGCCACAACAACTTGCGAAACAGATCGTAGACTCCCTGGAGACTCCAATGCCCATCCTGTGCCGAGGGGAAGAAGTACGCGTCGGCTGGTCGCCGACCGATCTCGGCAGCGTACTTCTCCAAGCGCTGCACGAGCGGCAGTGCCGGAGGAACCAGGCGATCCTTGCCGAACTTCGCTCCGCGCACCGTCAGGACGCCGTGACCGAGGTCAACATCGGCAACACGCAATTGCAGCACCTCGTTGACCCGCAAGCCACAGCCATAGAGGAGGCGAAAGACCTCGGGCATGACGAGGTGGCGCAGCGGCGATGCTTTCGCATCCGGTCTGAGTCGATCAACCGCATCAAGCAGTTGCGTCATCTCGGCGGGCGTCAGGATGCGCGGCGAGAAGATGGTCGAGGGCTTCGCGCCGAGCGACCGGTCTGGCACATCGGCACGGTATCCAAGCCGGCACAGGTACATCGCGAACTGACGAACCACCGAAATTCGGGACAGCTGGGTGTTCGCGCACTCATGAGGCTGCTTGGCGAGCCACTGCCAGCTGAGCGATCGAGGCAGCTCGCATCGATCCACCCCCTGGTTGCACAAGAAGGCATCGAAGCGGCGCAGGATCGAGGCGGCGACGCCATATCGGTACCCGCACGCCAGCTTCTCTTGAATGAACTGTTCCATGAGTGGTGCAAGTAGGCTATGGCCAACGAACTGGGCGACTCTATTGGACATGGCGCGCCTCCTCGGTGTTGAGCGCTGCACTGCGCAGCATTTCC
The DNA here is from genome assembly GCA_963829375.1 of uncultured beta proteobacterium. Lineage (GTDB taxonomy): Bacteria > Pseudomonadota > Gammaproteobacteria > Burkholderiales > Casimicrobiaceae > PALSA-1003. The sequence goes on along the minus strand of CAWHIS010000001.1, from coordinate 112,723 downwards.
ACATCGGCCTTGGCGTAGATGAGCGTCGTCGCCGATGAAGCGTGACCCAGGACTGCGGAGATGATGTGAAACGGCGTCTGCTCATGCAGCAGCCTCGTTGCCAGCGTGTGGCGCAGCGAATGTAGGCCCCGACGTTGCTTGCTTCGGAACTCGATCCCGGCGAGTTCTCGCCAATACTTGACAAGATAGTGGAGGTGGTTCTTCTCGGAGAAAGGCTCAAAGGGCGGCGTTAAGTGGAGGAATACCTCCCGGTGCTGACTTGAAGGCCGGCTCGACTTCAGATAGTCAATCAGCGCCACGCCGATTTCTTCGCTCATCGGCAGAACCAGCGGTGCATCGGTCTTGGCTTGGGTGATCTCAATGGTGGCGGCTGCCCAGTTGAGATCGTCGAGTCGCAGCGTTCGAATGTCGCCCGATCGCATTCCAAGGCGTGCCGCAAGCAACAGGATCGCGTAGTCTCGCCTCCCCTTTGGCGAATTGCGATCCACAACCGCCAGAAGCTTCGCGACGAGCTCCTGATCCCACACCGACGGAACCGTGTCATGACGCGCGACCCGGATCGTCGGAACTAAGCCGCTGAAGTCCCGCGGCAGGATGTCGCGCAGGAACAGGAACTGCAGAAACAACCTCAGATCGGAAGCTACGTGAGAAACGGTCCTGGGCTTCCAACACGACCTGGACGTGATGAACGCACTGATGTCATCCGCCTGCATCCGATCGAGGGCCATCACACCCCTTGATCGCAAGAAATCGAGAAACACTGCGATTCCATGCATTCGCTCTTGCAGGCTCGACATGCGAAGGTGACGCCGCTCCTTCGCGAACTGTTCGTAGTCGTGCATCGGCGTTTGCATCGCCGGGGGGATACGTAGCCCGCTCCTCTCGACCACGAAACGCACGACGCTGCCGGTGCGCGCATAGTCGTCGAGGATTCTGAGACCAAACACCAGATGTCGGCGCCATCGCTCGGCTGGCTTGAGGCGCTCGCCCTCGCGAAGGCCATAGACCTCCTCGAAGCGCATCGCGAGGCACCGCGAGTACTTATTGCCCAGGCTCTGTTCGCGCGCGAACTCAGCGAGATGCCGCCAAACCAGGGTGTAGCGGTTCACCGTTCTTCTGCTGTAGCCGCGTGTCAGCAGTTCGCGGAGCGCTCCTGAACAGAGTTGATCAAGCGGTAAGGTGCTCGGTACTTCGACTTCGGAATTGAGCTGATCCATGATCGTCTCCTCGTAAACAGCGACACCGATGGCCGCCTGGGACGACAATCATGAAACTTTTATGTTGAGTTCGCGTCCGCTGATTCCCCTGCTGAGCTCGTGTCGGCGGACGCGTTACTACGCTTTCTGCGCATAACAGCTGACGAACCTAAATACACCGCAGTAACCTGCTCGCGACCGTGACCCATCTCGTGACTGATGAGCTCGCGCGCTTCGCGATCGATGGTCCTTCTGTTGCTTGGTAAGCTGCTTCGCCGTGGGACCGCCTCGCGCGGGGCATGCCCAGCCGGTCAATTCCTGGTAGCGCTCCTGGGCGTACAAGTGGCGATGCCCGTGGAACGCGTGAATGCCGACCCGCCCACACTCGTAGCGGAAGTGCTTGAGGTAGGCGTAGTAGGTCTTGTAGCTCGGCGCCACCAGACTCTTGCCCTTGGCGAGGGCCTTCGCCTCGTCGACGAGCTGCCGCTGTGCCAAGGTGCGGACGGGAATCTCACGCTCCCGGCCGCCCTTGGTCCAGGAATCCTTAAGTACGAGCGCGCTACCTCGATCCGCCCACGACGGGACGATCTTGATCGACTCGGCACGTCGCAAGCCGAATGCGGCCTGCAGGCGCAGTGAGATGCGGATGGATTGGGTGCGGACGTTTGCGAGCTGATCCATGGCGAGCTCCTTGGCTTTCGAAATGTTGGTTACGTACACCCGATCCGGAATGCCGTAGGCGGCATTGGTGCGGGCGATGATGTTTTCCTTGCCGATCTTCTCTGCCCACCAGCGCAATGCGGACATCCGGTTCTTGATGGTCCCCGGCGAGAGGTCCTCGGCGAGCCAGCGCTCGACCAGCTTCTCGACATGCTTGGGCTTGAGGCTGTGTGCGTTCATGTGCCGAAACCCCATCTCGTGGAGCTGGTCGGCGATCAAATCGAGGATGTGCTCCCGATCCGCTTGGGTGGCGTAGCTGCCGTCGCGGTTATGCCGGCAGAGCTGCTTCAGGTCGTAGTTCAAGTCGCGCACCGACGCCTCCTTCTGCGGAGTGGTGGAGAGGAGGCGAGCGGCAGCGCGTCCATGCCCGCGATCTTTACGAGCATCGCCGCCATTTTCTCGACTGACGGGTCTAGTGCCGGCGGCGAGTCCATTACCGGCTTGCCGTTGTGACGCTTGATTCGTTTGGTGCGCATGCTTGGTTTCCTTTCATCGAACGTTGTACAAAGGCGCTGGAGCGCCGCTTTTTGCTGTCGTGGTGTCAATCCAGTCCGGTAAGTGTTTCTGCTCGCCTGGGGCGCCTATGGCAGCCACAGGGGGTACTCTGAGCACGGGACACCACTCCCGTTGTGTGCGCTTGTTGTGCTGCTCGCCGGCGGTGCACGGCGCTTACTCGGCGTCGCGACCGCGCTCCCCCGGGGGAGCGCTCAATCGCGGGAATCATTAACCCAGGACTCACGGAGCGCCGTTAAGGCGCGGCTGTTTGATCCCTTACGGGAATCATTCGGCGAGGAGCGTTGCGCCCCTTGCGAAGCTGACGAGTCATTCACCCAAGACCCGACGGAGCGCCGTTAAGGCGCGACCATTGCGATCCGTTACGCGAATCATTCGGCGACGGGCGTTGCATCCGTCGCGGTACAAGACGTGATGGCCTTCGGGAGGCCATCACGTGATTCGGAGCCCCCGGTCATGCGAAGGGACGCCCTTGAAACCCGCGCCGATCGTGGTATGCGCGCGTACGTCACTGGCAGTGACGAACGCGCAAACCAGCGCCATGCGTGCGCGCTACGGCCTCACGCCACGTCGGGTGACGAGCTCAGGGCTCGCGGCACACCGGCGACGCGAAGGCCTCGCGCAGCACGCGCCGCCGTTAAGGCGGCGATCTCTGGAGTGGGGCTCGGGTGAAGGCCGGCGACGCCTACGATGTTCTGCAGACGCCGCGGCTGCTCAGGTGGCAACGCTCAGTCGCAGCGGGGATGGCGCGATGGTCCCCGTCGTTTCGACGGGGACGCGCGATGAAAACAGCACGCGCACGGACAGTCGCGCCGCTCCCCGCTACTCTGAGGTTGCACCTAGACGTATCGATCCTGCGTCAACCGCAGGACCGCTACGTCGCTTTAGGACGCCTTAGCGTCCGCGACCGAGGCAACAAGACAATGTTGCCTGGCTGCTATTGAAGAATCAGGAGCTCACGTCAAGCATGAACACCTGGCCACCCCTCTCGGGATGCCTCCTGACAGAACAGCGACTGTCCATCTGACCGTCACGAGGACGGCCGTTCTCTATAAGCCCCGCCTCCCGACCGCTCGACGGGCTCGGTCATCACACGCGTTGCCGCGCGCGAGAAGAAAAGGCCCCGGTCCTTGCGAACTGAGGGCCTTGCTGCGTGGCGAACCGTCGAGCCCACGCACGAGGCATGGCCGAAGGCACATCACCAGGCACCACCGGACCTTGCGATCCGACAACGCCAGCTATGCTCGGGCGCTAGACCGAGCGCACAACCTAAGTCGCTTCTCGCGACGAGATCGGAATCGCTTCCGATCACTTCAAGGGCGGGTAACGACCGCAACGCCAATACCGAGGTACTGGACTTCATACTGGCTGGATGACCAGTCGACATGAAGGTTGTGTGAGCACGATGCTCACGGACAAGCGACTTCAGTATTGCACTGCGGGTACGCCACTTCAAGGGTCTGTACGGCGAAAATGGGGGATGCAAGCCGAAAAGCACGGCATTTCGGGTGCTTTCGGTCTTGACATTGCGCGGGTGTGATTGAAGCGGAAGCAGGAGAACGTACCTGCTTTCGCTAATCTGCATCAAGCCACGTCGTTCAGCCCGGATACACCGCTTTGGCCAAACGCCATGGTGCCCCGTTCGACGGGAATGGCCGGACGCGGCCTATGCTGTTGAAAAACTCCATTTCCAGAGGTGCTAGAAAAATTGCAGGCCCTCAGAGGAGCCGCTGAATTTCAGACGTGGGGGGAGACGCGATTTTGTGCTGCGCGCCACGAGGATCGTTCTAACCGAACCTGCGACGATTCGTGAGAGCAATTCGCGACTGCGATCAAGGTTGGCAAGAAATTGCGGTGTGTGCATTTCGAGTTTTTCAACAGCATAGGCGGGGCTTTGAAGAACGAGCGAACGAGGCCCGGGCGCGATTGAATGTCAGTCAGATCGGCGTGGACGCGATGGCGCAGCGATTCGTTCTTGAGCAGCGGCTTCTTGCTCACGCCCTGCCGCTTGAGATGGTTCCAGACGAACTCGTCCGGGTTGAGCTCCGGCGCGTATCCCGGCAGGAAATGCAACTCCAGCCGACCTTTCAAGCTCTGCACGTAGCGCGCCACGCTCTTCGCGATGTGCGCCGGGTGGCTGTCCAGGACCAGGAACACCGGGCTCTTGCGCCGGCGCATGAAGTTCGTGAGCAGGTCGATGAACTTGGTCGCGTTCAGCCGTTCGCTGTAGATCTCGAACCAAAATTCGCCCAGCGCATTGACCGCCGAGATCGCGCTCACGCTTTGGCGCTTGCCGCTGGTCGGCACCTCCGGGGTCTGGCCGCGCAGCCCCCAAGTGCGCCCCAACACCTGATCCGAGCGTACCCCTGCTTCGTCCAGAAAGAAGATCTTCGCCCCACGCCGCTTGGCTCGCGCCCGCAGCTTCGGAAACTGCTGCGTCTGTCCAGCGGCGGATCGCCACCGGATCGCGCTCGTAGGCGCGCCGCAACGGCTTCTGCGGGGTGATGTCCAGTTCAGCCAACAGCCGTCCCACCGCCGTCACGCCCAGCTTGACGCCAAACCGCTGCGCGATCAGCGCCGCCACGATCTGTCGCGTCCACAGTCCGAAGTCGAAGCCGTACTGCCGCGGATCCTTGCCGTTGATCCACTGGCGCACTTTCAGCTTCTGCCCCGCGTGAGCTTCGCTTTCGGCCCCGCGTGCTGGCGCGCTCGCAACGCCTTCTCCCCGCCGCGCTTCACCGCCCGCAACCAGCGATAGATCGTCGTGCGACACAGCCCGTAGCTCTTCATCACGCTGCTCGGACTCTCGCCGGCCTTGACCCGACGCACCGCCCAGCGCCGAATCATCTCCGACGTGTCGTGCGGGATCGTCCGACCATCTAAGTCGCCGAGAGCGGTCGTTCGATGGCGCTATCGACCGGCAGCAGGCACTCGTTATGTGCCCGACCTGTCGTCGGCGCCTGCTGCGAGGTGTCGGGCCGCGGCCCCCGCGCACTGCATGCGGTGGCCGCGCCCATGTGAAAGACTGCACGACCCAGACTGCGAATCACTCTTGCTTAACGAAGTCCCAGAAGTAGTAGTTGTAGACCATCCGAGTCCGCCAGATATAGCGGCGCAGTGCTTTCGGGCCTTCCGCTGCGGCCCGACGGACCCCTGCCTCGTTCGCAGGATAGCTGCGCGGTGTTGCCGACCCGACGGCCTCCGCCCCCGTTTGGCCGCTATCGGCGAGGGCCAGTCGCATTGAGTCTTGGGGAATCGAAGCTTTCGAAGCCACGGGGTTCGCCAACGCGGCGGTCGCCGCAAGTGCGAGTGCCCCGGCGAGTGCATGCCAGCTACGTTTCATGTATCGATCTAGGTTCATGTCATTCTCCTTTACAAGTTGTGATGCAACGTACACCTGCGGCCTTTGGTCGCCTAGTTTGTGCGGCGGCGACCGCGCGTCGATGGATCGCTGGGTAGAGCTTCAGCGACTCGCGACGCTCTGGACGCGTGATGTGGCAAGGTAGAGACGCACGCAAGTCTCACGCTCAGATACGAACGCGTAATTGGCGCAGGCGCGCTCGGCGATGACCACTTGCTCAAACGGGGCGCCGTCGCGCTGGAATAGGCCGGTGACGGCAGTGAGGAGTCCGATCGCGATGACGGTCGACAGCGCGGCGGCGGCGACAGTCGTGACGACGCGGGGGCGGGCTAGCGTGGGCTTGGCGTTCATGGCAGTCTCCTTGCGGTCGTGGGGAAAGTCCGGTGTTGCTGGGGCGTACTTTCCTACGGCATGGCGCTTCAGTCCTTTAGCCGGGCTTAAACGTTCTGAAAGACACTCTTCAGGAGCGGCCCACGTTGGGGTAAATTCGCGGCAAATCCTCCCGACGTGCCGAACCATGGCCCCCGCATACCGCTTTGGCTCGTTTGAACTGCGACCGAACCAACGCCAGTTGCTGGCGGACGGCCACCCGGTTGCGCTCGGTGACCGGGCGTTCGACGTATTGCTGGCCCTGGTCGAGCGCGCGGGCCAGCTGGTTACCAAGGATGAATTGCTCGCCCTGGTCTGGCCCAACCTGGTCGTGGAGGAGAACAACCTGCAGGTCCAGGTCTCCACACTGCGCAAGGTTCTGGGGGCGGGGGCCATCGCCACCGTAGCGGGCCGCGGCTACCGCCTTACGCTGGAAATCGCCCCTGCCAGCGAATCGTCATCACCGCCCGTGGCAAAGCGACACAACCTGCCGCAACTCCTGACCAGTTTCATCGGCCACGAAGATGATCTCGACGAATACGCAATTCTGCTTGGCGAGACTCGGCTGCTAACCTTGACCGGTATCGGCGGCTGCGGCAAGACGCGCCTCGCGATCGAACTCGCTGAACGGGCGCTGTCCTCGTTTCCGGACGGCGTGTGCTATGTCGATCTTGCGCCTCTCCTTGACGCAGAGCGCGTGGCACTGACGGTTGCAACGCTGCTCGGGATTCGAGAGGAGAATGACCGACCGATCATCGACACGCTTTGCGACCGCCTTGCCCGTCAACACATGCTGCTGGTCCTCGACAACTGCGAGCATCTGGTGGCGGCATGCGCGGCTTTGGTCCAGCGGGTGATTGGCGCCGCCCGAGGCGTGCGCGTGTTGGCTGCCAGCCGCGAAGGGCTAGGTGTTTCCGGGGAGCGCACAGTCACTGTTCGTTCGCTGTCGTTTCCACCGCCCGGATCGAAGCTTGACCCCCGAGCACTGGATGCCTGCGAGGCGGTGCGCCTCTTCGTCGAGCGGGCGCGACTGTTGGTTCCGAAGTTCTTGCTGGCAGACGACAGTCGTGATGCGGTGGCCGAGATCTGCCGACGACTGGATGGCATTCCGCTGGCTATCGAACTGGCCGCAGCCCGCGTGAAAATGCTTTCGGTGGAGGAAATCCGCGCCAGGCTCGACGATCGGTTCCGGCTGCTGACGGGAGGCAGCAAGACCGCCATGGCGCGGCAACAGACGCTGCTGGCCACGATCCAGTGGAGCTACGACCATCTTGCGCCCCACCAGCAGCAGCTGTTGCAGCGGCTGTCGGTATTTGTCGGTGGCTGGACCCTGAGTGGTGCAGTGCATGTGGCCGGTGAGTCACCGGACGAGTATGCGATGTTGGACCTCCTCTCGCGTGTGGCCGACCAGTCACTCATTATCACGCACCGTGTCGAGGGGGGCACGACGCGCTACTCGATGCTGGAAACGGTGCGCCAGTACGCGCAGGACCGGTTGCGCGAGGCCGGCGAGGACGAGGCGGCGCGTAATCGCCATCTCGAGTTCTACGTGGCGCTTGCCGAGGAGGCCGAGTTGGAGCTTGTCGGCCCGGAACAACGCGCGTGGTTCGCACGGATTGACCAGGAGCACGAAAACCTTTTGGCGGCGCATGCTTGGTGCGATCACGCCGAGAACGGCGCCGAACTGGGGTTGCAGCTGGTCTTCGCGCTGCGTCAGTACTTAGTGCATCGCGGCCTGATAGCGCTGGAACATCGGGTGGCCACAGAGGCCTTGGCGCGGCCTGGAGCTCAGGGGCGCAACCTCGCTCGGTGCCGCACGCTCTGGCTTGTGGGCGACGCCGGCTATTTTATGGGCCGTTACGGAGAGGCCAAAGATCACGGGGAGACGAGCCTGTCTATCGCCAAGGAGATCGGCGACAGGGGAAGAGAGGCCGAAGCGCACCGGTTGCTGGGGTGGGTGTTCGATGCCCTAGGGAGCTGGGCCACGGCGAAGGAGCATATGCAAGAGTCGCTTGCACTTTCGCGACAGCTGGGAAACAAGCGTCAGCTCTCCAAAGCGCTCAGCGGCCTCGCGGAGCTGCGCCTTGCGGAGGCGAAGCTGGATGAGGCGCGGGCGCTATACGATGAAGCGTTGGCTCTTGACCGCGAGCGGGGAGATCTCGCCAGCGTTGGCATCAATCTTTCCAACCTCGCAATGACATTGATCAGTCGCGGATTGGGGGCGCGCGCCCGCGGGTTGGTGCGCGAGGGGCTCGCCATCGCCGAGGAGATCGAGTCGAAGCGGGTTGGCGTCGGACAGTTGGTGTGCTCGGCTGGGCTTGCGGCCTCATTGAGTGAGTGGAAGTGCGCCGGATGGCTCTATGGAGCAACCGAGGCGCTATGGGCACAAATGGGTTTTCAGCGCGAGCGAGCGGACGAAGCGTTCCTCATGCCGCTTATCGCGCGGGCGCGAGGTGCACTAGGTGACGCGGCTTTCACGGCCGCCGAGTCTGCGGGCCGCTCACTCTCATATGACGAGGCTATCGCCCAGGCACGTGCGTGGTTGGATGAGGGTTCCTGACTATTAGTTGACACTGGGCGCGACGGTCCGCTTTGCCGCGGCGCGTATGGCTGCATCGGGTCTATTCTGTTGAAAAACTCGAAATCGCGCTCACAGCAATTTCTTGCCAACGTTGATTGCAATCGTCCGTTCCCCATGCGAATCAATGTAGGGCCAGTTAAAACGATCTTGGTTGCGCGCAGTACGAGATTGCGTGTCCCCCCACGTCCGAAAATAGCGAAGCCGCTGAGGGCCTGCAATTCTTTTAGCGTCTCTGAAAAAAGAGTTTTTCAACAGAATAGGTCGCCTACGGCCGTTCAGGGCATCGACAAAACCTTAATCCAGTGCCCATGTTTGCACCCATTTGAAACTCGAACCGGTGCGGCTTCATCCCGATTGGTGTGCGGACGTTCACAGCTCACACCAGAAATATGGCATCAAGGGCGACGGGCTCGATAGCTATGCAACCTTGGCCAAAGTACGGGCGACAATGGTGGGGATAGCGACTGATCCCCGTGGGGACGCCAGTAAATCAGGCGGAAAAGTCCAACAATAGGTCCAACAATCGGCCCGCCACGGTTCGCGAGATCCGTCGGACGTGCAAAGGGGTGTCCGAGGTGCGTTGCGCCTACGTCGATCTGGAGCAGCGTGGCAGGGTTGGCGAGGGTGATGCTTCAGCGCGGCCGCTTGTGCTTCCAATTGTGGAACGCGAGGTCGACCGCGAAGCCGACAAGAGCTCCGACGAGGATCCCGAGGCCGACGAGGATGATTGCGGTCGTGCTCATTGTGCTCTCCCCCCCGGGGCCGCGCCACAAAGTGTCGCGACCATGGTGTCCCCCTCCAACAGAGGTCGAGCGTGCTTAAATTGAGGCGAGTCTACGCTTCTGGCGGCTTGGGTTAAACTACTGGAGGTCTTGGCTGCTGTCGGCATTTCTGGACAGCAAGTGTCCCAAATTTGTCCCAAGGCACTCAATGACTGGTACGGATCCGCTCACGGTCGCGTACGTTAGCGCTGTGGCTGCCCTCGCGGGCGCTACGCTTGGCTTTGCGGGACCACAGTTGATCGCCTCGTGGCAAAAACGCAAGCGCCACTTTGCGTATTGGTCGGCGATGAGTGCTGAAGCTGACCTTTGCCAATCGTTCGCCAAGCAATACCTCATTGCCCGTGTGGAGTCTCCGCTTTATCGGTTGCCAACCATAGCTTATGAAAAGGGATTCCCGGCACTTCTGGGAGATGGTGCGATAACTGCCTTTGAGGCGGCAGGCGTCCTTCTCTTTTACACTCAGGTCGAGCAGATTAACCGCGGCCTGGATCGAGCAGACGCCACATTGTACGGTGATGCGCGCGCCGATATCAGGCACCGCGCCGAGGTCAGTCGCCTCGAACAGGTTGCGAGCACATTGGCAGCGTCAGGGGATCAGTGCGACGGTACCGACTACCGCAAGCACCGCAGCGGCTTAAGGAACTTTGCTGCGGACGCGGGTGAAGGAGGGTGCTGGTGGGTGTGTTCGCCGTACAATCGAAGCGGCAGCCATCTGCCCACGGAGACAGATCATGGTTCTCGAAGCAAGACGGAAAACCCGGATCAACGCTCACCGACTATGGTAGGAATAGCGACTGATCCACGCTATTCCCACCATGCTGGTGAGTCGGTCCACCACGACCCGTTCAAGGTCACGCCCAGGTCGTCCGAGTCGCTCGGTGAGCACAGGCTCGATGAGCGTGTGCACGTGTTCCTCCGCCCGCTGGCGGATCGTTCCGCCACCCGGTCACGCCGCGACGGCCGAGCCCCCGCCTAACTGTTGCGGCGGGCTACCCAGTACGTGGCGCCTTCCGCGCCGTAACGCTCGATGTGGGGCACACCGCGCTCCAGCGCGAACCCGTCGCCGGGGAGCAGATGCTGCTCGTCGTTGCCGACGACGAGCCACATCTCGCCCTGGACGACGAGCGCCTTCAGCGCGAACGGATGCGTGTGCGTATCGAGCACCAGCGACGGCTGCCACTTGCGTTCCAGCACTTCGTCGAAGCCCCGGGCCTTCGCGGCGGCGGCGAACGTCTCGAACGTGAGCTGCCTCATCGATAGCCTCCTTCCAGATGCGACGACGCCGGCTTCATCGGCTCAGCCGCCGATCACCTCGAACTGGACGTCGACGTTGTTGCGCGTCGCGTGCGAGTAGGGGCAGATCTTCTCATGCGCTTCCTTGACCAGCGCGGCGAGCTCGGCCTGCGGAAGCGTCTTGTCCTCGATGCGCAGCTTCACCGAAAGCCCGAAGCCGCCGAGCTCGCGCGGACCAATCGAGACCGCGCAGGTGACCGCGCCCTTCGTCGCGTCCTTCTTCTGCAGCTTGCCCACGTAATCGAGCGCGCCGCCGAAGCAGGCGGCGTAGCCGCACGCGAACAGGTGCTCGGGCGTGGAGGTGTTCGGCTTTCCCGGCCCGCCCATCGCCTTCGGCACCGAGAGGTCGACGCCGACCGACCCGTCGCTCGCGGCGGTATGTCCATTGCGACCGCCCTTGGCGGTGGCGGTGGCGGTGAACAGCGGATTGATCTTGTCCATGGTATCGGCTCCTGAGATTGGTCAGCCCTCTACTTCACGTCGTTAGAGCGCGTCGGTGACTCCCGGATCCGCCGGGACGGCTTGGTCTATGCGGCGCGAAGCAACGCCTTCTTGTCTATCGGCTTGACCGCGGCGAGCCACTCAGGGTTGCGTTCGAGCTCCCAGAGATCCCGGGCGGCCTGCATTCGCAGCCAAATCTCTGGCGTGCCGTGCAGTACGCGCGCGAGCCGCACTGCCATTTCAGGCGTAAGGGTGCGCCGCTCGTGCAGCAACGCAGACACGGTCACGCGCGAGACGCCCAGCCGATCGGCAAGGTCGATCTGGGTCATGCCCAGCGCGGGCAGCACGTCCTCGCGGAGCACCGCGCCGGGATGCGTGGGTGCGCGGTTAGGGTCGCGTAGGCTTCTCATCAGTGATAATCCTCTAAGTTGACATCAATTGCGTGCTCGCCGTCGAAGGCAAAGGTAATTCGCCAATTTCCGGTAACGGCTGTAAGAACCGGCGCGGTCGCCCTGAAGACGGTGGAACCTGTAACCGGGTACGTTCATTTCCTCAGGCTTGGTGGCAACATCCAAGGCGTCAAGCATCCGCTCAATCCGCCGGCCGCTCTGCGCCGGAATGCCCCGGTGATCACCCCGCCGAAAGAATCGGCTCAAACCCTTGTGCTTGAAATTGCGTATCATCGACTGATATGCGACACGTTACACTGTAACGCATCACATTGCAAGCCGGCTGGGCGTCTTTGACGCAGCAGGGTCGCTTTCCCGACACGGATGTCAGGAAAGCACCGTCGGCCCCCAGCCGTTCGGACCCACGCCGCCTCTCTAGGCTAGTTCACGCCCAGGATCCGGTAGCAGCTACCGGGTGCGCGATTTGAATGTCGGCGCGCATGACCGCAATGAACGAAATCTGCCCATAGTCCGCATATCGCTCCTGCAGCACGCGAATCGTGAGCCGCAGGCGCATCCCGATCCAGAGCTCGGCAAAGTTCGTCACGTAGATCGAGCTAGCTGCGTTCGAGCGGGCATCGACGGAGATCCCATCCATCGTCTAGGTAAGCGCAGGGAAGCAACTCAAGCCACCGGGCCATGCTTTGTGCGATTATGGTGAGAATCAGTAGTGTCCCAACGTTATTCGAACAGGATCAACTGTTTATCGGAAATGCGCTCGATATCGTTGGTCACGGTTTGTGCAAGTAGTTGATCCACTGGCAGTCGTTCGAACATGGTTAGACTCAAGATCTGTAGGATTTCATAGAGTGTGGCGGAGAGCTTGAGACGCTTCTTGACGATGGCAACGAGGACGTAGACGGACACCGCGATCCAGATCTGCGATTTGACCGCGTTCTCCGAAGTGCCGAAGAAAGCTTTGATCCGAAGATGCTGCTTGATCCACTTGAAGAAGAGTTCGACCTGCCAGCGGCAGCGATAGAGTTCGGTGATCGTGAGCGCCGGCAAGGCGAAGTTGTTGGTGAGAAAGATCAGCGTCTTGTCGGTCTCGGAATCTTTGAATCGAATACGTCGCAGCGGTGCCTCGATGCCCTTGCGCGAGCATTGCGACCCGGCGAACCAACCACCATCTGCATGCGGGCGCAAGGTCGGCGAAATATCTTGACTTGCTGCGCACAGTGGACCAGTACGTAACTCTACAGGTATATAACGATGGTCATGACTGCCTGAGGGTCACGCGGCTCGGTACCTAGCTGCGCGCTGGAGTTGCTAGCGTGTAATTTCGTGTCGCCCGCCATTGCCCAGATGAGCGGCTGCTTTGCCCGACCCATCAGCTTGAACCCCAGGCGCGTAACCGAAGTCAATACGCCGAGACGGGTGTGCGAACCCCCGACGGAACGGGTAGTATCGTTGGACTTCCACTGGTCGACGAAATAACTCAATGATGTGTAGTGACCGGGACTTGATCTGACGGCCGGTGTCAGATCGCGGTAAGTATCATCCGGCCGAGATAGGGGAAAGCGATGAACGCGTTGCTGCCCATGTATCGTAGTCCGGTTGCATTCCTGCAGGTAACGCCATGAAACTTCCCCGCCGACGATTTCTGCATCTGGCCGCGGGCGCTGCCGCGCTGCCGGCCGTCTCCCGCATTGCGCGGGCGCAAGCTTATCCGACGCGACCAATCCGGCTCGTGATTCCTTTTCCTCCGGGTGGCGCATTCGACGCCGTCGGACGCCCGTGGGCGGAGAAGATGAAGCCTCTACTCGGCACGGTGGTGGTTGAAAACATCGGTGGTGGCGGCGCTTCGATAGGTGCTGCCGCCGTCGCACGCGCCCAGCCTGACGGCTACACGATCCTGCTCGGCGGGACGCTGCCGCACGTCAACGAGGCGCTGCTCAAGAGTCGGCCGCTCTATGATCCGGTCAAAGACCTGGATCCGATCGCGGGCATTGCCGCCAATGTTCTCTGCATCGCAGTGCATCCCTCAGTGCCGGTTCGGACCCTAGAGGAGCTGATCGCTTATGCGAAAGCCAATCCCGGCAAGCTGTCCTACGGGCACGCGGGTGTCGGCTCGATCCAGCATCTGACTGGCGAGTTATTCAAATCGCTCGCGGGAACACCCGGCATCGTGGACGTGCCATATCGGGGCACTGGCCCATTGGTGACAGACCTGATCGGCGGACAAGTTCCGATGGGTACGCCAGGCGTGACCGGGCAGGTGCTCGAATTCCATCGGTCCGGCAAGCTGCGGATTCTGGTCGTGACGAGTCCCTCGCGGCTCATCGCTGCGCCTGAGCTTCCGACGGCGGCCGAACTGGGCTTCCCCGGCATGACCGTGAGAGGCTCCATCGGACTGCTCGCACCGGCCGGGACGCCGATCGGGATCATCGCACAGATTGCGCAGGCGACGCGCACGGCGGTCGCCGAACCGGCCTTCCAGCGGATGTTGATCGACGCGGGTATCGAACCCACTCTCGACTCAGACCCCGAAAAATTCCGCCGGTCCCTCGCAGCCGATGTTGCACTCTGGACGCCAGTCGTCAAAGCGCTCGGGATAAAGATCGACTGAGCACCTGATGGGATACTCCATAAATATCCAACAGCCGACCAAGTACGTGCTTGGAATAAACCTCAGCACCGCGAAGGGCTCGGCCCCACAATCCCGCAATCTTGCTGCTGCGTGCGGACGAGGTGATCCAGTAGTGGTTCACGGCCCAACCGGCAGTCGCCGATGGACGACCGCTATGCGGCTGTTTGGCAGAGCCGGATTCCTACGAAACGGCTAGCACGTTGATTCTCAGGTTGCCTGCTACTTGGCTTGGCGGCGAGCTCGTCCAGGTTTCCTGCGCAACTTCATCGGGCCAGTTCGCGCCCAGTGGCCACAGCGTAAGCCAGGTCTCTGCAAGCTCCCGTCTCGACCCGATGTAGCTGCATCCCGGCGCGATTACGAGTTTCGCTGGAGTCTGCATCGGTCCATCGTGGCGGGACTGACGATCGATCGGTAAGGCCTCATTCCCGCACGATACCCGATAACGCTCCGAGTTGACCGTTCTTGACCCGACGACCGTGCAGCGAGCTTCAACTTTTGCGCCGGCTATGTAAGACTGCATTCACGACAATCCGGCACGCCTATCCGGCTTCCCGTCGATGTAGGAGGAGTCATGCGACTGCGCGCCTTGCTCGCCCTCTCAGTCCTGTTGTGCTCCAACGCCGCCGTCGCCGGCCTCAAGGAAGGCTACGAGGCACTGAGCAAGAAGGACTACGTTACCGCCGCCAACGAATATCGCCCGCTGGCGGAACGCGGCGACCCCGAAGCCCAATACCGGATCGGGCGGATGTACGAGTTCGGCAACGGATATCCGCAGGACAAGGCGCAGGGCATCGCGTGGATCCGCAAGGCAGCGGCGCAAGGCCACGTCGACGCGGAACAGGAACTAGGGGTTGTCTACGCGACCGGCGACGGCGTAAAGCAGGACAACGCGCAAGCCGTCGCGTGGTTCAGAAAAGCGGCCGAGCAAGGGGACGCGACGGCGCAGTACAACCTGGGACTGTTGTACGCCAAGGGCCAGGGTGTAGCGAGAGACTATGCGCAGGCAGTCGATTGGTGGCGCAAGTCCGCGGCCCAGGGCAATGCCGACGCGCAGTTCAAACTGGCCGTTGTCTACCATACCGGCCAGGGCGCGGCCCGGGATGAGGTCTTCGCACTCGCCAACGCCACAATCGCCGCGCGCAACGGCGACAAGGAGAACATCGACTACCGGAACGAAATCGCGAAGCCCCTCACGCCGGCACAAAGGCGTAGCGCTACTGCGTTGGCCGACGCCTGGAAGGTCGGCCAGCCGACGCCGGGGAGTGCTGCCACGTCGGGTTCGGCATCGAGCGCAAAGGCAGCAGCCGCCACTGCGCCGGTGAAGACGCGGTGTTCGGCGACCGGACTGATGGGTGGCGAGAGGTTCACGGCCACCAATTGCGTGGCGTCGCTGTACGGGGATCAGCACAGCGTGGCGATCTGGTTCAACGAAGATGCCATCACGCCGCAGGAAGCAGAGAGCTTCCAGACATCGTCGTACGCCGATGGCACCAAGGGCGGCAAGCAGCGCACGATGGCCATCATCATGTTCTGCCCGGGCGGGGGCAAGGAGACGGCCTCTGCGGCGGCCGTCAAATCGATCGACCTAAACACCAACCACGCCAGGTCGCCGATGGCGGGCATCCAGCGCGTGGTCCAGGCGCCCAGGGACTTCAAGGTCGAGAAGATGACTGGAGAAGTGAAGCCCGGAGGCACGCTATCGGGCAAGATCGCAGGCAACCTCGACAAGACGACGTTTGCGTTCGACTTCGAACTGAATTTGCCCGCCAAGGATGCGGCAGCAGGGATGAGCTGCGGCAAGTAATGATCGCCCGGTTTCCAAATGTCCAAATCACCGTGCTCGATCCTGATGGCAACATGGAAGCTGGCCCCAGCCCTGGCCGCGGGCAACTGCGTGGTCCTGAAGCCGGCGGAGCAGACCCCGGTGCTGGCCATCGCCAACGACACGCTGTACGGACTCGGTGCAGGGGTTTGGAGCCGCGACATGAATACCGCGTTCCGCATGGGTAGTGGAATCCAGGCTGGGCGCGTGTGGACGAACTGCTATCACCACTACCCGGCGCACGCGGCGTTCGGTGGCTACAAGCAGTCCGGTATCGGCCGCGAGAACCACAAAATGATGCTCGATCACTACCAACAAACCAAGAACGTGTTGGTGAGCTATAGCGAGAACAAGCTAGGCTTCTTCTGATCCTCGACTGTTTTCTTGGCCCGTACCGCCGGACTGGCGGTACGGGGTGTCGATCTCTTCACGATAGTCAGGAGGTCTCAACTGATCATCGACGTCGTACCGGGTCGAGGTGGGATGTTTTCGCTCGATGGCCCCGAAGGCTTGCGGTTCCTCACGCGCTCGCGCCTGTTTACTGAGACCGAATGGGCCAAGCTCGCCACGATCGAGAACGAGGTGGCCCCGTTGGTTAGGGCAGATTGTCCTTCCTAAGGAGAGCCGACGCAGCCCCGGAACTATTCCCGCCCGCACGTCCTGTCGTCGTGTTCACGCCGACACGTCCGCTTTATAGAAAATTTCGCTCACGGACCTGACCGTCGGGAACTGGGTCGGTTGCCGTCGCAGCAAACAGAAGTGCGATGGACAACGCAATGCGATGGCAGGCTCACGCCGTCGCTGCCCTAAAGGCTACCCTGCCGTAGGCAGCCAACAGCCCAAGCGGGAGTATGCTGGTCGAGATGCGGCGGTCTGCGTGCAGCCTGACGCTGGCCGTCGGTCTCCCGTGATTGAAAATCTCGATAAGGAGGAGGCTATGCCCAAAATTCAGGCCGGCAGCATCACGATGAATTACGACGAGCAGGGCAGCGGCGAGCCTTTGGTGCTCATCCCCTACCTGGCGGCCGACTACGCTTGCTACGCGTTCCAGGTCGCCGACTACTCGAAGCACTTCACTTGCATCTCGGTCGATCTGCGCGGCACCGGAGAGTCGGACAAACCGGGTGGCGTCTACTCGACGGAGATGTTCGCCGACGACATCGCCGCGCTCATGCAGACGATCGGCGTACAAAAGGCTCACGTCTCGGGGCTCTCCTTAGGGGCTGCCACTGGAATCTGGTTGGCCGCGAAGTATCCGGACCGCGTCAAGTCACTCTCCCTGCACAGCGCTTGGGCCAAGAGCGATGCCTATCTTAAGACCGTCGCACAAGGCTGGCAGGTGATGGCCAAGGCGATGAACAGCGTGCCGGAGATGGTGATCCAAGGGATTTTTCCCTGGTGCTTCACTCCGGAGCTGTACGCGCAGAAACCGGATTACATCCAGACCCTATCCGACTTCGTGCGCGGACGCCCCAAGCAGCCGCTTGACGCCTTCATCCGGCAGTCCGATGCAGTGCTGGCCCACGATGCTGAGGCGCAGCTCGGCAAGATCCGCGCTCCGACGCAAATCACTTTCGGACGCCACGACATGGTCACCTCCGCTCGGTTTTCCGACCGGCTGAAGAAGGGCATCAAGAATTCCGAGCTGTACATCTTCGAAGATTGCGCACACGCGCCGCTGTATGAGAACGTGCCCGCGTTCAACGAGAGGACGCTCGCATTTCTAGGAAAGAATGCGGGCTGAAGCGGCGCCGAGTGCGGGTCGGCCAAGAGGGGCGTGACGTGAGGGGCGGGTGTGCGCCGCGAACCGGCTTATCGTCTACGGTTCCAGTTCGACCCTGACCCGCCGGTCATCGCCATCCAGAACGGTCGTCGGAAATCAAGGAAGTGGTCGTTCAGGGCCTCGCGCCGGGCCATCTTCCGCGGTGCAGAAAAGATAACGGGCACCGCGGCATCCGTTCAAGAAGCCATGCGGAAGAGATCAGTCCGCGCAAGCCGCGTGCTTGCCTGAACTGAACGAGGTTCGCTCCGAGTTCGGAGCGCGCTTAGGCCGCGCATTGCGGGGTGGGGCGGCGGATGTACCATTCATGTGTCTATGGATCCGCTTTACAAGAAAGCCATCGCGCAAGGGGTGGCGGGGATGGCCGTATTCGTTGCCTTCATTTTCTTGCCCGCCGGTACGTGGCACTACTGGCAAGGCTGGCTCTTTATCGCAGTCTTTTCCGTCTCGACTATCGGCTTCACCGTCTATCTCGCCCTATACGACAGGCCGCTTCTCGAGCGCCGCATGAATGCCGGACCACAGCATGAGAAAGAGTGGTCGCAGAAGATCATCGTGTCGCTCATCATCCTCGCGTTTTTTATTTTTATCATCCTGCCTCCACTCGATTACCGCCTTGGCCTCTCGCCGGTGCCCGCATACCTGTCCTTGGTAGGGGACATCGTGATCGTATTGTCATTCCTCTTTATTTTCTGGGTGCTGAAGGTCAATAGTTATGCTGCAGCCAACATCAGTGTCGCGGATGATCACAAAGTGATCGACGCCGGCCCCTACGCTTATGTGCGTCATCCTATGTACGCGGGCGCGCTCTGGCTTTTCATCGGCATGCCGCTTGCACTCGGCTCGTGGCTCACGATCTGTCTCGTCCCGCTCATCCTGCCGGTACTTTTCTGGCGGCTTCTTGACGAGGAAAAGATCTTGTGCCGCGATCTTCCCGGCTACAACGAATACGCAAGCCGTGTGCGCGATCGTCTCATTCCGTACGTCTGGTAGGAATCGGGGGCCAGCCAGAATTGGGGGCCCAAACGCCCACATAGGAATGACATCCTACGAGGGCACCCGCTCAGGGGGAAAGCGGGGGACGCGGTGCGTCCGATGATGGAACTGCAGAGTCCCACCGAAAGTTCCCGAGCCGATGCAGTTGTGGGCAGCGCGAGCGGCCAGCCGGTATGGCTGCTTTATGGAGAAATACGTAGGCCCGCTGACCGTCCAGAGATGGCCCGACTGCTGCCGGTATCTGACGATTTTTCGAATGGCCGCTCTTTCTTTCGGGGCTGCGCAATCGGCCGCAATTTGGTCGAAGGGGAACGGGACTCCGTCCGCATCCAATCACCGCTGATGCAGATCAGCGCTGACACTGTCTGTCTTGTCAGAACGCAGTTTCGGCAGGTGAAGCTCCTTTTTACTGTGGTTAGGGCGCGCCGGCGCGGATAACGTTGGCGTTGTCCGACTCCCGGTTCCGCCGGGGCGTTCCTGCGTTACACCTTCGTAGTTGGTATCACGATGCTCTCGATCTTTTTCAGCCGCGCGTACAGGTCCGCGAGGCGTGGAATACCTTCGATTGGCTCTCGCAATCCTTGGAGACGAATTTCCTCGGCTAGCGTTTCGTAGATGTCATCAGCGTAGTGAATTTCGTCGGCGGCTGCCTTTGAAGCCTTCTTTTCATGAGCCGCGACCGCGCGGTCAAGCGCGCCATTGAATTCTTGCACTAGATTGGCGAACAGTTCCGGCGCGCGGCTCATTTACCGAGCTTCCCGCTGCGCGACGCACTGAGGCCCAAGCGCCGCGCCTGCCACACTACCCTCAGCAAGCAGAGCGTCCAACGTGGTCAACAAGTTCAGGTCAGTATTAGCCATGCGTCGAAAGTGGCGTACCTGGGCATGGCGTTCGGCGCACGTATGAAGTGCGGCCGATGCGCCTTCCGCAATGATTCACGGCGCGCTATCCTTGGTTAACTGCCTGGGTCAGAGATGCCCTGTCCCGGACGGATCGCGACATTCTGCCCTTCATCGATAGCTTGCTAAGGGAAATTGTAATGCCACCTCCATCGTCCAACAAAAAGCCCGACAAGCTCAAGGCTCATGGCGATGGTCGCGCACCACGTCAGCGGGGGGCAGCCATGGGCGACAGCTTTCTGCGTCAAATGATGCTCACTCGTCCTCGGCAGGGTGTCAATTAGTCATAATCTGCGTGGAGTAACAGGCATCCCTGGTCCAGAAGTTGTAACCTGCCGTGTCCGCCATTTCCCGGAGCAGACCGCCGTAAAGGTTCAGCAGTACATACGTGTCCGGCCGCGCCGTCTGCCCTGGGAACGCAGCGTTCATCGTCGCCGTGAATTCCGGCGAGAACAGGAACGAGCTAATCACGTTGTCGCGTGACATGCCCGCCGAAAGCTGACCGAACCAGTAGCTCAACCCCCCAAGCGTCGAGCAGCCGGCTGAAGGGCGCGTTGTAGAGATCAGTGACGAAACCGTTGTCGTCGCGGTTCAAAGCAAGGTACTCGTGCTCATCCGCCTTTCCCTTTCCGCAGGCGCCTCTTTTGGTTATTGCCTGCCGCCAGCAACTGCGTGGTCCAGTTCCGATCATCGAATCCTTTGATTTGATCCAACGTCAACGCGACGCGTGCTTGATCGGCGCGGCGTCTCGTTCCCGCAGCCTTGGCGGCTTTATCGATTAACTCCATGCGTCGGGCAACATTACGCAGTGCGAAGTTGGCCTCCCGGGCCGCCCGAAGTATTAGTCCCGCTTGACGCGCATCGAACTCGTCTTCCATGACGCCGGTCGCGCAACGCGCCAGCATCTTTCCGACCGCGCCGAAGTCGCCGGCACGCGTCGCGGCTTCAATCTGCGCGATCAATGCCCTGCCCAGTGTGCTCATCGACTATCGGTCGTCTTGGATATCATCATCGGCGTCGCCAAGCGGTCCAGTTGCCCCTGACTACTTCATGGCAGCGCGGACCCAGACCGCGAGGGCTGCCGCCTCATCTGCGGTGTAGCTTTCTCGTGTCTCGCATACGAACCTGTCGGAAGTCAGGCGGACAACGAGACTGGGCAGGGTCGTAGGGCCGCGCGGATCAGCACGCAGCCATTCCGCTAGGGTTGCGCGCGCCTGGTCTGACGTCATCGATCGCTCGCACTGTGGAACGATGAACGATGGAGTGTCGGAAGTTTTCGAAAACGCCGCAATCTCTGTCCGGTATCAGACGGCGGAATCAGGAACGACGACTACACCGGTTCCCTCATACAGTTGGAGTGCATCTCGTCGCAAGCGGTTGTACGAATCCTGCGCAAAACGGCGCCGCCGATGCCGGCGATTCGCTCGCGATTACGCAGCGTGGCGCCGCGATCAATTTGTGAGCTCCTCGAGCGCGGCCATGAGCGGTCCGTTGTGACCGTGATCCAGCATCAAGTCGAATGCGACTACACTCCGGATAGGTTCCGAGATTGCATCCTTCAGACGACAATCTGCGGGCATGAGGGAAGGGCGCGTGAAAACCGAGGTCAGCGAATGGATCGTACGCGCGGCGTTGGCTGGCACCAGCGAGGTCGAAATGGTTGCCGGCGTGTGCCAGCTGCTGACCAGTGCGGGCGTCTCGCTGGTGCGGTGCTCGGTTGCCACGAACCTACTCGACCCGACCATTGATGGGCGCTCCGTGCGCTGGAATCGTGGCGAGGGGGCACTCGAGGAAGCGTTCGCGCGCACCGACGACGCCCAACCAACCGAAGACTGGCTGCGCAGCCCGTTCTTCTCCATGATCCAGAGCCGTCAGCAATGCTTGCGCCGGCGCCTGGACGCAACGTACCGACTAGGCGAGTTTCCAATGCTGGACGGTTTCCGGGCCGAAGGCGTCACCGACTACATCGCGTTTGCCCAGCGGGTCGGCCAGAGTGTACGGTTGGGCGAAGGTGAAGGGATGGTGTCGTCGTGGACGACCGATGCCCCGGCGGGCTTTTCCGACGCACAAGTCGAAATGCTCACCGATATCCTGCCTGCGCTGACACTGGCGTTCATGCTGCGGACGAGCAACCGTGCCGCACGCACACTGATCACAACGTATCTGGGGAGCGACGCTGCGGAACGCGTGCTCGCGGGCAATATCGTGCGCGGCCGCGCTCAGGCGATCCGCGCCGTCGTCTGGTTCAGCGATCTCGTCGGCTTCACGCGGATCTCCGATACGGTGAGCCCGGACGTGGTGCTCGCATTACTTAACGACTACGCCGAGGCGCAGGTCGAGGAAATCGAGGCGCACGGCGGACACGTCCTCAAGTTCATTGGCGACGGAATCCTCGCGATTTTCCCTGACGACGACACGACGCGAGCCTGCAAGCACGCGCTCGACGCAGCAGCCAACTTGCGGCGCCGGATCGCCGCGCTCAACGCGCAACGCCTTGCTACCGGGCTGCCGGTGACCGACACCCACCTGGCTCTCCACGTCGGCGAATTGCTTTACGGTAACCTGGGCAGCCCGCGCCGACTCGACTTCACCGTGCTGGGATCGGCGGTCAACGAGGCGGCGCGGATCGGATCGCTGTGCAACTCCCTCGAGCAGACCGTCATCGTGTCGCGGGACTTTGCCGAGGCGGCGGGCGAAGCGCGTCGTCTGCTCGTTAGCCTCGGACGTTACGCAATGAAGGGCATCGCACGACCGCAGGAATTGTTCACTCTGGACCGCGGCTAGCAGCCCGTCGGACTTGAGGCCCGTGCCTTTCGGTGGATCGGCCTTCGTTTCGCGCGCGGACGAAGTCATTCAGTGATCGGAGCGGCTGGAGCGGGGCGACTCCTGCGTGGCATTCAGACTTGATGACGTATCGGTGTAGACTGAAAAACGCCCGGGGCGAACCGGGGAGCTTGGATGGTCCAGACTCCGACAAAGGCAGCGATAGATGAGGAGACAATTTTGAATTCTCAGAGACAAAGCATGCTCGCGATCACACTCAGGTATTTTGGTCGCGCTGGCGACGGGCGCCGCCCAGTCGCAAGACGTGGTGAAGATCGGCTTCGCGTCACCGCTGACTGGGCCGCAGGCCAACTACGGCAAGGACAACCAGAACGGCGCCCAAATGGCGATCGACGAGCTAAACACGCAAGGCTTAACAATAGGCGGGAAGGCGGTGAAATTCCAGCTCCTGGCCGAGGATGATCAAGCCGATCCGAAACAGGGGCCGTTGATTGCCCAGAAGTTGGTCGACGCCAAGGTCGCAGGGGTTGTCGGCCACTTCAATTCGGGCGTGACGATTCCGGCATCCCGCGTATACGACGAAGCCGGCATTCCAGAGCTCTCGGTGTCGACTAATGCCAAATACACGCACCAGGGTTTCAAGACCGCGTTCCGATTAATGGCCGACGATGACAAGCAAGGCGCGGCGCTCGGCGAATACGCGGTAAAGACTCTCAAGTTCAAACGGCTCGCGGTGATCGACGATGCTAGCGCTTACGGCCAAGGATTGGCGGACTCCTTCGAGGTTGCGGTAAAGGTTTCGGGCGGTCAGGTGATCAAACACGAACACACCAATGACAAGGCCGTCGACTTCAATGCCCTTCTTACGTCGATCAAGGCTGTCAAACCGGATGCAATCTTCTTCGGTGGATACGACGCGCAGGCTGGGCCGATGGCCAGGCAAATGAAGTTGCTGGGGATGAACATTCCATTGATGGGCGGTGAAACGATAAACTCCGCCAAGTTCATCGAGTTGGCGGGCCCTGCGGCGGAGGGAAACATCGCCTCGACACCCGGCGCCGCGTTGGAGTCCCGTCCGGGCGGAAAGGCGTTCGCGGCCAAGTACAAGACGCGTTACAACCAGGACATCGGCTTGTACACGCCTTATTTCTACGACGGAGTGATGGTGATCGCGGCGGCGATGAAGGCGGCTAACTCGACCGATCCGACGAAGTATCTGCCGGCGCTCGCGAGGATCAAATACCCGGGAGTGACGGCCGACATCGAGTTCGACAAAAATGGCGACTTGACGAAAGGACTGCTGACGATCTTTGAAGTCAAGAACGGTAAGTGGGAAGTCGTGAGCAAGTAGACTCGCTCGTCACAGCCCGGCGAGTCGATGCATCAGCAGGGATGCAACGGGTCGCAGTGAGACCGTTGGCAGTTGGATCGAGATCGGGCCAATAGCACTGATTCGAGAACTCATTGACCGAACACGAAGCAAAGACATCTCCCCGTCGGCGCGCAGGATCATGCGGGGACGGTCTATTGCAACGCTTTGCCTTTTCGGGCTGGCTCCGTCGCAGCGTTGAAATATCCACTGGTCGCTCTCGGCATTTGCTGTTGCTGTCTCATTGCTTATCTGAAGTCAGAAGCGCCACGGGGCAGGTACCGATCATTCATCGCAAATCGATCGAAGCAAGCAACGATACTAAGACGCGTGTCCAGAAGCACCCATGGAGAGAACATTCGAATGTCAGTTTCAGAAAGGGGCGAACATGAGTGACCTGCGGTATCCAAACGAAAGCAGGGAGTATCGCGATGCGCGTGACGCACTGCTCAAAGACGAGCAGGAGCTTGTCGACAAAGTGAGATCCGTGGCAGAAAAGCGCCGCAATCTCCCTCCCGGTGGGCAATTGAAAGAGGACTACATCTTCCAATGGGCCAACGATGGGAAAGTGGGAAAGAGTGTGAAATTCTCCGAGCTATTTGCAGACAAGAACACGCTGCTGCTTTACTCATTCATGTACGGTCCGAACTGGGACAATCCCTGTCCTTCCTGTACGTCGCTGGTCGATGGGTTTGATCGAACCTGGTATCAGGTCACTCAGGATGCCTCGTTTGTCGCAATTGCCAAAGCCCCGGCCGCACGAATCGATGCGTGGGCCAAGCAACGTGGATGGTCGCAGATTGCGCTGGTTTCCGGAGCGGAGTCTGCCTATCAAGCCGATTACAAATGCCAGGGAGACTCGGATGACATGCAATGGCCGGTAATGCATGTATTTCGAAGGCAGAAGGGAAAGATTTTTCATTTCTGGGGGACTGAATTGTCGGCGAATCATGTCGACACGGTGTGGCCGTATTGGAATCTCATGGACTTTACGCCGGAGGGTCGGCCGGATATTCCCACTCCGCCACAAAAGTTCAGGTCCGAATTCTTGGAAAAAAACTATCTAAACAAGGAGTAGTGTGGCGTCCGGTCGCGGGGGCTTGAACACTGAGGCGATATGCAAAGCTTCGTGGGGTAATCAGCAAGGCTGTCGTTTGCAGCCTTGCGTGCACTACGGCTGCCCGAACCTCTCTGCTATGAGATCACGAAGAAACTCCGCGACCCACGCTCGGCCTGGACCACCGTGGTAGGTCGCGCGGTGTCGATTGTGAATGTTCTCTACAGTCACCTTGAACGTCGCCGCCGACGAAGTTGCCGAGCGCTTGCCGGGCAGGCGCTCGACGTCGATAGCGAAATCGGTGGGTGAAAACCCGAAACGTACAACTTCCGCAGCAAACGCGAGTTGGTCGCCACGAGCCATCAGGTAGCGGTGGCCATCCCCACGCAGGAGAGGTTCCCGGTGCTCGCTAAAGCCCAAGTGGACCGGATCAGTTGTCTGCGTCGCCTTGCGGGCATTGCTCATGCTTTTCGCCTCACTGTTGATACTTCAATTGCTGCGAGCTTTACGCAGTAGCAACCTTCGAGCCAGCCATGCTTTACCTTTATGTTCCGATCAGTTGCCAACTCGCATGGAGACAGCCCGGGAAGTCAATGTAAGAAATGTCGTCACTGTCTAACTTGTAGCCTTCGGCGAGAACTCTGCGTGCGCGGTGATGAAGTTACAGGGTAGGATTGCACTCGCTCCGGAAAGTTCGACCGATTCTCATGTAGTGGTGAGGGCCCCGCATGCGGATACGAAAGTCCGAGATGGGGCCTGCGTTAGACCTCGGGATCAAAATTGGCCCGAGCCGGCCGCGGCGGTTTTTCCGGTGTGAGCTTCGGACGCGCGGGCAACGCGCCTCAACCTCGGCTTGCAGCTGTTGAGCCAGGCGGGTCATTGCGCTAGTATCACCCCACGTATTGTCCGGGGATGGCAAGCAGACTCCCCGGCTGCCCAAGACGCTCACGGCGTCCAAGTTCTGCTCCTGGCCCCGCGCACTCAATCCGGGGGGGAGTGTAGATATTGGACATCGCCGCAGAATTCCGTCTATCAAGATCGGTTGCTCACACCAAGCGTGTGGCTTCACACAAGTCATTTCCAGAGGCCGCGGTTCAGCAGGCCAGATCTTCCGCACTTTTAGTTCTCTATCGGCCACCGCACGTTTCCACGTTGGGGAGAGCAGCCAGGGATCTGCGCGCACGGCTAAGGGGCACGCTTTGAGCCTGATCCCACCGCCTGCGCTGGTCCTTCGTCGAAGCGAAATCGCCGCTCTGATGGATCCTGCTGCGTACTTGGCGGCTGTGGAGGCGGGCTTTCGCTGCTACGCGAGCGGCGACGCATCGGTTCCGATGCCGATGCATATTTCACTGCAGAACGGCGGTTTCCACGGCAAAGGCGCGCTCGTAGCGCTGGATCGCGCCTACGTCGCTGTAAAAGTAAATGGAAACTTTCCTGACAATCCGCAACATCGAGGGTTGCCGACGATCCAGGGCGTTGTACTGCTTTACGACGCGACGGATGGATCGCTCTTGGCCGTGATGGATTCCATTGAAATTACGTTGCAGAGAACCGCTGCTGCCAGCGCGCTGGCAGCACGGTACCTGGCGCGTGACGACGCCACGTCCATCGCCATCTGCGGGTGTGGCGAGCAGGGACGGGCACAACTGGCAGCGCTGGCCGTCGTCGTGCCGGTGAAACGCGTGTTGGCCTGGGACGTCAACATGGAGAGAGCGAGGAAATTCGCACGTGAAATGCACGAAGCGCTGGGACTTGAAGTGACAGCGGTGCGGGATGTTCGCGACGCGACACCGGGGAGTGGCATCATCGTAACCGCGACGAGCGCGCAAACGCCGTTCTTGACGAAGGAGGCTGTCTCGGCCGGGACTTTCATCGCGGCGGTTGGCGCCGACAGCCCCCACAAAAGCGAATTAGCTCCGGAACTGCTGGCCGTCTCGAAGATTGTTGTAGACGTGCTCGCCCAGTGCGCGGTAATGGGTGATCTCCACCACGCGCTCGACGCGGGCGTCGTCACGTCTGCGAACGTCCATGCGGAGCTCGGCGACCTCGTCGTCGGGCGCAAGCCCGGCCGCACCAACCCGGTGGAAATTACAATATTCGATTCCACAGGCGTCGCTATACAAGACGCCGCCGGCGCGGCGTGGATCTACCAGCGGGCGGTCGCCGGGAACGTCGGCACGTCCATTGCAATCGGCGCTTGATGAGCGCGTCTCACAAGGGGTTCTTTCATGGTCGAATGTTTCACGTCGCAACAGGGCAACGCCATCCCGATCACGACGGTCCGCGAAGCAGGTCTACCGCGATGGCTCGACGCACATCCCGAATCGCGCGAGTGGGTCGGCGCGGTGGGTTTCAAAGCAGAAGCCTGGAACATTCGTGCTCCTGGCCGGCAAGTAGCGGGCGACCCAGTGGCGCGCTCGTGTCGCCTGCAGAGGGCGAGCCTGTCTGGGCTTTGTCCGGCCTGCCGACGGCGCTTCCCGAGGGAACCTATTCTCTGGAATCCGAGGATGGTGATTCGTCGCTTACCGATACCGCTCTCGGCTGGGCGCTCGGGTCGTATGCTTTCACGCGATACAAAAAGGCCAAGCGCCTGCCCGCGACGCTGGTGTGGCCCGCGCAAGCCGATCGAAGCGAAGTCGAGCGCATCGCGCAGGGTGTTTTTCTGGCGCGCGACATGATCAACACACCTGCCGAAGACATGGGTCCTGAGCACCTCGCGGACGCTGCGCTGACCGTGGCCAGAGGCTACGGAGCGACAACGCAGGTCATCGTTGGTGATGATCTCCTGCAGCAGAACTATCCGACGATCCACATCGTCGGACGTGCGAGCTCGCGCGCCCCGCGGTTGATCGACTTGCGCTGGGGCGACGAAGGAGCCCCGAAGGTGACGCTCGTGGGCAAGGGCGTTTGCTTCGACACCGGCGGCCTCGATCTCAAGTCGCGCGAGGGCATGCTCGAGATGAAAAAAGACATGGGTGGCGCCGCGGTGATGTTGGGGCTCGCGAGCGCACTGATGTCGGCGAACGTGCCCATCCGGCTGCGCCTGCTTATTCCCGCCGTCGAGAATTCGGTTGCGGGAAATGCGTATCGGCCTCGCGATATCGTACGCACCCGCAGCGGAAAGACGGTTGAGATCGGCAATACCGATGCCGAAGGAAGACTTGTCCTTTGCGACGCGTTGGCGGAGGCCGACAGCGAGCGACCCGATCTCCTCGTGGATTGCGCCACGCTCACGGGTGCCGCGCGCATTGCCCTTGGACCCGAGCTCCAGGCGCTGTTCTGCGACGACGACACGGTTGCCGACGGATTGTTGAGAGCAGGT
Organism: uncultured beta proteobacterium; assembly: GCA_963829375.1. Taxonomy (GTDB): domain Bacteria; phylum Pseudomonadota; class Gammaproteobacteria; order Burkholderiales; family Casimicrobiaceae; genus PALSA-1003. The sequence continues at coordinate 84,399 of CAWHIS010000001.1, read as the reverse complement.
AAGAAGGTCGGAGACCCGCTCTGGCGCATGCCGATTTGGCGGCCGTATCGGAAACTCATCGACGGCAAATGCGCCGATCTCAACAATGTCGCGCAAGGTGCGTTTGCGGGATCGATCATCGGAGCCCTGTACCTCGCCGAATTCGTATCGGCGTCGACCTCCTGGGCACACCTGGACATCATGGCAGCCAACCCGACTGCGAAGCCCGGTCGTCCCGAGGGTGGCGAAGCGACAGGCATGCGCGCGCTCTACGCCTATATCCGCCAGCGGTATGCATAACCGCCTCTTGTTCTTTCGAGAGTCGTAGCCAGTGGTGGCACAGGCACGCTCTTGAGCTGTGCCGGGCATTGCGCTAGTATCACTTGGGTATCGTCTGGGGACAGTAAGCAGACTCCCCGGCTTCGCAAGACGCTCACCGCGTCCAAGTTCTGCTCCTGGCACCGGGTCGCTAGCCTCGGGGGGAGCATGTGTGAGCGTAGAAGTTAAAACCCCAACGTTTCATTCGCCTTGGCAAGTCCAGCGCTTGCTGCTTTGCTGCGCTCTGACTCACGCCACTCGTGATCCTCGCTTCGCAAGGCCGAGCGGTGAGCATTTTCGCGATGCGACCTTGGGCACGGTTTCTGCGCGCATGCATGACCACGACGATGACTGAAGGTATTGCTTACTCGCTTACCGAGCTTGCGCTCTACTTCCTGAAGCTGGGTAGCGTCGGCTTTGGCGGTCCCGTCGCCCTGGTTGGATACATGTATCGCGACCTTGTGGAGAAGCGTCACTGGATCACCGACGAGGACTACAAGGAAGGCCTGACGCTGGCGCAGCTCATGCCTGGTCCGTTGGCCGCGCAACTCGCCATGTATCTCGGGTACGTGCATTACCGAATCGTAGGCGCGACGGCGGCCGGTATTGCTTTTGTCCTGCCATCTTTCTTCATGGTGGTGGCCATCGGCTGGGCCTACGTGCGCTACGGTGGCCTCTCGTGGATGCAGGCCACATTTTACGGCGTCGGTGCCGCAGTCATCGGCATCATCGCCATCAGTGCCTACAAGCTCACGACCAAGAATATTGGCAAGGACAAGCTGTTGTGGGTGATCTACCTGGTAACCGCAGGCATCACGGTGTGGACCCAATCGGAAAGCGTCTGGCTGTTCCTGGGTGCCGGCGTGCTGGTCTCGTTGGGCCGAGCGCCGCCGAGACGCTGGTTGAGCAAAAACGCTGCACCCGCACTCATGGCCTTAAGCCCGCACGGCCCCTCGGCGTGCGCCGTGGCGACAGGAGTCGATTGGACGCTGCTGGCGCAGCTCGGCGCCTTCTTTGCCAAGGCCGGAGCTTTCGTTTTCGGTAGCGGTCTCGCCATTGTTCCGTTTCTATACGGTGGCGTGGTGCATGACTACCAATGGCTGAACGAGCGTCAATTTGTAGACGCCGTCGCCGTCGCCATGATTACGCCCGGCCCGGTCGTCATCACGGTCGGCTTTATTGGTTACCTGATCGCTGGTCTCCCTGGCGCGGTGGTGGCGGCGTTAGGTACTTTTCTGCCGTGCTATCTGTTCACCGTCCTGCCTGCTCCTTACTTCAAGAAATACGGCAAGCGTCCAGATCTGTTGGCGTTCGTTGCTGGTGTCACCGCGGCCGCGATCGGAGCCATCACCGGCGCAGTCATCGTCCTCGCCGAGCGATCGATCGTCGACTGGCTTACGGCACTGATGGCGCTCGTGACGATCGGACTGATTTGGAAAATGAAGAAGTTGCCCGAACCCGTCCTGGTCGCAATCGCCGCGATCATCGGTCTCATTGCCTTTCCAGGCGTGCATCCATGATATGACGTTTCGTCAGGCTCTCATCGGTTTATTAATGAGTGTGGCTCCGTGGGCGCATGCGGCCGGTGAAGCACCGCTAGCGCTCGTGGCCACGATTCCGATACCGCATGTCAAAGCCAGGATGGACCATCTTGACGTCGACGTGAGGGGCACCGTTTGTTCATCGCCGCGCTTGGGAACAACACGGTCGAAGTACACGATATCGAGGCCAACCGCCACGCGAAGAGCATCCGGGGCTTCGGCGAGCCACAAGGGCTGGCTTACTTGCCCGATTCCAACCGTTTGTACGTCGCGAACGGCGGCGCGGGCCGCGTCGATGTCCTCGATGGAGAATCGCTGGCTCCGCTAAAGCGCATCGCCAAGCTCGACGACGCGAACAATGTCCGTTACGACGGCGCGCAGCGCACGGTCGTCATCGGTTATGGGAAAAGGGGCACTACGCATTATCCGCGCCGACAGCGCCGAATCGGCGGGTGATATTCCGCTCTCGGGCCATCCTGAAGCGTTTCAACTCGAGCAGATTGGAAACCGAGTGTTCGTCAACGTGCCCACCGCCCGGCAAGTCTCGGTCGTCGACCGTACCAAACGCAAAGTCATGGCGACCTGGGAGGTGCCGGAAGCCCGCGAGAATTTTCCGATGGCGCTCGACGAAAAGGGCAGGCGGCTCTTTGTCGGGACGCGCTCGCCCGGCATGATGCTTGTCTACGACACCGATTCTGGGAAGGTCACCTCGAAGCTGCAGATTGGCGGCGACACGGACGATATTTTCTTCGATGCAGAGCGCAGGCGGGTGCACGTTATCTGCGGGGAAGGTCGGATCGACATATTTCGCGCCGAAAGTCATGACCGCTATCCAAGCGATGGTTCGATCCAAACGGCGCCGCGGGCCCGCACGGGTCGCTTCGTGCCTGAAGACGGGAAGCTCTATGTCGCTGCGCCAGCGACGGGCGAATCGGTCGCTCGCTTGGCTACCAAGCTCGATGAAGGGATGCGGTCATGGCGCGCCTGGAGCAAGCGCGGCGACTGGCGACAGGCTGGGAAAGCATCAACCAGGTCGTAGGACCCCATCAAGGAGCAACTTAACTATGCGTACTTTTGAAATGCTTGCAACTTGCGGCGTGGCACTGTCCATTGCCACCGCCGCGAACGCTCAAGAGATCGATTGGAAGAAGGTTGACGCCGCGCTCGGAAAAACCGCCGTCGTGTCGGGTGAGGTTCATCGCTACGGTTTTCCTCGGTCCGATCTGCAAGTGACTGTCGATGGCGTCGCCATCAAGCCTGCACTGGCGCTTGGCGGCTGGGCGGCGTTCACGCCAATGCGCGGCGAAGCGATGGTGATGGGCGACCTGGTGCTGCTCGAAACCGAGGTCAATCCGGTCATGGCCAAGCTGATCGAAGGTGGCATCGAGATCACAGCGGTTCACAATCATTTGCTGCGCGCCAACCCAGAGACTTTCTACATGCACATCGGCGGACATGGCGATCCCGTGAAAATGGCCGAGGTCATTCGATCGGCCCTGGCACTGAGCAAAACTCCATTCAATCCGCCGACTGCGGCGCCAGCCCTCGCGCCGACAATCGATCTCGACACCGCGCAACTCGACCAGATCATCGGCGCCAAGGGCACGGTCAATGGCGGCGTCTACCAGTTCAACGTGCCGCGGCGCGAGCCGATTACCGAAGGTGGCATGACGGTTCCGATCGCGATGGGCTCGGCCAATGCAATCAACTTCCAGCCAACGGGAGGTGGCAAAGCCGCGATCACCGGCGATTTCGTGATTACCGGCGATGAGGTCAATCCGATGATTAAGGCACTGCGGGCGAATGGCATCGAGGTCACCGCGCTCCATAGTCACATGCTGACCGAGCAGCCTCGTGTCTTCTTCATGCATTTTTGGGCGAATGACGATGCGCTGAAGCTTGGCCAGGGGGATCCGAGCGGCGCTCGACAAGACTGCTGTCTCAAAGAGTTGACAGATGATCAATCGATGTCGGTAGCCCAAACTGTCCAAGCCACGCCGTGACGACTCTTTGCTGATTTGGTCGTCGTGACCTCATTTCAAGTCGCCGTAATTCTTGCAACTGGAAAAAGCCGTGCAAAAAGGAATCATGATCGCGCTGGGATCGGCAGTGCTCTTTGGTATGAGCACGCCCCTCGCCAAGATTCTCGTGGGCGCCGTACCACCGCTCTTGTTGGCGGGGCTGCTTTATGCCGGCTCGGGTCTGGGACTGGCGCTCGTCTTGATCGGCCGTCATCTGTGGACGTCGCGCGAGTCTTCGATAAGCCTGCCGCAGCGCTGGGAATGGATTTGGCTTGCGGGTGCCATCTTCTTTGGCGGTGTCGCCGGTCCGGTGGCACTGATGTACGGTTTGGTGACAAGCGCGGCGTCGACGGCGTCGCTGTTGCTGAATCTCGAAGCCGTCTTTACGGTGCTACTGGCGTGGTTTCTGTTCCGAGAGAATTTCGACCGGCGCGTCATGTTGGGGATGTTCTCCATCGTGGCCGGGGGCTTGCTACTGGTGTGGACCCCGGGTACGCAGAGCGTTGCTTCGTTCGGGTTGGCTCTCATTGCCCTTGCCTGTCTGTGCTGGGCCATCGACAACAATCTGACACGCAAGGTGGCCACCAGTGACGCAACCCTGATCGCCGGCCTGAAAGGACTTGTTGCCGGCGCCGTCAATCTCGACTTGGCCTTACTGGTCGGCCAGACACTACCACCCCTGGGTGTGCTGGGTCTCGCCATAACGGTCGGATTCATCGGCTATGGTGTGAGCCTAGTCCTCTTTGTACTTGCGCTCTGCCATCTCGGAACTGCACGTGCGGGAGCTTACTTCTCTGTAGCTCCATTCTTCGGTGCTGTACTGGCGATCCTGCTTCAAGGCGATGCTGTTACGTTGCAACTCGTTCGCCGCGGGGCTGCTGATGGCCGCGGGCGTCTGGCTGCACCTCACCGAACGTCACGGGCATCTGCACGCGCACGAGCAGCAGGAGCACACGCACGCCCACTCGCATGACGAACACCATCCGCATTCCCACGGCTTTGGTTGAGACGGGCGCGAGCCGCACACCCACCCACACGTTCATATGCCGTTGGTCCATGCGCACGCCACTATCCCGACGTGCATCACCGGCACCCGCATTAGCGAGCATCCGTAGCTCAGAACTCCAAGCGTAGGGAACCCACGCCGGTGAAAGCGCGGCTGAGCGGGCGAGTTTCCCGCAGGCTGCAGGTGACTCTCCAAAGGTAGGCGGCAACTTTGCGAATCAGAACTATCGAGAACCCGCGACAATCGGCTCCAACGGGACTGTCGACCACGGCTAATCACGCCCTAATTTGCTACAATTCTTTTTGGGGGTAACGGCAGCCTCCCGTCAGGTGGTCCGCCATCCAAGAGCTGCTCGCCTTGTATTCAGGAGCGAGCAAATGGATGGCACGGTTCTCGGATTTTTCCTCTTCGCGGCATTCGTTGGCGGCGTGGTCGCCGGTTTGGCCGGCTTCGCCATGAGCCTTGTGGTGTCGGGCATATGGCTGCACATCCTCACGCCGATTCAGACCGTAACCCTGATCGTCGGTTACGGTCTCCTGGTGCAGGGCTACGGCGTCTGGAAGCTGCGGCATGCACTGAGCTTGCAAAAGGTGACGCCATTCACATTATCGGCGGTGCCCTCGGCGTGCCGATCGGAGCGGTGCTGCTCGCCTACATCAACCCCTCGTATATGCGCATTGTCGTTGGTCTGCTTCTGGTGCTTTACAGTTCCTACGGCCTCACGCGGCCGGCGATCAAACCGGTACAGGCTAAGATTCCCGCCGACATCGGCATCGAGTTCCTGAACGGGCTCCTCGGTGGGCTAACTGGCCTCGCTGGAATCGTCGTGGTCATCTGGTGCCAATTACGTGGCTGGCCGAAAGACAATCAGCGCACAATCTTCCAGCCGGTAGGCTTCGCGGTGTTTGTGATGAGCGCAATATCGTTGAGCATCGCCGGCGATGTTACCGGCGAGACTGTCAAACTCTATCTGTTCGGTCTGCCGCTGGTGCTGGTCGGCACATGGACCGGGCTCAAGCTCTACGGCCGCTTCGACGACGCGGGTTTCCGGCGGATCGTCCTGGTGCTGTTGCTGGCGTCCGGCATTTCGCTGATCGTACCCGCCTCGATTTTTGGCTGACGGACAGCTTGCTTCGGGGGCGAGTTGTAAAAAGCGTCGCGAAGGCGTAATGTTTTACCTGGGGTTGACAGGACCCCCGGGTTTCATCCCTCCAAGACGGTGCCCCGTCCAATCCTGTGAGCGTCGCGTGACGGATCGGGCACCTGCCAATGTTCGCAATCCGTCCCGGCGCAATTCAACGTCGTGCTTGGAGGTGTCGTCATGCGCTATCAACTGAAGCAGATCTACTGCCGTCCCTGGACGCTGAGCGGCCTCTCGCTGAAGCTCATCGAGAGCCATTACGAGAACAACTATGGCGGCGCGCTGCGGCGCCTGAACGCCATCACCGAGCAACTCGAATCGCTCGATTTCGCGAAGACGCCGGGCTACGTCATCAACGGCCTGAAACGCGAGGAACTGGTCGCGCTCAACTCTACGCTGCTGCACGAACTCTATTTCGCGAGCATGGGCGGTGAGGGCAAGGTGACAAGCGCCATGTCCGAAGCGCTGGCGCGCGACTTCGGGTCGGTGCAGCGCTGGCGCACCGAGTTTTCCGCCATGGGCTACGCGCTCGGCGGCGGCTCGGGCTGGGTGCTGCTCACCTGGATGCCTCGGGACGGCCGGCTCATCAATCAGTACGCCAGCGAGCACAGCCAGGCGATCGCGGGCGGCATCCCGCTGCTCGCGCTCGACATGTACGAGCACGCCTACCACATCGACTTCGGCGCGAACGCGACGGCCTATGTCGACACGTTCCTGCGCAATGTCGACTGGCGGCGGTCGAGGGACGCTACGAGGACGCGAGCAAGGTGGCGCCGCCGCGGCCGCTGGTGCAGGAGGAGTTCGGCGACCTGCCGGGCGTCGGCGTCGAGGAAGTGAGGGCGATGCTGGCGGAAGGCAAGCCGCTGCAACTCATCGACACGCGGCCGAAGCACTTCGTCTCGCGCCAGCAGGACATCGCCGAAGGTGTCACTTGGCGCGACCCCGAACGCGTCGGCGAGTGGATGGGCGAGCTTTCCAAGGAGAAGCCGGTGGTGGTGTACTGCGCCTATGGCTTTCACGTCGGCTGCCGCACCGCGATTGCGTTGCGCGATGCGGGCTTCGACGCCCGCTACATGACGGTCGGCCACTCCGGCTGGAAGGCCGTCGGCGCGCCGATCAAGATGAACGCATGAGCCAGGCCGGCGGGGATGTGGGGCAGTCGCGGGCCCACCGAGGTGAAGGAGAATGTCGCCGCGCGGCATCAGCTACGGTAGAGCTCGACGCGCTCCTTGAGCTTTCTTCCGCTTTCATTCGCGCCTCGTTGATGCGCTACGTCAGCGTCCCGACATAAAGAGGGAGGGCTATTATTGCCATCAACCAGGTGGTGATGCCGACAGTCAACTGATGTCTAAACTGATGTCTATATGTGTACTGTTGAACAGCGTCGTGCAGTTAGCATCGGATCAACTGACAGCCGGCGGAGCATGGACATCCCGCTGTGGGTCGGAGTCTCCGCAGTGGCTCGGACTGCGGCGGTGGCTGCGCTGATGTTGGTCATGAGTGGCGCGGCGCGTGCCGAGACCGATCCCTTCACCAAGAGTTTTCCCGTCACCTATTGCGATGGTCGCCCGATGACGCCAGCCGAAGCGGCTGTGCTGACCAAGAAAGCACTGCAAGCGCGTTATTGCGACAGCGTGACGGGCGCTCGTCAGTGGCAGGCCCTGATCGACGGCGCTCGCTACGTCGCCGACAGGGACGTGGTGGAACACGATCGGTGCGTTGCTGCAGCCGACAACATCAAGCGGCTCTACAAGGAGCGCTTCGATCATCTGCCAGGCAAGTGTAAGTAATGGAGGTTGCTCAGCCCGTGATAACCTTCTCTGCGCTTTGACGGCGATGAGCGCCGACGAGGCAGGTGGCCTCTAATGTCCGATCAGCTTCTCCTCCTGAGCGCATCGATTGACTCGGTGCGAAAGATACATGTCGAAATCGCGTCGCGAGTTCCTGATGACCACGTCTGCCGCAATCCTGGGCGCGGCCGCTGCAGCCAACGCGCAAGCACCGGCCGTTCCTGACAGGGAGAATCCAACTGAGCCGACGCCGGGCGCTCCGCCTGCGTTCGGCACAGCTCCTGCAATCGGTCCCGAAGTTTCGCCGGCAACATTCGCCGAAGCCGAGAAGCTCGTTCAGGTACCGATGACGGAGGGAGACCGCGCGCAAGCTGCACAGAATTGGCGCAACAGCATGGCGGCGCTGTACGAGCGTCGCACCGGACCGCGCAAGGTGCAACTCGGTCCCACCCTCGCGCCGTATTCGCAGTGGAATCCGGTTCTCCCCGGACACAAGGGCATTCCCAAGCGCAATCGCTTCGTGCGCAGCAACTCCGGCCCGGGACCGCTTCCCTCGGATGATGCCGAAATCGCCTTTGCACCCGTTTGGAAGCTCTCCAAGTGGATACAGTCGCGAAGCTTTCTTCGGAGCGTCTGACCAGTATCTATCTGACTCGCATCGAGCGCTTCGATCCCAAGCTGCGCAGCGTCATCACCCTTACTCGAGATCTCGCGCTTGCGCAGGCGAAGAAGGCCGATCGGGAAATCGCTTCAGGGAAGTATCGCGGTCCGCTGCACGGAATTCCGTGGGTCGGCAAGGACCTCCTCGATACCGCGGGCATCCCGACGACCTACGGAGCAGAGCCATTCAAGGACCGGGTGCCGGAGGACGATGCCGCGGTGGTGCGGCGTCTCCATGCGGCTGGCGCGGTGCTTGTCGCCAAACTCAGTCTCGGTGCGCTTGCGCTTAACGACATCTGGTTCGGCGGACAAACGATGAATCCGTGGCTGCTCGAGGAAGGATCGTCAGGCTCCAGCGCGGGACCTGGTGCTGCAACGGCCGCAGGACTCGTCGCATTCTCGATCGGCAGCGAAACCGAGGGCAGTATCGTCAGCCCGACGATGCGTTGTGGACTGACGGGATTGCGTCCGACGTTCGGCCGCGTGCCGCGCACTGGAGCCATGACGCTGTGCTGGTCGATGGACAAACTCGGGCCGATGACGCGCAGCGTGGAAGACACGATGCTTGTGCTGCAGGCGATCTCCGGAGCCGATTCGGGAGACATAGGTAGCGTGCCGAGCCATCTGGACTTCGACGCGAACGCGGCGGTAAAGGGCCTGCGCATCGGCTACTTCCCGGCGTGGATGGATGAGGCACCGGCAACGGATGTCGATCGGATGGCGCTGCAGCAGGCCGAGCAACTCGGCATGGTGCCTGTGAAGGTCTCGCTGCCTGACTGGCCGTACGGGAATCTGAACGCAATCCTGTTCGCGGAGGCCGCAGCAGCGTTCGAGGAGTTGACCCTCAGCCACGATGTCGATGCGTTGACTGTGCAGACTCCCGACGCATGGCCGAATACGTTTCGTCAATCGCGCTTCATCTCCGCGGTCGACATGGTGCAGGCCGATCGCATGCGTCGCAGTGTTGCGCAGGAGATGGAGCGGGTCCTGTCGCAGGTGGACCTGCTTCTTGTGCCGTCGTTGCGGGACGAGATGCTCACCATCAGCAATTTCACCGGACAACCGTCGCTCACGTTTCGCGCGGGCTTCGTGCAAGTTTCGGAAGCACGCAGCGATTGGGCTCCGGATCCGAGCAGGCCGCTAGCGAAGTTCAGTCCGCCCCGCCGCGTACCGCATGGTGTCACGCTCATAGGTCGGCTGTTCGATGAGGGGACGATCGCTCGCGCGGGACTCGCGCTCGAACGGGCTTTGGATGTGGTGGACCAGCGCCCAGCGGGTTTCTGAGACCAAGTTCAAAGCTGGCGCGAGTATGCTTGCGCCATCGAGACCACCCAGTGAGACAAAAGACCCCGCCCGTGGCGGGGTCACGAGTTGCGCCGGGAATCAACGCCGCGCGCGGCGGCGGCGGGCGAGACCCGCGGCCGCAAATCCACCGAGTATGAGCGCCAGAGTCGCGGGTTCAGGCACGATCTGCCCGCGGATCTCGCCGCTCGGGTTCATGGACGTATGGATATTCAAGTAGGCGCGCCCGTTCAAAATTCCGGCAAAAAGCGCTGATTCGGCGCTCGCGATCGTACCGCCGTTCGCCGTAACGAAGGCGGGGTTGTAGGAACTCGCCTGCGTCATGTTGAGAACCATGTGGAATGTTCCGCTGGTCACGCCCAGGGGAAAGTCTGAGGAACGTCGGCGTGGTGGTCGCGACACCGGCCATTACCCCGAAAGGAGTGCAGCAATGGATGTGCGACGCCGTCGTTCCGGACGATAGTCCGCTCCACGTCTCGTCGACCGTGAGTAGGTCGAGCGCAACATCGACGGTAACGGTCGCAACGCCTGTCGCCGTAGTCACTACCGGGGGAGTCTCCTGCGCGCCCGACAGTCCAAACGTGAAAGAGATCGGTGTGGCTTGCGTTGCCGTCGTGAGCAACAACACCACGCCTGCGAGGAAGATCGATGCATAGTGTTTCATGATGCCTCCGAAGTATTCGCCCAGTCTGGGCCCTATCGGCCTGGTTGGTCGCTTGGTTTTCAGCGGGCGATTATCGATTAAGCAAGTAGCGTACAACTTATATGTTTCAATGTGTTACGGTGTTGGCCACCTACCGAGTGTAAAATTTGTCGTCGCTACGCGAGGAGCCCATCGGGGGCTCCAAAGCCAGCGGGAGTCACCCCGATGCAAGCAGGACTAGCTAAAAACGGTGCAACGCCGGCACGGGACATCGCACTCGAGGGACGGGCGCGGGCCGGCGGTTCGGCCGGTCCGCCGGGGCACCCGCCGCCCGATTGGACGATCGGAACCGCGCCGGCCCTGCTCGCTAGTCCGCGTAGCCCGGTAACTCGCGGTCGAGCACCCGCATCATGGCGTCGAAGTAGAGGCGTTCACGTTCGGCACGCGGGTGCCGATCGTTCTCGGACGGCGCCTGCACCTGCGCCACGACGGCGTCCGACAAGACTTCGATGGGTTGGCCGGTGGAAAGCGCCAATACCTGCGTGCGGCACACCCTTTCGAGTTTGTAGAGTCTCTTGTAGGCCTGTCCGATGTTATCCCCGGTGACGATCACGCCGTGGTTTTTCATGAAAAGGACCTGCTTGTCTCCGATCACCCCGGCCAGGCGTTCGCCTTCCTCCAGTGAATCAGCGGTGCCGGTATAGTTGTCGTCGTAGGCAATGTGCCCGTGGAAAAAAGCCGCCGTTTGGTTGGCGGGTAACAGGCGATTGTCCTTCAGCATGTTGAGCGCAAGCGCCCAGGGCTGGTGCGTGTGAAGGACGACGCGAACGCCGCAGATTCGGTGGATCGGCGCATGGATGCATTGCGCGGACAGCTCGACTACGCCGGTGCCGTCAAGCGTCCTGCCGGATTCGTCGAACACGATCATCGAACTCGCCCGGGCTTCCGACCAATGCATGCCGAAGGGCAGGATAAGGTATTGGTCATCGTGGCCGGGCACCGTCACGGTGAAGTGATTGTCGATCCCTTCCTCCAGCTCGTGCAGCACTGCAAGCCGATGGGCAGCCGCAAGCTGGATCTTCGCTTGCGCAAGCGGATCGATCGCGTGCGACGACGTCAACGGGTGAACTGACATGGAGGCCTCTCGAAAAAGATTTCAGTTGGAAGTATAGCGAGGATAGGGTCGCGGGTCGCTCGATCCAGCCTGCTATGGGGCCTGGTCGAAATTCGCACTTTTGAGCAACCCGTAGCCATGGTGCGGCCTGCTGGTCTAGGCGATGATGCGAGGTCCGGCTGATCCACGGTCAACACGCAAGGTCGCCAGCGTATCCTGGTTGCGCATTGTGCGAGGCGAGCAGGAGCGTTGACGCGTTGAGCGGCCGAACCTGGGCATCGAAGCCACAACACGAAACGAAGGGATAGAGAATGATGAACTTCGGCTACAACAGCATCCTGGGGGTTTTGATCCTTATCGGCGATATCTGGGCGATCATCAACATCTTTCAAAGTGCAGCTTCCAACGAGAAGAAGCTGATCTGGATAGTCGCGGTCATCCTCCTGCCAGTGCTAGGCTTGATACTTTGGTTCTTCCTCGGTCCACGCGACCGCGGGGCGTAATGCCGGCGACACAGGTGACCCGATCAACGAGTTTGAGTTACGAGTGGGTGACGCGAATTCGCGAGTCCACGCTGTCCTGAGCGCGGCGTCCGAGCGCGCCTGCATCCTGGCATTAGCAGTGTTCGCCTTGGCCTGGTTCGCGTTGGTAGCGGCCAGTGCCAGCATGACATCGTTTCCGTTGGTGCTCTCGGACGAAGCGAATTACCTGCTACCCACTTTGTACGGATACCGCGCCGAGAATTTCGAGCGCTGGGGCATCATCCAGCAGATCCCGAACCTCCTTTATTACCGCATCTATGCGGCGCTCGCTGGCCCTGATATCTATTTCTCCGCGAAGCTGCTGAATGCGGCATTCGTAGTCGGCGCCGCCGCTCCCGCGTACACGACGGCACGCGCCTACCTTCGTCCCTGCGAAGCGGCGGCATTCTCGGTGTTGGTCATCTGCGCCCCGATGGATACGTTTGCTCGCTACTTCATGCCGGAGAGCCTTTACTACTTCGGCTTCTGGTGCGTAACTTGTTTGCTGCTGCGCGCCCCGAGGTTCAATGCCGGCGCCGTGGCCGTCGCGGCAGGGATCGCCCTGGGGCTCCTTTCTCTCGTCAAACCGCATGCGTTGGCGCTAGTCCTTGGCGCCGGGCTGTTCTTCCTTCTCCGCAGGGGCGCCACGGCCAGGCGTTGGCTCTCCATTGGGATGCTGGCGTCCGCTTTCTATGCGGTTCGCGTCGGCACCGGGTATCTGCTAAGCGGGACCCTGGATTATTCCCTGGGTGGACCAGCGTATGGCGGCACGCTCTCGTTGCTCCGCTTCGAGTTCGGTCCCTTTCTCTTCAATGCATTCGGGCACTTCGCGACTTTGGTCCTGCTGGCCGGACTTCCACTGGCCGCAGTCGGTGTCGCCCTCATCCGCGATCGTCGACGGCTCGATCCTGCGTTGGAGGACATCATGCTGCTCGCACTGGCAACCTTGACCGCGATGCTCGTAATGACCGTGTGCTTTTCCGTCGCAGCTTACCTGAGCGATCCGACGATCGAGAGAATTACGCGCCTGCATGGCCGCTACTACGCGTACGCACTGCCGCTGACGATCCTCGCTTACGCGGCGATGGTTCGTCGTGGATGCGAGCCCGCTTTTCTGTTTTCGAATATCGGGCTGCTGACATCGGCATTTGGCACGGCGTTGGCGGCGTACATCGTGGCGCGGCGGTACGAGATGAGCGTTGTGGACTATCCGGAACTCGGGATCCTGTCGAGGTGGCCCGGCGGCGCGCTAGTGATGGTGCTCGCGGCCACTGTTTGCGTCGCCGCTGTCTGGATTCTGCGCCTGCGCTTTACCGATAACAACGTGCGGCGGGCATTGCCTATCGCATGGTGGGCGGCTGTCGTGGCGTCGACGTCGATGCTGCTGTTGGCTGCGCCATTAGCGGGAAAATGGTTCATCCCGAATGACGTCGACCGGGCCATGATGAACGACCCTGTACTGCGCGATATGGATCACCGCGCGGACGGCCTGGTCGTGGGCACGAACGAAAATCGTCCGGATACCTATCGCGTCATGTTCCATCTGGCTTCTCTTTCGCGCGGCCGATTCATCGCGCGTGGTGAGGTGCTCGACGATGCTGCAATACCTTCCGATGTGAACTGGCTGATCCTGATGACCGGGGCCAATTTTTCAGGGACGGGAGAGCGGCGCAAGGTCGGGCCGCTAACTTACGTCAGGTTGCGATAGCCCTTGCGGGACCTGCGCTCGTCGTCGATGGCAAACAAGCATTGTTGTTACAAGCGGAGGCAAGCTGTGCTTCGACATCTCGTGCTTTGTGCTGTTGCTCTTTTCGTTCAATCCACAGCGAATTCGCAGACGCTCACTGTGCCGGCTGACTCACCGCGCTGGGATCTGGAGGGCCAAGCCAAACCGGCTGAATATCAGGGCCGCAAAAGCCTTTCCCTGGATGGCGGTGCGGCCGTCTTGAAGGATTTCGAGATGCGGGACGGTGTTGTCGACGTCGATGTCGCAACCCCCGCAAGCCGCGGGTTTTTCGGGATCCAGTTTCGAATCGTCAACGACGGCGCCACCGCCGAGTGGGTTTACCTGCGGCAGCACAAATCCGGGCTTCCTGACGCCCTGCAATACACGCCGGTGCTCAACACCGGCCTCAACTGGCAGATCTACAACGGGCCAGGCTTCACGGGCGCAGTCGATATCCCGAAGGATGTCTGGTTCCATCTGCGCCTGGAGGTGGTCGGCGCGCAGGCCAAACTCTACGTCAAGGACATGGAGAAGCCCGTGCTCGTGATGAGCGATTTGAAAAGCGGTGTCCGGAAAGGACAGGTCGCGCTGGCCGCGTTGACGGGGGCGACCTATTTCTCGAATTTCGAAATAAGGACAACGCCCGACACGGCCTGGGAGCGGCATCCGCCACCGATGCCGCCGGGCACTCTCATTAAGTGGGGGCTGTCGCCCTCGTACGATGCGCTCCAACGCAATCTGGAGCGTCCGCTCTCGCCATCCGAGGGCGATGCGATGCATTGGCAGGATGTGGAAGCGGAGCCGCCCGGCTTTGTAGTCATCAATCGTTATCGCGACAGCCCGCATCCGAGAGTTTCGTTTGCGAACGATTTTTCGAAGCGGCTGGAGCCCCAGCCAGGAATGAAAGTCGTGTATGCGCGGACCCGCATCGACTCCGATCGCGACCACGTGACAAAGCTCTACATCGGCTACAGCGACGACGTCAGCGTGTTCCTGAACGGCCAGATTCTCTACCGCGGTCGAAGCGCACAAAACTTCCGCGACCCCGGATTCCTGGGCATCGTCAATCCGGAAAACGACGCGGTCTACCTTCCGTTGAAGAAGGGCAGTAACGAACTGGTGTTGGCGGTCAGCGAGCTCGGCGGCGGATGGGGATTTATTTGCCGCTTAGTGGAGCTGGAAAACTGAGGTCACGCAGGCTTGCGGCGAATTGCCCGCCGGACGACGCCGCAGGTCATTTGTGTTGTGGTCAGCCAACCACCCTTCGCCAGATCACGACGCCGAGCGCGACAATCGCGGCCCACATGATCGTCCCGAGCAGAACCCCGCTGCCGATCCCGCGGACCTTCGTTTGCGGTTCGAGCTCTGGCTTCAGCAGGTCGATCAGAGTAGCTGCGCGGCGTTCGCGCATGATGCTTGTGTTTTCGTCGAATCGACTCATGATTGAACTCCCTGCTAGCACGCTCCCCAAAGCAAGATTCGTACGCGTGCACTACAAGTCTGCAGAATCAATGGATTGCGAATTTTTGGATGAGGCCGTTTATCCTCGGAGTGTAAACAATGCTGACGATCAGACCTTTCGCAAACCACGCGGGCGAGTGGCAATCATCAGCGCTTCTCGGCAACGGGCGCGGGTGCACGTTGCGACGCTTCTGAGACATCGGCGATTCGGGGTTGCTCGCGGGGGCTTAGCCGAGCGGTGTGATCGCTGCAAGCGCAAACCCCATAGGCGGACAGCGCGAAAGGCCCCGTGGGACGCCTGCCGGCTGGCAGGCACGTTCGTTGCTTGGGGATCGGTAAGCACTGTTGAAATGCCGCGATGTGCGGCGAACGGTGCAGCGCCGCCTCGACGCACCCGCTGCAATCCAAGAACGGAGATGTCCGACTGTGACAGAACGACCGCAATCGCTGGGCGAAGAGATCGCCAACAGCCTGAGTCACGGTCTCGGGTTTGTCGCGGCGGTCACCTCGGCGCCGATTCTGGTCGTGACCACAGCGCAAACCGGGAAGGCGGTGAACGTCATCGGCGCCGCCATCTTCGCGGTCACGATGGTGCTGCTCTACTGCGCGTCAACGATCTACCATGCGATACCGCACCGCCGCGCCAAGGCACTGTTGCGCAAGCTCGACCATGGCGCGATCTTCCTGCTGATCGCCGGCACCTACACGCCGTTTACGCTGGGCGCATTGAGCGGTCCGTGGGGCTGGACGCTGCTCGGCATCATATGGAGCCTCGCCGCCATCGGCGTGACGCTCAAGGCATTCGATCTGATCGAACATCCCTTCGCATCGCTCGGTCTCTACCTGCTGATGGGGTGGCTGAGTGTGTTCGCGCTGGGGCCGCTGTTCGAGCGAGTTCCGCAACAGGGCCTGCTGCTGCTCGGCGCAGGAGGTTTTGCATACATGGCAGGGGTCGCGTTCTTTGCCACCGATTCGCGGGTGCGCTACGGACACTTCATCTGGCACCTGTTCGTACTCGCCGGCACCAGCTGCCATTTCTTCGCGGTGCTGGGATACGCGGCTTGAGTCTGGCAACGCCCGCCATTTTCGCAGGATAGTTGTAACCGACGCTCCCCGATCCGGGTTGGCGGGGAGGTGCCGATTGCCGCGTTGCGGCTTCCTGTCAGTCGATTTTGCTGCGTTCTCCCATCCATCACCAACGAGATCGACACTCGCATCCTTCGGACGAACAGGGTGTGCCGAAAGATCAATCGATTTGAGGCTTCCAAATATCGAGTTGACTGTACGCTACACAGCGCAACGCATATATACTGATTGTGTACCACAATAGCCACTAAATTCATCAACTGGCCGCTTGAAATCAAGACGAAGGAGGCACGATGTCGACTCCGTTGCTCTGGTTCAAGATCGCCGCCTTGATTCTTGCTCTGCTCACCCCGCTTTGTAGCAGCCCAGCCGACGCCGCGTGCACCTGCGATCAGGTCGCAAAGGGGACGTGCGTACCACATGGCTCAGGGACCGGACATCCGGCGTGCGCCCGTCTTCCGAAGATCGGCCCGACAACCCGGGCCGATGCGCCGCGTGGTTCCTACCAGCAAACGTGCAGAAATTTCCGGTTCGACGGCAAGGTTCTCGCCGCGGAGTGCAAGACGCTCAACGGCGGATGGGCGTCGGCGATGCTCCTAGGCGTCGACACGCCGCCTTGTCGCGTGGACATAGAAAACTGCAACGGACGGTTATTCTGCAATAAAGGCAGCAAGCCTCCGCCGGGCTCCTACAAAGAGTCGTGCCGCTGCGTCCACGTGAGCGCAACGACCTTGACGGCCGACTGCCGTCGCTCGAACGGTGCCTGGTCGGGCGACACCGGAATCAGTACCGCGTTGGGAGGTTTCGCATCGTGCAAGAAAGGCATCGATAACATCGACGGGTCGCTCAGGTGTCATTGACCAAGAACACCGCGGAACTCATACGCTTCGCGATCCGGCACGGCATCGTCGCGCATTGAAGTGCAGGCGGTTCGACGCTCGTAGTTTTTCTTGCCCAGCCTCGTAATCTTACGAGGCGCCGCGCAGCGACAAGGCGAGCAAGCGGCGCATAATCCGACCAGCGTTCAACCCTACCCGCCGCAGGGGGGCTTTCTCTGCGCAGCGTCGCGCATGATGCCGCATGCGTTCCATTCGTAACCTGCCACTCGAGCATCGCCAACAATGCGCCAACCCTCCGTTGGAAGAGTGCTCGCCGAAGGCCTGGCATGAGTGAGATCCGATCCGCGAGCGTGCTCGCGCCTCATGCAGCCACGTCGTACACGCTCTATGGCTGGGAGGTTTCCTACTATACCGGCAAGGTGCGCAGCTACCTGCGTTTCAAGGGCATCCCCTTTGTCGAGGTTGCGCCCAACATCTTCAACTACTACGTGACCTTGCGGCGCAAGACGCGAGTGGTCGCCATTCCGGTCGTGTGCACACCGGAAGGGGAATGGTGGCAGGACAGCAGCGACATCATCGACCGCCTCGAGGCGCGCTTTCCCGCTCCGTCGATATTGCCGGCGACATCCGTGCAGCGGTTCGCTGCGTACCTGTTCGAACTGTGGGGCGACGAGTTCTGGCTGCCCACGGGCCCTCATCACACGCTGGTGCCACCTCGACGAAAACTACGCGTTTCTCGAGCAGGACGTTGCCGACAATCTTCTCCCCGGCTGGCCGCGCTGGCTGCAAAAGAGGGCCGCGGCCAAGGTCGCTCGTCAAATGTCTGACTATCTGCCGCACGCCGGTGTCGTGCCCGAGCAGCATGCGGTTCTGAATCGCTGGACCGAGCTACAACTCGATGCGCTCGACCGCCACTTTGCTGCGCATCCATTTCTGTTCGGTGGGCGGCCGTCGCTGGGCGACTTCGGCCTCATGGGGCCGCTATACGGACACTTGAGCCGCGACCCGTGGCCGGCTCGCCATTTGATCGCGCCGCGACCGCACCTTGTCGCGTGGATCGAGCGAATGAACCGTTCGCAACCCGCGGCCGGCGAGTTTCTTGCGAACGACGCGATGCCTACTACGCTCGACCCGCTGCTCGACAGCGTGTTCGGTGAAATGCTGCCGTACCTCGAGGGCATGGTGCGCGTCGCGCAGGCCGAGATGCAAAAGCCCGACCCTTTGCCGCGCTTCATGAATGACGTCGAGTTCCCGATGGGCAAGGGACGCTACCGCCGGCCTGCGATGCCCTACGGACTCTGGATGCTGCAACGCGCACTCGATGTCGTGCGGGCGATGCCGCCGTCCGGCGCCACCGCTGTGCGCGCCTGGCTTGCGCGGCATGGCGTCGAGCGGCTGCTCGAGATGCAAGTCCCGCGCCTGCGTCGCGTCGGCCTGCGCGCGGCACCGGTGCCCGCCCTCGCTGAAACGGAGTGACTTCATGAATGCCCTGCGAACCCCCGAATCGCGCTTCGCGAGTCTGCCAGATTATCCGTTCACTCCGCGCTATCACCAGGTGACGCCCGAGCTGCGCCTGCATTATGTGGAGGAGGGCCCACGCGACGCCGCCCCTGTCCTGATGCTGCACGGCGAGCCGACCTGGTCGTATCTATACCGCCACATGATTCCGCCCGTCATCGCCGCAGGTCTGCGCGTGCTCGCACCGGACCTGATCGGCTTTGGCAAGTCCGACAAGCCGGCCGAGCGCAGCGACTACAGCTACGCGGGACAGGTAGCGTGGATCCGGCACTGGATCGAAGCGCTCGACCTCACCAGCATCACGCTGGTATGTCAGGACTGGGGATCGCTCATTGGCTTGCGGCTGGCGGCAGAGAGCCCCCAGCGATTCGCGCGCATCCTGATCGGTAACGGAGGACTCCCGACGGGCGACGGACACATCTCCAAGGCGTTTCGCGTCTGGAGAGCGTTTGCGACGTACAGTCCGTGGTTTTCCGTCGGACACATCGTCCAGGGTGGCGTGAAACGCCGCCTCACCGCGGCCGAGCGAACCGCATACGACGCACCCTTTCCGTCTGCGGCGTACAAGGCGGCCGCGCGCGTCTACCCGTCGCTCGTGCCGACCACGCCGAACAACCCAGCGAGTGAGGCCAATCGCAAAGCGTGGAAGGTGTTCGAGCAGTGGAACAAGCCGTTCATCTGCTGCTACAGCGACGGTGACCCGATCACGCGCGGCCTGGATCGCACGTTCCGCGAACGTGTCCCCGGCGCGCGGGGACAGCCGCACACGACTTTGCGCGGCGGTCACTTCATGCAGGAAGACGATCCGCAGACTTTTGCCCGGCTTGTCATCAATTCCTGCCGAACACGCCCGGATGCCGCGGGCGTACAAACCGAGGTCGCATGAAAGCGCGGCCTCCCCCCACTCGAGAGGGGGTATTTCGATCGCGGTGCCGCGTAGAGTACGCAGCAATCAAGGTCGTGCGCCGATCAGCGGATTGGACACGATGGTCGACGACGAACCGGGCAAAGGATGTTCCCCACATGAATCGTTTCGCATACTCGCTCGCTTCGCTGATTCTTGTCGCCAGCCTGTCCGGCACCGGCGCTTTCGCCGCGACGCTCTCCGGTACGGTGGCCACGACCGACGGGCGCCCGATCGCTGGCGCGATGGTGACGGCGTTCAATCGAATCCGGCGACCGCAAGGAAACCGTGTTCACCGGCGCCGACGGACGCTATGCGCTACAGACATCCTTCACCGGCAAGCTCACGTTGCGGGCACGCACGCCGTATTTCAAGGATGTGACGCAGGCGGTCACTGTGACCGAGGGTACGGCGACGAGTGTCGACCTCACAGCGGAAAAGCTCTCCTCGCCGGAGGAACTCTCCGATTCGCTTCCGGCCTCCGCGCACGCGGCGATGCTCGACTTTCCGAACCAGAGCATCAAGGAGACCTTCGTCAGTCAGTGCAACTACTGCCACCAGCAGGGCAATGTCCTGACGCGCCGGGCGCGCGACCTCGATCAGTGGAAAGCGACCGTCCGCCGCATGGAAGGCTACGCGGCGATGATCACTTACGGCGAAGCCCGGGCGATCAGCAACACCATGCACAAAGCTTTCAACGGCACGCCGGTAAAGGCGATCGAAACCTACGACGCGTCGCCTGAGCTCGCTCGCGCGAAGATCGAGGAGTGGCACGTCGGCGACGGCATGTCGTTCCTGCACGACGCTGGCGTAGGCGCCGACGACAAGCTCTATGGCATCGACGAAGGACACGACGTCATCTGGATTCTCGACCGCAAAACCCACGTGCTCGAAAAGCTCGCATTGCCCGACATCGATCTGCCGGTCGCCGGCGTCTTCGCGGGATTCCAGATGCCGATCGGGATTTTCACCGGCAAGCACGGTCCGCACAGCATGGCGCAGACGAGCGACGGTCGCCTCTGGATCACCGGCGCGCTGTCATCGTCGCTGATCTCGCTCGACCCGAAGAACAAGGCGTTCAAGGTGTACCCGGTCCCGCGCGGCTTCCTCTGGAAAGGAGGCCTCTATCCACACACGGTGCGCGTCGACAAGAACAACATCGTCTGGTTTACCGTCGACCTGTCGAACCAGATCGCGCGCTTCGATCCGCAGACCGAAGCCTTCACGATGATCGATTTGCCCTCCAAGGGCCCGATACGATGGCTGACGGACACGTTCTTCGGGATCATACTCAAGATCGCCGCGTGGTTCCCGCAGCAGAACCTTCATCTCGCGCTATCGCACCACAAGTGGCTCAACGCGGGCAAGGGCATCCTGACGCAGCCCTACGGCATCGATGTCAATCCGATCGATGGCGGCATCTGGTATTCGAAGCTGATGACGCACCAGATCGGACGCGTCGATCCGAAGACGTTCGAGGTCACCGAGTACGACACGCCGATGCCAGGCCCGCGCCGGCTGCGGTTCGACCGGACCGGAAGACTGTGGATTCCGTCCTTCGACGGCGGCGGTTTGATGAGCTTCGACACGAACACGAAGAAGTTCGAAACCTACCCTTTGCCGCGGCTCGCGCCGAACGAGTATGAGATTCCTTACGCCCTCAACGTGCATCCGAAGACGGGCGACGTGTGGATCACCGCCAACAACAGTGATCGCGTGTTGCGGTTCACGCCGGCGACGAAACAGTTCGTCAGCTACCCTTCGCCGACGCGGGTGACGTTCCTGCGCGACCTCGAGTTCACCTCGGACGGCAAGATCTGCTCGAGCAATGCCAACCTGCCGGCGTACGCGCACGAAGACCACGTGCCAGCATTCATCTGCATCGATCCCGAAGGCGGCGAAGCGGACCGCGCTACCGCTCAGGGTACGCCGAAGCGCTGAGCGTCGCGCGCGAACTACCGGAGAGCCCAGCTATGTTGCATAGGCCATTTCGCCTGCTTGCGGTCAACGTTGCCATAGCCGCAGCCATCATCGCGATCGGACATCTCGTGAGCTATCTCATCGGCTAACACCGGCATCCACCCGCGGGGCGGAGACTGGACGCCTGCTGCCAGCCGACACTCCGACGCATTCGGTAGCCTTGTCGCCGGCGAAGACGAGGTTGCGGCACTCCTCGAGAAGGTTGAAGGCGGTTTCGGCCGTGTCGACGTCTTTGGCCGAATACAGGCGTATTGGAGGAAAGAGCTACGTTTCGCCGGCCATGTTAGGCGCAATAGAGAGGCAACACGACAGGCGGGCCAGATGAACAACCAGGGCCGGGTCAGGCGGCGCCGCTGTGCGGGTTTGATGTGTGTCAAACGCCGCAGGTCAACGGCATGCGAGAGTACGCGTCTGTTTTCATCTGTTTACGTGGTGACGGTCTCACCCTTTATTGAATCAAAGGAGAAGCAGCGTGTATTCGGTCATTGGATTGATCCCTCGTTTAGTGTTGGTAGCGTTCGCGGTTGCTACCTCGATGCAGGCCTCGGGCCAGCAAATATACGGCACGCCGGGCTCGCCAGCCGCCACGACGACAATTCAGGGCGATCAGATCCCGGCGCCGCCGGCGAAGTTCAGCGGCAAGATCGAGCGTACGACAGTGGGATCGAAGCCATACTGGCCAGCGCGCATCGAGCCGCCCAAGGGGGCGCCGAACGTTCTGCTTATCATGACCGACGACTCGGGCTATGGCGTGCCGAGTACGTTTGGCGGCGTGATCCCGACGCCCGCGCTCGACCGGATCGCCGCCAGCGGACTGCGCTACACAAATTTCAATTCGACGGCGCTATGCTCGCCGACGCGCGCGGCACTGATCACCGGGCGCAATCATCACTCCGTCGGCTTCGGCGTCATTGCCGAGCAAGCAACGGGCTACCCCGGCTACGACAGCTTCATCACCAAGGACAAGGCCACAATCGGCAAGATCCTCAAGGACAACGGCTATCGCACGTCGTGGTTCGGCAAGAATCACAACACGCCGGCGTTCCAGGCGAGTTCGACCGGCCCGTTCGATCAATGGCCGACCGGCATGGGCTTCGAATACTTCTACGGCTTCATGGGCGGGGATACCAGCCAGTGGCAGCCGGCGAACCTCGCGCGCAACACGACCTACATCTATCCGTTCATTGGCAACCCCGGTTTCAATCTCATCACCGCGATGGCCGACGAGGCGATCGCGTACATGAACCAGGTCAATACGCTGACCCCTGACCAGCCGTTCTTCGTCTACTACGTGCCGGGCGGCACCCACGCGCCGCACCATCCGACGCCGGAATGGATCAAGAAGATCAGCGACATGCACCTGTTCGACCAGGGCTGGAACAAGATGCGCGAGCAGATCTTCGAGAACCAGAAGAAGCTCGGGGTGATCCCGCAGAACGCGAAGCTCACGCCGTGGCCCAAGGACCTGCTGAAGGAGTGGGACCAGCTCACGCCCGACGAGAAGAAGATGTTCACGCGACAGGTCGATGTGTTCGCCGCCTATGTCGCCTACACCGACAACGAGATCGGCCGCGTGATCCAGGCGGTCGAGGACATGGGCAAGCTCGACAACACGCTGATCATCTACATCAACGGCGACAACGGCACGAGTTCCGAAGGGACGCTGCTCGGCACGCCGAACGAGGTTGCAATGTTCAACGGGGCCGAGGTATCGGTTGCGGATCAGCTCAAGTACTGGTACGACATCTGGGGCTCGGATCTCACCTACAACCACATGGCTGTGCCATGGGCGTGGGCGTTTGATACACCGTTCTCGTGGACCAAGCAGATCGCATCGCACTTCGGCGGCGTGCGCCAGGGCATGGCGATCTCGTGGCCGAAGGTGATCAAGGACAAGGGCAGCGTGCGCAACCAGTTCCACCACGTCATCGATATCGTGCCGACTATCCTCGAGGCGACGAACATCAAGCAGCCGAAGGTTGTCGACGGCATCAAGCAAAGCCCGATCGAGGGCGTGAGTATGATGTACACGTTCGACAAGAAGAACGCGAACGCTGCCTCGACACACAAGACCCAGTACTTCGAGATGATGGGAGACCACGCGATCTACCACGACGGCTGGATCGCGAGCACCAAGGTGATGCGCCCGCCGTGGGATGTCAGCGGTGGTGTCGGGTCGGATCCGGCGACGTATCCGATGGAACTCTACGATCTGCGCAACGATTGGACGCAATTCGACAACGTGGCGGCGAAGTACCCGGCCAAATTGAAAGAGATGGAGAACCTCTTCTGGCAGGAGGCGGCGAAGTATCAGGTGCTGCCGCTGGACTCGACCGTGGTGACGCGCCTCATCACGCCGCGTCCGAGCATCACGGCGGGTCGCAACGTGTTCACCTGGACCGCACCGCTCACCGGTACCCCCAACGGCGATGCGCCTTCAGTCCTCAACGCATCGTACAACTTCAAGACGGAGATCGAGGTTCCGCAGGGCGGTGGCGAAGGCATGCTGATCACGCAGGGCGGCCGCTTCGGCGGCTACGGCTTCTACATTCTGAAGGGCAAACCGGTCTTCACATGGAACATGGTCGACCTCGAGCGGATCAAGTGGGAGGGACCGGACGTGCTCGCGCCTGGCAAGCACACGCTCGAATACGACTTCAAGTACGACGGGCTCGGGATGGCTACGCTCGCATTCAACAACATGAGCGGCATCGGCCGCTCCGGCACCGGTGTCCTCAAGGTCGACGGCAAGGCTGTCGCCGAGAAAAAAATGCCGCGAACCATTCCCTTCATTCTGCAGTGGGACGAGAACCTCGACGTAGGCTCCGACACCGGTTCGCCGGTGGACGACAAGGACTACCAGGTCCCGTTCAAGTTCACCGGCAAGATCAACAAGATCACGCTGTCGATCGACCGGCCGAAGCTCACGCCGGAAGACGAGAAGAAGCTGATGCAGGCGCAGCGGAACAACAAGACGAGCGAGTGACGCATTGCTGGAAAAAAGAGCGGTGTCACTCAGATCTCGCTCGGGAGTCACTCCGCGTGAGTGAAGATAGTCTTTATTCGTGTGCGGCGGGCCTGTCGCCAGGCCGTCGCACAAACTTGCTATGTAATCGGCGCTTGTTGCGCTTACTTGATATTGTGCGTATGAATCGAGTTGTATTTTTTCCCAAACAAGCAAGGAGTTCGTCATGAGCAAGAAGATTTGCGTCCTCGCAGTCGCAGCGTTCGCCGCGGCAGGTATCGCGTACGCGCAGTTTCCGGTCATGAACATGGTCGCCGACAAGGTCATTCAGAAATACCAGAGCTCATCCTGCGAGCAGTTGTGGCAGGAAAAGGCGCAGAAACAGGGACAACCGAAGCCGGAAATGGAGCAGCGCGCAATCCAGATGCTGAAACAGGATCCGCAGATGCGCCAGGCGTTCTTCGACAAGGTCTCTGCGCCAATCGTCAACAAGATGTTCGAATGCGGAATGATCCCCTGATGCAATGGATGCTGAGAGGCGAATGATGATGAAGGTGCTTTATCAATCGACATGGCGCGGTGCGACGGCGGCGCTGGTGCTCGGCCTATTCACGGCCGCGGGCGTGGCGGCGCAGTCGGCACAGCCCGTGGCGAAGCCGGCAGCGCCCGCCAAAGCAGCGAAGCCGGCGAAGACGCCGGCAACGCCGAAATACAAGCTGGAGCTCGAGCCCAAGGCGATGGATCTGCTCAAGGCGACCAGCGCGCGCCTCGCGGCGGCCAAGTCGATGACATTTACGGCGACCGTCGGCTATGAGTTTCCGAGCAAGCTCGGCCCGCCGATCGCCTATACGGTGCGCTACGACGTGACGATGCAACGGCCCGACAAGCTGAAGATCATTATGCCCGGCGACGGGCCGGCGTCCGAGTTCTACTACGACGGCAAGACGATGATGGCCTACGCGCCGGCTGAAAATCTGGTCGCGGTCGCCGATGCACCGCCGACCATCGATGCGGCGCTGATGACAGCCTACACCACCGCGGCCACCTTCTTTCCGTTCACCGACCTTCTCGTGGCGGATCCCTACGTCGCGCTGACCGACGGGGCGATCCTGGCGTTCTACATCGGCCAATCGGCGGTGGTCGGCGGCACCAAGACGGACATGGTGGCGTGGGCCAACAAGGACGTGTTTCTGCAGATCTGGATCGGCGTCGACGACAAGCTGCCGCGGCGCGTCCGCGCGATCTATGCCGCCGATCCGCTGCAGCTGCGCAACGAGCTGGAGCTTTCGAACTGGCAGCTCGATTCGGCGATTGCGGCGGATGCGTTCACGTCGCCGAAGGCGCTGGCGGCCCCGCGCATTGCCTTCGCGCACCCGGGCTCCAAGCCGCCGGCGGGCATCAAGCCATTGGTCAAGATGTCGCCGTCCAAGGCAGGGACAGCGAAACCGCAATCGAAGTCACCCTGAGCGGAGGTTTGCGATGAAAACGATTGTTACCATCACCTGCGCGCTGATCATCAGTGCGGTCGCCCTGTGGACCGGTCCGGCAGCGGGCTGGGCATCGGCCAACCGTGCCGGTGGCAGCACGACCCACAGTTATGGCTCGACGAGCCACACCAATCGCTATGGCGGCAGCTCCACGCATGAGGCGGGCGAGGGGACGGAGCACACCAACGCGTACGGCGGCAGCACAGCGCACGCGGAGGGAGGCGGCACCGAGCACACCAACGTGTACGGCGGCACCACCGCCGGGGCTTACGGTGCGGGTGCCGTGCACACGGGCGCGTACGGCACGACCGCCTATCATCCCCCGGCGTACGGCACATATCCGGTCTATCACCCGCCGGTTGCGGTGCCCTATTACGCGACCACCTGCTCTGGCTGCGCCGTGGCCGCGGGTGCGGTTGTCGGTATGGCCGCGGGCGCTGCCGTGGCTTCGGCGAACACCGCCGCCGCAACGTCGAATGCCTACGCTGCCGGAGTTGCGACCGGGAGCGCCAACACCGCCGCCGCGACGAACGCCGCCTATAACGCCGGCGTGGCCACCGGTGTGGCCGTTGCGAGTGCGCCGGTCGGCGGTACCTACGCGATGGGGATCAACTACGCGGCGGTGCCTGCGGGGTCGATATCGATCAACAAGAACGGCGCCACGTACTACCTCAACGGCAACACCTGGTTCCAGCCGGCCTACGGGGCGAACGGCGTCTATTACACGGTTGTGCCGGCGCCTTGAACGCGCAAGATAGAGGGAGCGAGCATGAACAGCGGCCATGGCAGGAGTCCTGTTGACTGTGGCTTCTGGCATGCGACGGCATTGCGATCATGCTCGTCCTCGTAATTCCTCAGCCTGCGGTCAGACTGAGCCCGATTGACGCAAATATCACCGAACCCATTACCGACCCGCTGAAAGCGAAGTCGTCGATGCTCAGGCACTGATCGCCATGAGCGAACCGTGATTTCCCACCATCGGCGGTCTTAGCGCGATCGGAATGAGGCACCCGATGTCGATTCCCCGATTCGCGTTTGCCTGCGTGGTCGCGATGTTTGCGAGGCAGGTTTCGCGCAGGAACTCGACGTCACCCGCGGCATCGCCGCCGAGAACAGCAGCCTTTCGACGCAGATCGCCGACGAGATGATCGCGCTCGACCTCGCGTTGGTTGAACTCGCGGACATACGCAAGGCAAAGAGCGATCTCGACGAACGCATGCACCGGGTCGAGCGTCGCGCTAGCGTATATGCCCTGGGCCAGGAGTTCGCGCAGACATTGACCCAGCAGCTGCGCCAACTGCCCAGACCCGATCGCCTCGCAGCCGCGCATCAACAGCGCGCCGAATGGCTAGAGGCTGAGAGCGACGCCAATCTCCGCGTGGAGCGCGCATTGGCTGCCCTGAGCGATCTGGATGCCGCGGCGACGGAGCGCCTGGCGGAAGTGCGGCCGGCAATTTCACAGGAGCAACGGCTGGAGGCCGCGCCCGCGGTTCGCGCGGCGCTTGCCGAGCAACGCGGCTTGCTGGAGCGCCTGGCCGCGCTGCAGCAGAAGCGATTCGAGGCCCTGCGCGAAGCCGATGAAGTCGAGCGTGAGCTCGAGCGCCAGGGCCAAGTGGCCCGGACGGAGCTGAACCGATTCCTGTTCTGGATTCCGGCTCCGCCAAGCACAAAGACGGCCAGCGCATTTATCCCTGCACTCGCGTGGCTGGCATCGCCTACGAACTGGCGCGCGGGCTGGACGGTCATCTGGGAGGAGCTGGGGCGCAGGCCATTCTGGCCTTTGCTTGCACTGCTTGCGGCGGCGAGTCTCTTCGGATTGCGCAGCCGGTTGCAGCGTACGCTCGTGTCGCTTTCGCCTGCCGCTGTCACGTACGAGCGCTATCGGATCAGCCACGCTCTGTTGGCGCTGGCGATTACCTTGGCGCTAGCCCTGCCCGTCCCGATCTTCCTGTGGAGCGCGGGCAACGCGCTTGCGACAGCGCCCGATAGCCAGCCTTTCGCTCTGGCGCTCGGTGTCGCGCTCATGGTGATCTCCAAACTCCTGCTGGCGCTTTCCACCCTGGCGTGGTTACTCGACCGGAGCGGCGTGGCGATTCGTCACTTCGGGTGGGACGAGGTGTCTCTTAGTGGCGCCGCGCGCGCGCTGCGCAAGTTCGCGGCGATTTTCGTGCCGCTGACGTTTGTCGGCGCCTTGAACGGACTGGATCACGCGCCGTTCGCGAACCGAGAGAGCGTGGCGCGCCTCGCTTTCGCTTTGGCGATGATCACGCTCGTCGTCTTCCTCGCGCGACTGTTCCGGCGGCGAGGGCCGCTAATGCAACGGCTACGCACCCGTGCGCCACGCAGCCTGACCGTCCGGTTGCATGCAGTCTGGTTTGTGGCATTGCTCGCCATACCGCTCGCCGTTGCGGCGCTATCGGCCGCAGGCTACTTCGTGGCCGCTGCCTACTTCTTCGGGCGGATCGTGGATTCGGTGTTCCTCGGCATTGGCGCCGTGATGCTCTACGGGCTGATGGCCCTGTGGGTGCAGGTGCAACGAATGCATCTGGCGCGCAGACGGGACGAGGAAACGGCGCGACCCGAGGAGGTCGGGCTCGCGCGAGAGGCGGGGAGCGAAGTGGCGCAGGCACGTCCGGTGCAGCTCGACATTGCAATGATCGGCGAGCAGACAAGGTCGCTCCTGGATCTTCTTGTCACTGTGCTTCTGCTCGCAGGCATCTGGTGGGTATGGCGCGAGGCGGTGCCGATGCTGTCGGTAATCGGCGACTACGCGTTGTGGAGCTACTCGGACAGCGTCGATGGCAAGCTGATCGCGCACCCGCTGACCGTCGGCCATCTCCTTCTCGCGATCGTCGTCGGGGTGGTCACCGCCGTCCTCGTGCGTAACGTGGGCGCGCTTCTCGACATCGTACTGCTGCAGCGATTCGAGATGCAGACCGACGCGACCTACGCGATCAAAGTCATCGCGCGGTACGCCGTCACCATCGTTGGCGTCCTGCTCGCGTGCAGTATCCTCGGCATCCGCTGGGGCGACGTGCAGTGGTTGGTCGCCGCGCTCGGTGTCGGCCTGGGCTTCGGTCTGCAGGAGATCGTCGCAAACTTCGTGTCGGGTCTCATCGTACTGGCCGAGCGCCCGATCCGCATCGGCGACGTCGTCACTGTCGGTGGCGTCTCGGGCACGGTCGCGCGCATTCATGCGCGGGCGACGGTGGTGATCGACTTCGACAACAAGGAAGTCATCATCCCGAACAAGGCATTCATCACGGAACGCGTGGTCAACTGGACGCTGTCCAACAAAACCACGCGGCTCCTGAGCAAGGTTGGCGTCGCTTACGGCAGCGACATTGCGCTGGTGCAACGTGTGATGCTGGACGCGGTGCGGGGCAATCGCGATGTGTTGCAGGACCCTGCGCCGTCGGTATTCTTCGTGGCCTTCGGAGACAGCACGCTCGACTTCGAGATCCGCGCGTTCGTGGATTCGCTCGACAAGCGGCTGCGGGTCCAGCACGAGATCAACATCGAAGTGGCGCGCCTGCTGGGTGAAAACGGTATCGAAATTCCGTTCCCGCAACGCGACCTGCACATCCGCTCGGCGCCAGGGCTCGTAGGCGCTCTGCGAAACGATCAGCATGCTTAGGATCGCCATCAACGGAGCAGCAAATGTACATCCAGAGGGATTACCATGAATAACTTGCGTGTGTTCTTTCCGCTGGCGCTCGCAGCGCTGGTCGTTCTCGGCGGCTGCGCGACCCGACCCGTCAACCCGCCGCTCAAACAGATCGAACCGAACGCCGGGTACACGTTGCAGACGCGCCAGAAGTATTTCAAGAACCAGGAGAACCTCGTCATTCTTGCGTTTTCGGGCGGCGGTACCCGCGCTGCTGCGTTCTCCTACGGCGTCCTGGAGTTTCTTCGGAATACCGATGTCATCGCAGCCAACGGCGCCAGGATTCGTCTGCTTGACGCCGTCGATGTCATCACTGGCGTTTCGGGCGGCAGCTTCACGGCATTGGCCTACGGGCTCTACGGCGAAAAGCTGTTCGACGATTACGAGCAGCGCTTCCTCAAGCGCAACGTCCAGGGCGAGCTCATTGCCCGTGCGTTCAACCCGGCCTACTGGGGCGACCTGTCGTCGACGGGCTGGGGCCGCTCGGAATTGGCGGCCCAGCTGTACGATGAAATCCTGTTCAACGGCGCAACCTTCGGCGATCTCGATCGCGGCAGCGGCCCGTTCATCATGGCGTCGGCCACCGATATCTCGACCGGCGGCCGGGTGACATTCCAGCAAAACCTGTTCAACGTCCTTTGCTCCAATCTCGATCCCGTGCGGCTGTCCCGTGCTGCCGCCGCGTCGTCTGCCGTACCAGTCGTGCTCTCCTCCGTCACGATCAACAACTACGGCGGTACGTGCAACTACGAGCTTCCGGCCTGGGCAAAACTGTTCGCCCGCACGGAGAATCCGCCGCGGCCGGCGGCGCGCGCGATACGCGAGCTGAAGGATGCCGAACCCTATCTGGACGGCGTTCATCGCCCCTATATTCATCTCGTCGACGGTGGCGTGGCCGACAACGTGGCCATGCGCGGTGTGCTCGACGCACTGCAGTTCCTCGAAGCCTTGCACGCTGCGGGTTTGCAGACACCGTTCGACCACGTGCGCAGGATCATCGTCCTTGTCGTCAATTCGCTGTCGTCCCCTCCCACCGACTGGGACCAATCGGAGAGTCCGCCCGGCACGCTGCAAATCCTGCTGAAGGCCACTGGCGTACCCATCGATCATTATTCCTACGAAGCGGTCGAGCTGCTGAAAGACATTTCCGCGCGGTGGCGTACGGAGCGGCAGGTCCGGGAGATGGCCGGGTGTGCCACCAACAAGGACTCGCCGATCTGTACTACGCTACGCCCTCCGGAAGCGGAAATTTACGCCATCGACGTGTCGTTTGCTGCGCTCCCCGACGAGAAGGAGCGTGAATACCTGAATCAGCAACCGACGTCATTCGTCTTGCCAGCCGAAGCGGTCGATCGCCTGCGCGCCGCACCAGGGAAGATCATCCTTGCGTCGCCCGAATTCCAGCGGCTGCTGAAGGACGTTGGCGCAACAGTTGTCACCGATCCTTCAGCCGGCGCGCGTCCGGCTGCAAACGCACCGTGATCAACGGTGCTTCTTACGCAACACAACCTTTGGAGACAAGATGAAACCGTATACGAAACGAATTCTGTTGCCGGCGATGGTCGCCGCGGCCTTGAGCGCTGGCGTGGCGCACGGCAAGGAATGCAAGGGTGTCAATTTTCCCGATCAGGCCCAGGTTGAGGGCAGCAATCTGGCGCTCAACGGTCTCGGCCTGCGCCAGGCGACGGCTTTCAAGGTGAATGTCTACGTTGCCGCGTTGTATGTCGCCAAGACGTCGAGCGACGCGAACGCGATTCTTGGCTCGAGCACTCCGAGCGAGCTGATTCTCCAGTTCGTCCGCAACGTCGGTGCCGACGATCTGCGGAAGGGCTGGAGCGAGGGATTCGAAAAGAACGCCAAGGACCAGCTGCCGGCGCTGAAGGACCGCATCGCGATGCTCAACGGATGGATGGCCGATGTCAAAACCGGCGAGCGGCTGACATTCATCCACAAACCGGGCACAGGCCTCCAGGTGGATGTGAACGGCGCGGTGAAGGGGACCATCAAGGGCGACGACTTCGCCAAAGCGTTCCTGGCGATCTGGCTCGGTGGCGATCCGCCGAATCCGGAAATCAAGGCCGGGCTCCTCGGTGGCGCGTGCAGCTAGCAACAATTGGAACAAATTGCAGCCTCGCGGCAAGTGACGGTTAGTGTTCGGTACATCTCGTCAAGGTATGTCGGCTACGAAGCTTCCATCGCGCTCGATTCCGTCGATGAAACAATTCCTGGCGGTGCTCGCCGCGTGGATGCTCGCGGGGATTGGACTGCCGGTATGTGCACAGGACATCGAGCCGCGTGCCTATTCGAATGCCCCAGTCGGCGTCAACTTTCTGATCGCTGGCTACGCCTACACGAGAGGCGGGGTGGCATTCGGTCCACAGTTGCCCATCACGAATCCAAACCTCAACACGTCGAGCGCCGTCCTCGCGTACGCGACGGTGCTGGACCTGTGGGGGATGTCCGCCAAGTTCGATGCGACCGTGCCCTATACCTGGCTGTCAGGAACGGCCGACTACAAGGGAGAAACGATACAGCGGAACGTAAGCGGCTTCGCCAATTCCACGTTTCGGCTGTCGATCAATTTCTACGGCGCGCCAGCGCTCTCGCTGAAGGAGTTCGCCGATTATGAGCAAGACCTGATCATCGGTGCCAGCTTTCGGGTGGTTGCGCCCTCGAGCCAATACGACGACAGCAAACTCATCAACATTGGCTCCAATAACTGGGCCTTCAAACCGCAGGTCGGAATCTCGAAGGCCATCGGACCCTGGACGCTGGAAGCCACGACAGCAGTGACTTTCTACACACGCAACGACGATTTTTTCGGTGGCAATACACTTGCCCAGGACCCGCTCTATTCGCTGCAGGGACACGTGATCTACGGCTTTCGCTCGGGAATCTGGGCGTCGCTCGATGCCACGTACTTCGCCGGCGGTCGCACAACCCTCAACGGCGTGCTGAACAGCGACCTGCAGCAGAACTGGCGCCTCGGGGGGACCCTGGC
Source organism: uncultured beta proteobacterium (assembly GCA_963829375.1). Taxonomy (GTDB): domain Bacteria; phylum Pseudomonadota; class Gammaproteobacteria; order Burkholderiales; family Casimicrobiaceae; genus PALSA-1003. The sequence goes on along the minus strand of CAWHIS010000001.1, from coordinate 51,729 downwards.
GTTTCCCGTGGACCGAGAGAATTCGATCAAGCTCTACGCCAGCAAAGGCGTGTCGGCACGCACCGGCGACAGCTACGACCTGATCGGCGTCGCGTGGCAATACCGCTTTGGCGGTGGATTGTGATGCAAAGGGGTCGTCGTCGCCGCTTTTCCGATGCCGATAACTCCGCGGCGATGCGGCGCGACGCAGAACTTCCGATGAGCACAGAAGGCACTTCTGAGGATGGGTGACAGGGTGTCGTGGGCGCTTGTTGTGTTAGCGTCGTCCGTGGCGTTCAATAGCATTGACTCCGATGACCCTCGAAGATCTGGCGCTGCTGTCGCGACGTGGCCGTTTACGTGTGGCCGTCCTGATCGTTGCTCTAGTCGTCGGCGTGGTGTGGGCGTCCGTGCACTACCTGGAACCTGCTCCACCTAGTCGCATCGTCCTGGCATCGGGGCTGGAAGACGGCCTGCCTCATCGCTATGCGCAGCGTTACATCGAAATCCTGGCGCGATCGGGAGTGACGGTCGAAGAGCGGATGACGAACGGTGCAGGGGACAACCTGCGGCTGCTGCTGGATCCGAATTCCGGAGTCGACATCGCGTTCACGCAGGGTGGTGTCGCGACGATTTCCCGAGGCGAACCACGTCGTCATGCTGGCGAGCCTCTACTACGTGCCCGATGTGGATTTTCTACAGCGGCACGGACACGCTCACCCAGATCAACGAGCTGCGTTACCGGCGGATCGCCGTCGGCGTAGAGGGCAGCGGCGCTCGCGCGTTCTGCCGAGCCGTTGCTCGCCATCAACGGGCTCACGAGCGGCAACGTGACGATGATTCCGATGAGCAATAGCGCTGCACTGCGCGCGCTGCAGTCGGGCGAGGTCGGCGCGGCGATCTTTGTCGACGGCGTGCAGAATCAAGCCGTATGGACTGCGCTTCACGATCCGAAGTTGAAGCTGCTGAATTTCGAGCGCGCCGACGCCTATCATCGACTATTCCCGTACATCACCAAGCTGACGCTGCCGCCCGGGGTGATCGACTTTGCGCATAACATTCCGGAGAAGGAGGTCGCGCTGATCGGCACCAAGGCAATGCTGGCGGCCCGCGACGGCCTGCACCCGGCGCTGGTCGCCCTGCTGGTCGATGCCGCGCACGAGATTCATGGCGAAGCGGGTTTTTTCGAGGAGGCCGGCGAGTTCCCGGGAACGACTCAGGTCGATCTCCGCGTCTCCACCGACGCCGATCGGCACAAGCGCTTCGGGCCGAGCTTCCTCTATCGATACCTGCCCTTCTGGGTGGCAACCATAGCCGAGCGGGCCATCATCATATTGCTCCCGCTTGCCGCGGTTCTGTTCCCGCTATTCAACTACCTGCCGCAGTTCCTGCGCTGGCGGGTCCGCTCGCGCATCTATCGCTGGTACGGTGAGCTGGCCCTGCTGGAACGCGATGTCGCTACGCGAAAGGGCGCGTTGCCCACCGAGAAATGGCTGTCTGATCTGGACCGCATCGAACGCTCCGTCGCACAGATTCATACACCTGCGGGCTTCGCCAGTGAAGCCTACACCTTGCGCGAGCACGTCGGGCTGGTGCGCCGCGCCGTGATGGCAAGGATCGGTTCGTCGCCGGTTGCGTCAGGCTAGACGGGCAGCACCACACGCTCGCTCGATCTCCTGCCTTGTGGACCGACCGTCGGTTCGTTACCCTAACGGATCGCGAAGTCGACTCGCGTCGGCGCGCCTTTGTCCGCAATGCCATCCGCGTTAAGTTTTGCGGCGACGACGAACACGCGCTCTGAAGAAATGCCCCCTGGCCCGACGAACCATTCCTTGACGGCTTGCGCACGCCGGGTGGCAAGCGAGCGCAGCGCCTCTTCGTCTGCAGGATAGCTTGCGAGGAGGAGGCCTTCCATCTCGGTGGCTGGTATGTCCTTCGCCATGCCGATCGCGTTGCGTGGCTTGTCGGGCAGGGTGGTGTCGCGATATACGAGCTCAAGAAGCTTGGGGTATTCAGCTGCGTCGATACTTAGTGCGTCGATCGGCGGGGCCGATCCACCCTGGTTGGCCAGGGTCTTCTGCTTTTGCGCGCGCATCGCACGGTCGAGCGCGACTCGCTTGAGGCCGTCGCGATCGACGTCCGGAAGCGCGCGGCCCGCGGCATCCAGCTTGAGTGCGGGTCGGTCGGCAAGTGCCTTCGCGAGCGAACGCAGCTTGGTCTCCGCGTCGGACGATAACTCCGCGTGACCCGGCGCGAACTCGATATAGGCGAGCTGCTCGCCCCCGCCCCGCCCGCGAGCGAGCCGAGCACCGCGAACGGCGCCGTGACTATCTTTGTAATCAGGTTGACGAAAATCTGTACCAGCACACCCCATACCGAGAACTTCGGATCGTCGAGCGTGCCCTGGATCGGCAGGTCGAGATGGATGACGCCGTTGCGGTCCTTGAGCAGCGCGACGGCCAGGCGTACCGGCAGTTTCGTTGCGGTTGGGCTGTCGACGTGCTCGCCGAATGTAAGTTGGTCGAGCACAAGCTTGTTCGACGCCGCGAGCTTGCGGTTGTCGATCTTGTAATGCACCTCGAGTGATAGCTTCCCTTTCTCGATGCCGTAGCCGGCGTACTTCGTGGAATAGGGGGTAAGCGGAGGCAGATCGATGTCCCGGGCGGTGGCGGACAGATCGAGCGTCAACTCGCGCGCGAACGGATTCAACGAGCCATGGATTTCGACGGGGGCCGTGGTCTCGACGCGTGCGGCGACTTCGACATCGCCGGCCTGCGTTGCGGACAGGGCGGACACACTTCCCGCGACGTCGGTGAGGTGGGCGGAATAGTTCGGCTTGACGAAGAAGTCCGAGAACTGTACTTCGCCGCCAGAGAGCGCAATGCGGCCGATCGACACCGGCAGGTCCTTGTCGCTGGCGGCCGCCGCAGGTGGTTCCTTCGGTGCCTCGGCGGCTCCGTTTCCGGGCGCCGCCATCGTGGCAGGTTCGACTGCCGCCGATGCGGGGGCGAGCAGGCGTTGAAAGTTGAGCGTTGCATCCGAATTGACGATGACTCGTGCGTAAAACTGGTCGAGCGTGATCGCGCCAAGCGCAACTTTGAGCGGTTCCGATACGGCGTCGACGGCCGTGAACGTAAGGGACTTCCATCGCAAGAGCTCCTGCGACGTGGGGCGATCGAGCGAGCCAAAGTCCTGGATCGTAAGGTCGCCGGCATAGGTGGCCCGAGCAGGTCCGCGTTCCGCCGCACCATAGGTCAGGCGGCCTTTGGCACCGAACGCGCCGCTGGTCACGATGACATTCGTCAGCGCCTCGAAATAGGGTCGGAGCGATACAAGATCGACGCCGTTCGCATTGATGCGCCAGTCGGCGCTGACCGGGTTGGTCCCGAAGGCGCCTGCGAACTGCACCTGGCCCGTCGACCCTACGCGAGCGGCAAAGGTCAGCGTGCCTTTCGCGGCGCGGGCGTTGCTGTACTCGTCGACCGCGATGCGCGCGTCGGCGAGTTTCAGCTTCACCGGCGGCTGCACCGCGCGATCTTCGAATTCAGCAGCGATGTGTTCGAACAATAGCTTGTGTATGAGCAGTGTCCATCCGGTGTCGCCGGGAGTTGCCCTCGCAGTGTGTGGTGTCACCCCCGTCGCCTCGCTTGTGCGTATAAGACGTTCGAAATTGATGACGCCGTCGGGTTGTCGCCCGATCCGGAATGCAGGCCGCTGGGATTCGACCTTGTCGATGGTCACGCTTCGCTTCGCGTAATCGAATGCAACGCCGTTGAGGTCGGCACGCGGAATCCGCCACAACGGATCGTTTTCGCCGTGCACGGCGAGTTCCATATCGACCAACGCCGCCGCGCCTTGGGCCAGCGTGAGTTCGATCGGAGTGGACGCTGCGCCAACCGAAAAATCAGCCGCGAGATCGATCGTGCCCCGGCGAACATCGAGGTTGAGCGCGTCCGCGTAGTACGGGTAGAGCGCGTCCAGGTGGAACGTGGTCAGCGACAAGTGTCCGCGTGCAGATTTGCCCGCAGGATCAACGTCGCCATGCGCGGTGAACCGAGCACCGCTACTCGAATCGAAAGCGACGTCGACGGTTCCCTCGCCGTTCGATGCGATCTTCTTGGCGTCGAGCGCCACCCGGGACAGCGTCACGCGAAACGCGGGCGCCACGCTCTCGTCGGAAACATGCAGCACCCCATCGGCCAGATGCAGATCGGCGATTGAAAACGCCCACGGCGTTGCAGGAGGAGTGGTGCTCCCTTCGCCCGCGCTGGCCTTGCCCCCGGGGGTTGGTGCGTCGAGCAGCCGACCGAACTCGACGGCTCCATCGGAGAATCGACGCAGATCGGCCTCCAATGCGCTGACGGCTACCCGGTCCAACGCGATCGAACGTCCCAGCGGATCGAGCTTATTGAGCGCGACCTCGATCATCTTGGCCGACGCAAGCGGAGAGTTGTCGCTGCGTGCGATCGCCAGCCGGTCGAGTCGCGCCGTGCCTGAAAGCGTCAGGGCACGCGGTACGCCATTCGCAGTCACGAACGCGAACGTGAGCCGGGTCGTCAGGGCGCCGTCGGCGAGTTTTATCCCGTGCGGCAGTGGCACAGACCCGGCATAGGGCGACAGCGACAAAGCGTCGAGGTTGAGTTCGAGAGTGGCCTCCTTGGTGTCCGCGAACGGCATCGTGGCATTCCCGGCAAGGTTGAACCGCGCGCCGTCGATCATGCCATCGAATTTCGGCGTTACGCGAATCTGGGCGTCGTGGGGAAGGCTTGACAAGAACGGGATACCGATGCCGAGATTGGTGATTGCGATCGATCGTCGGCTCTTGCGGTCATCGAGCAACAGCGATCCGTCCTCGACCTCGATGTTGTTGATCGAAAATGCGCGCGGCGGTCCTTTGGGCTCCGCGCGCTGGCGCTCGATCAGGTCCTGGACGTTGTAAGTGTCGTCGGCAGCGCGCGCAAGCTCGATCTTGGGCCGCACGCACCGAACCGCGTCGAACACGGGAGCCCACTTCCACAGGGTCGCCGCCGACATGTCGACATCCAGCAATTCGAATCGGAGCAACGTGTGGTTCGGCTCGCGATCGGCGAGCGCGAAATCAGACAGCCGCGCCCGAAGCGTGAAAGGGTTGAACTCGAGTTTGCCCAGCGTTGCGGTGCGCCCGAACGCTTCCGTAGCGAGCGATTCGACTTTCGATTTGGCGAGCCAGGGAAGAGCGAAGAAGCCGACCAATGCATAAACTGCAAGGAACCCAACAAGGATCAGAGAGGCATTGCGAAGCCTTCGAAACCACGACGATCCGGCGAATGCGGAAGCAGCTTTCATGCAAAAGAGACGTCGGCAGACGTGCGCTGACGATCAAGCCATCATACACCGATGGAACCATCGCCATCCGAGCGAAGACCAAATCTCCGACCCGTCAAGTTGCCCGACAGTCTAAAATCCAATAAGCAGGGATCAGTTGGGAACGCCGACTGAAACCCCGGCGAGACACTCTAAGCTGATTCGCTCACGGAGAATTGCATGCTCATGTATTCGTTGCGCACCGCGCTGAACCTGGCCGCCGCATTACTGATCATCGGTTGTGCGACGGCGCCCAGCCCAGTCTCGACCACCACTTGGCGCGACCCCAACTACAATGGCCCGCCATTCAAGAAGATTTTCGTCGTTGGCCTGAGCGCCCAGAGCCTCAAGGACCAACGTGGGTTTGAGAACCTCATGGTCTCCACACTTCAGGGCGCGGGCGTCGAAGCCGTGCCGGGTTGGAAATACGTGGCGACCGATCGCACGCCGGACCAGGCCACGATTCGCGCTGCAGTGGCGCAGTCGGGCGCAGACGCCGCGTTGCTCGTGCGACTTTCGGGATTCAAGACCGAGACGGCAGTCGGGTACTCGTCGGGTGTCGTGGCTGCCGCGGGCCCCGACATGTACGTCGGCTGGTACGAGCCGGGAATCGTTACCGATAGTTATCAAGCCGCGACCATTTACACCACGCTGTTCAATGTCAAGACGGCACGGCCAGTGTGGACCTACAATCCGGCGACATACAATCCCGCAACGTTGCAGCAGGATGCCCCGGCCTATGCGAATGACGTTGCAGGCCTGCTGCGTGGAAGCGGACTTCTCGCCGGGCCGTGATGTGCCTGTCTCGTAAAGACAGAGCGTTTGTTGGCCACGACTGAGGTTGCCCGCAGGCACAGGCTTGCGGCTTGTCGATGGCAGCGCGCCGGCGTACGCTTCCCGCCATGAAACCGCCGATTTCGAATGCTGCTGACATCCTCGGCGGTACCCCGGTTTTCCTTGGCACGCGAGTTCCTGTCCAGACGCTGCTCGATTATCTCGAGGGGGGAGAGTCGATCGACGCTTTTCTCGATGGTTTCCCCAGCGTGTCGCGTGATCAGGTCATCACCTTTCTGGAGATGGCCAAAGATCGCTTGATCGAAGCGAGCTTGTGAGGCTGTTGCTGGACGAGTGCGTTGATCGCAGGCTTGCCCGCGAGATCCGCGGGCACGAAATTTCCACCGCTTCGGGACTGGAATGGACCGGCATCAGCAATGCGGACCTTCTCGCGCGAGCGGGCAGGCCTGTATGACGTCTTCGTCACAGTTGATCGGAACCTCACGTTTCAACAACCCGTCGCGGACCTCGTGCTGGCTGTGGTGATACTTCGCGCACGAACCAATCGACTCGTCGATCTCAAGCCACTGGTGCCGGGTCTGTTGCGAGTTCTCCCGACGGTGCAGCCTGGCAAGGTGACCTTCGTCGAGCGCTGACGTCCCGCTCGACCCGCCGAATGGTGTCCAGGTCGATAGATTTCAGTCGACCTTGGCGCCGCTCTCCTTCACGATCTTGGCCCACTTCGTGTCTTGCGCCTTGAGGAACGCGGCGAAATATTCGGGAGAGCCGCCGATTGGCTCGCTGCCGTCCGTCGCCAGGCGATCGAGGGCCTCACGACTTTGCAGGATCTTGACGACTTCCGCATTCAATCGATTGACCACCGCCGCTGGTGTGCCTGCCGGTGCCACCAGGCCTTTCCAATCCGTCGCTTCGAAACCGGGATAACCCGATTCGGCGATTGTCGGTATGTCGGGCAGCTTTGCCAGTCGCTTCGCGGACGTCACAGCCAAGCCGCGTACCTTGCCGCCCGCAGCCAACTGCGGAGCGATCGCGCCCGCTGATGCGAAGAATAGCGAGACCTGACCTCCCATCAGGTCCGTCAATGCGGGTGACGCGCCCTTGTATGGGACATGGATGAATTCGATGGCCGCCTGGCGCGCAAACATTTCACCGGCGAGGTGACCGACGGTGCCGTTCCCTGCAGACGCCATCGTCAACGCGCCCGGCTTCGCCTTTGCCGCAGCAACCATTTCCCCAAGCGTTTTCCACGGCGCTGCATTGGCTACGATCACCACCATCGGCTGCGTCGCAACGAGCACGACGGGCGTGAAATCCTTCAACGGATTGAACGTCAGCTTGCCGTACAGGGTGGGATTGATCGCGAGGTTGGATGTTTGGCCCATTGCGAGCGTGTAGCCGTCCGGCGCTGACTTAGCGGCCGCATCGATGCCGATGTTTCCCCCTGCGCCTGGCCGGTTGTCCACGACGACCGCAGTATTCAGCGCCGGGCCGAGCTTCTCCGCGATAAGTCGTGACATGACGTCAGTGCCGCCGCCCGGCGGGAAGGGCACGATCAGCCGGATCGCTTTTTCGGGCCACGCTTGAGCCCACGCCTGGTGCATCAGCGCACTGGCCAGGGCCAAACCGGTGGCACAAACGAGGAATTGGCGGCGGATCATGGTTAGCTCCTCACATGTTGGTGATGCCCGGCGGCGCCGTCCTGGTGGAAAACGAACCATGTAATATGCCACTGGCGAACTTGCGGGTGTAACGATGTCCGGAGTGTATTTGAAATGCCGAACACGGAGTCCCCACGCGTCCGGCGACAATTTGCCTAGCATGTAAGAAGCTCGACCGCTCGCACGACTCAGGCGAACGGTGCGACGGGTCGCGTGGTCCAATAGGTCCTGGAATCCTGGCTCGCGGCGCGGATGCATGACACGGAGGCACAAATGAACGGCATTTGGAACAGAGGGCTTGGCGTGGCGATGACGCTGCTGGCAATGGCTTGCAGTACAACCACGGTCGGAGCGCTCCCGGAGCCCGCCACGGATACGCCTAAGGCGTCGACTTCCAGCCAGGCGACCGCGGTTTTTGCCGGCGGATGTTTCTGGGGCGTGGAAGCAGTCTTCAAGCATGTGAAAGGCGTCAGCACCGCGACCTCGGGGTATGCCGGAGGTTCGGCAACGACGGCAAAATATCCGTTGGTCGGCAGTGGCATGACGGGCCATGCCGAATCGGTCGAGGTCAAGTACGACCCGTCGCAGGTTACTTATGGCCAACTGTTGCGAGTTTTCTTTGCCGTCGCGCATGACCCGACGCAACTGAACCGCCAGGGTCCGGATTGGGGCAGCCAATACCGCTCGGCGATTTTCTATACGTCGCCCGAGCAGGAGCGGGTTGCCAAGGCTTATATCGCCCAGTTGGACGCGGCGAAGACATTTTCCAAACCCATCGTGACCGAAGTCACTCCGCTCAAGGGGTTCTATGCCGCCGAGGATTATCACCAGAACTACCTCGCGCTCCACCCCGACCAGCCGTACATCGTGATCAACGACCTGCCCAAACTCGCGTCGTTGAAGTCGGAGCTTCCCGAGCTCTACGTCAAGAAATAGGCGGACACGACGAGGCTCTGCGCCGCCTGCCGTTGGCGGTCAGGGTTTGACCGATCAGGTGATCGGTCGCCCGAAGATCCGGTTCCGTGCGCGGTGTATGCCCGTGGCATGCGGATTGCTTGGTACGTGGCGTCACAACCAATTCCGCTGGGGACCACCCATGACTTTCTCGCCAATGTTTGTCGGCGTCGCGTTCGCGATCCTCGTCCTGGTAAACGTCGCGGCGGTTTACCGCTCCCACCTTCGCCAGCAGCGCGTTCGCGGCGCGCTGGACTTGCCTCGCCGGATGGGTCCGTCCGATCGCACATTGCAGGTCGAACGGGCCGTCGAAGTATTCGCGGATACCGACGCCAAGCTTCGCAAGCGTGCCCCGCACCTGTCGACAGAAGAGCGCCATGAGATGGCTCGCGCACTGATGCGAGCCAAGGGTATCTTGCTTCCCACAGCGAAATCCAAGCGGTAGCCCCACCACCAGGAAAGTCAGCGCGCCGCGCGCGCTGACAGTGTGAAGAATTGGGCGCCGTCGGCGCGGCGCCCAACGCTGTAGTCCCGCCATTGCTGTTCGGCTACGAATCCTGAGGTATCGAGCAGGAGGACGAGATCCTCCGGCGCGTAGAGGCGCAAGTCCCCGCTGGTTTCGATCCGTTCCAGAAGACGGCCCGTCGGCGCCGACCAGTTCATGGCGCCGCATGAAGCGATTGACGCGCAGGGTAATCATTTCGACACGCTTGAGACCGTGTCAATACAGCGTCCCCGCAACTGCGACGGTAATCGACGGTGAACCCGATATCCGGCGCCATGGGTCGCGGGATGAATGCATCGATGATCACGATCGCGTCTGGGGCCAACACACCGCGAATGGCGGCGAGCATGCGCGAGGCATCGTCAGCTCCGGTCATGTAGGTGATGAGCGAGTACGGGCAAAGCACCAGGGCGAACTTCTCGCTGAAGCCCAACGCGCATGCGTCCATGAGGCAGACATTCGGCAGAAGGCCACGCGCCGCGGCCTTCTGCCGAAGGTGGAAGAGCATCCCGGGAGAACAATCAACACCGATCGCGTCGATGCCTTGGCGAGGAGTTCGAGCACGATCCTGCCGTTGCCGCAACCCAACTCGAGCACGCGACCGCCCGCCTGTCGGGCCAAATGCATGTAGAGCGAGACATCGTCGAACGTCATGTTACGAGCCATGTCGGCGTCGTACAGATGCGCGATGCGGTCGTAGGTCGCGCGCGGGGCTAGCGCGTCAGGCACCGCCGGCCGCCAGGAGATTGCGGTACAGATCGCCCTGAATGCCGGCGCAGTTTCGCCAGTGGAAACGCGCGAGCAGCGAAGGGTCCGGCGACTCGATGCGCCGCCTCCGATCGTCATTCTCAAGCAGGTCGATGATCGGCTCAACCATGGCGGGGACGTCCGGCACGGTAACAAGACCAGGCAACCCGGCGTCTGCGAATCCGCGCGCGCCATCCTCGGTGCTTACGCAGGCGCGCCCTGCCGCAAGCGACTCGATCACCTTGATCGATGAACCACGTATTCCGCAGAGCGGATTGAGGTGAGCGCGCTCTCGCTCAGAAATTCGCGGATATCCTCGCGATGCTCGAGCACGCTGACGTCAGGCTGTTCGAAAGCGGTGTCTCCTTGGACGGCTCGAATTGCGCCGTCGCCACCGAGCACGACCAGCCGCGTTGCAGGCACGGCCGTCTTGATGGCGGGGTACGCAACGCGGAGGAAATTGCGAATGCCCGTGAGGTTTTGTGCATAGCGAAACGGTCCCATGAACAGCAATTGCGTCGAAGAAGAAGGCAAGTGCCTCTCGACTGCCAGGTGCGCGCCGTTGGGAACGCAAACCGTGTGCGGGTGTGCAATCATTCCTCGTCTTCCACCGAGCAGACCGTGGTTGCGTCGTACGTCGCAAGGACATGCGCGTGAAATTGCGCGGCGGCTGCCTGGTCCGTGAAGTCCTTCGCGTGATAGGCATCGTGCAGACCCAGGACCCAGCGTTGCTCCGGAGCACGCAAGGTGCTCAACGCCGCAAGCTCGACGTGCTCGATCTGGACCAGTTCCGGCGATAGCGACGGAGGGACTGGCGTACAGCATCGGTTAGCGTTTCGTGACAGTGCACCCGTATCCGCTCGGCCAGATCGCCACCATGTTTCGCGCCGGCGCTTTCGGGTCTCTGCACCAGGATCACCGTGTGCAATCCGTCGAAGTGCGCGAAACTTCGTGCGTCATACAGCGAGGCTTCATCGGTCACGAGCACGATCTCGAACTCGCGTCGCAAGCGACGCAGCAGTCCTTCGATGCGTCGCGCCCCGCCATGGCGCGGCGGGAAGACGCAAAACGGTGTTACGAGCAGCAACCGCGGCGCGCCGCGCGTGCGCCTAGAACGAAGCTGAAAGAAGACGGCAGGTCGGACGCCTGACTCGCGGGGTTGGTCAACGCGGGTGGCGTCATCCGCACAGCGCTCCGCCGTGCACGCCAGCGGTGCCGCAGAACCTGCGCCGCGACGAGGAGTCCCGCAAGTTCGCGCTGCGACGTGTAAGGCTGGTCACATACGCGCTGCCGCCTGGGGATGACGCGCTCGCCTAGATAACGCCGCCGATGATGTTGATGCTCATCGCGAGAATGGCGATGTTGAAGATGAAGGCGAGGACACCATGCACCAGCGTCAGGCGACGCATATGCCGTGTCATGACGCACACGTCGGACGTCTGCGACGTCATGCCTACGACGAAAGCGTAGTAAACGAAATCGAGGTAATCCGGTTCCTTGTCGCCCGGAAACTTGAGGCCGCCGCGATGCGTCCTGGTGTCGCGGTGGAACGAGTAATACCAGCGCGCATAATGGAAAGCGAACAACGTATGAATGAGCAACCAGGAAAGCAGCAGGGCCGTGATCGAGAGCGTCAGATGTCCGGCACGCGGCCAGAACGGCAGGTCCCTGATGTTGCCGGCTAAAAAGCCAATCGCGACGAAACTCGCGCTGGCCGCAATTACGATCAACAGGAAGATGACGTACCCACTCTGATCGGCCGTCTGGGCGCGCAGCCGGGTCATTGCAGGATCGGCGCGCGCAACCATCGCCCAGGCCAGGGCAAGGTAGATCAGCGCGCCGGCATTCCAGCTGAGAAGTAACCGCGAGCGAGTCGCTACCCACGGCTCGAGCAAGAAGAAACTGGCGAAGGCGATCACAAGCACGATGATCAGCCGTCGCGTCGGACTCAGGCGAACAATCCAGGGGAGATTTGGTCGGGCTGGCGTCATGTTCGTTTTGAGGGTCCCGACGCGAAAGAACGCGCTTAGGGCGGAGCAAAGCTTAGCGGATTTTCCGCGGGTCCACGCGCGCGCCTGCGTCAATCGAGGGCAATCACCTTCCGGTGCGGAAGCTGCCTGACCAACAGGCGGTAGATATCGAGGTCGAATTCGACGCGCGGCGGAGCTTCGACCAGTGCGCCGAGCTCGGAATCGTCGCGCACGGTGCCGAGCCAGCACCAATCGCGAAAGACATGCAGGTCGGTACGCTCGCCCATGATGTCGGTCTCGCGCACCGCGACCATGCCTCGGTACGGCCAGCACTGCATAGCCAGCGATGACAGCGCGTCGCGCAGGCGCGCGGCGTGTGCCTCGAGTGTTTCGGCGCCGACGCATGCGCCTTCACATCGCTGAACCTGACGTGCGAAGCACGGGCCGATCCTGCGTTCGAGTCCAAGCGCGCGCCAGCAGAGGCGGGTATCTCGCGCGATCTCGCGCAGCCTCGAGCGTGCCTTCGATCGCGACGAGAAGGGTCCGTACAGGCCGCCCAGCGTTCTTGGATCGATCGCCGAGGAACGCACGTACTCCGGCGGTGAAGGTTCTGCCGCCAATGCGATCGCCACCATATCGCGCCGCCGGCGCAAATGGTGATTGTAGGCCGGCAGCAGCGTCTTGATCAGCTGCGATTCGCGCAGGAGCGCACCGAGCTCGCCTGCGGTTTGTTCGATCTCGATGCGTACGATCTCGGCAGATATCCGCAGGTCATTGGCGCTGCGATAGTCCGACGAGAAATGTGCCGCGACACGCTCGCGCAAGTTGACGCTCTTGCCGATGTACAGCGGCAGCGGATTGAGACCGTAAAAGCGATATACGCCGGGTGCTTCTGGAATGTGCGCGAGCGCATCGGCAGGCAGCTGCGATGGCAGGCTGGGCGACTTGAGCATGCGTGCGATCGCAGCGTCGACTTCTTCCGCTGGCTTGTCGCGATACAGCGTTTGGACGAACTCCCAGAGGATGCGGGCATCGCCGAGCGCGCGATGACGGTCTCCGGCACGCAGCGAGTGCCGCGCGATGATCGTATCGAGGTTGTGGCGACCCGCGTTCGGATAGAGTCGGCGCGAAAGCTTGACCGTGCACAGCACTTTGGCAGTGAACTGACGGTGCAGCCTCCCGAATTCGTGCTTGAGGAATCCGTAGTCGAATCGGGCGTTATGAGCGACGAACACGCAACCTGCGATCCGGTCTGCGATTTCGTCGGCGATTCGTGCAAAGGTCGGCGCTTTGGCCACCATCGCGTTGGTAATTCCCGTCAACGCCTGGATGCCGGCCGGGATGCTGCATTCCGGATTTACCAGCGAGGCCCACTCGCTGACGTGCGACTCATCATCGACCCGGACGATGCCGACCTCGGTGATCCGGTCGCCGTCCGCGGCGGTCCCGGTCGTTTCAAGGTCGACGAAGGCGATGGATGGGGCGAACACGGCTTGACTCGTGAACGATCGTTCGGTAGTGTAGCGTAAATGTCGAACGATCGTTCATACGTGGCATCGCTGCAGGACTACTACGCCCGGCACCGGGCGCTGCCGTCGTACGCTTCGATCGGCGGACTGCTGGGGTTGCGCTCCAAATCGTCCGTCGCCGCGCTGGTCGCGCGCATGAAGCTTGCCGGTCTGGTCGAGTCGACGCCGGACCGACGCCTTGCGCCCACCCGCCGTTTTTTCGAACGACCGCTGGCGGAGTCTCCCGTGCATGCCGGCTTGCCGAGCCCCATCGACGACGCGCCCGCCGACGCCTTGACCATCGACGACTATCTCATCGAGCGCCCTTCGCAAACGGTACTGGTGCGCGTGAAGGGAGATTCGATGATCGACGCCGGAATCGTCGACGGCGATCTCGCCGTGGTCGAGAAGCGCAGCGCCGCGCGGCGCGGAGACATCGTCATCGCGATCGTTGACAACCAGTTTACGCTCAAGCGGCTCGACCTCGAACGCGGCCGGTTCATCCTTCGTCCCGAGAACAAGGCATACCCAATCATCCGCCCCGAAGGCACGCTGGAAATATTCGGCGTCATGGTCGGCCTGGTGCGCAAGACGGCGTAGCAGGCTGGTGCTCGCCCCGCGTGGCTTCCGCCCTGCGGTAAGATAGTCACGATTTCGCCGCCCGATCCGGGTCGGCGTTCCAGGGAGCCCCGCGCCGATAACGATCCACTTGCAGGCATGGGGTCGATTGTCATCGATGGCAACGGCCACTGGCGCAGCCAGCGGACGGCGCGCGATGTTACGCCACAAGAATGTGCCGCTTGAATGACTTTGGTTGACCTCAGCGAGGATCGCGCGGCGCGGCGCGCGCGCAAGCTCTCGATCGTCATGCACGTCGAATTCGCAACCGCCGACGGCAAGTTGATGACGCTCGAGGGGCCTGTCGCGTACGTGAGAGGCGATGCGCTCCTGGTCGGGACCGAGGGCGAGCGCTGGCCGGTGCAGCGCAAACGCTTTGACGAGACGTACGAACCCGTCGCTGCGCTGCGCGCGGGCAAACCAGGTGCGTATCGCAAGCGCCCGCAGGTGGTTTGGGCGAAGCCGATGCATGAGGCGTTTACGGCCGAACTCGGTGATGGCCGTGGTACGTTGCGGGGGAATGCGGGCGACTGGCTGTTGCAATACGCACCCGGCGACCTGAGCGTGGTCAGCGCGTCCATATTCGCCAAGTCCTACGAATTGCTCGACTAGCCGTCCACCAATGCCCACCACCCCACCGAAGCTGGCGCTGATTCTATCCGGCGGCGGGGCGCGTGCCGCCTACCAGGCGGGCGTCGCCAAAGCGATTGCCGGGCATCTCCCACCGGGCAGTCCCAGCCCATTCAAGATCATCTCCGGGACATCGGCCGGAGGGATCAACGCCGCGGCCCTCGCGTCGGGTGCACGCGACGTTCATCAGGCGACCAGCGTGCTGTGCAAGCTCTGGGCCGACCTCAGCGTTGGGGACATCTACCGGGTCGACGGACCCCACCTCGCCATGACTGCGTGGCGGCTCATGCGCTCCGTATTTCCAGGCGCCAACTGGCAACGGCCGCTGGCCCTGCTCGACAATTCGCCGCTCGCGGCGTTACTCGCTCGGGTCATTCACTTTCCGGCCATTGCCCAGAGCATCGAAGGCGGCGCGTTGGACGCTTTCACGATCACCGCATCGAGTTACCAGACTGGAATGTCGGTAACTTTTTGCATGGGTGGACCTTCCCTCGAGCTCTGGGAGCGATCGCAGCGGGTTGCCGTGCGGACGAATATCAGGGTGCCGCATTTGCTGGCCTCGAGCGCAATACCATTCCTGTTCCCGCCCACGAAGATAGACGGCGAATACTTCGGCGACGGCGCGATGCGGCAGATGGCGCCAACCGCGCCAGCGCTGCATCTTGGTGCGGATCGAATCCTGGTTGTCGGCGCTGCACGTTCGGGCGCGCCGAGCGCTCTCATTCCATCGTCGGAGGCACCGTCCCTCGCGCGGATAGGGGGCCACGTACTTGCCAGCATTTTTACTGACGCGCTCGGCACGGATCTCGAGAAAATACGTCTGGTCAACGTTGCCGTCCGGCAGATTCCGCTCGAGCGACGCCACGAGAGCCCGATGCCGTTGCGCGACGTCGCCCTGCTTGTACTGACGCCGAGCGTTCCCCTGGAGACGCTCGCCCTGGAGTACCGGGACCGGCTTCCGCGCGCGCTGCGCATGATTCTTGGTCGCATCGGCGGGACGCGCGAAGGCGGAGCGGGGCTGCTGTCTTATCTCCTATTCGACGGCGGGTTTTGCCAAGCGCTGATCGATCTCGGCTATCGCGATGCGCAAACGCGACGCGTTGAACTGGAGACATTTCTGGCCCCCGGGCAGTACTGCGAGCTACCCGATCCGGGCTAGATTTTTTTCACTTCGACCAGTGTGTCGTAGAAAGTGGCGGCGCGCCCCATGTCGGTGAGCGCCTGTCCGGTAACCATGTTCGCGTTGGTGCCGTCGGGCGACAGCTTGCGCCACCAGATCGACAAGGCGACCACGACGCCTCGCCTCGCCTTATCGGTGACACGTGCGGTCAGGACGAGCGCGCCGCGATCGTTGAACGCTCGCACCCGGTCGCCCGTGGCGATTTGCCGCACAGCCGCGTCGTCAGGATGCAGATCGAGCCAGGGCGTTTTCTCGGCTTCGAGAAACACGGGCAGATTCGCGAACGTCGAATTCAAGGCATTGCGCGCCGGCGGCGACAGCAGCGCCAGCGGATAGCGCCGTGCAAGTTCCGGATTGCTCGCGACCGATTCGCGCGGCGGCGTAAACGTCGGCAAAGGGTCGAGTCCCTGTCGCGCGAGCGACTCCGAATAGAATTCGCATTTGCCGGAGGGCGTAGGAAACCCGCCCCGCGCAAAGGGGGCAAAAGGAGAGGGCACGCTAAGACGCTGCCACCCTTTTTCCTTGAGCGAATCCCAGTCGAGGCCTTGGCCACGCGGATGGGTAGAGAGGAAGGCATTACGCGCAATGTCTTCATCGGATTCGACGAAGCATGGCTCCGCGAAGCCCATGCGTGCGGCGAGCAGGCGAAACACTTCGGTATTGGGCTTGGCTTCGCCCAGCGGCGCGATGGCGCGGTTGTTGGCGACTGCGTACACGTGACCGTACGACGAGTGCACGTCGACATGCTCGAGTTGCGTCGTCGCGGGGAGCACGATATCGGCGTAATCCGCGGTGTCGGTCAGGAAAACGTCGTGGACGACGCAGAACAGATCGTCCCTGGCGAAGCCGCGTACGACCTTCGCCGACTCGGGTGCCACAGCGACCGGGTTGGAGTTGTAGACGAAAAGCGCACGAACCGGCGGGTCCTTGGCCTCCAGCAATGCATCGCCGATCGTCGACATATTGATCGTGCGCGGGCTGTTCCAGATAAGATCGGGGCGTTCGAGACCCTTGGTGTTGATCGGATACGTGCCGCTCGACGACAGCAACGCGCCGCCGGCGGGATCGCGCCACGCCCCGACCAGTGCAGGCAGACAGGCTGCCGTGCGCATGGCCATGCCGCCGCCTGCGTGTCGCTGCATTCCGTAGTTCAACCTAATCGCTGCGGGCCGTATCGTGCCGTAGTCGCGCGCAAGGTCGACGATTGCCCCGACCGGCAAACCCGTGATCTCGGCGGCGCGCCGCGGAGGATATTCCTTGACGCGCTCCTTGAGTTGCTCGAATCCAAGGGTGTATTGGTCGATATAGTCGTGATCGACCAGGTCTTCCTCGATCAGGACGTGCATCATCCCAAGTGCGAGCGCCGCGTCGGTGCCCGGGAGCAAGGCGAGGTGCACGTTGCACTTCTCCGCGGTCTGGCTGCGGTACGGATCGATGGCCACCAGCTTCGCGCCGCGACGCTTCGCTTCCTGGGCCCGACTCCACAAATGCAGGTTGGAGACGATGGGGTTCGAGCCCCAGATCAGGATGAGTCGCGCGTTTTCAAACTGCTCCAGGTCGGTCCCGATGGCCGCGCCGATCGTAGCGACATACCCCGCCTTGCCCGCTGTCGAGCAGATGGTGCGATCGAGCAGCGACGCGCCCAGCTTGTGAAAAAAGCGGCGGTCTATCGAGCCATATTGGAGCAGACCCATCGTGCCCGCGTAGCTGTACGGAAGGATTGCCTGCGGGCCGTCAGACGAGGCTGCGATCTCCTTGAAACGGGCAGCAATCGTCCCCAGTGCCTCATCCCATCCGATGCGCTCGAATTTTCCTTCGCCCTTGCGGCCAACGCGTCGCAGCGGATGCAGGATCCGTTGATCCGAATAGGTGCGGTCGAGGTAGCGGGCGACCTTGGTGCAGAGCGTGCCGCGTGTCGTCGGGTGCAGCGGATCACCCGCGATCGCCACGGCGCGGCCGTTCTCGACCGTGACGTGCATGGCGCAGGTATCGGGACAATCGTGCGGACACGCGGCGCGCACGATCGTTCGTTGCGAGGGCTGCGCGGCAGTTGGGTCCACTGGCATCGGGTCAGGTCGAAAGCGTCCGCTTATTCTAATCTTGTCGTCGCGGCTTTGCGGTATCGTTATCGGTGGATCGCACGCTCTTCCCGCCAATGACCTCCGCGTTGCGTCAGATCAGATTACCCGGTGGTGCGACGATGCCGGCGCTCGGGCTGGGTACCTGGCGCATGGGTGAACGCGCGGGCGAACGGTCACGGGAAGTCGCCGCCTTGAAGCTGGGCTTGTCGCTCGGCTTGACACTCATCGATACCGCGGAGATGTACGGCGAGGGCAAGGCAGAGGAGATCGTGGCCGATGTCATTGACACCGAGCGCCGCCGCACGTTCCTGGTCAGCAAGGTTTATCCGCACAATGCCAGCCGCCGCGGCACGGTCGCGGCGTGTGCGCGCAGCCTCAAGCGATTGCGCACCGATTATCTCGACGTCTATTTGCTGCACTGGCGCGGGGATATCCCGCTCGCGCAAACCGTCGCCGCATTCGAGGAGTTGCGTGCGGCAGGCAGGATTCGCGCCTGGGGAGTGTCGAACTTCGATACGTCGGACATGGAGGAGTTGTTGGCGCTTCCCGGTGGCGAACACTGCGCGGTCAACCAGGTGCTGTATCACCTCGCCTGTCGCGGCATCGAGCACAATCTCCTGCCGCTGTGCCGAGCAAGCGGCATTGTGGTAATGGCGTACTCGCCGCTTGGACAGGGACGTCTGCTACGCCATCGAGGGCTGAACGCACTGGCGCAACGCATCGGCGCGACGCCTGCGCAGATCGCACTGGCGTGGCTGCTCGGACAGTCGGGCGTTGGGACCATTCCCAAGGCTTCCGATCCCGCGCACGTAAGAGAGGTTCGCGCCGCGGCCGAATTGCATCTAACGTCGGCCGTGCGCACTGAGCTGGATCGGATGTTCCCGGCGCCGACCGGACCTACGCCTCTCGGAATGCTGTAGCAGACCTTGCCGCCCTGCGGCATGCACCGGCGGGACACCGCCGACACTGCGTCGGCGAGGACCTTGACTGGACACTACAGCCTCAGCATCGGCAATGCCAAATCAACGACTTGCCCGACCTCCAGCCGTTGCAGCGGGCCATGGCATGCTTGTTGCGTCGAAGTCGCCAGAGCGGTCGTCAAAGGTCGACTGACAACGCAACCGAAGGAATTGTCATGGACTACACCCACTATGACTACCTCGAACTGCCGCCAGGCGCGTCAGCGGCTCGGATCGAGGCTGCATATCAGACTCTCATCCAGCGCATGACCGACGACACCGATCCGACGTTGCTAAGCAGAATGCGGCAAGCCTACATCGTGCTGTCCGATGCAGACTTGCGCGAGGCCTATGACGCGCTGCTGCAACGTATCGCGGACGAAGCCGACATGGAATTGAAGGTCGTGCTCGATCAGAACACCACGCGGCTGCCGCGTCGCGTGCAGGACACTCCGGCGCCGCTGGTTGCGGTGCTGCGCGCGTGGGCCGCATGAATATCGCGCGCAGTCGGAGCATAGCTTGTGGCATCGGCTACCGGCGCGAGCCGAGTCATCGTGCGCCTTCACGTGCGCGCCTGCGGCCGAACTCTGCGCTAGTCGCCAGCGCGCGGCGCAGATCGCATCCCGTGCGCAAACCGCTCTGCAGATCGCGCCTGATACCGCTGTCAGCGTCGCGCCGGTCGCCACCACCGATCCAGTTCTGATACGGCGCGAAACCGACGGCATGATGGTAATGCATCGTCCATTTGCATCGGCCGCCAGGATGATTCGCAACTATCAGCGTCATGGCAAGCTTTCAAGCATGGCCGCGGACCGTCTGTTTGCGCTGAATGCGCCGGCCGCAGGTTACTGAACGGGGGATAAGCAGCTGTGGAAAAATGCGTCAACTGCCAATATTATGATCGGCGCGATGCGCGACCCGCGGACGGGCGTGCCCCGGTGATGTGGGGACAGTGCCGACGCCACTCGCCGCATCTCAGTCCGTTGAATGCGACCAAAGCCTACCTGGTCGAAGGCGTATGGCCGCTTATTCGTGACGATGACTGGTGCGGAGAATGGCAGGCACCGACACGATCGTCCGTCACCCGCTCGCGTTTCTCGCCGCGCGCCGTAGAAGTCACAGGCGCTGCGCCTGCAACGCCGGCATCCGCGTCGGCAACGATACCGTTGGCCACCGCCGGAGATTAGCGCAGATACCGGCGACGGCGAGCGCGTTCTCGTTCGCTGTCGTCCCGCGCAACACGCGCCAGGGTATTTCGTCGGCTCGTAGAAAGCGCGCGTTCACTAGCGTAGGAAATTCCTAGAACGACGAGACGCTTGGATCCGGCGATCGGCTACCATGACGCTCGTGACTCCAGCGATTTTCAGCGCGCTCGCCCACGGCGTGACGGCGATCACTCCGAACCGCAGGCTTGCGCGCCAACTGCTGCGCGATTTCGATCGAGTCCAGCAGGCCAGCGGACGACGGACGTGGCCCACCGCCTCGATACTTCCATATGCGACGTGGCTCGAGAGCTTGTGGAAGCAGTACGCTGATGCCGCAACATATACCGGCGCGATGGCGTTGCTTGCGCCCGCACAGGTCTTGCATCTATGGCGCAATGTCGTCGACGACGCCCAAATGGTGCTGCTCGACGCGGCCGGCGCCGCTCGACTCGGTGCCGAGGCTTGGACATTGGTCCATGGCTGGGGAGCGGGAGGCGAGAGCTGGCGCGCCTGGCGGGGTGATGAGGAAAGCGTCGACGATCCTTCCGTCTTCGCAACCTGGGCCGAAGCGTACACGCGGGAACTGCGGCGGTCGGACGCGGCCGACGGCGCTCAGCTGGCCGACATCCTGGCGCTCAATTCGCGACGACTCGACTGCGCCAGTCTTCGAGCGATGTTCGTCGGATTTATCGAGCTCAATCCGCAGCAGCGACGGTTGATTGCGGCGCTGGATGCGGCAGGCGCGGACATCCGCTCCGTCGACGCATTGCCCGACCGATCCCCGGCAGCGCTGCGCACGACTGCGGCGAATGCGCGGGAGGAGCTGGTTGCCGCATTGTCCTGGGCGCGCGATCTCACGCTCCGCCAACCCGATGCGCATGTCGGCATCGTAATCGAGAACCTGGCGCATCGGCGAGACGAGATCCTGCTCCTGGCGGATGAAGTACTCTGTCCCGAACTCGCGCTTCCGGAGCAGTTGACGACGCGCAGGCCCTACGAGGTGTCGCTGGGCACCGCCCTCTCCGAGGTGCCGCTTGTGATGGCGGCACTCGGATTGATCGCGCTCGGTGAAGGGCAGCTTGCCATCGGTGAAGCGGCAGCCTTGCTGCGTTCTCCGTACCTACCCGACGCCGACAGCATGCGTTCGGGGCGCGCCTTGATCGAACGCGATTGGCTCGGCTTGGGTTGCCGCAGCGTAGCACTGGCCGACGCGATCGCTGCGGCGCAGCGGCGATCGCCCGATCTGGTCACGCGTTGGCAGGTCGGCCGCGACGCGCTGCACAAGGGTGCCTCGGCCACCCCGCGAGAATGGGCGGACGCTTGGCGGATATGGCTGTCTTCCTCGGGTTGGCCTGGCTCGCTCCCGCTGGATAGCGTCGAGCATCAGGCGCGGGAGGCATGGGAAGCGTTGCTCGCAGATTTTGTCCGGATCGGTTCGGTCACCCCTCGCCTGGGCCGCAGCGAAGCCCTGCGGACGCTGCGCGCTATTGCGCAGGAGCGCGTATTCCAGCCGGAAGGTACGGACGCACCCATCCAGGTGCTGGGCGTATTGGAGGGGTCGGGACTGGAGTTCGATGCGCTGTGGGTTGCCGGACTGTCCGCCGATCGTTGGCCGGCGGCGCCGTCGCCCAACCCGCTGCTGCCGCTGCGGTGGCAACGCGCATGCAACGTCCCGCATGCCAGCGTCGAGAGCGAACTCGCGTACGCGCGCGCGACGACGTTGCGCTTTGCCATGGCGGCCCCCATGGTCGTTTTCAGCAATGCGGCATTGAGAGACGATCTGCCCCTGGCGCCGTCCGCGCTGCTGCTCGGCTATCCGCAAGCGCCCGAGCTGGCGCATGTCCGCCCGACCTGGACGCGTCGCGTCGCCGGCGTGGGCTTGCTTGAGTCCGTCGCCGACGACAACGCACCGCCGCTCGCGGACGGCGCCCCCGCACCCGGTGGCTCGCGAATCGTCGCGGCGCAAAGCGATTGTCCGTTCCAGGCGTTCGCGCGTCACAGGCTGCGAGTGGAACCGTGGCCGCTGCCCTTGACCGGACTGTCGCAGCTGGAACGGGGGACGTTGCTGCATGCCACGATGGCTGCGTTCTGGGGTGCGATACGTGACCAGGCCACTCTCGCGAGTCTCGACCTCGTGGACAGGAGTGCACACATCGATGCGGCGATCGAGCTCGGGCTCAAGGAGTTGCCGAGCGCGCGCTGGCGTGTGTTGCCGGCAATAGTTCGCGCCGGCGAAACGAGGCGTCTCGCCGGTTTGCTCGACGGGTGGCTCCCAATCGAACTGAATCGCCCTGCGTTTACCGTGAACGGGACGGAGGTCGAGACGAGCCTCGACCTGGAACGACTGCGATTGCGGTTGCGCATCGATCGCATCGATACCCAGAGCGATGGCAGCGCCGTCATCATCGACTACAAATCCGGCCGGGGCGAGCGACCGAAACAGTGGTTCGAGGAGCGACCGCGAGCATCGCAACTCGGGCTCTACGCGCTGGTGCACGGCGCTGCGCACGCCGATAGGCCGGTGCGTGCGGTCGCCTATGCGCAATTCAAACCGGACGCGATTGCGGCGATCGGTCTCGCCGCCGACGCCAGCGTATGGCCAGGGCTCATCGAAGTATCGGGGCTCGACCGCTTTCACGACTGGGAGGAAGTCGAGTCGTGGTGGCGCGCTCACCTTGGCGGGCTTGCACGCGAGATCGCGACGGGTTGGGCCGCCGTGGCGCCGCGCAAGAGCCCATCACCCTGCCGTCACTGCGGCCTGCAGCCCTTGTGCCGCATCGATTCTGTCCAGATCGCCGACGACGAGGATCGCAGCGATGAGTGAGGCGCTGAAATCCGACGAAGCGGCGCGCAGTGCGGCGCTCGATATCACGCGTTCTTACATTGTCCAGGCGCCGGCAGGCTCGGGTAAAACTGGCCTGTTGATCCAGCGGTTCCTCGCGTTGCTCGCCAACGTTGCGCAACCTGAGGCAATCGTGGCGATGACATTCACGAGAAAGGCCGCCGGCGAAATCCTCGAACGCATCATCGACGCGCTGCGTTGCGCGCAGACCGTGCCGGAACCTGCTGCGCCACACGATGCGCTGACATGGCGTCTGGCGCGAAGGGTATTGGAGCGCGACGTGCAGCAGGAGTGGAATCTCCTGGCGCACCCCGCGCGACTGCGCATTGTAACGATCGACGCGTTGTGCGGTGCCCTCATGCGTCAGGCCCCGATAACATCGAAACTGGGCGCAATGCCGCGCTTCGTGGAGCGTGCGGACGCGCTCTACATTCGTGCCGCGCAGGAAGAACTCGATGCAGCCCCGCCCACGGACCCATCCTGGAGGAAGCTTCTCGATTACCTCGACAACGATGCAGATCGCGTCGTTGCCCTGCTCGCGACCATGCTGGGCAAGCGTGATCAATGGCTGCGCCATCTGGTCACGCGTGACGCGGCGAGGTTGCGCGCGTCGCTGGAGCGATCACTGGCCGCGGAAGTCGAGCGCGAGTTGGCAGGCCTCGCGGCGATGTTTCCACGAGAGACCGTCGATCGAATGCTCGACCACGCGCGCTTTGCGGCGAGCAACCTGGGTACCCAGTCGCATCCGTTTGGCGCATTTTCGACCGCCGATGCGCTGCCGCCCCCCGTCGCGGCTGCGCTCGCGCAATGGCAGAGCCTCGCCGACTGGCTCCTCACCCAAGGTGGCGGTTTTCGCGGCAGGGTCACTATCGCGGAAGGGTTCCCCGCAAAGGGCAGGGCAAGCGATCCCGGTTCCGGCGACCGCGCTGCGCGCAAACTGGCAATGCAATCTCTCCTCGATGAGCTTCAGGCCGTGCCGGGGCTCGCCGATGCGCTGGAACTTGCGCGGCGACTACCGCCGCCGAACTATGACGACGCTGGCTGGGCCTTCGTCGAAGCCCTGCTCGATGTGCTGCCGCGGGCCGCGGCCCGATTGCGATTGGAATTCGCGCGGGAAGGGGCCGTCGACTTCGCCGAGGCGATGCTGGTCGCGTTGAACGCCCTTGACGCGAATGCACCGAGCGATCTGCTGCTGGCGATGGATTTGCGTATCGCGCATCTGCTCGTCGATGAATTCCAGGACACCTCTTTTGCCCAATGCGAACTCGTAGGAAAGCTTACGACCGGTTGGGAACCCGGCGACGGCCGCACGCTGTTCGTCGTCGGCGACCCGATGCAATCGATCTACGGCTTCCGCGAGGCGAATGTCGGATTGTTCGTCGCCGCGCAGCGCGATCTTCGTCTCGGGTCCGTAGCTCTCGAACCGCTCACGTTGTCGCAAAATTTTCGGTCGCGGCCGGAATTGGTGGAGTGGGTCAACCGCGTTTTCTCGATGGTCTTGCCGCCGCGCGACGATCCCGCGCGCGGCGCCGTCGCATTCAAGGCAGCCTCGCCAACGCGCGCTGCGGGGGGCCGACCGGCGGTGACGCTCGATATGTTCCCCGATCTGCGGCAGGAGGCGCGCGCTGTCGTGGCGCGCATCCAGGCAGCATTGCAGGACGCGACGCAAACCATCGCCGTGCTGGTGCGCAAGCGGCTGGACCTGGAGGAGATATTGCCGGCTCTGCGAGCGTCGAGCATTGACTTCAGCGCGGTCGGCCTGGATCGGCTCTCCGAGCGACCGGCATTGCTCGATATACTTTCCCTGACGCATGCGCTGCTGCAACCGAGCGACCATCTGGCCTGGCTGTCGGTCCTGCGGGCACCGTGGTGCGGGTTGACGTTGAACGACTTGCATGTGCTTGCGGCGCTTGGCCGGATGTTGCCCGACCTGTTCACGCGCCTCGACGGGGTCGACGAAATCGCCGGTATTTCGCCCGACGGCAGGGCTCGGCTGGCGCGGTTTACAGTCGCGGTCGCGCCCGCCCTGAGACAGCGGGGACGTGTTCCGGTGACCGCGTTGGTTCGCGGAGCGTGGCTCGCGCTTGGAGGCCCGGCGTGCGCCGCCGAGGCGATCGACCTGACTGCGGCCGACCGGTACTTCGAGTTGCTTGCTGCGCATGCCGTCGGTGGTGACGTTCCTGAATGGCAGGCGCTGACCGATTCGCTCGCTGCGCTTCATCTCGAACCCGACGCGAGCGCGACGGCGCGTGTTCAGGTCATGACCCTGCACCGGGCAAAGGGGCTCGAATTCGACGTCGTGCTCTTGCCGGGAATGACGCGTCCGCCCAGAGGCAGCGACGAGCAGCTGCTGCTTTGGCGGGAACGCACTTCGGGATTGTTGGTTGGACCGGTGAGGGCGCGCACGCCGGGCGCTGATGAGAACCTTCTTTACGCCTACTTGCGCACGCTCGCGGCGGACGAGGCGTCGGCGGAACTGCGCCGCCTGCTCTACGTCGGATGTACACGGGCGAAAGAAAGACTTCACCTTACAGCACACGCGAGCGTCGACGATCACACGACAGAACGGCGCCGCTGGAAGCAGCCGGCCAGGGGTACGTCGCTGGCAGCACTATGGCCGGCGGTCGCGCACGAGGTGCCGCCGCCCGCGTCTGTTGCAGCAACGACGTTCGTCTCCGCGGAGACGACTGGTGTAGCTTTGCTGCGTCTTTCGACTGCCTGGCGATCGCCACCGTCGCCACCTTCGATTGCCACAGCAAGAAGCATCGGGGTCGCCGGAGAGAGAGAGGCGATCGCCTTCGACTGGGCGCGCGAGACGGCCCGGCAAGTCGGAATCGCGGCGCATCGTCTGCTGCGGAACATCGCTGACGATGGCCTCGGGAGGTGGGATCCGGAACACCTCGCCTCCGCGCAGCGACGCCTGGAGCGAGAATTTTGCTCGATTGGGTTTACCGCCGAGGAGGCACGAACGTCAGCGGCACTGGTGGTCGAGGGAATCGTGGCGATGCTGTCCGATCCCCAGGGGCGCTGGCTGTTCGATCCCAGCCACGCGGACGCGAAAAGCGAATACGCGCTGACCGGCGAGCACGACGGCGGCCTCGTGCGTATCGTCCTAGATCGCACGTTCGTCGATGCGAGCGGCACGCGCTGGATCGTCGATTTCAAGTTGTCGCGGCACGAAGGCGGGAATCGCGAAGTATTTCTGGACAGCGAGCGCGAGCGCTACCGCCAGCAACTCGAGGACTACGCGCGCATCGTGCGTGCTATCGACGATCGGCCGGTGCGACTCGGCCTGTATTTCCCGCTGCTGCGCGGCTGGCGCGAATGGGTGGCATCAGCTTAAGGTCCCATCGTTGAGCGGGAGCTTCGGGATGCGCTGGACCCGAACCCCTCGGCAAGCTAAAATTCAACTTTTTCAATATCTTCCGCGCTCAAGGAACCTCTGCGCGGGCCAATCTGTCCAGGCCATCGCGTGCGTGTATTCAGAGGTTTTCCCGGCAACGCTCAGGGCCAAGTCGCGCTGACCATCGGCAATTTCGACGGCGTCCATCGCGGGCACCAGGCGATGCTTACGCGCCTGACCGAAGCGGCCGAGGATCTTGACCTGCCTTCGGCGGTACTCACATTCGATCCACACCCGCGTGAATTCTTCGCCCGCGACAGTGCACCGCCGCCGCGGCTTTCGTCGACCCGGGGCAAGCTCGAGCAGTTTCTCGCCGCCGGCATTGCGCGAGTCTACGTCGCGCGTTTCAACGCGGAGCTCGCGGCGATGTCGGCAGAAGATTTCATCGAACGCGTCCTGGTCAAGCGACTCGGCGTGCGCTGGGTTCTTGTCGGAGACGATTTCCGCTTCGGTCGAGGACGGACCGGCAATTTGGCGGTGTTACGCGCCGCCGCCCGCACCTTCAGCGTCGAAGCGATACGCACCGTGTCCATCGACGACGAGCGCGCGTCGAGCACCGCGGTCAGGAATGCGCTTGCCGCCGGGGAACTCGAGCACGCGGCGAAATTGCTGGGCCATCCGTATGCGATTTCCGGCCGAGTGGCACATGGCGACAAACTGGGTGCCGATCTGGGTTTTCCGACGGCGAATATCGTGCTTCGGCACAAACCCGCGCTCGGGGGGATTTTCGCGGTGCGGGTGCACGGACTCGGGGCGACGCCGCGCACCGGTGTCGCCAACCTGGGCGTGCGGCCCACGGTCAAGAAGGACGCGATGCCATTGCTCGAGGTCTTCATATTCGACTTCAATGAGCCGATCTACGGTCGCCGTGTGAATGTCGAATTTCTGCATAAACTCCGGGACGAGGCACGCTATCCCGATCTCGAAACGCTGACCCGGCAGATCCATGCCGACGTGGCCCAGGCGCGCGAATATTTCGCGAGCCGCACCTAAAGCAATCCATCCGATGTCCGATCAGCAAAAAATCGACTACAAGGCAACGCTCAATCTGCCGGACACTCCGTTTCCCATGCGCGGTGACCTCGCCCGGCGCGAGCCCGCGTGGGTGGAGGAATGGAAGAAGCGCAAAGTCTACGACGCGATTCGCGTGGCGAGCCGCGGACGGCCCAAGTTCGTGCTCCACGATGGACCGCCGTATGCCAACGCGGTCATCCACATCGGCCACGCCGTCAACAAGATCCTCAAGGACATCGTAGTCAAGAGCCGGCAGCTTGCAGGCTTCGACGCGCCGTATGTCCCAGGGTGGGACTGCCATGGGATGCCTATCGAGGTCCAGATCGAGAAGACGCACGGCAAGAATCTGTCGACCGCCGAGACGCAGCGACTGTGCCGCGCTTACGCAACCGAGCAGATCGCGCTGCAGAAGGCTGATTTTCAGCGCCTGGGCGTGCTCGGCGATTGGGATCATCCATACACGACGATGGACTACGCCAACGAGGCGAATGAAATTCGAACCCTCGGCGCTGTCCTCGAGAAGGGATACCTCTATCGCGGCCTGAAGCCGGTCAACTGGTGTTTCGACTGCCATAGCGCGTTGGCCGAAGCCGAAGTCGAATATGAGGACCGGCAGGACATCGCGATCGACGTTGCTTTCGCACTCGAGGACGATGAGAGGGGAAAGCTGGCGCGTGCGTTCGGCCTGACGGCCTTGCCCGACGGTGCGGTTGCAGCCGTGATCTGGACGACGACGCCGTGGACGATTCCCGCCAATCAGGCGCTCAATGTCCACCCTGAGTTCACGTATGCGCTCGTCGAGACCTCCCGCGGCCTACTTCTCCTGGCGCAGGACCTCGTCGCGGCATCGCTGGCGCGCTTCAAACTCGAGGGTGATGTCATCGCCACGACGCCCGGCAGTGCACTGGAGCTGATTCGATTTCGCCATCCGTTCTACGACCGCGCCGCACCCGTCTACCTGGGCAGCTATGTCACGCTCGAGCAGGGCACCGGGATCGTCCACAGTTCGCCCGCCTACGGCGTCGACGACTTTATCTCGTGCCGTCGCTACGGCATGGCTGACGACGATATGGAGAATCCGGTGCAGGGAGACGGCCGGTTCGCGCCAAGCCTTCCGCTCTTCGGTGGCCTGAGGATCTGGGACGCGAATCCAAAGATCGTCGACAAGCTCCGCGACGTCGGAGCGTTGATGCACGCAGAGAAGATCACGCACAGCTACATGCACTGCTGGCGACACCGTACGCCGATAATCTATCGCGCGACAACACAATGGTTTGCCGGTATGGGCGACGTACCCGGCTATCGGGGCGTCAAACCCGCAGTGTCGCTGCGCGCGACAGCGCTCGCCGGTATCGAGGCGACGGAATTTTTCCCGGCATGGGGCAAGTCGCGGCTGTACGGGATGATCGCAAATCGACCGGATTGGACGCTGTCGCGCCAGCGGCAGTGGGGTACGCCGTTGCCGTTCTTCGTCGACAAGGAAACCGAGGCGCTGCATCCTGATACGCCCGCGCTGCTCGAGCTTGCAGCTCTGAAAGTGGAGCGAGGCGGTATCGAATCCTGGTTTGAGGCGACACACGAGGATTTCGGCGTCGACCCGGCCCGATATCGCAAGCTGACCGATACCCTGGATGTGTGGTTCGACTCCGGTTCCACGCATCAAACCGTCCTCAGGCGCAACTCGGCCTTGCAGTTCCCGGCCGATCTGTATCTGGAAGGTTCGGATCAGCATCGCGGCTGGTTTCATTCGTCGCTGCTGACTTCGTCGATGCTCAACGGCAGGCCTCCCTACAAGGCGTTGTTGACCCACGGCTTTGCCGTCGATGGCGACGGCAAGAAAATGTCGAAGTCGAGAGGCAATGTCGTCGCGCCGCAGAAAATCTGGGGCACGCTCGGTGCCGAAATCCTGCGGCTGTGGGTCGGCGCTACCGACTACTCCGGCGATCTGTCGATTTCAGACGAGATCCTGAAGCGTGTGGTCGAGAGTTACCGCCGGATTCGCAACACGTTGCGTTTCTTGCTCGCCAACACCGCCGACTTCGACGTGACCCGGCATGCGATGCCGCTCGACAAGCTCCTCGAAGTCGATCGCTTCGCGCTGGCACAGGCCCAGACGCTGATGCGCGACGTCGAGGCGGATTACGGGCGCTATGAGTTTCACCTCGTGATCCAGCGCTTGCAGACTTATTGCTCCGAAGATCTCGGAGGCTTCTACCTCGATGTCCTGAAGGATCGCCTGTACACGGCAGGCAAGGACAGTCATGCGCGCCGCTCCGCTCAGGTCGCGCTCGCGCTCGTGCGCGACGCATTATTGAAGATGATGGCTCCGGTGCTTTCGTTCACCGCCGAGGAGGCGTGGCGAATCGTGTATCCGGACAAGGCGACGATTTTTGCCGAGGTCTGGAAGGGATCGATACCGGATATCCCCGACGCCGAGGCATTGCTGCAGAAGTGGCAGCGCATCCTCGCCGTGCGGGCAGTAACGCAGAAAGAGCTCGAAGCCCTACGGCAGGACGGCAAAATCGGATCGTCGCTCGAGGCCGAAGTCACAATCGCGGCGCCGGACGCCGACTATGCTGCACTGGCCTCGCTTGGTGACGACCTGCGTTTCGTGCTGATCACCTCGGCCGCCCGTGTCGAGCGCGGGGATACGCTTGTCGTCGCCGTCAATCCCAGTGCCTACACGAAGTGCGAGCGCTGCTGGCACTGGCGCGACGATGTCGGTGACGATGCCGCGCACCCGAGGCTTTGCGGGCGCTGCGTGGCGAATCTTTACGGTGCGGGCGAACCCCGCGCTTGTGCGTGAACGCAGACATTCCTGCCGAGCACACCGCGCGACGATGGTGGCCTTGGCTCGGGCTTTCGCTTGCCGTCGTAGTCGTCGATCAGTTGACAAAATCCGCTGTGCTGGCGACGCTGCATCCGGCCGAGGAACGCGTGATAACGTCCTTCTTCAGCATCATACTTGCCTTCAACGCCGGTGCTGCCTTCAGCTTTCTCGGCGACGCCTCGGGCTGGCAGCGTTATATGTTCAGCGTGTTCGCCGTCGCGGCGTCCGCTCTCATCGTCTGGTTGCTGCGGCGTGGCGGAGATGCGTTCTATAGTGCCGCGTTGAGCTTGATACTGGGCGGCGCGCTGGGTAATCTATGGGATCGTGCAACTCTCGGTCGGGTCGTCGATTTCCTGTTGTTCCACGACTTTCTGCCGCGCGGGCTGCCAGGTGCTGCGTGGATCGACCCGTTTCCTGCGTTCAACGTCGCTGACAGCGCGATCACCGTTGGGGCGGCGTTGTTGATCCTCGACAGTTTCCGGCATCGGCCGTCGCGCGGCGTTGTGTCAAAATAAGCACCTTATGATGGACGTCCTGCTCGCCAACCCCCGCGGCTTCTGCGCCGGCGTCGATCGCGCCATCGCGATTGTTGAGCAGGCGCTGGCGCAATACGGTGCACCGATCTACGTGCGGCACGAGGTCGTCCACAACAAGTTCGTGGTCGATGCGCTGCGCGCAAAAGGGGCGGTGTTCGTCGACGAGCTCGTCGATATTCCTGTCGGCAGCACCGTGGTGTTCAGTGCGCATGGGGTGTCGCGGGCAGTGCGTGCGGAAGCGGAGGCCCGCAAGCTGACTGTTTTCGACGCCACTTGCCCCTTGGTAACGAAGGTACATGCCGAAGTTGCAAAAATGCGGGAACACGGGCGCGAGCTCGTGATGATCGGTCATGCCGGACATCCGGAAGTCGAAGGGACGATGGGTCAGGCCGACGGGGGAATTCACCTGGTCGAGTCGACCGCGGACGTCGAGCGCCTGGTCGTGCGCTATCCGGAGAATCTGGCCTACGTGACGCAGACGACGCTATCAGTCGATGATGCCTCTGCCGTGGTCGATGCACTTAAACGTCGCTTCCCGACGATCATCGGTCCGAAAAAGGACGATATCTGCTATGCAACCCAAAATCGCCAGGATGCCGTCAAATTCATGGCACCGCGCTGCGATATCGTCATCGTCGTTGGCAGCTCCAACAGTTCGAATTCGAATCGCCTGCGCGAGGTCGCCTCAAACCGAGGGATCGATGCCTACATGGTCGACAATGCACGTGAATTGCAGCAGGAATGGCTCGTGGGCAAGCGACGCGTCGGCGTGACCGCCGGGGCCTCAGCGCCGGAAGTTCTCGTGCGCGAGGTTATTGACCGACTCAAGGAACTGGGCGCGCTCAACGTGCAGGAACTCGACGGCGTCGTCGAGCGCATCGTGTTTCCTCTGCCGAAAGGGCTGTCGACCAAAATCGTGGCGGACGCCGGCTAGGGTGTCAGTGCGCGGGTTTGAGTGCGCGCATCCAGCCCAGACCTGCCGCCAGCGCCAGCAGGGCCAAGGCTGCCGCCGTGGCCGCGCACAGCGCCTGGCGTCCGGAATCGCTCCACGCGCGCACGACACCCTCGGCGAAATACCACGGCAACAGCAGAAGCGCCCATTGCGCAGCGTGCAGATGTGCTCGCGCCACGCTCGGCCAGAGCAACGCCAGCGGCAACGCTTTCAGCGCCAGCCAGAAGGCCCCTGGTCGCAGCGGCGCGAGCCAGATCTCCCATAGAACCTCAAGTAGCAGAAGCGCTGCCAGGGCGGCGGTGAAGGCGCGCCGCCAGCCTTCGCCGCGGCCCATCACGCTACAGCGATGTATTCGAAGAGTTCGAATCCCGGGCCTTGGTCCACCAACTTGGTCAGCACCACCGTGTTAAGCGTGGGGCCGCGCCGGAGCGCGATCGCGTGCTCGATCTGGAACGCGCCCGCGGGCGTCAGTGCCATCGGTGGCGATCCGTCCTGACCTTCGTCCGGCAGCAGGACAACCGGCTGGAACGACGTGCTGCTGGCGCCCTCCGCATGCGCGGCGGCCGCTTCGGGGCTGTCCGTCAACAGCTCGCAGCCGAACTCGAGTCCGCTGCCCCGAAGCGTGTTGCGAAACCAGCGTACCTGCGCTACCTGCAGCGTGTTGCGCCCTTCGACCCGCAACGCGATCAAGTCGCCAATGCGCAGCGGCGCGTGCGCTGAGTCGATCTGGCGTAACGCGTAACCGGCCGGCGTGTGGTTGATCACCTGGCAGGCATGCATCGGCGGCAAGCCGGTCGGCGGGTTTGCGACATTGGCGTGCGTTCCGCGGCTGTATTGCCACACGGCAGGCAGCCCTGCACACATCACGACGCGCGCGCGGGACGGGAGGCGGTTGAATTGCCGTGCCGGAGGAATCGCCCATTGCC
Organism: uncultured beta proteobacterium; assembly: GCA_963829375.1. Lineage (GTDB taxonomy): Bacteria > Pseudomonadota > Gammaproteobacteria > Burkholderiales > Casimicrobiaceae > PALSA-1003. The sequence goes on along the minus strand of CAWHIS010000001.1, from coordinate 19,094 downwards.
GCAGCAGACGTCGCAGGAGCGCCGTGTATTGGAGAACCGCGCTCGCATCGGTGCCGACGTTCACAGGTGCCCGGCCACCCGCATCGAGTCCACGCAACTGCTCCTGGATCTGGAACGCGAGATCGAAGGTAAGCAGGAACATCTTGCTGCCCTCGATGTTGCCGCCCTTGTTGGCCGAGAACGGCGGAAAGTCATGGCCCAGAGGAACGATCGCCACGGCTTTAGCGAGACGGTGTACGGGTGCGACGTCCGTAATCTTGGCGCAGTGCGAGTACTCCTGCAGATATTGCACAACCTGGGAAAGCTGTCCGGGCAGGAAGCCATACGGATTCGCCAGCGCGAGAAGCAGCGCTTGCATGTAGAGGCGCTCCGGCGTGGCCTCGGGGTTGTCGGTCGCGACCGGCGTCTGGTGCAGGCCGCGATCGAACGCAAACTTGTAGATGACGTGCGCGTCGTGCCACGTACGCGCCGGAACCGGAGAATAGGAGAGGTAGCTGTTGATCAGTACGCGCGCGGTACACTGCAGGCAGCGATGGATCAATGCGACGAGCAGGCGATTGCCGGTCAGCAGGATGCGCCTGCCGGCCTCATGCGCGAGGAGATGTTTGTACGACGTCGCCAGCTCGGCGGCGAGCGTCAACGAAGCCTTCGCCGATTCCAACGCCTTGCCCGAGAGCGGATGCGGCGCCCGCGAAAACTGACGCTCGAGATTTGGCCACAGTGTCTGCGCAGTTGTGTAGTACTTTTCCGAGAGTTCCAGCCTTCGGGATTCGGATAACGAAACGCGGTTAGTCGCCGCGAGCGCGTCGCCAATGACGCGTGCGGCCTCGATGGGCTCCCGCTTGAGCAGGTCGTCAAGCCACGGTCCGACGCGAGCCAGCCGCGTTTCCGGAGGGTTCGAAGGACGTTCGTCGATCCGTGGAAGACTGAGAGCTAGGGCCATGTTCCGTTAGCGGTTCTTGACTGCCATCCGATTGTAGACGATGCGCCCAGGTTTGGGCCGGACCAGCTAGGCTCGTTGCAAAAAACGGACCACGGGTTCAATTTGATCGGGTGACAACAGCATCGGCGCATGACCGATGCCGGCGAACTCGATCAACTCAGGCCGCGGACCTCGCTCCTGCATCGCTTTGGCGGTCGTACTGGACAACAGGTCTGACTCGGCGCCCCGCAATATCAAGGTCGGGCATCGGATCGCGTCCCATACCGGCCAGAGATTTGCTGGCGTCGACGCAGAGGCGCGAAAGGGTACCGCGATGCCCGGATCGTATTTAAGCCGCCAGCGCCCGTCCGGAGTCTGTCGCGCGACACTGCGCGACAGACTTTCCCACTGCGCATCGGAAAGCGGGCCGAAAGGCGCGGAGACGGCACGCACGTGCGCTTCCAGCGCCCGAAACGACTCAAACAAAGGGTCGAGCCCGACGTAGGTGCCAATTCGCGCTAGCGCGGCCGGTTCGATCGCCGGCCCGATGTCGTTGACGACCATCCGCTCGATTGGCGTTCCTGGCTGCGCAGCCAGCATCATGCCGAGAAGGCCGCCGAGCGACGTGCCAACCCATGCGACCCGCTCGGCGTGAGCGTGGGCAAGCAGCGCAGCCACGACTGTCAGGTAGGTCGACGTGTTGTAGTCGTTGGGATCACGCAGCCAATCGCTCTCGCCGCGTCCTGGCATGTCAGGGCAAAGGACCCGAAACGTGGGCGCGAGCGCGGTGGCAAGATCATCGAAATCGCGAGCATTGCGAGTCAGGCCGTGGACGCATACGACGATTCGCGTGTTGTCGACGTCCCCCCATTCGCGGTAGGCGACGCGATGGAAACCGTGCAGGCTGAGACTGTTGAAGAAATGTTCGCGAGGAATTGGCATACGCTGGCGTCGTGCGGCGGTGTCGTCCGTGCGGCAGGGCATGGTCGACGAAAATTCTGCTTGCGTCAAACGCGTCCTCCTTCAGGCGAGCAATTCGGGTGGCATGAGCGGCAGGAACGCTGCCCTATCGCCGCTCAGAAACGCCGCGATTTCGTCGCGGCGCTTCATCGCATCGGCGAATCCGAGCGTCAGTAGTTCACGGCAATAATGTCGGTCGAACAACAGATAGGACAATAGGTTTGCGCCGGTGCCCTCGGTTCCACCAAGCCCATGCAGGAGATAGCGTACGCCCTTCGGCAGGTGTTCCGCGTGCGCGACAGCCATTTGTCCGAGGTCACGGCTGGGCGCGAGCAGCAGCGCATCGACGTGCGCCACCTCGGGATGCTGCGGCCGCAATTCCGGCGGCACGATGTTCAGAACCTGGTTGAGGCGCAGCATGCGTTCGATGTCGGCACCGAGGTTGTCGAGAAAAATGCTCGTGAGCGCGTGGCCCGCCACCTGCGCGAACGAAGGGTAGCGCGCCGGCTGCTGTGACGACTCGGCGCTGGGTCGCTGGCCGGCGAACTGACCGACGGCGATGACAAGTATGCGGCGCGCGCCCAGATGAAGCGCCGGCGAGAGTGGCGCGATATGGCGCATTGATCCGTCCGCGTAATAATCCTCGGCGATGCGCACAGCCGGGAAGATGAACGGTATCGCTGTTGATCCCAGCAGGTGGTCGATCGTGATGAGCGCGCGCTCTCCGCGACGACGCGTCCGGCGCCATGGCGTGAGCAATGGCGCACCGTCGAAGAAGCTGACTGCGTGACCCGTCGTGTAACTTGTCGCATTGATCGCGAAAGCTCGCAACTGCGAGGCCTGAATGCGCAACGGGACCGCAGACATGTCGAGCGCGCGTTCGAGCAGGCCGCGCAAGGGCGCATTGTCGAGCATCGAAGCCGCTTCTGCGGGGCCGCGCCCCCCAACGAGCACGGACGCCAGCCAGCGCATTCCGTAGCCGGCGACGCTGGCCAGCTCGGCCTCGTACACGTCGCTAACGACGATGTTGCGCCACAGACGCAGCGCGCGTGCGATGCCGCGGCGCCAGTTGTCGGCATTGGCGGCCAGCGCCGCCGCATTGATCGCGCCCGCAGACGTGCCGGTGATTACACCAAACGGTGACGATGCGTGCGGACCGAGAATTCGCGCAACGGCGCGCAACGCGCCGATCTGATAGGCCGCCCGTGCGCCGCCGCCGGACAATACGACGGCAGTCGCAACTTGAGGTGATGTCATACGAACAGAGTCAGCAGGCCCGCAGCGTTCGGTCGAGGATCAGGAGCATCGCCGCGGTCGCGCCCCAGATGTAGCGATCACCGTATGGAATGGCATAGAAGTCCCGGCGCCGGTCGCCCATCATGCGGAAGTGTCGTTGCTGATTCGACGCCTCGAGCAGGAATGCGAGTGGGACCTCGAAGACGTCGGCGACTTCCACTGGATCCGGCCGGACCGTGAACGGTGGCTCGACCCAGCCGACCACCGGCGTGACGCGAAACCCCGTGACCGTTTCATAGGTCGCCAGCGTACCGAGCAGGGTGACGCGCTCGCGCGGCAAGCCGACTTCCTCCTCCGCCTCGCGCAATGCCGCGGAGCCGAGGTCCGGATCCGTTGGCTCCACGCGGCCGCCTGGGAAGCTGATCTGGCCGGCGTGGTCGGGCAGGTCCGCGCTGCGCTGAGTCAACAGGACGGTGAGACCGTCGGCCCGATTGACCAGTGGAACGAGCACCGCGGCCAACGTGGGTTCACCTTCGCGTCCCGGCAGTCGAAATCCATCCGACATGTTCAGCGCGGAAGCGGGTGCGGGACGCGCAAGGCGCTCGCGTAGCCAGGCTTGCTGTGCAGCAGCTGGCAGATCGAACAACGGCAGATGCATTGACGGACGGCCGCAAACGGCTGGCGAATGTGCAGCCAAGCGCATGATACTCCAGGCCCTCGCGCCACCACGCTGGTTCGCGCGGATCGAGGAACCGCTTCGATCAGGCCAGCAGTTTGAAGCCCGCGAGCGCCAGTGTCGCCATCAGCATCAGGCGCAAGGCGCGCAGGGGCACGCGCGGCGAGATCACGCTGCCAAGGACGATTCCAGGCAGGCCACCCGAGATCAGTGCCAACAGCAATGCACCGTCGATCGTACCCAGCCACCAGTGACCGGCAGCCGCGACCGCGGTCAGCGGAACTGCATGCGCGATGTCGCTGCCGGCGATTTCCGTCGGCTCGAGCTCCGGGTACAGCAGCGTCATGCACGCCGCGCCGATCGCTCCGGCACCCAGCGATGTCAACGCTACCGCGATACCGATGACTACCCCGACGACTACGGTAAGTGCGGGTCGGTGACGTTGAACGCCGTGCAGAAAACTACTGCCCCGGGTCCAGTGCTTCAGAGGATCGCGCAACACCAGCATGGCGATGCTGAGCAGAAGTACCACGCCCACGCTCTCCCGGATCAGGTGGTTGAAGTGCGCCGGCGCGGGATCGGCGGCGGCGATGAGTCCAAGGGTGACGATGGCCGCCGGAACACTGCCGCATGCGAGAAGGACGACGAGCCGGACGACCACGTTGTGGGCGAACCCATGTGCGACCGTCCCTGCCGCTTTGGTAACGGCTGCGCACGCCAGGTCGGTCCCCACCGCCACCGCTGCCGGAACACCAAACGCCATGATCAGCAGCGGCGTCATGATCGATCCGCCGCCAACGCCGGTCAGGCCTACGATCAGGCCGACGCAAAAACCGGTAGCGGACAATAACCCGAAGTCGCCCATCAGCGCGTGCGGACGCGAATGCCGCCCGGTGGGAACTGTTCATCCGCAGTCGCGGTTGCCGGCGCATCCGCTTTCTCTTGCGCGTGAAACTGCGCGCCTACGAGAATGACGACGGGACCGCTGAGTTCACTCTCTGCGAGGGCCGGCAGGTTGCCAACTGTCGAAAAGAGAGTACGTGTATGCGCGAGCGAGGCGTTTTCCACAATTGCAACGGGCGTCGATGCGGATTTCCCGGCGGCAATCAGGGCCTCCGCAATGGCCCGTGCCTGGCCCGCACCCATGTAGATCGCACCGCTGTCCGCGTTGGCGATGCTTTTCGCCCAGTCGCTTGCCTGTTCGCCGTCCCCGACACGCGGCGTCACGAACGTGACCGTGCGCGCCACGCCTCGCTGCGTGAGGGAGATCCCGAGTTCTGCGCTCGCGGCGAGCGCCGCGGTCACACCGGGAACAATCTCGAATGCGACGCCGGCCGCTTCGAGCGCGGCGATCTCCTCTTGCGCGCGGCCGAACAGCATCGGGTCGCCGCCCTTGAGCCGAACAACGACACGGTACTTGGCGGCCGCATCCAGGAGGCGCTTGTTGATGAATTTCTGCGCGGTTAAGTGCTTGCCGCACCGTTTTCCTACGGCGACCTTTTCCGCTCGCGCAGCAAGGGCGAGAGTTCCTGGATGCACGAGAGCGTCGTGAAAGACGATATCAGCGCGCTCGAGCACCCGCGCAGCGCGCAGCGTCAGCAGGTCGGGCGCACCCGGTCCGGCACCCACGAGATAAACAGTTCCCGCGCTCATTGGGGTCCTTCGCGGGTTGCGCTCCGGTATTCGTGCTCGGGGCGGCGTGTCGCACTCATGTAATCAATCCCGCGGCGACCGTGTTGTTGCTCATTTCGTCGATCAGAATAAAGCTGCCGCTCGCCCTGTTGTCGGCGTAGCGGTCGGCGAATACCGGTTGCGCAAGCTTCAGTCCGACGCTGCCGATGTCATTCATCGCCAGCGTCTCCAGCGCCGGCTCGCGCTGCTGCGTCGACACGTTCCAGCGATGGTCGATGCGATCGATTCTGGCGCGAACCTCGCGCGTCGTGTGCCGGAGCAGATACTTGCGCCGTGGATCGAGGGGCGTGTCCGCAAGCCAGCAAATCGTGGCGTCGACCTCGCTGGCAGTCGGCGGCGCGGCATGCTCGTGCACAAGCATGTCGCCACGGCCGATGTCGAGCTCGTCATCGAGCGCCAATGTCACGCTGGCGTGCAAACCTGCGCTTCGCTGCGGGCCGTCGAAACTGCGGATCTCACGCACCCGCGTGGTCCGGCCGGAGGGCAGGGCCGTGACCCGATCGCCGACGGCGACCGACCCGGACTCCACCCGTCCCATGTATCCGCGGGTCACACCGTCCGTCGGCCGCGCGACGTACTGCACCGGAAAGCGGAACGGCGTGTCCGCCAAAGTCTGCGCGACGTCGACCGTTTCCAGAATCTGCAGCAATGTCGGTCCGTGATACCAGTCGAGGTGCCGGCCGCGGTCGACGACCATGTCGCCTGTGAGCGCGGATACGGGCACGAACTGCGCGGCGCCGATCCCCGAGCGCTGCGCGAAGTCGCGGAAGTCGCGCACGATGCGGTCGAACACCGGTTGGGCGTACCCGACGAGGTCCATTTTGTTGATGGCCACGACGAGATGCTCGATGCCGAGCAGGTGTGCCAGCGTTGCGTGCCGGCGGGTCTGCGTGACGATGCCGTGACGGGCATCGACCAGCAGGATGGCGAGATGCGCCGTGCTCGCGGCGGTGACCATGTTGCGCGTGTACTGCTGGTGGCCGGGGGCATCGGCGATGATGAATTTGCGCAGCGCCGTGGCGAAGTAGCGATACGCGACGTCGATCGTGATGCCCTGCTCGCGCTCCGCCGTGAGTCCGTCGGTCAGCAGCGACAGGTCGAGGGCCTGACCGCGGCGCTCAGAGGTGAGCTTGATCGCGGCGAGTTGATCGGCGAGGATGGCCTGCGTGTCATACAGCAGGCGGCCGATCAGCGTGCTCTTGCCGTCGTCGACGCTGCCTGCGGTCAGAAAGCGCAGGACACCGTGATCGAGCACATCGACTTTGTCCATGACCGACATCAGAAATACCCTTCCTTCTTCCGTAGTTCCATCGATGCATCGTTGGTCTGATCGTCGAGCCGCGTTGCGCCGCGTTCGGTGATCGTGGCAGCCGCAGTCTCGGCGATGATTGCCTCGATGGTTGCCGCCTCCGATGCGACGGGCGCGGTACACGTGATGTCGCCGACGGTGCGAAAACGCACCGAAACGTCGACGACCACTTCGCCGTCGCGCGGCGGCGTCAACTCGGTAACAGGCACGAGCGCGTTCCCGCGGCGAATTACCGGTCGCCGGTGCGCCAGATAAATCGATGGCACTTCGAGCTGCTCGCGCGCGATGTATTGCCAGATGTCGAGCTCAGTCCAGTTGCTGATCGGGAATACACGCACGTTCTCGCCGGGGTGAACTCTGGCGTTGTAAAGGTTCCAGAGTTCCGGACGCTGATTGCGGGGGTCCCACTGTCCGAAGCTGTCGCGAAACGAGAAGATGCGCTCCTTGGCGCGCGCCTTTTCCTCGTCGCGCCGTGCGCCCCCGATGCAGGCGTCGAAACCGAACTCGGCAATCGCATCGAGCAGGGTGACCGACTGATGGCGATTGCGGCTCTCCGCGGGGTGACGCAGGACGACGCGGCCGCTGGCGATGGAATCCTCGACCGAGCGCACGATCAGGCGCTCACCGAGCTGCGCGGCGCGATGGTCACGGAACGCGATGACTTCGGGAAAATTGTGGCCCGTGTCGATGTGCAGCAGAGGAAACGGAAACGCCCAGGGTCGAAACGCCTTTTCGGCCAATCGCAGCAGCACCAGCGAATCCTTGCCGCCCGAGAACAGCAGGGCCGGTGCGCGACACTGGCCCGCCACCTCACGCAGGATGTGGATGGCTTCGGATTCCAGCCAGCTCAGATGATCGGCGTCGGCGACCGGTTGCCTGGCCTGCTCGAGGGTCGGCTGGGCGTAGGGAGCTTCGACAATCAGCTCCGGCTCGAGAAACGCGGCGTCAGTCATACCTCATCCATGGCGGCTTCGACACGCACGGCGATGTCCAGCGGTCGGCGATGAATCCCGCACTCCTTGTGCTCGGGCCGCTCCCACCACCAACGACCTGCACGAATATCTTCGCCGGGCTCGATGGCGCGGGTACATGGCGCGCAGCCGATGCTGGGAAAGCCGCGATCGTGGAGGGGATTGTAGGGGACTCCATGCGCGCGCAAGTACTGCCAGACGTCGCCATCGCTCCAGTACGCGAGTGGATTGAACTTCCACAATCCATGCGACTGGTCGAATTCCTCGATGGGTACACCGGTTCGCGTCGTCGACTGCGCCCGGCGCAGTCCCGTGATCCAGGCGCCGCTGCCGGATAACGCGCGAATCAGCGGAGCGGTCTTGCGAATCGCGCAGCAATGCTGCCGTAATTCGACACTGCGATAGAACGCGTTGGCGCCGTGTTCGCGAACGAATGCTTCCAGCGCATGGTGATCGGGGCAGAAGACGTCGATCGGCAGCTGATAGTGCTCGCGCACGCGGTCGATCAGCGCATAGGTTTCGGCCGGAAGCCGGCCGGTATCCAGCGTGAAGATCCGGATCGGCAGCGCGTGACGCGCGATCAGATCGGTCAATACCATGTCCTCGGCACCGAAACTGCTGGCGAGGGCCGGGGACGCATGTCGTGTCGCGACACGATGGAGCAGGGCCAGCACGTCCTTGCTTTTCCGCTCGAGCGTCACGTTGGCACTCATTCGCGGGTCAGCCCGCGTTCGCGCGACTCGCGCCGACGAAACAGCGGTATGGGGCGGTCGACTGTCGTCTGATAGTTGTCGCTGAAGTCGCCAAGGCCTCGGAGCGCGTCGGCGAGATCGCGATCGGCACGCACAGCAAAGGCATTGAAGCCGCACGCGTGCAGGTAATACAGCTGGTCGCGCAGGATGGCGCCAATGGCGCGCAGCTCGCCCGCATATCGGTATTTCTCGCGCAGCAGCCGGGCCGTTGAATAACCGCGACCATCGGTGAACTGCGGAAAATCGACGGCGATCAGCGGCAGGCGGCCGACATCGTCTGCGAGCATCGCGGGATCGTCACTCGGCGCCAGCCACACGCCGACGTTGCCACGCCTCAACAGCGCGTCGCGTTCCTCCTGCCAGAGGGCGAGCGGAACGATCACGGGTACATCGGCAGGCACCGTCGCAAACTGCTCCATGGTTCGGACGAGCGTCCATCGATCGTCCACGATCACACGATCCTTAATGAGCTGAGGCATACACGCGTTCCTTGAAGGAATCGATGCCAAGCCGGCGCACCGTATCGATGAAGCGTTCGTCTTCGTGGCGGCGCTCGACATACACGTCGACCAGACGTTCCACGACATCGGGCATTTCCTTGGCGGCGAACGACGGGCCGATCACCTTGCCCAGCGATGCGTTCGCGCCCTGATCGCCGCCAATGGAGACCTGATACCACTCCTCGCCATTCTTATCGACGCCGAGCACACCAATGTTGCCGACGTGATGATGGCCGCAGGCGTTCATGCAGCCGGAGATATTGAGCGACATCCCGCCAAGATCGTACAAATAGTCCAAATCGTCGAAACGTCGCTGAATCGCCTCGGCGATCGGGATCGATTTGGCGTTGGCGAGCGAGCAGAAGTCGCCCCCCGGGCAGCAGATGATGTCGGTGAGCAAGCCGATGTTCGGCGTGGCAAAGCCGAGTTCCTTCAGTTCGCTCCAGAGCGCCAACAGAGCTTCCTGCCTGACGTCGGCAAAGATCAGATTCTGTTCGTGCGCTACCCGCAATTCGCCAAAACTGTATTCGTCGGCAAGATCCGCGACCGCGTCCATCTGGTCGGACGTCGCATCACCGGGCGGCACACCGGTTTTCTTCAACGACAGCGTCACTGCCGCGTAACCCGGGACTTTGTGCGGAAAGACGTTGCGCTTGACCCAGTTGGCAAACGCCCGATTGTCCGCAATGGCGGAACGGAAGCCGGCGTCATCGCCAGGTAGCGACTCGTACGCAGGTGCCTCGAAGAAAGAGGCCAGGCGTGCGATTTCCACGTCCGTCACCGTCGCGGGACCGCCCTTGAGGCGCTCCCATTCCGCTTCGACGTGCTCGCGGAACACTTCGAGCTTCATCTCCTTGACCAGGATCTTGATCCGCGCCTTGTACATGTTGTCGCGGCGTCCGAAACGGTTGTAGACGCGCATGATCGCGTCGAAATAGTTGAGGATTTCTTCCCGCGGCACGAACTCACGGATCACGTGCCCCACGATAGGTGTCCGGCCAAGCCCGCCGCCAACGAGGACGCGAAAACCAACCTCGCCCGTATCGTTGCGCACGGCATGGACCCCGATGTCGTGCACCAGTGTTGCGGCCCGATCGATGGTGGAGCCGGAAACGGCGATCTTGAATTTGCGTGGGAGATACGCGAATTCGGGGTGGAAGGTCGACCATTGCCGGAACAGTTCGCAGTATGGCCGCGGGTCGACGATCTCGTCGCCCGCCACACCGGCGAAATGGTCGGACGTGATGTTGCGAATGCAATTGCCGCTGGTCTGGATTGCGTGCATTTCCACACGAGCGAGTTCGGCGAGGATGTCTGGAACGTCCTCGAGCCGCGGCCAGTTGAACTGGATGTTCTGGCGCGTGGTGAAGTGGCCGTAGCCTCTGTCATACTTCCTGCCGATGTGCGCGAGGGTGCGCAACTGGGTCGACGACAGCAGGCCGTAGGGGACGGCGATGCGCAGCATGGGCGCATACCGCTGGATATAGAGACCGTTTTGCAGGCGTAGCGGCCTGAACTCGTCCTCGGTCAGCTCGCCCGCGAGAAAGCGTCGCGTCTGGTCGCGAAACTGGGCGACGCGCTCGTCGATAAAGCGTTGATCGTATTGGTCATAGCGGTACATGCTGCAAGGTTACCGGCGCATCCATAGTCGGTGAAGGAATGCATGGTGATGACGTGATAGCTTCACGCTATATAGCTGTTTGACGCCCTTGAACTACGGTCTGATTCTTTTCGCTCACGGCGCCCGCGATCCTCGCTGGGCGGATCCGTTCGAGCGACTGCGCCGCAAAGTCGAGATGGCCCGGCCCGATCTTGCGGTCGCGGTAGCGTATCTGGAGCTGATGGCGCCGGATCTCGGCACCGCGACCGGGTCAATTGGTAGCCGCAGGATGCACGCACTTGCGCGTCGTACCGGTGTTTCTGGGACAGGGCGGCCACGTACGGCGCGACTTGCCGGGACTGATCGACCAAATTGGTGCACGTCACTCGGGGCTGGTCATCGAACTCTCGCCGCCGGTGGGGGAGAACGACCGGGTTCTCGAGCAGATGGCTGCGGTCTGCGTCGACGGAATTCCTAGCTAGCGGCAGCGATGCACGTCGTCGTGCTCGGCGCCGGCGTAATCGGTCTCACGACGGCCTACTACCTTACACGCGATGGACACCGCGTCACCGTGATCGATCGCAACGACGGCGTTGCACTCGAGACAAGCTTTGCCAACGGCGCTCAACTGTCGTACAGCTACGTTGCGCCGCTCGCCGGACCTGGCGTCCTGCCCAAAATCCCCCCATGGCTGCTGCGGCGCGACGCACCGCTGCGTTTCTACCCTGCGTTTGATGCAGACCAGTGGCGTTGGCTGCTCGAATTCGTGCTCGCGTGCAACCGGACGCAGAGCGACCTGACGACCAGGCGCCTGCTGGCGCTGTCGTTTTACAGCAGGCGGCTGATGCAGGCGTTCATCGCCAGCGAACAGATCGAATTCGGTCACGCCACCAACGGCAAGGTAGTGGCCTTTTCGGATGCCGAAGGTTTCGACAGCGCGCGGCGCCTCGTCGACTACCAGCGCTCCCTCGGCTGTGAGCAGGATGCGCTGGATCGACGCGCGTGCCTCGAACTCGAGCCGGCGCTCGCCGACCCGGGATCACGTCTTGGCGCGCGCCTCGTGGGGGGCATCTACACGCGCAGCGAAGAGGTCGGGGATTGCTACCGATTTTGCGTCGGTCTCGAGCATCGCCTGGTGCAGCTCGGGGTCACATTCGCGCTGGGGACCGAAATCGAGGGGCTGCAACGCGGGGCCGGACGAATTACTCACGTAGCGACAAGCACCGGCGAGATCGATGGCGACGCGTTTGTCGTCGCACTCGGCGCCCAGGCCCCGTTCCTGACGCGACCGCTCGGCGTCCGAATACCGGTTTACCCATTGAAAGGGTACAGCCTTACATTGCCGGTTCGCGGGTCAGCGCCCGTTGCCAGCATCACGGACTTCAAACGCAAAGTGGTCTATGCGCCACTCCAAGGGCCTGATGGTCCGCAGTTGCGCGTCGCCGGAATGGCCGATATCGCGGGTCATTCGACCCAGGCCGATCCCGTTCGGTTGAACCAGTTGCTCAGCGAAGCGAGGCAGAGTTTCCCGCACGCTACCGATTACACGCGTCCCCTCGCCGAGATGCTGCCGTGGTGCGGCTTGCGTCCTGCGACGCCAAAGGGAACACCGCTCCTCGGCCCGACCCCGATTTCAAACCTGTTTCTCAATTGCGGCCAAGGGGCTCTCGGATGGACGTTGGCGCTCGCGAGCGGCAAGGTCGTCGCCGACGCGATCGCCAGTCGGAAGAGCGACATTGCCGTGGACGGATTTTCTGTGTGTTGACGGCCGCGGAGATGTGGCTCGGCACCGAGTCCCTGGGGCAACTGGTGCTAGAAATAACCTCGAATAAGTAATGCAAACAAATCAAATATAACGATAATTATTTAAGTTACTGAGCAGCGCTTGACGAACGCATAGCCGTATAGGTGGTAGCCGCCGGGATGCATCCTATGCATCGCGGCGTTCTTCAAAGCCATTTCTCGGACCCAAGGCGGACTTCAAACGGTTCTGAATCCTGGGAAGCGCCGCCGGCTTGGTCGTCGGCTGGAATCCGCGATCGCCCGCAGGACTTCCATCACCCACGTGGACGTTTCTCACTGCCGACTGAGTGTGGAAATGTTCGTCGGTTTGCTGCTGATTCTTCAAGCAATTGTCATATGACAATCAGTTCATAAGATACATGCAATACATTGAAAGTACTAAAACTGTGGTACGAAATCGAGACTGTGATGATCCCAGTAGTTAGCGAAGGGCGTGTCTTAGAAGCGATAATTAGGGGAGGGCCGCTCGCGCGGCCCAAGCGAATAGCAGGTGGAGGCCGCAACCGACCCGAATTTCATCATCTTTTACATAAATTATCATCTATTAGATACTGGTTTAAAAGGTATCGTATTTCGAAAACGCTATCGATGGAGGCACCACTTGGCGGCTCCCGGGTTATTGGCAAACCTGGTGACCGCAAAGTGTCGTTCGGCTGTTGGACGCTAGGCGGCAGCGGGGCGTGATACGATCGCTTCGAACGTTCGTTCTACGCTCGCAATTGCTCGCCTCGAGGCTACGTTTTCATGGCAGACAGCCCAGCGCACCCGCATCTAGCCACTCTGAATTCCCACCAGCGCTTTGCGGTCGAGTACGGGATCGGAGCGCACGGTGCTCGAGGTCCGCTGTTGGTTATCGCTGGCGCCGGTTCGGGCAAGACCGACACGATCGCGCATCGCGTTGCGCATCTCGTGCTCAACGGCATCGACCCGCAAAGAATCCTTCTGCTCACGTTCTCGCGCAGGGCAGCCGCGGAAATGGAGCGGCGGGCAGGGCGTATCCTGAACCACATCCTAGGTAAGCACACGCGACAGCCTCCACCGTCGCTCGGCTGGTCCGGCACGTTTCACGGCGTTGGCGCGCGCCTGCTGCGCGCCTACGCCGAACGCATCGGGCTGCACACCTCATTCACGATTCACGACCGCGCAGACTCCGAGGATCTGTTTGCCATGCTGCGGCACGAACTTGGCTTGTCGGCCACCAAGAGACGGTTTCCGACCAAAGCGACGTGTCTTGCCATCTATTCCCGCGCGATCAATAGCGAAGCGGCATTGACGGATGTGCTCGCAACAACATTTCCGTGGTGCGCGCAGTGGGACAAGGAGTTAAGCAGACTCTTCGATGCCTACGTCGCTGCAAAGCAGGCACAGCATGTCCTCGACTACGATGATCTGCTCCTATATTGGTCACACATGATGGCAGAGCCGAGCCTGGCTGAGGAAGTAGGGCAACGCTTCGATCATGTCCTCGTCGACGAGTATCAGGATACGAATCGTCTCCAATCGACGATCCTCCAGGCCATGAAACCGGATGGAAGAGGCCTGACCGTCGTGGGCGATGATGCCCAGTCGATCTACTCGTTTCGCGCGGCCACGGTGCGCAACATCCTCGACTTTCCCACACAATTCACCGCGCCGGCACAGATCGTCACACTGGAACGCAACTACCGCTCGAGCCAGCCCATCCTTGAAGCATCCAATGCGGTTATCGGCCTTGCCCGTGAGCGCTTCGCGAAGAACCTCTGGACCGAGCGGTTGTCGTCCGAGAAACCGCAACTGACCGCGGTTCGTGACGAAATTGAACAGGCGCGTTGTGTGGCCGAACGCGTCCTCGAGTACCACGAGACTGGCATGGCGCTGAAATCGCAGGCGGTGCTTTTCCGAAGCTCAAGCCATAGCGCACAGCTGGAGTTGGAGCTGGCACGGCGCGACATACCTTTCGTCAAGTACGGCGGACTCAAGTTCCTCGAGGCGGCGCATGTCAAGGATGTCCTGTGTGTCCTTCGCTGGGCTGAAAATCCGCGCAGTCGAATAGCTGGGTTCCGGGTCGCACGGTTGTTGCCGGGCATCGGTCCCGCCACGGCGTCGAAGCTGATCGACACCATGGATCAAGCTGCGAATCCACTGGACGCCATGGCTTCGTTCGATGCGCCACAGGCAACAGTGGACGATTGGGATGCGTTCGTGAGCCTGTTCAGGCATTTGCGACGGGAGAACTCGGATTGGCCCGCCGAGATGGACATCGTCGTTCGCTGGTACACGCCGCATCTGCAACGAATCTACGAAGACGCACATGTTCGCCAGGGTGACCTCGTCCAACTCCAGCAAATCGCGTCGACGTACGCCTCGCGCGAGCGCTTTCTGACCGAACTGACGCTGGATCCGCCGAGTGCAACGAGCGCGGAGGCGGATACCCCGGGACTCGACGACGATTACCTCATCCTCTCGACGATCCATTCGGCCAAAGGCCAGGAATGGAAATCGGTTCACGTTCTCAACGTCATCGACGGGTGCATACCTTCAGACATGAGCACGGGGACAAGCGAGGAAATCGAGGAGGAGCGACGGTTGCTTTATGTAGCCATGACCCGGGCCAAGGACCATCTACACCTCATGCTGCCACAGCGATTTTACGTCCATCAGCAGAGCGCATACGGTGATCGACACGTCTATGCATCGCGCAGTCGCTTTATCCCGGAAGCCATTATCAAGTTTTTCGAACCGTGTACCTGGCCGACCGCAGCAGCCTTTGGCGTCGAGGAACCGCCGGCGGTACAACCAAGCCGACAGGTCGATATCGCTGCGCGGATACGCGCGTCATGGCGCTGACTTCGTCCGCACTTTGCGAGGAGCAGTACCCGTCTAGGCCGCGTCTCGGTGCCATCTACTCGGACGAGACCGATGCAATTTTTGGACAACTGAGCAACATGGGCGTCAATCGGATGGGCCTGCTTTACGCGAATGACTGGTGGCTACGGGGGGATGGGGCGGCAAACGCCCAGGGGTCGTGGGTCGGGTGCCTGCCGGATACATACCAAACTTAACATAATATACATTATGCGCAATTTGTGATCGGGCTAGGTGTGCATGGGGCGACCGACCTAGTGCTCCGGGGTAAAGATGGCCCCGAAATCGAAGTAATCGATGGCCGAAAAGCGCGAACGGCAAGTTTTCACCATTTGGGGCTATCGTCACTCGACTTCGAGACACCTCTCGCATTCGGGACCAGTGTTACTCCGAAAACGCGTAACGCCCTCCGGGCGAAGCGCCGGATCAGTAGCACTCGGAAGCGATGTCGCGTACTTTTTCGAAGCGATGGCGTGACTTTGACGGATTTGGCGGTTGGGTACTTCTAAATTGAACAATCTCCTCGCGCCGACGAACATCGGCCGAAGCCGGCTTGAAGTCCATCTTCGCTTCTGGCGGATCGGCGTTACAGTGACCCAGAGATTTGATGCCGTTAAGCGGTCGCCCGAGTTGGTTCCCGCCAATGGGCAAATCGTCTGTGCGCCGCGCCATCGAAGCCGTGCTTGCATTCACCCGCTTGGCGACGGGTTCGACATGCTAATCGGCGAGACCCCGGCCGGCCAGCCGTCCCTTGCAGGGACTAAGGTTCGATAATTGATGGTTATCGAAACCTAATGGGGAGCGAGAATTGACTTTAGCGCCGACGTCGCGCATCTAGGCGGTAAGAACCCACGCTAAGGCGCGGAGAGCGACAATTCATTGGTCGCCCCCGAGATTGCGCATAGTTCTTGCATTGCTAGGCGCCCTCCTCCCTACCTCGAGCTTGGTTATACGGTCGCGTTCAATTCTGCTGCTAATCTTGGAGATCTCGTCGCGGTAACGGGGAATCTTGCTGCCGTTCTCGTATGCCCACTCATGGCCGGTCAGAACCGGTTGATGTCCGCGTTTCTACGTCCGGTAAAGGAAATACATCCGACGCTGGGCGCGCGCAGTGCTATGCCCGCACGCGACCCTGACCCGCCGGTCAGGTTGCTCTGAAGCCGTCGTTGAAATTCACGGAACCGGCCATTCCCCGCGACTCCGATTAGCCCGTCTTGATCGCCCTAGCCTCAGCGGCGCGTGCGCCCACCGGGATTACGCGTGGCTGATCGAAGGGTTGATCGGGCGTGTTGCGCAGCCGCTGAGCATGCGGTCGTCGAAGGTCATTCAACGGTCGTCGCGGCGCTGTTGCCTGTAAGCGACGTGGATTCCAATATGTTAAAAATCGCTGTTATCGCCCGCAGGGCCGGAATTGTTCGGATGTTGCGCGACTATTGCGATCCCTGGGATTTGGGTGGCGAGGCGTTAACGTTGGCTGCAATCGGCCACAACCAAGCCATCATGACGGATTTTATGAATGAGTTCGGTGAACGCGCGGTGGCGCATTGGGAGTGCTTGATCGCATTGAATCGCCACCGCTTGCCCACCGCCCAGGCCATTTGTTTTCCATGGCGTGCGCGAAGTGCTGCAGCCCGCGTCATCTCCGCAGCCGACGCCAACACCGGAGCGACTGATTCGGCACAAAGTGCGCCCTAACGTTGGCCTCGACACAAAAGCGTCGGATTCCGGCGTACCGTGACAGCGTGCTCATGTGACGAATGAGTCCTGGAAGGGCTTTGACGGAATTGACCCGCTTAGCGGGCGCACCCATGGCACGATACTTTGGTCCTGGCGGCTCACATGCGGTTAATGCGGATGAGGTCGACGGAGATTGCCGTCACTTCACTCGACCGTGCCGAAAACGAACTGTTCGCAGTCGAGATCATCAGACCGAGCACGAGGGCCGAAAGCGTTCCGACTACGGCCGCCGAAACGGAGACCGAAGTGCGCGTCTCGTTGCTGAGGTGATGCTCGGGTAGAGCTCGCGCAACAAAGATGCCGAGGAGAGCGCTGCCGAAGATAGTGACGAAGGCAACTAGACCGATAGCGGAAGGCATCATGCGTCTATTTCAGCGACCGTGTTAGTACGCCGGCTGGTCGGAGCTACTACAGATTATTGCCCCCGAAACTTTCTATTTCCGGGCGATGCATATCTCCTCGCTTCCCATTTCATGCTCGCTGCTCTCTGGCTCATTGGGCACGTTCCCAGCAAGACCGCGTCTTTGCGTGAAGGAGATTGCCGAAGGGCGTGGGAAATTGCGCCGGAGAAGTTAGCATGGGGGCGAACGTGTGGCAAATGCAACAAAGGCGGTCCAAAGGTCAGATCGGTAATGAAATCGAGCGTCAGCAATGAAGCGAATTGCGATGCGGCAGCGACTGGCAGGTCCTGGCCGGTTGTTGACCGACAAGAAAGTATCTCAGCTCTCGACCCCAAGCGGACGAAGCGGGTGCTCTAAAGCGGTCGCGGCAAGCTACGGGAGCAGCCGTTCGCGGAATAGATACGACAATAAAACGGGCCCTCTCTGTCGAGAGGCGGCCCCCCACGCGTTCGACGAATGCGTGTGGAACAGATGGAATGTAAGCGCCCGTCAGAAGGGGCGCGCCGGTCCGATTTGCGGGGTGCGCACTGGCTTGGCCATCCCGAAGAAGATCACCACACCTTGGCCGCCGCAGCGAGTCGACAGCGCCTCGGCAGCGCCGGGGTAGCAACTATCGATGTTCTGCCAGTTGTTCATTGCCCAGACATCACCCGCGGGCGACACGGCAATGTCTGTTTGCAACTGAAGGCCGCCACCAACGTAGCCGCCGGGCGGCGAAATCTGGTCGCCGGTCTTCATGCCGGGCGGGCAATTCTCGATGCGCACGCCGCATAGCTGCACGATGGGGCTCGCCGGCATCGCGAAGTTGCTGATCCACACATTGTCGTCGCCGTCGACGACCACGGCCCAAGGACCGGGCAGACCGCCGCCCTTGAATGGCGAGCCCGGGAACTGCGTGCCATCGGGCCGTAGCAGAGTGACGCTGCCGCTGCCGCCTTTCTGCTCGGACATGGTCTTGGTCAGGTAGTCGGATGCCGAAAGGACTCCTCCGGTTTTCAGGTGCACCGCCATGTCCACCATGTGCGCCATGCCCAGCAAGCCTGAACCAAATCGATTGGTCACCCAGACGTTGCCCTGACTGTCGATGTTGAGGCCACTGTTGTTGGAGCGCACGTCCAGCTTAACCGCCTGGGTCGGGTCAGATGCCGGAAAGCGGATGACATGGAGTGAGCTGTCCGATACCCAGATCCGGTCCTGCTGGTCGATCGCCAAGTGGAACGGCGCGGTGAACGACTTGCATGGTTCGGCACTGTCGCCCTCGCAGACGATCTTGCCGTTCTTCCAGTCGCCCTTGGGGAAATAAAGTAGCTGGCGCCTAGAGATGCCCAACGCCCACACGTCGCCGTTGGGGGCGGTGATGATGCCTTGCATGAGGCCGAGTTGACCGCCGAAATTGATGCCCTCAGGCGGAGTCAGCGGCTTGCCGTCCTTGTTGAACACGGTGATGGACTTGCTGCCGTAGCTCGATAGCCAGACGTTCCCCTTCAGGTCGACCGCCGCGCCGAATGTTCCGCCTTCCATGCCGCCACCGGTGAAGCCCGTCGTGATGGGCGACAGCGGCTTGCCGTTGGGGTCGAACTTTGTGGCATGACCCTGCCACGCGCGTCGCTCGCCTGCCATCCAATCGTGAAGTTGTCGCCGACCCAGAGGTCGCCCTCGGCGTCGAACATCGCCTTGCCGCCGGCGAGGTA